>CAVTLP010000017.1:0-128249 GCA_963735555.1 uncultured Acidobacteriota bacterium
CGGGTGTGCAGGGTGATAGGGAAAGCGAGGACGTTCCAGACCCACTCTTCGCCTTTGCGCGGCAAGTTGAGCAGGCCGCGATAGGTGCGGTCGAGGTAGGTTTCGCGCTTTTCGGCGACGGTGCGCAGGATTTCGCGCCAGTCGGCGGCAAGTTCAGGCATCTCCTCGAACATATTGCGGCCGGGAAACCAGTCGCGCGGGCGTTCGAGTAGCTTGGCGCAGGCTTCATTCACATATTGCCAGTTGCCCTCGCCATCGAGTATTTCGACAACGACGTCCTCTCCCATGGCCATATTGATACGCGAGTAGAAGAAGTCGCGGGCGTCGACCACGACGGGCTTGCCCCTGCGCTTGGCTTCAAAAGAACGCAGGGCAGTGAGAAGGTCGTCAACGGAGCTGTAGCCCTTGAGCAGGTGCATGTCTTCCACACCGCCAAAGCGATGCTCGAGAGTGGCAGAGAGAATGATGATGGGAACCTCAGGGCGCTGCTCGCGCAGCCTGGAGGCGACTTCAGTGCCGAACTTTCCTGCGCCCAGATGGTAGTCGAGAACGGCAATGTCGATCTGGTCGAGCATGCTTACAGCTTCCTCAATTGTGGACGCGGTCTCCGTGAGATAACCGTATTTGCGCAGGATCGTGGAGCGCAACAGAAGATTGTCGACCTGGTCGTCGAGCAGGAGCACGCGTATGGGGTCTGCGACGGCGAGCTGCAATCCGTTGCCGATGTCGTTTTCTGTTTCGTCGGGCATAAGTTTGCTTGGATGCGCGGAAGGCGCAGAATGATCTTCTTACGGGGCCCAGCCTACCTAAGTTTCGGATCTCTGTTTTCGCTGCAACTGCCGGATGATGTCAGGAAGGCGGTTGAAGATGGCGGTGGCCTTGAGCCACTGGCGATTATCGAACGCAGGGGACCCACTGATGATTTTACCCGCCGGCACGTCATGCGAAACACCCGATTGCGCCGTCATGATGACGCCGTCGCCGAGCTTGCAGTGTCCGGCGACACCAACCTGGCCGGCGAGGATCGAATTCTTGCCGATCTCAGACGACCCGGCGAGGCCGACCTGCGCGCAGAGCAGGGTATTTGCGCCGACCTTCGATCCGTGGCCGACCTGAACGAGATTATCGACCTTCACTCCGGAGCCGATGCGCGTTTCTCCCACGCTGGCCCGGTCAACGGTGGAGTTGGCCTGGATTTCGACAGAGTCTTCGAGGATGGTCGGGCCCGACTGCACGATCTTGTGCCAGACGCCGGCGTCGTCCTTGGCGAAGCCGAAGCCGTCGCAACCGATGATGGCTCCGTTTTGGAGGACAACATTGTCACCGACGCGGCAGTGCTCGCGGACGATGGAGTGGGCGTGCGCGAAGAAGTGATCGCCGATGGTGACGTGGGGATAGATGACGACATGAGGCAGCAACGTGGCTTCGTCTCCGATGGTCACGCCTTCGCTGACTACAGCGCAGGCTCCAATGTGGGCGTTCCTGCCAATGACGGCCGTGGGATGAATGACGGCGGTGGTGTGGATTCCGGGCGCGTAGTCAGGCTCGCGGTAAAAAAGCTGGACGGCCTTGGCGAAGGCAAGATAGGGATTTGCGGTGCGCAGGGTAGGAGTGGAAATTTCAGGGAAGTCGGGTGTGACAAGCACGGCGGCGGCGTTGGTGGTCCGTGCCAGCGCGGCGTATCGGGGGTTGGCGACGAAGGTAATATGCCCGGGCCCAGCTTCTTCGAGACCGGCGACCCCGGTGATCTCGGCGTCCGCATCGCCATGACATTCGGCGCCCAGCACAAGCGCCAGTTCGGCTAACTTCATGGAGCAAATTGTACAGGGTCAGCTCAGCCCGCTTGTTTGGCGATCCGCTCCGCCCGCTGCTCAAAAGAGGCTCTCCTGCCTGTCTTCTGTCTTGGCCGGCGCTGATTTCTTCTTCGCGGCGCCGCCGATGACGGCGACAACTTCGAGTTCGGCGAGGGAGGTTGCGGGAATCCAGAGGCGCTGAGTGTTTGACCGGATGTCGGGCGGGGTGAGGAAGATTCCTTCGCCGGAGATGAGGCTGAGGTCGTTGGAAGCGATGCCCTCGATGAGATCGCCGTCGGTGAGTTTGGCGCGGAGAAAGAGGCCTTCGGTGCGAGGGCGTCCGGCGAATGTTTTGCGAATCAGGCGCTCGGGGTTGGCGGGTTCACCGGAATTGAAGTCGCGAACGAAGCAGACCCATTTGATGGTCTCCAGGCTGAGCGCGATGACCTTACCGTCAAGCGCTAGTATTTCGAGCGCGTCGGCTTGGACAAACCCACCAGCAGAAACCCCATCGAATAACAGATATCCGGCAACCCATTCGCGGGTGAACTTGCGTACGATGGCTTTTTTGCGGCTGGAAGGCATGCAGTACTCAGGTCCCAGGATAAGAATTGTTGCATGTTGATGACTCAACCGCAGCGAAAATTGTGCAAAGCGGTAGCCAAGCGATTAACCATGTGTTACATTGTACCTTTGTGACGGCTCCTGGCGTGTCCGTAAACTATTGTTGAATCGATATTTAGCAAAATTTTCGGGCCGGGACGTTAATACCTCTTCCCAGATTGTCAAGGCATGCCCGACTACGTATATCTTTTAGAAAATCGCCTCTCTTCCGCTCAACAGAATGCGCTAACGCAGGTTCGCAACACCGCCCGCGACCATGGGATGACCGTGTTTTTGACGGGCGGCGCGGTTCGCGACCTGACGACTGGTTTTCCTGTTCGAGACCTTGATTTTTCAGTTCATGGAAATGCTCTTAAGCTAAAGAAATCACTGGAGAAGACAGGGGCGACACTGTGGGGAGAGCACGAACCCTCCCGAACCCTGTTTTTCTGGTTCAAGGGCGTACGCGTGGAAGTTTCGACCGCGCGGCGCGAGGAGTTCCCGAGGCCGGGAAAGCCAGTCTATCACTGGGCGACGATTCTTGAAGATTTGCGGCGGCGGGATTTTACTGCCAACGCAATGGCGATTTCGCTTAATGAGGGCTCCTACGGGTTGTTGCTCGATCCTCTGAACGGCATAGCCGATCTCGAAGCGCGAACCCTCCGACTGGTGAGCAATTACGGTTTTCTTGAAGATCCGTCACGGCTGCTGCGCGCAACCCGTTTCCAGGCCCGCATGGGGTGGGAGCTGGATGAGCGGACGAAAACCCGCTACCACAACGCCAAAGAAGACGCCGCAATCACCGCAATTACCCCGTACCTCGCCGGGTATGAACTGGAAGAGATCGGACACGAAGAGGACGCGCTCAAAGCACTGAGGGCGCTCGAGAACGAAGGGTGGATGAAGCATATCTTCCCGGCTTGGACTACCGCCAAAGCGGACGTGCAGGGCCTGGAAGCCTTGCACCAGACGCTGATCCAATTGCTGATCCAGGGGCTCCATCCGGATCTTTCCGCGGCGCAGATGGAATTTCTTACCGCGAGAATGCCGCCAAAGGACTTGTCAGCGCTCAAGAAGATGTTCCCGCGGCCGGGTTTTGTCGCCTATTGGGAGCACCTTGAAGATGCGGCGAAGGAGTTCCAGAAGGAGCTGCTGGACAGGAAGAATGCTGCGCCGTCGGCGACATGGAAGCTGTTGACCACCTATGCGCCTGAGCCGGTGCTGTGGCTGGCTCACACCAGCAAAAATGCCCAGGTGCAGACTAAGCTCAAGAACTTCTATTCGGTCTGGCCTGAGGCGAGGCAAAAAATTCCCACGACGCTGATGCTGGAGATGCGCATTGCGCCGGAGCTGCCGGGTTATCAGGATCTCGTGCAGGAGATTTTCTACCAGCTGATGGACGGAAAGTTGGCAACCGAGGAGGAGATGCGGGCGTTTCTGGAGCCTCACTCGCCTCCGGCCCCGCCGCCCCCTGTCAAAATCGGGCGCGCGCGCGGCAAGAAGGCTGAGGCGAAGTCCAAGATTCGAGACGAGGAAGAAGAAGGCGAGGAAGAATTGCCGCTCGCGGGCCTCCTGGACGAGGAAGCTGAGGAAGCAGGCGAGGCGGATGTGGAGACTGACGAGGAAGACCACGATGAGGAGACGCCTGCGCCTATCTCCGCCTCGACCAGGACAGTGAAGGCGGCACCCTCCAAGCCTGAGCTCGCCATCGAGAAGAAGGTCGCCAAATCGCCAGGCAACCATCATGCTCCCGTTGCCGTGAAAACATCACCCGAGAAGAAGCCTGCGGCGAAGGCTGCGCCGGTGGCTGAGAAAGCCTCATCACCAAAGAAGCCGGCTGCCAAAGTCGCGCCAGCTGCTAAGACGCTGGTTGTAAAGAAAGTCGCCGCGAAAGCTTCGGTGAAGACAGGGAAGGCAACGCACAAGCCTCCGGTAAAGGCCGCGAAGAAGGCTCCAAAGCCAGTGGCGAAGAAGCCGAAAAAGCCGGTGAAGAAGGCGGCTCCGAAACCGGCTGCGAAGACTGTCAAGAAGCCTGTGGCCAGGCCGGTCAAGAAGAAGCGATAGCCAGGGTGCCACTAAGGCTATTGCGGTGCCTGAAGCTTTGGGACGCCGACCGACTGGAGCTTCTCCGCAGTCTCGGTCTCGTGACTGGCCTCTTCGGTCCTGCCCATCGCCCGGTACGCCTGCCCCAGCAAACTGTGTGTCATATAGTTCGAGGGGTCCATCTTCTCCGCTCGCTCAAGATACATCGCGGCGCCCACCGCATCCTGCTGCTTCAATAACACCTTGCCGAGCAGGATATAGGGACCCGTAGAATTTGGCTCCAGTAGAACCGCCTGTTGCAAAGACTGCAGGGCTTTTTGGTATTGGCCGGTGCGCGTGTACGCGTCCCCCAGCCGATCGTAGATCCCCCCGTAGAGCGGATTCAGATCACGTTCCTTCTCAAAGTCTGTCACCGCGTCATCGATGTGCTGGCCCGCCAATGCTATCTCGCCCAACAACTGGTGGCCGAGCGGCAGTTTTGGATCAAGCTCCAAAGCCTTTTTTGCCGACTCCTGCGCTATCGGCAAGTATTCGTGGCGCAGCAACATTCTGCCTGCTAACAGGTAGGCCGCCGCCGAATCCGGCTCAAAGCCGAACTGCCGCGCAAAGGCATGGCGCGCGTCGTCATAGCGGCGTGTATCGAGGTAGCACAGGGCCAGAACGTAGTTGGGATCAACCTTGACTCCCGGCGCCCACTCATGGACGCTCTCCAGCAGTGGTATCGCATCCGCCGCACGTCCCATCCGGAAGAGCGTGAGGCCTCTCATCTCCGCAGCCTCCACGTCTTTGCTGTCCAGTTGCAGCGCTTTGGCAAATGCCTGCTCCGCCGCGGAAAGATCGCCTTCCGAGTAAAACGCCACGCCCCTGGTTCGCTCGACTCCCGCCACTGGCGGTTGCTGCGCGGCTAACTGATCCAGTTGACGCAGCGCCTCCTTCGGCTGTCCGCGATCTATGAGCTTTCGCACCGCCGCAAGATCCGTCGATGAAGTTTGGGATCTGGGAGTATCTGGCTGTGCCGCAGTTTGGGCGATGGCATGAGCCGCCGTGACGAGACTCGCCCCAAGAACAGAAGTTAGCAACAATCTGAAGACAAGCATGGTCTGTATCCGAAGTTTAAGAGTCGAGATAAACAATCAGGGCGGTGCTATTTGATGCTTGCGATGGCCACTCCCACCATTGAATCAGCGCAACCGTAGTACAGAAACCACTTGCCCTTATAGGCAACTAGCCCCTCGGCGAAAGTCGTGCCGGCGGCATACTGTCCGGTCTTTTCAAACGGTAGTTCAGGTTTTAGAAAGGGCTCCTCTGCCCGAGCTAGCAATTTTGACGGATCGTTGGCCTGAAACAGCGCCTGCCCGGCTGCGTAAGCGTTCGGTCCTAATTCCGGATCGCCCTCCTCTTGATCGTTCTTTCCATTGTTCATCACCACAATGCCGTCAGCCGTGAGCAAGGGAGGTGGTCCCACCTCCGGGAACCCACTGTCAAAATGTCTACTTCTCTTAGCCAGGACGACCAGAGGTTCACCGCTCGAGTCTTCGACGGGCGTCCAGTGAAGCAGGTCCAGGGAGGTGGCCAGGTGGATAGCGCCCTCACCCCAATACATCCAATACTTGCCGTCGATTCGGGTCGCAACAAGCCGGCCGCCGTGCATGCGAGTGACGATTCCCGCGGACTTGTATTTGAGTGCCTGGTATTTTCCGCCCAGCGCATCCTGAAATGCTGGCCCGACCTTCTTCCAATGAATCAGGTCCCTCGAAGTAGCAATTCCTACCGTGTACGTAGTCCTGTTCCACTGCGTATAAGTGAGCACATAGGTGCCGTCCTCGCTCTCCACCACGCGCGGATCCTCCACGCCCCCCGGCCACTCCCTCTCTTTTTGACTATCATCAGCGGGGAAGAGCACTGGGGTCGATCTCCTTTTGAAGTGAATGCCGTCTTTGCTCTCCGCCAGACCCAGACGAGAGGTATGTCCGCCGATCTCCGCAATGCCCGTATTATCCTCTGCGCGATACAGCACGACGATCTTTCCTTTTCGGACGACGGCCGCCGGATTAAATGTATGCAGGGCTTCCCACTGAACCGGCTTTCCTGGCAGACGATCGTCGAACGTCGATTTCGGTCGTGGCTCGATGACAGGATTCCCCTTCTCCGGTCTGACGAACGGACCAATCTGCCAGCCTGCTGGCGGTATCGGTGATCCCGGCTGCGCAGCCGCCGCGACAGCCGCGAACGTAAGGCAGAAAGCGATTGCCAGCGTGAAGACCTGCGCTGCGGCCTTGGATTATCGCTATGGAAGGATAGTCTTCAAAGATTGTCACCACTTGAGGCAGGGATGTTCGCCGGACGCCTCGCCCCAAAAAAATGAGGGGAGCCGGAGCTCCCCTCGTTATTGATTCCTGCAACTACGCGCTAGAACTGCACACGCAGCGAGAACTGCAGCAGACGAGCCGCCGCGCCGGCGCCTGGCCGGTAATGTACTACGTCGCCAGAATCGATTGAGGAACCGGCGCCGCCTCCTCCGAAGCCTGGATTGATGTGGTTGAATGACATTGAATCCATCCACGCGGAACTGCCCGACAGATACTCTCGTGGATCGGGAATGTTCTTTTGCAGCGACAAGATCCGTATTGAAGAACCCCGGTCCGAAGACGTTATTTCTGCCAGCGGTACCGATTTGATCAAGCGTCGCGGCACTGAAACCCGAAAATGGAGTGCGCGTTTCGGTCTTAGGGTCAATCAGAGGAGTCGTCGCTCCATGGTAGAGGAAGCGCCTGTGAGTGATTGGATCGTAACTCCCCAGGCTGGTATGCAGGGTTGAGCCCTTGCCGTTGGGGTAGCAGGGTGCGCTCCCTGGAATGGTCACGCTGCACTCACCGTAATTGAGGGTGAAGGGAAGGCCGCTCGACCACTGAACAACCGGGCTGATCTGCCATCCGCCGATGATTGCATTCACCCACCCGGGTGCATCGGAGTAAAGCATCTGGTTACGGCCAAACGGCAACTGATAAAGTGCGTACGCGACAAACTGGTTCGTGCGGATATCGTTATTTGGTCCGCGTACTGCCCGCTTGTTCCAGGTTGCATAGCCGCTGTTGAAATCAATTCCTTCTTGCCATGCATAGTTAGCCTGTGAACGACAGGCCTTTCGTGAACTGCTTGGCCAAAGTTAGTTGCAGAGCATTATAGTGCGAGTCCTGGTCATCACCGTAGTAGCTGATGCCATTGGTCCATCCGCACGAGCCCGCCGGTACGCCCGGCTGAGGCGTGTAGGCTGGATCACTGCAGGCTGCCAGCTTTCCACCGTAGTAGCGTTGCAGGAATGTCGAGTTGCTCGTTCCCCCGTCTGCACCGATGGCAGATGGCCCCGGCGCTGTAATGGAGCGCCTGGCCAGTAATGCTGTATTGGGCAGGAAGGTTAATGGCTGCTTCGTTTGGGTTGGTATTGTTGCCGTCTCCAGCGCTCAACGTGTGCGTGCCCTTGTTGCCTACATAGGCGATCGTGAAGGAGAGGCTTGGCGTCAGAGACTGCTGCAGGCTCGCATTCCATGCATCGAGCGTTGGAAGCCGCAGACTGTTCGGCCTGGCCTTCGGGCTGACTGCATAGCCGGGAGCCGGAAGAAGGCCATTGGAAGGAACCACGGGAATACAACCCGTTGCCGTGTCACACGGCGGCGGGCCGTTCTCCAGCTTGAATGCGTAGGATCTTGTGACCACCTGTGGCGTTCTACATTCTGGTTGGCCAGAACCGGCAGATTCTGCGTAACCACGTGCCCGAAGATCGAGCCGAAGACCCCCAGATCGAAACTGCGTCCATAACCCGCACGGATCACCATTTTTGGATTGATCTGGTATGCAAGTCCGACACGCGGGTTGTAGGCATTGGTGACATGCTCCCAATTCATGTTGCTCTGAATGCCGCCGACTCCCGCTACTCGAAGGTAGCCATCGGTACTGGCGTCATCATTCATCTGCATCAGAGCGCCGTTACCAGGTGCGTTCGCAGTCTCAGGGAAATACAGTTCATAGCGCAGGCCCAGATTGACAGTCAATTTGGGAGTTACGCGCCACGTGTCCTGACCGTAGAAGAAGGTCCGCTTCTGGAACTCCTTCGCATTCGTCGACGTGCTGACGTAACGCTGGTATTGGGTAGACATCGCCCAGCACAAACGTTGCAAATCCCAGGCCGCCGGTAAAGGTAACGGGTGCCGACGTCGGCCCAGTGCCAAAGTTTATGATGCCGGTCCGGTCACTATCGCTCGGCACGCGCAGATTGCGCGCATAGCGGAGGTCCGCCCCGAATTTGAACGAGTGGTTACCTTTGATCCAGGTCCAGTTGTCTACGATCTGATATTGATCTTCGCGTTCCCTCAGTGGGCAGTTGCAGCGCGTGACATTCAGGCCGCTGCCGTATTGAGGTCCCGTGCTTTGCCCGTTGCTGGGGCCTCCGCTGGAGCCCACCTCAGTAAGCTGGAACGCGCCTGCGCCACTGGTAATTTCGTTCAAATTCATGCCGGGAATACCGAGATTGGTCATAAAGGGTATTCCCTCGTTGTACTTAATTGTGCCGATGTTGTAGCGGTAATAGCCGACACGAAAGTCGGTCGCGATATTTGGCTTGACTGCCCAGTCGAAGCCTGCTGCGAGACTGTCATTGGCACCCTTGGAAGTACCGCCGTAGCCCGCGATACCAAATCCGGCACCGCCGGCAGGACCGAAAATGGTTGTTCCGCTCAGAGTATCCGTGAATCGGCTGAAGCGTTCAAAGACGTGAATCGACTGCGACGCTTGGAAGTCGACCCGTTCGTCCCACTGGTCGCTGTTGAAGATTCCGGTGCCGCTGCCGCCATAGTTATTTTTCAGTCCATTAAAGTTGCCGGCCGCGTTGGGTTTGTAGGGCTGGAGCAGCTTGAAAAGATTAAGTGCCGGCTGGGAAAGCTCCGAATGCGGAATCACGTTGCCCGGATATGGCAGCCCGGTAGTCGGGCTATAGATCGTGCCCTGCGTCGGACCCAAGGCCGCCAGATATTCCGAAAAGTCGCAACCGGCGCTGCTCGGATCCCAGACAGCTGCTGACGAGCCTTTCAGACGGAACGGTCATTTGTGCCGAGGTTCCCACCTTCTGGCGAACCAACTGGAAGTCTCCGAAGAAGAAGAGCTTGTCCTTGAGAATTGGACCGCCGATCGAACCGCCAAACTGGTTCTTCAAACCGCCAGGGACCAGCCCGCCGGTCTTGTTGGTGCCCGGTGCCGGGTTCTGTGAGTATGGATCTCTCGCCTGGTTCGCGTTGCTTTCGCGATAGTCGAACGCGCTTCCGTGGAAGCTGTTCGTTCCCGACTTGGTCTGCGCTGTTACGACCGAGGAAACCGCCTTGCCGAATTCGGCGTCGAAGTTCTGCGTGGTGATCTTGGTTTCGGAGAGTGAATCCATGTTCGGGTTGATGACGATAATCCCCAGGATTGGGTCTTGGTTGTCCGTGCCGTCCAGCTGAAATGCGACCCCGCCGAATGCCTGGCCGTCAACCTGGATCTGCTGGCTGCCTTGAGGATTCTCAGAGGCAGCATGTCCCCATCCCAGTTTTTGCGCGCCCGGCAAAAGCAGTTGAAGATTGGTGAAGTTGCGATCTCCGATCGGAAGATCCTGCACTTCTTTGGTCGTGAACGTCGTCGAAACGTCGGCGCGGTCTGTCTTCAGCTGTTCCACGGTGGTGGCGCTTACTTCCACAGTCTGGGTTTCGCCGCCGACTTCCATCTTGGCTTCCACTTTGATTGAGTTGTCGGCGTAAACCTGAGCACCCTTCGTTTCGAAGGTCTTGAATCCCGCGTTTGTGACTTTGACGTCGTAAATGTCGGGGATAAGGTGACCGACAGTAAACTCACCTGCTTCGTTCGCCGTCGCTGTGACCGTCGTTCCCTTGTTGGTGTCCGTCACGGTGATCGTCGCGCCCGGAATGGCGGCGCCTGTATTGTCGGTTACCGAGCCAAAGATCGTACCGTAGACAGCCTGCCCAAAACTGGCGGTCGATAACCATAGCGCGCATGCAGCGATGACGACGAGCCTGCCCCACTTCATCCATTGCATAAGTTGCCTCCCTAGAATTTCGTACTGGACGCTGGTTCGCGCCCTTTTACTGTTCGATCGGTTCCCAGTTTTTCATTTCCTTCAGCCACAACCCGAGAAGCGTAGCGGCTGAACGAAGTCCGGATATTTGATCCCAAAGCACAGTACTGCCTGAAATCAGCAACTGTCAACCTGTTTGAAGGGCATGTTTCTTGATTTGACATAGCGAATAGATAGCATTCTGAAAGAAAGAGGCGGGTTTCGGCGCTTCTTGCTCGGCAATAACACTAGGAAAACGCTTTCCGGCCCTCTATGTCACTGTTGCCAGGCAGTTAATCGGGATTATTATGGGTTGCGTGTCGGTGCTACCGGGCAGGAAATCTCTCCTCAGGAAGGTCGTGCGAGATGACTCCCAGGCATCAAGTGCACGAGCGATAAAGCGGGTTTCCCTGTACAAAATCGATTTATGTATATACATTCCACGGCAGTCCTCCGAACGGCACATTTAGGTGAGTAATCGAGATGAACACCGGCCAGCCAGAGACGAGAAGAGGAAGAAGGCCCTCCCGAAATATGCCGGAAGTCGATTTGCCAAAGCACAGGCAGGTTTTTGACAGCCTCCTCGGGGCCATACAGTCCAGCGCCTATAAAACAGGTGACCGGTTGCCCAGCGAGGCTGAGTTGGGCAAAACATTTCACGCCTCGCGCATCACCATCGCCAAGGCGGTAAACGAATTGCAACGACTCGGCCTGGTCTCGCGGAGGGCGGGCGCCGGCACGTACGTCCTGCCCCAGAAACAAACCGCCGGCTGCGTATTTGGCCTTTTGATCCCCGATCTGGGAAGGACAGAGATCTTTGAACCTATCTGTCATGGCATGATGCGCTCGCCTCTTTCGAGTGCGCACTCCCTTCTCTGGGGCCATGCCATGGGTCCTGCGGAACAACAGGAGGAGGAAGCCGAGCAGCTATGCAGTCACTACATCGCGCAGAAGGTTTCCGGTGTCTTTTTCGCTCCGCTGGAGTTCACTGCGAAGAAGGATACCTTCAACCGGAAAATCGCCAGCGCTCTTGATCGCGCCGGCATCCCGATTGTCCTGCTGGACAGATGCATTGCTCCCTACCCTGATAGATCCAGATATGACCTCGTGGGCATCGACAATCGCAGCACAGGATTCCGGGTAACTCTGCACCTGGTGCGACTCGGCTCCAAACGCATTGCCTTCGTTGCCAAGCCTCTCTCCGCGCCATCTGTAGAAGCCCGGATTGCGGGATATCGCGAAGCTCTCTACTCTTCTGGCATCTCTCTTCGCGAGAACCTGGTTTGCTTCGGTGACCCGGAAGACCGGTCCTTCATTCAATCTCTCCTGCGTCAGCACAGGCCAGACGCAATCGTCTGCGCAAACGATCTGACAGCGGCAAAAGTCATGCAGGGAGTTTTGGCGGCTGGAGTTCGTATCCCGGAGGATATTCGCATGGTCGGAATTGACGACGTCAAGTACGCCAGCATGTTGCCCGTACCATTGACCACGCACCACCAGAATTGCGGAGACATTGGATCCATCGCAATGTCGACCATGCTGGAGAGAATTGAGCACCCCAATCTGCCGACCCGCGACATCTTGCTGCAAACCAGCCTCGTGATTCGGAAGTCCTGTGGCGCGTGTCTTGCTCAACACAATACGAGTGCTGTAGTTTAGCCATTTCGGTCCAGGGAGTACAGCCACGATGAACCTCACTCGATTCACGCGAATCTTCCCACTGCTTGCATGCATGCTCTCCGTGATCTCCCTCAACAATTACGCGTCCGCGCAGACGCAGGGAAACTCACAAGCTTGGTGGAAGCACGCCTTGATCTACGAGATTTATCCACGCAGCTTCCAGGACTCCAACGGCGATGGGATCGGAGATCTCAAAGGCATCACCGAGCGCCTGGACTACCTGCAATCCCTCGGTGTGGACGCGATCTGGCTTTCCCCTATCTACCCTTCGCCGCAGGTCGACTTCGGATACGACATCTCAGACTACGAAAATGTCGATCCCCAATACGGCACGCTCGCCGACTTCGATCAGCTTGTCGCCGAAGCGAAAAAACACAATATCCGCATCATTATGGACATGGTCATGAACCACACATCGGACAAGCATCCGTGGTTCATCGAGTCGAAAAGCTCGCGCACGAATCCCAAACGCGACTGGTACGTGTGGCGCGATGGCAAGGGCCCCGGCATTCCGCCCAACAACTGGGAGAGCGTCTTCGGTCACTCCGCATGGAAGTTCGATCCCACTACGAATCAGTGGTACTACCATAAGTTTTACGTGGAGCAGCCGGACCTCAACTGGCGCAATCCCGCCGTCGAAAAAGCGATGTTCGACGCGGTCCGCTTCTGGCTTGACCGCGGCGTCGCAGGCTTCCGCCTCGATGCAATTCCCACCCTCTTTGAAGACCCTCAGCTGCGCGATGCGAAGGAAACAGGTGGTACCAACGCATACGGCGACCCCAACCTCGACGACACGTATACTGACAATCTTCCCGAAGTCCACGACGTCATGCGCCGCTTGCGTAAAGTGGTGGCCAGCTATCCTGGCGACCGCGTCCTGATTGGCGAAACGTATCTCCCGAACATTCAGGAACTCGACAAGTGGTATGGCGGGAGCCGCCAGGACGAACTGAATCTCCCCATGGACATGCTCATCGGATTTTCCAACAAGCTCGATGCCAGCCTCTTTCGCCAGCGTATCGAAGACGTGGAGACGAAGGTCCACAGTAATCAGCCGCTCGTGGTCTTCGACAATCATGACAATGCGCGCAGCTGGAATCGCTATGGCGACGGCGTTCACGACAATGCGATTGCTCGTTTGATCGCAACCATGCTCTTCACCACTCGCGCGACTGCCATGATGTACTACGGCCAGGAAATTGGCATGGTCACCACCACGCCAGCTCGCAAGGAAGACGTGAAAGATCCGATCGGCGTCATCGGCTGGCCGAATGAGAAGGGTCGCGACGGTGAGCGCACGCCAATGCAATGGAATGCTTCCAGGAACGCAGGCTTCAGCACCGCAGCCACGACCTGGCTTCCGGTCGCGCCCGACTACAAGACTGTGAACGTTAAGGTCGAGGAAGCAATCCCGGACTCAATGCTCAACTGGTACAAGAAACTCATTGACCTGCGCCGGACGAATCCCGCCCTCCGGGATGGCGCCCTCACCATGCTTGATCGCACGAATCCAAATGTGCTCTCTTACGTCCGGAAAGGATCTGCGGGCGCTGCCTCTGTAGTGGTTTCTCTCAACTTCACGGCTCAACCTCAAACCGTCTCGCTCAACCTGACGGGAACAGGCGTGACTGCTAAGAATGTAAAGACGCTGATGACGGATGATCCATCACTGCAGTCCTCGACAAGTCTTACTCACATCGTCTTGCCTCCGTTTGCCTCCTGGGTGGCGTCGGTCCAATAATCGCAAGAGTGAGACCTCTGATCGCACATTGCCCGCATGCTGCCTTCTTCTTCGCTGCGCGGAGTCTGGTTTTCTTGCTGGTTGTGCATTGCACTGTATTCGCCGCAACCGCTCCCTACGGGGTCGATCTTGACGGCCATCCCGTGATGCTCGAAGGGTCTGCTGCGCCCGCGATCGTGCTCTTCTTTACGGCTTCCGATTGTCCGATCGCCAACCGCTACGAACCCGAGATGCTGCGTCTGGAGCGGGAGTTTGCTCGTCCGGAATAGTGTTCTGGTGGGTCTATCCAAACCCTGAGGACACCGCCGCCACGATTCGCCGTCACCAGGCGCAGTTTTCCGGGAGTGCCCACGTCCTGCGCGACACAGAGCAGTCGCTGGTGCACGCAGCCCACGCCACAGTAACCCCGGAGGCAGCCATCTTCATTCCCCGCGACGGCGTCCTGCGCGAGGTATATCGCGGCCGCATCGACGATCGATATATCGCCTTCGGACAGGAGCGCCCGAAGGCCATGCGTCACGAGCTTGAGAATGCGATCGCGGCAGTCCTGGCCAGGCGTTCCGTTCCGCAGCCTGGAGGGCCTCCCGTTGGCTGCTCCATCGTTCCGCTGGGAATCCAGAGTCAATGAATCGGGTAGGCAGCATCGGTCTTGCGCTGGCCATCTGCGTCGTATGTCATCATCGGGTCTGCGCGTCTGCGTTCGTGCATCGGAAGCGCCGGTCACGTTCAACCGGCAGATTGCGCCCATCCTCTACAAGAACTGCACAACCTGCCATCATCCCGGTGGTGGCGGCCCCTTCAGCCTGCTCACGTTTGAAGACGCGCGCCGGCGAGCGCAACAAATCATGCAGGTCACCCAGAGCCGCTACATGCCGCCTTGGCTGCCCGAACATGGCTACGGCGACTTTGAAGATGAGCGCCGGCTCAGCAGCGAGGAAATTGCTCTCATCCAAAAGTGGGTATCCACCGGCATGGCTCGTGGCGACGATCGCTGACGCGCCTCCCGTTCCTCACTACGACGAAACCTGGGCTCTCGGCAAACCGGACCTTGTCTTGTCCGTCGAGCGGCCCTCGACTCTGCCCGCCTCCGGCTCCGACATCTTCCTGAACTTCGTCCTGCCCTACCCGCTCAATCAGACGCACTACGTCCGCGCCATGGAAATCCGTCCTGGTACACCCCAGGTCGTCCATCACGCCAATGTGTTGATCGACCGCACCGCTTCATGGCGTCGTCAGCATGCCGACAACTGGCGTGACGGCATTCCGGGCATGGAGCTCGTTGTCGACGCCGGCAACACCTTCGATCCCGACAGCCATTTTCTTTTCTGGAAACCTGATACGCCCGCGCTCGTCGAGCCTGCCGAAATGCCCTGGCGTCTCGACCCCGGCAATGACCTGATCCTGAACATGCACCTCAAGCCCTCCGGCAAACCAGAGACCGTCGCAGCACAAATCGGCCTCTACTTCACCCCCGAGCCGCCATCGAAGCAGCCCATGCTGCTCCAACTCGAGCACGACTCCGCGCTCGACATCCCGCCCGGCAAACGTGACTTCGCCATCGAGGATGAATTGAAATTGCCGGTCGATGTCGATGTCCTCGGAATCTATCCCCACGCCCACTATCTCGGCAAAGATTTACAGGCCTACGCCATCCTGCCCAATGGACAAAAGACGTGGCTCATCTACATTCGCAACTGGGACATCGACCGCCAGTCCGTTTACCGGTATCGCAAGCCCGTCTTTCTGCCTAAAGGCACGACCATCCACATGCATTACATCTATGACAATTCTCGGGACAATGTGCACAATCCCAACGCGCCGCCAGTCCGTGTGCGTGCCGGCAATCGTTCGGTCGATGAGATGGGACATCTCTGGCTTCAGGTTCTACCCGTCAACACGCCGCCAAACTCGCCCGACCCACGCCTCCTGCTGGAAGCAGCCTGGATGCAAAGCCGCCTGCGCAAGGAGCCCCGCGATACCCTCGCGCTTTACAACCTCGCTGCGGCGCGAGACCAGCGAGGGCAATTACACCGCGGCACTCGCAGACCTACAAGCAGATCGTCGACATCAATCCGAAGGATGCTCGCGCATGGAACGGCCTCGGAGTCGCACTTGAAAACACTGGAGACTGGCAAGGTGCGCAGCGGGCATTTCAGAAAGCGTCCGACGCTGACCCGGCGCTGACGGACGCCATCTTCAATCGTGCGAAGAGCGAATTGGATCACGATCAGACCTCCGAAGCCGAACAATCGTTCCGCGCCTTGCTCAAGCAGACTCCCGACGACGCAAGCGCGCACAGCGGTCTCGCGCAGGCGTTGCTCAAGGAAGGGAATCAGGAGGCAGCACAATCTGAATTCACAGCCGTCACTGCGCATCGCTCCGCAAAATCTCGATGCTCTCGAAGGGCTCGGCCAGCTCGCTCTCAGTCAGGGACAGCCCGCCCCGGCCGCGGAATACCTTGAAAAAGCCGTGCAAGTTAGCCCCGAGGATCCCACCGTTCACGAGCAGCTTGCGCTCGCCTACGCGCAGTTGCAGCGATACTCTGATGCGATCCAGCAGCTCGAGCAGGCTCAGCATCTCTCGCCGAACAGCCCGCAAATTCACGCCATGCTCTCGCAGATCTATTCCGCAGGCGGCAAGTTGCATGAGGCAATCGCGGAGCAGCAGGAGGCTCTTCGGCTCAACCCGTCCGACGCCGATGGATGGAACAACTTGGGGGTCCTTGAAGCACGTGCAGGGAACTCAGCGACAGCTCGTAACGATTTCGAACACGCGCTTCGCCTTGCACCCGATCACGCTCCCGCGAAAGCAAACCTCGCGCGTTTGGGTGCGAAAGCTCCATAGCATCCCGATCGAAGCTATGATGGATCGACGACCTGGCCATGAAGATTGCCGTAGTTACTCTCGCCTATAGCTCGTCGGCCTGTGCATCCAGCGTGATCGAGACGGCATCCGCAAGTCACCACACGATCGAGTGTCATCTCTTTCTGCACTCGCGCTACCCGGAGCTCACGGAGTCATGCAACCGTATCGCCCAGAATCCGGCGGTAGTCTACTACCCCTACGGATGCAACCGCGGCGTAAGTAAGAGCTGGAACGAAGGCATGTTGGCGTCCTATGAGCGTCACGCCGACGTCGTGATCATCGCGAACGACGACATTGCGTTCACGTTGGGCGATATCGACAAGATCGCCGAAAAGGCCGCTGCCTGCCGGGATCGATACATCATCAGTTGCGCCGGCTTTCATCAGCGTTTCAACCGACGGCAGCCAAGCGTTGGATACTCCTGCTTCGCCATCAATCCCATTGCCATCGAAAAGCTGGGATGCTTCGACGAAAACATCTTCCCCGCCTATTGCGAAGATCAGGACTACGCTCGCAGGGCAGGTCTCGCTGGCTTGCACGAGGAGAATTGCCCGGACACGATGGTCACCCATGCCGGCAGCAACAGTGTTCTATCGGACCCTGCTCTGGGCCGCCAGAACGCAATCACTCATCGTAGGAATCTTGACTATTACCGCCGCAAGTGGGGTGGAGACGGCGGTCGTGAGATATTCAACTACCCATTCAACAATCCGCGATTGAGCTGCCATATTCCCGCGCGCAGCCGGCAGACTCCCTATGGGCCTGCCTATGACCGGCGCGACCACGACATCGTGAGAATTTAGCGGCAGGATCAAAAAGGCTTGAGCAACTGCCGAACCGGCAGGGTCGCGGCGCGCCCTGTAATCAATCCCCACGAAGTCGCTGTGAAATCGTGATGGACCGCATCCGTTACCAGTCGCGGATCGGCATTCCAGTTCGCCGCCGCAAATCCCATGCTGTGCCGCCCGAAGAAATCGCCGAGATACGGCGACAGCCGGCTTGGATTGCCCGCGTCGTCCGACCACGCCGACACAAACACCGGATTTGCGTCCGCGAAGCTCGCCAGCGGCCCATCATCCGGCCCGGGAGGACTCTGCGGTGAAATGTTCACTGTGTAAACCACGTTGAAGATCGGAGCGCCTGTCGGAAAACACAGCGGCAGGCCTGTAAAATCCATGCCGTTGTTGCCGGTATTCACAAAGATCATCGCCGCCGAATTCTGCTGGCGAATCTGTTCCCAGCAGACTCGTCGCGGACTGCAGCCAGTTCGCAGCCAGAGGCCCAGGCGATGCGAATATCTCGTAGAGCACTCCGGGTTGGTCTTTGTAGCGCGATGCCAGCAGCTGCCATACCTGCGACGCAGCTCATCGTCCGGAACAGTCGCGCCACTCGGCGCATCCAGCGCCAGCAGTACGATAAGCTCCTGCATCGTTGATGAGCGCGACCGCCAGGTCCAACCCGGCCAGAAACTTTCCTGCCGGAATTGCGCTCGTGCCGGAGAGGACCGTCTGCGCCTGGAAGGGAAGCCGCACCAGGTTCAGCCCCCACGTCCCCGTTATCACCGCGAGGTTGTTCCCGTCGATACCCAATGCATCCGGCAGCGTCTGCCCGGGAGCCGGCGCAACTGTATCCAGGCCCAATATGGAGACGCCGCGCAACGCCACGGCATTGTCGTTCTCATCCACAATGAAATTACCCGAGGTAGCGAGTCGGGAGGGTTTGCGATTCTCCGCCTGAAGATCTGACAGAGATCCCATCGCATCCGAAGGCTCGAGTAGCGGTGGAACGGTGAGCTTCATGGCTCGTTGCGCGACACGCCCCCACACTGTGGGAGCAAAGTCGTGACCCGCCGCATCCGTCACCAGTCTTGGATCGGCATTCCAGTTTGCCGCTGCCCACCCGATTCCATATCGCTCGAAAAGGTCCGCTATATGCGAGGCCATTCGCCCCAGGTCGCTTCCATCATCCGACCACACCGACCCGAACATCGGATATGCCGCCGCCGTCGCGCTGAGCGAGTCCGTGTTCGCCATATTCTGTGACGAGACAGCAATCGTATAAACGAGGTTCGAAAGCGGCTCGCCCGGCGCAGCCAGCAGCGGTACGCGGGACACATCGACACCCCCGCTTCCCGCGCTCACGAAGATCAACGCTCCCGGATTCTGCTGAAGTACAATCCCCGCAAGCGATGCAATCTGGGCCGCACCATTTCCGGCGAGCGAAGTCGCCGAGAAGAATATCTCGTAAAGCACGCGCGGTTCGGACTGATAATGCGCCGCAAGCGTCTCCCACACCTGAACCGTATTTGTATCCGAAGGCATTTCGCCCGCTGCCGCCTCAAGCGCAAGCAGCACATATGCGCCCGACTGCGTGATAGCCGCTACTGCCTGATCCAACCCGGACAGCATCGCGCTGGCCGCCAGAGTTCCATTGCCCGACAAAATCGTATTCGCGGCGAACGGCAGCCGCACCAGATTGGCGCCCCACTGCCCCGTCATCGCCGCAAGGTTCTCTGGATCGACTCCCAGCGCCGCGGCGAATGACTGTCCTGTCTGCGGCGCGATGTTATCCAGCCCGCGCACTGTTACGCCGCGCAGATTCACAGCATCGCCATTCTCATCGACAATGAAGCTGCCCTGTGTCCGCAAATATGCCACTGTATCTGTTACTTGTTCCACAGTTGCATGCTCCGTCGTTGCGCTCCCGCCCGTCGATACCGCTCTTGCAGTGCTGCCTGCTCCGGCAAGGCTCCGCGGTGCGAGCGTGGGTCCGGGCGTTATCTTCGGTTGCGCCACCGCGGGCGCCACTGCATCTTGTAGACGTGTCAGCTCTGCCTGCCGTGCGGCTTCCCTCCGTTGCTCCTGTCGCGCCTTCGAAGCTTGAGCACGCTGAGTTTCGTTCTGTTCCTGGGCCAGTTCGTGCGCCTGTTGCGCTGCCCGAAGCCGCCTTCGCTCCGCTGCCCGCGCCTCTTCCTGCTGTCGGCGTTGCTGAGCTTCAGCCGCGACTTGCTCCTGCTGCTGGCGTGCGATCGTTGCCGCTCTGCTCTCTCGATCCGGCCTGCCCGCGGCCTGGATTGTCTGGCCTGTTCCCGGAGCCTCATTCGCCGTCCCGCGCTGTGCTCGGCTCTGCTGAGCCGATTCATCTTCGGGCGCTTTCGTTTCGCGTCCCGCTGGCTCCTCCTCGCGAACTCTCGCCGCTGCTCTCGCCTGCCGACTCTGCTCACGTCTCTGCTGGATCGCAGCCTCGAGCTCTCGCTCGCGTTGTGCCCGTGCTTCCGATTCGCCTTCCGGCGACCTACGACGTTGTTCTCGAATCCCTCTAGCGCGAAGCTCTGTTTGCCGCTCCTGCGCCGTCCTCAGTTCCTCTTCCTGCTGGGTCCGATCCGCGGCTCTGGCGCGTCGCGTAGCGCGTTGCGCTTCCTTTGCTTGAGTCGCCTGCAGCTCTGCGGACTGTGCAAGTGCCGCTGTGTCGGCCTCATTCGTCGCCTGCGGCTTCTCGCGAGGTTGGATCGCGTCGAGTGCCTGCTGCTCAGCCTCGCGATGTTCACTCCGGCGCGCTTCATTTCGCTCTCGCGCGCGCTGCAGAGTTGAACTGGCGCCTGCTCGTTCCGCCCTCAACCGCTCCTGAAACTGCTGTCTGCGCATCGCCGATCGTTGCGCTTGCAGCTCCTCGGCAGCTGGATCGGACCTGCTCACGGGATTACGGCCGATGCGAGGGTCGTCGTGGCGTCGAGTGCCGCCGCCAGCGCATACAGATCGCCGGCAACATACGTCGACCTGGACGCGAGAGATTGCGTAAGAGCAGTCAATGCCTGGACAGACGACGTGTACGCAGTCACAGCTGCCGCCGGCGGCACTCCGTTAAGCAGGCTGACCAACGTCGTCTCCAGATTCGCGATCGTCGTCGCCTCCTGAAGCACGTAAGGAAACGACCAGCTGCCCATCGCTGCGAATACCTTTGCGACCTCGATCACGATCTCTGCAGCCGGTTGCGCCGGCGGTGTGCCCGAAGAAAACTTCGTCCAGAAGGGATCGTCGAAAGCCGCCTGCTTCGCCTGAAGCACGGTGTACAGGCTGCGCGGCGCGGGTACGCCGGGAGTCGTCGTCTTGGCCAACTCAAACGACGTAGTGGTCAGCGCAGACGGGTTGCCGAACTCGGGCTGATACAGCCGCATCCCCGCCACCTTCGTGTTGTTAGCCCCTTGAGAGATAGTTAGAAAGCTTTGCACCGAGGCCTGCACGGAGTTGATCGCGCGATCCGGCATTGTCGCTTCGGCAAGTGCGATCGAAAGACCGAGCGCGGCAATAAAGTTATCCAGCGTCAGATCGGGACTTACCGCTGCCGCCTGGTTCGCTGTCAGAGTGGCGTTTGCCGGGATCAGAGTTGTCGTTAGATCGTTCTGTGCGCGTGCGGTGTCGACGAGTTGCGCATGTTGTGCGGAGATTGTATTCAGAGAAGCCTGAAGCGTTACAACATTCCGCTGGGTGGCAGCGGACAGCAACTCCAGATTGTTATAGGCCGAAGCGGCCACGTGGATGTCAGTTGTGATCAGGGGCACGATTACCCTTTCTTCGAGCCGGCCTTCTTGGCTTCGGTCGCCTTGGGTTTTGCCGCCGAAGTCACAGTCGAGTCGATCAGGGGTGCAACCTCCACCGCAGGCCCGCTAAGGACTTCTACTCTGCTGGTTGTGATGCTCTCCGGCTGCGCGACCGAAGGCGTTGGCGCTGGAGCAGGATTATTCGGCGTCGGGTTACTGGAAGTCGAACCACTGGGCGCCGGTGCTGGAGCAGGAGCAGGTGGCGGTGCGCTTGCCCCTCCTGCCGTCTTCAGATTCGGAATTGAGCCGAAAGTAAAGGACAGCGTCGAAAGGTGCGCAGGATCAGGCAGCGCGGTTGGGGCAGGGAAGATCATGCTGGCGCTTGCCGGAGCTGAGCTTGTGGAGCCCTGGACGCTGAGCAGGGACTTTATCTGCACGTTCATATTCGTTACGGTGGACTGGACTCCGCCTGCACTCTGCGCCGCCTGCTGAATTTGATCCACCACATTCTTGAACGAACTCGCGACATCCAGTGGCGACGCTGTTTGAAACGTCGTTGTCGCCAGTTGTGACTGGAGCGAGGAGATCTGTGCGGCTTGCTGGGCCACAGTTGCCTGAGCAGTCTGGTATTGCGTATTGAGATTGTTGTAATTGGTCGCGTCTGTTTGTATCTGCGTAGCCTGCGCGGTGTTCTGCATCGTCAGGAGCTGAACATATGTATTGACGTACGCCGGCAATGGTGGCTGCACTGAATTCAACTGCTGCTGGATATTCTGCCAGCTCGGCATGACCGTAAATTGAACCGCGTTCGAAGATACGGGCGCGGTGCTGGCATTCGGCGCAGGGTTCTGGACAACGACATTCGGTGTTCCGGCTGCCGCAAGGTCGGCTGCCGGTATCGTGACATTAATCTGGGTCGAGCTGATAATCGTCGCTCCGGGGAGAGCCGTGCCATTCCAAAGTACGGTCGAGCCAGTACCGAAATTGCTGCCCAGGATCGTCAGTGGTGTGTCGCCGCTGCCCACCTGCACGCCTGGAGGTGACAGGGAGCCGATCGATGGACTCGTGTTCTGGAAAGGAGGCAAGATGATCCCGATAGGAAGGCCGACCTCTTTTATGGGCAGCGTGCTGATTGTGCCAAGGATAGTCCCGGCCGGCTGACGGGCGGTCACGTCCGCTGGAGTGATCGGCACATCCGCGGCCACGGCCTCGGGAGTTGTCCCCTCGGCTATATTCGGCTTGGCTTCCACTTTGCCCGTGGGCGCATCTTTCTTTTTCTTATCAGGATTCTTCTTAGGCACGTGGGGTCCTCGTTACTGGGAAGGGGTGACGACACGCCCCGTTTGCGTCGCATCGTCAACTGCAACGGCAATGGCTGAAATCTTGGGATTTGAGGGCGCATATTCCAGCACATACCACGTACCGGAGTTGGCATTGAAAGTGGTCGAGATCGTGTATACGTTCCCACTGCCGTCCACAAGCTGGCCCTGGGCGTTCTTGTTGGCGACGAAAGGAGTTCCGGCGGTCTGCGCTGTGGTCTCAGCGACCGCAACAACGGCTGCCTCTGTCATTTGAGGCGGAGAACTCACCTGGTTCCCGCTCTTTGGAGGTGGCACCGGCACGATGGTCACATTCACCTGGGTAGCGGCTGACGAGTCGTAATTGAACTGATTCTGGAACGAGGCGCTCAGTGGCTGAGCGATCAGGCGCAGCCGGTTCGTTGCCAGCAGGGCGGGAGAAAACACCGCATGGGGTCCCGTAACACTGGGAGACGACGACTGGTTCTGGTCCTGGGTAATGGTGAGCGACATCTTGAGCTGCATGCTCACCGTCGGAAACTGATACCACGTGGCCTGCAGTCCGTATTGCGACAGCACTGGATCCGCATCAATCGCCTCTTGTGTGGCCACCGAGTTCTTGTCAAGAGCCTTTTGCGCATCGGCGATGCCCTGCCCCAGTGCGATAATCACGCTCTCGATCGGCGCCGAAAACGATTCAACTGCAGTAGCGAGCGGATCTGTCGGAGTTGCCATGGAAACGCCTTTCTGATCGTGCTTTCATAGGGTATACGTTTGCGATTCTTTGACCTTCTTCTCGCATTTGACGCCGATCCTACGAGCTGACAGTGACAGTTGGTGTCTTCCCCAATGCATTCACCGTAATGATCTGCGGATTCAGCCGCAGGCTCGCCGGCACTGGCTTCAGCGTCGCGGTAACGCTTGAGGACGCATCGACCGTGTATGAATAGGTGTTCTGGTTCCGGAAATTGACATGCGAGCCAAAGGCGAAGATTCCCAGGCTCCGAGTTCCATCTGTCTCAGTAGTGGTCACCTGCCGAAGCTGTACTGAAATCTTCAAATTGATATCAACTTCGGTGAATTGATAGAAAGTCGGCAGCAGGCCGGCCTGGAGGGCGGTTATCGAAATCGGGTCGGATGCCGTGGCGGTAACCCGCGTCCCGGTCACCTCGATGGTTGGATGTCCGGAGATCGGTACAGCCAGTGGCTGCGGAGTAATAACTTCCGATATTTCGGGGATGATTTCAACGAAGGTATTTGACAGAGCAACCAGGGTCTGGACTGCCGAAAGGTCGAGAGCATGCTGGCCATCCGCGATGCCCTGCGCGATGCTGCGCAGCATCTCTCCGAATTGCACTTCCTGTAGCTCGTTGCCGACTTGACTAACTGGGGCGACGGTAGCCATTGTTCCTCCGTAAGTGGGTCGCGTCTGTCGTCAGACGCCGTTCGCGTTCACAAAATGCGCAAGGAAAAACGATCGAGCACCGCATAACAACCGGACCACAACGTACAGACCGGTGTCGGCAGAGTCCCATTCTTCCATGCTGCTCCTAGCTCTGGCTGATCGTGATCTTGGTCGGGTCCATGGCGTTTATCAGGAAGAATCTGGGCATCATCGCTTTCGGCGGTGGTACGCAGGCCAGTGTGGTCGATAGGGAGCTGGACCCTTCTACCGAATACGAAAACTTGTTGGAGAACGACGCATTGACGTGTGAACTGTAGCTCTGCGAACTGCTGAATAAGCTGTCCAGAGTGAGTTGCCGCTGGCTGTCGAAACTTGCGCCGAAACTCAGGCTGCTGTCCGACTCCGTTGTACTGGTGATGGACATTTTCACAGTGATGGTCGAGTTGGTAAATTGGTAAAACGTTGGGTTCACGCCGGCCTGCAGCAGTGTCAGCGGGAACGGAGGTCCGACATCGTGCAACACCTGGACGCCCGTGACCGTGACCGTCACAGGATCGCCATGCTTGTCATGAACAGGGTTGCCGCTCCCATCCGTGATCGCGATCTCGCGGGGATTCGGTATCAGGGTTTCAACCACATCGGGCACATAGTCGAATGTGGTTGAGGCTAGTACCTGCACCAGCTTGATCGACGCCATATCCAATGCGGTTTGGCTTCTCGCAATCGCCGAAGCCATGTCGTAGATCATTCTTCCGAACGGGACGCTCGCTAGTTCTGCTCCGACATTTGGCATGAACTCCCCCAATTCTCACGGTTCTGGTTCTTGTCTCCCTGCTTGGTCCAAGGTCGGGCGGGCAGGATTCGCGAAGTCAGCCGGGCACAACCATATGCCCGGCTGACTCTCGCCTTGCAGACGTTAGCTCTGGCTTACCGTAACCTTTGTCGGATCAATAGCATTGACCAGGAAGAATCTGGGCATCATGTTTTTCGGCGGCGGCACCGGCGCCAGTGTTGTCGACATCGAGCTCGATCCTGTCACCGAGTAAGAATATTTATTTGAGGCGGAGAAGTTCACGTGACTCGAAACGGATCCGGATGCGAACAGGAAATCCGCTGACGCGGTTACCGAAACACCGGCGCTGAAGGTATTCGACGACTCCTGTGTGCTGCTGATCGACATCTTGACTTCGATCGTCGAATTCGTGAACGCGTAGAACGTCGGGTTTACGCCTGCCTGAAGCAGCGTCAGTGGGAAAGAAGTCCCGACATCGGTCTGCACCAGGACGCCCGTGACCATGAGTTGATTACCCTGCGAGTCCATAACGCCCTTGACCGGGCGGGGGTTGGGCATAAGCGTCTCAACCACATCCGGAACGTAATCGAAGGTTGTATTGGCGAGCACCTTGACCAGTTGGATCGAGGCCTTGTCGAGGGCAATCTGGCTTCTCGCGATGGCCGAAGCCATGTCATAGATCATTTTGCCGAAGGGTACGCTTGCTAGTTCTGCTCCAACATTTGGCACCAAACACCTCCTTGGGATTGGTTACGGCCTATTCGCCTTTTACTTCGAGTTGCTTGCTCAGATTCTCTGCAAAAATTCGTTGAAGCCGATCGGCTGCGTAGCCCCTTGGACTCAGCGTTACGCCGCCTACCAGTTTCACGCCTGGATGTGCCTGCACATGCGGAACCAGGCCGTCGTCGAACGCTGCTATGATTCCCGTTTTCATCACCATCAATGTAAAACCGTTGCACTTGCGAATATGGTGTTGTACGTCGCGGGACATCTCCTGCGAAAAGCCTCCGTTGAAGGCAACCATGTACATCTGAAACGCCACGGAATCACCTCGTACCGGTCATTGAATAAGGCGACTTCTCAGAGTGAAGCCTGCGCAACCATACTGCTGCATCCTCTTCACTCACTTCATAGTGGAGTTGGCAGCTGTCGCGCCCACGAGCGGCAAGACTACGCAACCTGGCGGCATTGGTCAAGAGCATGCGAGCCAACCGAAAAGCATCGGCGTCATCTTCTGCGGCCAGTTCCGGCCAAAGTATCTGCTGAACTGCTGAACGTTTCGTTCCGATGCACGGCACGCCGTAAAGAGCAGAGTCCATCAATATTGCATCGGGAAGTCCGCCGCTTATGTTGAACAGTAAAACGGACTGCGCAAGATCATACCTCGCTGCTTCGGTTCTGTCCAAGATCAGATAAGCGAGCCCTTCGGTCGCCTCGGTTCCCGGATTGTCGGACACCGGCACCCAGCCTCCCAGAGAAGGGAAGATGCTTTTCAAAGCTGCGAAAATGCTCTGATCGCCCGGCGCGACGCCGACATATCCCGGGCTTCGAACCACGCGCAGACCCCCCACTTCGCATGCCTTCTGAATCGCCGGTATGCGCACATCCGAGAGTTGTCCCTTGACGTCTGCGAGAAACCCTGCCTCAAGCCTGCCGAACTGGCGTTCCACCACATCCACCTTCACCGACCCGCCGGGAACTTGCGGAGCATACCGGCTCACCAGCTTTTCGGGCAGGGGTTGCGTTACCGGAACCCTTGAGATCCGCCGCTTGTGACTTGCTGTAGAGCGCAAAAGGTCGTCCCACTGATCGAGGACCTTGCTCCAGTCATATGCAAGAGCGAATTCCGCCGACTGCCGGGAGCGCTCCGATAGCAAGTCTCGATCGTCGTAGAACATCGCCAGCTTCCGAACCGCATCATCGATATCGATCAGTGCGCGCCGGATCCCAAACTCGTTTTCGCTCCACTCGGCTATGTCTATGGCCTCGCCGTGGCCCTTCACCAGCTCGCGGCTGGCGCTATAGTCGCCCGCCATGGGAACGGCGCCGGCGGCCGCTGCCTGCAGGGTAGGCAGCCCAAAGCCCTCGCCGCTTGAGGCCAGTAGGTGAATATCCGCCGCGCGATAATAGGCAGCGAGTTGGCTCAGCGGCACTCCTCCGCCGCGTTCGACTTTCATGCCCGGAGTGAAGCGCACCTGCGATTCAATGCCCAGGTGACGCAAGTCGGCGCGAACGTCATAGGAATAAATCCCCGACTTGGTGAATTCATCTTCCGGATCGGTATGGAGGTGTAAAAGCACGTCGGGCCGGCCGGCCGCAAACTTTGCGAAGACATCCAGCAGACGCGGCAGCATCTTCCGTGGCTGATTCCGGCTGTCGGAGAGAATCAAAAATTTCCCCTGCGCCTCCACCTCGGCTTTTGCCTGCTCGCGGTCGGGTGGAGGATAAAAGAAACTGCGGTCCACCCCATGCGGGATATACCGGCAATTAACACCGGACTGGCTCGCTGCATGCCGTCCGAATTCGCTCATGGCGATGGGGATATCCACTTCGTTGAGCAGCTGAATCCAGCTCGGTGGAAGGCCTCCGCCCTCCATGTCGCCATCGATCGGGAAGTAGAGCGACCACGGTGTGTCGGTCAGCTCCATCTGGCGCCGCACATGGGGAGCGGAGAAGTAGGGCAGCCACCACACGTCGCCCAGTGCAATCACGATCTCCGGACGATGCCGCACCAGAAACGGATACAGCGACCGGCTGCCGAGCACCCCCGACGCCGGAAAGACCTTGCACCCATTCCAGGTTTGTTCCTCGCGAGACTGCCAGCCAATGATGCTGACATTGTGGCCGCGCCGCGCAAGGCCGTCGCACACGAAGCGTGTCACGTTTCCGAAGCCGGACGGGGTATCGGGACTATCGGAGATCCACAGTATGCGCATGCCGTCAGAGGATAGTGTTCTAACCGAGCGAAGAATATCAACAGAAGCAAAATTGTCAAGAAAATTGCCGTCTCGCGACGAATGGTAGACTCCCTTCGTGGTCGCCGGGACCCGGGCTTTCTTTTCTAAGCCCCGGGACTATGTCAGAGAACCGCTGTGTCGGGAGAAGGCAGTGCCAAAGAGACCGAAGCGAAAAAAAGAAGAGCCGGAGGGCTCCGTAGCGTCAGCATCTGCCCCGGCCGAGGAACCGGTAGGCAGCCTGGGTCCGCGACCGGACGGCGCGTTTATGGGCATCGCGCTTTTGGGCTGGATGGAGCACGAACCGGCAATCCGGTTTCTGATGGAAGACTGCCTCTTCGAAAAGCCCCTCACCGAGACCACCGCCGACTCGCTATGGCGCGAGTGGCGCGACCGGGCCGCTACCCTACCTGAAAGAGCCGCAGTTGCTCCCGGACCCCGTGCCGCTCACGGAACCCGAACGCGAGCACGCCGCCCGCTTCCTGGAGCACGTCCGCGCCCTGGGAGCTGCGGACGTACAGGTGATCAAGATCGATCCCATGCAACTGGTCGTTGCTCAATACTGCATCACCATCGACATTGCGGCGGCTTATGCCGAGCGCTGCCAGCGGGATGACGACTGGCTGACGCAGGCTCTTCCTTTGTCGGTCGAGAATCCCAACGTGAACATGAGTTTCACGCGCAGAAACTTCGATACCGATATCGACATTGACCTGCCCCACGCCGAGTTTATTTTTGGAGTTCATCCTCACGGTGGCTTCGGTCCGAAGGAGTTTCTCGGCTATGTGATGGTGAAGAACCTGGGAAGCAGAATGCTGCTGGGCAAGGGCTATCACCGCCTCTACGGCCGGGTATCGAGCACCGGAGCCAGCCTGCCGGAGCGGTTGTCGCTGGTAGCGATCGAGCCCGGTGTCCTCACGCCGCCATCAAGCGAAGCGGCCTCAGGCCCCGGCCTGGAAATCTTTGGCCCTCGCCCCGCCCTCTTCTCAGACTTTTTCACCGAAGGTCTGGCCATGCCTGTCTATCTCAGGAGAAAGCGCTACCAGCTTCAGGTCAGGTCCAGGTGGGTGGCGATCAACGAGTCCTGAATCCGGCATTTTTCCTTTTGACTGCCTCCAACTCTTCGTGTAGTGTCACGATTCGTCAACTGAAGACACTATTCCTTGTAGTCGTCTCGGAGAGGATCTTATGGCTAGAGTACCGTTGCCTGGCAGCCACCGCCACGCTGCCCTGGGAGCCGAAAAAATCGGCCCTGCGAACCCGTCGGACAAGGCCCACGTCACTGTGTACATTCGCGGTAGGGACAAGCCCCCGCCGGTTACCGAGCCCGGACGCTACATAACCAGCGAACAGTACACGGCAATGTATGGCGCCAGCGAAGAGGACTTCCAGGCGATTCGCGATTTCGCGAAGCAATACAACCTCGCTCCCGCCAATGAAAATCCGGCCACGCGATCCATCGAGCTTTGGGGTACCGTTCTCGATCTCAGCCGCGCCTTCGGCGTCACGCTTGATCGCATAAAAATCAAGGATCGCGAATACCGCGGTCGTGAAGGCGAAGTGACTATCCCCGACAGCCTGCTCCCCATCGTCACTGCCATTGTCGGCCTCGATAACCGTCCGCAGGCGGAGCCGCATGTCCGCAAGGTCTGCTCAATGGCGGCGGCGGCTGCCAATGAGACCCTGGTCGCGCAGGCTTTTTCACCAGAAGCCATCGGGCAGCTATACGATTTTCCTGCCGGACTCGATGGCACCGGCCAGATCATCGCCGTGATTGAGTTAGCCGGCGGCTTCCTGCAATCCGATCTGGACACATATTTTAAGAGCGGAGGCCTTCAGACGCCTTCGATCAGCGCGGTCTCGGTCGGCACAGGACAAAACAGCGTCTCTGCCGGATCGGCGATTACCGACGAGGAGTTAGAAGTCGCGCTCGACATCCAGATTGCCGGTGCCCTCGCTCCTGGTGCTAAACAGCTGGTCTATTTCTCCGGCACCAGCGATCAGGCCTTTCTGGCCGCTGTCAATGCGGCGATTGTCGCCAAACCGCAACCCACCGTTATCTCCATCAGTTGGGGCAAAGCCGAAATCTTCTTCACCCCGCAGATGCGTCAGCAGTTTGAGGCCGCCTTGCTGCATGCTGCGCAACTTGGCATTCCCGTGACCGTTGCGTCCGGAGACAACGGCTCATTCGACCGCACCGGCTCGCTGAATGTCGATTTTCCGGCTTCCGCTACGCACGCCCTGGGCTGTGGAGGCACCAACCTGCTCGCCGACGGCAACTCGATCGGCAGCGAAACCGTCTGGAACGCCGTCGTGAATGACGCCAATGGTAATCCCGTCCGCGAGGGTACAGGCGGCGGAGTCAGCCAATTCTTCCCCAAACCCTCCTACCAGTCGTCCGCCAATGTTCCTTCACAACCTGCAGGAACCGGAGGAGGCCGTGGCGTGCCTGACGTAGCTGGCGCTGGCGATCCCGCCACTGGTTACAAGGTCTGCTGCAAAGGCAGCGATCTAACCGTCGGCGGCACCAGTGCCGTCGCGCCGCTCTGGGCCGCGCTCATTGCCCGGTTCGGACAAAAACTAGGCAGGCCGGTCGGCTTCCTTAATCCTCTGCTGTATCAGAACGCCAGCGCCTTCAACGACGTGATCCAGGGAGACAATGACAGCCAGGGACAAGGCGGCCTATATAAGGCTGGTCCTGGCTGGGATCCATGCACTGGCCTCGGAAGCCCCAAAGGCTCGGCGCTTCTGCAGGCGCTCCTGGAAACAGTCGGTGAAGCTTCTGGCAATGGGGGCAATGGAACCTCTTCCGGGAGTGGCAGTCCGGCCACGCCGGGAGCGCCATAAGTCACAACGCGCGAGCTGGACGCGGCACTAGAGATCGGGCGGCAGGAATCGCTGCGCGCAAGCTACGGCGCAGCCTTGACCTCGACGCCATCGTGGATGTGGCCCATCTTCTCCCGCTTGATCTTCAAATAGCGCTCGAAGGTCTCCTCAGGTTCGACCTCCGCGGAGATCCTCTCGGCCACGATGATGCCCGCAGCTTCCAGAGCCTCGACCTTTTCGGGATTGTTGGTAATCAAGCCGGACCGAGCCGACGCCGAGCTGCTTCAGGATCGCGGCCGGCAGTTCGAACTCCCGGCAGTCAGGCCGATAACCCAGCTCTACATTGGCCTCAACCGTGTCGAAGCCCCGGTCCTGGAGCTCGTAAGCTCTCAATTTCGCCATCAGGCCAATCCCGCGCCCCTCCTGCTGTTCATAGAGCAGGATGCCCGTTCCCGCATCGGCAATCCGGGCCAGGGCCAGCTCAAGCTGCTGCCGGCAGTCGCAGCGCAGCGAGTGGAAGACGTCGCCCGTCAGGCATTGCGAGTGAATCCGCACGATCGGCGACCCGGTGTGGATGTCGCCCATGACCAGGGCAACCGCCCCTTCCGTGCGCACCGGAGGAGCCGTCCCGCCCGGCTTGCAGGGCTCCGGAGAAACCACTCTCCCCTCAAAGCCGAGAATACGAAAGTGCCCCCAGCGGGTAGGGAAGTCCGCATCGGCAACTTTCCGAACACTTTCCAATGGCATGGCAACATTATAGATGCGTTAACTCCTGCTTCGATTCCTGCCGCTGCCTGCATCCCGCCGGGCGTAAAGTAAAGACGTGATCGAGTCACGACTCATCCTCATCACTCTGCTCGTCAAGCTCGGCGTGGCGGCCGCCGTGTCGAGCGCCCTGGCCCGTGCCCGCACCTTTCAGAATCTGCTCTTTACCCCGAACCGCAGGCCGTCGCAAACACTGGAATTGCTCGCCTTCATCTGCGTTCCGCTTGGCCTCGGCGTGTGGGTTCGCCTCATCGTCCCCAACTTCTTTGCGGCGGACATCTCCTTCGAGACCACCATTATCCTCGGCGTCCTCCTTGGACCCATCTCGGCGCTCGCCGGCGCAGCCGCGTTCTCGCTGCCTGCCATGCTTCACCACGAATATCTCTCCCTGCCGTTCAATCTCGCCGTAGCCGTGATCGCCGGCCTCTACGGAAAATTCGTCGAAGAAGAGGAGGTCTGGTCGTTCTCGCCCTTCGTCGATCTCAGCATCTATCGCTGGATTCGCCGCAACCTGCGCAAGCCGCGTTTCGACCGGCAGGTGCTGCTGCTCATCCTGATCGTCGGCATGGAGATCGTCCGCCAGTGGATTCACCACCTCTATCCGACTCGCCTTTTCGCGCTCACCACCGATAGCTGGCCTATCCGCCTCGCTACCTGGGCCTGCGCCGCGATGGTGGTCGGCATTCCGCTCAAGATCTGGAACGCCATCCGCACCGAACGAACGCTCGAAGAGCAGAAGCGCCTTCTCCTCGAAGCCCGCCTCGACGCATTGCAGCGCCAGATCAACCCGCACTTCCTCTTCAATACGCTCAACTCCATCGCATCGCTGGTCCGCTTCCGCCCGGAGCAGGCCCGCGAGCTGATCGTCAAACTCGCCAACATCCTGCGCGCTCTCCTCAAGGACCACGACTCCTACGTCCTGCTGCGCGACGAGCTCAGCTTCACCGACGACTACCTCGGCATCGAAGTCGTCCGTTTCGGCGCGGACAAGCTGCGGGTTGTGAAAGAGATCGATCCCGCAACGCTGGACCTGCCGGTGCCCAGCATGCTGCTCCAGCCTCTGGTCGAGAACAGCATCAAGCACGGTCTTGAGCCGCGCATCAGCGGAGGAACCATCACCCTCCGCAGCCGCATCGAGAGCGGCAAGATGATTATCGAGATCGAAGACGACGGAGTCGGCATAGCACCTGGTCGCTCGCACTCCAGCGGCGTGCTGCGTGGGACCGGTATCGGCATGAAGAACGTCCGCGAACGCCTCGAAGTCCTCTTTGGAGGGGCTGCCCTTTTCGACGTCACCAGCCGCCCAGGGCGCGGCACCAAGGTCACGCTGGGCATACCGACAAGCCTTGAAAGCGGCGACGAACCTCAGTTGACTCCCGCCGCCGCCCGCTCCAGCACCCGCTCGTAGTAAGCCTCGTACTGCGGAATAATCCGCGTAGCGCAGAATTTCTTCTGCGCTGTCTGCCGCCCGGCCGCCGCCATGGCTTCGCGCTTGGCATCGTCGCTCAAAAGCTCGATCGCCCCCTGAGCCATCGCGTCGATATCGCCCACTGGAAACAGCCGTCCGTTCACGCCGTCTTCAATCAGCTCCGGAACGCCTCCCACCGCGGTCGCAATCGTGGGTACGCGGCACGCCATCGCTTCAAGTGCCGCCAGTCCGAACGATTCAAGCTCGCTCGGCATCAACATCAGGTCGGCAAGAGGAAGCACATCGCTCACGCTGGGCAATTTGCCCAGAAAGTGAATGCGGTCCTGGATGCCCTTCTGCCGCGCCAGCCATTCTGCCTGCGACCGGTCGGGTCCGTCGCCGATCAGTAGCAGGCGCGCCGGAATCTCCTCAGTCACGCGCGCAAAAACCTCGACAGCATCGACCGCGCGCTTCACCGGTCGAAAGTTCGACAGATGCACCAGGATCTTCTCTCCCGCCTCGGCAAACTGCGCCCGCCCGGCCTCGCGAATCTCGTCGCTCAGCGGCGTATAAACGTCGCAGTTCACAAAGTTCGGAACCACCTCGATCTCCCGCTTCACCTTGAACTCCTGCACCGTCTTGTCGCGCAGGTAATTGGAGATCGCGGTCACCCCATCGCTCTGATCGATGCCAAAACGCGTAATCGGCAGATAAGAGTGATCCAGTCCTACCAGCGTGATGTCCGTCCCATGCAGCGTGGTCACAAAGGGCAGCCTGCGGTGGCGCTCCGCCAGCATCTGCCTTGCCAGATAGGCCGAGATGGAGTGGGGAATCGCGTAGTGAACATGCAGCAGGTCGAGCTGGTAGTATGCCGCAACTTCTGACATGCGTGTCGCCAGGGCCAGGTCGTACGGCGGGTATTCGAAGAGTGGATAGTTCGAGACCGGAACCTCGTGGTAGAAGATCCCATGTTCACGGCCGGTAAGCCGAAACGGCTGCGAGTAGGTGATGAAATGCACCTCGTGCCCGACGGCCGCCAGCTCGATTCCCAACTCGGTAGCCACCACGCCGCTTCCGCCGTAGGTGGGATAACAGGTAATGCCGATCCTCATCTGCTTATTCGCCCCGCTTCTTGGACTCACTCGATAGCCTGCCGGATTCAAGCACGTGCCACAAGGTCTTCATCTCGCCATGTTCAGCTCCCCGAAGTGCATCAGGCGAATCTCAGGGTGTGCCCTCACATAGGCGGGGATGACCTCCAGCAACGCCGCATGCTCAATGGCTCGCGATTCCCGTAACCGGGTCCGCACGCCATCCAGCGCCTTGTCGCAATACCCCGGATGGCAGACCAGCTCCCAGGTGCCGTCGGGCATCGCCGCAAGCAGTCGGTGCAGTGTCTCTGTGTCCAGTGTTCCCGTCGCCAGCACGCCGAGTGCGCCGTCGGTGGTCACCATACCAGCCCCCCGCACGCGGCGGAGAAATTCATTCCGGCGAGTGCGCAGTATTTTCACCTGCCACCGTCGGCCCAACGGTGCATCCGGAGACGCGGCAAGCGCCCAGTCCGCCTCGAATGGATTGCGGATGGCCGTTACTTCGCAAGCCCGGGCCGCTCGCAACAATGGACGGAGCACTCGCCCAAACATATGTGTGTGCTTATGCGTATCGAGATGCGTTACCTTGACGCCGGCCGCCTGCACCCGCTGAATCTGCGCAATCGCCTCTGCCTCGATCTCGTCTTCGCGAATGCGGCCCCGCATCAGATCCATTACAAAAACGCCCAAAGTAGCTCGAAACTCCCCCGCAGGCAGCGACAGAGTGGGGATGTCGGTTCGCGTTAGTGCTGGCTTCCCATCCACCAAAACCACATGGCACCCCACTCCCAGGGATGGATGCCGGATCGCCTCCGCAACCGCGGGGCCAAAGACCTCTGCGGTGGCCATAAGCGTTGCGGAACTCAGGGCTCCGGCCTCGTGCAGTTCAAGGATCGATTGGTTCACGCCCGGCGTTAATCCGAAATCGTCGGCGTTGAGAATAAGGCGAGTCACGCGAACCCAGTCTACAACCGGCACGCGGGGCGCCCCTCAATCGCCGCCACCGGCTCCCGCCCGATAACACTGAGGTGGGATAGTCGTAGTCGTCGCAATTTCTTACACTGCACTTGCTGATTCTTAGCGACCATCCAATTCGGGAAACTGATTTCCGGAAGGGTGGTGCGCGATAGGAACGGTAGATAGTTTGCGCGGAGGTTCCTGGAACACCGCCTTGCACACGCTGATCCTCGGTCACACTTCAAGAACTTAGGTCGCGCGTGACCGAGCGTATCCGGTTCACGTCATCGCATCCCGGGATATTCCCGGTCTTGAACGGATGGTAGAATTGAGAAAGAAGAGTTGCCAACCTGTCCTTTTCAGAATCGCGGGCTCTTCTCTTCTTCCGGTTCAGCCCGGGCGGTTAGCTCAGTTGGTTAGAGCGCCTGCCTTACAAGCAGGATGTCGGGGGTTCGAGTCCCTCACTGCCCACCAGGCAATTTCAACGCGGCGTCCCGACGGATCTGTCAGGTTCTTTTTTGCCCGCGCAGCAGTCTTCAAAAAAACTTCCGCTTACCTCAAGAATTCTTATTCTGTACCCTGACCAGCACTCGAATTGGGAGGGATTTCTGCCGATATAGAGATTTTCAGAGGTTATTGCCACGCAGAGCAGATGAATTTGAGGGGCTTTCTTCACGATAAGCCACCTGATCTACTCTCGGGCACGGAATCCCTGAGCTGCATTTAACACCTTGGTTGTGCATGCAAAACACTTCGCTCGACATACTCATCCTCGGATTGCTGGTACTGCTCTTCGGATCGATCTATCGAACCCGGCCGACGCCGCGTCTTCGCTACTGGATCATCGGATGGCTGTTCGTGCTGGCGCATTTCGCCATCCTGCTCCTAAATCCGGTCACCGATACAGGAGCGGCCCTCGTAGGGTCGCTCGGGTTAACCACATTGGTGTTGTGCGCCGTCTCGTTCATGCTGGCTGCGAACAGAGTGCGGCTGGGCCCGAAGATCGGACTCCTTTACTGCTCGCTGCTGTCAATCCCCGCGATCCTCTATGTCTTCGTGACGCAGTTTGAGGCCGCAAACCCGTCCTTCCTGATCGGGCTGACCCTCGTTGCCGAAGGTGCCGTCGTCATCGTGGTCCGGCAGCTCTGGTTGCGCCACCGGCTGGTGCAGAAATCTACCCTGGTCTTCGCAATGGCGGCTACCGTGTGGATCGTCTACGTCGCCATTCGGGGCCAGGCGTGGATCGGGGTCTACGCCTTCCTTACGCAGTTTTATCTCATGAACGCCGTGCTTTACCGCCAGGACTTCAAGCGTTGGTCTATGGGCGTTATCACGGCTGTCGGAGGTCTGATTACCTGGGCCGCGGTCTTTCCCTCCGCCCTGGCGCTGGCCGTCATTCTTTCCCCATGTCTTCAGTTCGAGCGAGCTGTGGAATGTTCCGAAGTTCTTTGTTGAGTTCGGTATGATTCTCACGCTTCTCGAGAGCGAGATCATCGCCACCAGCAAGCAGCGTGAGGAGTATCGGGTGCTCTTTGACGGTAATCCACACCCTATGTGGATCACCGATCTGGAAACCAGACCTTTCGCAAGGTGAACCGCTCGGCGTGCTCCATTACGGCTATCTCAGAAGCGAATTTCACGCGATGTCGATTCGCGACATCATTCCGCCGGAAGAGGCGCTGGATCTCGATCGCCGCCTGAAGAGTGAAAGCGAAGCCACCTTTATCTCCGGGCCCTGGACCCACAGGAGGAAAGATGGCTCCCGAATCCAGGTCGACACCGCATCCCACAGCATCCTGTTTGAAGGCAGCAAGGCGCGCTTCACCCTGGCGCAGGACGTAACCGAACGCCAGCAGTTGCACGAGCGGCTGGTACACCAGGCCAATCACGACGCCCTCACCGGGCTCGCCCAACCGGCTGCTGCTCACGGATCGCATGGACGCGGACTCTGGCCTCGGCCGCGCGCCACGGCAATCTTGCTGCTGTCATCTGCCTCGACCTCGACCGCTTCAAGCAGGTCAACGACACCTACGGTCACGCGGTCGGCGATCTTTGCCTCAAGAAGCTGGCCGATCGCCTTTGCGCTCGCCTTCGCGCTTCTGACACTGTGGCCCGCTCCGGAGGCGAAGAGTTCACCGTGCTGTTGGGCGATCTGATCGACCGCGGCTGACGCGGAGCGCGTCGTCGCCGAGTTGCTCTCCGGCATCCGTCAGCCGTTTGCCGTGGACGGTTACAAACTCGAGGTTTCCGCCAGCATTGGTATCGCAATCTACCCCGTGACGGCACCGATGTCGCAGGCCCTCTGGCGATCGCCGCCGACACCGCCATGTACGGGCGAAACATTCCGGCGGGCAATCAGTATCTCTTCGTCTCCAACGAGATTTCCGCCTCCGCTTCCGAGGCCAATGAGATCGAGTTCTGTATCCGCCACGCGCTGCGGGAAGATGGCTTCGAGGTCTACTATCAACCGCAGTTCACGATCGACGGTGCTCTGACGGACTCGAGGCGCTGCTCCGCCTGCATCATCCCGTCGAGGGTTTGATTCACGCCCCGGCGCTTCATCCCTGTCGCGGAGGAGAGCGGCCTGATCGTGCCCATCGGCAACTGGGTGCTCGAAGAGGTTTGCCGCCAGATCAAGGAGTGGACCGAGCCAGGGTTTGCCGCCGGTTCGCGTCGCACTCAATGTCTCGCCGCTGCAGTTCATGCGCGCCGATTTTTCCGTGCAGGTTCGCGCCGTGCTCGCCGCTTTTCAGATCGATCCCGGCACTCATTGAGCTCGAATTGACCGAGACCACGGTGATGCGCAAGCTCGACGAGATCGCCCGCCAGATGCTCGACCTGGCCGGGCCATCGGCGTCCACTTCTCGGTCGACGACTTCGGAACCGGCTATTCCTCACTGCGTCATCTGCACCAGCTCCCCATTCAGACCCTCAAGGTTGATCGCTCTTTCATCGAGCGAATCGCCGAGCCCAACGGAACATACGCGATCGTGCAGGCGATTCTTTCGCTGGCCCACAGCTTGCAGATGCAGGTGGTGGCCGAGGGCGTGGAGCGGGAAGAGCAGCTGGAGATCCTTCGCGATCTCAGTTGTGACGTCATCCAGGGCTTCCTGTGGGGCCGGCCGCAACCCGGCCGCAGCATTCCTGGCCTGATCGCCTCCGGTATTGCCCAACCCTGCATGTCGGAGTTACACGCGCACGCGGAAGAGAGCCCGGAAGGCCATCCTGAAGCCATCAGTTGATCCCGCAACCGGTGACGCGTTGCGGGAATCTTCCTCCGGAGCGCCAGGGCCGCTGATCGCCCCCACCCTGATCCTTCCCGTTTCGATCAGCTATAATCCGCGAGGTTGCCCTTCCACGATTTCGCGGCGTACTTTTGGCGCCCGATGTATCCGGATACATTGCCTGGAGGATCAGCATTTTGAAGTTTCCGTCGTCTCTCCCTCGTCCTGCCGCCGTTCTTTTCCTTATCCTTCTCTTCTCCGCCGGCGCCTTGCACGGCCAGGCCGCCTTTCAGACGCCGGCCGACGTCATCAAGTCTCTCCCGCCGGATGCCGCGAAGGTCATTACCCGCCTCGGCGATCTGAGCAACCTGCCTTCAGGGGAGTGGCGTTACCACGAGGGCGATATTGCCCACGGCGAGAACCCGTCGCTCGATGATTCCTCCTGGGCCGCCGTAAAGCCGCCCGCCGAGGGTTCTACCGAAGCCGTCTGGTATCGCCAATGGATCGAGGTTCCGAAAACGCTCTCCGGATACGACCTCAACGGGTCCCGCATCTGGTTTCAGTTCCGGGCCGACGCCAACGGACCCATGCCGGAGATCATCTACTTCAATGGGCGCCGTGTGGCTCTTGGCGACGATCTCGAGCCGATTGTCCTTTTTGACAACGCGAAACCCGGTGACCGAGTGCTGGTTGCAGTCAAGCTGCTCGCAACCGTGGACAAGAAGCGCTTCCGCGGCTCGCCCATGAAGATCGACTTCTCCGAGAGCCGTCCCAATCCGGAAGACGAGCGCAAGGAATTCATCTCCGACGCGATGCTTGTTCCCAGCTTGTCGACGAACGTCTCCGCCGATCAGGCGACCCTTCTCAAGGCCATTACGTCCGTCGATCTGAGCGCCCTCGATGCAGCCGATCAGAACAAGTTCGATGCCTCGCTACGTCAGGCGCAGTCCACGCTCGAAGCCTTGCGCCCGGTCATGCAGCGCGCAACGCTGCATCTCACCGGCAACTCGCACATCGACGCCGCGTGGCTCTGGCCCGTGGACCGAAACGGTGGACGTGGTCAAGCGCACCTTCTCGACCGCCCTGCAGCTGATGAACGAGTACCCGAACTACACCTTTACGCAATCCGCCGCGCAGTACAACGAGTGGATCGCAAGCAAATATCCGGCAGATGAACGAGCAGATCAAGCGGCGCATCAAGGAAGGCCGCTGGGAGATCGTCGGCGGCATGTGGGTCGAGCCTGACCTGAACATGCCCGACGGCGAGTCCACTGCGCGCTCGCTGCTCATCGGCAAGCGCTGGTATCAAGCACGAGTACGGCGTCGATGTGCGCATCGGCTGGAACCCTGATTCCTTTGGATACAACTGGCAGCTGCCCGCAGATCTATAAGAAATCCGGTGTCGACTATTTCGTGACGCAGAAGATGACGTGGAACGACACGAATAAGCTTCCCGAGTACTTCAAGCTCTTCTGGTGGGAGTCGCCCGACGGCAGTAAGGTCCTCACCTACTTCCCGCACGACTACGCCAACAACAACCTGGATCCCGTGCGCCTCTCCGCCGATCTCGCGCAGGCCCGCAAGCTCGCTCCCGGCATGAACGAGATGATGGATCTCTACGGCATCGGCGACCATGGCGGCGGCCCGACGCGCGCCATTCTCGACGAGGGAGATCACTGGGCGTCGGGTGACAAGGTTGTTGCCGAAGATGCAGTTCGGCACCGCGCAGAGCTACTTCTCCACCGTCGAAAAGCAACTCGCGCCATCGTCACCCGAGTGGGACTACAAGAGCATCGCCGCGGGCTATCACGTCCCCCTCAGCCGTCAGCCGGCGAGATCGCCATCCCTACCTGGAAAGACGAGATGTATTTCGAGTACCACCGCGGCGTCATGACCACGCAGGCCAACCACAAGCGCAACATGCGCGAGAGTTCCGAGTGGGCGCTGAACGCGGAGAAGTACGCGTCGCTGGCGTGGCTGGACGGCAAGACGTATCCGGCCGACTGAGCTGACCGATGCCTGGAAGAAGATCACCTTCAACCAGTTTCACGATCTCGCCGCCGGCTCGGGCATCGGGATCATCTATAAGGAAGCGCAGCAGCGACTACGACCAGGTGCGTTGGGCGACGAATGAGATCTCGGCGACCGCGATGAAGACGCTTGTGTCGCGGATGTCAATACCAGCGTCGCACCGGGAGTTCCCGTACTGGTCTTCAATCCGCTGGCATGGGAGCGTTCCGGCGCTTGTCACCGTCAGCGTGCAGATGCCCGAGCCGCCGCCGAGAGCGTTTCTGTGCTGGACTCTGAGAATCACGTGCTGCCTTCGCAGGTGCTGTCGAACGATGCGGCAACGCATACCTTCAAGCTCCTCATCTCGGCGCGTCAGGTCCCATCGCTCGGATATGAAGTGCTGCACGTCAGTTCCCGGCAAGCAAGCGCCTTCGCAGAGCGATCTGAAGGCCGACGGCCTCACTCTGGAGAAATGCCTGACCTGCGCGTCACCGTGGATAAGAACGACCGGCTGCATCACCAGCCTCTACGACAAGAAGACCAGCTTCGAATCGCTCGCCTCCGGCGGCCTGCGGCAACCAGTTGCAGCTCTTCCGGGACACGCCGAAGGAATACGACGCCTGGAACATCGATCCCGGCACTCTCGATCAGCCTCCGGTAAAGACTCACCGCTGCCGATTCGGTCGAGCTTGATCGAGCAGGGACCGATGACCGGCTCGATTCGGGTCACGCGCCACTGGCAGAGTTCGAAATTCGTGCAGGAGATCGTGCTTCACGCCGGTTCGGATCAGGTTGACGTCGTCAACGATATCGACTGGCACGAGACGCACGAGCTGCTGAAGGCGGCATTTCCCGCTGGCAGCCTCGAGTCCGATGGCTACCTACGAGATTCCCTACGGCACCATCGACCGCCCGACCACGCGCAACAACAGCTGGGAGAAGGCCCAGTTCGAAGTTCCCGCGCTTCGCTGGGCCGATCTTGGCGACGGCAAGCATGGCTTCAGCCTGATCAACGAATCCAAGTACGGCTACGACGCCAGCGACAATGTGCTGCGGCTCTCTCTGCTGCGATCGCCCGACGTGGCCCGATCCGGAAGCCGACCGTGGTCCGCAGCACTTCAGCTTTGCGCTCTATCCGCACGCCGGAGACTGGAAGCAGGCGTTGACGGTCCGTCACGGTTACGAATTCAACTACCAGCTTGAGCGCCATGCAGGTCGGATCGCACACCGGCGTCATGCCTGCGCGGCACTCGTTCGTCTCCGTGACGCCGGAGAATGTTGTTCTCACGGCCATGAAGAAGGCTGAGGACAGCGATGGCCTCGTCTTCCACCTGTACGAATGGGCAGGGAAGGCGGGAACGATTGAGATCGCGCTGCCCCCGGGAGCAACCGGAGCGACAAAGACAAATCTGTTGGAGCAGCCCCAGGGCCCCGCGCTGGCCGTTACATCGGGCAAAGTGGCATTGCCTGTCACTCCGTACGAAATCATAGCCGTCCGAGTGGACTATTCGCCGCAGAAGTCGAAATAGATCTCAGGCGTGCGCGGGCCGACCGGGCGGAGCACTCCTTCGCCGCCCGCGCATGCGTTTAGCAAGGACCTCAATCTGTAAGAGTCACAGGAACATGTTTGACCGAGTTGTTGCCTTTCGCTAAACTCTGATTAGGTTGCAGTTTGCCTTGGAAAGGGCACTGTTCGCAACGCCTCACTCGTCACCCGCTTTACAAGTGTGTTGGAGACGCATTTTTGGTTTTCAGTCCTACCGCAGGTTCAGGCATTTGTCTTCCCAAAGTCTCTGCAAGAGTCTACGTAGCTTCCGTTCGGGAGTAAGTTTTCAGCTGATGAAGATGAAAACCTTAATACCCGGGATATCTACAAGCTTGAAGTGTCTGTGCACATACAAGAGGGAGCATGAGGGTCGAACGCCACATAGTTTTGGGCAACTGCGACAACCGTACTTGGGCTGTGACTCTCAGGTGGCAGTAGGGACTGCCAATACAGATAAACTCTTGACAGGTCGGAGTTTTTTCCGATTCTGTCCGGAGCTTTTGCGAAGCTTATTCTGTGTGATGTCGATATCAACTCGACACGCATAGGCCGAGTTTCAGGTTGACTATAAGGAGCGCATAGGGATGCAAGGGTGGGCAGTTCCTCCCCAGGGACCACAACAGGGCGCAGCGAGCGGTGTGGGCCCCGCTCCGGAACAAGCCGTTTTAACGCCGGGCGATTTTCGCAAGATTCTAATTAAGCGTAAGTGGATTATCGTGGCTGGTCTGGTCGCCGGGCTGGCGTACGCGATCTTCTACATTGCAACGACCGTGCCTCAATTCGAAGCGATTGCCCGCGTTCATATAGACCTTAGCCGATCGACGAATATCGGTATCGAAGATCTCATCGAGCAGAAACTTGGCGGTGGCGAAGACAGCTCTATGAAGCTCCAGACTGAGATCCGGATTATGCAGAGCGAGTCTGTCGTCATGGAAGTGATTAACTCGCTGGATCTCTATCACAAGCGTCCATTCTCAGAATTGTTCAGAGAGCATCCCTACAATGGACAGCTGACGCCAGTCCAACGCTATGAGCTCATTCACATGTTTCAGGGTGCGACCAAGGTGCTGGTTCTTCCCAACACTGAAGTCGTGGAAGTACATTTTCAGAACTCCGATCCTACCGTGGCGATGAACGTCGCCAACACGATCGTCGATTCCTATCTCGACCGCGATCTGAAATCGCGATACGAAGGCACCCTCCGGGTTTCCAACTGGCTTACCAAGCAATTAACCACCGTAAAGAAGCAGGTCGAGGATGCGCAGAAATCTCTGACCGACTATCAACGGCAGAACAATCTGCTTTCCCTCGATTCCGAAGGCGGGAATCTCCTTACCGACAGCTTGCGCACCGTGAACCAGCAGGTTGCTGAGGCCGAAGCAGATCGCATCGTCAAAGAAGCGCGCTACAAAATGGCGCAAACGCGCAACCCTGATTTGCTGATCTCGGTCGCGCCCGGCACCGTGCTGGGTGGTCTGCGATCGCAACAAGCCGATCTCATGGTGCAGGCGGCGCAGATGAAATCGAAGTTCGGTCCGGACTATCCGAAGGTCCGTGAAATCAATAAGCAACTGGCAAGCGTGCAGGCTGACATCGACTCTGAGATCAACAATCTCACCAAGCGGTTTGCCGAAGAATATAACGCGGCCGTCAAGACAGAGTCCCTCTTGCAGCAGCGCCTGAATACGACCAAGCAGGAGGCTTACAAGGAGAATGAATCGGCTGCGCAGTTTGACATCCTGAAGCACGGCGCCGAATCCGCGTCTGAGCTCTACGATGGCTTGCAGATGAAGCTCAAGGAGGCTGGCATCACTGCCGGTCTTAACTCGAACAACGTCGATATCATCGACCGCGCAAGTATTCCGCCTTTTCCCATTCTCCCCAAGAAGCGATCCGCTCTGATCTTCGGATTTCTCGGCGGCCTGATTGGGGGCGTTGCATTGGCTTTCTTCTTCGAGAGTCTCGACGACACTATCCGCACGTCCGACGACGCCGAGGCCGTATCTCAGCTGCCAACTCTCGCCGTCATTCCGCACTTTGTTATCGCCGGGCGCAAAAGTTCTCCGGCCACAAGCCCCGCCGGCAAGGCAGAGCAGCAGAGGCTGCTAAAGGTGTCGCCCGACTTGGTTTCCTATGTCGATCCACAGTCAATCGCTGCTGAGGGCTTTCGTACTTTCCGCTCGTCGATTCTGCTTTCTGCCGTGGATCACGAACCGAAAATGCTGTTGATTACCAGCAGCTTCGCAGCCGAAGGCAAATCGACCTGCGCGGCGAACCTGGCGATTTCCTTCGCTCAGCGATCTGCACGCGTACTCCTGGTCGACACCGACTTGCGCAAAGGAACCCTGCACATGAAGTTCCGGCTCTCCAACCGCGCCGGACTTTCGACGCTTCTTGCACGGGAATCGGGCAATGAAGTCTATGAGCATCCTCTGCCCGAGTTGCCAAACCTCACTGTGCTCTCTCGCGGCCCGATCGCGCCCAACCCCGGTGAAATGCTTGCTTCGCGCACCATGGAGGAGATGCTGACGCAGTGGCGGTCCGAATATGAACACATCATTCTTGATTCCTCGCCGATTCTCGCGGTGGCGGACACTCTGAGCCTCGCGCCCCAGGTCGATGCCGCATTCATCCTGGTCCGTTCAGGCGTAACTCGCAAAAGGGCTCTGGTTCGTGTTCGCGAACAACTCCGCCGGGCGAGTGCCCGGGTGCTGGGCACAGTCATCAACGACGTCGATCTGCGGATGGAGAATTACTACACCTATTCCAAACGCTACGATTACGGCTATAAGAGCAATTACGGAGCCGGGTATGGAGTCACCGATGACGAAAAATAACCTTCTTCGCCGGAATCTCTGGTCATCTCTGGTCTTCTTCCTCTGTTTCGGTACGGCCCTGGCGGGATTGGGCCAGACTGATACCGCCCCGAGCGATCCGGCGCAGACCCAGACTGCGCCCGGACCTGATTCGAATCAGGCGCCAAAAATCGCAATCGGCGCCGGCGATCAATTGAGTATCGACGTCTTTGATACGCCCGAACTCTCGAGCACGGTGCGTGTTAGTCAGACAGGCGAAGTCAATCTCAACGTGCTGGGCAACATTCACGTCGCAGGCCTCACTCCAAACCAGGCCGCGCGGAAGATCGAATCGGAGTTGAAATCTCACGGCCTGCTGATTGATCCGCACGTTACCGTGTCCATTGGTGAATATACCTCTCAGGGAGCTACTGTGACCGGCGAGGTGCACACTCCCGGCGTCTATCCAACCCTGGGAAGCCGCAAGCTGCTCGAAATGATTGCCCTGGCTGGCGGCGTGACGCCCACTGCGGGAAGGGTCGCCACGATCATCCATCATGAAGATCCACAACATCCTCGCAACATTGCCCTCGTTGCGAGCAACAATTCTCTAAGTGCCCAGGAGAATCCGGTGATTCTGCCCGGCGATACTGTGGTGATCGGAAAAGCCGGCATCATCTACATCCTCGGTGACGTGGGTAAGGCGGGCGGCTATCTGATTGACAATAACGAACGCCTCTCGCTCCTTCAAGCGCTCACGTTGGCGGGTGGCTGGACCAGGACCTCGGCCCAGAGCAAGGTGATCCTGATTCGCCAGGTCCCGGAGGGCAGGGAAGAAATCAAACTCGATATAAGTCATATGGTCCACGGAGAACAGGCGGACATCAAGGTTAGCAATGGAGATATCGTCTTCGTACCGTCCAGCCTGGGCAAGATATTTGCATATCAGGGCATTGGCGCAGTCGTGAACGGTGCCGAGCAAGCCATCATCTACGGAGCCATATACAGGCCATAATCTACGGAGCGCGATATACCGGTAATAGACCGGCATATGGTCAGGGAAGCCGATCCTTTGGGCTACTCGGCGGACATAAAGGAAGTAGCGTTGAACGCAATCAGAACAACAGCGTCGCCAGCCGTACATTTCGCCTCGGCTCCGCCGCCATCGCGTTTGCTGGGCGAGGACTTTGCTCATCCTCGCGCCGCCTATCTCACCCACATTCCAGCGATACTGGTGCTCACTGGTCTTGTCACATGGTTAGCCAGCGATGAAATTGCCATGGTGCTGGCGGCCGCAGTAGGAGGCCTAGTCGCCTGCTTCCTGTTATGGGATTGGTTATTTCGCGAGGGACCAACCCGTTTTTCCACCATCCTCGCCATGACCCTTCTGCTTGGCTACGGACTGGGAGCCGTGAATACATGGCTTACGGTTCCCAGGGGTGACCTTCCCCTTCCCGCGTTTCTGGGGCTTGACGAAGGGGTTCTCGCGCGCGGCATGGCGGCAGTACTGCTGACGGCCGCGGTGCTATGTTTCCTTGGTGAACTATATGAGCGTCCACTTTTTGGCCGGGAATTTCGCATCCCACTCGATCAACGCACCTATGCCCTTATTTACGCTGGAACTCTGGCAATCATTGCCGGATTCTTCACAAATTCTCTCGGCTACGGAGGGGGCACGACCGTCTATGGAGAGCAACAAGGCATTGCTTCGGCACTCCTTTCATGGATTTTCTCGCCGCTGACGGCTCTTACCGCGGCTGTGTTTCTTGGCAGCAGACGGGGAGTGTCGAAGCTGCTTATCGGTATTTGCACATTAATATTGTGCGTTCTTCTGATGACCGTGGGCAGACGAGTCATCGTCTATACAGCCATGGAAATCCTGTTTGCTCTGCGGCTTACGGGATACCGACTGAAGGGAACAATTTTCAGAAAAATCTTGCTGGTTGCAGCATTAGGCGTTTTCGTCGCCGTTGGCGTGACTGTGCTCATGCTGCTCCGGCTGGCGGCCACTGAAAGCACTGCTGGTATCAATACGCCACTCGCGCAGCGGATTCAGATTGCGATCACCTGGGTGGAGGATGGAACCGCAATCAGCAGGGCAAATGAAGCGAACCAGAGCAACGTACAAAAGAGGACATTTGTTCTTGGTTTTTTTTCTGACGTTCTCGAGGGAAGTTCGCAAAATGCCCCAGCCCTGGGAAGAGATTTTATTGGACTGGCATCATTTGCAATCCCACGAGTCTTCAACCCCGACAAGAACCTGACTTTCGGTGAAGAGAATCTCGTCGACGAGATATTCGGCCTCACTTATCATGATGCGGCCAACTCGATTCTCACAAATGGTGCCACCGATTTCGGTCTATTCGGCGCCATCTTGTATCCCCTTTTCATTGTCTGGCTCATGCGCCTTTCTGTTGAGCTGCCGGCAAGGTTCCTGCCTCCGCTCCCGGTGTCGATCATTGCATTGGGCGCGGTCTTCATGCTCCTGCAGACGGAAACTACCATTACCGCTTACTTCGTCACAATTCGAAACGAAATCCTTTTTTCCATCATCCTCCTCGTATTCTCACGGTTGCCGTCCATCCGCTTGCGAAGTTAGGCATGTTAACAACTTCACGATACAACCAGATACAATGAGCTATGCGCGCAGAAGCTCTCAGTGCCAGGTTGATCCTTGCCTGCCTCGTCTTAGGTAGTGCTGGTATCGTTGCGGCGCAGTCTGATAATTCCTCGGCCGCGTCGTCCGGAAATGCCAGTTCGACCTCCGGTTCAGGTGGCTCCGGATCGACCAATTCCTCATCGGTGAATAATACGTCTGTCTCCGCCGCTACCGGATCTGGCCTGGGAAATATTTCCGCGAACGCCAGCATTTCATCGGTTTCTACAGCAAGCGGGAGCGGGTCCGCTAAATCGAGCGGGGGCAAATCTTCGGCGAGCGCTGGCGGTTGGGGTGCCGAGACGTCCATGGCGGGCACTTCCAGCTCTCTACCTGGGTGGGCAGCAGGATCCGGCTTTGCCCATGAGTCGGCAAAGACTTCCTCGAAGGGTCCCGGGTCGCATTTGGGGGAAGGGACAGTCGCAGCCTCATCAGGCCCGCGCTCAGCTGTCACGTCCAGCCCGGCTGGACAGGCCAAAGTTCGGAATGCCTTGCCCGGGATGTCCGCTGGACAATTGTCTCGCTCAGCGCAAAGGCAAGAGGAGTCTCAGGCACCACAGGGAGGGGGCGGATCTGCCGGAGGATCGTACAGCTCCGACTTTCCCGACAGCACAAAGAACACTGCTCTGATTAGTCCGCCGGACTCTGCGGATCACCCGATATTCAAGTTTGATCCGACGTTAAGCTTTGAGTGGCCCAACCTGAGTGATCGTGAGTTTCTCGTGCCTACCCTCCATGTGGGGGGCGGATCTTCCGGATCGGGAAATAAGCAGCAGGACGTATATCAGCGCATCGAGGAACGCATTCGCGGCTACCATACCACTTCTCGAAAGGGCAAACACGGCTCTGGCACGAAATCGACAAATCCGCGCTCTGGCTCTAGCTCGACATCGACAAATCCATTCGGCAGGAATCCAGCCGGGAAGGAAGGCTCCGCGAAGGGCTCAACGACCTCAAAGGTCAGCTTCTAGCAGCAGGCACCACCCCCGAAATAGCCAGCTGGAGTAAGGCCCGCATCGCCGCGGGCCTTACTTCACTCTTCGTTGGGACGCTCTCGGTTAAGCCCGTTCAATCACCAGCGACTCGATAACTACAGGTTGAACCGGCTTATCCTGTGAGCCCCGCTTCACACGGGAAATCTTTTCGACGATATCCTGCCCTTCCGCCACTTCTCCGAAGATGGTGTGCTTGCCTGTCAGCCAATCCGTCGGGGCCACCGTAATGAAGAACTGCGACCCGTTGGTATTCGGGCCGGCATTGGCCATCGCCAGTTTGCCCGGGACGTTGAACTTGTGCGGCGAGCCCTTGGTCTCGTCCTCAAAGCGGTATCCGGGCCCTCCCATGCCGTTCCCGGCCGGGTCTCCTCCCTGAATCATGAAATCGGGGATTACGCGGTGAAAAATCGTCCCGTCGAAGAGCTTATCCGAACTCTTTTTCTTGGTGATCGGATGCGTCCACTCGCGCGAGCCTTCGGCAAGGTCGATAAAGTTGGCGACCGTCTTCGGCGCTTCCGCAGGAAACAAGCGGCAGACAATCTGCCCTTCGCTAGTATTGAAGACGGCATAGGTACCGGGTTGACGTGACATGATAACTCCTTGGGATGATGGAACTACTGTGGTTTTGCTGCCGTCGTGGCAGGCGAGGGCGATGAAGCGCCAGCGGCCGAGGGCGGCATTGCCTGGCCCTCTTGCACGATGGTGACTTTCTTCAGGATCACTGGGTCGAGCGGTTTATCGCTCGGGTTTCGCTCCACCCGCGCGATCGACTTCACCACCAGCACGCCGGAGTCGTCGCACTGTCCGAAGATGTTGTACTTTTGGTTCAGATCCTCGTCCGGCGCCTCAGTGATGAAGAACTGCGAGCCATTCGTATTCGGTCCGGAGTTGGCCATAGCCAGCCGCCCCGGCACGTCGAAGTTCAGGTTCGGTGTGAACTCGTCCTTGAAGTAATACCCCGGATCGCCCATCCCCGAGCCCAACGGGTCTCCACCCTGAATCATGAACCCGGGGATCACCCGATGAAAGGTGGTTCCGTCATACAGTGGCTTGCCATGCATCTTTTGCTTGGTGTCGGGATTGGTCCAGTCCTTGGTGCCCTCCGCCAGGCCGATAAAGTTGGCCACCGTCTCGGGGGCCTCTTTTGAGAACAACTTACAGGTGATTCGTCCCATCGTTGTGTCGAAAACTGCCGTCGGTCCCGTAGGCTTGGGAGCCACCGGCACCTGTGTGCCTGGCGAATCAGGCAGATCCTGGCTTGACGGGGAACTCGAAGGCGAGCTCGACGTGGAAGGATTCGAAGGCGTGGACTGCTGCGCAGGAACTGTGCCGGTGAGGCCGAACGAAAGGAGCAGAATAAAGGCGATACGAAGCGGTGTTTTCATACAAATTCCCAAGAGGACAGACTACAGCATGCCTCGGCGCAAAGGAAACTCACCGTCCCGCGAGCGTAATGCCCGAGGCGCATGCGACACTCCAGCTGACGGAGAGTTCCTGATCGTGCCAGATTCCATGGAACGCCTTATGTCCCAGTGGGAAAGTGACGACTCGCTTCTCGAAGCGAATCAACTCCGCCTGCGTATGGAGGTCCTTGACCGGCTCGATGCATATTTTCCGGACACTGATTTGCACCGTACCGGTTCCGACTCGACGGCCTCCGAACTTCATCGCCGTGCAAATGCCACCCGCACCCGGTTGGAGGCTGCAAATTCGGAGCTCTATCAATCCATTCGGCTTGAAATTGAACGGGGCATTTGCCCGGTCGCATTCGTCCGGATACTAGAGCAATCGAACTCGGATAATCCCGCTCACGGAAACAGCTATGACTATCTCGATGAGTTGACAGCCGGCGTGCTGCAACTCGACGAGCCAGCGGAGGCGCCGGTGCACGCCGGGCTGGAGATCGTACCGTATCAGCCCACGCCCGCGCGCCAGATCTTCGCTCTCATTGCGCTCGCCGCGATCTCTGACAAAGACGTCCTGCTCGATCTTGGCGCGGGATTAGGCCATCTTCCCCTGCTTGTATCGGCCTGTACCGGCGCGCGCTGCATCGGTGTCGAACTGGAGCCCGGCTATGTCGCCTCTGCCCGGCAATGCGCTCAGAGACTGAACCTGAGCAGGGTTAGTTTTCATGAAGCTGACGCGCGGGACGCGGATTTCTCGCTGGGAACAGTCTTCTATCTGTACACGCCCTTTAGCGGTTCCATCTTGCAAGCTGTGATGAACTCGCTCAGAAAGCAGGCTGTCGTTCGCCGTATCAAAATCTGTACCTTCGGACCCTGCACATACGCAGTCGCTCAGGAGCCGTGGCTTGAGGCGATGATGAGTCCGGAGGCCGACCGGATAACCGTGTTTCTGTCTCGCGCCTGAAAGGTCGAGGGACGTTCGATCGCAGCCCTCTTTGCCGCTTTTGTCGCTTATGAACCTGCTTCATGGTATTGAACCAGCCGGTTCACAATTGCAAACAGCAGACCCGCGGAAACTCCGCACATCAACATACCTATAAGAGCCTCTATGGAGCCAACCGCTCGCCACCCCGGTGGAAGAACAACATCCCCATAGCCGACGGTCGAATAGCTGGTTGCCGAAAAGTAAAATGCCCGTTCCCAGCCCGGAAAGCACTTCCAGCGATAGAAGCACGTCCACAACAGAATCTCCAACATGTGCAGGCAGACCAGCAGGCTCGTGAATCGCACCACAATCACTGCGGAACCGACGATGCCGAGTTGTCCAATGCCCCCGGATCCAGCGCTCCTGGATATCTGGGATTTTGCCCACTCGATAAGTGCGGCCATTCCCGCGCTCTGCATTACTATCGTGAGCCCAATGAGGAGGGCGGCCGCGCCGAATACATGAAGGAATAGCATCCTGGGTTATTCTCCGAAAGCTCTCAGCACCCAATCATCCCATGTCCTGCGTGCCGGCAATCGATTCAACTTGAACTCTCATTATCCGCCACGGCAAGCTATCCCAGCGAGTGGACTAACCTTCCGCCGCGACCGCCTTTGCGCGTCGAACATGTCAAGACACATCCGGTTTGATTTGGGGTTCGTGAACGAAGCGGCTATAGAAAGAAGCGCTCCAAATGCATACAATTTCCCTATGATGCATGTTGTGCCCTTTAGAAAGCTTCCCGGGACCTTTCTCGCCGTTTGCCTTTTTGCCGTCAGCTTTTCAGCAATGCTGTTAGCCCAGGATCAGCCCAAACGCGGACGAAAATACACCCCCCCGCCGGCAACCTCAAAAATCACGGTGACCGTGATCAAGGCTGCCAACGGCAAGCCGGTTGAGAACGCCGCTGTTGTCTTTCATCCCATGAAAAACGGCAAGGATGAAGGCAATCTCGAACTCAAGACTAACGAAGAGGGCAAAGCCATCATCGACGTCATTCCCATCGGCGACACGGTGCGGCTTCAGGTCATCGCCAACGGATTTCAGACCTTCGGCGACGACTACGAGATCACCACCGACAGCAAAGAAATCACCGTCAAAATGAAGCGCCCTGACCGTCAGTACTCGATCTACGAAAAGCACGACGAGAACAAGCAGCAGGGTGGCGCCGAACCCCGAGCCGGATGCAGGCCTCCAAGCCACTGAGCAGAAGCCGGACTAGCCACCGGAGAGCTGGCTGACGACGCCGGCGTCACCGCTTCCAGCCGGTATTTCGTCTCCGCCAGCCGGTACAAGCGGCCGCCACACCAGCCGGTTGATGGTCACCACCATCAGCGCCATGATGATCGTCGCCGCCAGCAGGATAGGGAAGTTGCCCTGATCGCTCGCCTCGCTGATCTGCGCGCCCAGCCCGATGCGTGGTGAGCGTCTGGTCCTTCAGCTGAAAGTACTCCGCGACAATCGAAGCGTTCCACGCGCCGCCTGAAGCCGTAACCAGGCCGGTGATCAGGAAAGGGAAAATACCCGGCAGGATCACCGTCGTCCAGCGCTGCAGGCTGGAGAAGTGAAAGAGATCCGCAACCTCTTTCAGGTCCGACGGAATCGCCATCGCGCCCGCGATCACGTTGAACAGGATGTACCACTGCGTCCCCAGCATCATCAGCGCGATTGAGCCAATGCCGAGCCCCAGTCCCAGCTTCATCAGCGCCACAAGGATGACCGGAAAGAGCGCCGTCGCCGGAAACGAAGCCGCGATCTGCGCCAGCGGCTGCGTAATGCGCGCCAGCTTGCGGATTGAAGCCGATGGCCACGCCCACCGGAATCGTCCAGGCCGACGCCAGCAGCAGCGACATGTTCACGCGCAGGAACGTAGCGCCCGCGCCTGTCGAGCACGAGATGCAACTCGTGGCCATGAACCTGCCGCAGAAGCAGAAGCGCATGAAACGCCGCAAAGCCACCACGGCCAGTCCCGCCAGCACCCACGATCACGATAGACGACGGTACTGCCCCGCGTCCGCTTCATCTTGTCGGCGTGCCCAGCTGCGTCTTGCGCGGCGTTCCTCCGTCGCGATGCTTGCAGTAGACGCGTTCGCTCAGTGGCGTCAGCGTATGCCGCTGCAGGATCGCCGATCACATTCGAGTTGCGCAGCACGTGCAAGAATCGGCGACGTCGACGCGGTCCGCGCTCTCAACGTTCTCGAACTTGAACTTGTCCGACCACGCGATAATGCGGCCGCCAGAGCAGCTGATCGGTGAGCACGATAATCAGCATCATCGTGATCAGGCCGTAGGTCATGGCATGGTAATCGCCGTTCGAAGCGGCGGTCTGCAGATACGAGCCCAGCCCCGGCAGCCGAAAATTGCGGCTGCCCACCGGAAACATCTCGCAGACCATCAGAAAGAACCAGCCGCCTGGCCACCGAGACCATCGAGTTCCACACCAGCCCGATCGCCGCGTAAGGCAGCTCCAGTTGAAACAGCCTCTGCAGCGCCGAGAAGCGATTGATTGTGCACGCTTCCTGCAATTCGCGCGGAATGCTCTTGAGCGACGAGTAGAAGCTGAAGGCCATGTTCCACACCTCGCCCGGTAAAGATCAGCAGGATCGCGCCCAGCTCGATGCCAAGCTGCCGGCGACGGAAACAGCGACATCATCGCCAGCATCACGCCCGGCAGAAAGCTCAGCACCGGAATCGACTGCAGAATGTCCAGCGTCGCAATCATCAGCGCTTCCACACGCTGGTTGTACGCGGCGACGTAGCCGTAGCCGACGGCAAAGATCAGGCTCAGCAGATACGCCACGAAGATGCGCACCGTGGAATAAAACGCATAGAGCGGCAGATGCGAGGGCGAGCGGTAGATCTCTACTTCGGGAATCGCACCGCTGAACCAGAACTTCGCGATCCACAGGATGGCATAGAAGCCCGCCAGCAGCCCCGCCGCGACCGTCAGGTCGAGAAAGAACGGCCAGGTCGCTCTCAACCACCAGGGTGCGCGAGAATGTGTAGCGGCTCTTCACTCCGCTTCGCGCCCCCTCGTACGGTTTCCGCCGTCTACTTCTCGTCTCCGGCAGGATGAACCGGCGCCGCGCGGCGTCGAAGTCGAACAGCTCGGCATAGCGGCCCCAGTTGATCGCCGTCTCCAGCTGCCGCAGCGTCTCCTCTTCGCTGAACTGCTCATCGAGCATGTCGAGAAAGAACTCCTCCGGAACGGTGTGGTCGCTCTTGTTGCTGCAGCGCGCGCGTGATCTGGCGCAGCAGCAGCACATGCTCAGATCGCCGCCTTGCGGAACAGTTCCTTCTGCTTCAGAATTTCCGACTCGGCAAACTCCCGGCCCGTCCGGCGTGATCACCACATCGCCCTCTCCGACCGTCAGGAAGCCGAGAATCTGCGCCGCTTCCACGATCGGCAGCAGGTCGTCGATCTCAAACGCCAGCTCATCCGCCAGCCTGTAGATATCGGCGCGCCCATCGACTGATTGCTGAGATCGATCACGATTTCCAGCAGGCCGGCAATGCCGCCCGGACGCGCATGCGGCAGCATCTCGTAGTGCATCTGCCGCTGATCGCGCACCCTGCGGCCGCTCGTCGAGGTCGCGGCATCGCCGCCGGCATCACATCCGGCTTGGTCAGCACCTTGTAGATGTAGTCCACCAGCTGCGTGAATGGCTTGCTCTTGCGGTCTCGCGGATGCGCCAGCGTCACCTTGAAGTCTGTGCGCACATGGCCGGGATTGCGGCCCAGCACGATGATCCGGTCCGCCAGCAGCACCGCTTCTTCGATGTTGTGCGTGACGATAAAGATGGCCTGCGTCGGAATCGTCTTCTTCTGCCACAACTCCAGCAGTTCGCTGCGCAGGTTCTCCGCCGTCAGCACGTCCAGAGCGCGAGAACGGCTCGTCCATGAACAGCACTTCCGGCTCCACTACCAGCGCTCGCGCAAAGCCCACGCGCTGCCGCATTCCGCCCGACAATTCCTTCGGATATGCCGTCTGGAAACCGTCCAGACCGACCGTGTCCAGAATCTTCAGGCTGCGCTCCCTGCGCTCCTCCGGACCCATCCCCGCCGCCTTCAGCGGCGCCTCGACATTTTCCAGCACCGTCAGCCACGGAAAGAGCGCGAAGCTCTGAAAAACGATCGAAACATGGATACGTACCGTCGGAAATCGGCTTGCCGTGCCAGTAGACCTCGCCCGCCGATGGACGCGACAGCCCCGCCAGCATGCGCAGCAGCGTCGATTTGCCCGATCCCGATGGGCCCAGCAGCGCAACGATCTCTCCCGGCACAATCGACAGGTCAGTCGGTGCAATTACCTGGATGCGGTTTTCGCTCGGCTGTGCGTAGAATTTCTCCACCTGCTGCGCGCGAATGATTGGTTCGGCCATCAACGTTCCGCCTGAAAATCAACTGAAGTCTGAACAGAGGTGAATGGTCTCCGGAGGTTAAGCCAGGTCTTCCGGGGCCTGCCGCGAATCCAACCGTTGCGGATTATTCTAAGTTGCGAGGATTGTGAGAGGATGAAGCATCCTCACATGAAGAGCGTATCATCCTACGTAGAGATTCTTACGGAATCCTTATACTGCAGCTTGACTCCCAGGCATCATCCAACGAGGAAGTCTGTACCTCGAGATTGCCTCAAAATATCCTAGAAAGCGATGTGAAGGAACGAATGTCCGAGACTCAGGTGAAACCCAAAGTGCTGGTCGCCGACGACGAGCGTGTCATTGCCGACACCCTGGCCATTATTCTCAACCAGAGCGGATTTGAAGCCACCGCCGTATATACCGGCGAAAAAGCCGTCGAAACGGCGCGCACCCTTCGGCCCGACATGCTCATCAGCGACGTCATCATGACCGATCTCAACGGCATCGACGCCGCCATCAGGATCCGCGAGACTGCTGCCCGCCTGCAAGATTCTGCTCTTCTCCGGACAGGCCGCCACCGCCGACCTGCTCGACCGCGCCCGCACACAGGGCCACGAGTTCGAAATTCTCGCCAAGCCCGTCCACCCGCAGGACCTGCTCGCCCGCCTGCGCTCTTGAAGCAGCCATTAGCCGCTGGCTTTCTGGCGGTGTCGTTTCAAGAGGCTGGTAGCTAGAAGCTAATCGCTACTTGAACATTCGCTCGTCGTAATGGAACGGCGTGGGCGTCCCAATTTCAACCTTCTTGAAATCCTGATGCCCGGGATTCAGCAGGACATTCCATTCGCCGTCGACCGTCGCCGAAGGCACGATCAGCGCCACCGATCGCTTCGATTTGACCCAATCCGTGCCGATCCGTTGAAGAAGCTTATTATCTGTTCTTCGCCAGCCTTGAGGAAGCTGCGCGATTTCGATCCGATCGACTGCTAAACCGTCCGGCACTTCGGCCACAACAGAAACCAGCCCCGTCGGCGCTTCACTGGGATCGAGGTGCACGAAAAATTCAATAGCGGCCAGCGCGAGAGAGGAGGATGTGTACACCATCGGCGTCCCGGAAAAATTCCAGCGGGCATCGAAAAGCCTGGCCCCTTCTCCGGAGAAGGCGGAATGAGCGTACTTTTTCTTGGAGATGCGCCAGACCCGCATCAGCTATACAGACCGTATTCGATGCGGCCAAGAACCTGCTCGACACTGCGAACCCCGATGTCCGTGTCCAGCCGGTCGATCGGTTTATCGCCTTCCAGGGCGCGATTGGACGTCTGCAGCCATCGGCTTGCCTTTTCCATGCTGCCCAGCGTTTCTTTTGCGAGCGCCAACACACGGGCCAGCCGGACGACACGATCGGACTCCGCCGCCGTCAGGCGGCCGTTGGAGGTTGCACGCCTGGTCAGAGTCCGTTCTGAGATTCCAAGCAGTGTCGCCACCGCGAGTCGCTGGATCGATAGTTCGTGGGCCAGCGTATCGAGAGAATCCACCAGAAGCCCCGCGCGTGTTGCTCGTGCCAGATCGGAAGATGTTTCAATCTTCCGTTTCAGGGCTTTTCTGTCCGCCGAGAACTTCCGCGATCGCTGAGATAGTCATAGACGCCACCTGGCATCCATTATCCCGCCATTTGGCGGAATACGCAATCGCCTTCTATCGGCTTCTAATCCCTACTCTTCACACCCTGTTCCGACCCTCGATCGCCCGCGTCATCGTCACCTCATCGGCATATTCAATGTCGCTCCCTGCCGGAACCCCAGTGGCAATCCGGCTGATCACCGCGCTTCCAGACCTCAGGAGACCCGCCAGGTAGTGCGCCGTCGCCTCGCCTTCCACCGTCGGCGAAGTGGCCAGAATCACCTCATCCACATCGCCCCGGCCGACGCGTTCCACCAGCGTGCTCATCCGCAAATGCTCCGGCCCCACCCCATGCAGCGGAGAAAGCGTGCCGTGCAGCACGTGATACACGCCGTTATAGCCGCGCGTTTTCTCGATGGTGGCAATGTTGGTCGGCTCCTCCACTACGCACACCAGCCGCTGATTGCGCGTCGGGCTCGCGCAGTACAGGCAGGGATCCACGTCGGTAATGTTGTTGCAGATGGAGCAGAGCCTCAGCCGGGCCTTCACCTCGCGCACTGCATCGGCCAGCGCCTCGGCGTCTTCGCCGCTCGACCGCAGAATGTGAAAAGCCAGCCGCTGCGCGCTTTTCGTGCCGATTCCCGGCAGCTTGCGCAGCTCCTCGATCAGCCGCGCCATGGGTTCCGCGAATCGTGACAAAAGATTTTCCTCTTGAAATTACAGCGTGTTATAGACGACCGTGACGAACATCTCCGGCGTCATTCTTCCGGAGCCCCACGCTCCATCCAGGTCCGCCGTCGGCTTCGCAGCGACCACCTGTTCGAGCGTCTGGCCCGCAATCTTCAGTTTCTCGATTCGGTTGGCCACGGTCGAGAGCATCTCCCGATATCTTTGCAGCGCGCGCTTGTCGCCCAGCGGTCCGTGCCCCGGAACAATCTTCGTCTTGTCGTCCGCGAGAGCCAGCACCTGGTCCACGCCCTGAATCATCCCGTTCACTGTGCCGCCTGTGCCGTCATCGATCACCGGATAGAAGCCGTTGAACCACAGATCGCCCGTGTGAATCACATTGCCGTTCACAAAGTGAACGAAAATATCCGAATCCGTATGCGCGTTCGGTGCATGAATCAAGTCCAGCTCGTCGTTGTCGAAATACAGTTTCTCGCTATCCACGAAGGTCAGCTGCGGCAACCCGCCGGTGGACGAAGCAGGGAACTCGAGATTGAAAATCTTTACCTTCTGCGGAGTCGACAGGCGCAGCCGCGTGTTCTCCTGCGCGATGATAAAGGCCCCGCCGTCGTGCAGAGCCGCATTGCCGTCAGTGTGGTCGAAGTGCCAGTGTGTATTAATCAGTAGCTTCAGCGGACTGGCGTTAAGCTTTCCCAGCGCTTGCACAATGGCGCGCGCCGCGGTGGCCACGCTGGAATCGATCAGCAGTTTCCCATCCGGGCCGATCTGCGCCACCATATTGCCGCCCACACCCTGCAGCAGAAAAATCGTGTCGGTAAGCTTCGTCGTCTGGATCGGAGTCGTTGCCCCGGCTGCCCGCATCGACTGCATCATGCTGTTCGGCGGCGGAGCAGGAGGCTGCAGGCTGCTGGCTCAGCATCGACGCGAATGCCGCGCGCCGTCAGCGCCAGCGTCCCCGCCGCCATTGCCGAACCCCTCAGAAATCCCCGTCGTGTGATCATTGATCTCCGTTTGTGAACTGTCGGCGGCGGTTTCATAGACGGCACAGAAAAAAATACGGCGTCATCCTGAGCGAAGGCTGCGTCAGCAGCCGAAGTCGAAGGATCTGCTTTTTCTTTCCTGCTGCGCCATTTCCGAACTTGTCTTAAAAACGAACCTTCAGAACAAGCCTTCCGGCAGATTCAGCCCGCCGAGCATCCCCTGCATGCTCGACTTCAAGAGCTCCTCCGCGCGCCGCCCCGCCTCGTTGAACGCCGCCGTAATCAGGTCTTCGAGCATCTCCAGGTCCGTGGTCGAACCGCTCAGGCTGGCAACCGCAGCCGGATCGATCGTCACCTTCAGAACCTCTTTCTTCCCGTTCATCTTCACCGTGACAGCGCCGCCGCCCGACGACGCCTCAACGACCGACTGGCTCAGCTTCAGCTGCATCTGTTCCTGCATCTGCTTCGCCTGGCCCAGCATTTCCTGAATCTTTAGTGGGTTCACCCTCGACTCCGTTTCTACTTCCGATGCTTCCTTACTTCTTTTCGCGAAGATCCACCACGCTGCGCACTTCCGCCTGAAACAGTTCCTGTGCCTGCCGCACCAGCGGATTATCGAGCGCCTTCGCCTGAATGCTGCCCACCGCGGCGGTCTGCTGTTTCGATGCAAGGCGGGGACCGCCCGATGCGCCCTCACCGCCATTTCCCCCTTCGCCCGGCAAAACCACCAGCTTGCGCGTCACACCGATTGCGCGCAGCGCCTCGCGGCAAATCTTTTCCGCCTCGGGATTCATGGTGAGAGAAAGCATCTTCTTTCCCATGCCCACCTCGACCTCAACCGCTTCGCCGCTTTCGCGCCACTTTCCGGCGCCCAGCAGAACCGCCGCCGTATTATGCCCTTCGCGCTCCAGCGCCCCACACACCGCCTCGCGAATGCGGTCCAGATCTGCCGCCGCGCTCTCGACCGCAGCCGGCTCCGTCGCCAGCGCCAGCGCGCCCGCCGTCGTTTCTTCAGCACGCTCCGCCACGCCGGCCACTGGAGCCTTGATGGCTGTCGCCTCTACGGCGCGCGCCGCCGTCTCTAGCGGCGTAAGCGCACGCGGAGCCGGCGTTTCGATCACCGCCGCTGGAGTCAGGATCGTTCTCGAAGTTGCCTCGAACTCGACACCTTCGCTCGTAATCTTTCGATTCCGGTCCGCCTCAAAGGAGAATAGGCCGGCTTGACCGGTTCTGGAGCTCGCGGCCGCTGCAGGCGCCCGCGCAGGCTGTCCCTCGCTCGAACCGGATTCGGGAGCGCGCCTATGGGACGAAGAAGCCGGCAGGGAAGACGAACTCCGCGCAGGCTGCGAACTCCCCATTTTGCTCAGCAACTCCTCAACCGGCAGCAGCCGCTGCAGATGCACCAGCTTGATCAGCCCCAGCTCCAGATGAAAGCGCTGCTCCTGCCGATAATTCAACTCGTCGAAGGTGCGCAGCATCACCTGCAGAAACCGCGTCAGGTCTTCTTCGGAAAACAGTACCGCCGACCGTGCCGCCCGCGCCCGCTCGTCTGGAGAAATCTGCAGCAGCTCCGAATTTTCGCCCGCAATCCGCGCCATCAGCACATTCCGCAGATACCGCACAAACTGCCGCGCCATCTGCGACGGACTGTTCCCCGCATTCAGCAGCCGATTCAGCTCGTCGATCACCGCCGCCGTCTGCCCTTCGCCAATCGATTCCATCAGCCGCTCGAATACCGCGTTCGGAACCGTACCCATCAGCTCGCGAATCTGCTCCGCGTCCAGCTTCGGCTTGCCCATTTTCCACCGGCGCCGACGCAATCGCCTGGTCCATGATCGACAGCGCATCCCGCATCGACCCATCGCCCGCTTCGGCCAGCAGGGCCAGCGCCGCGTCCTCAGCCGCAATGCCTTCCTTGCCCGCAATCTCGCGCAGCTGCGTCAGAATGTCGTCGAACTTCACCGCATGGAAGCTGAAGTGCTGGCACCGCGACCGGATCGTCTGCGGAATATCCTCCGGCTGGGTCGTCGCCATCATGAAGACCACGTGCTCCGGAGGCTCCTCCAGCGTCTTCAGCATCGCATTGAAGGCGGCATCGGTGATCTGGTGCGCTTCGTCCAGGATGTAGATCTTGTACTTGTCCCGCGCAGGCCGATACCGCGCCGCATCGCGCAGCTCGCGCATCTCATCGATGCCGCGATTCGTGGCCGCGTCAATCTCGATCACGTCCACCGCATTCCCGGCGCGAATCTCCGTGCACGAGTCGCACACCCCGCAAGGCTCCGGCGTAGGCCGGGTCGCCGACCCTACAGCCGTCCGGCAATTCAACGCCATCGCCAGAATGCGCGCGATTGTTGTCTTGCCAATCCCGCGATGTCCGGAAAAGATGTACCCATGCGCGATCCGTCCCTGCGAAAGCGCATTCAGCAGCGTGCGCGTCACATGATCCTGCCCGGCCACATCGGCAAAACGCTGCGGGCGATACTTGCGAGCTAAAACCTGATAAGCCATGCGATGAAAGTCTGATTGTATCGGGTGCGGAGCTTCATCGCACGCGGCCCCCAGTCTCCCATCAGTCCCTGTGCTCTCTGCGTGCTCTGTGGTGAATGATTTTCCACGTCTCGCCACAACGGCCCTATGTGGAAAGCTCCACAATCCAGTCGCCTTTGCGTTTGCCCTCAGGAAGAAGAGCCGCAATCGAGCGGTCAAAAGTCGCCAGCCGCCCCTTGCGATGCATTGCCAGCCCGAGCAGATACGCGTCTGTGATCTGCCGATGACCCTGCAAAGCCTCTCCTAGCCGATCGATGGCTGGTGGAGGCCAATTTCGTCGGGCCAGAACTCGTGATTCGGATGACGCGAGGTTCAGATCGAGCAGCCGCAGTGCGTCGTTAATCTTCAGGTGCATTTTCGTGAACGGCGAACTCGACACGATCCGCACGAAACCCATCTGGGTGATTGGACACGTCGCCCATCCGTGCCGAGCGTTCCTCTCGAACCATGAAAGGCCTCTTGGATGAAATTGATGCTCGGGCCAGATCAGCGCCAGTGAGAGCATTTACGTCGAGCAGAGTGGCAGCCACTATCGTTTGCGGCCTCCTCACCTACGGCAGTGACCTCTGTCCATGATCCTGTTCGGCAGTCCAGTTTCTTTACCATTTCCGACGTAATCTTCTCGCCGCTTGGCGGCAGAATCGGAATATGCAGTCCATTCACAATCCGAGTGGCAAGCGGACGCGACGCGCCCTCGCATAATAAGCTCCGACGCAGCCTCACCCATGCTGACCGAGTGCTGCTCGGCAAACTGCTTCACCTCGGCATGTGCGTCATCACGGAGCGCTAGTGTAGTTCTCATGCCTGTCATTATCATCAAAGTAAATGAATGATGTCAATAAACAATGTAAAGCATCAAATCATCTAAATCCGCACCATTTTAGGAAAAAGTGCGGTAGGTGACTTCCCGCATACTGATCCATGCCCGTCTTCACCGACACCCTCCACTACCGCGTAGCCACGCCCGCCGACATCCCGCGTCTCCAAGCCCTCATCGACCGCTCCGTGCGCGAGCTTCAGGCGCAGGACTACACCCCAACCCAGCTTGACGGAGCTCTCGGAACTTATCTCGGCGTCGACACCCAGCTCATCGCCGACGGAACCTATTTTGTCGTGGAAGCCCCAAACGCCAATCCCGAAGCCCCGTTCATCGCCAGTGGAGGCTCGTTGCAGTGGGGTCCCGCCGCAAGACCCTCTGCGGCGGAGATCATCGCCCTGGACGCGACGAAAGCCTGCTCGATCCGGTCACCGAAGCCGCAAAAATCCGCGCCTTCTACGTGCATCCGGACTGGGCGCGCCGTGGCATCGGAACAAAAATTCTTGAGCTGTGCGAAAACGCCGCCCGCGCCGAAGGCTTCACGCGCTTTGAGATGGGGGCCACGCTCACCGGTGTGCGTCTCTACGCCCGCCACGGATACATCGAGGTGGAACGCCTCGCCATGCCGCTCCCCAACGGCGAGGCGCTCCCCATCGTCCGCATGACGAAAGGGAATTAGCCATAGGCGAAAGGGGCCAGCGCGCAGCCCCATCCTTGTCATCGCTGAGCGGAACGCCCAAAGGGCGCGTCTTCGCGCTGAACTCTGCGGCTCGAAGTATGAGAATCCCCCTCTGTGCTCTCCGTGTCCTCTGTGGTGAATTCTCTTCGTCTTTGCTCGGTGCTCTATCTCGCTTTGTTCTTCTTGCCCGCAGCCTTCTTCTCCGCGGCCCGCTTCACCGCGCGTGCCCGGCGCTTCAGCTCGTCCGGCGAATACATCGACTTGCGGCAGTTATCCGCGCCGCAATTACACAGAGCCTCGTCATCGTCGCCGTCATACAGGTTGTAGTCGTAGGTCAGCTCTTCGCCCGCGGCGATATCGCGCAGCGCCTTCACCCACACCCTGCCTCTCACCTCGCCCGTTTCGCAATTCGGATCGCATGAGTGATTGATGAACATCGCGATGCCGTGTCCATCGATGACCTTCGATCCATCTCCCAGCCCGAACAGATACGTCGTCGGCGAATCCCGATACTTTTCGTCGGCCGCCTCCTTCGTGATGTGCGGCCCGGTGTACTCGACAATGCGCGAACGCTTTTTGATCGGCTCCGTCGTATAGCAGCCGGCGGCATGGATTTGAGAGGAACGAATGATCAAAGTCATGAATGAGAAGAAAGGAGTTTTCTCGCCGAGTATAACAACTCCGGCGCAGCTATTTTCGCGTCAATCGGGTCTAAACTGGAAGGAGACAACATGCGCATCCCGGCTCATTTACTCGCTCTGCTGCTCTTGGCGCTCCCTTGCGCCTGCGCAGCAGCAGTCGCAAAGTGGGCAGCAATCGCAGGATACGCAGCAGCCCTCGCAGAGTTCAGCACAAAGCCAATCTTCAAGCCAGGATCAAAGCCAGTCTTCCGACAAGTCCCAGCCCGCGCCCGCCGAGCGAAAGCGGCTGCCGCTCGGCAAGCAGCCCGCCGCCGCTGCCGAAAATCCCTTCCCAGAAGACATATCGAAGAAAGCCGCCGCGGCTGCCGGCAACCCCTCTTCCGACTCGCCAGCCGCCAGTTCTGACAAGCCGCCCGCCTCTCCCGGCGATGGAAAGCCGGAGGAACCCGCCGTCTCCTCCAGCCGCACCAAGTTACAGAACATCGACGGCGCGGACGACAGTGAGAGCCGCATCTCCGACGGCGCCGGCGGCTACATACACAACCCAAAGCTGGCTGCGGAGGACGTAAAGATAGGCGGCTTCTACCTCAACAACCACGACTACAAGGGTGCCTACACGCGCTTCAAGGAGGCCACCAAGGTTGATCCTGAAAACCCCGACGCCGTCTTTGGACTGGCCGAGGCCGCGCGCGGGCTGAAACTTAGCGACGAGGCCGCCGACAACTACCGCATCTACCTCGACGCCTACCCGGACGGCAAAAAGGCCAAGGCCGCCCGCAAGGCGCTCGCCGAGCTGGGTCCAGGCCCAAAGAAATAGCCCCTCTCAGTAAAACTTCTGCTGGAGCAGCTCCACCAGATAAATCAGCGCCAGCGGAACCAGTACCAGGTTTCGCATTACGGATACAAAGGCTCTTTGCGTGTCGGCTTCGCGCAGAGCACCCAGCCGCGCCAGTCCCCTCGCGGCCCATATCAAGGCGTAGTTCAGCAGCAGAAACGCAGCCGCGAACAAAGCCAGCTCCCACAACACCACGCGCAGATGCTGTCCCAGATAAGCGCCCAGATGCTGCAATGACTTCTGCATCGCGTCGTTGTCGGAGAAACGAGACCAGAACGCTCGCCACCTCTCCGGAGTGAGCACCACCCACAGGGCCCCGACGCACAGCAACACCCGCCACACGGTCAGCACCGCTTCCAGCAGCGTCAGCTTCCAGCGCGGAATCGGTTCTGTGTGCAGCAGGAGATACGCCCGCTCCGCCGCGGGTACCGCCGAGCAGGCCAGCACCGCCAGCGGATGACGCGCCACCGCCATCCCCGTCTCCGCCCAGAATTCACCGCTGTTCTGCCACGCCGTCGTAAAACCGGTCGGGCTGATCATCCACAGGATCACTCGGAAGCCTCCCTCGTCCTCTGTGCGAATCCTCGCAAAGCATCATACCGCCGCGCTATAGTGATGGCGCCTCCGTTTTTCGTCCGGACAGACTTCCTCTTGCGCTCCTGCCCGGAGTTTCGAGGGATAGTCATGCACCGCATTCTCGAAGATCTCCACAACCTCTACCGGAAGAGTCTCGCAGGCAGGGACCGCGCCTTCTGCCAGCTTCATCCTGCCCAATCCCACAATGGTAAAGATGCAGGCTGGAGTACCCAGGAGGTTGTCGAGCACCTGGTGCTCACCTACCGCAACACCGGCGCTCTCCTCGATCGCTACCTCGAACGGAATTTCCCCACCCGGCGTCGTGTCCATCTCAAGCACCGCCTCCTGCAGCTTCTGGTCATTCGCTTTGGTGGATTCCCCCGCGGCGTACCCGCTCCCGAGTTCGTCCGCCCCGGCAACGCCAACCTGGCCGCCATGACCGGTGACGAACTCACCACGCTCATGAGGTCGGAGCTCGAAACCATGGATTCCAAGGTCGAGAAATGCCGTGAGTGCTTCGACGCCAGCCCTCTTGCCTCGCACTTTGTCTTCGGGCCCCTCACCGCCGATCAGTGGCGTCGCTTCCACTTCGTCCACGGCCGCCATCATCTCGCCCAGCTCAAGCGCATCCGCAAGCAGACACTGGGTGCCCCGCCTTCGCCAAGCTAAGGCGGGGTAAGTCGGATCGAAACGCTGTCGGCTTTCTAATCGGTATGATTCCTTCACCTGAAAAACCCCAGATACCAATCCACCGTCGCTCGCCCCTCAAACGCCGCATAAATCGCCGCCGCACACAGGAACGACCCGAGCGGAATCCGCCGTGCGCCCCACGTCGGAGAGCCACGGAACCGGGTGCCCCAGGTCCCGATTCTGGGACCTGGGATTGTCGAAACCGCTAGAAGAGCCCCGTACAACGCCCCACCCACCACCGCCAGAAAAAACACCAGCACCGCATCCGCCGGACCCAGCCACGCAGCAATCATCGCAAACAGCTTCGCATCGCCAAGACCCATGCCCTCACGCCGCCGCACCAGCCAGTAGAGCCCGCGAATGCCCAGCATCAGCCCCGCCGCACCCGCAGCCCAGGCGAGCGACAAACCGGCGCAGCGTGCTCGGCCCGGCCATCCGCCATCGCACATCGCTCCGCTGTAGACCACCCCCAGCACAATCCCGGGCAGTGTGAACGCATTCGGCAGCAGCATCGTCTCGGCATCCATCGCCGCCAGCCCGAGCGCGAGAAAGCAGAACACGGCCATTCCCACGGCCTCTACCGACAACCCGAACTCCAGCCAGCACAGCACCCACAGCGCCGCCGTTGCCAGCTCGATCGCCGGATAACGCCACGAAATCCGCTCACCGCAATCCCGGCATCGCCCTCGCAGCACCAGAAAACTCAGCAGCGGAACATTGTCCAGCGCCCGAATCGGCTTCCCGCACTCCGGGCAGCGTGATCGCCCCGCCGCCACCGATTCATGCCGCGGCAGGCGCGAGATGCACACATTCAAAAAGCTGCCGAAGACCAGCCCCAGCACGCAGCAAAAAATCCCCGCCAGTAGATTCAAGCCCGGCACAAGCGGCAGTATACGCGGAGGCCCTGTCCATCACGCCGCCATCCGGTAAACTGAATCCGATGCCCCCTAGCCCGGACATACACTCCAGCCAGAACCCGGCAGCAGGCTTCGCCGAGGCCGTCGCCATCATGGAGCGGCTGCGCTCGCCCGGCGGCTGTCCATGGGACCGCGAGCAGAGTTTTGACTCCATCCGCAAGTACACGCTGGAGGAGACGTACGAGGTCTTCGATGCCATCGAGCGCTGCGACTGGCCGGCCCTTAAAGATGAGCTCGGCGATCTCCTGCTGCAGGTGCTCTTTTACGCTCAAATGGCCTCCGAGGCCGGACACTTCACCGTCGACGACGTAACCGCCGCCCTCAACCGCAAGCTCGTCCGGCGTCATCCTCACGTCTTCGGCGAAGAAGCCGCGGCGGCAGCAGGGAACAGCGCAACCGGTCTCGACACAAACGGCATCGACGCCAGGCAGGTCCTCCGCAACTGGGAGGAAATCAAAAAGCTCGAGAAGTCGGCCCACCCTACACCGGAAGGACGCCTCGAGGCCATCCCGCGCTCCATGCCGGCACTCTCTGAGGCCGCCAAGCTCGGCTCGAAAGCCGCCAAAGCCGGCTTTGATTGGCCCGATGTGTCAGGCCTGATCGACAAGCTGCGCGAAGAGACTGCCGAGCTCGAAGCCGAAGTTATCCACAGCCCACAATCGCACCAGGCGATTACTGAAGAGCTTGGCGATCTGTTATTTACAGCCGTGAACCTCGCCCGTCACTTGAAGATTGATCCCGAGCTTGCCCTGCGCGATACCAACGCCAAGTTTCGCCGCCGATTCCGCTTCATGGAGCAGACCAGCGCCGGTCCCCTCGAAGAGCTCTCCAGCGAAGAACTCGAATCCCTATGGGATCAGGCCAAACAGATCGAGCGTCAGCCATGACCACACCCGCCATAATCCCCATCGTTCCCGCGACCTGCCTCACCCGCGACGGTCGCCCCATTCTCATCCGCTCCTGCCAGGGCTTCGACGAACTCGACGCCTGCGTCCAGCTCCAGGTCGACACCTGGGGCTATTCCGACGGAGACGTCATTCCCCGCCGCGCCTTCATTGTCGCCCAGCGCATCGGCGGCCAGGTCATCGGGGCCTTTGACGTCACCCGCGCGGAAAAGACTGAGGGCACAGCAGATAACCTCGTCGGATTCGCCATGTCCCTTCCCGGCGTCAAGCAGGCCGACCGCCCGGACGAACCTCCATTCCCTTATCTGCATTCCCATATGCTGGCCGTCTCCGCTGGATACAGAAACGACGGCATCGGCCGCCAACTCAAGCTTTTTCAGCGCATCGAGGCACTCAGCCGCGGCATCGATCTCATGGAATGGACCTTCGATCCCCTTGAAATCAAAAATTCTTTCCTAAATATCCACAGGCTTGGCACAATAGTTCGCAGTTATACATCAAACTTTTATGGTGTATCCTCATCTCGTCTGCAGGGTGGGCTGCCAAGCGACCGTCTCCACGCGGAGTGGTGTATCCGTTCGGCGCGGGTTAAGGCAGTTCTCGCCGGTGCTCCGCTGCAGCCCTCCGAAGATCGAAGAAACCATCCTCGTCCCGCACCAGGTCGGCGAGTGGAAGTCTTCAGAGACTGACGCAGTCCGGGCCCAAACGGTGCAGACAGAAAATCGCCAGCGTTTTCAGGAAGCATTTGCACCGCGGGCTGGCCGTCGTCGGTTTTCACAGGACGGACGCAGAAGCAACGGAATCTTTGAACTGGGCCATGTCGGAACAAGTCCCCGAGCAAGAGCCATCATCTATGAGAATCGATGCAATCTATTCTTCGCGAAATACGCATTCCCCTCGTCAAGCCCTTTGAGACCAGTTTTGGCATCACCACCGATCGCCGCATCCTGCTCGTCGAGTTCAAGGCCGAGGGCCTGACCGGCTGGGGTGAGTGCGTGGCCGGCGAGCATCCTTATTACTCAGCTACGAGACCATCGATACCGCCTGGCTGATGCTTGCCCAGGAACTCGCCCCCGCCCTCGCCAGCTCTGATCCCGAACACGGCGGCAAAATGTCCCGGCATCTTTCAAGCAGGTCCGCGGCCATCGCATGGCCAAGGCAGCGCTGGAGAATGCCGTATGGGACCTCGAAGCGCAGATGCGCGGCATTTCGCTCTCGGAGCTGCTCGGCGGCATACGCGAAATGATTCCCTGCGGCGTTTCCATCGGCATTCAGTCTTCGATGGAGAAACAGCTTTCGACGAAATTGAGAAAGAGCTGGCCGCCGGCTATCAGCGCATCAAGCTGAAGTGCAAGCCCGGCTGGGACGTGAAGATGTTCGAAGCCGTACGCAACCGCTGGCCCGACATTATGCTGAGCTGTCGATGCCAACTCCGGCTATCGCATGAAGGATGTTGACGCATCGGTCGGCTGGGACGACTTCGACCTGCTGATGATCGAGCAGCCGCTCTGGTCCGACGACTTCTACTTCCACTCGATGCTGCAGAAGCGGCTGAATACGCCCATCTGCCTCGACGAGTCGATCCGCAACCGCCGCGACGCGCTCGCCGCCATCGAGATGGAATCCTGCCGCATCATCAACATCAAGAGCGGCCGCGTCGGCGGCTTCAGCGAGGCCATTGCCGTGCACAATGCGGCGCAGGAGCGCGGAATTCCCGTCTGGTGCGGAGGAATGCTCGAAACCGGCATCGGCCGCGCGCACAACATCGCGCTCTCGTCGCTTGAGAACTTCCAGCTGCCGGGCGATGTTTCGGCTTCGAAGCGCTATTGGAAGGAAGACATCATCGAGCCGGAGGTGGACGGTCTCGAGTCAAGGGCGAGATCACCGTCCCGCAGCAGCTCCCGGGCGCGGCTACGAAGTGCGCGAAGACCTGGTCGAACGCCTCACCGTCCGCAAGGAAGAAATCCGCGCGCTGGCCTTCGCGTAAGGGCAGGGAACAGGGCATAGGGATCAGAAAACAGTGAACCTCGTTTTCCTTGATTCCATCCAGAGCGATGCGAAGGGTCGGAAATAACATGCTTAGGATGTCATCCTGAGCGGAGCACGCCCCTGGCGTGCGAGTCGAAGGACCTGCTTTTCGTTCCGGCGTAAAATACGCCCATGAGCATGCTCGAAATCCCGAAGCTCCCGAGTCGCCTGACCCTGGAGCCTGCTCTCACCGACGAAGAGTTCGAGCAGATGAGCATCGCGAACGAGCTGGTGAAGCTCGAGCGGACGAAAGAAGGCAAGATCGTAGTGAACCCGCCAACCGGATTGGACAGCAGCAGCGGAAATATCGAAATCAGCCGGCAGTTAGCAAACTGGTGGAGGCAGCACCGATCAGGAAGAGTCTTCGATTCGAACGCAGGATTCTTCCTTCCCGATGGATCTTCTCTCAGCCCGGATGGAGCCTACGCGACGGCTGAACAGATTCAGGGACTTTCCAGTAAAGACCGCCGGCACTTTGGGCGCTTCGCACCTGCGTTCGTGATCGAACTCCTGTCCGCCAGCGACAGCCGCTCTGAGGCCAAACAGAAGATGGAAGCATGGCTCGCAAATGGCGCACAGCTTGGCTGGCTCATCGACCCATACAAACGGAATGTCTGGATTTACGAGGCAGAGAAACAACCTCAAATGGAAACAGGAGATCGTGTTGCAGGCACGGGTCCGATCGAAGGTTTTGTGCTCGAGCTTACCGATGTCTGGAGCCAGTTTGAAGACTAACCTTCCAGCAGTGCCCGACAAAGGACCTAATCCCTAATCCCTGATCCCTGCCCCTTAATCGATCCCCACCGACTGCGGCAACAGCATCGTGAACTGGCACTGGCTCGCCGAGTCTGAGCAATAGAGCGTCCCCCGCCGCACCATCTTCGCCGGCGAACCCTTCGGAATCTGCCCCGAAATATCCACTTTCAGCAATGCTTGAGCAGCGGCCTTCACCCCTTCGTCGCCGCTGATGAACTGTGCGTCTTCAACCTTGTCGCCCGAAATCAGCAGGAAGAAGTCCGCCGTGCCATTTGCCGTTTTGGGCAACGAAATCGTACGCATCTTCGCAAGCTCCTGGTTCGGATCGCCTTCGCCCGGCGAATGGCCTTTTGCCTTCAGGCGCTCCAGACTCTCCTTCATACTGTCGTTGCCCGAAGGATCGGGGCTGAGCGTTTCGGCAGCGAGCGAGAGCTTGTAAACATTCACCGCCTCCGCCAACTTGCCGTCTTTCTCGTAAATCTGTCCCAGGTGATCGCCAACCTCGCTGTGCTGGGTCACCTTCCATGCCGAGCCCACATAGTTTTCAGCCTGCGCCAGGTTCCCCTCGCGGAAGTAGACCCAGCCCATCGTGTCCCACACCGCTGTCAGCAGATTGACGTGCTGCAGGTCTTCCTTGGTCAGATTGCCGAGCGTGATCTGCGATGTCTGTTTTTCCAGCGTCTCCATGGCCTTCCTGCTGCTCGATTCGGCCGTCTGCAGATCGGCGTTGAAGTCAGCCAGCTCGTACGCGGCATTGTTCAGCGTGTCCGGATCCTCGCTGCCCTTCATGCTGTCGCGCAGAGTGGCCGTTCCCACGTCGCGCTTGCCGGCCAGAAACTCCGCGCGCCCAGCCTGTGCGGCGAGATTCTTATTATCCGGAGCCTGCTTCATTGCCGCTTCCAGCAGCGTGCAGGCTGCCTCATACTTCTTCTGCAGAATGAGCAGCGAGCCCAGCTGAATCTCCGCATTCGTGTTGTCGGGGATTAACTTCAGCAGGTCGCGCAGCGTCTGTACGGCGTCGTCGATGCGCTTCATCCGCACCTGCAGCCCGGCCAGCGCCTGGTAAGCCCCGGCATTCTCCGGATGGTACTGGATCTCTTTGCGGAAGTCGGTGACGGAGTCGTCCATCCGGTTCTCCAGCATGTCGAGATACCCGGATTCGGCCCACAGGCCGCGCTCTTTCGGATTGAGCTGTTCAGCGCTGCGCAGATCGCTGTGCGCCGCCTTAAAATCATGTCGCGTGATGTCCACATACGCCGCCTGCAGATACTGCGCCGCCTCCGGGTTGCCCGCCGAGGTGTCGATGCTCACGCTCCCCGGAGCAGCCAGCTGGATAAACTGGCCTTCGTCATCCGTGACATTCTTCGTGAACTTCCGGTATTCGCCGGCCTTCTCGATCGGCAGCTCACGCTCCACGATCTCCAGCTTACGGTCGGTGATCAGCTTGTTGCCGTCGAGTTTGTAATCGGCCTGGTAAACAGCAAACGGAGTCGTATACTTCACCGAGCGCGGCAGCACGGCCGTATAAGTCGACGGCAGCTCGATCGTCGAGTGGTGCGTCTCCACACGCGGTGAGCCTAAGTTGATCGGCTCGGTCGGCACCTCGTCCTCCGGCAACAGGGAGAGCGAAACCGGCATCGCCAGCGGCAGAATACGGCGGTTCGACCAGTCGGCATACTCCTTGCGGCTGTAGTCGTAGGCGTAATGGAACGGCTTATCCGTCTGCTCCGGCAAACTCACATCAAGATTCGTAACCGTCCCGAGGAAGCCCATCCTCTGCGAGATATTCTGGGCCATCTCCGGCCACTGCGAGCGCGACGTGCCATGAAAGACCTCGCGAAACGTAGTTTCCGTGTCGCCGCGCAACTCCATGTCGATATGTCCATCGAGCGTGCCCTGGCTGTCCAGCTTGGCCGTGGCCGTCGTGCTGTCAATGAAAGGAAATGGACCATCCGCCGGAGTGCGCATCAGCTTCGGCGTTCCCCCCGTGGGAATCACCAGCGCCTCCTTATCCCGAATCTGTGCCATCAGCAGCCGGTACGGAGTCACCTCCGGCGTGCTGTCCAGCCAGATCTCGCGCTTGCCCAGCGAGACCACCGTGATCACATGATCGAATTGCGCCGGCGACGGCAGCTCCGGATGCAGCTTCAGAGAGCTTCCGATCAGCGCCGGCCACGCATCGTATCCCGCGGCCTTCAGCAGCGCCGCCAGCAGCGTGTGCTTGTCCTTGCAGTCGCCGTACTGGTTGTCGAGCACCGTCTCCGCCGAATGCGGCTGGTAGCGGCCAATCCCAAACGCCACGCCGATGTACCGCACTTGCGTCGAGACATAGTGATAGATGGCCTCGATCTTCTCATCGTCCGTGGTCTTGCCTTGCGTTAGCTCCTTTGCCTTGGCCTCGATCTCCGGACTCACCGCCGTGCGATCCTTCGCCAGTGACCCGTACCACTCCCCAACCTCCTGCCAGCTCCGGAAAGTCGTATAGCTCACCGAGGCCAGTTCGTCCGGATCGTATGCCTTCTCCTTTTTCTTATCGCCCGTCGGCTCAAGTTGCGTGATCTTCCACCGGTAGACGCGCAGCCCGTTTTCCTCCGCGATTACCGGCTTGTCCTTCGGGCTCAGCACCAGCACGTATTTATCTTTCGGAAACGACAGCTCGACTGTTTCGTCCAGCACCACGTTGCGGCGCGCGAAATTCAGAGCCCCCCAGAACTGCCCTGGAGCCGTCGACTTCTGCCGCACATACCGCACCTGATATTCCAGTTTGTCTCCGGGGCTGAGCGATTTGACCGGGATCTGAATCTCTCGCAGATCGCTGTAGAACGGAGCCTCCCGCGTCACCTCGGTCGGCATATCCTGGGCATCGGTCGCGGGGGTGTTCACCACGCTCCCATCCGGTTTGCGCACCCGCACATACACCGGCTCGACATGCTCCTCGCCCGAGGCGTAGGAAAACGTCAGCAGGCCCGCTTCGTGGACAGCGCCTTCTGATTGAATGCGCGCCACAACCGTGAGAGACTTCTCGCCGAGCCCAGCGGCGTCGTAGCTGATCACCGTCGCGATCTTCTCGTAGACCACGCCTTCTTTAGCAAAGAGTGCATCGGACGTCGCAGCCGCGCTATTGGGCACAGGGACAATTACAGATTTGGGTTGATCCTGCGCTCGGCAAAAGGGCGCGAAGAAAACAGCCAGAATGGCAAGAACTGCGAGACGAACAAACTTAGACGACATCGTTCTCCATTATTGTCAGAAACTCGGTACCTCGCGCCACTGAAAAGCAGCCCCCCGTCCCGATGGGTGCTTCGAGGGCCGGCCAGACGCAAAATCGCCCGTCTCGAGCTTCGGTTCGATTCTAGTTACCGAGAGTCCCGTTTTTCATGCACTAAGTCGCCGGAGCGCAGACCGTCGTTCGGCTGGGACTACTTCCGAATTGACGACAAACCTCCCAGAACACCTGTTAATCAGTGCCAGGGCCTGATTCAACAGTTGCCGGCGTAAGCCGCGAATATGTCCGTGTGGTAGACTCAGCGGCATCCTGATCTGTCAACATTATTGTTAACAGATGATCTGTTTCGTGGTCGACGAAGCATTGGACGTGTTGAAGGTTTTGGGACTGTCGAGCATAAAGCCATTCGCCTGCTCAACCATGATCGGTAGCAGTCAGAGACTTCTGGAGGGATTCGCATGAGTCTTGCCGCAATCATTGTCCTGATATTCGCTCAGCTCGCACAGGCGCCGACAACGTTCGACCTATCCGCTGACTTCTCTTTTCGCGACAATCCCAACAAGGTTTGGCAGTACGGGTATTCTGAAACCAACTCTTTAGCGCCGGATCAGTTTCGAGTCGACACGCAATCGAATCGAGTCGACATGCAGTGTGACTCGACTGGTTCGATTGGTTTCTGGCACCCGGCGGCGAATCACGGGCCGGGCCCCGGCTATTATCCATATGTTGCTTACAACACTACGAAGCAGTCACAGGTGGGCTGCAAAGGATGGGCCGTGCGGCCCGGCGAAGTCGCCATGGAAGCCAGCAATAGCGGTCAATACAGCCTGGTACGGTTTGTGGCGCCCGTGGCTGGAACCTACAAGATAAGTGCCCAATTTGAGGGCATCCACTACGGATTATCTACGACCGACGTGCATGTGCTGCACAATGGTACGTCTTTATTCGACGCCGATATCGATGGCTATGGCGGCGACCCAGCCTTCCACAAGGTGCAGGGGGCGAACCCGACGGCGAGCTATTCGGGGCAGGTTGAATTGAAAGCCAACGACACCGTGACCTTTGCCGTAGGCTATGGAAAAGACAAAACGAATTCCGGTGACACAACCGGGCTCTTTGCTCAAGTCGTCTTGCTGGCTGGCGCACCGGGCCAGAAGCGGTAAACGCCTCGTCGGTTACCCGTGGCGGTAAGGCAACCTAAAAACAAAACTCCATCCTGACCTACCCAATTTCGTCCCCCCTTTTCCTCATTCCCCCCTCTTTCTCCGCTTCTGGCGCCTCTCATCGCGAAGACTAAAATCGAGTAGCACCCATGGCTGAATTCACCCACCTGCACCTGCACACCGATTACTCTCTCCTCGATGGAGCCTGCGACGTAGAAAAGCTCGTTAAGCGCGTCTCCGACATCGGCCAGAAAGCCGTCGCCATTACCGACCACGGCAATATCTACGGAGCCGTCCACTTCTTCGACGCCGCCAAGGCCCGCGGCATCAAGCCCATCCTCGGCTGCGAGCTCTACATCTCGCAGAAGGAGGATCACCGCGCCGATCCTCAGGGAGACGACAACAACCACCTGCTTGTCCTCGCCGAGAACGAGGAAGGCTACCGCAACCTTGTGCGCATCACATCCGAAGCCTCGCTGCACGGCTTCTACCGCAAGCCCCGGGTCAGCAAAAAATATCTCGCCGAACACTCCGCCGGATTAATCGGCTTCTCCGGCTGTCTCGCCGGCGAGCTCTGCGAAAACCTGATGAAAGGGAACTACTCCGCCGCCCGCTCGACCGCCGCGCAGTATCAGGACATCTTCGGCCGCGGCAACTTCTTCCTCGAAATTCAGGACCAGGGCCTCGAACTCGAAAAGAAGATCCACGCCGATCTCTTCCGCCTCGAAAAAGATCTCGACATCCCGCTCGTCGCCACCAACGACAGCCACTATCTCTGCGAAGACGACTCACACGCGCACGAAGTTCTGCTCTGCGTGCAGACCGCCGGCTCTATCCACGATCCCAAGCGCTTCAAATTTGACTCCGACCAGTTCTACGTCAAATCCGCCGCCGAGATGGAGACGCTCTTCGCGCATGCGCCGGAAGTCGTAAGCCGCACCATGCAGTTCGCTGAGCGCTGCCACTTCAAACTCAGCGAGGTCGACAACCCCTTTCCGGAATTCGCGGTACCGGTTGGGCACACGATCGACAGCTACTTCGAGCAGGTGTGCCGGGAGGGTCTGAAGAAGCGACTGGAAACGGCGGTGCGGCAACTTGAGCTCCGCGGCGTGCTCCGCACGCCGGTGCATGAATATGAATCGCGGCTGAACTTCGAGATTGGCATTATCCGGCAGATGAAGTACTCAGGATACTTCCTGATTGTGTGGGACTTCATCCGGTATGCGCGGGATCATGGAATTCCGGTGGGGCCCGGTCGAGGCTCGGCAACGGGATCGCTGGTCGCTTACGCGATGGAAATCACTAACATCGATCCGATGCAGAATGTGCTGCTGTTTGAGCGGTTCCTGAACCCGGAGCGGGTGACGATGCCGGATATCGACGTGGACTTTTGCCAGAACCGCCGCGGCGAGGTGATCGATTACGTCACGCGTAAGTATGGCCGCGAGCAGGTCGCGCAGATCATCACCTTCAATACCATGGCCGCCAAGGCCGCTATCAAAGACGTAGGTCGCGCGCTCGACATGCCCTACGGAGATGTGGACCGCATCGCCAAGCTTGTCCCCACCACCATCGGTGTCACCATCGAGCAGGCTCTGAAAGATTCGCCCCCGCTTCAGGAAGCCTACGACAGCAATCAGCAGATTCGCGAGCTCATCGACACTGCGAAGAAGCTGGAGGGGCTGGTGCGCGGTGCGGGAGTTCATGCGTCGGCGGTGGTGATTGCGCCGCGTCCTCTGACGGAGCTGGTGCCGCTGAACAGGACGAAGAACGACGAAGTGGTGACTGCCTACGATATGAAGGCGGTCGAGAAGATGGGCCTGCTGAAGATGGACTTCCTGGGCCTGGCGACTCTGACGGTGATCACCGACTGTGTGAAGCTGATTGAGCAGACGCGCGGCGAGAAGCTGGACATAGAGATGATTCCGCTGGACGATCCTGAGACATTCAGGAGAGTCTTTCACACGGCTCTGACGTCAGGCGTCTTCCAATTCGAATCCAACGGGATGCGCGACGTTTTGCGGCGCTATAAGCCGGATACGGTGGAGGAACTGACTGCTCTGAATGCGCTCTACCGGCCCGGGCCGATGGACATGATCGACGATTTCATCGAGCGCAAGTGGGGACGGCGAAAAGTGGAGTTTCAACTGCCGGAGCTTGAGGGGATCCTGAAAGATTCACTGGGCGTGATCGTGTATCAGGAACAGGTGATGCGGATCGCCAACGTGCTGGCGAGCTACAGCCTGGGTGAGGCCGATCTGCTGCGGCGGGCGATGGGGAAAAAAAACGCCGAGGCGATGGCGGAGCAGCGCGAGCGGTTTATGAGCGGCGCGGCGGCGCTGGGGCATCCGAAGGCCGTGGTCGGCGAGATCTTCGACAAGATGGCGAAGTTTTCGGGATACGGCTTCAACAAGTCCCACTCTGCCGCCTATGCTCTCCTCGCGTATCAAACGGCCTGGCTCAAGACCCACTACCCCATCGAATTCATGGCAGCGCTGCTCTCGTCGGAAATCTCCAAGCCCGAGAACGTCGTCAAGTACATCAAAGAATGCCGCGAAATGAACATCCCCGTTGAGCCGCCCGATGTGCTTTTCTCCGACGCCGACTTCACCCCGCACGGCAACGCCATCCGCTTTGGCCTTACCGCGATCAAAAACGTCGGCCGCAATGCTATCGACTCGATTCTTGCCGCACGCAAAGAGCTTGCCGACCAGAACAAATCCTTCGCCTCCTATTGGGAGTTCTGCGAGAAGGTCGACCTGCGCCTCATGAACAAGCGCGTTCTCGAGTCGCTCATCAAGGCCGGAGCCCTCGACTCACTCGGTCGCCGCTCGCAGCTCATTGCCGCTGCCGACAAGGCTATCGAGCGCGCGCAAAAAGCTCAGCGCGACGAAGCCGCCGGACAACACGGCCTCTTCGGCATCTTCGACGACCACCCCGCAACAAAGCCCGACGCTCTCCCCAGCGTTCCCGACTGGGACGAGAACCAGCGCCTCCAATCAGAGAAGGAAGTGCTCGGCTTCTTCGTCTCCGGCCACCCGCTCGACAAATACGATGAAAAGCTTCGCAATCTTCCCGGAGTCGTCGACACCGCGACCGCCCTCGAAATGAAGCCTGCGCCTTCGAATGGCCGCCGCGGTCAGGCCCCCGAAAACGAAATCGCCATCGCCGGAGTCATCGTCGGCCTCAAGGTCGCCAAGTCCAAGCGCTCCGGCGAACTCTATGCCCAAGCCGCGCTCGAAGACACCGTGGGCAAGATCGAGCTCATCTGTTTCCCCAAAGACTACGAACGGCTTGCCTCCAGCCTCCGCATCGAAGTTCCCGTGCTCGTGCGCGGCCAGCTCCGCGCCGAAGAAGATGCCGCGCCCAAGCTCGCCGTCTCCTCCGTTCAGGCACTCGAAGACGTGAAGGTCCGCCTGCCGCAAAACGTCCGCATCCGCGTGCCTCTCGAGCGCGCCAGCTCAGCCACGCTCTCCGAGCTCAAAGATATGATCACCGCCGCGCCCGGCCCTGCGCAAGTTCATGCTCAACCTCGAGCAGGCGGGAGAATACTGTGTCGTCCTCGAGCCCGCCGGACAGGCCATCGCCGCCGACCGCGCCTTCATCGAGCGCGCCGAGCTCCTCCTCGGCCGCGGCATGGTCCAGGCCCTCGATTAAACAAGCTTCTCGCTGGGTGCCCCATAGCCTGCCCTGAGCAAGGCCGAAGGGTCCGGATTTTCGGACATGGGATCAGTCTCGGACGCGCGACCGTGGGGTTCGCCTTTCGCTCCCCGCTTTATCAGCTACCCGCCTCATAGCCATCCGGACCATAGCTACCCGCTTCTTAGCTTCCCACGTACAATCGAACGAGTGACCCGAACTCCTCCGCATCTTTCCGGGAGAGTTCCCGGTTCAACTTCAGTTATGACCGATCAAGCTCCAGGCGCTCCAGCCCAGCACCAGACAGCCGTAGAACCAAAGCCTCCCGCATGGATCAAGACAGAGTTGGCCCGTCACCCGCAACGGCCCGATCCTATGAGTTTTATTGAAAGTATCTTCACCGACTTCAGCGAGATTCACGGCGACCGTGCCTTTGGCGACGATCCGGCCATGCTCTGCGGCTTCGCCCGCTTTCCCGGCGAAGACGGAGCAGCCGCCGAAGAGGTCATGGTCATCGGCAATCTCAAAGGCCGGACGACCAAGGAAAAGGTCCTCCGCAAGTTCGGCATGCCCGATCCCGAGGGCTACCGCAAGGCTCTCCGCTGCATGAAGCTCGCCGAGAAATTCGGCCGCCCCATCTTCACCTTTATCGATCTCATGGGAGCCAACCCCGGCATCGGTGCCGAGGAGCGTGGCCAGGCCGAAGCCATCGCCCGCAATCTGCGCGAAATGTCCCGTCTCCGCGTTCCCACCATCGCCACCATCACCGGCGAAGGAGGCTCCGGAGGCGCACTTGCCCTCGCCGTCGCCGACCGCGTTCTCATCTTCGAGAAGGCCATCTACTCCGTCATCTCGCCCGAGGCCTGCGCCTCCATCATGTGGCGCGACGCATCGAAGCGCGCCCAGGCCGCCGCCGCCCTCAAGGCCACCGCCGCCGACGTCAAGGAGCTGCGCTGCGTCGACGACATCGTCCCCGAGCCCGGCAACGGAGCCCACGAAAATCCCGAGGAAGCCGCCAGGCTGCTTGCCGAAAAGCTCCATCTGCACCTCAACGAGCTGAAGGCGTTATCGATCGACGATCTCGTCGCCCGGCGCTACGAAAAATTCCGCAACATCGCGCAGTTCTACACCGACATGACGGTAGTTCCAAACATTGTCATCCCGGCCGAGAAAGCTTGTCATCCCGACCGAAGCGCGCCGCTCGAGGCATGCGCAGTGGAGGGACCGCATTTTCTGTGCCCTGTTCCCTGTGCCCTGTGCCCTGTTTCTACGGAGCCCGCGCATGACCCGGCACCCGCGCCTGCACGCCTTCGCCTGGTTCTTCATCGCCGTCGTCTACTTCGTCTTCGCCCGGGCCGTCGCCGAGCGCGCCGCTCTCGGCCTCGCATCAGGAGACTGGCTCGAGTTCGTCAACCGCGCCATGCTGCTCTTCCTTCTCGTCGTCGGATACGCCGCCATGGGCTACATCGGCCAGCGCCAGCGCGAACCCATCAAGGCCATGGGCCTCGCCCGCCGTCCCGCTTGGGGAAAAGAAGTCGCCATCGGAGCCGCCCTCGGCTGGGCCGGCATCGTCGCCTGCGTGCTGCCCATCGTCCTCATCGGCGGATTCGTCGTGACCTTCTACACCACTCCAGCGGCAATTCTGGCTTATCCTCCTCGATCTCGCCATCCTCGCCGTCGCCGCGCTCGCCGAAGAGGTCGCCTTCCGCGGATATCCCTTTCAGCGCCTCATCGAAGCCACCAACCCCACCGCCGCGACCCTCGTCATCTCCGTGCTCTTCGGACTCATCCATCTCGGCAATCCCGGCGCAACCACCGCCAGCACCCTGGTCACCATCTTTGCCGGATGGCTCCTCGCCGTCGCCTATCTCCGCACCCGCGCCCTCTGGGTCGGCTGGGGATTCCACTTCTCCTGGAACGCCACCATGGGCATCCTCTTCGGACTCCCCATCAGCGGCATCACCAACTTTTCCCCCGTCGTCGCCAGCAACGCCGTCGGTCCTCTCTGGATCACCGGCGGAGACTACGGCCCCGAAGGCAGCCTGGTCTGCGCCGTCGTGATCATCGTTCTCATCTTCGTGATGTTCTCCGCCACCCGCGACCTGAAGTACCGCTACGCCCAGCCCGTCATCATCCCCGGAGGCATCCCCGTCGACCTCGACGCCATCTCCCGCCGCCAGCACGAAGCCGCCATGGGACCCGCCGCAACCCGCCCCACCCCAGATCGTCCAGATCAGCGGCGTCCAGACGCCGGGCAGGGAGGAAGCTCCACTCGCCTCACCACCGCCTGAAGGCGAAGCAGTCTCCACACCCAACAAGCCCGCGAAAACTCACCCGCAAGAGTGTTAATCTGCATTATTCTGGGGCCATGAAACAACGACAGGGTTCCACTTAAATGCCACACGTAACGGTAAATGGAGTAGACCCGCAAGGAAATCCCTGGGTAAATCAGGCAAGGACAGTAGACAAGTTGCCGACGGAATGCCCAATATGCGGCACCACGATTATTGCCCAACTCTTCACCCCAGGCTTTGTTGTACACGATTTACTTGAACTCTTCGCACGATGCGCCAGTCCAGCTTGCTTCCGCGCATTCATCTCTCTTTATGGGCTAGATAAAGGAAGGTCGCAGGGACAGCAACAACAATATTTCGTCTTTAAACGCTCGATTCCAGTCGAATCGAAACCTACTGCCGTGTCGGCCGACATTGCGAAGCTATCTCCATCGTTTGTTGGAATCTGCTGCGCAAGCCCGTTTAGCGGAAGCGAACGGACTTGATGAAATCGCTGGTCCCGGGTATCGGAAGGCTCTTGAGTTTCTGATTAAGGATTACGCCATTTCGCTTCAGACGGATGAAGCCGCCAAAGATGAAATCAAAAGAATTCAACTTGGGAACGTCATTGCCAAATATCTAGTGTAGTGCGTCACGCAGATGGGCAGTTAAGCAGAGTTGCCTTTCCGCGTTTGACCTTCTCCAGGATATCTGTGGCTTTGGCTGTCCAGATGAAGGGTTTGGGTTGGCAGTTGTGCTGTTGGATGTAGTCGAAGATGCTGGTCTGAAGCTGTTCGACGCTGGTGAAGACGCCGCGCCGGAGTTGGTTTTCGGTCAGGTCGCGGAAGAGCGTTCTACCATGTTGAGCCAACTGCTGGAGGTGGGCGTGAAGTGGAAGTGGAAGCGCGGATGCCGTGCGGCCCATGCGAGCACGTGGGGATGCTTGTGTGTGGCGTAGTTGTCGACGATGAGATGAAGTTGCTTTTCCTTCGGGGTCTGGCGGTCGATCAGACGCAGGAACCTGAGCCACTCCTGATGGCGGTGGCGTTCCATGCAGGTGGCCATCACCGTGCCATCGAGCGTGTTCAGCGCGGCAAACAGCGTGGTCGTGCCGTAGCGCTTGTAGTCGTGGGTCATGGTCTGTGCGCGGCCTTTTTTCATGGGCAGGCCCGGCTGGGTGCGGTCCAGCGCCTGAATCTGGCTCTTCTCGTCGAGCGAGAGCACCAGCGCGTGCTCGGGCGGATTGGAGTAGAGACCCACGGACATCTTCGAGCTTCTCGGCGAAGCGGAGATCGTTGCTCACTTTGAAGGTATGCACGCGATGCGGCTTCAGGCCGTGCGCGCGCCAGATACGCCGCACGCTGGCTTCGCTGATGCCCACCGCCCGAGCCATGGTGCGCGTCGACCAGTGCGTCCGGTGAGAGGGCTTCTGCTGCGTGGTCTTCTCGATGACGGCCAGCACCGTCTGCGCAGAGATCGCCGGCGTGCGCCCAGGCCGGGGAGCATCGCGCTCCAACCCAGCCGCACCCTCCTTGAGAAATCGCGCCCGCCAGCGAGCTGCCGTGCGTGGCACCATGCCCAGCCGTTCGGCAATCTCCAGGTCCGTATAGCCATCCGCGGCCAGAAGTACGATCCGGCCCCGAAGCACCAGCCGAGCCTCTTTGCGCCCCCGCGTTAAACGCTAGTTTGCTCGAAGCCGCGTAATCGGCAGTCGAATCAGGCCGATTGTCCTATTCCACTAAGATGGCGACAAACTACCGATCGTGTCAAAGAGAGCGGCTTGGCTTGGAAACGACGAGACTCACTATGAACGTCGCTGGGTTGGCAAAGACCTCAATGACCTCAAGAAGCTTGTCTCCGCTGTTGAACACTTCATTGCAATGGAAGTTCTGGTGAAGGAGCTGCCTATTGAAATGCCAGACCCAGCTAACAAACCTTAAGACGTCACCCAAAGCTTCGGGCGGGTGGCCCACCCTTCTATCGAAATCTTCTGAAACCGGCAAAACCGAGGGTGCCTCATCCTGAGCGCGTTGTTTGCGCGAAGGGTGGGACGCGAAGAGCCGATTTGTGGCAGACCCAACCTTTCAGCCTTGCATAGCAGGCTCATAGAAGAGCGGCCCGGAGTCCGAAGGACGAAACAATCAATAGCCCGGCACGGCAGTGCCGGGAGAAGGGTCCGGTTTCGAGACCGAGTCCCGCAGGGACGACATAAAAACCGCCGGGGTGCCTCATTCAAGCCTTCTTTTGGCTTGAGTGGGGAAGTTCCAGGAATGTGCCGGCCGGAACTACCGCCTCGACTTCGGCACTCGTCCCAGGCGAGGATCGCGCCGCAGCAGCAGATCGCACGCATGAAGCGCCTCCATCTCGAAGCTCGGGCTGTCACTGGGGATGAGAAGCCAGTGTCCGATCTTGTTGCGCAACAGCTCAATCCGGCGAAGGGAAGGGAATTCGCGCCGGAGCTCCGGATCTGCGGGATCGGTGCTATCCGAAAGAACAAGCCAGACTCCATTGTCCCTCGGAGATTTCTCGTGATCGCGGAGCATAAACACGATGCGCTCGCCCACGTACACACCAAAACCGGAGAACATCCGGCGAACTTCGGGCGTCAATGGCGTGAGCGCTTCCAGCACAAACGCGTGCGCTGTCCGTTGTTTTGGCTTGGCGACACCACGAATCGCACGGGGCATGACACAGACCATAACAGACTCGGGCCGGGTGCCCACATCGTGCCCGCAGTGCTCGCAATTCAACTCCAACACTCTCAATAATCCCAACCGCCTATAATGCCGGAATGTGCCCCGTCGAGTTGCGCGGGGCGTGATTTTCGTCGCAGCCTGCCTGTTGCCTGAAAAGCCGCACGTTATCGCGCGCAGGATCTGACGATGCAGCGATCGTGTTCGGGAGGACAGAACCGTGTGGTGGATCAGCTATCGGGGTGAATCAGGGCACGGCGTCGACAACATCGGCGTCTTCGAGGACGACGGCTCCCCGCGCAAGATACATCCGCTGCTCCTCGATCCATCGCCGGCCGCGCATCCGCTGCACATCGCGCGCGGCTTCGCATTGGTGGGCGACGACCTCTACATTGCGAATGCGTGGCGCAAAGACAGCCACATTGCGCTCTACCGCCGGCACGGCGACACCTTCCGCTTCAAGGAGGTGCTCGCGAAGACCGAGCACGTTGCGGCGATGGTGCACCCCTTCGACGTGGAGCTGGGGGACGATGGTCGCATCTACGTCTCCTGCCAGGACACCAACACCGTGGTGTCGCTTGTGCCCGAGACCCGAAAACCCGCGTCAGTGGCCGCGCACCTCCGCAAGCACTATCCTAAGGGGAAGTTTCTCCCCGGCACGCTCGTCGCGTCCAGCCGGGGGAGCCTCCCCGAGTACGGCAACCGCACGCCGCTCGATGTGCCATCGCCTCTCGGCCTCAAGGTAGTGCTCGACAAGCGCGGCAAGCCACGGCACTCGGTCCGCGGCATCATCGTGCACCGCAAGCATTTGTACGTGGCCGACGAAGCTGGCGACGCAGTGAAGGTATTCAACGTGAGATCCGGCGAGTTGATGGCCCACATCGAGGGACGGACGCTCCAGGCGCCCGTGCACCTGATCCTGCACGGCGAGACGCTCTACATCGGAGCCGCGGGTACGGGCAGCATCCTCGCCCTGGACCTGACGTCCACGCCGCCGAGCGGAAAGCTTAAGGCGCGCGTGGTAATCGACGGAAAGCTCGACGCCCCCTCCGGCTTCGCCATCGGCCCCGACGGCGATCTCTACGTGGCCGAGCGGAAAAAGCAGCGGGTGCGGCGCTTTTCCTCCAAAGGGAAGAAAAAGGGGACGTTCATTGATGACCTTCCGGACATGCCGGAGTTCCTCGTCTATGTTCCCTGAGAAATCCCAAAGCGGTTACATTCTCTTCTCCCCGCACGACGATGCCGACGAGACGTATCTCTTGTCTGTGGATTTCTGACCTGCATGTACAGATAAAAATCGTAACCAGAGGATTTGTCTGCACATACCTATTGTAAAAATAGGTATTTCAATCATAGAATTCACGGAATGGCGAAAAACCCCGAACATCGCGATCTTTTCCCCGGCGCACTGGAGATCATGATTCTCCAATCGCTGCGGCTGAAGCCCATGCATGGCTATGCGCTGGTGAAGCACATCAAGCAGGTTTCTGACGACCTGCTCCAGGTGGAGGAAGGTTCGCTCTATCCTGCGCTGCAGCGAATGCTCAAGGAAGGCTGGCTGGAAGCTGAGACCGGGATCTCGGCCAAGGGTCGACCAACGCGGATTTATCGGCTCACTGACGCGGGCATTCGTCACCTCGAAAGTGAGGTCGTCAGCTTAGAGAGGATGTTTGCAGGTTTTACCCGGGTGCTTGCCGCCGCCAAGGCATAGGAGGCTGTTGCATGTCACTGTTCAGTCGCTTCTTCAGGAACCGCCGCTACCACGACATCTCTGTTTCGATTCAGGAGCACCTCGACGAGCGGATCGACGAACTGATGGAAGAGGGTATGTCTCGCGGTGAGGCCGAACGAACCGCACGCCGCGATTTCGGCAATGTGACACTTCTTCAGGAGCGGAGCCGTGAAGTGTGGCAGTGGCAGAGACTCGAATCGCTGCTGGTGGATCTGAAGCATGTATGCCGCCGGCTGGGGCGAGCGCCGGGGTTCGCGATCACCGTAGTGCTCACGCTCGCCATCGGAATCGGCGCCAACACAGCCGTGTTCAGTGTGCTCAATAGCGTGCTGATCCGGCCGCTGCCTTACCATGAGCCGGAGCAACTGGTTGCGTTGCGCCTCGTCGCACCCGGCGCGCCCGGGCTGGCCGACTTCAGGGATGAGCTGCGCATGTCGGCCTCGATGTATCTCACCTTCGCCGCGCACAACCGTGCATTCCAATCGGTCGGGGTATGGCTGCCTGCAACTGCAAGCATCACGGGGATCGCACAGCCGGAGCAAGTTAACACCGCGCTGATTACAGACGGCATTCTCCAGACGCTCGGTGTGCCTGCCGCTACCGGACAATGGCTTAGTGCAAGAGACCAGGACCCGCGCGGAACGCAGCGGGTGATGCTCAGTTATGGATACTGGCAGCGGCGCTTCGGCGGAGATCCGGGTGTGGTGGGCCGCACCATTAACGTAGACTCCCAGCCGCGTGAGATTGCCGGCGTGATGCCGCGTGGATTCAGAGTGGTCAATTACGACTTCGATCTGCTGATGCCGCTGGCCTTCGATCCGGTAAAAGAGGTATTGGCCGGCTTTCCCTATCGCGGCATCGCACGGCTTCGACCGGACGTTACGATCGCGCAGGCCGACACGGATGTGGCGCATCTGCTTAATGTTTGGATGGACTCGTGGACGAACGGTCCGGGCACCGATCCTCACTTTTATCTGACCTGGAAGATCACGCCCGCGCTTCGGCCTTTGAAGGAGCAGGTGGTCGGCAGCGTCGGCAACGTGCTGTGGGTGGTGATGGCGACGATCGGCGTGGTGATGCTGATCGCCTGCACCAACGTGGCCAACCTGTTGCTGGTACGCGCTGACGCACGCCAGCAGGAGCTCGCAGTGCGCTCCGCTCTTGGCGCCGGGCGATGGCGGATCGCCAGCGAACTGCTGTTGGAGAGCGTGACTCTTGGTGTGTGCGGCGGCGCACTCGGCATGGGAGTTGCCTATGCAGGACTACGCCTGTTGACGGCGATCGGGCCGGACAATCTGCCGCGGCTGAGCGAGATCTCGCTCGACGGCCGATCGCTGGCATTCACCCTGATCCTGTCGGTGCTCTCCGGACTTCTGTTCGGCTCTATTCCAGTGTTGCGCTATGCTCCATCGCGGCAAGCCGTGCCGTTGATCGGTGCCATGCGAACGGCAAGCGTGAGCCGCGAGCGGCAGCGCGGACGCAACCTGCTGGTCGTGGCGCAGGTAGCTATGGCGCTGGTGCTGCTCATTAGCGCCGTGCTGATGATCCGTACCTTCAACGCAATGCGGAACGTCGATCCGGGCTTTTCCGACCCCGCGTCGCTGCAGGTGATGCGCATTTCAATTCCGGAGACGCTGATTCGCGATCCACAGATGGTCATGCGCATTCAGAACAACATCCAGGACAAACTTGCCGCGATTCCTGGAGTTTCCTCCGCAGGCTTCGCCGTTTCCGTTCCCATGAGTGGAGCCGAACCGAACTGGGATGGCATCTTCATCGAAGGGAAAACCTATCAAGGCGACGAAGAACCTCCCCTGCGCCTGTTCAACTACGTTTCGCCCGGTTATTTCCATACCGCCGGCACGAGAATCGTTGCAGGACGTGATTTCACGTGGACGGACATATACGGTCTGAGACCGGTGGGCATCCTGTCTGAGAGCCTGGCCCGCGAGCTGTGGGGATCTCCCAACACGGCCATCGGCAAGCGCTTCCGCGAATTTCCCAGCATGCCGTGGCATGAAGTGGTCGGGGTAGTCAAGGATGTGCGTGAGAATGGCGTCGATCAGGCCTCGCCTGCAACTGTTTACTGGCCTTCGATGATGCGGGATCTTTACGGTCCTGGACCACTCGACGCAAGGCGCACCGCTTACTTCGCAATGCGCAGCAATCGCGCCGGGACGCAAGCCTTCATCAACGAAATGCAGCAGGCCGTCTGGGCGGTGAATTCGAATCTCCCGGTGGCATCCATCAGCACCATGCAGGATATCTATAGCCAATCGATGGCGCGCACTTCGTTCACGCTTGTAATGCTGGCAATAGCCGGAACGATGGCGCTGGCTCTCGGCATCCTCGGCATTTACGGTGTCATCTCCTATGCGGTCTCGCAGCGCACACGCGAGATCGGTATCCGCATGGCGCTGGGCGCAAAGAAGAACGAACTGGCGTGGATGTTCGTCCGCTCAGCGTTGGTGCTTACCGGCGTTGGTACTGCTGTTGGCCTGGGCGCGGCAGCCACACTCATGCGCCTGATGCGAACGTTATTGTTTGGCATCAGCCCGCTCGATCCGGTCACGTTCATCGCCGTACCGCTTGTCCTGATTGCTGCAGCGGCACTGGCAAGCTATCTGCCGGCGCGTCGCACCGCTGCTGTCGATCCCGTCGAAGCGCTTCGAGCCGAGTAATTGGACAGGGGGATCTTGAATTGTGGCCAGATTGCCGGAGGCTCTTATCGCGATTAGTAACCTGGCGGATAGGGCCGGTTTGCTTGAGCCAGCCGAAGCTCTTCTCGACCAGCCATCGCCGGCTCAGGCTGATGGCATAGCCGGGGTGCCGCGTGGTCCGACGGTCGAGGTTCGAGCGGCGTCCGTTTTCGTTCTTCGTCACATGCGCGGTGACGTTGAGGGCACGCGCGGCGGTGATGAAGTCTTTGCTGTCGTAGGCCTTGTCGGCCCCGACGGTGATGCGACCTTTGTTGCCTTTTTGTTTCTCTTCAAGCATTAGCAGCGCGGCCTCGCGCTCGGCGTATCCATCCGCCTGGGTCGCCATCGCAGCCGCGATCAGGCCATTGCGGTTCTCCACCAGCGCATGGCCCAGATACGCCAGATGCGACTCCTTGCCATAGCTCTTCTTGTACAACCGCGAGTCTGGATCGGTGGTCGATTCGTGGGTGTCGTTCGCGCGCTTCTGGCCGTGGAAGTTCGCGCCATCGTCGTCCGAACCATCCTTCTTGCGGAAGCTCTTCTGCGACGCCCATGCCTGGATCAGCGTGCCGTCGACGGTGAAGTGCTCATCACTCATGAAGCGCTTCGCCTGTTTGTTCACCTCGGCGAAGAACTGTTGCGCCACCTCGCTGGTGAGCAGCCGGTCGCGGTTCTTCGAGAACACCGCGTGGTTCCACACCGCGTCGTCCATGCCAAGGCCGACGAACCAGCGGAACAGCAGGTTGTAGTCCAGTTGCTCGACCAGTTGCCGCTCTGAACGGACCGAGTAAAACGCCTGCAGCAACAACGCCCGCAGCACATATTCGGGCGCGATGGAAGGACGGCCAGAAGCCGCGTACATCTGGTCGAACTCCGCACTCAGCGACCGCAAAACCACATCCGTCAGACTGCGTATCTCCCGCAATGGATGATCCTGAGGAACACGCTGCTCCAACGTAACATAGCTGAATATCCCGGCTTGCACCCGCTCGTCTCCACGCATACTCCATAGACGAGCGGACAAAGAAATCAGACGAGACCGCGAACCTATTTCAACAAGTTCCTAGGAACGTTGCAGAGGAGATAGGCGCATACCCAATCCAGACGCAAAAGACGCTCAAGGTCGGCAAAGCAAGCGATGGAAAACCAGACATCTTTATCGAGACACCGGCAGTTTGTGCAATTGTGGAGGTCAAAACCGAACTGGGGTGCTCGACGACTGACAATCAGAGATGGTCGTTTTCACAAGAAGTCAGTGCGACGGGTTACGCAAAATATCTTGAGCGGTTACCTGAGGTTGAGCGGTGGTTTGTTTTTCTCATTCCCGGGGGATGGCTCCATGAGAAGAAACTCAGGGATCATATCGCCCAATCAGATCAAGCAGGCTCTATCCGCTTCAAAGTCGTCACTTGGGAAAACATCTATTGCGAAATAGAGGCCGGGTCGAAGACACGCGATCCCCTTATTGGCGAGTTTCAGTTGCTACTGTCGAAACGATTTGAGTCTATCAGGTTCAACAAATCCGAGGTCTATATGCTTCAGGATCCCGATGTCCTGCGTGCTGTTTGGAAGCTGAGCAAGTTGATTAGATTGATTTCTGAAAAGGCGAAAGGTGCTGGCTATAAAGTCAAGATGGAAGTTGATTACAAAGGTGGGAGTTACGGCTTCTACATGGGCAAAGACAACAAGTACCTCTTATATTTTGGCTGCTGGGTAGCCTTCGCCGAGAAAGTACACCACCCATTGTGTATAGGCGTCGAAGACAGTTCGGGAGACGATGTGAGGAGGCGCTTTATTGAAAGCAGCCCTGCCGAACCCATTTCGTTTGCCGATCACCACGGGTCGTGGACAATGCGTTGGGTGGACGAGGAAGATATGAGTACCAATGATTCCGCTGGCACGATTTGGGAAAGCATACAGCCGATGGTAGTTGGAGTTTTCGCTTTCTAAAGATTGCGGCGATTTCTGGGATGCTAGGTACGTCGAATGACTATCGGCGCATCTGAGTCATTCTAGCGCAGCTTTTGGGGGTCTTTTCGCGAACATAGAAGGTCGGATACTGAAATCCTGAAGTGAGACTAGACCCGTGTAGACAGCTAACATGCAAGAAGCCCGACCTGTGACAGGCGGGCTTTGCATTTTCATTCTGATGGTTCGGTTAGAGTTTTTCGTAGAATTCGCAGGCAGAGCAGGAGATGTAGACTCCGCCGGGGACGCCGCGCTCGCGATCCTTTACCCGCTTGACGATGCGGGTGGGCTTGCTGCACTTAGGGCAGTCGGTGCTCTTGGTGGTGTCCATTACTTTTTGACGGTTTGCGATCTTCGCAATCTTGGCCATGACGGCTTATCTCCTCACAATTTCTATTTATGGGCTCTCACACATGGAGGCGCACGGTGACCGGACTTCGCGCTGTTTTTACCTCTGCCGCATCCTGAATCGGCTATCGGGGATCATCCGGGGAGCGATAAGCAGGAGTGATGGAGATGATCGCGAAGAACATCGGACACACTCATACCAGTTTACATCAATACAGCGCCGGTTATGCGGCACAGCTATGCTGCAGGACGCGCGGGAAGCAGCGGCTCTGGCGCGGGGGGCGGTTGCTGCGGCGCGGGCGACGTAACGGAAGGATCGGCGGGGGTCTGGGATGGGCTACCCGGCTGTTGGGCGGGCGGGGTGGTCGTTTGGCCGGCGGTCTGGGTCTTGTCCTTCGGGAACTGGACCGGGCCCATTTGAGGCGTGCCTGCCTGGCTATCCGCAGGCAGTGTTTCACCGGGATTTCTCAGGCTGGGCGGCGCGTGCGGGGTAGTTTCGGCACCGGGCTTAGCCGGGGCCTCGTCGCCAAGCTTCACGATGCGGACGTTCTGCTGCTTGGGCTGCGTGTCCCAGTAATCGCCCATTTCATTTTCGGTGCGGATGACGGGCGGCTCACCTACCTTGGCGATTTCGACACGGATCACGCGGTTGCCATTGATGCGGATGAATTGCATGGGCTCCGGCGGCTCGCCGTAGATCCACTCCTCAAAAGGCATCTGGCCTTCGCGCTCGCGAACCTTGTTCTTCGGCTGGCCGAGGGCGCTGATCACCATGTCTGTATTCATGCCGACCAGCACATGATGGTCGAGGATGGATTTGCGCAGGGCGGGTGGCAGCGTGTCGGTGTAGGCCTGGACGGGAGTCTTGAGATTGAAGTCGACGATGGGCTTGACCAGCGCTTCGACCTGCATGCCGGTCATGTCGGGCACGACATTCGGAAAAATGAGCGTAATGCGCGTACCGGATGGAGCCTGTTGGTCGTCGCGGGCGAGGGGCACGGTGTTATTCGGGTCCATGCCGATGGAGATGTGGCGGAGCCACTTGTGCTTGTGTTCGGGGCCACCGTTGAAGTCGAGGAGGATGCGGTCTTTTTCGATCTTGATATCGGTGAGGACGACGCGGTCGCCAGCCTTGGTGGCGAGGCCTTTTTCACGAATCGCATTGAGGTAGTCGGAACCGCTCGGCTCCATCTTACCGTTGGCTTTAAGGGTGATCGTGGCGATGGGGAGCGGGCGCATCGCGAAGCCCTGCTCTGACTGGAGAAAGCGGAGCAAATCTTCACGATTGTGATTGGTGAGCGGCACGGTGGATATCGCGATATTCGTGGGCTGGAAGTCGAGGTATCTACCGTCGACGCCTTCGGGCGTAACGGTGAAGACCTGCGCTGCCGCCGGCAACGCGGATAACGCAAGAATCAGTAACGCAAGAATGGGGGAGGAGGCTAACGCGGGCCTGAGGATATTCGATGAAAGCGGTTTGTTACACGTGAAGCCTCTCATAGGGCCTCCAGCATGGTGCAATAAGCATGGCGCGATTTGACGGGGTTGGCAAGGGGGTTGAGCCCTCTGGGCAGAACTTCGTTCCGTAATGACAAATAAGTTTCAAAGTTGTGACCTGACGGAGCGATCTGTTCCCTTGAGATGCAGAGCGGCGTCGGAGGTCAGGCGGGACCTTTGCGGCCAGTCGGCAGAAAGAGCAGGACGGCGAGTGCCAGGTTGAGCCAGGCGAACCAGTCGCCGGTGCGCGCGTAGATTGTGGGCTGGTTGCGAACGGGAATGCTTCCGGTGAGAGTGGTGAACGGGTCTGAAGTGTTCAGGAACTGGGCGGCGCTGTTGCGCTCGGCCAGGACGCGTCCGCGATCGTCGGTGAGGGTGAGCAGGCCCTGCTTGGCGACACGGGCAATGCTGAATCCGCTCTCGACGCCGCGCAGGATGGCCATACGATCGTGCAGCCAGCCATCGGCGATGAAGTCCCATGCGGGAACGAGGAGGAGTCCAGCGCCGTCGTTTGCATATTGGCGGGAGAGGAGCGGGAAGTCCATGTCCTTGCAGATCTCAACGCCCCACTTCCCTTCCGTTCCGTCGTCAGATGGACGGTGGAAGGTGAGGCGCGCCGTTCCGGGAAGCAGGTGCGACTCAAAGGCGGGCAGCATGTGGTGTTTCTCGTAGGTGGCTTCGAGGCGGCCGTCGGGTGAGTAGAGTCGAGCCTCATTAAGGTTGGGCTGATGCTCGAAGGAGACGAGGATGGTGACGTGATTATCGCGGGCAGCCTGTTCGAGGATGCTGTCGGCCTGGGCGAGGTCGTCTCCTTTGATACGACCGATTTTTTCGGGGAAGATAATGACTTTGGCCCCTTGCGCGGCGAGCGCGGCGAAGTGGTCCGCATAGGCGCGGACGAGAGCGACGGTAGCGGGTCCCCTGGGAGAAAGCTTCGTGTCGCTGGCTATGAGGGCGACGGTAACACGCGGCGAGGCGGGATTGGAATGCAGACGATACGCGCCGTATCCGAAGACCAAGAGGAAGATGGCCGCCACAGTCAGAGCAACGCCGGTCTTTGAGTGGCGGCGATCCGGCCATTCGAAAGTCCCGAGCAGCGCAGCTATAGCGGACGTGAAGAGCAGGACGATGAAGCTGATGGCCCAGATGCCGGTGACGGAGGCGATTTGGATGAGGGGCAGGCAGTTCATCTGGGTATAGGCGAGATTGCCCCACGTGCTGTGCGGCGAGCGGAATTCCAGCAGATATTCAAAGGCTGACCAGAGAATGGGGAGGGCGAAGGCTGCGCGAAAGGTTTGGCCGCGAAGGATAAAGATCCGGTGCATGGAGACGATCCAGGCGAAGAGGAGCGATGGCGCGAAGAGGATGACCAGCGTGATGAACAGCGGAGTGACAATGCGGTCGTAGCTCCACACATTGAGCGCACCGAGTGTGAAGGCGGCGAAGGCGACTCCGAAGGCTCTCCATCGCGAGAGGCGAGGAGCGACAAGTAGCACCGGCAACGGAGCGATCCAGGTGAGCCACCAGATGGGATGGAGGCCGGTTCCGAAGTAAATGGCGATGGCGGAGACAAGGACGGCGACAATGGCGAAGATGAGCGGCTTACGGCTTGAGGCCATGAATGAGTCTCCTTAAGGCGCGGCGGACGAGCGCGCGAAAGTCTTTCTCAGGAAGGTTGAAGCGGCCCGCGCGGTAAAGCGCGACGTATCCGTGCGTAAGCGCCCATAGTTCGAGGGCTACCTCCCAGACATCATCTTTTCTAAGCAGGCCGGCGCGCATGGCGGCGCGGACGGCGTCGGCGATGGGGTTCAGGGTTGGCGAGCGGCGGGCGCGGAAGTCTTCGGGATAGCGGCGGGCTCCGGGACGCGGCTGGGCGAAGACGTAATCGAAGATGCGCGGGCGGTCGAAGGCGTAGTCGATGTAGGCCTCCATTGCGGAGATAAGCTGAGTCTCGGGTGAGCCGCGCATGGGGCGCGCTTCGATGTAACTGAGGAATGTGGCGAACTGCTGGTTGGTGATGGTGTCGAGCAGGGCTTCGCGATTAGGGAAGTGATGGTAGATGGCCATGGGCGTGATGCTGACGGCTTCGGCCACGCGGCGCATGCTGACGGCGTCTGGTCCTTCGGCTTCGAGGATGACAAGGGCAGCCTGGGAAATGCGCTCGGCGGTGGAGAGTGCCATTTGCTATACAGTGTATAGCACGGGTGTATACGATGTATAGTTGCAGGTTTCTGCAATGATGGTCGGCATGAATATTGTTCTTTTTGGCGCGACGGGCATGATCGGGCAGGGGGTGCTGAGGGAGTGCCTGCTGGATCCGGACGTGAAGCGCGTTTTGTCCATCGTGCGCAGCCCGACGGGGCAGGCTCACGAGAAGCTGCGCGAGATTGTTCACGATAACTTCCTGGATTTTTCCTGCATTGAGGACGAGCTGTCGGGCTTCGATGGGTGCTTCTTTTGCCTGGGCGTGACGTCCGCCGGCATGACGGAAGAGGCATACGAGCGAGTGACCTATGGCTTCACGGTGGCCGCTGCGCAGACGCTGGCGAAGCTCAATCCGGGGATGACGTTTATCTATGTTTCGGGTTCGGGGACCGACAGCACGGAGAAGGGGCGCACGATGTGGGCGCGAGTAAAGGGCAGGACGGAGAATGCTCTGCTGGCGCTACCGTTCAAGGCGGCGTATATGTTTCGTCCGGGATTCATTCAGCCGCTGCACGGAATCAAGTCGAGGACGAAGGTCTACCGCGTCTTCTACGTTGTGCTGGGACCGCTTTTTCCGGCATTGCGGGCGATCTTTCCGAGATCGATAACGACAACGGAGCAGCTTGGGCAAGCCATGCTTACCGTGGCGAATCGGGGATACCCGAAGCAGGTGCTCGAGGCGCGGGATATTACCGGCGTCGTTTCGAGTTGAGGGTGGAGTGGGCTGAGTGCCTCGCGGCTATGATTGATGAGTCCTAACGGGAAAACTTCTCAGGCCACGTGGGTCCAGTCCAAAATGACCTTTCCGGTCTGGCCTGAAATCATGGCGTCGAATCCCGCCTGAAAGTCCCGGTAGCTGAACCGGTGCGTAATGACCGGTGAAATGTCGAGACCGGATTCAATCATGACGGACATTTTGTACCAGGTCTCGTACATCTCCCGCCCGTAAATGCCTTTGATGGTCAGCATGTTGAAGATCACCGCTCGCCAGTCGATGGACATCGGCTTCGCGGGGATGCCGAGCATGGCGATTTTCGCTCCGTGGCTCATGTTGGCGATCATCTCGTGCATGGCGGCGGGGTTGCCGGACATTTCGAGGCCTACGTCGAAGCCTTCGCGCATGCCGAGCTGTTTCTGCACCTCGGCAAGCGGCGTTTCGCGTGGTGTTGACGGCGAGGGTCGCACCCATCTTGCGCGCCAGTTCCAGGCGGAATGGATTGACGTCGGTGATGACGACGTGGCGCGCGCCGGCGTGGCGAACCACTGGAATGGCCATGATGCCGATCGGGCCGGCGCCGGTGATCAGACACGTCTTCGCCGAGCACCGGGAACGAGAGCGCGGTGTGGACTGCGTTGCCAAAGGGATCGAAGATGGCGGCGACTTCCTGATTGATGCCGGGATCGTGACGCCAGATGTTGGTCATCGGCAGCGCGATGAATTCGGCGAAGGCTCCGGGGCGGTTGACGCCAACACCCGAGGTGTAGGCGCACAGGTGGCGCCGGCCGGCGAGGCAATTGCGGCAGCGTCCGCAGGTGACGTGCCCCTCGCCGCTCACGATGTCGCCGGGATAGAAGTCGTTTACGTTCGAGCCGACCTCGACGATCTCGCCGACAAACTCATGCCCGATGGCCATCGGCACAGGGATGGTCTTCTGTGCCCATTCGTCCCATTGATAGATGTGAACGTCGGTTCCGCAGATGCCGGTGTGGCGCACCCGGATCAGCACATCGTTGATGCCGATGGAGGGTTCAGCGATGTCTTCCAGCCACAATCCGCGTTCGGCGCGGCTCTTTGCCAAGGCCTTCATGAATTCCTCAAGCGGGAATTCTTAGGATGCTCTCGAACCATAAGAGCCATCGTAGCAGCGACGCCGGTTGAGAGGGTACCCCCTCCCCCCGGGTTTTATTCACGGCTGGCATCGTAGCAGACAGGAGGTCCCTTCTGACGGCCGACCTTTCGTGAAGCTGCGCGGACTGCACAAGGTCGACTGGATCTTCGTCTTCAGTTGTGCCGCTCATAACCTCATGCGGCTGCCAAGGCTGTTCGCGCAGCTCGCGGAGCAAGATCTCCCGCAGAAGTGCGCCTGAAAACGCCCTGTTGAGTGTTCAAGAAAGCCGTAGCCACAACTGCCCAACAACATACCTCGCCAAACAGCATCGCAAAACCAATATACCCAGTAAGGGCAGCACCAATGAACCCTATTTCAACAAGCTCCTAGAGAACAGCCCTGTAAGCATTGCGCTTCTAAATTCGGGGTGTCGCTCCATGAGATTGCAAAAGAGCTGGGTGTAATCGTTCTCATGAACGACGATCTTGTCGAAAATTGATTCGCATGGCATACCCTATCAATCACACCTGGAAACTTTACACGCCTTTGCTCTAAACAAAGGCCCAACCGATGCCCTCAGCACATCACCACCGCCGCCCCGTCAATCGTCTCCTTATAGACCGCATTCAGGGCCGCATTCACCTCGGTCGAGAGGAAACAGCGTCGTCTTCGGACGAATCCCGATCTCCTGCGCCACCTTCAGAAAATCGCGGGCATCTTCACGCGTCATGTTCGCCACGCTGCGCAGCTGCCGCTCTCCCCATAGCAGCGAGTCGTAGTCGAACTGCGGCATGCGATCCAGATGAATCGCGTTGATCGCCACCACTCCGCCCTTGCGCAGGGACGCGAGCGCGGCCATCACCACATCGCCGCTCGGCGCAAAGGTCACCGCGCAATCCAGCAGCTCCGGAGGCCGATCCAGCGCATCCCCCACCCAGGTCGCGCCCAGCTCTCGCGCCAGCTGCCGGTGAGACTCGCCCCGGGTCGCCACGAACACTTCGCAATTCCAGGCCTTCAATACCTCGATCGCCAGATGCGCCGACGCCCCAAACCCGAACAGTCCCACGCGATCGCCGTGTTCCACCCCCGCAACCCGCAGACTCCGAAATCCGATAATTCCCGCGCACAGCAGCGGAGCCAGTTCCTCCGCCTTGGGTTCCTCCGGCAGCGGCACGACAAAGTCAGCGCGCGCGACCGCATACTCGGCATATCCGCCATTCACCGTATAACCCGTGAACACCGGATGATCGCACAGGTTCTCCATCCCCTTGCGGCACAACAAACAAGTGCCGTCCACCCCGCCCATCCACGAAACGCCCACCCGCTCACCCAGCGTTGGAAGCCCCGCCCCTACGCCATCGCCCAGGCTCGCCACCACGCGGCCCACAATCTGGTGCCCGGGAATCACCTCGTCCCGCAGCGGCTTCAACTCGCCCATCGTAATGTGCAGATCCGTCCGGCAAACCCCGCAGGCCTCAACTCGCAGCAATACCTCGCCAGAACCAGGCACAGGCACAGCCCGCTCCTCCAGCACCAGCGGATTCTCACTCATCGGCCTCGGATGGTGAAGCACAGCAGCGCGCATGGTTCCTCCAAACTAACTTTGCTGCAAGATGCGGGTGTCCCAGGTCCGGATTCTCGGACCTGGGTTCATCTCTTTGCTGCCGGTGTTCACGGCAGACCGCTTCATCAGCGACCCGGTTCTGAGCTGACTTCACGGAGCGATCTTCGCTACCTGTTCCTTCAGTTCCGTCAGCTCCTGCCAAAGCCTCGCGACTTCTGCTTCCAGCTGAGCTACGCGTTCGTTGCCCGAAGCAGACTCGACCGCGGCGATACCCGGAGTCTCCAAGAGACCCTCAACTTCGCCCGACAGCAGATGGGCATACCGAATCTCCTTCGTCCCCGGCTGCCGCGGCAGCGCCTTTGCCAGCGGAGGATCCCGCTGCATCAGCCGTTGCAGCGCTCCCAGCACGTCTTCGAGCTCCTCAAAGCGGTGCATCCGCTCCGTGCGTCCGCGTAGCTCGCCCGGAGTCTGTGGCCCGCGCAACAGCAGCACGCAGAGCACCGCGACTTCACCGCGCGTGAAGTTGAAGACCTCCTGCAGATGATGCTCATACTTGGTCACCCGGCTGTCCCCGCCGCGCCTGGGCCCGGCGAGTCTGTCGTCTTCCAGGCCGTGCAGCGCCTGGCGCACCGAGTCTTCGTCGAGACTCATTACCGGCTCGCGATTGTTCTTCTGGTTGCAGGCATTCACCAGCGCATTGAGCGACAGAGGATAGTACTCCGGAGTCGTAATCTCCTTCTCCACCAGCGCACCCAGCACGCGAGCCTCAACAGCATTCAGCAGAATCGTCACGAAACCAGGTCCTCACGGAAGAGACTTGCCAGGCAAGAGTCCTCTTTCCACACTCATGGTATCGCGGGCAAGCACCACTCAATGAACTTACGTCCTTACCGGGAACCCTTCGACCGTGCCCACCACGAACGTCTGACCGCCAACGACTTTGGAACCGCCGTCAGAGTCGGCATACTGCACCACACGCACGGCAAAATCACGAACATCCTCCTGCGGTGTGAACTCTACATGGAATGGCAAAACCTGCGCGGGCTGCAGGCGAATATTTTCGATTCCTCTGGCAATATCCTGTAGGTGGAACCTTCCATCGCCAAGGTGGCGAAATACATTCTCCCTGAACGGTGTTTCCAGCAGGTGTTTCAGTGTTGTGCCCTCGGCATGCACTTCAACTCTGCCGGCAATTTGAGCAGGTTTCCCGTCACGATTGAGCGTCTCGACGGCAAACCGGACGTTGCTCGCCTGAATCGAATGGTTGGCTCCTAGGACACCCAAACGAATCGGGCCCGGAGACATTCCCGCCGCCACTCCAACGATCGCGACATTCCGCCACCCGATCTTGCTGTTATTTTCAACGTTATTAATCAGGGCCGCGCCGGCGCTATTTGTTTGTTCCTGAAACGTCATGCCGAACGGATACAACGAGCTTGTCTCAATCCGCGCCAGCAGGCAGAAGTGCTGATCGTTCACGCTGTACAAAGTTGAATTGGGCACGTTCGCCCAGGGGAACTCGAAGACAGTAGCCTTCCCCGCCTGGATCGTCCCCAGAAGGTGTGCCCCGATCACGCCGCCGAGCACCGGCTTGCTCGCCGAGCTATCGAGTTGAGACCCGTCCCACGGAGCCGGCCAATTCAGCCCGGCACTGGCCTTGGCCCAATAGACTCTGAGGACTTCTGTGCCTGTCGTGTCTGCACTTCCCGTATTGGTTACGCGCACATAAACAAAAGCCGTGGATCCGCCCGTGATCATGGAATCGGAAGCCAGAGCCGTGAGCCCGGTCGTCGCAGGTGAATTCGGCCCGGGCAGAGTGGAAAGCACAGACGTTTGCGTTACGCCGATATCCGGGCTCTCCCACGCGACACCGCCAGTGATTGCAGCGTCCGGCTCGGCTCCGGTGTCACCCGCCACGTCTCTGATCAAAAGCGATGGGGGAGCCGTATTAAAGATGGCCATCGTGCCGTTCCCGGGATAGGTGGTATTTACCCCCGACGACTTGAACGTCGTCGCGCTCAGCACGGCGTTCGTGTCGAATTGCCACACTGTTCCGTTCCCCTGGTCGTTCACATACAGCGTGAAGCCATCGAAGAACAGACCTCCGAACTTGGCGCCGTTGAGGTAATAGACCGTCACTCCGGCATCGTTTGAGGCGATGGTTCGCGTGCCGCCATACCCGTCCGCCGTTAGACCTACCGCGCCACTGAGATAGGCGCTGTTCAGCAGATTGCTGTTGATCCAACTGCTGCTGATCTTGAGCAGCGTGCCATTTGACCCGCCATTAGGCGCGAACCCATTCGTCTGGAAATCATCGTTATTATTGGCCAGCCACAGGTTTCCCAGCGGATCGAAGGCAATCCCTTCGGGCTGGGAGAACGGAACCATCGCGCCGGGAGCAGTGTCCTCCGAACCGGGCAGCGTTGTGATCGTCGTAAAACTCGTCGCTCCGTTATTGATCTTGAAAAATTTCGAGCTGCTGCCGGCATTCTTATCCACCTGCGTGTAGCAGATCAAAAATTGATTTCCCAGCCCGCCGTCCTGGAAGGTCGTCATCCATAGATTGCCGTGAAGATCGAACGCCAGATTCGCGCAATAGAAGGCCACATCGTTGTAGGCGTCCGCATAGCTCGAAAACTGAGAGACAGCACTGTAGCCGGATGCCTTCGTGTAGCAAAAGACTCCGCCCTTTCCATCGCCATTGCTGAAAGTGGCGACGTACAGATCGCCCGTCCCCGGTTGTACGGCCAGCCCCACCGCAGAATTAGTCAGGGTCAATCGCGTTGCGGGCGGGATGCCGGGAGGATTCGTCGTAAGATTGCTGATGCTCGTGAACTTGTAAACATCGATCGCCCCGGAGCTGCCCAGATCAAACGAAACGAACAGGTAGAAAACGCTGGCAGAATCCTGATAGAGAACCGCGCAATTCGGGCCGCTCCCGGCTGCATTCAGCGTAATCGTACTTTGAAGCGTTGCGTCGGGCAGCGAGTAGATCTTGACGACGTTATCCGAATAGTACGGTTGCGCGATGAATTTCATTTGCGGCTCCTCTTGAGTTCACGAGCTAGAGACGAATGGTAGTGATGGCCCGAGGCAAACCGTTTCAGGACAGCTTGAATATTGCGCCAGCGTTGGCTCGCGGCGCTATGAATACTTCATGAAACGCAGAGAATCCTGAGCCGGTGCCCCACGACCTGTCCTGAGCACAGCCGAAAGGGTCCGGATTCTCGGACGTGTGCTCTGCGCTCTGTGCTCTGAGCCCTGAGCTCTGGACCTATTTCTTCGCCGCTTTCTCCACGCCCGCCAACATCGCGTCCAGACGGGCCCGGTCGTAATACCGCCCATCCGCCACCACCGCGAAGATCTTCCGCGTATTCCCAATATCCGTCAGCGGATTCCCCTCCAGCACCACCACATCCGCCACATTCCCTGGAGCCACCGCGCCCATGTCGTCTTTCCCCAGAAACTTCGCCGGATTGCTCGTCGCCGTCGCCAGCGCATCCATCGGAGAAAACCCTGCCTCGACAAAGTTGGCCAGCTCATCATGCAGGCTGAACCCCGGCATCACATAAATCCCCGGAGCCGTGTCCGTCCCCGCCATGAACTCCACCCCGCCCTTGTGCAGCACGCCGATCATGTGCAGCATCTGCGCAATCTCCTGCTGCCGCACACTCAGCGGATCGGCCTTCACGCCCGGCATCATCTGGTCGTAGAACCGCTTCCACGTCACGTCGCGCCAGTAAGCCGGCACATACTTGTCCAGCGGCTGATGCGCAAAGTCCACCTCGTCCAGCAGCCCGCCCTGCCGATTCCACACCATCGTCGGACCAGCCAGGTGTGGCGTCCGCGCCAGCAGCGCAATCAGCTCGCGACACTTCGCCTCGTCATGGCTGCTCAGCAGCAGCTTCGTGTCCTCCGTCGCGCCCGCCAGCAGCTTGTCTTCCTGGCTCGAACACCCCTCCAGAACCCCCATGAAGTGCTCGATGCTCTTCTGCCCCAGCGCGACTGACTCCGTGATCTTGATGTGATCCGGCACATGCCCCACGAACGGCAGGTCCTGCTTGTGCGCCTCTTCCGCCGCAGCCACGTACGCGTCATGCGGAATCACCGACTGCACCTTGATGAACTCCGCGCCCTGCGCCTTGAGCGAGTCGACCGCCTTCACCGCATCCGCCGGAGTCGTCACCGCAACCGAACTCGGGAAAGCGCGCTCTTTGCCGCCCGGCAGATAGCCGTCCAGCATCGGACCCGACACGACCATCCGCGGCCCGACAATCTCGCCCGCTGTGATCTGCTTCCGCCACGGCAGCAGCACCGGCAGGTCCCCACCCATGTCGCGAACGCCAGTCACGCCGTTCGCGATAAAGAGCGGAAGAATCACCTCGCGCCCGCGCGGAAACCAGTCTCCGAAGGCCGTGTGCACATGCATATCCCACAGGCTCGGGATCATGTATTTCCCCGAGCATTCACCACCAGCGCCCACTCCGGAGCGGCGAATCCCGCCGCGCTCGTCACCGCCGTGATCCGATCCTGCCGGATCACCACCGCGCGGTCCTGCTCGACCGCCTGTGATCCCGGATTGATCACCGTCACATGCAGAAACACCAGCATCGGCGAGCGCGGCACTGACTGCGCGCTCAGCAGGGAAGAAGCGGCAACAAGAATCGTAAAGAGAAAAAGCCGGTAGACGCGACGCAACATGTGGCGCGATTCTATCCGCGCGCACGGGGTCCTGCCAGCCATTTATCTAAAGCGTCACTACGGTTAGTCCGGGAATGCGCTGAAAGTGCTTCACGTTGGCGGAAGCAACATCGAAGCCAAGATGCAAGGCCGTGGCTCCGATCACCAGGTCTTCGAATGCGATGACGTTGCCCACCTCCGCCTGTTCGCCCTCGATGCGTCCGGCAAGCTGCGCGATCTCCAGAGAGACTGGCTGCACGATCAGGCCCTGGAAGACACCATCGGTGAAGATGCGTCGCCGCGCGCGGTCTGCATCTGTCTTGGCCCGATAGATGCCGTGCGTTAGTTCTACAGCGCTGATAACGGATAATGCGGTGTCCACTTCGCCGTACTCGGCACGCACCCGGCGAAGAATGTCTTCGATTGCCTCGCCTCGCCGTTCGCTCGCGATCAGAACACTCGTATCCAGTAACAGCCCCAGGAGACTTACTCCCATCCGGCGAAATCGCGCGGTTTGCGGTTACGTACGATCTCTTCCAGATCCGCAGCGAAATCAGCATCTATCACCGGCTTATATCCCAGCTCTTTTGAGCGGGCCTCAGCCAACGCGATCGATTCGGAGATAGATCGGCGAGTGGGAGCGGGAGCACGCAGCACAGCTACAGTCAGCCGGCCATCTTCAATGACAACCTCTGCGCCCGCGCGAACGCGAGCCAGTAGCCCCGCGAAATCGCGGGCTGCTTCATCCGCTGAGACGTGGATCGTTGCCATATTCACGATAATACTCCTGGGTTTTTTCACTTCTGAGGAATATCTTGTTCATTTCGCCTTGGCCATCGGAAAAAAGTTGACGAGATTGCCGTCGGGATCGCGAAAATAAATCGAACGGGTCCCCCAGGGTTGAGTCGTCGGGGGTTTGACCCACGTTTTCACGATCCCCTGAAGTCTCACGTATTCCCCGTCCGGATCCGCTACTCGGAACTCCAGGATCACACTTCTGTTCGCCGACGATTCGGCCGAGCCCGGGATATATTTCTCCTGTGCCCGCGCGTCAAAGATCGCCAGTACCCCCGTCCCCGTTCTGAATTCAGCGTAGCCTTCGCCGTCGAACTTCGGAGGGATCTTCAGAACCAGTTGGTAGAAAGCAGCGAGCGTACGGACGTCGTTTGAGATCAGGCACGTGTTAATCAGAACCGGGTGTTCGCCCGACGCCGGTGCGGGAGTGGCTGTAATCCCTCCGGAACGAGCCTGCGACAATGCCATTAGGCCCGCCAATCCCACAACGAACAACCCAGATCCAAGGATCGTCTGTTTCATTGCATATTCTCCTTGCGAGGAGATTGAATAAACCAGTGAACGCCTCTGCTCCGAAATCAAGAGCTTTACATATACACACAGACGCATAGCGTCGAAATCTGTGATCCTCCCCGAAGCTCGCTGCCAGCCTGCCCGCAACCTGCCTTGAGCGAAGCCGAAGGGTCCGCATTTTCGGACGTGGGTCCATGTCGTGGCGACGAATCCTCGTGTGATCGAGCGCTCAACCCGCCATCGAACCAAGCCAAACCGTCGGCCTTGCTCAGCGAGGCCCCGGTAGAAGCCTTAGGCTTCAGCGCGGGGAATAAGGCGGTCCGCGAAGGACCGACCTTGCTGCCGCACGCCAAAGCGCAGCCGAAGGCGGAGCGGCTTTCTCGACAAGAGCCCCGGCAAAAGAATTCCATGTTCCGCAGTCCCTTGAGGGGTAGAGCCTCGGAGGCTCCTGATAAAAATGAAAACAGCTTATACCTTGGCCCAAGGTATTGATCGGAGTACCTTGATGGAAATATGGGGAATAGCGGTGGTGGCAATTCTCATCAGAGAAAGATGCTTGAGAGGGCTGTGGTTCGCATTATCGAGAAGACCAAGAAGGCATCGCCATCCGATAGTGCGGATTCATCCAAAACAATCTCCGAGGAAACATCGAGTTCACTGTGACCGAGCTCTCAATCAGCCATCGAATCAAGACAAACATTCGGCCTTGTGGAGCAAGGCCCGGTCCGAAGAGCGCACCTTGCTGCGCATGGTCAGACCGCCATCTAATGCTTTGCGGCTTCCTGTAGAAGTGCCTGGTGAATAATCATTTTTAGGTATGTCTGGTACTTTAGGCCGCGCCGCTCTGCTTGAATTCTCGCCAACTCAATGTCGCCGGGGTTCAGGCGGATTGTCGTAGTCGGAGTTTGTCCACGCCGTACCAGGGTGCCACGGCCAAGGCTTCCATCCTTTGCCGCTGCCTCAAATTCCTTAAGAAGGGAGCCCTGGTTATCGGCCCACCAGCGCGCCTCTTCCTCTTCGCTCTTAAACTCAGGTGTCGTGAGACTCTTGGGCATTTTCTAGATCCTTCTGCGCTGAATAGAATTTGCGCATCGCTCTGTTCGCCGGATATGCCGTGACGATGCGGATCAAATCCTTGCGCATGGTGGCGATGACGATCAGAACACGACCAGCAGCCGTCTCGCCAAGATGGGCAATACGCTCCTCACCGTTTCTGAACTGAATTTCCAGATCAACGGGATTGTTTGTGATTACCTGCTCTGCCTCTTCAGGCGAAACCTTGTGCTTTGCGACATGGCCAATATTTGCGGAGTCCCAGAGAAACATTCGTGTCTGTTCCCTTTGTCATCGGCGAACCGAAGATTGATGTGATCTGCGAGTTGCACAGTTGTCGGTCTCCTCTTGGTCGAGATTTCATTGGTTGTAAGCAGTGATCGTCCACCAGCAAATCTCCTCGCCTCTGAAAAAGTGTAGCAACATCGTAGCTACAATGCAACTGATATTGCCCACCCGGCCTACTCCTCCATCCATCAGACGGTTGGCCGCCTCATTCCCCGATTATCCAAAAAAGAATTACGTGCCCTGTAGTCCCTTGAGAGGTATACACTTCGAGGCCCCCTGACAAAAACGAAATTCAAGTCTTGTAAGGAGAAAGTACGAATGAAGCAAGCTATACGAATTGCAGTCGCAGTATGTTGTTTCTCGCTGGTTGCCCTTGTTACGGCAAAGGCACAAGTTCCATACACCCAGGGCCCGGTGGAACGGATTGTCCTGGTTCACATTTTGCCCGGTCATCAGGATGCGTTTATGGCCGATTTGAAGACGAATATTGTGCCCCTCTGGGAAAAGGAAAAGGCCGCCGGGCTGATTCAGGGCTACCAGATGTTCCTCAACTCGACCAGCTCCGGCCCCGAGGACTGGGACTTCGGCTACTCGCTGACGTACGCAAACATGGCGGCACTCGACGGCCTTCCCGACAAGGTCTATGACCTTCGCATGAAGCAGTATGGTGACAAAAGCGCCGAGCAGAAAGTCATCGATAAGCGCGTCGAAAATGTGCGCGTCGTTACTAGTTCGCTCATCCGCAACATCACTTTGCGGTAGCTGGCCCAGATCGGTCAGTTTGCGGCCCCACAGCCATGATCCGCCGCAAGCCTCCAGAAAACTTGGCCGATCATTTCCTTAGCTTGGCTATAATATAATTAGAGATAGAGACAAAAGGGCCCGGCCGCCATCGCAGCCGGGCCCTTGCTGTTTCTAACTACCTTGGAATCAATGAGTGTTAGAGAAAGCAAATGTTATGAATCAGTTGTGTGGAGCACTCCGAAGACTGCCTCGAAAACGTTGCAAATGACCGGGGTTAAGTCCTTTGTTTCCGCGTATAAAGCAATAAGTTATTTGTTTGTGCGTAGATAGCACTGACGTATAGCGTAACTACCATAGAATCAGACGATTACAAAAGATTTAACCAAACAGGGGGAGGGGGTGGGTATGCCCTCCGAAACCAGCCTCCTCACGGCCCACAATCCGGCAGAACCGCTTCTAGTAAACTGGAAGCGAGGACTTTATGCCGGAGATTCAGCGCAGGAAGACTGTCACCGTTCGTGTGGGCCGGGTTCGAGTTGGCTCGGAAGCCCCGGTTGTCGTGCAGTCGATGACCAACACGGATACCGCCGATGTCGACGGCACGATTCAGCAGGTGGCGGCCCTGGCCGGGGCTGGCTCCGAGCTGGTCCGCGTGACAGTCAACAACGACGCGGCGGCGAAGGCTCTTCCTTATATCGTGGAGGGCCTGGCGAAGCTCGGGATCGATGTGCCGATCGTCGGCGACTTCCACTACAACGGCCATCAGCTGCTGAAGAAGTATCCCGACTGCGCGACTGCGCTGGCAAAATACCGTATCAATCCCGGCAATGTCTCGGTCGGACGCAAGAACGACGACAACTTCCGCGCGATGATCGAGGTCGCGGTCGAGAACCAGAAGCCGGTGCGCATCGGCGTCAACTGGGGATCGCTCGACCAGGCTCTCCTGACGCGCATGATGGATGAGAACTCGAAGCTTGCCGAGCCGCTCGACGCGCGTGACGTGATGATGGAGGCGATGTGCCGCAGCGCCCTCGATTCGGCGGCGGCTGCCGAGCGCTATGGATTGCGCCACGACCAGATCATCATCAGCGGCAAGGTAAGCGGAGTACGCGACCTGCTCGATGTCTACGAGATGCTCGCCGCGCGCTGCGATTATCCGCTGCACCTTGGCCTGACCGAGGCCGGCATGGGCATGAAGGGCATTGTCGCCTCGACGGCGGGGCTGTCTCCGCTGCTGCTGAAGGGCATCGGCGACACCATTCGCGTTTCGCTCACTCCGAAGCCGGGCGGCGACCGCACCGAGGAAGTGCTCACCGCGCAGCAGATCCTGCAGTCGCTTGGGATTCGCAGCTTTACGCCGCAGGTAACGGCGTGCCCGGGGTGTGGGCGGACGACGAGCACCTTTTTCCAGGAACTGGCCCAGCAGATTCAGACCTACCTTCGCGAGTCGATGCCGGTTTGGCGCGAGCACTATCCCGGAGTCGAGGAGCTGAAGCTCGCGGTGATGGGTTGCGTGGTCAACGGGCCGGGCGAGTCCAAGCACGCGAATATCGGCATCTCCCTACCCGGCACGTTCGAGGAGCCGGTGGCCCCGGTCTATGTCGACGGCCGCCTGATGACGACCCTGCGCGGCGACACGATCGTTCAGGACTTCACAAAGATCCTGGACGAGTACGTCCGTTCGCGGTACGGATCGGCGGAGAAAGCGGAGCAGCTGGTCGAAGTCCATTGATGCAGCATTGGCCCTTGCTCACCGGAAGCAACGGCCAGTGAGCTTCGGCGGACGTGCGGACTGCCTCCGTCTGTACACTCAAATAGCTTTGCATATCAGATTGACCGCAAGCTAACATTTAGCGAATTCCCCTAGCAGTTTTCCTAGGTGACCCCCTCGGGCAACAGGCTTTAAGCTAAATTCAAGACATCTCTTGTTCTCAGTGTGCGCAGATCTAAAGCGGAGACATACATATTGCGAAAAAGTTTCACAACGGCGCGCTGGATTGCGGCCTTTTTCCTTTTCGCAATCCCGCTGGCAGCGCAGGAGGCGTCTTCCCTCCCGTCGTCGCCTTCGGCCGGCATCGCGGCCAGCACGATGAAGGAACCACCGGCCGAGTGGCGCAAAGCGCCTCAGAATCAAGTCGCATCCGACGAGACACCGCGTCCGCAGTTGCCTGACGTCAACGCAAGTCCTGCCTACGACCCGGCAAGCCGCAACAATTTCGAGATCACCCCGTCTCACGCCGTCGACGGTTTCAACCAGAACCCAATCAGCATCACGAAATATTCCTTCGGTGACCCCAACATTGCACTCGGTTACAGTTCTTCGAACCTGCCGTCCGCGAACGATGCCAGCGCTGCTACCCACGGAGTCGTCCGGTCAGTTACGCCGCCACAGCCTGATACTCGGATTCGCTGGAGAGCCGCGAACCAGGAATCGCTACTGTCCATCGGCATCATGCACACTTTTAATCTCTGGACAGAGGCGGGAACGCGGGACTCTCTCTACGGGCCGTGGCTGAACAATTACCTGCACTCGGTCGCCGAGTTGCGCGGCTGGAGCGACAGTGACAGATTCATGGCTCCGTACGTCGGCCATCCCATTCAAGGCTCGGTGTTTGGCTTTATCCTGCGTCAGAACGATCCCAAATACCGGACGGTGCAATGGGGGGACGGCCGGGATTACTACATTAGCGTGTTACGCTCCATGGCCTACTCGGCGGTATGGCATACGGAGTGGAAGATTGGTCCCGCCAGCGAAGCCTCCATCGGCAACGTGATGCTGCACGCTTCTCCGGGATTTATCACGCTGGCTGACACCCCGACGATGGGGGCGCTGACGATGCTCGCCGAGGATGCGGCGGACCGTTATCTGATCATCGGACTGGAGAACAGGACCGCCAACCGTGCGCTCATTATGCTGGCGCGAAGCTTCCTCAATCCCGGACGGTCGTTCGCGAACGTCATGGCGTTTAAGGTGCCGTGGGAGCGCGATACTCGCATTGGAATCATGCGGGAAAATCACGTTCTGCGGGAGGAACTGATCGCGGATTACAAACATGGCAGCGGAGAAAAACCGTTTGAGTTCGTGCGTCGCCCGCCGGACCCACGCGACCCTGAAGATTATCCAAAGGAAGCGCCCATCGAGTTGGGGGCATATCCCTACTATGAAAAATTTGCGGATGGCCACAATTGCGTCGGCGGCGGCGGCTCCGGCGCATTCCGCGTAAATCCGGGCCTGCAGATTGTAAGCGAAATAAATGGATGCCTGATCATGGGCATGCCCGCATACAACGAGAGCGCCGATTCGTTGTTTTACGGTTCAGGGCTGCGATGGACTCCGCTGGCAGCCCATCGTTTCTCACCTTTTGTAGAGGTGCTATTCGGTGGAAGAAAGGTCACCTACGAGGTCGATAATGCCGCTCTCCATGAACAGCTTAAGAAAGAATGGAACGACGGAAACGGCACACTGCCCCATTATCCGAAGCGGAGTGACTGGTCTGCGGAGGTTGCGGAAAATGGTCCCAGCCTTTCTTCTGGCGGCGGCTTGGATGTGGTTGTAAAGCGGCCCTTCACCTTTCGCCTCATCAACGTGCAATACACTCACAGCTGGATGCCTGATGTAGAAACGATCCATCCGCAGAGCGGAATTCGCATTACGACCGAAGCCGTGCTGCGCATCGGAACCTGGTAATCGCCGGGGGCCATCGATTACCTACCTGTCAACCCAAGGTAGATTGCGACGACCTCTGGTCAACCGTTGGATGTAGTTTCCTTCTGACTATTAACAAACGTAAAACGAGCACCCGGCAACTTGCTGGGCTCATTTCTACGCCTTCAACATCGTCGAATATCTGGAACCTAAGATGGATGGCGGAGAGGGAGGGATTCGAACCCCCGATACCCTTGCGAGTATGCCTGATTTCGAGTCAGGTGCATTCAACCGGGCTCTGCCACCTCTCCGTTGTTGAAGTCTCATTCCGTGAATGAGATGCGATGGGCAGACGCTTGCTTCTCTATAGATTGTAGCATCGCGCGACGCGGACCATCCGGGCCGTCGGGTTTTCGTGGCACCCCAGGGGCAGGGACGCTGGTCCTCCTTCTACTTGGCTCTCCATGCCTATTACTCAGGAGGTTCCCCAGCGTTCAAAATCAATCAAAAGGTTCAGGAACCAGGCAGTCTTTTCAGCCGAGAATTCATCTAACTTGCCGGCTAAGTTGTACTTTGAGTGCAATGTTGGTCCAACAAACACGACGCCCACACGGATAGACCGGGCTGGAGTATATTGAAATGTTTTGGTCTTCAAGCAACCGCAAGCGATCAGTTGAGTGCTCAACATGTGGATAACTGGTATGAACTTCGGCCAGCTAGCAACGTAGCAAAACTTTTTTGGAGGCAGTATGAGTAAAAGAATTCCCCACGTCCTCGCAATTTGTGCGATGGCGGTTATGTTCCTCTGCCTGAGCGCGCCAGCGTTCGCGCAATATCGCACGTCAATCCAGGGTACCGTCACTGATACGACGGGAGCGGTCATCCCGGGAGCCACCCTCACACTTAAGAACCTCTCGACCAACGAAACCGTCACGCGAACCAGCAGCGATGCCGGCGTCTACAATTTCAACGCTCTTCCCGCCGATCGCTTTACATTGACGGTGGAGAAAGACGGCTTTCAAAAGAAGGTCCTGGATAACCTGCAGCTGATTCCAGAACAGCCCAACGCAGTCAACGTGCAGCTTGACGCTGGCGCGGCTGCAACGACGATTACAGTCGACGCTTCCCAAACGCCGGCCATCGATACCGAGACTGCAAACGACCAACGGACAATTACGGACAACGAAGTCCAGCACATGCCGGTCTATGAACGCGACGCGACCAGCCTCATTCGATTGGCGCCGGGAGTTCTGGCCGATGGAGCCCAGCAAGGCGGTGGCGGCGGATTCCAGTCACCTGGCACGCAAACCGGAGCCTCATCTGGAGGCGGCGGTAACCTGGGTCACTCGAGCAGTATCTTTGCGACGGAAAATGGCGCATCAGCAAACGCGAACGGTGGCCAGTTTGAAACCAACGGATACACCGTCGACGGTATCAGCACCGTAAGTGCTGTCTGGGGTGGATCGACAGTCGTTACTCCGAGCGAAGATTCAATCGGCAACATCAAGATCGTCACCAACGCCTACGACGCTGAAAATAGCCGCTTCACGGGTGCCATAACCGAGATCACCTCGAAGAGCGGAACCAACCATCTTCACGGTAGCTTTTTCATCCAGCTCACTCGCCCCGGACTGAATGCTTATCAGCGTTGGAACGGCCCTGGATCGGTGCAGGCATTCGACCCAGTCACCGGAGCCAAGCTGACGCCTGCCGAGCGCGGCCTGCTCCGGGATGAAGACCGCTACAACCAGTGGGCCGGCAGCATCGGCGGTCCGATCTGGAAGGACAAGATATTCGCCTTCTTCGCCTACGAGGGACAGAGCCAGTCCATCCCGGCGACCAGCGTCCAGTGGTTTCCGACGAGCGCGTTTAACGGGCTGGCGCCTGCAAATAGCATCTCCTCCATTTACCTTGGATTTCCGGGATCAAAGGTTGCCGGCACCGTGATCGGCTCCGTAACCTGCGCGGATGCTGGACTCGTTGAGAACGTAAATTGCCGAACGATTTCAGGACAGGGATTGAACATCGGTTCGCCGCTGACCACAGGCCTGGGCAAGCAGGACCTCGGCTACGTAAGTGCCAGCATGCCCGGCGTCGGTAGCGGCCTCTCGAATGTTCCCGATATCGCCCAGTACACCATAAGCAATCCGACAACCAGCGACTTCAAGCAATACAACGGACGCATCGACGCCAATGTAACCAGCAAGGATCACGTCAGCTTTGCGATTTATTGGGTCCCCTCGTCTCTGAGCTTCCTTAACGGCGGCCTCGGTTATCAGGCCTTCCATCATTCGCAGACAAACGATGCGTTCTCGGTCATCTGGAACCACACCTTCTCGCCGACTTTTCTGAACGAAGCGCGCGCCAACGCCGCGGGCTGGCGGTGGAACGAGCTTGAAACCAACCCTCAGGCCCCATTTGGTCTTCCTCAGGACCAGATCACGCAGACGGGAAACATTAACATCGGTAGCCTTGGTGTGTCATCGCCTTCTCATCTGGATCAGTGGACCTACGGCTACAAAGACGTCGCCACCAAGGTTCTACGTTCGCAGACGATGAAATTCGGCTTTGATTTCACTCGACTCTACTATCTGAATGATCCGATCGGCGCGCCGAATTACACCTTTTACAACATTTGGGACTTCCTGAATGACGCCCCGGAAGCGGAAGGTGGACCATTCCAGGCGACCACCGGCTTTCCCGGCGGCTATCGCAACGACAATCGCGAAAATATGTGGGGCATTTTCTTTCAGGACGACTGGAAGGCTCGTCCTAATCTGACCCTGAGCGCTGGACTCCGCTATTCCTACTTCGGGCCGCTTACCGACAACAACAATAATATGGGCGTCCTCAGGTTTGGCCCCAGCGCAGCTCTTTTAACTGGGGTGAACATACGCACCGGAATCGGCGCATGGAACGCGCAAAAGCTTAACTTTGGACCGCAGGTCGGGTTCAACTGGAGCCCGAATTATTTCAATGGAAGGGTGGTTTGGCGCGGCGGTTTCGGCCTGAACTATAACCAGGAGCAGATTGCAAACTCAAACGCCAATGACTACAACCCGCCGGGAACCAGTTCTGTTCCGGGCAGCAGCAAGAGTCCGACTGAGATCAATCCGAATATCCTCTACGCGACTTCTTCCAGTCCAACCAATATCAACGGCTATCCGGCGAACCCGAGTGTAATTACGACGTTTAACGCTGCTGGCCTGCCAACGGTAGGAGGCGCAAATCTGAACGCCCTGCCCGGTAATCTGCCCACCGAGTATTCGTACCACTATTCGCTCGAAGTAGAGATGGATTTGACGCATTCGTGGGTCGCGAATATAGGCTGGCTGGGCAGCTCCGGTCACCACCTCTTATTTAATTATGACTCGAATGCTTACGGGACAATTCTGGGGGCGCCGCTGAATCCTCTGGTAAACGGCATCAATACCTTCGGCAGCCAGGGTAGCTCGAACAACAACATGATGCTCACTGGACTCAAGCATCAGTTCTCGCATACCTTCTCGTTGGAGGCGCAGTACACGTGGGCTCATAGCTTCGATACCAATTCCGGTCCATACTCGCGCTCTCCCTATCTGTACAACAGCAAGTACGCCTATGGGCGCTCTGATTTCGACATTGCCAATTACTTCAAGCTCTTTGGAGTGTGGCAGCCGGTTATCTTTCACGGGAATGACTGGAGAGAGAAGATCGCCGGTGGATGGACGCTCAGCGGCATCCTGACCGCTCACTCCGGCTACGGGTGGACTCCGGTCTATCAGGCGCCACACCAGATCTACTGCAATTCCTGCAACTACGGTTACCAGAACCTTCGTCCTTATTACAACGGCAAGGCTCTCACTAACACCAGTAACAACGCCTTCAAAACGGGAAGCAATTTCCCGAGCCCAGGCACTGCCAATACCGGCACGAATAACGATCAATTCATTAACAACTACTTCCTGATTCCGAACTATTCAAATGCGATCGCAGACAATTCGGGACAGATAGCAACTGCCTACATCCCTGCGCCGGGAATCGGCCGTAACGCATTCCCCGGTCCGAAATACAACGACGTCGATCTCACCATCGCCAAAGCCTTCGGCTTGCCCAGGATACCCGTCCTCGGAGAAGGTGCCAGGATCGAAATCAAAGCCAACTTCCTCAATGCCTTCAATCAGCTGAACATTAACCCCAGCAGGCTCTCAACCAACATTTCAAATTCCAACCTCGGACAGGCATCGAGCGCACTCGGATCGAGAGTCATCGACTTTCCAGGCCCGCTTCAGCTTCTAATCTCCATCCAGGGTGCGTCGAAAGGCGCACCCTCCTTCCTCTGAAACGCACAGCTGCACTGGCTCAACCCTCATCGCACTTTTTCGACGATTCGAGGGCTCTTCGGGAGTTAGTTATGTTGCGAATGAATCGGTCATTCTCCCTCTCTTTGGTTTTGGCAATATTTCTCGCTGCCAATATGGCTGTATGCCGGCCATTATTCGCGCAGGAACAGATAGAAATTGATGCTTCCGCGCAGACCACGCCATTCCCGCATTTCTGGGAGCAGATGTTCGGCTCGGGACGCGCCATTCTCACTCTCCGCGAGAGTTATCGCGAGGATCTGCGCGCCGTAAAGCAGGTAGCCGATTTTCGCTATGTCCGCTTTCACGCCATTCTGCATGATGAAGTAGGTGTCTATAACGAAGACGAACACGGCGAACCCGTTTATAACTTCGCCTATGTCGACCAGATATACGATGGACTACTCAAGCTTGGTGTTCGCCCCTTTGTAGAAATCAGCTTCATGCCTAAGAAGCTGGCATTTAATCCCGATGCGTTGCATCCCTTTTGGTACAAGCAGAACGTCTCTCCGCCTAAAAGTATGGAGCGGTGGGATGCGTTGATGACTCATTTCGCGCAACATCTCGTCGACCGATACGGCATCGACGAAGTCTCGCAGTGGTACTTCGAAGTCTGGAACGAGCCCAACATCGACTTCTGGGGCGGGATACCCCGTCAGAAATCCTACTTCGACCTTTACGCTCACACGGCGCGCGCTCTGAAGGCCGTAAACCCGCGCCTGCGCGTAGGCGGCCCCGCAACCGCAGCCGCTGCGTGGGTGCCTGATTTCGTGAAATATGCCGCCGCCAATCATGTGCCCGTCGATTTCGTCTCCACGCATGGATATGCCGACGACACCGTCGAAGACCTCTTCGGAACCAACGAAGATATTCCGATGGACCACCGAATGGGCCGCGCCGTCGCGAAGGTGCACGCGGAAATCAAATCCTCGCCCATGCCCAACCTGCCGCTCATGTGGACGGAGTGGAATGTTCAGGGAATGAATGAGTCACGCGACACCATCTTTGTCGGTCCGGCGCTCGCAAACACCATTCGGGAGTGCGACGGATTGGTGGACATGCTGTCATTCTGGACCTTCTCCGACGTTTTTGAGGAAGGCGGTCCAATTCCGCAACCATTCGAGGGCCAGTTCGGACTCCGGGCCAAGGGTGGAATCAATAAGCCGAGCTACTACAGTTATGGCCTGCTGCACCAGCTAGGCGATCAGCGAATCGCGAGCACGTCCAACAACATCATCGCCACAAAAAGTGCCGACGGAAGTCTCGCTGTCGCAGCATGGAACCTGGTTGATCCCGATCAGCAGGGAACAACCCGCACGATGGAGCTGACATTTCGTGACGTCGCTCCGAACGCGAAGATCACGCTGCAGCGCGTCGATACCGATCACGGCAACGTGTTGCCGAAGTATGCCGCAATGGGTAAGCCGCTCGACCCGACGCCGGATCAGGTGAGTCAGCTCAATCGCGAGACGGCATTGCCGGCGCCTGAAGTATCTGCATTGAAGAACGGCAAACTTGAGCTACAACTCACCCCAAATGCTCTGGTACTCGTCAAGATAGAAACAAAGTCTAAGTAGCCATAAGTCGATCCCAACAAAGTAATGCCAACCACTCCCCGCGCCGACATTGTCATCCTCGGAGCCGGTATTGCCGGACTTGCCGCTGCGCGCAACCTCGCCGAGGCCGGTCTTGGCGTCATCCTGCTCGAAGCTCGCACTCGCATTGGCGGCCGCATCTTCACCATGCGCTCCCCTGCAACCGATCTTCCCATTGAACTCGGAGCCGAGTTTGTCCACGGCCGTCCGCCTGAGCTGCTCGATCTGATCCACGAAGCCGGTCTCACGCTCTTCGAGCGCGAAGGAGAATTCGTCTGCTATGACGAAGGCAAACTCGGCAACTGCGGCTTCTTCGCCGAAGCCTTTCGCGTGCTCGATAACCTGCCCGCTTCTCCTGACATGAGCTTCGCCGAATTCCTCGCGCTGGAGCGCCTTCCCGAACATGTCGCCGCGCGCGCCAAAGGATACGTCGAGGGCTTCAATGCGGCAGACGCAGCCATCATCGGCACCGCCGCTCTATTGAAACAGCAGCGGGCTGAGGAGGCCATCGAAGGCGATCGCTCCTTCCGCATCAGCGAAGGTTACGATCGTCTCCCGGCTTATCTCCTCGACCGCTTCGTCGCAGCCGGAGGCAAGGTCCATCTCGACACGCCCGCGACCGCCGTCCACTGGAAGCCCGGCGAAGTCCGCATCGAAACCGGCAACTCCAGCCTGCCCGAGATCCATGCCTCACGCGCCATCGTCGCCTTGCCGCTTGGTGTCCTGCATGCCGGCGCTGTACCCATCGAACCCGCGCCGCCCGACGCGCTCGCCGCCATTCGCAAACTGGCAATGGGCACCGCGACTCGAATCACCCTCGTATTCCGCGAGCGCTTCTGGGAAACATCCACGCCCGACCTCAGCTTCCTGTTCGCGCAGCAAAAAACGCCGCCAACCTGGTGGACAGCCGCCCCGAATCCATCCCCTGCCCTCACCGGTTGGATCGCCGGCCCTCGCGCTCTCCGCGCCCCGACAGGCACTCCCCTGAAAGACGAAGCGCTATCCACGCTGGCCACAATCTTCCCGCGCGCTGAAGTGGAATCGCTGCTCGTCAGCTTTCACACGCACAACTGGCAAGCCGATCCCTTTAGCCTCGGCGCATACAGCTACGCGCCCAAAGGCGCGCTTCGTGCATCCGGCGAGCTGACCATCCCCGTCAACAACACGCTGTATTTCGCCGGCGAACACACTGACACCACTGGGCACTGGGGCACGGTACACGCCGCCTTGCGCTCCGGCCTCCGCGCTGCCGCTCAGGTACTCGCTTAAGTCTTCATAACGACGAATGGCTGATCTCTGATCCCTGCTTTCGTGTAAACTTCGCAACGACCGATCTTCGCTCTTTGAGGAGTTCTCTAAAAGCCATGTCTCGACCAAAATTTCTCATTGCCCTCGCCTTGCTGGTAACCGCTTACATCCTGCCCGCTGCCTCCGCCCAATCCACCATGCTCGCCGGCACGCCGCCCATGGGCTGGAACAGCTGGAACCACTTCGCCGGCAAAGTCACCGACGCCGATGTGCGCGCGACTGCCGACATCCTTGTCTCCAGCGGCATGCGCGACGCCGGCTACATCTACGTCAACATCGACGACACATGGCAGGGCGAGCGCGACGCGCAGGGAGTCATCCACGCCAACAAAAAGTTTCCCGACATGAAGGCCCTCGCCGACTACGTCCACTCCAAGGGCCTGAAGATCGGCATTTACTCCTCGCCGGGCCCCAAAACCTGTGCGCACTATGCCGGCAGCTACCAGCATGAAGAGCAGGACGCAAAGACGTACGCCGAGTGGGGCATCGACTACCTCAAGTACGATCTGTGCAGCTTTGGCGAAATCATCAAGCGCGATGCGGGCAGTGATCGTGAGAAGGCCTTCGCGATGCAGAAGGCTGCCTATCAGAAGATGCACGACGCGCTGGTGGCCACCGGACGTCCCATCGTCTACAGCCTCTGCCAGTATGGACTGAACGACGTCTGGAAATGGGGTACCGAGGTCGGCGGCAACGTGTGGCGTACTACGGGCGACATCAACGACCACTACTCCCGTATGGCGGAGATCGGATTCTCGCAGGCCGGCCTCGCCAAGTATGCAGGCCCCGGCCACTGGAACGATCCCGACATGCTCGAGGTCGGCAACGGCGGCATGACCGAGGACGAGTACCGCCAGCACATGACGCTGTGGGTCATCCTCGCCGCGCCGCTGCTCGCCGGTAATGACCTCAGCAAGATGACGCCCTCAACTCTGGCCCTCCTCACAAACAAGGAAGTCATCGCCGTTGACCAGGACCCGCTCGGCAAGCAGGGGGACCGCGTCTCGGCGGTTGGCCCCACGGAGATCTGGTCTAAGCCTCTCTCCAATGGCGCACAAGCCGTCGCCCTCTTCAACCGCGCAGATTCCTCCTCGCCCATCACCCTCAAACTTCAGGATGTTGGCTTCGACAAGAACGCCAGACTCCGCGACCTGTGGAAGGGCAGCGAAGTCACCGCTAAGAACGGCGCGTATACCGTTACCGTTCCCGCCTACGGAGCCGTGCTGCTCAAGCTCAGCCGCTAGGGCATTTCTCCGACAGGCGATTTCTGCAGGGGACCGAGAGGGCCTCGATCCCTACTTTCGCTCCCAGCGAGTGACGGTCAGTAGTCAGTGGGCCCTGCTACGCCGGACCGCGAATCAGGCGCCGGGCCCAGCAGGTTGCACTTCCAGTCACCGAAACCTGTCTTCCAGCACTTGCCCATAGCCGCCGGAGTGAGGTACAAGGTGCAACTCTTACCTGCCGGATACCCGACACCGACCGGGCTGCAAATATACATCTTCATGCTTCCGCTCAACGGAAAGACCGGCGCTGAACGGTCGATCTCTTTCAAGTCAGCATCCAGGTCGACATCGAAGATACGTGGGGGACTCATCTGTACGTTGATGTCGCTCAAGAGGGTCATTCCAGTGGGGGCATTGCGCTCCATGGTGCACTGGATCACGGCCGCAACCTGCTCCGGCGCAGGCGGCGCGTTCAATTCTTTGCAGCGCCGGGGATTCCTTACTTGATATTCAGCATTCATTTGTGGCGGGCCGGAGAGCTCGGCGCCAACCGCCTGACCTGCTCCGTTTACCTGGGCGCTGAGTACACCCGATAGCACTTGAACACCGAGGACAAAGGCACAGAGCGCCCAATTGCGCGCACTTGAAGAACTAATCATAGTTAACACTCCTTTGGGATACATGCGTAAAGGCACAAGGAAAGAGAAGACTCCAGGCCACGAACTCGCCCGGCTGGGGTCCTGCAGGAAGGCTGCCGTGCGGAGTGTGCGCCAGACGTGATGAACCGCACCGGCTCCGCAGCAGAACAGCCTAAAATGTCTTTGGCCCGACGCTGTTGATCATTTCCGGAGCTGGACCCTGCATCTTGCAGCTCCAATCGCCGAAGGATGACTTCCAGCACCATCCCTGGGCTACCGGCACTGCACTCTTGATGCAGTTTTGCCCGCCCGGATTGAGGCTGGCACTTGACAGCGTGCAGGAGTAGCCCGTGTAGCTGCCACGAAGCGGGTAGATCTTCGCGTTCAGGTCGACGCCGGCGAGGCCCGCATCGGTGTAATACACAAACGCCCTGGGCGAGCCCATCTCAAGCTTTACGTCCTGGATGAGACCAAGACCGGTTGCTGACACCGAGTCCATAGTGCACTGCACCATGACCGCCGCCTGCGCCGCCGATGGCGGACTTGTCACCTTTGCGCAGGTCCGCGGAGCCCGCGCATTGTAATCGGGTAACATCGTGAGCGGCCCGGAGATGGCCGCTCCACTCTGGCCATCGGCTCTCTGGCATCCGACGAGAGTGAAAAGCGTGAAAACCAAGACACAACACGCCAGCTGGCGCACATGCAACATGGGATACATGTCGACCCTCCTACGAGTCTTTAGTGGAAACCTGCGAGATGTGGTTGCAGAGCCTCGAACCGGCGCAGCCGCCGAGTGGAGATTCCGCGAGTAAGCAGGCCACACGACCATGCACCACACGAGAGTGCTTTCCACTCTCGATAGCAAGGAATGGCGCTCGCAAGCCACAGATCGCCGGCGTCTTCGGTTAGGAAGGAAAAGGTCCTCAAACAGCCTCCGAGTCATTCTCAGGTCGGGTACTTTGCTTTAACCGGGCCCGACTCGGAGGCGAAGGGACTGGGTAGTGTCCGGATGCTACTCTCGCAACATCGGAAGCGTCAAGGAGAAGGCGCAGGCGCCGAAGACCAGATGACGGCGTTTCCTCCAGGGCGCCAATCGGCTCCTCCCGATATCGAGCTGGAAGAAATGAGGTATTGAAGAACCGCACAGCGATGTGACTGGACGTGCAGCTATTGACAGGGTCACTGGCCAGACTGCACTGGTTCGCGTTGCCAAGGATCCATCGGGGCCTCGTGGTGGAATCCCTTGAGAATTGCACCTTGCGGGGCGATACTCTGAAAAGGAGTCGAAGCTCCTTGGCGGCAAGATACGTTGGGCTCTACGCAGGGCGAAACATTCGTTCGGACAAGAATTTCACTTCTATCGAAGGACCAAGGACGGCTGGAGGGCAAGAAGAACATCGAGAAACGGTAAGCGAGGATCATCAGAGCAGCGCGACGTTTGCGACCGTGATTGGATCGACGCCGACGATAGTCGGGAAGACAAAATCGGCATCGCGTCCGGTTTCAGAAGCTCTGCGAGAAATTCGTTAGACACTGACCGGTTGGCGGTAACGATCCAGCGACCGTCAGTAGAATTGGTGTGAGATTGTGAAATGCGCTGCTTTTGGTGCGACAAGGATTTCGAGCGTCTAACCGATGACCACATCGTGCCGCAATCGCTTGGCGGAACGCTGGAATTCAGAGTTCAATCTTGCAAACCATGCCAGACGAAACTCTCAAGAGCCGAACAAGAAGTTGCGCGGAAGTCGACTCTCGCCATCCACGCGCTAGTCTCTCCCCTCAGGCCACGTCATCCAAATCGTCCGACAAGGGCCACTCTGCAGCCCAGTTTTGGCTGGGTAAAGCATCGCCCCACCGGTCATGGAGAATCGCTGCTATCTGCGGGCGACAGATGCGCTCTATGGCGCAACATCAGGTCGAAAATTGTGCCGATGCGAGAGCCTAATCAACCCTCGGCCTGGTTGCTCCAGCCGGGGCACCCGCGAGCTGCTCTCGATATGGGCGATCTCCGGATAGGCAACGTTTTGCCTCATCATCCAGTAGAGTCGCACTGCTAATTTCCTGGCCGCCGCCACCTTGGCCACGCCTTTCGGCCTGGAGTGGCAGCGGGCCGCATACTGCCTGCGAAACCCGGCATCATAGCGCACCGCTGACTGCGCCGCCTCGACCAGCAGTTGGCGCACAAAGCGGTTGCCCTGCTCGCCCAGGTGCCGCCCGCCCGAGCTGTGCTCGCGCGGAATCAGCCCCGAGGTAGCTGGCCACCTTCCCGCGGTGTTCGAAGCGGCTCACCTCGCCGATGGTCAGCACAAAAGCCAACGCTAATCGACCCACGCCCGGCTGTCATCATCAGCCGGCCGGGCCCCTGCATGTCTGGACCGCGTCGATCCACCGATCCGCGTCCAGGCCGCGTGGCAGCTAAGATCGCGCCGCCTCTCTGCCCAACCTGGCAAGGAGAGTTTTTCCAGATCGCCCTCCCCCGAACGCTCCACAAGCTGCGCTGCTTCTGTAAGCCGCGATTCATGGCCAGGACTGCAGTCCGTTCTTGACCCGGGCGCGAATCTCCACCAGCTTGTGACGATGAATCAGCAGCTGGCGCAGATCCCGCTGCTCGGCCGTGGCACCCACAGTCGCGGGAAGCGGTTCTCCATCAGCAGCTTCAGAATGTGGCCCGCATCGCGCCGGTCGGTCTTCTGCCGGCGCACATAGCTGGCCCGAATCTGCGCCGCATCCCCGATCCACACCTGATGGCCCAGCCGCTCCAGCAGTTCGATGAACCACTGGCTGTTGCCGCAGGCTTCCACGCCGACCAGCGCCGGCGAATCCAGAGCGCGATAAAACCGCTCTGCCTCGCCCTCGCCGTTGACCAGCTTGTGCTCGCTGATCTCCCCGGTCTCCGTATCGAAAACCGCAATCTGCTGCCACCGCGGATGAAAATCACACCCTACAATCTTCATGAAGGCTTCTCCTGATCCAGCAGCTCTGGTCCTCAACCAAAAGCTAACCGATTCGCTGAAGCCTTCCTACTTATCCCATCAATCCTGAGCGAAGCAAAGGGTGGGAAGCACAGATCAGGATTCCGCCGGGTGCCGATATCTCGCTTCTGAGATGTGGGAAGACTCGCAGGCGAATGAACGTGTCCTAATCCTTGCTCACATGCTCCGCTGCTCCGTTCCCTGATCCCTGCTTTTCCTGGCCGACAATTTCCCCAAATCCAGTAAAATAGAAATAGAGATCAAAGATGCCCGCCCCGCCCGGCGGGCTTTTTCATTGTTCAGGAGCCCAATCATGCCCCCCGTCCGTCTTTGCCGTCAAAACGCTGCTTCCGGCAACTCGCAGCGGCAGAACCAGTTACTCGCGCTTCCAATGAAATGAAACGGTTACGAGATTCGGCCCGTTTCGCGTTCTCTAAGTCCAGTCGCAACAAACGGTTACAAAGTTTCCTCAATGGAATGAAACGGTTACAGACCTGCCCGAATAAGTAGCCTGGAATGAAACGGTTACAAAAGTTAATAAAAACCGGGGGAGGGGGGTACCCCCTCCGGGTAGCCATCTATTGCCCATCGCGCATCTTGTCCTTGACCGCTTTAGCCAGTTTCTCGATCTCGTCCGCCTTCTTGACGACCGACCCCGAGAGAGCATTCTTGGTGCTCTTGTCCACCTCATCCTTGAGTTGCTGGGCCAGTTGGACCAACTTGGCCGTGTCGTCGACGATCTGCTGCTGACGCTGGGTGTTGCGCTTCATCGCCGCCTGCACGCTCATCTGGTGAATCATGGGATCGTTCTCGTCGCCTGGAGGGCGAGGATTCACTCCTGGCAGCTCAGGAGGACGTGACTGAGGTGTCTGGGCGGGCTGCGTCACCTGGGCGTGGACCACATGCAGGCTTGCCGACACAAGCAGGATCGCGGCGCAGCGCGGAATCGCATCAAAGAATCGCATGGGGCTCCAATCGGAGTTCGTCTTGAGACATTATAGGAACGGATGAATCTTTCAACGGGAAAAGAATTGCATCCTGCCCGGAGACCCGTTTCGGGTCTACAACGCCGAATCGAGCGAGGGCCCCGACCCGACCTCCGCCAAACCAACCCAGTTCAACCCCTTCACCGGCGAGTCAACCTGACAAGTGTCGGGGTTGAGGCGACCCCCTACAGCCACCCCTTCGCCCGTGCGATCCGGGCCGCGTCAATCCGATTGGAGGCATCCAGCTTGCTGATCGCCTCCGACAGATAATTGCGCACCGTTCCTTCGGACAAGTGCAGCTCTTCGGCAATCTCCAGGCTCGATTTGCCTTCGCCCGCGCGCCACAGAATCTGCCGCTCGCGCTCCGTCAGCGGATCGGAGCCGCTATCCCACGCCTCCGCTGCCAGGTCAGGATCGACCACGCGCAGCCCCCGATGCACCCGCCGTACCGCCTCGGCAAGCTCCGCCGCCGGACGGTCCTTCAGCAGGTAGCCCTTCGCACCGGCATCGAGGGCGCGGCGCAGATAACCGGGCCGCGCAAAGGTAGTCAGAATCATCACCCGCGTCTGGGGATACCGCTCGCGCACCTCGGCCGCCAGTGTCAGTCCCGTCATCTCCGGCATCTCGATGTCGGTGACCAGGACGTCAGGCTTGAGCTTTGCCACCGCCGAAAGCGCCTCTCGCCCATTGGCCGAGCGTGCGCAGACAGCGATGTCCGGCTCGGTCTCCAGCAGCGCGGCCAGCGCGCCCAGCACCATGGCCTGATCTTCAGCAACGATCACTCGAATCTTGGTCATGGATTCAGGCTTTCAGCTCCAAACGCAGCTCAGTGGGCACTTGAATCGTCAGCCGCGTACCCCGGCTTCCGTCGACTGCGAACTGTCCGCCCAGCGCTTCAATGCGTTCCCGCATCCCGCGCAGTCCGTTGCCTTCCACGCGAACCCCTCCGCGCCCGTCGTCCTCGACAATCAGCGAAGTGTGGCCATTCTGCGCCGAGAAGTGCATGGAGCACCGGCTGGCGTGCGCATGCCGAACGATATTCGTCACCGCCTCGCGCACCACCAGCGAGATAACGCTCTCGACAGCCGGATTCAGGACGGGTGGCTTCTCCTCGCACACCAGCGTCACCCCCGCGGCGTCGAGGGTGCTGTGCGCGCGCTTGATTTCGGCCGCCAACCCCTCGGCACGATAGCCGCGGATCGCCTCCCGTACCTCAGTCAGCGCCTTGCGCGAGATCATCTCCACGTCGGCAATCTCCGCCGCTGCTCGCTGCGGATCACGCGAAAACAACCGCCCCGCCAGTTCCGACTTGAGCACGATGACCGAAAGCGTATGCCCGAGCACATCGTGCAGATCCCGCGCGATGCGCTCGCGTTCTGCGAGCTTGGCCAGCTGTTCGATCTCCTCGTGCGCCATCTGCAACTTCGAGTTGGCCCGCATGCGCTGCGAAGTGAAGAGGTTGGTCCCGCCGACGATGAGGGTAAACAGTGCGCCGAAGCCCCACGACCACGGGGTTATATGCAACCATAGGCCTTCCCCGATAATCGCGGCGCAAACCACCGCAAATGTGCCGAGACAAATTGCCAGTGAGTCCGTTACAAAGGGCATAAAGGCGGCGACGTACACAAACATTCCCGAGGCTGCATTGTTCTTCGGGAAATAGATGGCTCCCAGCACTCCCATCGCCGCCAGCAGAGCATAATTCTGCCAATCCTTCTTCGCGAAGACCATGCCGGTATAGATCGCGGCGAAGATCGCGTAATAGATCGAAAACTCGATCCAGTAGGCCCGTTCATGCCGCGCGATCGGCTCAACCCAGAAAAAGATGGAATAGACGATCCAGATGAAATCCCAGAGATCGCTCCTGCGGCCCTTGCTTACCAACCGGTTGCGAAGCGCGGTACTGGGACGCGTGCCATCCTGTGCACTTTCAGTCATAGCGCCGACAGCCGTGCCGTGATTGTCACAGGTATTCAAGCCCTCGCCTCACTCCTGGTAAAGATGAGCCAGGCCGCGCCCAGCATCAGGCAAGTAAAGCCTAACAGAGCCTCCCAGTGTCCGAGCATCGCCCGTGCCGCGCTGCGCGTAACCGAAGATGTTCAGCGCCAGCTGCGCGTAATGATACGTCGGCAGCGCCGGAGCTATCTTCTGCATCCAGTGCGGCAATATGCTCAGTGGCATCCACAGCCCGGAGCAGAACGACATCGGCAGATAGATCAAATTGATGATTCCCGGAGCGGCATTCGCCGGCATCACCAGGGCGAGCAGCAGCCCCATGCTTGCGAAGGGAATCGCACCGGCGAGGGTGATTCCGATCAGCTTGGCGCCTTCTGCGACGCGTCATCGTCACGCCGCCCAGCGTCACGCCGATCGTAATCAGCAGCATCACGATTAAAAGCGCAAAAGCCGCGCACGACACGGTCTTAGCCACCAGATAAGCCATCCTGGGCATGGGGCTCGCCTGCTTCAGCTCGAGCCATCCCTGCACGCGTTCCCCGGCAATCCCCGCGCCCAGTCCGAAAAGCGATGCGCCTACCATCCCGAAGCAGCTATAGCTTGCAAGAAGATAGCGCGCAAATTCGGTGTGACGGTTGGCCACGCCGAAGAGCAGGTAAAACATTACGGGAAATCCGACCACGGAGAGCGAAAAAACGCGCAGCCGGAGCATTTTCAGAAATTCGTAGCGGGTCTCTTGCCTTAAGACATTGGCGTAGTAACGAAAACCCAGGGATTGCGGACGCGGGCCGACAACTGCGGTAGCCATAATATGTCTCCTATGTAACAGATTAAGTTACAAATTCAATTCGCTTTGGTCTCTGAACCTGGCGCATCCGACCCCGTGAGAGCCAGAAACGCATCTTCCAGTCCGGGCACCGAAATTTCCAGTCCGCAGAGCGTTACGTCCAGGCGCAGCATCTCTCGCACCACCCTCTCCGCTTCGCTCGTTGTGACGATCACCGCCTCGCGATCGCGTTCGACAGCTGACAACCGAAGGCAGTGTACAGCAGGAACGACTCCTCTAGCTGTGTGATGCACCGGATACGACGCCCGCCGACATGATGCTTGATCTGCGCCGGAGTACCCTCGGCCATTACCTTGCCCTTATTGATCACCACCACGCGGCTGGCCAGCATATCTGCTTCTTCCAGATAATGAGTCGTCAACAGAACCGTCTTCCCCTGTGCAGCCAGAGACCGGACTTGGTCCCACAGTCCGCGCCGTGATTCGATGTCCATGCCCACCGTTGGCTCGTCGAGAAAAAGCAGGTCGGGATTGCCCGCCAGCGCCAGCCCAAACAGGACACGCTGCTTTTGTCCGCCGGAGAGTTTGCCGAAGAAACGATTCTCCAGGCCTTCAAGCCGGGCAATACGAACAATCTCCGCCGCCGGAAGGGGATTGGGATAGTAGCTCCGGAACAGGTCGATATGCTCGCGAACGCGCAGCGTTTCCGGAACCCGCGTTACCTGTAGCATTGCCCCAATACTTGTGCGGGCGGAGGCGTCTCGAGGGTCACGCCCCATCACCCGCACGCTACCAGAGGTTGGCGCGATCAACCCCAGCAGCAACCGAACCGCAGTCGTTTTTCCCGCACCGTTCGGCCCCAGCAGCGCGACCACTTCGCCGGGATACAAATTCAGCGTTAGCCGATCCAGGGCCGTTATCTGGCCGTAGCGCTTCGTGGCCGAATGCAAACGCGCAATAGCGCTGCCAGGGTGCGAAGGCGCCGGGAAGGGAACTGTGAGAGGCTCGACGTGAAATCCCGAAGCGAGAGTCGATGCGGACATGATGTCTCCTTTGCTAGAGAAAGCATCGCTCAGAATCAAATGCGGCGGCAGTGGGGTCTGTCATCAATCGAAGGTGACACATGTCACTACAGAGCCTGGATCACTTTGGTCCCGGCCAAATCAACGGCCGCATCTTCCCCAGCGGCTCGCCTCGCCAGTCTCGCGAAACTCTCTTATGTAATCATGAAATTAGTTACATCACCCGCGTCAGCATAGAAACGATTCTGATTGAAATGTATTACGTCATAGGCTCAGGTCCCGCTGGCGTTTCGTGTGCTCAGGCGCTCATCGCGGCCGGCAAAAACGTCACAGTCCTTGACTCTGGCCTGCAACTTGAGATCGAGCGGCGTGACGCAATTCGCGCTCTCGCGCTCTCAAGTACTTCTGATTGGACGCCCTCCGCGACTGCCTTCCTGCGCGAGGGAATCACTTCTGGCGCCTCGGGCATTCCACTCAAGCTGGCCTATGGGTCGGACTTCTCATATCGGCAGGTTGCTGGTGCAACCTCGATCGTGTGCGATGGAGCAGAAACAAAGCCCTCCTACGCGCGTGGGGGATTGAGCACAGTGTGGGGCAGCGCAATCATGCCTCATCGGCAGCATGACATTGAAGACTGGCCAATCTCCATCGAAGATCTTGAGCCCGGCTACCGGACTGTCTTGGAATGGATGCCGATCTCCGCCCGAAACGACCACCTCTCCCAATTCTTCCCGCTCTACACCGGCGAGTGCGCGTCGCTGCCCACTAGCCGCCAGGCTGCCGGCACCCTTGGCGATTTCGAACGCCACCGGCGCAGGCTCAATGAGAAAGGCATCTATTTTGGATCATCCCGGCTGGCTGTCGATGCGGACAGACGTCAATCTCAGTCTGCCTGCGTTCGGTGCGGTCTTTGCATGTATGGCTGTCCGCACAGCCTCATCTATTCGAGCGATCAAACGCTTGCCGCACTTCTCTCGACTGGCCGGCTCGAATACAAACCCGGCGTTACCGTGCAATCTGTCCATGAGATGGACGCGGGCGTTCTCATCCATGCTGTCGATTTCGCGGGAAGGCCCATGGTATTCGATGCCGAGCGGGTTTTCCTGGGCGCGGGCGTGTTGAACACCACCACTATTCTCCTGCGTTCGCTTGGAATGTATAACAGGCCTCTGCAGATTCAGGATTCTCAATACTTCCTGCTACCCCTGCTCCGGCTTCGGGGAACTCTCAATGTCGTCCGTGAACCCTTGCATACACTTGCCCAGTTCTTCGTTGAAGTCTTTGACGATTCGATCAGCCCATACACGATCCACCTGCAGGGCTACACATATAACGACCTCTTTCGCGAACCTGTGCTGGCCGCGCTCGGTCCATTGAAGTCGATCTTTCCTGTCGAAGCATTGCTCGGACGGTTAATGCTCTTCCAGGGCTATCTCCACTCCGCCCATTCCTCGCCGATTACCGCTACCCTCGAGCAAAATCAGGGCGGCGACACTCTTACACTGCGCTCCACTTCCGACCCTGAGACAGAGCGGCGCGTTCGCAGGCTCGCACGCAAACTCACGAAGCTCAGCATGCATACCGGGGTCATCCCGCTGATCCCGATGCTGCAAATAGGAAAACCTGGGCGCGGTTTTCATTCAGGAGGCAGCTTTCCGATGAGCGCGCAACCCGGAATTGGCGAGACAGACACCCTTGGCCGGCCTAAGGGACTGCGGCGCGTGCATGCCATCGATTCCACTGTGCTGCCTTCCGTCCCGGCCACTACGATCACTTACACAGTTATGGCAAACGCTTATCGCATCGGTAGCGCAGCCGCGATGGAAAGGGGCGGGTTCGCGAATGACCGGTGATAAACCTAGCGCGTGTGCCGTAACTGGAGGCTCAGGTTATGTCGGCTCCATCATCACGCAGGAACTGCGCAGGCATATGCCTGTGGTGCAGATCACACGTACTCCAAAATCCGACTTTGACATAGCCTGGTCACTGGAGTCGAACCAGGATCTTACGGACGCTTTAAAGTCGCGGAATGTGAATACTCTGGTCCATGCTGCCTGGGACATGCGCGCGACCAATCTGCGAAAGATGGAAGCAAGTTGTGTACGCGGTTCAGCCGCACTTTTTGAGGCGGCAGGCCGCGCTGGTGTCGAGCGCATTGTCTTCATTTCGACAATCAGTGCTTTCGAGGGCTGTCGCTCGGCATACGGGCAAAGCAAGCTCTCTGTGGAGAGGCTAATAAGGGGCGGCAACAATGTCGTCTTCCGTCCCGGACTCGTCTTCGGCGATCGGCCCGGCGGCGTTTTTGGGGGCATTCGGAAGCAAGTCCAGAGCAGCAGTGTTCTGCCGATCATAGGAAGAGGCCTCGCACCGCAATATCTCCTGCACGAAAAAACGCTGGCGGAGTCGATCCGTGCGTGCCGTTCGCGGCGACTTTGATCACCTACGAGCGGCCCCGATTACCCTCGCGCATCCCAGGCCCTGGCGATTTCGCGATTTGGTTCAGGGCATCGCAGCTTCAGAAGAGCGCAGGATCACGCTTGTCCCTCTTCCGTGGCCGATGCTCTTTGCAGGGATTCGCGTCGGCGAGGCATTCGGTATGGACCTGCCTTTTCGAAGTGATAGTGTCATCAGTTTCGTGCACTATGATCGAAATCCGGACTTCAGCGTCATGCACTCTCTCGGGATAGAGCCCATGCCCTACGAGCCCGCATGAGTTCGCAGCTCTAATGAGACCCGATAGGTGATGCGCTCTTTCTTCGTAGGCCCAACATGCTCAGGAAAAAGCTGGAAAAGAATATCTCTGCGCTTAACATCAGGGCTACTGCCGAAGGCATGGTAAGCCGAAGCATCGAGCGGGGAGAAAGAGGGCCAAAGCCCAGATGTTTCCACAAAACCAGGGCATAGATTGTGCCTCCAAGGCCGAGTAGAAAGAAAACCAACCCAGCTAGCATCCCCGTCTCGAGCGTGATGTATCGAAACCAACGGCTGAATTTTGGATCTTCGGGCAGCAATCCTTCTGCGATCGCAAAGACTTTCGCGCTGACGGAAAACACTGCGGCATGGAAGCCGATGAGCAAGCAAGCCAGGGTGTAAAGCAGCGTATCGACGTCAAGATGAATGCTGCCGATCGATCGCTCTCGCGGCAGCAGCCACGCGCTTGCGAGCACCGCCAAAGATCATCAACAGCAATCCGGGGTAAAGAAAGAGCCAGCGTGGACTGTACATCAATAAAAACCGCAGATGCCGCCAGCCGTCCCTCCAGGTCCGTAAGTGGGGGCTCCGGCTCCGTCCATCTGGAGACAGCGTCGTCGGAACCTCGACAATGTTCATGTCCAGAACGGTGCCTTTAACGACCA
>CAVTLP010000018.1:0-23814 GCA_963735555.1 uncultured Acidobacteriota bacterium
TCAATTCCGCGGCTCCCGCGGATCTTCGTAGGCGTTCCGTCCCCGTTCCCCTCACAATTAGTGGACACTACGGAGGTTTCATGCAGAAGGTCGCGATTTCCATCTGTGCACTTCTCCTCTCGTTTTCGCTGGCGGCGTGCAAGGACAAGGCTGTAGACACAACCGCGGCTGACACGCAGGCCATCCGCGACGGAGAAACGGCCTGGGTGAAGGATTGGCAGGCCAAGGACACCGACAAGATCGTCTCCCACTATTCTCCGGACGCGGTCCTTATGATCTCTAACATGCCCGCCATGAAGGGCTCCGACGCTATCAAGGGCGGCATCGGCGGCATGCTCAAGGACCCGCATCTGTCCCTCACCTTTGCGCCCACGGCGGTGGTCGTCGCCAAGGGCGGCGACATCGCCTATACCCAGGGCGTCTACACCATGACCTACACCGATCCCAAGAGCAAGGTGACTTTGATCGAGAAGGGCAAGTATGTGACGGTCTATCAGAAGCAGCCGGATGGATCGTGGAAGGCCGTCGAGGACATCGACAACGCGGACGCGCCCGCGACTCCGGCCGAGACTCCTGCGAAAAGCTAGCCCTGTGCATCGTTGATTCGCAGTTCCACCGTGGCGCGTTCTTACGTAGTATTCTTAAAGAGCGCGCCCGTAGCTCAGCTGGATAGAGCGATTGCCTCCGGAGCAATAGGTCGGGAGTTCGAATCTCTCCGGGCGCACCATTCTTCTCGGAAGCGGCATCGCTAGGATGGTCGCGGACTGAAGTGTAAGAACATCCATTCTCGATTTACTTCATCTCTTCTTTCCCTAACACCTTAATTTCTGCAAGAATCCAGTCAGAGGACCAACCGTGCTCCAACTCGTGCCGGAATCATGGCTCACCTGGAACTTTGACGTCCTGGAGAACGATCAACAGGTCGCTCAAATCAAAACTTCGACCCTGCCGGAAAGTGGAACATTCTCGATCCTAGGATCAGACTATCGCGCTTACCGCGAAGGAATGTTCAGTGGCGAGTTCTTCCTCGAAAGCGATGGCCAGACCATAGCTCGCGCTCAAAAGCCGAGCGCATTCGTGAATACTTTCGAGATTCAGCATGCAGACAGAAGCTATACGTTGAAGAAAGAATCTTTCGTAGGGCGCTCCTTCGTTTTATTGCAAGGCGACCTTGAGGTTGGCTCGATCCGGCGCGAAAGCCTTCTGAACCGCAAGGCGGCTGTTTCATTGCCTGACAACATGCCACGGCCGGTGCAGGTCTTCGTCATGTGGCTCACGATTATCCTCTGGAGGCGCGAAGCCAACGCCGGAGCCGCGGCAGCTGCCTCTTCGGCGACCACATGAACTGAATGCGCTCTTTTTGACAGACTCTACCCTTCCGCGCTCTGATGGATTCGTTCCACTCATTTCGCAAGGAGATCTTCGATGCTCCGCAAACGATTCTGTTGCAGGATTTTCCTGCTTGCCGTCGCCGTTCTGCTTTTCACTTACCTACGTGCACGCTCAGTGCGACCCCCACAACCCGAATCCTCCCAGCCCTCCCGCGCAGGCCAGCGTCACCCTCAACGGCAAGCCGCTTACCATCGACTACTGCGCACCTTCGCTGCGCGGACGCAAGATCGGCGTTGACCTTGCTCCCTACGGCAAGGTCTGGCGCACCGGAGCAAATTCGGCGACTACGCTCAAGACGCAGTCCAACCTTCGCATCGGCGACCTGGCCGTTCCCGCTGGGACCTACACGATCTATAGCCTGCCCGAGGAGCACGGTTGGACATTGATCGTAAACAAGCAGACGGGCCAATGGGGCACGGTCTACAACAAGGATCAGGATCTGGGCCGTGTGAAGATGCTCGAAGGCGTTATTCCCAGCGCGCCAGTCGAGACCTTTAAGATCGCCTTCGACCACACGGCGGGGAACAAAACCGAGCTCCACCTGCTCTGGGGCACCACTAACGTCTTTGTCCCGATAACAGCTGTAAATTAGGGCATTCTCTTACGAAGCTGCGTCGCGCTCGCGGCGCAGCTCTTCCATTACAGACTGGATCAGTTCCTTCGCGCCATTGATCTCACCCAGCACGGTCTCCAGATCGAGCGCCGGCTTCGAAGGATTGCGCTGAGATGCGCAGTAGACCCCGTGCTGCCCAACCAGGATCAGCGCGTCGGTCAGCATATCCAGAGACACAGCCAGCCGCCCGCGCGCCGCGCCCATCATGAACTCGTACTTTTCCAGCTCGTCGCGGCGATGATGAAGTGAAGACACGCCGACTACCACTCCTTCGCCGCGGTATCCACTTCGACAGCCTTCTCAGGTGGACCTTTCCACCGCAGTACCGGCTTGCGCGCCGCGGCCGTTTCATCCAGGCGAGAGATGCGTGTCGCGTGCGGAGCCGTGATCACGACCTGCGGATTCTCCTCGACCTCGCGCGCGATCTGCCGCATCGCGTCGACGAACAGGTCGAGCTCTTCGCGCGACTCGCTCTCGGTCGGCTCGATCATCAGCGCGCCGGGCACGATCAGCGGAAACGACGTCGTGTAGGGATGAAAACCGTAATCGATCAGCCGCTTGGCGATGTCGCCGGTCTTGACGCCGTTCTTCGCCTGCCGCTTATCGCTGAAGACAACCTCGTGCATGGACGGCGTATTGTAGGGCAGCTCGTAGACGTCTTCGAGCTTTTTGCGGATGTAGTTGGCGTTGAGCACCGCATCTTCCGTCGTCTGCCGCAGGCCATCGGGACCATTCGCCAGGATGTAGGCCAGTGCGCGAACGAACATGCCGAAGTTGCCATAGAACATGCGCACGCGACCCACGGACTGCGGGCGGTCGTAGTTCCAATGCAAGAGGCCATCGTCGCCTCGGCCACGACGGGAGTGGGCAGAAACGGCTCCAGAATCTTCTTGCACGCGACCGGACCCGAGCCGGGACCACCTCCGCCGTGCGGCGTCGAAAAGGTCTTGTGCAGATTCAGGTGCATCACGTCCACGCCGAAGTCGCCGGGCCGCGTCTTGCCGCACCAGTGCATTCATGTTGGCGCCGTCCATGTAGAGCAGCGCGCCCTTGTCGTGCAGCACATCGGCGATCTTGTGGATCTCGTTCTCGAAGACACCGATCGTCGATGGATTGGTCAGCATCAGCGCCGCCGTGTCTTCGTTGACCATCTGCGCCAGCGCTGCGACGTCGACCCGCCCTGCGCGTTCGACTTCAGGTTAATCCACCTGGTAGCCGCAGACTCGCTGCGGTCGCGGGATTGGTTCCGTGCGCCGAGTCGGGAATGATCACCGTCTTGCGCGGATTGCCCTTCGACTGGTGATAGGCACGCGCCAGCAGAATGCCGGTGAATTCGCCATGCGCGCCCGCCGCCGGCTGCAGCGTGATCGCGTCCATGCCGGTGATCTCGATCAGGCAATCCTGCAGCAGCTTGACGATCTCGCAGCGCGCCCTGCGACAGCGACTCCGGCTGATAGGGATGCGCTTCGGCGATGCCTTCCAGTCGCGAGACGAACTCGTTCACGCGCGGGTTGTACTTCATCGTGCAGCTGCCCAGCGGATACATGCCGAGATCGATCGCGTAGTTCCACGTCGAGAGCCGCGTGAAGTGGCGGATGATTTCGATCTCGCTCAGCTCCGGCAGCCAGCGCTTCACGTGCGTCGCGGCTTCGCCCAGCAGCGCTGCCGCGTCGACTTCGGGCACGTCGAGCGGCGGCAAGCTTGTAGCCCTTCTTGCCCGGCGAGGATTTCTCAAAGCTCAGCGCCTCGTTCTGGGTCAGGTGCGCGGTGACCTTGCGGCGTGTTGCCTGATGAATGCCGACTTCCGATCTGTTACCATGAAAGTCGTGGACATCCTCTGCACTCTGCGTCTATGCGTGCTGATCAGCGTGCCGCGGGCGCAATCGGCGCCTGCAACCACCAGCTGCCGCGTCGATCTGTTCTTTCGTCGTTAGCTCGGTTGCGCACCACAGTGTCGCGTTGCCCAGCTCCGGATACCACTTGCTGCAGCGACGAGGCCGCCGATGATCTTCTTCTCCAGCAGCGCGCGCATCAATTGCGTCGGGGTCTCATCTGTCTGCAGCACAAATTCGTGGAAGCGCGGCGTTCCGGCGAAGAGCAGCTTGCCCGTGCGTGACCGATGCGTATCCGCCGCATACTTCGCTTTCGCCAGATTCTGCACCGCCAGTTCGCGAATGCCCTCCTTGCCGTAGACGGTCATGAAGATCGTCGTCATCAGCGCGACCAGCGCCTGGTTGGTGCAGATGTTCGAGGTCGCCTTCTCGCGGCGGATGTGCTGCTCGCGCGTCGAGAGCGTCAGCACAAAGCCGCGCCGTCCTTCGGTGTCCTTGGTCTCGCCGACGAGGCGGCCCGGCATCTGACGCAGATATTTCTCCTTCGCCGCGAGCACGCCGCAGTAGGGGCCGCCATAGCTCAGCGCCACTCCGAAGGACTGCGCTTCCATCGAGACGATGTCCGCCTCGACCGGAGGCCGCACGATCCCCAGCGACACCGCTTCGGCGATGGAGACGATCAGCAGCGCGCCCTTCTTGTGCGCGATCTCCGCGATCGCCGGAATGTCTTCGATCACGCCGAAGAAGTTCGGCGACTGCACCAGCACGCACGCCGTCTCATCGGTGACGGCCTGCTCGAGCGCGGCGAGATCGATGCGGCCATCCTGCGCCGTAAGCGAACCTCGCATGGCATCGTGACCCTGATGCTGCGCGTAGGTGTGCATCACCTCGCGATACTCCGGGTGCACCGTACGCGCGACCAGCACGCCGTCGCGGCCGGTGACGCGCACGGCCATCATGACCGCTTCGGCCGCGCCGGTCGAGCCGTCGTACATGGAGGCATTGGCGATGTCCATGCCGGTGAGTTCGCAGATCATTGTCTGGAACTCGAAGATCGCCTGCAGCGTGCCCTGTGTGATCTCGGCCTGGTAGGGCGTGTACGAGGTAAGAAACTCGCCGCGCTGGACTAGCGAATCGATGACGACGGGACGATAGTGCCGATAGGCTCCCGCGCCGAGAAAGCTCGCGTAGCCGTTGGCATTCTTCGCCGCCGCGGCCTTGAAGTAGTCGATGATCTCCGACTCGCCCATCTGGCGCGGAACCTTCAGGTCGCGCGTCAGCCGGTACTCTTCCGGGATGCGCGGTGAATAGATCGTCGATGGACGAAGCGCCGATCTCCTGCGAGCATCGCCGCGCGTTCGGCATCGGATTTTGGCAGATAACGCATGCTTTTCCTTTTGTTCGAACCTGACTACTTGCCGGTCTCTTCGGCGATGAACTTCTCGTAGTCTTCGGCCGACAGCAGCGCAGTCCAATTCAGAGAGATCGCTCAATTCCACCTTGATGATCCAGGAGGTGTGCGCGTCGGTATTGATCTTCTCCGGCGACGACGCTCAGCTCTTCATTGACTTCTGTAACCGTGCCGGTTACAGGCGAGTAGAGATCGGAGACGGCCTTGACCGATTCCACGCTGCCGAAGACATCACCCTTCTCGACCTTCGTACCGACCTTGGGCGCATCGACAAAGACGATGTCGCCGAGCGAGTTCTGCGCGTAGTCGGTGATGCCGACCTTGCCGACATTGCCGGCTGACTTCAATCCATTCGTGTTCGCGGGTGTATTTGTAGTTTTCCGGATAAGCCATTCGATCTTTCTCTCCTCGTATCCTTGCGTGGTTACAGGCTGTCTTCTTCGGGCGCTGCGGTAAAACGGCGTCGGCACCATGCGCGCCTTCACCGGTTTCCGCGGATTTCGACAGCAACCTCGCCATCCAGCCACCGCGAATTCGCGCGGAACATAAGCGAGCGCGATGTTCTTCTTCAAAAACGGCGCAGGCGAGCCGCTGCGTCACGACGCCGATCTTCTTCCCGTCGCGATCAAGCACGGCGTAGCCGTCGCGCGCGATGCCTCGTTCGATCATCTCCAGGCCGACGAGCTTGCGCGTGGGGCCGCCCTCGGCCTGGATCGTCTTCAGAGCCGTCCGAGCCGATGAAGGGCCCTTTCTCGAGCTTCAGGAAGCGATCGAGATGCGCCTCAAAGACATTGATCTCGTCGGAAATTTCGTGCCCATAGAGCGACATCGCCGATTCCAGCCGCAACGTGTTGCGCGCGCCCAGGCCGCAGGGCAGAATGCCGAACTCCTTGCCCGCCTCCAGCACTTCGTTCCAGACTCGCTCGCTGGTCGGCGACGTCCGACGGGACGTAGATCTCGAAGCCGTCTTCGCCGGTGTAGCCGGTGCGCGCGATGAGCGTGTTGCGCCAGGCCGCAGACCGTGCCCCACTTGAACCAGTAGCCCTTGATCGTGGTCAGGTCGCACGTTGGTGAGCTTGGCAGCGTCTCGGCCGCCTTCGGACCCTGAATCGCCAGTTGCGTGTAGTAGTCGCTGTAGTCGTTCACGTGACAGTCTAAAGCGCTGGACGTTCTTTCGACCCAGTCGAAGTCTTTCTCGCGCGTGCCCGCGTTGATGACGATCAGGTAGTCGTTGTCGCTGAGCTTGTGCACGATCACGTCGTCGACAAAGGTGCCCTGCGGATAGAGCATCGCCGAGTAATGCGCCTGCCCCTCCTGCAGCTTCGAGGCGTCATTCATGGAGATGTGCTGGACCGCGTCGAGCGACCCCGGCCCGCGCAGCTGGATGTCGCCCATGTGGCTGACATCGAAGAGGCCGACGCCGGTGCGCACGGCCATGTGCTCGGCGATGAGGCCGGAATACTCGACCGGCATGTCCCAGCCGCCGAAGTCGACCATCTTGGCGCCCATGCGGCGATGCATGACGTTCAATGGGCGTCTTACGAAGCGCAATTGGAGCAGAGGTAGCCACAGTGGGAATCCTTCCGACAGGAAAGTCTCGAACTTTTTACGTTAGCACGCCAGCGCGTCTCGATGGGGATCGGAGGCTTCCCTTGGACTCCGATACCGGACGTGCACAGCCGGTCAATCGGAAATCACCTCTTCCAACTGTTGGTCCAACAACGCTTTGAGCTTGGCTCTTCCCACAGTAGAAATGAGAATGTCGACTGCATCACGAACGGCAACAGTCCTTGAAGCCCTTGCCCATTACGCTCTCCAGCAAAGGCTTGGCGACCGCGTGCAGACGACTTATAACCCACTCCAGGACCTGGTCGACGCGTGCCGAACTGATGGTCGCGCGAGCTGGCTCTGGAACCTCCGGAACCGCGCTGCCGCAGAGCGGGATGATCGGCAGGGTGGTCCCTTTGGGATCGATGCTCGCGAAGTTCGCGATGGCGGACGAACGTGCGCCGCGTCAAGCCTGTTCAAACCAACGTCAATGATGGGATTGGTAATCGCGAGGCGGAAGTGGTCCCGCAAAAGCTTTTGGCAGTTGCGCCGGCCCAGTTGATAATCGTGCGCGCGAAATCCTCGCTCGAAAAAGCCCCCAAAGGCGCTCAGCAATCCGCCCTGCAGGGCTTTATCGTCCGGCAGCCCGGCGTCCGACGGTGCGAGCACAAACCGGCTGCAGGAATCGCCGCTCATCACTGCCGCCAGCGACTCGCCCAGGAATCGCGATTGCGAGATCAGGGCGGTGAACAGATTGGGCAGCATGCCGAAGACGCTGCTGTTTTGCTCGAAGCTATAGTCGGGTCGTAGACGTCGTCTGCCGGGAACGGAGCCACGGTCAGCACAGCGCAGTTCGCCTTGTCCGAATCGGGTGGATTCGCAAGTTCGCCTGTCTTCGGATCGATGGTGGCATTCGGATTGTGGATCGCCAGGTAATCGTGCGCAAGCTGAAACGGATCGTTGTCCGTCACACCGCCGTCCACGTTGAGCGTGGAGAAGGTATCTTCCGGACTCAGCGGCCAATGCGGCGGCACCTTTGTCGGGTTCGTATCGGAAACCGGCTCCCACGGAGAGTAGTAATAATCTTTCGCAGCGCGGTCGATCCTGCGCGGAGCGAGGAAGAGCGGGAAGGCGCCCGTCGCCTTCGCAGCCTCCTTGAGAAGCGCCCACGCCCCCGCATTCACCCCGATAGGAAGCGGCTTTGCCAGCGGCGCCATGCGGCGCTGTGCCCAAGATCCGGCACGGTCTCAAACTGCAGCTTGTCTCCGTAGTAGGCCGTGTCCTCTTCTGCCGATCCGGGCGCGTCGCCGTTGATCGAATACGGCGTTCCGCGCACATTGGTCAACGTGAGAAAGAGCGTCAGCGATTCGGAGACGTAGGGACGCGGCGTTGCCGGACCCGGCGTCAGCGCATAGTCGGCGATCTCGTCGATGATGGTCGAATCCAGCAGCGAGATGACCGGCTTGCCGTCCTCCAGGTCCCTCTGCTGCAGAAGCCACTGGATATCGATCTTGTTCACCCAGCCCTCGTAGAAGCGGTTATTCGTATTCACAACCGACGGATCGGCGGGATTTTGAATATGCTCGAAATCGCCCTGCAGCATCACGGATGCGATCGCCGCGCACATGCCGCCTGCCGAGGCTCCCGAGAAGACGTCGATCGAAATGTCGTGCATGGGCACTGCGGGATTCGCAGCGGCTTTGGCCGCGTACCACTGTTCGAGCGCTTCGGTCAGAAAGTCGAGCACGCCGGCCGTGTACGCTCCCGCCGAGACCGCCCCCGCCATATTGATGCCAAGGTGAAAGGTTCCATCGTTATCCCATTTCCGGGGATTCCATTGTCCGTTCATTGAATGTCCTCGTCGTGCAGAGAGAATCGAAGGAAGAATGCGGGACCGCGGAGATGTTAGAAGGAGCCGTGCGGGCGCGCAGTTTTCGCCGCCAAAGTATAGTCCAATTTCAAATCGCGCGACGCGCAGTGTGAGGTCTTGGCCGACCCACTCGATTGCGTCACCCAATAAAAATGCGCGCCGCCAACGCAGCGCGCATCGCAATCCTCATCGCTCTTATTTGCGAACCTGTCCCCGGCCGAGACGATAGACCACTCCCACCGAAATCGCGAAATCCGTCCGGATACCGGAGCTGCCAAAATCGGTCAGAATCGCGTCAGGAGAAATCCGAAGCGCCAGCTTCGGCGAGCGATTCAAGTCGACCGAGCCGCCGAGAGCGCTGCTGAATGCCACCTGGTTGCTGTAGAAGCCTACTGCTAGCGGAGGCACCTTCTGCCCATGCTGGTCGTAAAGCGCTGACTCAAAATTGCCGTGGTCTCCGCCGAACAAGGCATGAAAGGTCGTCGTAACCTGCTGATTGCTCGGCCCGCGATACTCCGGGCCAGCCATAAACATGGTTTCACTCACGAAAGGCCCGCGAATGCCGTAGGGATTCGGCTGCGCCCCGCTGGTTCCGTAATATCCTCGAACATCGCCCGCTAACCCCAGGCGAGTGGTAAACCAGCGCGTTCCCATAATGTCGAAGCCGCCCAGATTCGACCCCTGCACCAGTTGCGGACCCGCGGTGAAGCGCGAGTAGGCGAATCCTCCATAGACTTCCCACCGGCTGTCATACCGTACACCCGACAGGGGCGTACTCGGCGCCACTACCGGCTGCTTGTATTGCGCCTGCGCTGAATTTTGTAAGTAAGGCAGCAAGGCGACCGCCGCCACAATGAAGACAATCTTCCGCACGTCCTTCAACAGACACAACCTCCAAAAACCTGGCTCTTGCGGGTCCCGGCACATCCATCTTCAGAATGCCCGCAATGCCTCCCGGAATGTTTCAACGATACATGGCGAAAGGGCCTTCTGTCCCGCCGGACATGAATCCATCCGGGCTTCGCCGCTTGTATTCATAGCAGAAAAACGCTATCGCTCGGGCCACGATGCATCCCGTTACCGCCCTGTGCGACAATGACAGCAGCGAAAAGGATATTCGCCTTCTGGCAGGGTTCGACGCCTGCTGGATTCGGGAGACGACATTATGCTCGATAACCTGTTTACACCCACGCATCTCATCATCATTCTGGTCATCGCCCTGTTGATCTTCGGCCCGCGCAAGCTGCCCGAGCTCGGCAAAGGTCTTGGCGAAGGCCTTAAGGGCTTCAAGGATGGCATCAAGGGAGCAACCAGCGACCCGGCCAAGCAGGAGAACGCTGCCAAGTCTGAAGTCACGCCGCAAACCAAGTAATCTCGACCCAGCAGGCTTAAATCAGCGCCCAGCGGCAAGCGCCGGAACCCAGCGCGGCGAGCGGAAACGCGCTCCGCCATGAGAATTCCGGGACCTTCGCATCAGAACGCAAGCAAAAAAGCGCGAAGGGCATGATCCCCCGCGCAGGGACAGCCGGCCAGAGCGGCTGACTGTCTACCGGTGCGCAAGCAATGGCGCGTACGTCAGCCAACGAGGGATAGTAGCCCTCTTTGGCCGTCACATCCAGACCTGGAATGCCTACCACCTGCACCTCGATCGTGTGGTGCTTGCCGCTGATCGCCGGATTGTGACTGTAGTAGCCCAGCGTATATTGCGTGCGCACCGACTCCGTAATCTTGGCAAAGCTCAGCTGGATGCCATTTTCGGAGAGTTCGGCATCGAGCGATCCGCCCGTTTGCAGAGCGTATTTCGGCATCAGGTTATTGGTTGGCAGCAGGGGCAAGTGAAATTTGTCCAGATATCCGATTCCCCACACAGCCGAGTCGCCCACCAGCGTTCCGTACACGGAAATCTTGTTGGTCAGCAGATAACGCACCACTTCCTTAAGCGACGCCTTGCTCCCGGCCTCTTTGCCGTCGGTAATCACGTAGAGAATGCGCCGCCGGCCCTTGGGCTGTCTCGCCAGCGCTTTGGCTGCGTCCAGGATGGCATCATTGAGCGGATGAACTTCCTTGGGCGCCACCAGAAAACCGGCCCCGGAGTTGCGTTGCGGTGACAGGTTGGGATCGACCTGCTGTCCGTTAATCACTGGACCTGTCGCCAGGGGTCCAGTCGAGATCGGCATGCCCATCTCGCGGCCTTCTCTTTTCGCCCTGTCCAACGCGACCGTCAGTCTCGGACCCTGCGAAGCGGTAAAGTCGCTCACCATCTGCGAGCTTGAGTCATACGTGAAAACAGCCACCGTATCCGCGGGAGAAAATGCACCCGATAACGCCGACAGGCTCTTGTTTACCTTCTTCATCACGTCCGACGGAAGGCTCTGATCGATCACGAACGCCACCGAAAGCGGAAGAGGATCGACGGAAAAGAATGCGATCCGCTGGCGCTGCCCGTCTTCGAAAATCCGGAACTGGCGGTAGGTCAGCCCGAAAACCAGGCCGCCCTTCTTGTCGCGCACCGTCACTGGCACGTCGATGAAGTTGACCGGCACATGGATCAGGAAGGACTCTGCCTGGCCGGGTTTATTGGCAATCTCAGGCGGCTCCTGTTGCACCTGGTCCGGCGCGGGGGGGGCTGCTGGCTGCTGCGCGGGGGTCTGGTTCTGCGGAGCTGTCTTGTCTCCCTGCTTCGAATCGACAGTGGCTCCACTGCCCGGAGTAACCTGATCTTTCAGGTCGGAAAGACCGGACGGCGCGGGCGCGTCCGGAATGCTCGGGGGCGGCGTTTGCTGTTGCTGCTGTTGTTGCGCGGCTCCCAAAAGAAACAGAGAGAACGCGATTACCAGGGCGCCTTGCGTCACCAGAAACTCCTCCAACTACCAATTGCGACTGGCCTTGCCCAACAGCTCGACCATTATCACAGGAAACGGCCGCGCCTGGCTTGCACGCCATGAAACAGCCGTTTATTCATCTATTTCCACCCTCGTTAGACCTGTTCGAACTCTACTGGTCAGTCCCCGAAGCGTATGCTCAGACTATCAGATTCGCACTTTGAGACTGGCGTTTCACACTTGTCTCCAGATTGATGTCGTGACGCAGAACTTTCCGTCCTGAAACCCGTCTAAAAGGTGTTTATGCCACGTTTACGCCGCCCGCTCGCTTCTTTTGCCGCGCCCGCCCTCCTTCTTCTCCTGGTTCCGGCCGCTGTCGCCTTCGCGGTAACTCCCCTGGCCTGCGCGCAAACGGCGCCCTCGCCTGACGCCCCGCCGGTGAGCACGGTGCCCGACGCGCCGGAGGAGGAGCAGCCGGCCGCCACCACCCTCCGGGTCAATGTCAACCTGGTCAGCCTCTTCTTCACCGTGCGCGACAAGCACAACGGCCTTGTCTCGACCCTTACCAAGAAGGATTGCAGCATCCTCGAAGACAAGCAGCCGCAGACGATCAAGAATTTCTCGTCGGAAGCCGACCTGCCTCTGACACTGGGCATTCTGCTCGACACCAGCGGAAGTCAGGAGAACGTTCTTCCCCTTGAACAACAGGCTGGGGGCAACTTCCTGCGCAGCATCCTGCGCCCCAAGGACGAAGCCTTCCTCGTCACCTTTGACGTTGGCGTGAACCTTGAACAGGATTTCACCAACAATGCCAACGAACTGATTCGCGCCATGGACAAGGCGCAGATCAATACCGCTGGCGGCAACGGCGCTATGGGAGTTCCGGGGATCGGTCAGGGACCCCTCCCCACGCAGGGCGCCCCCAAAGGCACTCTGCTCTACGACGCCGTCGCTCAGGTCTCGAATGACAAGCTGCGCTCTGAAACCGGCCGCAAGGCGCTCATCCTGCTCACGGACGGCGAGGATCAGGGCTCCATAACCAAGCCCAACCAGGCCATCGAAGCCGCGCAAAAGGCCAACGCCATCATCTACGTCATTCTCATCGCCGACCGGCCGTTTTACGCTTACCACACCTTCGGCTACACAGGCGAGATGCAGATGAAGAAGCTCACTGAGGAAACGGGCGGCCGGACGATCAATGTCGGCAACAACGGCAAGAAGATGGAAGAGGCCTTCGCCCAGATCGAGCAGGAACTGCGCACGCAGTACCTCGCCAGCTACACTCCCACCAATAACAAGCTGGATGGCGGCTACCGCAAGCTCGATGTCTCCTGCCAGGGTGACGGTCTCAAGATCCAGACGCGCAAGGGCTATTACGCGGTCGGTGAAGCCGAATAGGAGGCGTCCGTCATCGGCTACAAACGGTCAGGAGACGTTCTGCACGCACGCATCGAACTGGATTTTGGGCAGTTCCTCTACTGCGCGGCGCAGGGAGCGTTCCCAACTCCTGTGGATCAGGATTAACTCGGGATCGTCGGCCGCGAACCTGCGGTAGCAGTCGAAGTCCAGCCTGTCATTGCTGTAGAGCAGCATTTCGATGGGCGGACCGACCGTTACATTCGAGCGCATTGCGGCATCGAAGGAGAGCAGAGCGTAGATTGCCGCCACGTCCAGCGTCGTCGAGCCGTACTCAATGCCGCGGTCGAGGATGGGCCGGCCATATTTACATTCACCGATCTGGAGATAGGGTGAATCGACGGTGGCGCCGAGCTGGTTTCCCTGCGGATAGATGAGGAAAAGCTGGGGCGGCTCACCCCTTGATTTGGCCCCCTAACAGCAGATTGATATTGAAGCTGAAATCGTCGCGCTCGAGCGCGGCCCGGTCCATATCCGAGACCTTGCGAACACAATTCCCAACTGCACGGGCGGCCTGAAACATCGTATTCGCCTGCGCCAGCCCGACTCCCTCGCTAAACTCATCACGGAGGAGGGTGACCACGGACTGCGTAAGGGAGAGACCGCCGCTGGTGAGCAGAACGAATGCCCGTTCGCCCGGATGGCAAAATGTGTGCATCTTGCGGCACAGGTTCACCTGGTCATATCCCGCGTTCGTTCGAGAGTCGGAGGCCATGACCAGTCCCTGGTGGGTCATAATACCGAGACAGTAGGTCAAGTTGATCCTTTCGGGCCCGGAAGAGCCCAGGGAAGGTTTTTCTGGACTTGATACTAAAACTCTATCTGAAACTGGCATTGGTTCGGTTTCACGGCATCTTAAATATTTGCCCTACCGCTCCGTGGTTGCGACTTCAATTTTTGGGAAAGACTTGCGAGGCCCTTACCCATGCTCATTCGACTGGGTTATGACATGCATTTTGAGCTTTTCGCGCCGGTGTCCTTTGTGGCCATGCTACATGTGCATCCGTCGCGCGCCCAGGACCTGCGCGAGCCCGATATCCTTCAGGTCGATCCCGCTCTGTCACTGGACAGCTATATCGACAGCTTCGGAAATATCTGCACGCGCTTCGACGCGCCGGCAGGGCCGTTACGCTTGTCGGGCCGCACGCTGATCGAGGATTCAGGCAAGTACGACGCGATAGACGCGGAGGCGGTCGAGCATCCCATTCAGGAATTGCCGAGCGACGTCCTGAAGTATCTCCTCAACAGCCGATACTGCGAGGTCGACCGGCTCTCCAATGTGGCCCTCGACCTTTTTGGCCACCTCGCGCCAGGCTGGTCCCGCGTGCAGGCTATCGCTGACTGGGTGCACAACAGGTAGTTTTTGGGTACCTGTACGCCCGATCGACGAAGACGGCTCTCGACGTATTTACTGAGCGGCAGGGCGTCTGCCGCGATTATCAACACCTGGCGATCACGTTCTGCCGAGCGCTGAACATCCCGGCGCGCTACGCGACGGGCTACCTGGGGGATATCCGCATCTTTCCGCCACCGACGGCGCCGATGGATTTCGCTGCGTGGTTCGAGGTTTATCTCTCCGGCCGGTGGTGGACCTTGATGCCCGCAACAACACGCCCCGGATCGGGCGGGTTCTAATGGCGGTCGGGCGCGACGCCTCAGATGTTGCGTTGACCACGTCATTCGGAAGAGCCGACCTGAAGCACTTCTTTGTTATCAGCGACGAGGTGCCGGACAGTCAGGCCACGTAGCCACCTCGGAGTGGGGTACGGGGCGGCGCCCCGGGGGGATTGCCACTAATCGCACCCGATTTGGTGTCATTCGTCACTAATCTGCAAACGTCGCAGGAACGTGGCGCGTCTCTTTTGCGTAACGACCTGTGAACATCTTCGAACAACATTTTCGAACAAAGGCTGTCCGCGCGTGGACCGTGCCGAAAGAGTAAAATCATCGCAACCAAACAAACGCGCTGCTTCCGCTCCCTGCCCTGCGGCACGCTAACTGCTATCGGATTCAGTCAGGAGTCCAATCGGCCAGATGCGACAGTTCGGAACTTACCGGCTCGACCTTCGTAACGAGTGTGTGTGGCGCGGAGAAGAGCAGCTTTCACTCACCCCGCGCCCCTTCTCGGTCCTTCGCTACCTGGTCGAGAATCCGCAGCGCTTGATTACTCACGACGAGCTGCTCGAGTCGCTGTGGCCGGAGACATATGTCCAGCCACAGGTGATCCGGACTTATATCCTCGAGATCCGTAAGCTGCTCGGGGACGACCCGCACGATCCCCGGTTTATCGAAACCGTGCCGAGCCGGGGCTACCGTTTCCTGATGCCTGTGACGGATGCTTCAGGGCCCTCAGTTTCTTCTCTGATTGGACGCGAAGCCGAACTTGGAACTCTCCATGGGCAGCTCGAGCGTTGCCGCGCGGCTGAGCGGGCGACAGTGTTCATCACGGGCGAGGCGGGCATTGGTAAGACGGCCCTGATCGATGCCTTTTGCGCGAACCTGGCTCAATCCGCACGGCTGCGGACAGGGCGGGGACAGTCGCTCGAAGGTTTTGGAGGCAAGGAAGCGTTCTATCCGGTTCGCGAGGCGCTCAACAACTTATGCAGCGCTGATGAGAAAGCCCGGACCCAGCTGACAGCGGCAGCTCCCGGCTGGTTTGGGCGCAACGGGACGACTCCCCCTTCGATCGGAGAGATCAGTGAGGCGCTGGAATCTCTCGGTCAAAATGATGCCCTGCTTCTGATCTTTGAAGATATTCACTGGGCGGACACTTCTACGCTGCACCCGATCTCGGCGCTGGCGCGCCGGCGTGGGCGGGCGAAGCTAATGCTGCTCTGCAGCTTCCGGCCGGCCGAACTTGATGCGCATCATCCGCTGCGGGTGATTGAACAGGATCTACGCACGAGCCGCCGCAGTGAACACCTCTCGCTGGGACCGCTGACCAAGGCGTCAGTCGCGGCGTACCTGCGCCGGGAATTGGCGGCGGAGTCGCTGCCTACGGGTCTTGCGAGCCTGATCCATCAGAACTCCGCCGGCAATCCACTGTTCATGATCGCCACGCTGGATCATCTCCGCTCGCAGCAGGTGGTGATGAAGCGGAACGGGCAGGTGACTTTGAGCGTGCCGCTGCCGAGATTGAGCTTGGAGTTCCGGACAGCCTTTCCGGAGTGATCGAGCTGCAGATTGACCGTCTGAGCAACGAGGATCGTGGCCTGCTCGAAGCCGGAGCATCTCGGGAACCATTTTTCCGGCGTGGGCTGTAGCTGCCGCGCTCGAGCGGGAACTCGAAGAGATAGAAGAAGCCTTCGCGGCGCTGGTCCGCCGGGTTCGGCTGGTATCGATCGCGGGGCAGGATGAGTTGCCGGACGGATCGCGATCGACATTTTACGTATTCGCGCATGCGCTCTATCGGGAGGTGCTTTATGCACGGTTGCCCGCGACCCGGCGTGCGCAGTGGCACCTTAAGGTGGCGGGGCGCCTGCGCTCGATGTTCGCAGGGCAGGAGGCTCGGGTAGCTCAGGAGATCGCCGCTCATACCGCGGCTGGTTCGCGGCTTCGCAGCGCGTGAGCGCTGCCTGTCGAGCCGCTCGGAACCACGGATGACTGTGGCTTCTCGCCTTTCGCGGACGACACGTCGACCGCTCGCGATACGGCGTTTGCAAAAATCCGCGCCAGAGTCGAAGGAACAGAGCTTGCCGCGCAGGAACTGGCTCAGGATGGAAGCAGCTAGTCTTTCGTGACGCCGCTAACGCTGGTCTGCGTTTGGCCCCAGCGTTTCTGCCGACGGCGGCCCGGTTTCTGCCGGGGCTGCATCCGCAGACTTTGCCTTGCGTCTGCGCTTCACTGGCGGTCCGGATTTCGGAGCCCGCTGCTTACCATTGCCGTTGGTCTTTCCTCCCGGTGTCTCGATGACGGCGCGCATCCAGTAGTCGCCCTGGGCGTCTACCTCAATGCCGTGAACTTCGCGCTCGAAACCGGGGAATCTCTTGCCGAATTCCTCTGTCGCAAGGATCAGCCTGATTACGGCACTGTCTTTGGCGCCCAGGCGCTCGCCGGGCATAGCCACCGGAATGCCCGGCGGGTAGGGGACCAGCATCACCCCGGTGATGCGTCCGGCCATATCGGTGAACTTCACCTTTTCGGTGCCATTTCGTAACAGTTTCTGATACGTTTGCGCGGGAGTGAGAACCTGATCTGTATCGAGCGTCGCACGCTTCGCTCACCAGTCCGGGCAAATTCAGCTCAATCATTACGCGCATGCATCTCATCGCTAAGTTCCTTCAGCGAAACGTTGCGATAGCGATTGGGATACTTCGCGACCAGGTCAGGCAAAGCTTCTTCGAGCGACGCCTCACTGTCGTACAGCCGCTTGAACTCGAAGAGGTTTTCGAGCAGACTGCCCCACTTGCCCTTACTGGTTCCGACGGAGAAAAGCACAAGCACTGTGTAGTCGCCCGTGCGCGCGATCTCGACGCGGCGAGCATCGAGGAATTCCGTAAGGATCGCGGCCGGAATGCCCCAGTCCGCGATCGCTCCCTGCGCGTTGATGCCCGGCATCAGGATGGTGACCTTGGTCGGGTCAAGCATGCAGTAATCGTCGGCGATGTCAGCATCCTGGAAGCCGTGCCAATCCTCGCCCGGCTTCAGCGTCCAACAGCTCGGTTGCGTCGCGAGGAGAACATCGGGAGCTTCTTCGAATAGGTGAGGATCTCCCGCAAGGTCGCGGACCTGATCGGGCTGATACAGCCGGAAAAACCATCCTCCACCGCCCTCTGCTTCACGGAGGCGGTGGGCGACCGACGACATGGCCTTGCGGAAGGTGATTGCGTCCTGGATCGTCTCATTCATCAGCGTGGGACCAGCCGGCTCGTCCATCATCGCGGCCGCCACATCGAGGGAGGCAATCAGGGGATAAAAGGGCGAGGTCGTTCCGTGCATCATGAACGACTCGTTGAACTGGTCGTATTCAAGCGAAGTCCGGGGACTCAACTTGATGTGGATCATCGACGCCATCGAAAAGGCGGCCAGCATCTTGTGCGTCGATTGCACGGCGAAGAGCGTGGGCCGATTTGGCATTTCATCGGGAACGTCCATCGCGAAACGTCCCCGATAGATCTGGTGGAACTTGGCGTAGGCATACCATGCCTCGTCAAAGTGGACGCGCGGCACGCTCTTTGCCAGCTCGGCCACGACGCGATTCACGTCGTAGCAAAGCCCGTCGTAGGTCGAGTTGGTAACGACAGCATATGTGGGATCTTTCGACGCCGCGCCTGCTGTCAGGGGACTTTCGTCGATCAGTTGACGGATCGCCTGCGGGCTGAAGCGATGAATCGGAACGAGCCCGATCATGCCGTAGCCGTTGCGGGTCGGAGTGGCGAAAACAGGGCGTGCGCCGGTTACGGTGAGCGAGTGGCAGATCGACTTGTGACAGTTCGCATCGACCAGAACAACGTCGTCCTGGCCGATCACTCCGTGACCGACTATCTGGTTGGATGTCGATGAACCGCTCAGCACATAGAAGGTCCAGTCCGCTCCGAAGATGCGCGCGGCGTTGCGTTCCGATTCGCCCGGAGGTCCGATGTGATCGAGCCACGAACCAAGCGGGGATGTCGAGATGCCCAGGTCCGAGCGCATCAGGTTCTCGCCGAAAAAGCGATGAAACTCCATGCCCACCGGGTGCTTCAGAAACGCCACGCCGCCCATGTGCCCCGGCGCGTCCCAGGAGTACGCGCCCTCGTCGGTGTACTTCTTCAGCATGCGAAAGTACGGCGGCAGCAACTGCTCGTTGTAGCGCTCGACGGCGAAGTCCACGCGGTTGGCGATGAACTGCCGGCGTGTCGCCAAACAGGTGGATGTACTCGTGCACCTGCTTGACCACTTCCAGCGGAAGCTCGCTCACCAGCGTGCGATCGGCGATCAGAAAGATCGGCACCTTCTTGTTGCGATGACGCACCTCGCGAATGATCTGGAGCGCGGCCATCTCGGCAAACTGATGCTCGCCCTCGAGGTCCCAATCCAGCAGAATCGCGCTGTGCGACGGGTCGGACTGGACCAGCGACAGGCCGTCCTCGGGCGTCGCAGTTCGAACCACCTCATACCCTTCCTTGCTGATCGCGTCGACCAGACGCTCCATGGCCCGATCCGATACCGAATCGGTGCCACCCGCCTCACTCGCAATCAGTAGATACCCAACGACCTTCGTCCATACACCTCTCACTTCTTCACACATGTTACAGGCCATCTGGCTCTGAATATTTACGCTGCGTGAAACTGAGACCGGAGAGCTCGATTCCGCGGATCAAGGCTGGACTTTGACCAAAAGCAAGGCGTCCGGGGTCAGCGTGAGGTCCAGCCGGTTGCCTTGCAGACTGACGGCTTCAGGAGCGGGGAGAGCTGTCTCGCGGTTGAGTTGCTCCACCTGTTCCGGCGGTCGGATCGAGCGGCTTACCCATTGCCGCGTATTTGGGCAGCACGTTGCCATGTTCGCTATCGACCCGCTGAATCGTCACCCGCGCGCTTGCAGGAAGGTTGCGGAAATAGAGCTCCATGTGCTGTGTCGTTCCCTGCTGATCGGGGTCGACGAGGTTCCAGGCGGCAATCGCCAGACCGCCGTCTGATGTCTTTGTCACGATGACGTTATTCGACGAGTTCGCAATGCGGGTGTCGCCCAACTGGTGGAGCAGGGCGTAGGCGTAGTAGCTGGGTTTGTTGATGCCGCCTTTGGCGCGCAAACCGAACATACCCACGAAGGGCTGTGGAATGGGACCGCCTTCTTCGAAGACGTCGGAGAAGGTCCAGAAGGACAACATGTCGACACCGTCGACATTGCGCGAATGGTGTTGGCCAGCGCCGGGCCGACGAAGATGGTGTCGCGCGCTTCCATCATTCCCTGGACGTTCCACTCTGTCCAGATGAGGGGCAGGTCAGGCATCGGGGACGATTGGATCTGCTCACGCACTTTGGCGACGGCGCGAGCAGACGCGGTTGTCCATGGGAATATCTTCGTTGGTTCCGAAGAGTCTTTCAACGGTGTTCATCGGCGTAGCCGTGGGTGGAGACGAAATCGACCGGCACGTGATTGGCCGCTGTGAACTTCAGAAAATCGGGGATCCACGCAGCGGCGGCTGTCGCAGGGCCGCCTACCCGAAGGCGAGGGCTAACCTTTTTCAGGTCCCGCGCGGTGTGCGCGTAGAGCTCGAAGTAAGATTCCTTTCGCGGGATGCCGTTCCAGAAATCGATGTTGGGCTCGTTCCAGACTTCGAAGTACCACTTCGAGACTTCGTCGATTCCGTAGCGATCAACAAGGTGCTGCGCAAAGTGCGTCATCAGGTCGTCCCAGCGCTCCATGCTCTTGGGCGGGGAGACATTCTGCTTGTACCAGAAGGGATGCAGAGCGTCGGGATTGAAGGCCAGCTTCTTCGGCATGAAGCTGATCTCGACGAACGGACGGACGCCGTTCTTCAGAAGGCCGTCGTAGACCTGGTCGACGTAGGCGAAGTTGTAGACGGGATTTCCGTGCTCGTCTTCGTTGTAAACACCCAGCTCATCGTGCAGGATCGCGTGAAAGCGCACGTATTTGAAATCAGTGATCTGCTTCACGGCGCGCAAATCGTCGCGGTAGCTTTCGCGGAGGGCAAGGATGGCACGTCCGGAGCCGAACATCTCCTCCCAGAAATGCGGGAATGGGGTGGTCGGCGCGTCGGCTTCGATCTCGATCTTTTCCTGCGCATGAACGCTTTGAGCGAAGGCGAGGACGATGGATAGCACGAGCACGAAATAATGCAGGTGACGGCGTCGGAACATGGGGGGAACCTCTCTGGACACAATGGATGCACCGTAGAAAAGAGATGGCGGCGAATATTTTCAGCTAAAACGTCGCTCAGCAAACTGGGATCAGCGTGGGCCGGCGACAACCGTTATCGCGGTTTGAGTCAAGCGTGGAGCGGTGGCGCATGCTCGGTATTCTGGCGGGACCGGTCAGCCGATCGCTCCATCACCGAGTAAATCTCCGCGATGATTGCCAGCGCGATGCTGATGGGATCCTGGGCGCCGATGTCGAGGCCCACGGGTGAATGAAGATGAGATAGGCATTCGTCCTGGGTCCACCCCAGCTCGGGCGCGACCTCAGACAGCAGGCGATTCGTTCTTTTGCGGGGCCCGAGAATTCCGAGATAACCGGCGCCGCCGGGCAGCAGGCCGCGCAGAGCGGCCCTGTCCTGCTCGTAGCTGTGGGTGAGTATCACCGCCGCATCGCGGGCAGCCAGCGCGATCTGATCAAAAGCGCTGAGGACGGACACCTCGTCCGCCAGCGGAAAGCGCTCCCGGGTCGCAAGGTGGGCCCTCCCGTCTACGACGGTCGTCTTCCACCCCAAAGTGGCTGCGAACTCGACCAGAGGCCTGGCGTCGTCTCCCGCGCCGACAATCAGCAGAGCGACTCTGGGCGCAAAGTACTCCGCGAAGATTGTCGTCCCTCCCTTCTGCCAGAACGATCTCTCTTCCCTGAGAGCCTGACGCCCCAGCCTTATGCCTGCTGAAGGAACTGTCGGGGAGAGATGTATCTCATCGTCCTCCGACAGAATGAGGCGTGTTCCCCTCTCCGCCGGAGATTCGGTATCTATGACTGATACAAATACGGTGCCTTTCCGAGAGGCCGTACTACGCTCGAGAGCACCCAGAACCTGCTCTGCCGCCTCACCGCGTTCGAGCAATACCGTGACGGTACCCCCGCAGCCGAGACCATACGGCATCTCGGAGTCATCATCGTAGAAACTGCTGTAGCGCTGAATCGATGCGCCGGATTCTGTGAGCCACCATGCTTTTTTCTGGACTTCCGCCTCCAGGCAGCCCCCGCTGATGGTGCCGACGCGCCGTCCGCCGCGGGTAATGAGCATGCGCGCTCCCGGTTTGCGATAGGAAGAACCCTCTGTTCCCACCACCGTGGCAAGGCAGATTTCCTCGCCTCGATCTCGTGCCTCGCGCCAGAGTCGCAGGATCGATCCAAGATCAGACATACTTCAATGCTACATCGCGACGGGAGTTTGACGGGAGCCGGAACCTCATTCGGTGACGACGGCCTTGACCAGGTTGCGAGGCTTGTCGACATCCACACCGTGGAGGACGGCGGTGAAGTAGGCGAAGAGCTGCAGAGGCACGACTTCGAGCAAAGACAGGAGGAACTCGCTCACGGGCGGAATCGCCACCGAGTAGTTACTTAATCCGGCCGCTTCCTCGTCGCCTTCGTTTGCCAGGGAAAAGATTGTTGCGCCCTGGGCCTGCATATCGCGCATGAGTTGCAGGGTCTTCTGGTAGCGCAGCACGGAGTCGGGATCCTCATCGTCGCGGGTCGCCAGGATCACCAGGGGCGCGTCGGGACTGACCAGGGCGTTGGGGCCATGCTTCAGTTCGCCGGCAGGATATCCCTCAGCCTGAACGTAGGCCGACTCCTTCAACTTCAAGGCGCCTTCGCGCGCGATTGCATAGTGGACAGCGCGGCCAAGATAGAGAAATCCGCGAGCGGAGGCGGTTTTCGCGGCAATTTCATGAACCTGTGCTTCCCATGGCTCGAGCGAAGCCGCCAGCAAACCCGGGAGGCGCTCCAGGTGTTCCAGGTGCGCAGAAACTGTCTGTGCGGTCATTCGACCGCCGAGTCGCGCGAGGTACAGGGTAAGCAGATAAAGAACACATAGCTGGGTGATGAAGCTCTTGGTCGCGGGAATCGCCCGCTCTTTGCCGGCAATGGTGGGCAGAGATGCGTCTGCCTCGCGAGCCATGGTCGATTCCGGGTTGTTTGTAATGGCCACGGATGCGAGGCCGCGCGCCTTGGCTTCGCGCAGAGCGGCGAGGGTGTCGGCAGTTTCTCCGGACTGCGAAATCACCAGAACACCGGGATCGTGGAGGGTGTGGGTGGAACGATAGGAATACTCACTCGCGTATTCGACATCGACGGCAAGACCGGCGATGTCCTCGAGCATGATCTCGCCGGCGAGACCGGCGTGGCGGCTTGAGCCGCTGGCGGCGATGACCAGCCGCTGACGCCCGCGAAGGATGTCGGCGATTTGCGGGAAGGACTCAGCAGCGAGCGCACCGGCATCCGTGTAACGGGCGATGGTAGCCGTCAGAGCCTCGGGCTGTTCGTAGATCTCCTGAAGCATGGCGTGCGCATAGCTGCGGGACATGGGGTTCCTTCTGCGGCACTCGGCTCATTTGGGGAGCCAGACGGCCTGAGTTCAAGTTACCATGATGTATAGACAACTGTACCGAGGTGCACGTACAAATTACAGGCGGCATTTTGCCGGGAAACTCGCCGCCAGCGAGTTCGTCTATGACGAGGACTCTTGGCCATCAGGAATCGGGATGCAAGGCTTTTACAAAGCGCGCGGTAATGGATTCGGGACGTGTAATGGCGGACCCGACGACGACTGCGTACGCACCCAAGGAGATGCTCGCTTACTTCCTCCGGTTGCGAGATATGACCCTCGACAATGACCGGGACGCGAAGGTTGCGGACGAGACGCTCGACGAGTTCCCAATTGACGCTTCGGAATTGCGCCGTCTCCGGCGTGAAGCCATAGAGTGTAGTCGCTACAGCATCCGCACCGGCCCCCTGAGCGGCCACCGCTTCTTCGAAGGTGGCAATGTCGGCGAGCACAGGCTTCCGGATATCGGCGCGGATCCGGCCGACCAGATCGCGCCACGGCTCGGCCAGAGGAGATCTGCTTATGGTGCAGTCGAGGGCAATGATGTCGGCGCCTGCGGCGGCAACGGATTCCACGGAGGCGAAATCCGGAGTGATCGAGACCTCGTCGCCCATTCTGCGTTTCTCGATGCCGATGATCGGCACGTGGGTGTTGCGCCTGAATGCCTCGATACAGGCTGCGCCGTTCGCGCGCAAGCCGGCCGCCCCGCCCCTG
>CAVTLP010000019.1:0-59546 GCA_963735555.1 uncultured Acidobacteriota bacterium
TCGGCCACATCACGAACGGCGTGCACGTGCCCTCCTGGCTGGCTCCGCAGATGTGCCGCCTTTACGACCGCCATCTCGGCATCGGATGGCAGCACCGCAGCGGAGACGCGCGCACCTGGGGAGAGATTGAAAACGTTGACGATGGCGAACTCTGGGAGACGCACCTGAGCCTTAAATCGCAGCTCCTCGACTTCGTGCGCCGCCGCGCCTGCGAACAGGCCGAGCGCCGCCGCGAGCCTCAGGAGACGCTGCTAAGGCTGAGCAAAGTGCTCTCGTCCGATGCGCTGACCATCGGCTTCGCACGGCGATTTGCCACCTACAAGCGGGCCAACCTCATCCTCGCCGATATCGAGCGGCTGGCCTCGCTGGTCAACGATCCCAAGCGGCCCGTGCAATTCCTCTTTGCCGGCAAGGCCCATCCGCATGACGAGCCGGGTAAGCGGGTCCTCCAGCAGATCGCCGAGAGGATGCGCGACACCAAGTTCGCGGACAAACTCGTCTTCATCGAAGACTACGACATCAACGTCGGCCGCTATCTCGTGCAGGGCGTCGACGTGTGGCTCAACAATCCGCGGCGGCCGCTCGAGGCCTCGGGCACCAGCGGACAAAAGGTCGTGCTCAATGGAGGCCTGAATCTTTCCGTGCTGGATGGCTGGTGGGCGGAAGCTTACGACGGCCTCAACGGCTTCGCCATCGGCGCCGGCAGAATGCACTCGAATATGGATCTGCACGACAACCGCGACGGCGAAGATCTCTACCGGGTGCTCCGCGACGAACTGATCCCGCTCTACTATCACCGCGACAAGGACGGCCTGCCGCGCGGATGGATCAAGCGCATGAAGCGGACCATCCGCACCCTCGGCTGGCGCTTCAATGCCGACCGCATGGTGATGGATTACACGCTGAAGTGCTACGTTCCCGCGGCAGGAGGCACGTCGAGCGAGATGAAAACTCTCTGCTAGGGAATTTGCCGGAGATAGGGCTACTCTTTCAGCTCCACCAGGGTCGCGCCTGCGCCGCCCTCGTTCTGCGCCGGCTCTGTCACCGACGCCACCTGCGGATGGTGGCGCAGATACTCGCGCAGCGTTCGCCGCAGGATGCCCATCCCGGTGCCGTGAATGATGCGAACGCGCGGCAAGCCCGCCATGAAATGCGCGGTCGAGAAATTTCTCGACTTCGTCCTGCGCCTCGTCCGCGGTGCGCCCGATCACGTTGATCTCCCAGCTCACGCTGGCATCGGGCTCGGCCATCGAAACCGACACGCCACGCCGGCTGCGCGCCGCCTGCAGACGGAGTCTGCGCAGCGGCGGAACGCACCACCTCGGCAATCTCATCGCGCGCTACGCGCATCTTCATCGGCGCCGACTGCGACCTCGAACATCTTGTCGTCGATCTGCCGTTCGACACGCGCCGTCTTGCCCAGCGTACAGGCGCAGCTTGACCGTGTCGCCCGCGGCCACGTGGCGGACGATGTGCGGCTGCGCGTGCACGTCGCCTTTGTCCGCGCCGGTGTGATGCGCGACGACTGCGGCGTTGAAGCTCTCGGCGAATTCGCGCCGCAACCGCGCGATGCGCCGCTCGGCGTCCTTCGACAGTTTCTGCTGCGCCGCGCGATCGTCGATCGCCTTCACCGTTTCCCGCGCCTGATATTCGAAATCCTTCAGCAGAGACTCGAGCTTCAGCTCCATCTCGCGGACCTTCGCGCGCCACTCCTTCATGCCGTCGGCTCCAGCCGCGCGCGTTCGCGCTTGAGTTCCGTCTTCCAGCTGTTCCGGATCGCTCGCGCTCCGCCGTCACCGCGCGCAGCTGTTCGTGCAGGCTGTCGAGAAAGCGCCCGATATCCTGGGTCTGCGTGCTCAGCCGCGCGCGCGCCGCTTCAATCATGTCGCGATCGAGCCCGAGCCGCGCCGCGATGTTGATGCCGGCCGACGCGCCCGGAACTCCCTGCCGCAGCTCATAGGTCGGCGCCAGCGTGTGCTCATCGAATCCCACGGCGGCGTTGATCACGCCCGGCGTGTTCTCGGCATAGACCTTGAGCGAGGTGTGATGCGTCGAGATGATCGACCACGCGCGCGGATCGCAAAAAGTGCTCGGCAATCGCCACCGCGAGCGCCGCGCCCTCTTCGGGATCGGTCGCCGAGCCCAGCTCGTCGAGCAGGACCAGTGAAGATGCATCGGCCCGCTCCGCAATGCGGTTCAGATTGACGATGTGCGCCGAAAATGTCGACAGGTTCTGCTCGATCGACTGCGCATCGCCGATGTCCGCCAGGATCGCGTCGAAGACCGGCAGCACCGCCTCTTCGACCGGCACCGGAACGCCGCTCTGCGCCATGATGGCCAGCAGTCCGGCTGTCTTCAGCGCAACCGTCTTGCCGCCGGTGTTCGGTCCGCTGATGATGAGCTGCCGCGCGTCGGAGGTCAGCGACAGACTGATCGGGACGACTCTTCCGCCTGTGAGCGTAGCCGCTTCTCCAGCAGCGGATGCCGCGCCTGCTTCAACATGAACTCGGGATCGGAGGCTTCGGCGAAAGTGCGGCTCGACACAGTCGAACTCCAGCGCAAACCTCGCCCGCGCCTGCAGCGTGTCTACCTCCGCGAGCACTTCTGCGCCTTTCAGAATGACGGGCGCGTACTGGCCGATCTGCCGTGTCATGGCCGCGAAGATGCGATGAATCTCCGCCTGCTCCTCTTCGAGCAGCCGGACCAGATCGTTGTTCAGCTCGATGGTTTCGAGTGGCTCCACGTATACCGTCTGGCCGCTCGAACTCGCGCCGTGCACGACGCCCTGCACGCGCCGCTTCCATTCCGCCTTCACCGGAATCACGAAGCGCTCGCCGCGAATCGTGATCACGTCGTCCTGCGTGCTGCCGCCTTCGGAGAATCGCCGCAAGGCCGAACGCAGGCTCTCTTCAATGGCCCTTTGCTGACGCTCCATCTCGCGGCGAATCCGCCGCAGCTCGGGCGACGCATCGTCGGTGAGCGAGCCGTCGGGGAGAATCCGCGAGCGCAGCGACTCGACCAGCGGCGTTAATGGCAGCGTGAGCAGATCGCCTGCCATCGCGCGCAGCTTCGGCAACGCGTCTTCCGAGATTTTTCGGTGGCGCACCCAGCAGCGCTACCCATCCGGAGATATCCTCGGCCAGGTTCACCACTCGGCGGATCTCGTCCGCCTCCAGCGCCGCTCCTTCGATGCGCGACTTCGCCAGCACCTCAGAGGGATCGAAGAGCGACCCCAGCGAAGGCCGCGCGCCTGCCGTGCATCAGCAGGCGCATCTCGGCGACCAGCGTGTGCTCGCCGGCGAATCCAGTCAAGGTCGGTCGACGGAGCGAGCGCTCATGCAGCCACTGCTTTCCCGTCGCCGACTGCGCATATCCCGCGAGCAAATCGAGAAAACGGTCCCATTCCAGCACAGACCGGCTACAATCGCTCACTACGCTCGGGATGGGATGCGTGAACGGCATAAGCTTCATCCTAACGGTAGCAAGCGGAAACGGTATCCGGAACAAGCACAGCGGTGAATACGTAACTTAATACAGGTCTTTCGTAGCAAAGGAGGGACCAACCTATGTTTTGCAGTGGATGTGGACAACCTCTCGACCCCACTCAGCAGTTCTGCCTCAAGTGCGGCAGGGCCGTTCCCCAGATGGTGCCGCTCGCCGCCGGTCCCGGCGTAGCCGTCGCGCCGCGCTTCTACACGCGCGTGCATCGCCATCTCCAGTCTCTCTCTGTTCTCTGGATCGCCTATGGAGTGTGGTCGCTCTTGAATGGGTGCTGGCTATGTCTTTCTTCGCCGGTATGTTCGGCGGCTATTTCGGACACTGGCACCACGGCCCATTCGGCGAATTCCCCTTCAACCAGATGCCCTGGTTCGCTCCGCTGATCAGCGTCATCGTCATTGGCCGCACCATTCTTTGCGTCGTGACGGGCATTGCACTCAGCCGCCGCGCCCCCTGGGCGCGCATCCTGGCCATCGTGGTGGCGTTCCTTACGCTGATCAAGCCCATCACCGGTACCGCGCTCGCTATCTACACGCTCTGGGCGCTGCTACCATCGCTCTCCGCGCAGGAGTACGAACAGATGGTGGAGATCTGAGAGCGGGTAACGACGCCGAGCGAGATCGGTAACGCCCGTAACGACACGATGCTTCGAATCCTTATATGAACACTGCGAGATTTGATCAGAACTCGGGTGTGACAGGAGTTCGACAGCGGATCAACGGTAGACCTCGCTGCGATGTTTAACGGCGAGAATGAGGAGCGTGTCTCCGAGGTCATGGAAGCGGACGCGGTAGTCTCCGACGCGGAGCCGGAACTCCGGCGGGTCGATGCCCTGAAGGCGTTTTACGTCGCCCTCGCCACTGGCGAGGAGACGGGCCAGGGCATGCAGGATCCGAAGCGCGGTGGCCTGATCAATACTACGGAGGCTGGCCCTGGCCTGGTCGGTCCAGGCAACCTTCCTACCCATCGCCGCTACTGGCCAGAGATGCGGGGCTCAAGCGGCGTGCGGCCCAGGCGCTCGAAATCATCGCGGCTGAGCCCGAACTCGGCGAGGAGTTCCTCGTGAGAAATCTCTCTCCCTTGGGCGAGCGACGCTTTGGACGCGGCGATCTGCCGGGCTTCCTCTTCGCTGACCGGCTCGTCGTCAAAGGGGGCGTTGGCGAGAGTATGGGCCAGGGGGTCAGCCAGGACCTCGAGCAGGTTGCGCACCACGGAGAGTTTCTCCTCCGGCAGCACGTCAAGCAGCAAGTGGGCTCGCTGGCGTTGTTCTACGAGATCGAGGTCCATACTTTTCCTCTTCGCTGCCAGACTCGGCCGTCACCTGACAAACCGGCACTGAGAAATCAGGCGCGATATACATGCCAAGTTTACCTCAGTACAAGGCCTCGGTTGACATAGCTCTTGGCGAGGCCGCGGGATTAGTTTCGGGCGGAGGGTTGTCCGCGTCCATGTCGAAGCCCGCCAGAATGTGACACCAGAAGAGCCTCTCCCCGTAAGATAAGAACCATGGAATACCCCATCACCCGAATGCGCCGTCTGCGTCGTACCGAGGCCATGCGCAACCTGGTCCGCGAAACGCATCTCGAACCCGGCGCGCTGATTTATCCGCTCTTTATTTGCCCCGGCGAAGGTGTCCGCAAAGAAATCGCCTCCATGCCGGGCGTCTTCAATCTGTCTGTCGATGAAGCGGTGAAGGAAGCCGAGGCCGCTGCCTCGCTCGGCATCGGAGGCCTGCTGCTCTTCGGCCTTCCCGAGACGAAAGACGAAAAGGCGACGGGCGCGTGGGACGAGGACGGCATCGTGCAGCGCGGGCTGCGCGCACTCAAAGAGTCGCTCAGCGGCGAAGAAGCTCGTCCTCATCGCCGACGTCTGCCTCTGCGAATACACTTCGCACGGCCACTGCGGCATTGTGAAGCAGAATGGTGACGACTATGAGATAGAAAACGACTCCAGCGTGCGCGCTGCTGGCCGAGAACCGCCACCTCGCTGGCCAGAGCCGGGGCCGACATCGTTGCTCCCAGTGACATGATGGATGGCCGTGTCGCCGCCATCCGCGACGAGCTCGACGAAGTGGGCTACGACCAGACGCTTATCCTCTCTTACGCCGCCAAATTCGCCTCGGCCTTCTACGGACCCTTCCGCGAAGCCGCCGACTCCGCTCCGCAGTTCGGCGACCGCCGCAGCTACCAGATGGACGGCGCCAACCTGCGCGAAGCCATGCGCGAGATCGACCTTGACCTTGGTGAAGGCGCGGACATGATCCTGATGAAGCCTGCGATGCCCTACCTCGACGTGATCCGCGCCGCTCGCGAACGCTTCGATGTGCCGATCGGCGCCTACCAGGTGTCGGGAGAATACTCGATGCTGCAGGCCGCCTTCGCCAACGGCTGGCTCGACCGCGAGCGCGCCATGATGGAGTCGCTGATCTCGATCCGCCGCGCCGGAGCGGGCTTCATCGTGACTTATTTTGCGAAGGAAGCTGCGAAGGTGCTGGGCTAACCGAACGGGCGATCACGCCTAGCGGCGCATAACACCAATGGACTCAATTAGCCCCGATCCAGCTCAGCAAAGAGCTCGCTGAGTACGACGCGAATCTCGGTACCCGGAATCGTCAGCACGCCGTTCACTGGTTCTTCAAACCCACGCGAAGTAGCAACGTAGGCCTTGCGCAGCTCCGGGTCAATGATCCAGACATGCTCGGTACCGAAGTTGAGATAGTCATCCACGCGCTGACGAACGCGCGGCATCGTGTCTTCCGGCGAAAGAATCTCGACGAACAGCAGTGCCGGAGTACGCAGAGATGCGATCCCACGCCAGTCCGGCATGAGTGACCGTTATGTCGGGAACTCGGAAGCGAGTCGGGCTCACCTGTACCCTCAACTCCGGGAAAACTTCGACCTTCCATGCCTCACGGTTGAGTGCAAAACAGAAAAATCAGTGTCCGCTGCAGGATTGCGTGCTCTTTCTCGCCCAAATTTCTCTCCAGCACCTCGCCGTCCACGTAGTCGCAGTCCGGGCGATAGCTCGTCGCCAGGTATTCTCCTACGGAGACACGTGCCGGGATGGGGAACCGCATTCATGCCTATCAGTATCGCGCAAACACAGCGCGGCCACTAGCCCCGAATCTTTCCCTTTCCTCCGCGCATCTTCCATATCGGAACCCTTGCGTACAATAGACTGTTTGGGTTGAGCCCGGATTATCCGGGCCTGATCCCTCACGCCATCGCAACCCTGAACGGAGCCTTCCCTTGGCAGAGACCATCTACGACGTAGCCATCCTCGGCGGAGGACCCGCCGGATACACCGCAGCCATCCGCGCCGGCCAGTACGGCCTCAAGGTCGCCCTCATTGAAAAGGACAGCCGCCTCGGCGGCACCTGCCTGCTCGTGGGCTGCATCCCCACCAAGGCGCTGCTCTTCAACGCCGAGATCTACGACCACTTCAAGCACGCCAAGGAATACGGCCTCGACGGCCTGGGCGAAGCCACCATCAACTGGAAGGCCATTCATCGACCGCAAGAACGGTATCGTCGCCAAGCACGTCAAGGGCCTCGATTTCCTGATGCGCAAGAACAAGGTCACGGTCGTCCCCGGGCTTCGGCCGCCTCACCGGTCCAGCGAAAGACGGCGTCCACTCCGTCGAAGTTCAGCCGCACGACAAAGACAAGGGCAAGCCCAGCATCGTCAAGGCGAAGAACATCATTCTCGCTACCGGCTCCGACGCCCGCCTGCTGCCCGGCGTCGAAGTCAGCGACCGCGTCCTCACCAACATCGAAATCCTCTCGCTCGACCAGCATCCCCAAATCGCTGCTCATCATCGGAGCGGGCGCCGTCGGCGTCGAGTTCGGCTCCATCTTCCGCAGCTTCGGCTCGGAAATCTCCATCCTCGAATACCTGCCCCGCCTCGTCCCCGTCGAAGACGAAGAGATCAGCAAGGAGCTCGCCCGCTCCTTCCGCAAGCGCGGCATCGAAAGCGCGACCGGCGCCAAGGTCGAGAAGGTCGAGAACACCAAGGACGGCGTCAAGGTCACCTACACCGGCTCTGACGGCAAGCAGGCCACCAAGGAAGCCGAGAAGGTCCTCGTCGCCGTGGGCCGCGGCCCGCGCACCGAAGGCATCGGCCTCGAAAAGACGAAGATCACCCCCGAGCGCGGATTCATCAAGGTCAACGAATACATGCAGACCGACGAGCCCGGCATCTACGCCATCGGAGACATCGTCGCCGGCATGCCGCAGCTCGCGCACTCGGGGTCGATGGCCGGACTGGTCGCCGTCGCGAAAATCGCCGGCAAGTATGCCCGGCCCATCAAGCGCGAGCGCATCCCCGGCTGCACCTATACCGAGCCGCAGATCGGCAGCGTCGGCCTGACGGAAGCCAAGGCCAAGGAACTGGGCCACACCGTCAAGGTCGGCAAGTTCCCCTTCGTCGGAAACTCCAAGGCCACCATCGTCGACTCGCACGACGGCTTCGTGAAGGTCGTCGCCGACGCCAAGTACGGAGAGATCCTCGGCGTCCACATCATCGGCCCGCAGGCGACAGAACTCATCGCCGAAGCCGTCACCGCCATGGAACTCGAAGCCACGGTCGAAGACATGATGTGGACCATCCACGCCCACCCCACCCTCGCCGAAGCCATGCTCGACGGCTTCAGCAGCGTCGAGGGTATGGCGATCAACGTTTAGGGGTCAGCAGAACTGGGTTCCGCACAGCCTACCCTGAGCGCAGTCGAAGGGTCCGGATTTTCGGATGTGGGATTTTGCTCCGTGCTCCCCGTGTCCTCTGTGGTGAATCGTTTTGCTACAGTGAGTCGAGAGTAACTATGATTCGGTTATGCACAACGAATTCACAGCGGTTATCGAGAAAGACGGAGACTGGTTTGTCGGCTGGTCTCTCGAAGTTCCGGGCGCTAATGGTCAGGGACGCACCGTAGAAGAATGCCGCGAAAATCTAGGACAAAGCGTCCAGCTCCTTCTGGAGGAACAATGAAATACAAAGTCGAACTAATTCCGTCTGAAGAAGGGTTTGCAGTAGGTTGTCCCGACCTTCCCGGCTGCTGGTCGCAAGGAGCTACAGAAGAAGAAGCACTGGAAAATATTAAGTTGGCCATATTGGACTACCTGGCTGCCGTGGATGAAATCAACCGACGCAAACAGACTCGCTATGTGGAAGTTATGGCCTCCTGATGGGGAAGTTACCCGGGATCAACCACCTTCACGCGGTGAGGGCCCTCGAACGCGCCGGCTTCGAAGTTATTCGCCAGAGTGCGCATATTGTGATGTCCGACGGTCGGAGAACCATCACCATTCCACGCCACAATCCGATTAATGCCTTCACGATGTTTGCCATTGTTCGCGACGCCGGCCTCACCATCGAACAGTTTCGCGAACTGCTGTGAGATGATCCTCAACCTCCTCCATCTCGGCCGCGTCGACTACGCCACCGGACTCGACATTCAGAGGCAGCTCGTCGAGGCCCGCCACGAGAACCGCATCGGCAACACGCTGCTGCTGCTCGAGCATCCGCCCGTCCTCACCCTGGGACGCAACTCTCGACCGCGCCAACATCCTCGCCAGCGACGAATTCCTCGCCTATCGCGGAGTCGAGATCCACGAGATCAATCGCGGCGGAGACGTCACCTACCACGGCCCCGGCCAGCTCGTCGGCTACCCCATCCTCGACCTCCGCAGCTTCACCGTGAAAACCGCCGCGTCGGCGCAGTCGACTACGTCCGCCTGCTCGAAGAAGTCCCTCATCCGCGCCCTGGGAGACTTCGCCGTCCCAGCGCAGCGCATCGCCGGACGCACCGGCGTCTGGACCATCGCCGGCGGGCTCGATCCCGGAAAAGAAGATCGCCGCCATCGGCGTCCACATCTCGCGCGGCATCACCTCGCACGGCTTCGCGCTCAACGTCACGACCGACCTGCGCGACTTCGATCTGATCGTGCCCTGCGGCATCTCCGACCGCGCCGTCACCAGCCTCGAACTCGAAGCGGCTCGCCGGTTCGACGCCGCCCACTATGGAGAACGCCATCAACGCCGTCGCCCGCCACTTCGGACGCGTCTTCGAGCACCAGGTTCTGTGGATCGAGCCGGGACCAGCTGCCGCATTTCCCTCGCCGTTCCCCGATAAGCGGCTGCTACTCGTCCCGCAGCGCCTCCATTGGCTCAATCGACGACGCCTTGTGTGCCGGAAGCAAAGCCGCCAGCAGCCCAGCGGCCACCAGTGCCGCAGTCAGACCCAGGATTCGCCCGGCGTCCCTGTCCAGATGCAGAGCCACCACCGAGCCGATGTATTTCCTCGCTGCCAGTGTCAGCAGCAGGCCGATGACCACCCCTCCGCCCAGCATCCAGGCCACGCGCCGATAGATGTCCGTCAGGATTCTCATCCGCGGCGCGCCCAGCGCCATGCGCACGCCGATCTCGCGCGTCGACAGCTCAACCTCGTGGCTGATCAGCCCGTACAGGCCGACAATGGCCAGCAGCACGGCCAGCACAGCAAACGTCCCGAAGAGCCAGTTCTCGAGCCGCTCGAAAATCAGCGTGTCGGCGATCACCGAGCTCATCGTCTCCGGCGTACGGAAAGGCAATGTCGGGTCGACATCGTGGAAGGCGCGGCGCAGGCTGGGCACGATGCTCTCCGGATCGCCGCCGGTGCGGATCACGATCTGCATGCTGCCGAGAAAGTTCATGCTGTCGGCCAGCTTCACCTGCGAGATCGGATAATCCGTCTCCGCCAGCGGCGGCTCATAGATGTTCTGCCGGACATCCTTCACCACGCCGACGATCGTCTCGTGGTCGTGGCCATCGAGCTGCAAGCCGAGCGGATCGCGCCCTTCAGGGATGAACTTCTTCACGAAGGCCTCATTGACCACAATCACGGGATGCGATGTCGGCGTATCGAGGCCCGGGTCGAGCAGCCGCCCCTTCACCAGCCGATCCTGAAATACGTCGTAATAGCCGGGCGAAACCATGCGGAACTCCGCCAGCTGTTCCACGTTCGGCGGCGCCGGCGGCGTGCCGGTCACATGAACATCCGAGTTCCAGCCGTAGCTCTGAATCGGCAGAAGCATAATCGTGCCGGCCGCACGAACTCCGGGAATCGCACGGATTTTCTCGATCAACGGATCGTAAAAATTCGCCACCACGTCTCGCCCTTCGTAGCGACCGGGCGACAGATTGACCTCCGCGGTAAGAATGCGGTCCGGCGAGAAGCCCAGCTTCGCATTTTGCAGTCCTCCCAGCATGTGCAGCAGCAGCCCGGAGACCACCAGCAGCGCCAGGGCCAGCGCCACCTGCGTGACCACGAAGGCGGCGCTCAGCCGGTGCTGCCCGCGCGTCACGCCCGTCGAGCCATTGGAACGCAGCGCCTTGTTAGGATCGGCTCCCGAGAGTCGCAGCGCCGGGGCAAGTGCGGCGATAAGTGTAATCATCACTGCGACAAATAGCGCCGCCAGCAGCACTGGCGCATTCAGCTGCATCTCCGCGCCGCGCGCGAGCGCTGAAATCAGCAGCAGCGCGGATCACTCGCAGCAGCCCATAGGCCAGCATTACGCCGCCCACCGCTCCGAAGGCCGCATAGAGCAACCCCTCGGTCAGGATCTGCCGGATAATCCGCGCCGGTTGGCGCCCACGGCCGCGCGCAGCGCCATCTCCCGGTCGCGCTTTACGCCGCGCGCCAGCAGCAGGCCGGCCACATTCACGCAGCCGATGGCCAGCAACGCCAGCACCGCACCCACCAGCAGGCGTCAGCGAACTGGAGGTCTTTGCCGAGCACGTAGGTGCCGATATCGACCAGCTTCAGCGTGCGCCCTTGCGTAGTCGGATACGTCCGCCCGAGTTCGGTGAGCACCTGCGTTCATGTCCGCCTGCGCCTGGTTGAGCGTCACGCCCGGTTTCAGCCGGCCCACCGTCGGCAGCCAGTGATTGCCGCGGTATTCGCGCAGCCTCTTCGCAGCGTGCAGCGGCCGATAGATCGCGTCCACCCGGCTGATGGGGAAACGGAAACCCGCCGGCATCACGCCGATAATCGTGTGCGGACGCCCTTCCAGTTTTACCTTCTGCCCGATCACGCTCGCCCTGCCCGCCGAAGTATTGCTGCCACACCTCGTAGCTCAGCACCAGGACGTCGTTCCTGCCCTCCTGGTCTTCGCCGGGCGCGAACGTCCGTCCCAGGATGGGTGCGACCCCCAAAGACATCGAAGAAGTTGTCCGTACCCTGCGACCGCATGCAGCGCCATCGGCCCCTGCGGCCCTTCGAAATTGACTGTGCCGAAGGAGTTGTATCCGGCCAGCGGCGCAAGGCTATGGTTCATCTGCCGCCAGTCCAGATACTCGGGATAGGACGCCGGCTGCGTGTATCCCTGCGGCGAGCGCGGCTGGATAGCCACAATATCCTCAGGATGGTCGTAGGGCAGCGGCCGGATCAGCATGGCATACAGCACGCTGAAGATCGCCGCCGTAATGCCGATGCTGAGAGCCAGCGTCGCGATCACGGTCAGGCCGAATCCCGGCGACTTGCGCAACTGCCGCAGAGCGTAGCGAAGATCCTGGAGGAAGGATTGCATCGGAGATTCTCCCGCTGCATGCCTGCACGCCGTGGTCCAGCACGCGGTTTCAGTTATTCCTTAAAAGTCTGCGATATAGGAACGAAAGCACCCGGGCGACACTGCCCATTTCCAGATTTAACTGTCCATTATCGGGCAGACAATGGCTAAGGAAACCCCACCCGACTTGGTCATTGGCCATTCCTTGCGGCAGTGATGCTATCACCGCCGGACAGCCGTCCGGAAACTGCAGCCACATACCGGTACACCCGCGCCTCCCACGGCTTGAGATGCAACGTCGATGTATTCGACCTCCGTGCTGCCCAGGTTCGTCATGAGCAATTGCGTTGGCGTTAATCGCGCCCGGGATCTTATAGGTGCATCGGCTTGTCAGAAAAATTCAACACCACAAGATATCGATCCACGCCAAGCGACCGTGTGTAAGCAAAAATCGATGGATTCATCGGGTCCAGGTCTTCGTATGACCCGTAGACCAGCGCCGGCGTCTTGTGCCGCAGCTCGATCATGCGCTGCGTGTAGCGATAGACCGAGTTCGGATCGGCCACCTGCTGAGCGGCGTTGATCTCCTTGAAGTTGGGATTCACCGCCAGCCATGGCTTCCCGCCCGTTGTGAAGCCGCCGTTCGCCGACCCATCCCACTGCATCGGAGTCCGTGCGTTGTCCCGGCTCATGTGGCGCAGGTTGGCGAGATAATCCGCTTCGCTCACCTTGCCTGTGACCACATCTGCCTTGTAGCCGTTCTTTGCCTCGATATCATCGTAGTCCGCCAATCGATTTGAAGGGATAATTCGTCATTCCCAGTTCATCGCCCTGGTAGATGAAGGGCGTGCCTCGCAGCGTCAGCAGCATCGTCTCCAGCAGCTTGGCCGAGGCCACCCGATACTCCGGCGAGTCGTCACCGAAGCTCGACACCAGCCGCGGATTGTCGTGGTTCGAAAGAAAGACCGTGTCCCAGCTATTCACGTTCAGCTCCGCCGCGTGCTTGGCGTAAATCGCTTTCAGCTCCGGCAGCGTCCAGCTCTTCCACTGGCGGCCCGTCGCGGTTCACGCGCACCGCGTCGAAGTTGAAGATCATGTTCAGCTCGTGCCGGTCGTCGCCCACCATCAGCGGCGTCTCTTCAAGCGAGATGCCCAGCGCCTCGCCCACCGTCATCACGTCGTACTTCGACATCACGTTGCGGTTCATCTCCTGCAGATACTCATGCATGTGCGGGCCGTTCGCGTACGCCTTGCCGACGTTCTTCAGTTGCTCCGGCGTCAGATCCGGCAACCCCGTCGGCTTTGAGATCAGCGGAATCACGTCCATGCGAAAGCCATCGACGCCCTTGTCCAGCCAGAACCTCATCAGGTCGTAGACCTCGGCGCGCACCTTGGGGTTGTCCCAGTTCAGATCGGGCTGCTTCACCGCAAAGTAGTGCAGGTAGTACTGCTTCGTCACGGATCGTATTGCCACGCCGAGCCGGAAAAGAACGATGGATAGTTATTCGGCGGCTCGCTTCCGCCTGACCCCTTGCCGTCGCGCCAGATGTAGTAATCGCGATACGGATTGTCCTTCGATTTCTTCGACTCGACAAACCAGCGGTGCTCGTCCGAGGTGTGATTCACCACCAGGTCGATAATCAGCCGCATGTGCCGCTGTCTTGATCCCCGCGAGCAGCGTGTCGAAGTCCGCCATCGTGCCGAACTCCTTCATGACCTTTCGATAATCACGAATGTCGTAGCCGTTATCGGCGTTAGGCGAATCGTAGTGCGGGCTCAGCCAGATCACGTTGACGCCGAGCCCCTGCAGGTAGTCAAGCTTCGAAGTGATCCCGGGCAGATCGCCGATGCCGTCTCCGTTCGAGTCCTTGAACGACCGCGGATAGACCTGGTAGACCACCGCTTCCTTCCACCACATCGGGACATAGCCGTTGATCGTCTTCACCTCCGCCGCTTTCGTCGTATCCTGCGCGCGCACGTTTCCTGCCAGCGTCAGCGCCCCTATGACGAACATTATGGCGATCTTCATTTGGAACCCCTTCCTGCCGAATAAGTGTAAGCGCTGGACTCACGCTTTTTGCAACCAGTAGGATAGGAACTGCAAGCCGGTTACAAGGTGCAATATGGCGACCGCTACCCACATCACTCTCGAGCAGTACCTGAAGACGACCTACGAGCCGGATGCGGATTACATTGACGGCGAGATCGAGGAACGGAACGTGGGCGAGTACGATCACAACGTTGTGCAAAAGGCAGTTCTGCTATGGTTCACGCGGCATGAAAAAGAATGGCACATCCGTTCGATTCAGGAACAGCGCACCCGGCTGACCTCCACCCGTGTCCGTATCCCTGATGTCAGTGTCTTCTCCCGTGACATGCCCATCGAGCAGGTGTTCACCCACCCTCAGTTCATTGCCGTCGAGGTGCTTTCGCCCGAGGACCGTCACAGCAAGATGCAGCAAAGGATCGACGACTATCGCGCCTTCGGAGTCCCCAACATCTGGATCGTCGACCCGAAGCAGAGAATCGGCTGGGACTGCAGCACCGGAAACTGGATTCGCAAAGATCGTTTCGACCTGGTCGATTCACCCATCTATCTCTCGCTCGACGAGCTCTTCCGCGAGCTCGATCTCTCCGAAGCTTAAGCCTGCGTCACTGCCACCGTCCCAGCCGCCATCAAAAATCGCCCTGCGTGCTACACTCCGGCATTCGGAGGAGCAATGAAATCTTTCCTTAACCGTGGCTTGATGTTGGCGGCGCTGTTCTTAGGAGCTTTCGCGGCAGTGCGTTCGCAACAGACGCAGCGATTTCCGCAGTTCGAGAATGAAGATGTGAAGGTGTGGAAGTCCGTCGTGATGCCGAAGTCGCCCCTGACCATGCACCGGCACGATCACCCGCGCGTGATCATCGCCCTGAGCGGCGGCACGATGAAGATTGTGGAACAGGGCGGAGCATCGGAAGAGCATGTCTGGGAGACGGGCAAGGCCTACTGGCTGCCCGCGAATCCGCCCGGCACCATGCACGCCGATGTGAACGCAGGCGACAAGCCGATTCGAAGTCATGGTCGTCGAGCTGGAAAAGGAGAAGTAACGCTGGGCTGTACTTACTCCGTCCGCAGCGCCTTCGCCGGATCAGTCGACGCCGCACGCCGCGCCGGAATCAGCCCGGCGACCAATGCAGCCATGGCGAGCGTCACAATAGACACCGTCATCACTCTGGCGTCTACGCCCTTTATCTCGTAGAGCTGCGCCTTGACAAAGCGCACGCACACCAGCGCCACCGGAATGCCGATCGCCAGCCCCAGCCCCGTCTGAATCAACGCTCCGCGCATCACCATCGCGACCACGCCGCCGCGCTCCGCGCCCAGCGCCATGCGGATCCCGATCTCGCTCGTCCGCAGCGCCACGGTATAAGCCGTCACGCCGTAAAGCCCAATCGTCGCCAGCAGCAGCGCCAGCGCGCCGAACAGCATCGTCAGCCGCGCTACCATCCGATCGTCGGTGAAGCGAGTCGGCGATCTGCTGATCGAAGGTCTGGAACTTCACCACCGTCAGGTTGGGATTGATGCTCGCCAGCGTCTGCCGCGCCAGCGCTTCCATGTCGTTCATCGGGTGCGAGGTCTCGAGCACAATCGCGCCCGCATACAGCGACTCATCCTTTTCGATCGGACCCTTGTCGCTCATCGGCCGCTGCATCAGTCGGCAGAAAATACATCCAGTGCTCTTTCCAGCGCACGGATTCGTAGACCGTGTCTTCCACCACGCCGACAATCTCGAAATCCCCGGCGAAGTCGTCCGCCGGCGCGCCGAAGTGCTGCCCGATCGGATTCTCGCCCGGCTTGAACAGCTTCTTCACAAACGTCCTGGTTCACCACCGCCACCGACGGAGCCGTTGACGTGTCCTGCTCGGTGATCCCGCGCCCCATCACCACGCGCGTTCCTACCGAGTCGAAGTAGTCCGCGTTCGCCTCACGACTGACGCACACGCACGTTCTGATATCGGCTGTCCCTGTACCTGAACGCCATCGCCCCAGTTGTTGTCCTCCATCGGCGTATATGAGCTGATGCCGACCTTCACCACGCCGGGAATCGCATGGAACCGGTCTTCCATCGTCCGATACAGTGCCTCCAGCTGCGTCTGCGAATATCCCGCCGCCTGCGGATTGATGTGCACGATGTAGCGGTTCTTCGAGTCGAGCTTCATGTCCGTGTTTTCCAGCTTGCTCAGGCTCTGCGAAAACAGTCCAGCGCCCACCAGCAGCACCAGCGACAGCGCCGCCTGCAGCACCACCAGCGCGCGCTGCAGCAGCGACGCTCCCGAGGCCGTCGTTCGCGCACCGCTGCGCAGCGCATCCGCCGGATCGGCCTGCGCCGCAATCCATGCCGGAGCCACGCCAAACAGCACGCCCGTCACCAGCGACAGCCCAAACGCAAACGCCAGCACCGGCAGCGACGGACTGGCATGGATCGGCACACTCTGCGCTCCCGGAAACGCCAGCGCCAGCAGCATCCGCGTTCCCGCATAGGCCACTGCTAAGCCCGCCATGCCGCTCACCACCGCCAGCACCAGGCTCTCCGTCAGCAGTTGCCGGACGATCCTTGCCCGCGCCGCGCCCAGCGCCGTGCGCACCGACATCTCCGCTTTGCGGCTCATGCCGCGCACCAGCAGCAGATTCGCGATATTCGCGCAGGCAATCAGCAGCACCAGCCCGGAGATCGTCATCAGCAGCTGCAGGTTCGAGGCGTATTCCTCCTGCAGACTCTGGATACCGCCCCCGGCCGGCGTCAGCACGACATGCACCTTCGGCAGCTGTTCCTTTCCCGGACCGGCAGAAAAAGGACTTCGTCTGCGCAAACGACTGCCTGCACCAGCCCGCTCAGCTTTTGCTGCAGCGCGGGCAGATTCACACCCGGTTTCACCCGCCCCACTATGTACAGCCACCGCATATTCGGGTCGTGCACATAGGGAGCATTCGCCAGCACCGGCATCGACTCGATCGGCAGATAGAAATCCGGAGGCGTGCTCATCAGCCTGTCGCCGTAGAATCCCGCCGGCGCAATCCCGGCAATCGTCACCGGCTTGGTGTTCACCCAGAACGTGCTACCTACGACCGATGGATCGCCGGCATAATCGCGCTGCCACGTCTCATAGCTCATCACCGCCGTGATCGGCGCGCCGGCAACATCGTCGGTGTCAGTCAGCAGCCGCCCCGCATGCGGCCTCAGCCCAAAGGTGCGGAAGTAGTTGCCCGACACAAACTCGCCCATCACCGAGCGCGCGCCCGCCTGGTCGCCATCGCGCCGCACTGTGACCGGCCGGTATCCGAAGCCGGCCTGAATCGCCGCCAGTTCCTCAAACTCCGGCGCATTCTTCCTCAAAAGCTGCCACGTATCCGTCGCAAACAAGCTGTAATCGCCGTCCTTGCCCTGCGATCCGCCGCTCACGCAACACTGGTTTTGATCGCCGATGCGCACCAGCGTCTTCGGATCGGCCACCGGCAGGTTCCGCATCAGGACCGCATTCACCAGCGTAAAGATCGCCGCATTCGCGCCGATCCCCAGCGCCAGCGTCAGCACCGCCGTTGCCGTAAACCCCGGCGTCTTCCTCAATTGCCGCAGCGCGTAGCGCACGTCCTGTAATAGAGTCATCACCCTTGCTCTCCTCCGGTACACCGTCGGGATCTCCACGCAGAGCTTCCCACCTGCGAAACAGCACGCAATGATCCAAACCGGCATCGCTCTTTCTCTTGCATCCTCAGCTACTTACCAACCAGGTGGAATGGGCTCACCGTCCACCGACAGGCTTCGCCGTCCGGACGCGGACACTGATCATCCTGCCAAAGCAGGTCAGAAATAGCGCAACAATCGCGGGCTCGCGAGCAACCAGAATCCCAACTCTTTCTTCCGATTGATAGGTGCCAGTCTCGTCCGGCTGATGCGGAGACATGGACCCAACGAAATCAGCGGTTGGCCCATCGCTCCCTCGAGTCAGCGAACGGGCCGGAAAGTGGAAGATATGCGAGTTCCCCGATTCACGCGCTTCATCCGGAATGCGATGTTGGCGGCATCACTCTGTGTGCTGCCCTGCGCTTCCTTTTCGCAGGTCGCAGTCGGAGTTTCAATCAACGTTGCTCCCCCGGAACTGCCGGTTTATGAGCAGCCACTTTGTCCCGGGCCCAACTACATGTGGACCCCTGGCTACTGGGCCTGGGATGCGGGATCCGGCGGCTACTACTGGGTGCCCGGAACGTGGGTCACGGCCCCTGCGGTCGGCCTTCTCTGGACCCCCGGTTACTGGGGCTGGGGTAACGGCGGCTACGCCTGGAATGCCGGATACTGGGGGCCGCAGGTGGGTTTCTACGGCGGGGTGAATTACGGCTTCGGCTATACCGGGGTAGGCTTCTATGGCGGACGCTGGAGCGGAAACTACTTCAGCTATAACACTGCGGTCATGCGAGTAAATACGACCGTGATTCACAACACTTATGTCGATCGCACCGTCATCCGCAACACCACTGTGAACCGGGTGAGCTACAACGGCGGACGGGGCGGTATCGAGATGCGTCCCAGCGCAGCCCAGGAAGCTGCGGCTCGCCAGCGGCGCTATGGTGCCGTGTCCGCTCAGCAACAACAGGAGCGATTCGCACGTCAGGATAGAGCGAATTTCGCCTCGGAAAATCATGGCAGGCCCGCATATGCGGCAACGCCTCGCCCTGTAACATCCGCTGCTGACTTCAAGCATGCGGTCCCGGCCAGCGGCGCAAGACCCGTGAATGCCAACGAGACGCGGCCGGCGACACGGCCTGAGTCAAAGCCAGCGACCACTCGGCCAGCAAACGACACGCGGCCGGCGACCAAGCCGACGCCGACACGCCCGAGTGCTGAGACTCGTCCGGCAACAAAGCCAGCCACTCCCGCAAAGCCAGCTTCGGAAGCAAGACCAGCGCATGAAACCCAGCCCACTCCGACCCGTCCTGCCTCCACCGCTCGTCCGGCAAACGAAACCCGGCCTGCAACGCGGCCTGCTCCCGCCGAGCATACCGCTGAGACTCGCCCGGCTCCCAAGCCGGCTCCTGCAGTGAAACCGGCCCCGGAGACTCGTCAGGCTAGCCGCCCGGCCACGCCTCCTCAACCGACCGTCAAGCCCGAGAACAGACCTGCCCCCGTACAGCAGGCAAGGCCCGCACCCGCACCACAGCCTCGACCGGAAAGCAGACCTGCTCCCGTGCAGCAGGCAAGACCGGCCCCGCAACCTCGCCCGGAAACCCGGCCCGAGCCGCAGCCCCGGCCCTCTCAGTCTGAGGCACGGCCTGCGCCCGCTCCCAAACCAGCACCCGAGTCGCGGCCTGCGCAGTCAGCAACGCGGCCTGCTCCCCAACAGCATGAGAGCGCACCCCGGCCCAGTGGAGAGAAGCCTCATCCCGGCCAGGAATAACGGGGTCAGAAATAACGGAGCCAGCGATAACGGCGAAAATTCTGGCCTTCGCAAAGAGCCCGGAGCCTCAACTCCGGGCTTTTTGGCGTGCCAGTTGTTCGAAGAGCCCTTTGATAGCAACGGCGCAACTGCGCATGGAGTAGCGCCTGCGGAAGACTTCCATCGTGCGGGCGATCATGGCGCTTCGCTCCGCCTCGCCGAGCCGGAGCCAGCGCGAAAGCAATTCTTCGGTGCCCGCGAGCGTATCGGGAGCTACCAGGCCGACTTTTTCCTGCTCGATCTCAGGCCAGATATTCACCTGGTTCGAGATCAGGACCGGGCGGCCGCAGGCCAGGGCCTCGGCGACCACGACGCCGAAGTTTTCCTGGTGCGAGGGAAGGATAAAGGCGTCGCAGCCGCGCATGGCGCCCCACTTGGCATCGCCGGTAAGCAGGCCGGGCCAGTGCACGCGGCGCTCGATGCCGAGCGTCTCGGCAAGGCTCTGCAGCTTCGATTGCAGCCCAACCTGATCCGGGCCGGCGATCACCAGATCGACATCCGTGTGTGTCGAAGCGACCCGGGCGAAGGCCTCGATGAGCAGGTCACAACCCTTCTTCTCGTGGATGCGCGAAAGGAAGAGCACATACCGCCGTCCGCGCAGCAGCGGCAATTTGCGGTAAAAGGCCTCGGATTGATCCCCGGTCTCCGCCGGCGGCTCACCGGTTCCATACGGGACCACGAAACTCTTCCAGCTATTGGGCCAGAAGCTCTGCGGCGCAAGATCGCGCTCGAGCGTACTGGTGAACATGACGGTTTCCGCCCCACGCAGAATCCAATATTGCGCCGGCCAGTAGAGGTATTTCTTGATGTGTTTGAGCGGGTACTGGCGTTTGAACCAGGGATCGAGCATGCCATGCGTGAGGACCACGTAGGGCACACGCCCCCTGGCGGCTATGGCCGCAGCCAGACCATGAAAGGTCCAGATGCCGTTGATGACGATGCCGTCGAAGCGGGTCACATTCTGTCGCAGCCAGCGCAGCAGCTCAGGGGAGTATGCGTATGTGCCGGCCTGCGCGCCCGTGGCATGAACCGGGATGGAGAAATTGGACAGATACGGCGCGCCGGGATCGTCCTGACAGACGATTTCCACCTGGACGCCCTCTTCGCCGTACGCCGTGGTCAGGTGGCGCAGCGCTTCCGGAGGGCCTCCAGTGGAGGGGGACAACGATGGAATCACATGCAGAATTTTCAGGACGGGCCGTCCGTGGTTCACACTGGGCGTTCGCGCTTCGCGCAAGGCCTAAGAGATGGAAGCTACTCTGAGATTAAAGCATGGAAGGGGTTACCGGAAAGTAAACAGAAAGCAGCAACCGAAGAGCGTACCGCTCGCTGCGGCGATCAGATGCGCATGGGCATGATGATGTAGCGGTACTTGTACTCGTCGTCGGCATCTTCGGGACGGACCTGGCCGGCCGATTGCGCATCCTTGAACTCCAGGCGAACTTCGCCGGCGTTGCCGATCGCCTTGAGGAACTCAATCAGATAGGACGAGTTAAAACCCACGACCAGAGGATCGAAGCTGTACGGAGTCTCGATGGTGTCTTCGGATTCGCCGGAGTCGGTCGAGGATGAAGAAATCTTCAGCTCGTTCTGTTCCAGGCGCATCTTGACCGCGCCCGAGCGCTCATCGGCAAACTGTGCGACGCGCTGGATCGAGCCCATGAGGTCTTCGCTGCGTACGACCACGAACTTGTTGTTATCGCGCGGCATGACGGCTTCGTAGTTCGGAAACTGGCCAGTGAGCTTGCGGCTGGTAAGCACGCGGTGTCCGATGCGGAAGAAGAGGGTATTGTCGTCGTCGGCAAACTCGATGCTCTCGGCATCGGTGTTCGACAGCAGCGACTGCAGCTCGGCGAGTGCCTTGCGCGGGATCAGCGTCTTGCGTCTCGCCGCTCACATTCGACAGCGTTTCGCCGCTCTTTTCAATATGCGCCAGGCGGTGGCCGTCAGTGGCAACCATGGCCAGCGACTCGGCCTTCAGGATCAGCAGTGCGCCATTCAGCGTGTAGCGCGATTCTTCGTTGGAGATCGCGAAAGATGGTCTTCGCGATGCAGTTTCTCAGCGAGGCGGCGGGGATGCTGGTGACGCTGGTCTGCGGGAACTCCGGCACCTGCGGGAAGTTGGCGCGGGCCATGCCGACCATCTTGGTGTTGGAGCGGCCGGAACGGATCTGGATCCAGTGGTTCTCCATGAGCTTGATGGAGATGTCGCCATCCGACAGCAGTTTGATGTAGTCATACAGCTTGCGCGCGGGAATCGTGCAGGAGCCGGGCTTCTTGACCTTGGCCGGGCACGAGGTCTTGATGCTCTGATCGAGATCGGTGGCCGTGATAACCACTTGGTCGCCCTCGGCCTCGATGAGGAAATTCGAAAGGATCGGGATGGTGGTCTTGCGCTCGACGACGCTTTGCGTCGCGGTCAGCTCACGCAACAGGTCCTGACGGCTGATGCTGATCTCCATAGCGGAACCCTGGACGGCGCTCCGGCCGGATTTTTCCTGCTCGACTTCTAAACCCACAATTCCGTTTGCGCCTGCCATGCTAACCCCCATATGCGCTTTGGCCCACTGTACACCACGCCGGAGTAAAGTCAGAAGCGGGGAATACAGATGGCTTCATTCTAGTAACAAATACCCTTGTTGTGCGCTCTGGAAAAGTGGACTTTATCTCGGAAATATGAGCCTGGGGAAACCAGCACGTCCGACCGGCACGGGCGAATGTCTTAATGGGGGCAAGGCTGTTTCGCTACTACTACTGAAGAGCTTAAATATGGGTATCTACTCAGTAGTAGTAACCGTTCACGCTGGAAAAGTGGGAAAGACGGGGAAAACCAAGCGTGACGCGGGTTTGAGGCATATCCCTGTTTTAGAAAAGTAGTCCGGGAAATTTGCAAAAGCAGGATGACAGAGTGCAGCGTGCGAGAAATGGGAGCTGTTGTCCTCATTCTTCACACCACGCCTCCGCAGCCATGTGGAAACCGGTAGCGACGAAGTGGAAAGAGCGGTCCGGCACAGTCAGGGAGCGGGCGCGGCGGAAACCGGCTTTCAACAGAAGCCTGCTTACATCGTCTCGCCGTGGCTGGTCTCGGTGCCGTCGCCACTGCCCTCTCCACGGGACGACGCGTGAGTCAGGGTAACGCCGCCATTGGTTGTTTCGGCGTGGATCGTGGGGCCGCCGCTGCCGATGTCTGTGGCCAGATGGTGCTTGATGTCTCCCTGAATGGTGATGGGAAAGTTGACCTCGATGCCGCCGTTGACGGTGCCGGTTTCAAGATGCGCCGAGTAGTGCTCCGGTATGTTAAGGCTGATGCCGCCATTGGTGGTCTCGGCGTTGAGGCCCTTGCCGTTCCAGCGGTCGCCGGAGAGGGAGATATCCAGTCCGCCGTTGACCGTGCTGCCATGCACGTTTCCGGCGAGATCGGAGAGGTTTACTCCGCCGTTGGTGGTGTCGAACTTCAGGTCGCCGTCAAGATGCTCGAGGGCGATGCCGCCGTTCATGGTCTTGAGTTCGGCCGAGAGCTGACGCGGGGCGTGAATCACATAGCTGATGCCGTATCCCTGGTGTCCCCAGTGAAAATTCGGACCCTTATCGTGGATTGTGCCGCCTGCGGTTTCGATCTGAATGTCGCGGAGAATGCCGGCAGCCTCGGAGGCGGTATTGGCCCAGCCCTCAATGCGGGCATCGATCTGGATGTCCTGGCGGTCTTCTCCCAGGATGTGTATGCCGCCATTCATGCTGGAGACGCTGAGCTTGTCAGGTTTGGCAATGGTGATGGAGCGGACCTCGCAGGCGTGCTCCTGATGACCCCAGCCCCAGTTGGTATGATCCTTATCCGCTCCTGTGCAGTCGTGAATGGTCCAGCCGTCGCTGCTGCCAACCACCATGCCATCCAGCGATTCGGAGTGCTTGGCGTGAGCATGAAAGCCGTTGAGGAAACCGCGCCAGCCACCCTTCCAGGGCTGGGAGCCGATGCCTGCGACGACGACGAAGGCGGCCGCGAAGAGTGCGAAGCGACGCATGGGATGACCCTCTGAGAGGCGATACGATTCTCGATGATACGGGGGCTGTGTCATGGGAGTTCCTTCAAAACTTCAGTAACAGGAATGAGCACGCCACATGCCAATTGCGGTAGGCTACAACTTCTTTTGAATCAATCGATTTACTTGATATTCATGAAAGCTGTGTGTCCAGCTGAGGACTTTGTGTTCGGGATCGGACAGGGTCGATAAGACGGGAGTCTACGGAGCGAGGGATGAGCAGGCACAGTCCTGGTCAGTGCTTGCGCTGCCGGACCTCTTCAAAAGGCAGTTGCCCGCAGATGGCTTGACTAGATATGGGAGACGGCTTTTGGTGTGGAAACAGTCGCCGTGCCGACAGATTGTGCCTTGGAGGTTCGCGTAAACGCCGAGACACTGCTCGTCATGGATCTCAGCATTAATCCTGCCTTGGACGGGAGGCAGACGCACATAGAGTTCAAGGACCTCTTTGACGCTCTGCCATTCCAGGGCAGAGAACCGACGAACACGATAACGAGTAGGGCAGCTGCGAAAAGCGCGAAGCGGCGCATGGGATGACCCTCTGAGGAACGATACGGAGGCTGTGTCATGGGAGTTCCTTAAAAAGCTCACTCACCTTAAATGCACTTAATGGGCCGAATTCGCGCAACCGCAAAGGCTTTGGCAGCAACGAGTCTTCCGAAAAGTTATAGACCTTGGGTGTCCGGTTTGGACCAGGATCGTTCACTTTCGGACACGAACGGAGTGCTCCAAGTCAGATTGGACGGCTGTCGATGCCCTAACGCCAGTCGTCGATCACGTAAGCGTCGGGCCGATTGAAGCCGTCGGCGTGCGGTTGCTGCATGGCGACAACCTGCATGGCTACGCGATATCCACGGGAGCGCATGCGCCGGTAGGCATCTTCGCGAGCTGTGTTGACGCCAGCCTCGATTGACACTCCCCGTGAGGATGCGAACGCCTCGCAGGCATCAAGCAATTTGTCGAAACGCTCTCCCGCGCCGGCGCCGCCTCGAGCCGCGCCGAACTTGACGTAGCACGTCTTCTCGCCGCCCTCGGATCCGGGTCCATGCAGGCATACCGCGAAAGCATCGAGAACGCTGCGGGTGTAGGTCAAGATCACGTCGCCGGTGTGCTGCGTGAGCAGGGCTCGGATTTCACCCGTGAGATCGAGTCCTTTATTGATCCGGTGGGTGAGCTTGCTGCATGCTTCGATGGCCGCCTGGCGCTCGCTTTTCTTCAACCCCGACAACAGCGCAGGCGCATTCACGGGAGATGTCGCGTTCGCCTCCGGAGTAAACGTCATGATGCCGGTAAGATACTGCGGCCAGTAGCCGAACTTCTGGTACAAGCCCACGTGTTTGGCGCTGTGCGGGAAGGTGCATAGTCCGGTATGCCGCAAACCCCATCTGTCAAAAATCTTCATCGTGGATTGGAGCAGGAGCTGCGCCACTCCGCGATTCCAGTATTCCGGCAGCACGGAGAGGGGCCCAAAGAATCCGAACGATCCCCAGCGGATGGCGAGATTGGATCCGATCAGGCGGCCGCTGTCGCGCGCCGCGACCGCCTTCACGTTGGGCGAGCGCCAGCGTGGCGCGATGTACAAGCGGTCTCCCATGAAGTCGAGCGGATTGGGCAATCCCAAAAACGTTCCAAACGCCATCCGAACAATGCGCTCGGCTTCTTCGAGTTCGCTCTCCTTCAGCGGACCAACTTTGATGGATTGACTTGCCGGCATCGCCTTACGTCTCCTCTAGCCCGCGATCTTGTACGAGATGCACCAATTCCGGGGATTGGCCGGCCCTGGGGGAGTCAGCGGGTTCGGCGAGTCTAACCGATGACGAGCAGGTCGCGCCAGGATTCCCGGATTGCTCAGCGCTTCCGTTCCCAGAATTCTTCGTGGCGATCGTCGCGATAGCGTATGCCCTTCACTTCACCTTCAGAGTCTTTCTCGAAAGTAAGGCGGGTGGAACTGCCGGTGGGATAGAAGAACGTCGTGGCGTTCTCCGGCAGTAACTCAATCGAGTCGCCGACACGGTTCTTGGTGAAGAGGCGGTCGCCCTGCCGGTAAATGGTCACCTGGATGGTGCCCGCATCCTCGTAGTCACCTACGTACTCGTCGTAGATCGCAAAATTGATCCTGGCGGGGACGGGGTGAAGAGGTACGATGACCTCTTCGGCGGCCGGCACTGTTTTGGGAATGCTGCCGAGTGTGTGGGCGAGCAGCCAGCGCGGCAACTCCGGATTGGTGTAGGCCTTATCCCAGGCGTTGTGACGCCATCCCGTGTACTCCCAGAAGCGCACATTGCCGCCGGCGGCCTTGAGAGCGTCGTACATGAGGGCGGCCTGCTTGGCGGCGACGACATTGTCATCGGCTCCGTGGAAGATCCAGACCGGCGTGCGCCCGATGGCGCGCGCGTATTCGCCCGGCAGAGTCGCGCTCTCGCGCCAGCGGTCGGGTTTGTAGGACCAGAAGACTCCTCCGCTGACCGGCACGATGGCCGCGAAGCGATGCGGGTTCTGGCGCGCCAGCTCGTAGACTCCGTACCCGCCCAGTGAGAGCCCGGTCAGGTAAGTGCGGTCGCGGTCGCCGTGGAACTCCTTGGTGTCCTGGTCGAGCGCCGCCATCGCCATCTGCATCATGTCGGGATCGGTCCAGTGATGGTGGTCGAACGGGACCTGCGGCATCACAACGATAAACGGCCAGCGGTCGGGATGCAGGCGGATCGCCTGCGGAAGGCCGATCTGTGTCTCGTCCATCCCTTCGGAGCCGCGCTCGCCGGAACCATGCAGGAAGAGAATGATCGGCCAGACGCCATGCTCGGTCCAGTTCTCGGGCAGATAGACCTGGTACTTGTACACACTCCCATTTACCGTTACACGGCGATTCAGGAAGCCGGTGTCAACGTGGCGCGGGGAAGCGTGCGCTGGAAGAACCGCGGCAATGGCGAGAACGGCAACGATCAGCCAGCGTGCCCGTGGGTAAGCAATCACTGCCGCACAGAATATCGCGAATCGGTCCGGAATCCGCGAGAAATCCGGAGGGTATCGCCAATAAAGCATATCGTTGCGATGCCGGTCGATGACCGCCTTCGCTTGTTCGGGCGGATAGGCAGGCGCATACTGTTTGGGCCAGCAACAAATCCATAATGAAGGATCAGAATGAACATCTCGCGCCGGGTTTTTCACCGCCTCGCCGCCATGGCCGCCGTCTCGCCGTTGCTACCCACCGCATTCGGGCCCACCGCATTCGGCCAGACTGAGAATCGGCGCATTGGGTGGTGCATCATCGCGCTGGGCCGTATCTCGATGGACCACTTCATGCCTGCCGTGAAGATGTCGCAGAAAGGGAAGATTGTCGCGCTGGTGAGCGGACATCGCGACAAAGCCGAGAAGCAGGCGGTCATTTACGGCGTGCCGTCGAGCGCCATCTACAGCTACGAAAACATGGACGCGATTCGCGACAACAAAGCGATCGACGCAGTGTACGTCGCGCTGCCCAACAGCATGCATGCCGAATACACCATTCGCTCGGCCAAAGCGGGCAAGCATGTTCTCTGCGAGAAGCCGATGGCGACCAGCGTCGCGGATTCGCGAGCCATGATTGAGGCCTGCAAGGCGGCCAACAAAAAACTGATGATTGCCTATCGATGCCAGTACGAACCCACCAACCTCAAGGCAATCGAACTGATTCGCAGCGGCGCGCTCGGCCAGGTGCAGGCCATCGAGAGCACATACGGCTTCAACATCTCGGACCGGGCGAGTGGCGGCTCAATCGCAAATTGGCGGGAGGAGGCCCGCTGATGGACGTGGGCGTCTATTCGTCTGAATGCCTGCCGCTACCTGACGGGCGAAGAGCCGCACGACATCCACGCCAATCTCGTCAGTGATTGATCACGACGGGCGATTCAATGAGGTGGAAGAAAACGTCGGGTGGACGATGAAGTTCCCCTCCGGAATCGTGGCCAGCTGTAACACCACCTATGGCGCAAATATGGAAGGCATGTATCGCGTGCACGGGTCCAAAGGCGTTCTGCAGTTGATGCCGGCGTTCGGCTATCAGGGATTGCATCTGACCGCGCAAATCAACGGCCGCACGGACATCGATGAATCTTCGCCCGAACGCGATCCAGCTCACTTCCTCCGCCAGGCCGACTACTTTGCAGATTGCATCTGGAAGAACAAGACACCGAAGAGCGACGGCGAAGAAGGACTACGCGACATGGAGCTGATGTCGGAGATCTATAAATCGGCGGGCTTGCCGGGGCTGTGAGGCCTTTATTCGCTGGATCGTTTGCGCCAGTAGGCAGGACGTCGTTCGCGTGCGCGATAGCGATGACCTCGATTTGGTTCGAGCCTCACGAAAAACGACGAAGAAGGGAAACCGTCGAATAATGCTCGGCGAGTGCCGGCATGAAAGGAGGAAATCGCTGCGGCGACGGCTGATCTTCGATCGTGTCAGCGAGCGCATGCGAGAAAGCGTCCGCAGCGCGAGAGCTTCTGGCCGCGTACCAGTCGAAGCGGCTTCAGCCTCATCCACCGCAGCCGGATAAAGATAACAGGAAGGCTCAAGACCGCAGACGCTTCCGAAGACGATTCGAACTTCGTCCCAGGGAAGCAATCGACTGACCCGTCATTGAGGACGCCAGACGCGCTCAATTTCCTCGCGCCATAGCTGCTCGGCATCGGCATCGATTTCTGAATCAAGGCTGTCTAACAACGAGTCTGCGAGCGCGGCGCGAGCTTCGTCGGGAAGTTCCATTGCCTCATGAAGCAGTTGTGCGGCGTCCCGTGCCATAGCATCAGTCTACTCCGCCCCTTAGCCGTTCAGCGTCTCCTGCAGCTTGTTCACGGTGCTGTTCAGACTCTTGTCGGTGCGGCGCTGCTCGTCGATCTTTGCGATGGAGTGCATCACCGTGGTGTGGTGCTTGCCGCCGAACTGCCGTCCGATCTCGGGCAGCGACGCCTCGGTCATCTGCTTGGCCAGATACATCGCGATCTGGCGCGGCACCACCACCGCGCGCGAGTTGTTCTTCTGTTTGAGCTCGGCCACGCGCATGCCGAATTGCTCGGCCACGGCGCGCTGAATGGCCTCGATCGTGATCTTGCGCACCTGCGTGTCGATGAACTGCTTGAGGCACTGCTGCGCCGTGGGCAGCGTGATCTCGACGCCGTTCAGGCTGGACCAGGCGAAGAGACGCGTGAGCGCGCCCTCCAGCTCGCGTACATTCGTGCGCACATTCGACGCGATGAAGAGCGCAACGTCCGTCGGCAGGATGAGGACGTGCTCGTTCTCCGCCTTCTTTTGCAGAATCGCAACCTTCGTCTCGAGGTCGGGCGGCTGAATGTCGGCGATCAGTCCCCACTCGAAGCGCGAGCGCAGGCGGTCTTCGATTTCGGCCAGTTCCTTCGGCGGCCGGTCGGAGGCGATGACGATCTGCTTCATGTTCTCGTGCAAGGCGTTGAAGGTGTGGAAGAACTCTTCCTGCGTGCGCTCTTTCTGCGAGAGAAACTGAATGTCGTCGATGAGCAGCAGGTCGACGGTGCGGAACTTGTCGCGGAAACTCGGTCATGCTTGTCGTAGCGGACCGAGTTGATCATCTCGTTGGTGAACTTCTCCGCCGAGACGTAGCTGATGGAGAAGCTGCGGCTGGCGCAGCTTCACCTCGTGGCCGATGGCATGCATCAGATGCGTCTTGCCCATGCCCACGCCCCCGTACAGGAAGAGCGGGTTATAGGCCTTCGATGGGCGCTCCGCGACCGCTTCCGCAGCGGCGCGAGCAAATTGATTGCCGGAGCCGATGACGAATGCATCGAAGGTGTAGCGCGGATTGAGCTGTGCTGCCGTCGACCAGTCAAAGCGGGCCTGTTGCGGCGGCCCGGGCGGTAGCATGGACGCGAGCCGGGATTACGCGGATTGATTTGCCGGCGCATTGGGCGCGTGCGTGGAAGCCGGCGCAAAGCCGCCGTCTTCGCGAACGCGCGTCAGCGTCGGATCTTCTTCGGGCGTAATGAATGTTACGTCGTCGAACTCCAGCTGAAGCGTGTCGATCGCTTCCTGGATGAGGTCGGTGTAGCGTTCCGCGATGTGCTGAAATTCAGGCGTCGGAATGCGAACAAACAGCATGCGCTCCTTGACATGGCTGAAGCGGGTTGGCTTGAACCAGGTATCGAAGGATTGGCGATTGACCTTCTTTTCGAGATGCGCCCAGGATTCGCACCCAGGGGTTGAGCACGGCGGCGGGGGTAGTGACAAAAGACATTCCAGTTCCTTGCTTGATCGCTCGCGGGCAGGTCGAATCCGGGCGAAAGAGAAATGCCTAAATTACGCTTGGCCCGAGAAAGGGAAGCGCTGGGGCAGTTGCTCGCTGGCCGGGAGGTGCATCGGAATGGTCGTCACTCCGATGCTTCGGTCGATCGACTGACGCCCGCGAGGCGTCAGGAAATTCTCTGCTAATCGTTGCCGATACTAGCACAGTTAGGATGCCGAGCGAATGTGGTTTCTGCGTCATTTTTTTCGAAGGTAATAAGTTGCACCAGAGATTGTGAAAAAGCGTGTTCGCAGGCAGATGTTTTGCGGCTGCGGCGCGAATAAGATATACTTGATCTTTGTCCGGAAGTGGCATTTTCTATCTGTGTCTGCCGGGCAGCATTCTCTAAAGAAAAGTTATAGGAGCGCAGTTCCATGCCGAAGCGCACGTTTCAACCGAATCGCCGCCATCGCTCGAAAGTTCACGGCTTTCGCACACGTATGAAGACCAAGAGCGGAGCAGCCGTGCTGTCGCGTCGCCGCGCCAAGGGACGCCATCGCGTCTCAGTGAGTGCCGGCCACCGCGACTAGTACGCACATCGCGATTTTGCGAATCTCGATCGAAATTTACTGCGAAAGAGTTTGTTTTCTATGAGCAACGGCAGTCAGGCAATCTGGACTGCCGTGCCATCGCCTGCATGGTTCCGGATGCTGATGTGCCGGGCGGATGCCATGCCCGACGCGCAGGCTTTCGGATGCGGCATCGCCTGCATGAGAATCCATTGCGCGACAATGTCACTATGGCGGAAGCGTCTCCCGATCTGCGCAATGCCCGTTTGCGCAAGCACGCGGACTATCAGCGCGTTTACAAGGAGAGCCGCAAGCACTTCTCGCCTTCGATGAGCTATTTCTTTCGCTTGCGCACAGCGCTCGACAACGTGCCGGAGGGTCCGCGCGTGGGCCTCACCGCCGGCCGCGTACTTGGCAAGGCTGTGGATCGCAATCGCATCAAGCGGCGTATGCGCGAGGCCGTGCGCATCAATCTTAGCCGCCTCCCGCAGACCGTCGATGTCGTGCTGCATCCTCGAAAATCTGTCATCGATATGGAATTCGCAAAACTTCAGAGCGAGGTGGCGCGTATCTTCTCTACGGTGACTTCTCATATCGACAAAAAGCCCCACAGGAAAAATGAAGGTGAGCGGCAGTGACTCTTCGCGATCACTTCGTTACCACCTCGCATGGTGTCTATAAGTACACGCTGTCGCCCTTTCTGCATGCCGTCGGCTGGAGCGACCGGCGCATGCCGCTTCCAACCGACATGTTCGGAATATGCGGCGATTGCGGTGAGCGAATACGGCATCGCGCGCGGCAGCATGGATGGCGCTGCGCCGCGTATTGCGCTGCCATCCCTTTCACCGCGGAGGCTTCGATCCCGTGCCCGCCAATCCGTCGATGCACGCAAACGGAGGCGATACCTGCGCCAGCCACTCGCCTGCGCAGGGCCAGTTACCATGAAATGAGAGCCGCACTCTACAACACGACACACGACCGATAGGAACGCAGTTTTGGCAGAGATAAAGAATCCGAATCAACAAGGCGGCGGCGGTCAGGACTCACGCACCATCCTGATCTTTACCGGCATCTTTCTTGTGCTGTTTCTGGGCTTGCAGTATTTCAAGAAGAAGGAACCGGAGCCGCCTGCGCCAATCCATCAGCAGGCTCAATCCACGACCACAGCGTCCCCCGCAGCGGCGGCAGTGCTGGCACCACCTCCGACAGCAGAGGCCGTACAGCCGGTGTCAGCGAACACGGTGGCCGCCGAGACTGAAAGCACGACCATCGTTGAGAACGAGCTCTATCGCGTTGCCTTCACCAATCGCGGCGCGCAGGTCAAGTCGTGGATCCTGAAGAAGTATAAGGATGACGATGGCAATCCGCTCGATCTGGTGAATCAGGCGGCGGCTGCCAAATTCGGATACCCGCTCTCGCTTTATGCCTACGACGCAAACCTGCGGAGCCGTCTGGCGAGCGTCCTCTATGTGCCGTCTGCAATGGGGACAGTGACCGCCCCGAACACCTTGAGCTTCGAGTATTCCTCCGGCGGCCTCACCGTCCACAAGACCTTCAGCTTCGATTCGAGCTACGTCGTCCACGCTGACGTTTCCGTCACACAGAATGGAGCGCCGGTGACGGCGTTGCTGGCATGGCCGTCCGGCTTCGGCGATCAGAGCACTCTGCCGCAGTACGCGGGCGGCACGATCGACACTTCGCAGAACGGCAAAGACGATCAGATTGCCTATAAGAAGGTCGTCGGCGGCGATACGCTGCGCGGTCCGTTCGACTGGGCCGGCGTCAGCGATCTCTACTTTGCCGCGATCTTTCTGCCCGACAATCCTTCCAGCGCTCACCCTGGTAAGCCTGCACAACACGCATCAGCGGTGCCGCGCAATCTCAAGAAGCCCGACCCGAACCAGACCGATCAGGCCTCGGTGCTCGGCGCTGCCATGGGCGACACCGAGTGGCCCCCTACGCGCTGCGCATCTTTGTCGGCCCCGAAGTCGCTCGATGTGCTGGGTCAGTCCACGCCGTGACCGGCGCGAGCCTGGAGAAGGTCGTCAGCTTCGGCTGGATGGGGCGTTATCGCCAAGCCGCTCTTCCTCATTCTCCGCTTCATTTATGAGCACATCGTTGCCAACTGGGGATGGTGCGATTCTGCTGCTCACGATCATCCTCAACGTGGCCATGCTGCCCACGCGCTTCCAGATGATGAAGTCGTCGCTCAAGATGCAGCGCATCCAGCCGCAGATGGAGGTCATCAAGGCCAAGTACGCGAAGTACAAGGCCACCGATCCGCGCAAGCAGGAGATGCAGCGCGAGATCATGGACCTGCAGAAGCGCGAGGGCGTGAACATGTTCGGCGGCTGCCTGCCGATGCTCATCCAGTGGCCGCTGCTGTTCGGCTTCTACCGCATGCTGGGCAACGTGATCGAGCTGCGCCAGGCGCACTGGCTCTGGCTGCCCGATCTTTCGGCTCCCGATCCGTGGCACATTCTGCCCATCTCGGTCGTCATCTCCATGTTCCTCACGCAGTATCTTCACGCCGTCGCCCGGCATGGATCCTGCGCAGCAGAAGATGATGGCCTTCACCATGCCGGCCGTCTTCGGCTTCATGATGTGGAACTATGGCTCGGGCTTGTCGCTCTACTGGGCGTGCAGCAACTTCATCGGCGTCGGCAACGCAGATGGTCATCAACCGCACCAAGATGGGGCGCGAGATGCGCGAGACGTGCCGCCAAGCGGGCCGCGAAGCGCACCGGCGGCAAAGTGATCAACGCTCGACGATAGGGCCCTCCGGATTGCGGGGCGCGCCTTTCCGCTTTGCGCTGTTGCCGCTAATGACGAATAAGTGCCCGAAATGAGATACTAGAGACAATGCCGATCGAGGATTATTCAGCCGCCGCGCAACGCATAGCCGCATTTCTCAAGACCCTCACCACCACTGGCGGCCTCCGCGTCAAGTACCGGATTACCGCGGGTGCAGGGTGCAGCCGATCCCGACCAGTTGGAAGCGCGCGAAATCTACGTGGAACTGGCCGGGCCCGACGCGGGATTGCTGACTCAGCGCGGCGGTGAATTGCTGCGCGCTCTCGAGCACATCGCCGCCAAAATAATTCGCCTCGAAAATGAAGAACACGACAAGGTTTCCTTCGACGCGAACAACTTCAAGGCCTTCGCGCCCGCGAGTTGAAGCTCGCCGCCGAGACTGCCGCCGAAAAAGTCCGGCGCACCGGTCAGCCCTTCAGCTTCGCGCCCATGAGCTCGCGCGAACGACGCATGCTGCATCTGGCGTTTCGCGCCTACGAGGATCTCGCCACCTCTTCGACCGGCGAGGGGCTCCATCGCTTTGTGGTGGCTCACCCCAAGGGTTACGACACCAGCAAGTTCGCGGCTCCGGAGAGACGGCCTTTTGCCGGCGGTCGCGGGCGGTCGTCGTTGACTCCGTAGCCAACTCGCGCACTGCGAGCCCGAAGTCCATCCGACTGGGAACCGCCGTGCAGCCTCATCCACAAGTCGCCCAGCACGAATCGGTCGCGAACGAGACGATCGTCGCCGTCTCCACTCCGCCGGGCCGCGGAGGTATCGGCATCGTGCGCCTCTCCGGCCCGCATGCTCTTGAGATCGCGAACGCACTGCTCACGCTGCGCAACCCTCTCGCCCATGCACGCGCACTCTTCGCCGAGATATTCGATCCGGAAACGCAAAGCAAACTGGACGAGGCCGTCGTAACCTATTTCGCGCGCCCGAATTCCTACACCGGCGAAGACCTCGTGGAGATTGCCGCGCACGGCTCGCCGGTCGTTCTCGAATTATTGATTCGCCTGGCACTGCAGCGCGGAGCGCGGCTGGCGCGTCCCGGTGAATTTACCGAGCGCGCATTTCTCTCCGGACGGATCGACCTGACCCAGGCCGAAGCCGTGCGCGACCTGATCGAATCGCAGACGCTTTACCAGGCGCGGGTCGCCGCCGAGCAGATGGGCGGCGCGTTGTCGCGACGTATCCAACCGCCGAAGCAGACGCTGGTCGAGTTGATAGCGTTGCTCGAAGCCGGCATCGATTTCGCCGAAGACGACATCGACGTTACTCCGGACGCCGAAATCGTAACCAGGATTGACACAATTGCCGCTGTGCTGGAGCAGCTGGTACGTTCCTTCGAGCATGGACGCATCGTGCATTCGGGATTAACGCTGGCCATCGTTGGGCGCCCGAACGTGGGCAAATCATCGCTCTTCAATCGGCTCGTGGAACGCGAACGCGCTATCGTTACAGCCATGCCGGGAACCACGCGCGACCTGGTCACCGAACGCGTTTCCCTGGGAGGCATTCCGCTCGAACTCGTGGACACCGCCGGATTGCGCGAAGCGAGAGACGAGGCCGAGTCGATCGGCATCCAGAAATCGCGCGAGGCTCTGGCCGACGCGGACCTGGTGCTCATCGTGCTGGAAGCGGGGATTCCGCTGCGCGAGGACGAAGCAGACCTGATTCAATCGCTCTCGGGCCGGCGTGCCTTGATCGCCCGCAACAAGAGCGACCTGAGCGAACTAAATCTATCGGCCGAGGCCGATGAGATATTGCCCCTGCGCACGGTCGTAACGTCAGCCCTGACCGGCCAGGGTATTGCTGAGTTGCGTAATGCGTTAGTGGAGATGGTTCGCAACCCCGCATCTGAAAGTGAAAGCGGCATTCTCACCAACCTGCGTCACCACGAAGCAGTCACCGCAGCGCTGCTGTCCCTGGCGGCGGCGAAGAAAGCGGTTGCCGAGAAAACTCCGCATGAGATGCTGCTCCTGGATTTGTACGGATCACTGCGACAATTAGACAGCCTGACCGGGGAAACAACCGCCGACGACATCCTGAACCGTATCTTCTCTACGTTCTGTATTGGTAAATAGACGAGCTGCCGAAAATGTTCGGACTCTTCTTGCGGCGGAGGACGATAGCCGCGACACTTTGCACCAATCTCAGCCCCGCGTACCCAACCAATCGGAAGAGTGTTTTTCGATTGCAATTCTTACCAGTTGGCTCCGCGTTCTTACTCCCGCTTTATTGAAGAGTTCCTGGATGACAGCTTTGATAGCGCTTTCGGAAACCTTAAGGTTCCATGCAATCTCCTTGTTCGTCAGCCCGTCAAGAATCCCTCTCATCACTTCCCTTTGACGGGATGTGAGCGGCTGCGTGCGCTCGAAGGGTTCTCTTCGTACGTTCCCACTCCCGAAGAGGGAATGGGCGGCTCCGGTGTCCAACCAGATCCCGCCCTTCGCCACCTGGTGGATAGCAGTCACCAGCTGGTCAAGGCTGCTGTGCTTGAGAAAGACTCCTGAGGCGCCAGCTTCCATCGCCTCGAGGGTCGTCGCGTCGGACATGCCGGCGGTGACCATAAGAACGCGCGCGTCACCGAGGTGGCTCTTCAATTCGGGAACCAGGCGAGATCCCTGCTCCTCGCCAAGATCGTAGTCCAGCAAGACTACATCGGTTGGTGTTTCGGAATACGCGGCGATGGCCTCGCCGACAGTCCCGCACTGACCCACCACGAGGAAACCGGCATTGGTGTCAAGCAGTCTGCTCAGGCTCTCCCGAAAGAGGCTATGGTCGTCCACCATCAATATGCGAATTGGGCTCATGGCCAATCCTGCCCCGATTGTGATGCCGGTGTCAGGTTAACAACAAAGCAGGCGCCATCGGGAATTGGCAGGTAGCGCAGTTCGCCGCCGAAGGAACGCACGAATGCGCGTGACAGGTAGAGGCCAAGACCGGTCGCTTCGGCCCCTGCCTGAAATGGACGAAAGAGCTGTTCCGGATGGGCAACTCCACCGGCATTGTCGATGCACTCTACGAGGACCTGGTTGCCGTCACTCCTGGCGGTGATGGCTAGAGTTCGAACACTCTTCCTGGAAAGAGCTCTGACGCTATTCGTCGTCAAGTTCAATAGCGCCTGCATAAGACTTGGCCGGTCCGCCCATACCAGTGGCAAGTCGGGCTCGATGCTCCACTGTGCCACAATATTCTCTTCGAGCAGAGAGGGGGAAATCACAATTCTTAATTCATCGAGTAGAGCCGCCAGATCGATCTCTGTCGCTTGATTGCCGGATTGCCGTAGATTCAGACTGGCGATGCGTTCGAGAGCGACGATGAGATTGCCCAGGGCTTCAAAATCCTTGTTTTCGGCGAGGAGTCCGCTGTGTGCGAGATTCTGGTGGACGGCGGCAATGGCTGCGCATACATTGCGAATTTCGTGGGACACCGCACCGATCGCGATCCGGGATCCGGCAAGCAGTTGATGCAGGCCCGATACCTCGTGTGTGCGAAGCTCCTCGGAGGCATCGAGCACCATCGCGGTGAGGCGCGATCCGGCGTTCGTGCGATACGTCGAGAAGCAGATGTCGGCCAGGAAGGCCTCGCCATCATCACGCTGGCCGCGGGCCTGCATGACGGTGCGAAAGAGTTGTTGGGAGGCGTCGCGCCTTAAAACATTCGTCAATGAAGGCAGATACTGATGAATGACTCTGCCAGAAAGACTATCCTGCGGAACGCCCAGCATGCGGTGCGCAGCCTCGTTCGCCATCAATACGCGGCCATCAGAATCCGCCGTAACAATGGCTGCCGGGCTGCTTTCGATCAGGATTCTCAGTTGCTCTTCCGCTTCGAGGCGCGCGGCGCTTTGATGTTCTATTTCGTGAAGGTGCTCCAAAGCGATCCTGCGGCTTCGATTCACCTCGCGCACGAAAAATCCAGACCCCAGGAATGCTGCAAAGTAGAGCACATCCCGGGAGAGGCCTGTCCGCAGGTTCCACGCGAGATCGTCGAAGAATTCTGCGAGAAAGGTGCATGCAACTGCGATTGCGCCGATCTGCCAGGGAGACAAAACCCCGCCAACAATCAGCATAGGAGCCAGGTAGAGAAACCCAAGCGGAATCTCGCCCACCACCCACCAGTCCACAAGCGCGATGGCCGCAATCAATGCTGCCGCCTTGAGCAAAGCCAGTTGCCGGTCACCTTTGAAGAACGCCGCGTGCATATTCACCAGCGATGCCGCGCTCATGCGCGCAGCTAACGTAAGTCCATTGTAGATATGGCGGTGCACCGTCTTCACAAAGGAATCTTCGGGTATGGCGATTGGCCAAAAGATAGGGTCGCCGATCTCAAAGATACCGGAGCCCTACGTTGAGTAACGATCCCTATCAGCGGTTCCCGGAAGCTCCGGCCGTAGCGTTGGCGCCCGTCTTCAACACAACCTGCACCTGGTCGTCGGCATTCGTCTTTTGATAAAAGCTGCGCAGATTGGGATACTCCGTGACTCTATATAGAGAGGTCCTGGTCACTCCATTATTACTTCGCATTGCAAGCGCGCGGCAAACCGGCGTTCATGCACGCTACTAGTGTCTGCCGATCCACGTGTACTGATAGCCCACAGAGAGATTCTGATAATTCCCGCCGAAGCGGATATAGGTGCCGTTGCTATAGCTGACCTTGACGGACTGACGCTTGCTGAACGGGATGGAGGCTGTACCTCCAATGCGGGAGCTGGTCTGCTTAGTATCGAGATTCCGTATGCCACTCAAGCTCGTGACGCCGCCCGTCCAGAAGTTGCCATCGAGCGATACCCAGAGCCGGTTCGTGAAGCTATAACTCAGATGGCCTTCGAATGAGCCAATCGGCGCCTCCGTTTGCGGTTTGGGGACGGGTACCGCAAAGGTTGCAGGGTTCGTGGTATAGAACCACACTCCTGCGTAACCGTCGAGTATCCAATGGCCCCAGCGCTCGGAATAGCCGAACTCCGGTTTGAAGGCCCAACGGTTGATGCCCCAATTGATCAGTTTCGTGGGGCTATATTGTCCCGTCGGGGCGATGACCTTCAGGCTTGCGCCGAGCAGCGTCTTTTGCTTCCATTTTGCGAACTGCCGCGCTGTCAAGGCCGGACCGCCCTTCAGGTTTACGGAAAACCGGAGGGTTGTGTCCAGCAGGCCCGAGCGGTAGAGCGACCGGTGGGTGCCAAGCGCTTCTCCGGAGAAGTTTCCAACCGCGTACGGCAGCGAGGCCTGGATGTTAGCAGAACGACCGAAGAGGTCAAAACTATGGTAGACGCCGAAAATGGGAACATTGTAGGTCCCCGTTGCGCCTGTTATGGGTACAGTGCCGTTGAAATTCACGCCTCCGTCGTAGAAGGCCCAGGTGAGATTCATAGTGCTCAGATGAACAGGCGTAATCACGTAGGCGCGCGGCGAAAGGTCCTGGGCGTGAAGGGCCTGAAGCGAACATGTTGCAATCCACACCGACCACACGAGTTTCAAGGCTAGACGCATGTCAAAAAAATCTGAATTGATATTTCTCTACACTGTATGACCGGCGTCAAAGCAGACGATCACTTTGCATTCGTTATGGTTGAATTACCGCAGCCGAAAGGTGCCCCGGCCCAGCTACATCGATTGACTCTGCCCGCCATTTTGGGCCGCCGTGTGACCCGGGGAATCGTTGCCCGGCGGTCCGGTGGCTGCTCCGTTCAGTTTGTGTTGCTGCGACTGCGATTGATCGAGGGTCATAATGCAGCGAAAGCCCAGGTGGTTTGTGCCGGTGCTCACCTCACCCTTGCCGCGCGTGCCAACCATATAGCGCGAACAATACTGGTCGGTACAGAGATACGATCCGCCGCGGTGGACTTTCTTGGGCTGGTTTGGCTCGCTGGGATCGAAGGCGGAATCAGGCCCCTGCGGATTGCGGGCGACGCCTCCCTGCTTGGCAAGCTGCGCGTAATAGTCAGGCCGGTACCAGTCGGTGGTCCACTGCCAGACGTTGCCTGCCATGTCATAAAGTCCATAACCATTGGCGGGATACTGCGCGACAGGACCGATGCCGACGTAGCCGTCCGCGCCCGTGTCTTTGTCTGGAAAATGTCCCTGATGAGTGTTTGCCATCCACTTGCCATTCGGACGGAACTCGTCGCCCCACGCAAAGGGCTTGCCGCTGAGGCCGCCGCGCGCGGCGAACTCCCACTCGGCCTCGGTGGGCAGGCGCTTTCCTGCCCACTTGGCGTAAGCGAGAGCATCCTCATAAGCCACGTGGACGACGGGATATTTGTCCTTTCCCTTGATATCGCTTTTCGGGCCGTACGGATGACGCCAGTTAGCCCCGGGGATATAGGTCCACCACTGGAAGTAATCATTGAGGGGCACAGGATGATCGGGCGGCGCGAAAACGACAGAGCCCGCGACGAGATTTTCCGGAGGCGCGCCGGGAAAATCTTCAGCACGCGGTTTACGCTCAGCCACGGTTACATATCCGGTGGCCTTCACGAACTTCGCGAACTCGGCGTTCGTCACGTCGGTCTTATCCATGAAGAAGCCGTCGACATAGACTCGATGGATCGGCCGCGAATCCACCGTGGCCTTCATGCCGACCTCATCCATGCCGGGCGGATCCTGCGCGCCCATGGAGAATTCGCCGCCCGGAATCCAGACCATTCCCGGAGGAGCGTTTCGCGGCGCCGGAGTCGAGTTGGGTATCGTATCCGCAAACATGGCCTTCGCCATCGCCGGCTTGGCTGTCTCGGGTTTGGCAGCAGACGCCGGCATCGCTGCGGACTCTGGATTGGCCGCAGTAGCCATACTGACGCTGGCCTCGGCGCTTGTCCTATGCGTTGCCGAATAGAAAATCCATGAGGCAGCCAGAGCCGCAACGACGAGAGCCCCCGCAGCCCACAAGGGTTTCCTTGACGCAGGTGCTGCCGCTCCCCGGATGGGCTTTGTAGCGGATGGAAGATGTTGTTTCTTTGCCATATCAGTTTCCGCGCCGAGCATCTTTCTGCATAGTTAGAGTAACCTCCCGGCGGAAGTTTGTCCCGGTTTCGTTTCTCGGCAGGTCGTTCCAATAGAGCTGTCGCCGCGCGCGGCGGCGTGGCAGAGTCCTTCCGCTTCTTGAGCAACCGCCCTATGCTGGTAATCAGTCTTGAGGAGATCGCCGATGCCTCGCTCTGCACGTCAGCCCCGGGAGTCTGTGCGCCTGGAAGAAGCCCGCGTATCGAAAATCCCGTGGCGCAAGTGGGGACCGTATCTGAGCGAGCGTCAATGGGGTACCGTCCGGGAGGATTTCAGCCAGGACGGCAACGCCTGGGACTACTTCACGCACGATCAGGCGCGCTCACGCGCATATCGCTGGGGAGAGGACGGTATCGCCGGCATCTCCGACCACCTGCAGCGCCTCTGCTTCTCCGTAGCACTGTGGAACGGCAAAGACCCGATCTTAAAGGAGCGGATGTTCGGACTTACGAACGCTGAGGGCAATCACGGCGAAGACGTAAAGGAGTATTACTTCTACCTCGACTCCACGCCCACTCACAGCTACATGAAGTATCTCTACAAGTATCCGCAGGCCGCGTATCCCTATGAAGACCTGGTGTCGACCAACCGCCGCCGCACCCGCGGCGAGATGGAGTACGAGTTGCTGGACACAGGCGTCTTCAACGACGACCGCTATTTCGACGTCTTCATCGAGTACGCGAAGGCCGGTCCGGAAGACATCCTCATCAGGATTTCTGCCGAAAATCGCGGTCCCGACGACGCAACCCTCCACCTGCTGCCGGGTCTCTGGTACCGCAACACGTGGAGCGAGAGCACATGGAGCGACAATGCACGGACCGGCCACGACGGCGTGCTCCGTCCAGCGCTCCGCTGGCGGAAGTCCGGCGGCAAGCAATTCGGCGACGCTGTCATTCATGCATCCCACGCCGAACTGGGAGACTACGAGCTCATCGCGGAGGAGGAAGCCGAGCCGCTGTTCTGCGAGAACGAAACCAATCGCGCCCGCATCTACGGAGAACGATGGCAGGGCTACGCAAAGGACGGCATCCATGAGTATGTTGTCTTAGGAAAGTCAGAGGCCGTGAATCCGGAGCGCACCGGGACCAAGGCCGCGCTGCATTACAACTTTACGATTCCGGCGCACGGCCGGAGAAGTATTCAACTCAGGCTGCGAAAAGTGGACACTGCAGGCGCCGAAGCATTCGAGTCCTTTGCCGGCATTTTCGATGATCGCCTCGCAGAAGCCGATGAGTTTTACGGCGCACTTACGGAGCACGCGCGCTGCGACGATCAGCGGATGGTCATCCGGCAGGCTCTTGCCGGCATGCTGTGGTCGAAACAGTTCTATCACTACGATCTTGATCTGTGGCTTCGGGAACATCGAGTGAGCCGCAACGCCGCCGGAGGTGTTCGTAACTCTGACTGGTCCCACCTTTTGAGCGAGGACATCATCTCCATGCCCGACAAATGGGAATTTCCCTGGTTCGCCGCATGGGATCTCGCGTTTCATACGCTGCCACTGGCTCTGGTCGATGTGGATTTCGCTAAGGAGCAGCTCAATTTAATGCTCCGCAGCGCCTACCTTCATCCCAATGGCCAGGTGCCTGCTTATGAGTGGAACTTCGGCGATGTAAACCCGCCTGTTCATGCATTTGCGGTCATGGCTCTCCACCGGCAGGAGGTTGCCAACTGCGGAAAGGGTGACTACGGTTTCCTCCAGGCCGCGTTCCGGCGGCTGCTGGTTAACTTCACATGGTGGGTCAACCGCAAGGATGCCAGCGGCAACAATATCTTTCAGGGCGGCTTCCTTGGACTCGACAATATCGGCGCGTTCGATCGCTCCAGCACATTGCCCATGGGCGGCAGGCTCGAACAGGCGGACGGCACCGCCTGGATGTGCCTCTTTGCTCAAAACATGCTCCAGCTCGCCATGGTGCTCACAGAGGACAACGACTCCTATATCGAAATGGTGCTCAAATTTCTCCATCACTTCCTTTCCATCGCGGCCGCGCTCAACGATGTAGGCCCGGATCACATCGGAATGTGGGATGAGGAAGACGGCTTTTTCTACGACGTGCTGCGCCTTCCCAACGGAACGTCCGAGCGCATGAAAGTCCGCACCATGGTGGGGCTTCTTCCGCTGTGTGCGACCACGGTCTTTGAGGAAGGATTCGGCCACGAGCATCCTGAAGTCATAAGCAGACTCAAGGCATTTCTTGAACGTCATCGCGAATTGAAAGACAAGATTGGTCCCGTCGATAAGCGGGGCGTTCACGGACGGCTATTGCTGGCTGTCTTGAATGAGGATAAATTGCGCCGGGTGCTCAAACGCATGCTCGACGAAGAAGAGTTTCTCAGCGACTATGGGATTCGTTCAATCTCCAAGTACCACAAAGACCACCCTTACGTGTTCGAGCAATGGGGCTCGCGCAGCGTCGTCGAGTATCTGCCCGCCGAATCCGACACGGATATGTTCGGCGGCAACTCCAACTGGCGCGGGCCCATCTGGATGCCGGTCAATATGCTCATCCTCCGCGCGCTTTATCACTACTACCAATATTATGGCGATGACTTTCGCATCGAGTGCCCGACCGGCTCAGGCAGAATGATGACGCTCTTCGAGGTGGTCCACGAAATCATCAGCCGCCTGGGCAGCATCTTCGTGCGCAACGAAGACGGCAAGCGCGCCGTCTACGGTGGCACGGAAAAGTTTCAGAACGACCCGCACTGGCGCGATCTGATTCTGTTCTCCGAATATTTCAACGGCGACAATGGCGCAGGCCTGGGAGCAAGCCATCAGACGGGATGGACCGGCGCGATAGCATCTATTCTCCACCTGGACGCCGCCATCACCGCCGAAGAAGCTCTCAATACCGGCGACGCATCCCTTGCCGCAAGAGCCGCCACAGCCGGCGTCATGCGTTGCTCAGATAGCTAAAGCTGCTCGATCCTCACGCTGCCATCGCTGGTGTGGATGGTCAGCGGAGTGCCGCCGCCATTCAGCTTTCCGCGCAACCCGTGGCCGTCGCCGCCACCGCTCTGGTAATGGTCCATCGTCAGCGGAAGAGCGCAGTTCACATGGCCGTCGCTGGTATGAACATCGAGATCGGCGGCGAAGCCCTGCGGAACACGCAGCGTCACTGAGCCGTCCGATGCCTGAATCGTCGAGGCCTCGGTAAGTTTCGTGCCTTCGCGCAGATTCAGGTCCAGCCGTCCGTCGCTGGTGTGCAGCGCGAGCGCATGGAAGGCTCCGTCCACCGTGAGGTCGCCGTCGCTCGTCCGCGCGTCGAGCGCGCCCGTCGGCATGGGTGATGTTCACGTGCCCATCGCCCGACTTCACGCGCAGCTTGCCGGAAACATGATCGAGGGTCACGCTGCCGTCGCCAGTCGTCAGACCTATCTCTCCTTGAAGACCGGTGAGATTCACGCTTCCGTCCGAGGTCCTCGCTTCGAGAGTCAACTCTGCCGGCGTCTCCACCGTCACGCGCGTCTGCACCTTATGCCACGTGACGTGAACGCCCATATGATCGCGTTCCTTCAACAGAAAATGGACCTGGTCGCCGCTCTGGCTCTCCTCCAGGCGGTAGTCGCTCAGCTTCTGTCCCACCACTTCAACGTGAATGCGGATTTCGCGGCACGTTCCGCAGGAAGAAATCTGCACTCCGGCGTCCGAGGTTTCGAGGTTAAGGGTCGGTTTGCCGGTAACGGTATACGTCTTCGACCACGAGTGATCTGCGTCCTGCGCAAGAGCCGGGAGTGCGGTGAGTGCGGCCAGCCCAACGACTGCCAGGGTAATGTTCGTCTTCATGCCAGCCGGATTCTTCATGTAACGCAGATACGAAACCGGACGGGAAAAGGTTCCCTCAGCGCACCCGCTCGCGCCGTCCCTGTTCACGGCGCAACGACATAAGCTCCAGCATCTCGCGGAGGCGAAACGCCTTGTCGAGCTGTTTCTCCACCAGCAGCCGCTGGCGTCGCCGATGGTCGGCGTTCAGCAAAGTCGGCAAAAGCCGCTCATCCCGCCCAGCGTTGCGCTCCAGTTCCAGGATCGTGGCCTCGATGGTCGAACGAAAGCGGGAGCTTACCTGAATCGGTTCACGGATCGGTTCACCGGTCATAAAAGTCTCGCTCCTGGGTTAAAGTCCGCCCTCATGCTGCCGATGATAACGATAAGTGAGCGTTCGCGCGATACCCCCGAAGTTTTTCCTTTGCAAACTTTTGGTAACGATTCAATCAAGTTGTTGCGATTTCGGACAGGGCCGCCTTTACAGATCGACCGACTTCGCCGCCACAAGCGCCGCCGCCTTTGCCAGGAAGTCCGCCAGCGGCATCGATCCCTGGTCGCCCTTTCCCCGCACGCGCACGCTCACCGCGTTCGCTTCCTCTTCCTTGTCGCCCATCACCAGCACATACGGAACCTTCTGCATCGTGAAGTCGCGGATCTTGGCGTTCATCTTTTCGTTGCGGCTGTCGAGCTCGACGCGCAAGCCGGCCGTTTGTAACTCAGATTGTACCTTTGTCGGCGTACTCCAGGTGCCGCTCGCTGATCGGCACCAGCCCCGCCTGCACCGGAGCCAGCCACAGCGGAAACGCCCCGCCATAATGCTCGATCAGGTAGGCGACCATCCGCTCCATGGTGCTGATGATCGCGCGATGAATCATCACCGGCCGGTGCAGCTTCCCGTCCGCGCCCGTGTAATTCAGGTCAAACTGGTTGGGCAGATGAAAATCCACCTGGATGGTCGAATACGTTTCCTCATGCCCCATCACGTCGGCCAGCTGGATATCGAGCTTCGGCCCATAGAACGCTGCTTCGCCGTTGCCCTCTTTGTAAGGCAGTCCCAGCCCATCCATCGCCTCGCGCAGTACGCGCTCGCCGAGCGCCCACATCTCGTCGTTATCGACGTACTTTTCCTTGTTCGCCGGATCGCGCAGCGACAGCCGGTAGCTGTATTTCGTGATGCCCAGGTCGCGGTACGCCCGCTCCACCAGCTTCATCACATTCGAGAACTCTTCCTTGATCTGCTCCGGCGTGCAGAAAATGTGCGCATCGTTGAGCGTCATGCAGCGCACGCGGCTCAGCCCGCTTAACACGCCCGAGCGCTCGTAGCGGTACATCGTGCCCAGCTCCGCCAGTTTCACCGGCAGGTCGCGATAACTGCGCGGCTTCGACTCGTAAACCAGAATATGATGCGGGCAGTTCATCGGCCTCAGCACCATCTGTTCGGTCTCGAGGTCCATCGGCGGAAACATATCCTCGTGGTAATGCGCCCAGTGCCCGGAGCGAATATACAGATCCACCTTCGCCAGGCTCGGCGTGTAGACGTGCTGATATCCCAGCTCGCGCTCGCGCTCCAGAATGTACTCTTCCAGAATCCGCCGGATGGTCGCGCCTTTGGGGAGCCAGAGTGGCAGACCGGAACCGACGTCTTCGCTCACCGTGAACAACTCGAGCTCTTTCCCCAGCCGCCGATGATCCCGACGTCTTGGCCTCCTCCAGCCGCTCCAGATAATCGTCAAGGTCCTTCTTCGAGAAGAAAGCCGTCCCGTAGATCCGCTGCAGCTGCGGATTCTTCTCGTCACCGAGCCAGTACGCGCCGGAGAGGCTCATAACCTTGAAGGCCTTCACACGCCCGGTTGAGGGAACATGCGGCCCGCGGCAAAAGTCGACGAAGGCGCCGTTGCGATAGAGGGAGATCGCTTCGCCTTCCTTCGTGAAGCGCTCGACGAAGTGGACCTTCATGAAGTCGTTCTCGGCCTTGAAGTGCGCCAGCCCCTCTTCGCGCGGCTCAAACTCGCGGACGAACCTGTCGTCGCGCGCAACCACCTCGGCCATCTTCGTCTCGATCGCCTTCAGATCTTCCGGCGTAAACGGAGTCGGCCGATAAAAGTCGTAGAAGAAGCCAGCCTCAGTCGCCGGACCGTGCCCCAGCTTGGTCTCCGGAAAAAGCTCGAGCACCGCCGTTGCCAGCACGTGCGCGGCCGAGTGGCGAACTACGCGCAGTGCATCGGTGTCTTTCTCTGTGAGCAATTGCAGTTCGACATCTTCCGTCAGCGGCGTGCTCAGGTCCACCAGCCGCTCGGCCTGGGGGTTCTCGGCGGCATACATCGCAGCCTCGTCGGTAGTTGCCGTCACGGTTGCCGCAGCATGAACCGGCTTAATGCGCGCCACCACCGAGGCGGCGGCGAGGCGCGGAGAGATACTCTCGGCCACCTGGAATGGAGTTACGCCCGCGGCGAATTGCTTCAAAGATCCATCGGGAAGTGTGACCTGAACGGAATTTCCGGAATCATTCATAAAGTCGAAGTCGATTTCTACAATCCTATGACGATGTGTGCTTCTACTAAGGATATGGTTTTGAGAGAGATGCGTCGAGCGCGTCAGGACCGAATGCGCTAGCATGCAGGACAGCGAGGTTTGAAATGGCAACGCAGCCCGAATCCAGACCCAACGCAGCCATAGCGCTCGTTGGCTGGTTTGTGCTCTGCTTTGCCGTCGCCGGCATCTCGTCGATCTTCACGGCGCCAAGCCTCCCCACCTGGTATGCGGCCCTCGCCAAGCCGCCCCTCAACCCTCCGAACCTGCTCTTCGGGCCGGTGTGGACATTGCTGTACACGCTTATGGCGATCGCGGCGTGGATAGTCTGGAAAACGCGCCCCAGCCCCTGCCGCCGGCGTGGTCTGCGGCTCTTCTGCGTGCAGCTCGGCCTGAATTTTCTCTGGAGCTGGATCTTCTTCGGCCGTCACCAGATCGGTACCGCCTTCGCGGACATCGTTGTCCTGTGGGCCGCCATCCTGCTCACTCTCCTGACCTTCAAAAAAATGAGTATGACCGCGGCCTGGCTGCTCGTTCCTTATCTCGCCTGGGTCACCTTTGCCGGCTACCTCAACTTCGCCATGTGGCGGATGAACTAGGGCCCGTTACCGGCCCTTGGTTGGTATTTCGGGCTGGAGAGAAATCTAGCGGCCCCCGACAACCCGCGAAGTCCCGGTGAGATCGTCGGCAGAGAGTTCCGGCCTGCGAATGCCGTGGGTTTCGTGGTCGCCGCTTTGCTTGTCGATATGAATCCATTCGTGGATCGCAATGCGCGAGATGGCCTGCGCCATGGCCTTCTTTCTCTGTTCTTCGTTCATACCCAGCGTCTTCGGGTTCAGCAACTGCGCAAGCCGCGCACAATCCACATAGACGAAGGGTTGAACCTCTCCGGAAACGCGCAACACCCAACCGAGGGGCCCGCGCCGCAGGGGGCGGTAGGCCTGCTGAACCACATCGCAGCGCCCGATCAGGCGTACCTCGATGACCTGCGCGAATTCCTGCCCCGGCTCCAGGCTGCTGGCCTTGATCGGATGCGCGTCCAGCGGCAGAGGATAGTCCTGCTCCTCTCGCGCGACTTCGCGTTGAAATGCCTCGAAAAGCCCCGGCCATAGGGTGTCCTGAACGTCCCGATCGGCGTAAAAGACGATGGCGGTGGTCGGATTGGGCTGGTCAGGAATCTGCCCCGCCGCCGGCCGGGGGAGCAGGTGAACCAAGAGCGGGAACAGAAGGCAACCGAGCGTTCGAAGATCGAACCGTTGCAGCTTCACCCGAACAGTCTTAGCTCGCGCACAGGCGTCTGTCCAATAAAATGTTTATCCGCCAAATAAATTTTTGTGATGGTAACAAATCGCCCAAGATGGGGCCGGCTTCAGGACAAAAAGAATGGCGGACGAAGATTACCTCCGCCCGCCGCCATTTTTCTGTACCGCGTCTATTTTGCTGGTTCTACCGCGCCGGGGAAGACTCCGGGCAGCGGTTTCTGCAACTGCTGGCGCAACTCCGGATGCGGCAGTGGCTTGCGCGGCAGCATCTGGTCGCGCATCGCGGCGTTGTAGACGAAGATCGCCTCGACCACCGCCGCCTGCTTCAGGTCGCCCGGTTGCAGCCGTTCGAAGACGTCCTCGTTCGAGTGGTGCGTCCGGCTCTCGTAGTCGAGAGGGTCCTGGATGAACTGAAAGCCCGGAATCCCCACCGCGTCGAACGACAGATGATCGGTGCCGCCGGTGTTGCGCATCGTGATCGTCGTCACGCCCAGGTCCTTCAGCGGCGCCATCCACTGCGTCGAAGATCGGCGCGACCGCCGCGTTCTCCTGCGTGTAGATGCCGCGAATCTTGCCCGACCCGTTGTCGACGTTGAAGTATCCGGAGATCAGCTTCTGATCCGGCTTCAACTCCAGCGGCCCGGTCTGCGCGCATGAACTCCGGCAGCGCCTGCTGGTCCGGAGTGGTCAGCGGGGCCGCGAAGCCGAAGTGCTCCTTCACATATCCGCGCGACCCAAAGAGCCCCTGTTCTTCGCCCGTCCACAACGCAATGCGAATCGTCCGCCGCGGCTGCACATTGAGCGCCTTCAGAATGCGCATGACCTCCATCGCCACGATCGTGCCCGCGCCGTTGTCGGTCGCGCCCGTGCCCGCGATCCAGCTGTCGAGATGGCCGCCGACCATCACCACCTGATCTTTCAGCTCGGGATCGGTGCCGGGAATCTCCGCAATCGTGTCGTACCCGTGCTCGTGGTCGCCCGTGAATTTCGTCTCCACGTCCAGCTCGATGGTCACCGGCACGTGCGCCTGCAGCAGCCGGTAGACGCGCCCCCAGCTCTCGATCGCCAGCACCACTACGGGAACCTTCACCGCCGATTCGCGCTTGTAGGGCGTGCGTCCCAGTGCCGCGCCATTGTCGTCGAAGAATCGTTCCGCCCGATCCGCCGCCATTCTTGCCATCGCGGCTGGGACGAATCACCGCCGCCGCCTTCTCATCGGCGAGGAACTGCGCAATCTTGTCCACCATGCGCATGCGCTGCTGATATGCCTTCAGGCGTGCCTGCATATCGGCCGCCGCGCGCCGCTCACTCACCGGATACTGCGCAAGCTCTTCCAGCTCCTTGTCGGTGTAGCGCTCGAACAGCGGCTTGTCGACCGGCGGCACTTCGCGCATCTCGCCCAGAAAAACGATCTTGCCGGCCAGCTTTCCCTTGTACTGGTCGAAATCCTTGTCGTCCTGGATATTCACCCACACCGCGTCGCCGCTCACCGGGCCATTCGTTCGCCGGAGACCACGGCGTAGCCTGCGCAATGAACACCGCCGTGTCGGGCGAGGTCATTCGCACCCAGGTGTTGAGCTGCTGCCAGCCCATGCCGAACTCGCCCCAGTCGTCCAGGTGCGCATTCACGCAGCCCATCGCCGTCAGCTGGTCGCGCGTCCACGCATTGGCCTTCGCCAGATTCGGCGAGCCGGTCAGCCGCGGACCGATGGCATCGGTCAGCGCCGACGCGTACTCCATGATGTGCGAGTGCTGCAGCCCCTCTTCGCGGATGCGCGCATACATTCCATAGTCGATCTTCTCGACCGCCGGCTGCGGCTGCTCCCACGCCGGAACATCGGCCTCCGGCGCTTTTGTTTTCTTGTCGGACTTGTCGGCGGCCAATACGGGAAGAGCTGCAGCCAGTAGCAGGATTGCGATGAAATGACGACAACGAACGTGCGTTTGCAAGGTGCCTCCAATAGAAATGAACCGGGAAACCGGCAGAATACCACGACGGCGCGCATCCGGTATCGATCGAGGCTCAGGACAGGCGGAGGCAGCAGTGCTGATAGAAATCTGATATGGAAGCCAAAGACCATCGCCCGACGTGGAAGACCCTGCTGGCTTTCGCGATTATCTATTTCGTGTGGGGATCCACCTTCCTCGCGATTCGCGTCGGCGTCCACGAAGTTCCGCCGTTTCTTCTCGCGGCGATGCGATTCCTGGTCGCGGGTCTCGTTCTCTATGGCTGGATGATCGCGCAGGGCGAGCGCTCACCGAGCCGGCGTCAATGGATGTCAGCATTCCTGCTCGCTCTGCTCATCTTCGTCTTCGACTACGGACTGTTGTTCTGGGCCGAGCAGCGTGTGCCGTCGGGCATCGCCGCAGTCATGATGGCCACCATCCCGGCGTTCATGGCGCTGTCGGAGATCATCCTTCTGCGAACGCAGAGGCTCAGCCGTCCGCCTGGCATTGGCGCTCTTGATCGGGATCGGCGGAGTGGCCGTGCTGATGAGCCACTCGTTGAACCTCGGTGGCGCGCCGATCGACGCCAGCGGGCGCCGTGGCGCTCATCTTCGCGTCGATGAGCTGGTCGGTCGCATCCGCGCTCTCCCGCAAACTGCCGCTTCCGGAGTCCAAGGTCATGAGCTCGGGAGCGCAGATGCTCGCCGGAGGAGTGCTGCTGGCTCTCACAGCCGCTGCGCTGGGCGAATTCCATAACTTTCACCCGCAGGCGGTCTCGCGCGGAGCGTGGTTCTCCTTGCTCTACCTGATCGTCGCGGGATCCATTGTCGGCTTCACCGCCTACGTGTGGCTGATTCATCATGAATCACCGACAAAGGTCGGGACCTATGCCTATGTGAATCCGGTGGTGGCTGTGCTGGTCGGATATTTCCTCGGCGGCGAAGCCCTTGGCCTGCGAACGATCCTGGGTACTCTGTGTGTCCTCGTAAGCGTGCTAGTCATTACGACAACGGGAACAAAGAAACCGGTAGCGGCACTCGCAGTGGAAGAATCAGGCTGATCCTCGATGGATTCGTGGCCTGCTATAAACGCTTATGCGAAAGTCGGCTACTCTCGCCTGCGCCCTGTTGCTTGCCGCCATCGCTCAGGCCAAAGTGACAATTGCGCCAGTCCCCGACGAAATCCGCACCGATCGCTTCACCATCACCGTTGACGGGCATCCTGCATCCTTCGCTCACGCTGCGGCGAACTACTACTTCCTGAACTTCGATCTCAAGGGCAAAGCGAAGATCTCGATCACCGCGCCTTCCGACGACTACTGGACAAAGGGCGTCGAGGTCCAGCCCTGGAGTCTCAATATTCGTCCCACACTCACAGGACGAACCATCACCTTCACTCTGAAGCGTCCGGCCAAGCTCTCGATCACGCGACCCGGAGACCATCTCGCCGGAGCCGAAATGCTCTTCCTCTTCGCCAATCCGCCTGAAATCGATGCGCCGAAAGCTGCGACACCAAAAATTCGCTACTACGCGCCCGGCGTTCACCACGAGAACATCGACGCCCACACCGGCGACACCATTTACCTAGCATCCGGAGCCGTGATTTTCGGCAGCCTTAATATCTGGCAGGTCGAGAATGTAAAGGTCTTCGGTCGCGGCGTCATCGTTTACGACGGCCCGCAGGACCCGAACGACGACACAGGCTGGAAGCACCAACCCAACTGGCACTGCGTCGTCATGGACAACGCCCGCAACATCGAGATCAGCGGCATCACCTGCGTCGTACGCAGCCGCACATGGATGATTCAGATGAAGGACTCGCGCTTCATCACCTTTGACAACGTCAAGGTCATCGGAGGCAGCGACGCCAACGCTAACCAGGACGGCATGGACTGGCTGGGCGGCGGCGACACCGTTGTGCGCGACGTCTTCATCCGGGCAGCTGATGATGTATTTGCGATGCAGGGCAACTGGGACGGCTACAGCCACGAGTCGATGATCGCTCCGGGCCACGACGTGACGAACATCACAGTCGAAAACAGCGTGCTCTCGACCAGCATCTCGAATATCGTGCGCGCCGCGTGGCCGGAGAAGGTCTTCAACAGCAGCAACTTCATCCTCCGTAACTCTGACGTGATTCACATGGGCATCGGAGCCTGCGGCATCCCCTTCGCCCTCCTTGATCTATGGGCTACCAATGGCGCCACTGGACACACCTCGGGCTATCACTTCGAAAATATCCGCCTCGAGGACTGGTACTCACTCGTGCAGATCGAAGCCCAGGCCGGAGTTCAGATCAAAGTTCAGCCCAACCCCTCCGTCCGCGACATCAGCTTCAAAAATATCTGGGCCATCGAAACGCCGTCGCTTGTTCCATCCACTCTGCTCGGCGACGTCGACGGCATTACCTTCGACCACGTTCGCCTCGCCGACAAAGTCGTTGCCTCGAACGCCGATATCCCGCTCACCCTCGAATCCGGCGCGCAGCAGCCGTCCTACACAAACACCGCACCGCACGCCGCCTTCTCCTACTCAACTGGCGCACTCACCCCGCACATGAAGATCACCTTCGACGCCTCGGCCTCCGGTCCACATATCCGCACCTACGAATGGTCCTTTGGAGACGGAGCTACGGCCACGGGGCGCAAAGTTCATCACAAATTCCCCGATGCCGCCGGAACCCTCTGGGACAACTCTGGACGATTCCGCGTCACGCTGAAAGTCACATCCGACGACGGTGTCACCGACTGGCTCTACCAGCCGGTTGTCATCGCGAATGCCTTCCACGACTATGATCCAAATGCCCCCACCGACCCCGGCTTGAATTACAGCTATTACGAATCCAATTCGCTCGGCAGTCTGGCGCAGCAAAACCCTGCCGCTACAGGAGTCGTCCCGCGTATCGATTCTTCTCCGCGAAAGCGCGACGACAACTACGGGATCGTCTTCGACGGATTCCTCAACATCCCTGCCGACGGAGGCTACACCTTTACGTTGCTCGCCCGTGACGAAGCCAGGCTCGAAATCGATTCTGTTCCCGTCGCTGCGAGTCCGAAGCCCTTCGCTCAGGTCTGCGGCTCAACAGGTAATGCCATGCAGGTCACTACTGGCAGCATCGGTCTTCGCGCTGGCCGACATGCGATCCGCGTGCAGATGACCCACACCACCGGCCCCAATGATTTCACCGTCAAATGGCAGGGCCCCGGCCTGCAGCTCTCCGACATTCCCGTCACCGCCCTCTCGCACTAGCGAAGTTTTCCCTGTAGCATCAGGCATCACCCATTACACCCGACGCGATGCACTCCGAGAAAATGAAACAATTACGGTTACGTAACTTCTTCCGCATTTGCGGACGCGTGTTCACCAGCGCCATCCTGCTCATTCTTGCCGTCTGGAGTGCCGCCGCGCTTTACTTCGACGTTCGCATCGCCTGGCTTCGTATCCCCTGTGTCGCCGTCTATCTGCTCGCTCTCGTTGTTGCGCTGGCTTCCTTCAAAACCTTCTGGAGACGAGTCATCGGCTGCGTGGCCTGTTCAATCATCGTCATGCTCTGGTGGTTCACGCTCAAGCCGTCGAACGAGGAAAACTGGCAGGCCGACGTCTCACACACCGCGTATGCCGAGGTTAACGGAAACATCGTCACTATCCACAACCTGCGCAACTGCGACTACCGCGCCGAGTTCGACTACACCTGTCAATGGGAAACCAAGCAGGTCGATCTCGATGAAATTCGCGGCGTCGACATCTTTCTGGACTACTGGGGTTCGCCCTGGATCGCCCACACCATTCTGAGTTTTGATTTCGGTAACGGCAACCGCGTGCCCTTTTCTATTGAGGCGCGTAAGAAGGTGGGCCAGAGCTACTCCGCAATCCGCGGATTCTTCCGTCAGTTCACGCTCATCACCGTCGTCAGTACCGAGCGCGACGTCGTCCGCCTGCGCACTAACTATCGCAAGGACGAGGATCTCTATCTCTACCACACCAGGGCCACGCCGCCCTTCGCACGCGCCCTCTTCCTCGACTACGTCGAGCTGGCCAACGATCTGCACGACCACCCGAAGTGGTACAACGCCATCACCGACAATTGCACCACGCAGATTTTTCAGCTCGACGCCATGCGCAGCCAGCCCTGGAAATTGGCGATTCTGCTGAACGGCAAGGCGGATGAGATGGCAGTACAAGAAAGGCAACCTGGCCACAGATGGCCTGCCATTCGACGAACTGAAGCGGCGCGCCTATATCAACCCAGCGGCGAAGGCTGCAGACCAGGACCCCGATTTTTCTGCGCGCATTCGGAAGGGCGCCCGGGATTCGCACAAAGAAATAAGGATCAGGGTCCCCATGTCCGGACTCTCGGACATGGGAAGGCAAGCCTAATCCAGACCAGCGCCGTGCCCGCAATCTCCTCCAGCACCTTCAGCGGAGAAGTCTCCGGCGCCACCAGCGCTTCGGGTTCGACGAGCAACGTCTGCTCCAGCGCATATTGCCCTGCCAGCACCGCATGCGGAACCGTGTCCGTGTACACCATCCAGCTCGATCCCGCCGGAAACTGCCACGGATACTTCGCGCACTCCGCCTGGAAGCGCGGCATTCTCCTTCAGAAAGTTGTGGAAGCGCATCATGAAGTCGTCATACGGCGATCGCTTGATCGACGGAATCGCAGCGCCCAGACCCACCGCGCGTCCCAGCCCCTTCGCCGCGCGGCTCAGCGCAGTTGTCCGGCTCGGGAGCGAATCTCCGTCGGCGCAAACTGCTTCACCACCGTCGCGAAGCGGATCGCCCACCACCCAGTCGCGCGTCCGCGTCGGATGAATATTGTTGAAGAAGCGCAGAATGCGCGCTCCATGCGTCGGCCGCGTCGGAAACGCATCGGTGTGCAGCAGGTCGTTGCGCTTGCGCAGCGCGAGATCGCGGCCCTCCTCCTCCTGCGGACGAAAGCTCGCGTAATCCAGCCGCCACTTCGCGCTGATACGGCGACAGAAATCCGGTCAGAAACTCGACCACGTGCTGCGAATACGCCCGCATGATCTCCTGCAGCCGCGCCACCGCCGCCGCATCGGCGGTCTTTGTATCGACGCCGCTCAACTTGTCGATGTTCGGCTTGTAGGCGATGTTCTTGTGCAGCGAGCTGTCCGTCTGCTGCTGCCCCAGCAGGAACCCAAGGTCATCCTGCGGAATCGCGCACCGGCGTCTCGGGAAAATAGAGAATCTCGCCCGCCTCGAGCTGCGCGCACCACTCCCGCGCCTGCGCTTCGTGAACCGGCCGGCTTAGGTCCTCGCGCGAAATCGCAACCAGGAATCGTCACCAGCCCCACGGCTTGTGTCATCACGCCCAGCCGACTTGCGCCGCAATCCAGAGGGAGCCCAGCAGCACGACCAGGCGCAACAGCCCAGCGCTAACGCAAATCCCAGCCGGCAACCCCGACGAACCGTAAGGTAGCTGTCCGCCATATTCACTGCATGGTGCCCCGCCGAGTTGTAGAAGAGCAGGCCCAGGATCGCCACAAAACACGTCGCGAAGAAGACGCAGAAATCCGAACGAGAACCGCCATCAGCAGGCTTGAGAACAGCCCGAGTTCTCCCAGCGGAATACCGAAAAGTCTGCCCGGAGCTCCGCCACTCGAAATGCCATCCGACGAACTGATTTCGCGAACTGACATAATCATCCTGCGCCGCCAGACTTGCCAGCCGCCTCAGCTAGAATACAAGTTTATGGTTGACACCGCCCAGATGCCCCTGCTCACCGCCGCCCAGGTTGCTCAGGAGGCGCACGTCCAGCAGGCGCCCAACGGCATCTTCTACGCAAGTTTTGGAGAGACGCAGATCGCCCCCGAGGACCTCGAGCGCATCGTGCAGGCCGTGCCCGCGACCGTGGCCAGCGCCCTCACCCGCCGCGCCTATTACTTCGTGCCGCTCGCCATCGGCGAAGGCGACGAGACGACCGTCGCCCCCGCCTACACCGTCGATCTCGGCGACCGCGCCATCTGCCATCGCAATGTCAGCTTCGGCTCGTCGGAATGCATCTTCATCTCCACGCGCCTCATGCAGGACCGCTTCGCCCTGGCCTTCGAGTACTTCATCAACGTCGGCCATCACTTCGTCGAGGCTGTGGGAGTGCCCGCAAGTTTCTCCGATCTCGTCTGGTCGCAGGCGCAGGCCGACGTTCGCGGCGAGACCAGTCAGGATGCATGGGAGAGCCGCCGCCGCGCCCGCGATCGCAATCAAAGCCGCGGCCAGGACGGCCCGCAAGACGGCAGCAGAGACCACGGTGGCCCCGAACTTGTCCACGGACAGATCGACGAAAAGGCCAAGTCCAGCTACTTCGAAGCGGCCTTCTCCGACGCCATCGCCATTTACATGCTCGCCATCACCATCGACTTCGACTACACCGAGCTGCGCGAGCGCGAATACCCGCTGCTCGCCGCCCCGGCATTAGCCGAACGTCTCCGCCATGTCGCGGGGCTCTTTCCGGCCAATGCTGGATATGAGTTTGAGATTCGGTATCGGCGGAGAGGTTAGTGACCGCGGTTGTCGGCACGAGTGACTTCCAGGTTGCAGATAAGCTGGAGATCTGCTGGCTAAATTTCATGACGACGGCGCCCCACTGGCCGTTAACGAGCGTATGATCATCCGCTTCAGCGAGGGGGACTTCCAGTCCCGTAGGCACAACGAGACATGATTCCATTGGAGCAGACTAAGTCGTCAGAGCCGTCGAAGCTCGCATCCGGGCGGGTACTTGACAGCGAATAAAAGGCGAATACAATAAGGATATGCATAACTGGGTACCGAACTCTCAGCCACACCCGGTCTGCAAGTATCGTATGAACTATGAGTTTCGTAGCGCAGCGAATCCGAGATCCGCTACACAACATCATCGACTTCGGTGCCGACGAATTTGACAACGCTCTTTGGAAGGTAATCCAAACGCGGCCTTTTCAGCGATTCCGACGGATCAAGCAGCTTGGCTTCTCCGAACTGGTATATCCGGGAGCTACGCATACGCGTTTTGCTCATAGTCTCGGGGTGTTCCATACAGCCCGGCAACTGCTTAGGCGTATCAAATACCTGCAAGGCGACCAAAATTACAGAGACACGAAAGCAAAGATGGCCCTTGCCGCCGCTCTCCTACACGATGTTGGTCATGGTCCATTCAGCGGATCCCTTCGAGGAAGTCGGAAAGAAACTAAACCTAAAAATGGCCAAGCACGAGTAGTCAGTGACCGGATTATCCGAGAGAGTGAAATCAGTAACGTTCTAGACAAAGAGCTCGGTAACGGTTGGTCCTCGAATGTCGCCGACATAATCAAGAGTCGGGGACCGATCGATATCTATTGTGCTGTTGTATCGAGCCAGTTCGATGCTGATCGTCTCGACTACATGCGGCGAGATCGCCTCATGTGCGGTAGTGAACATGGAGCGATTGAATATGAGTGGCTAGTGTCCAACTTGGAGGTGGGGGAGCTGCCGAGGTAGGGTGTAGACGATACCGAGAGTGGTACAAAGCCGTCTTTCGTTCTGGGCCCGAAAGCGATATACGCTGCTGAAAGCTATTTGCTGGGATTGTTTCAGCTTTATCCAACCATCTATTACCACAAAGCCACGAGGGGTGCAGAAAAGATCTTTTCTAAGCTGCTACTTCGCGTTTTCGAACTCGCGCGGAACGGTAATTCCGCAGAAACGGGCTTACCGAACAATCACCCGCTTATCGTTTTTGCGACAACACCCGATAGTCTGGGTGTAGCACAGTCGTTGGATGACGCCGTTTTTTGGGGATCTTTGGAACTCATGTCGCAAGCGAAAGACAATGTGGCGGCTTCTCTGGCGCGGCGATTGCGGGATCGAAGCCTATATAAAGCCTTGGACATTTTTACCGATGAACTGCTCGCGGAAGCACGTAATTCCGAAGATAATGATTTCCTGAATAAGATCGAAAAGAGAATTGAAGAAGTGCTCGGTCCAGAGAGTAAAAATGACGGCGATCCACCAAGGTTTCTGATAGATCGACCAACAAGGCCCATTTATAAAGAGTTCGACAAATCTAAAGGGCCACTTAATCAAATAATGATGAGAATGGCTGATACGAAATTGCGCGATGTGGCCGAGATATCGCCAGTAATTAAAGCGATCGGAGAGTTCGACGCATTGCGCGTTTATATTGACAAAAGCGACGGTGCAACGCGTGAAGCGGTATTAACAGCAGCAAAGGAGGCGATTGAACATGCCAGAGCTAATTAGTACGCGGGAGGAAGCGATCGATGCGGTTGTCGCTGTCATTCAGGCTGCGGGCGGCGAACTGGTCGGACGTACACGTCTCCAGAAGACGATCTACCTCTTGGAGATCGCTGGTTTTCTAGGAGAGTTTGATTTTCGAGATATAGGCAGGCACTATGGTCCGTACAGTGAGGACCTTAGCCAAGCAGTAACAGTTCGCACTAGCTCTTCGGGGACGAGTCAGCGAGGAGAGCGTAGGGCGGACTGGGGTGGCGCTTACTCTGTTTACAGGGCTACGGGAACTCCGCCAGAGATTCCAGCAGCCATGAAATCTCTAATCTCTTTATCATCAAACGCTAACCCTGTAGCTCTCGAACTAGCCGCTACGGCCGCCTTTCTTGCCATAGAGGGTTATTCAGATCCTTGGCAGGAGACAATAGAAAGGAAATCCGATAAAGCTAAATTCCTTGATCAGGCAAAGCAACTTTACGAAAGACTCGTGAGCCTGGACACACGAGTCAAACTACCTGTGATAGCAACCTAACCTTTCTCAATCTGAAGCTTTACAGATGATCGCCCACCTGCGCGGACGCCTCTTCTCGAAACAACCCGGCCAGGCCATCGTCGAGGCCGGAGGCGTCGGCTACGACGTCGTCATCAGCATCCCCACCTTTACGCGCTGCCTGCCGAGGGCGCGGAAGTCTCGCTCTACATCCACACGCAGGTCCGCGAAGACCTGATTGCTCTTTTGGATTTCTCGACCTCGAGAGAAGCGCCTCTTCGAGCGCCTCATCACCGTCACCGGAGTCGGCCCCAAGCTCGCGGTCACCATCCTCAGCGGGCTCAATCCCGAGCGCACCGTCGCCGCCATTCGCGCTCAGATCACGCCACCCTCACTCACATCCCGGGAGTCGGCAAGAAGCTCGCCGAGCGTTTGGTCGTCGAGCTGAAGGACAAATTCGAGGACATGGCAGCCGCGACCCGCCGTCGTCTCCGCCGGGCCCGCCGCCGAAGACGTCCTCTCCGCCCTTACTAACCTCGGTTACCAGCGTCCCGCCGCCCAGAAGGCCATCGAATCAGCCGTCGAGAAGGACAAATCCCTCGGCCAGGACTTCGACGCCCTCTTCCGCGCCGCGCTCAAAATCATTCGCTAAAATCTTGACGCTCTCGTTTCGGCGGCGGTATTATCCGAGGCCCGAGGTCCCCATGAGCGAATTAACGACGACAATCAGCGCGGTGATGAAGCGAAAGGCCGGAGATGTCTGGTCTGTGACCCCCGAGGCCTCCGTGATCCAGGCTATCGAGACGATGGCGGAAAAACAGGTAGGCGCGCTTCTCGTGATCGTGCAGGGCGAATTGCTGGGCATCATCTCGGAGCGCGACTACGCCCGGAAGGTCATTCTCAAGGGGCGTTCGTCGAAGGAAACCTCTGTGTCCGAGATTATGTCCAGTCCGGTCATCTTCGTTTCCCCGCAACATACGGTTGGTGACTGCATGCGCATCATCACCGAGAATCGCATCCGCCATCTCCCCGTGGTGCAAAGCGGAGCCGTCATTGGCCTCATCTCGATCGGCGACCTCGTGAACTGGATTGTTACCGAGCAGCAGGAAACCATCCGCCACCTCGAAGCCTACATCTCCGGGATGGCGGGCTGAGCTTCGAATTCCTACCTCACGGCTGACTG
>CAVTLP010000020.1:0-250397 GCA_963735555.1 uncultured Acidobacteriota bacterium
TGCGGGCACGTCGGCAGACCGGGCGGTGCAGGTGATCGACCTGGTCATGGCGGAGTTCAGCCGGCTGAAGCATGAGACGCTGCCGGAGGAGGAACTGCGCCGGGCCAAGGATCAGCTTAAGGGCAATCTGCTGCTCTCGCTGGAGAGCTCGATGTCGAGGATGTCCAATCTGGCGCGGCAACAAATGTACTTCAACTACTTTTTCGGGCAGCAAGAGATTCTGGATAAGGTGGAACAAGTGACCGCCGAGCAGGTGATGGCGATGGCCAACACGCTGTTCCAGCCGGACCTGGTGGCGGTGACGCTGCTGGGAAGGCTCGACGGGTTGAAGGTGAGCCGGAGCCGGTTGGTGTGTTGAGGGCAGGAATTAGCCATTAGGGATTAGCGCGCTTCCGCCGGCGGTTTGCTAATGGCTAATAACTCATCCCTATTGGCTGCGTTTCGAGCGTTGTGCTGGTGTGCTGCGTCTTCATCCTTTAGGATTGCGTGTGGCGGACTTTCCATGCCCGCGAATGAGAATCAACCTTATGAAGTATTCGATTACCCGAGAAGAAATTCGTAGACGGCGGGAAGCCGGCTTTACACTGATGGAGCTTTTGATCGTGATCTCCATCATGCTGATCCTCATGCTGATCGCGATCCCCAACTTTGCGGGCATGAAGATGCAGGCGAATGAGACCTCGGCGATTCAGTCGCTGCGCGCGATCTACCAGGCCCAGATTCAGTACCAGACGAATTATCCGGCGAATGGGTTCGCGAGCTCGCTGACGATGCTCGGAGGGGATCCAAAGTCGGGGCAGCCTTCGCCCCAGTCTGCGCAGTTGCTGCAGGGCGATCTGACTGGCGGGCAGAAGAGCGGATACACCTTTGCGATCGTGAACCCGACGAAGGTGACGGTGAACAACCAGGACATGTACACCGGCTATGAGGTGACAGCGGTTCCGCAGGCAGTGGGCAAGACCGGGCATCGCGGCTTCTGCATCGATCAGCAGGGCGAGGTGAAGGCCGATCCCACGGGCGGGACGAACTGCACGCAGCCGTTGCAGTGAGGCGGCGGTGGTTGCAGGCACGCGGCCTGCCGGCTGTGGTTCTGGTCCTGACGCTGGGCTCGGGTTTTGCGTCGGCCCAGTCGTCTCCCCTGACGGCGAACGCGCTCGCTGACCGCATCGATCACCACTACAACTCTCTCCGCTCGCTGGAAGTGCGCTTTGCCCAGGAATATGACGGCATGGGCATGAACCGCAAGGAAAGCGGCGTGCTGTTGCTGAAGAAGCCGGGCAAGATGCGCTGGACGTATGCTCAGCCGGCGGGAAAGCTGTTCATTCTCGATGGGCACGATGGGTATTTTTATTCGCCGGGCGATACAGAGGTACAGCGGGTTCCAGTGAAGAAGCTGGACGATATGCGCTCTCCGCTGCGACTGTTGCTGGGGCACGCGAAGCTCGAGCAGGAGCTGACGGGTCTGGCGATAGCTCCGGCGGCGAATGGGACATACACGCTCTCGGGCATTCCTAAAAACATGGAGAAGCGAGTTGCGGCTTTCAGCGTAACGGCAACGGCGGAAGGCGTGATCCAATCGATGCGCGTCGAGGAGACGGACGGTATCACCAACAGCTTCGTCTTTACGGATGAGAGGCCGAATGCGGCTGCTGCGGATGGGAGCTTTGTCTTTGTTGCGCCGCCCGGGGTGCATGTGGTGAACGGGATGCCGCCGGTCTAGGGGACTGGCCGTCCAGGATCAAGCCTACGGTAGACTATCGCCATCAAGCGCAAGGAAGGTACTGCGATGAGGGCGACGTGGAAGCGGATCATCGTCGGAACGGGCGTTCTGGCATACTGCGCGGTTGCGGCGGCGACCGACTTAACGATTCACTTGAAGGGCTCACAGCCGATCGTGCGCAAGACGGTGCAATATCAATGCGACGCCCAGGGCGCCAAAATGGGGCTTCCGGCAGGAGTCTTTTCTGTCGACTACCTGACTGGCGCGGGAAACGGCCTTGTCGTTGTCCCGGTCGGCGATCATTCGCTGATTTTCGCGAATGTGATCTCGGGTTCCGGCGCGCGCTATGCGGCGGGTGAGTATATCTGGTGGGAGGCAGGCGGCGGCGTTACTTTTTCATCCGCAAATGCCGGCGGTCCACAATCCACCTGCCGTCGCGCCGGCACCAAATGAGGCGCGTAAAATCACGGGGGATGATGGCGTTCCTACGATTGCGAGCGACTGCTCCATCGCGGATTGTCCTTCCGACGGCGGCGGTCGTCATGCTGGCGCTGTGGCTGGCTTCCTTAGAGGGGAAGGTCCACGCGCAGGAGACGGTCTCCGGGCCGTGGGTGATGCAGTCGAGCGGGACAAAGGCGGAACTGCGCGGGATTCATGCGGTCGGTGGCGGCGTGGCGTGGGCAAGCGGGACGAATGGGACGGTTCTGCGGACGGAAGACAGCGGGTACATGTGGCAGAGCTGCGCGATGCCTCCGGGGGCGGAGAAGCTGGATTTTCGTGGGATCTGGGCGTGGGACGCGAATACGGCCATTGTGATGTCGTCGGGGCCGGGAGATCTGTCGCGGCTGTACAAGACGACGGACGGGTGTTCGAGCTGGAAGCTGACCAATACGAACGAGGATAAGGATGGGTTCTGGGATGCGGTGGTGTTCTGGGATAAGAACAATGGAGAAGTTGTCGGCGATCCTGTCGTGAGAGAGAAATTTGGTGACTTCAAAATCGCCGGCGACAAAGAACCAGTGGGCGCGTTAGACCATGACGATGGAAATCATGCCCCACAACGTAAAGAGACCACCGAAACGCGATTCGCAGTATTTGTCACGACAAACGGTGGCAAGACCTGGATCAAAGATCCGGGCGAGTTTTTTAAAAGCGATCCGAAACGATCCGGCGCATTCGCCGCAAGTAACTCTTCACTCGTGCGCTTACCGGGTTTCGGCTGGTTTGGAATTGGCGGGTCGGACGGTAGTTTTGTTTATCGAGGGATTACGGCTACCGACATAATGTCGCACGACGGATTGTTTTGGCAGAAGACTCCGGTACCCATCGCTGGCGGCACCCCATCGTCCGGTGTCTTTTCGGTTGCCTTTCGCGATTCTCAGCACGTAATTGCCGTGGGCGGGGACTACACCAAGCCGAATGAATCTGCCGGTACGGCCGCGTGGACGGCGGATGGTGGCAGGACGTGGACGGCGGCGGAGCGGCCTCCGCATGGGTACCGGTCGGCGGTGGCGTGGGATGCGGAGGCCAAGGCGTGGATTGCGGTGGGGACCAACGGGTCGGATGTGAGCTATGACGACGCGAAGACGTGGGCTCCTCTGGATGATGGGAAGTGGAATGCGCTGAGTCTGCCGTGGGTGGTGGGTCCGGAGGGACGGATTGCGAAGCTGGGGGTGTTGCCAGCGCAGAAGAAGTGATTCGCGCCGGGCGATTGAAAAGCAGATCCTTCGACTCGCTACGCTCGCTCAGGATGACATCGTGGTGGGGTGTAGGGTTGTGCCGCTCCGAATTGGGACGGGATGAACGGATTGGCGGCCTTTTGCGTCTATCGCCTGCGGGAACTGGTACCCTGAAATAGCGTCCCATGGCGGAATTTGTTATCAAACTGGCCGATGAGCGCGGCCGCGTGCAGCAGCAGGTGCAGTCGGCTGCGACGGCGGAAGAGCTCGCATCATCGCTTTACCCAGGCGGGGTACTACGTCTATTCGGTCAAGCCGCGAGGGCTGACGGGCGAGCCGGCAGCAAGGCGAAGCTCGAGACCTTCATCATTTTTAATCAGCAATTTCTGACGCTGATCCGCGCCGGGTTGCCGATTCTGGGCTCGCTCGAGATGCTGGCCAAGAGCCAGAAGAATCCGGCGTTTGCGGGACAGCTGCAGAATGTGGCGGCGCGGGTGCGGACGGGCGAGTCGATCTCGGCGGCTTTCGAGGCGCAGGGCGGCTTTCCGGTGATTTATACGACGACGCTGCTGGCGGGCGAGCGAAGCGGCAATCTGGAAGAGGTTCTGGGCGGTTTCTGTCTTTTCAGCGGATTTCGCTGACCTTTACGAAGAAGCTGAAGGCTTCGCTGATCTATCCGGCGCTGCTGATCACGCTGGTTTTCGGGCTGTTCGTCTTTCTCATCACGTTTGTGGTGCCGCGCTTTGCGACGCTCTACGACCAGCTGGGGACGAAGCTGCCGGCCCTGACACTGGCGCTGCTGGCGCTGGGCAAGGGCGCCCAGCACTACTTCTTCTATGTGGCTCCGATTGTGGCGCTGATCGTCTTCCTGGTTTACCGATGGAGCAGGACCGATGCGGGCGCGGACCGGATTGACGGCATACGCATCAAGATGCCGGTGTTCGGGATGATCTGGCTGAAGTACCAGGTGGCGCTGTTTTCGCGGACGCTTTCGACGCTGCTGGCCGGAGGCTTGCCGCTGGTGCCGTCGCTCGAGACGGCGGCGCGGTCGATTTCGAGCAAGCGGATTGCGAAGGCGGTGTTTTCGTCGGTGAGCAGCGTGCGCGAAGGCAAGGGTCTGTCAGCGAGCCTGGCGGGGACGAAGGTGTTTCCGGCGCTGTCGGTGGAGATGATCGAGGTGGGCGAATCGACGGGCGCGCTGCCGCAGATGCTGAACTCGGTGGCGGAGTTTTTTGAGGAGGATGTGCAGACGGCGCTGACGGCGTCGCTGGCATTGATTGAGCCGGCAATTCTGATTGTGATGGGCGTGGTGGTGGTGGTGATTTTGATTGCGCTGTATCTGCCCATCTTCTCGCTGGGGAACGCGAATAATTTTCAGCATTAAAGAAAGGTTCACCGAGGACGCAGAGAGCACAGATCGACCGCGAAGGTGCAGAGAGAACGATGCTCCACACCGTCGAGAACAAGAGAAGCGGAAGTCACCCGCGCGCAAGACTGAAAGTCCTGTAGATGCGAATGGCACGGCACCTGTATTACGCTGCCGACGGAACTGGATGAGACCGAGAGAGCACAGACGCTGGCGCAGCGCTATCGCTGCGAGTTCGTCGACCTGAAGCATTTCCGCATTCAGCATGAGCTGATGAAGCGCGTGCCGGTGGACATGATGTTCCGCTACAACTTCGTGCCGCTGGAGCAGCAGGACGACCGGCTGGTGATCGCGGTGAGCGATCCCAGCCGGCTGATGGTGCTGGACGAGATTGCGGGATTGCTGGGGCAGCGGATTGCAACGCGGGTGGCCACGCTGACGCAGATCACCGATCTGCTGAAGAAGACGGAGCAGTCGCAGCGCGTGCTGGACGAGGCTTCGGAGGGCATGACCTTCGACGTGGTGTCGGCGCACGACGACGCCGATGAGACGATCTCGATCGAGAAGCTGACGTCGGAGGAAGACATCAGCCCGATTATCCGGCTGGTGGACACGACGATTTTTACGGCGCTGGAGCGGCGGGCTTCGGATATTCACATCGAGACAAACGACGATTCGCTGGTGGTGAAGTACCGCATCGACGGCGTTCTGCAACTGGCGATGGCGCCGATTGCGCGCGAGCATCACACGACGATCCTGTCGCGCATCAAGGTCATGAGCGAGCTTGATATCGCGGAGCGGCGCGTGCCGCAGGACGGACGCTTCCGCGTGCGCTACAAGGGCCGGCTGATCGACTTCCGCGTGTCGATTATGCCGACGGTTCACGGCGAAAATGCGGTGCTGCGCGTACTCGACAAGGAGTCGATGAGCGAGAAGTTCCGCAAACTGACGCTGGATGTGGTGGGCTTCCACGAAGACGATCTGCGGCGCTTTCGTCGGTATATTCGCGAGCCGTACGGGATGGTGCTGGTGACGGGGCCGACGGGATCGGGCAAGACGACGACGCTCTATGCGGCGCTGAACGAGATCAAGAGCGACGAAGACAAGATCATCACGATTGAAGATCCGGTCGAGTACCAGATTCGCGGAATCACGCAGATTCCGGTGAACGAGAAGAAGGGACTGACCTTTGCGCGCGGGCTGCGTTCGATTCTGCGCCATGATCCGGACAAGATTCTGGTGGGCGAGATTCGCGACCAGGAGACGGCGCAGATCGCGATCAACTCGGCGCTGACCGGGCACCTGGTGTTTACGACGGTGCACGCGAACAACGTGGTCGACGTGCTGGGACGCTTTCTGAATATGGGCGTGGAGGCGTACAACTTCGTCTCGGCGCTGAACTGCATTCTGGCGCAGCGGCTGGTGCGCACGATCTGCGAGTACTGCGTGCGGACGGTGCATCATCGATGAAGAAATGCTGGTCGCGAGCGGGTTCGATCTGGCGGAGTGGCGGGACTTCGATTTCCGCGAGGGCGCGGGCTGCATCGAGTGCGGCGGCACGGGCTATCGCGGGCGGACGGCGATCCACGAGCTGCTGGACTTGACCGACCCGATTCGCGAGATGATTCTGGAGAAGAAGCCGACGTCGGAAGTTCGCAAGCTGGCGCAGCAGGAAGGCATGAAGTTCCTGCGCGAGTCGGCGATGGACCGCGTGCGGCGCGGATTGACGACGCTGAAGGAGATCAACAAGGTCACCTTTATCGAGGCGTCGACGGTAACGATGCCGATTCCCTTTCGCATTTTTTCGCCCGAACACCGAACCTGCGACCGAATCTGGCGTGCGAGATTACGCCTGAGGGCGTGCTGGCCGCGCGTCAGGCAAAGCCGGGCAGCAGGCGGTGATGAGTTTGCGCCGCTGCCGGCGGGAGTGGTGAAGCCCGGGCTGGCGGAGGCGAACCTTACGGATCAGGCGGTGGTGGTGGCTGCGCTGCGGAAGGCTCTGGATGACGTGTCGGCAAGCGAGAAGCAGCTGACGCTGGTGGTGCCGGATGCGGCGGTGCGGGTGCTGCTGCTGGATTTCGACACGCTGCCGGCCAAGGTGCAGGAGGCGCTGCCCATTGTGCGCTTCCGGCTGCGCAAGCTGATGCCGTTTGAGGTGGACGACGCGGCGGTCAGCTACCAGGTGATGGCAGAAGAATGACGCAGACGCACGCGCTGGTGACGGTGATGCCGGCGCACGGTGCGCGCGGAGTACGAGAGCGCGGTGCGCGCGGCGGGGTATGAGCCGGGCGCGGTGCTGCCCTCCACGCTGGCGGCGCTGGCGGCGGTGACGACGAGCGATGCGGCGCTGGTGGTGAATCGCAACGGGCTCTCGCTTACGACGGCCATTACGCGGGCGATGAACTCCTGTTGCATCGGACGCTGGAGCTACCGGTGAACGAGGAGCTGCATCACGAAGAGCTGGCACAAAGCGTATCCGTAGCGCGAGCCTATTTCGAGGACACACTCCATACAACGTCGGAGGTTGTTTATTGCGTGGGGCCCGGGCGGATCTGAGGAGTTTCTTCGAGTGCTAGGCGAGACGGCGGAACAAGATGGATTCGGAGTGCGCGACCTGGTAACGACGCCGGCGATGGTGGCGAGCGGCACGATGCCTAAAGGACTGGCGGCAGGCGTGGTGGGGGCGTTGGCAAGCTGATGAAGATCACCCTGAACCTGGCGAGCAAGCCCTATGTCGATGTGCGCTCGATCGTCAAGCGGTTGCGCATCCTTATGGGCATTCTTCTCGTGCTCGCGCTGCCGCTGTGGCTGCTGGCGCGCGCGGAACAGAAAAAGGCGCAGGCGGCGACGGCGCGGGTTCATGCAGTGGAGGAAACATGTGCGGCGCCTGCAACAGCAGCAGCAGAGCTACCAGGCGTTGATGCGCCAGCCGCAGAATGCCGCCGTCCTGACGCAATCGGACTTTCTGAACTCGCTGTTTCGGCGCAAGGCTTTCTCCTGGACGGCGACGATGACCGATCTGGAAACGGTGCTGCCGACGGGCGTGCAGGTGTTGAGCATCGAACCAGTGGTGGCTCCCGATGGCGAGGTGACGATTCGCCTGCGGGTAAGCGGCGCGCGCGACCGCGCGGTGGAGTTGGTGAAAAATCTTGAAAAGTCGCGGCACTTTGCTTCTCCCCGGCTGGCCGGTGAGGCTCTGACGACGGCGGTTTCCGGACCCAACGCGGCAATGCAGCCGATCAATGCCGGGATCCAGGTGAACTTCGACATTCTTGCCGATTATCGGCCGCTCAGCGAAGCGGAGGAGAAAGAGGCTTCTTCCAAGGAGAAGGCATCGAGTATCGAGAAAGACGCTGCTGAACCGGCAGCGACTGCGAAGAAGAAGACTCAAGGGCAGCCGAGAAGCTCCGCGAGCGCCCCGAAGAAGCGGGGTGCGCAATGAACCGCCTTCGCAACTACTTCACGGTCCTGAATGTGCATATCGCGGGCGCGGCTCTGCTGATGGTGGTGGTGATCTTCCTGGGATTCAAGGCGATTCTGGCCGTACACGCCGCGGGCGCGGTCGAATCCGATACCTACCAGCAGCAACAAATCACATACGCGCGGCTCAGGTCGCAGATGTCGCACCTGGAAGGATTGCCGGACAAGGTAGACCAGGCGCGCAAGGATGCGAGACGAGCTTCTACGAGAAGCGCATCGCGCCGAATTATTCGACGATTGCGGAGGAGCTGGGCACTGCGTACGTGAAAGAACCAGGTTCGGTTGACGCGGGCCCAATACACGGCGACGCCTTCGATCGATGGACTGACGGAGCTGCGCATCGACGCCAACCTGAGCGGCGATTACACGGCCCTGATGCACTTTATCAACGATCTTGAGCGCGACAAGGATCACGTCTTCTTCATCATCGACGGGCTGACATTCACCGGACAGCAGGGCGGCCTGGTGAATCTTCGGCTGCGGATGACGACGTATCTGCGGGCGAATGCAGGCGATCAGCCTCCGGCAAGCGACGCCCCGGAAGCTGCCAAGGCGGAAAACGTCAGCGAAGGGGGAACACGCTGATGGCGCTGAAGGTTGGCACGGAAGACAAGAAGAAAGTGATGATCGCCGCGGCATTGGGCGTCGTGGTGCTGGGCTGGTGTTCTACGATTTCTTCGTCTTAGGCGGCGGATCTTCCAACGCCTGCGCCGCGCCAGCACCCGTAGTCGCGACAGCACCGGTAGTCGCGACGCACCGCAGACGACGGCCCAGTTGTCCGGACCGCGCCTGCGCCGGTCTCGCGGCAGAGAGTGATCTCCGCGAACCATGCGCCCGAGGCGGTGAAGGTCGCCGGGATCGATGGCGAACCTCGATCCGACACTGCACCCGGAGCTGATGGCCCAGGCTGAGTCGCTCGAATACACCGGCAAGGGGCGGAATATCTTCTCGATGTTTTCGGCTCCGGTACAGATCGAGCAGCCGAAAGGGCCGATTCGGCAGGAGCCAGATCGCTCCTCCGGTGGCAATGGGACCGCCTCCGCCTCCGCCTATCGACCTGAAGTTTTTTGGCTACGAATCGCGGCAGGGGGGAGCGAAACGGGTGTTTCTGTTGCATGGAGACGATGTGTTCATTGCAGGCAGAGGGCGATGTGGTCGATCATCACTACAGGGTGGTGAAGATTGCGCCCTTCTCGGTACAGGTGGAAGACATCCCGTACAAGAATACGCAGACCCTGCCGTTGATTCAGAATTGAGATAGGTTCTACGATGACTCCGTCTTCGCACGTACAATGCCGGCAGAGAACTCCGAAGCCGGGTTACATTCTGGTTGCCGTGCTTGTTCCTGGTGGCGCTGATCCTGATTTCCCTGGCGGTGGCCGCGCCCAGGATCGCTAAGTCGATCCAGCGCGACAAAGAACTGGAGCTGATCCATCGGGGCGAGCAATACAAGCGGGCGATCAAGCTCTACTACCGCAAGTTCGGAAGCTATCCTTCGTCGATCGATCAGCTGATGAATACGAACAATATCCGTTTTCTGCGCAAGCGCTATACCGATCCGATGACGGGCAAGGAAGACTGGAAGATGATTCACTTCGGCCAGGCACATGTGAAGACCGTAGGACTGTTTGGCCAGCCGATCTCGAATGGCGGGGCAGATTGGACGACAGCCGGGTCGAGCGGGCTCGGCGGCATGGGGATCGGAATCGCCAGGCAAGCCGGGCGCGGCGGGATCGGCCCCGGGGCGGGCGATCACTTCTCCAAGGACGGCGGGGACGGGCCTCGGGGACCGGGAACAGATGGCTCGGGACTTCGGGCGGATCGACGCAGGATGGAAGCTCGTCAGGGCAGAGCGGTTTTGGAAACACCGGAACCTCCGGGTTCGGGACGGGATCCGGCGGGAATACGAATCCGACGTTTGGCGGCGGGCCGATTGTCGGCGTGGCCATTCCCGACACCAAAGCTTCGATCAAGGAATACATGAAGCAGAAGCATTACAACGAGTGGGAATTCGTCTACGACCCGATCGCGGATCAGATGCAGGGCGGAGGGACGATGTTCGGCGGGGCCGGGGCAAATCTGAAGGAGTTGGCAACGGAACGACGAATCGGACCAGTCCGACAAGCGGCTTCGGCGGAACGGGATTCGGGTCACCTACTTCGGGAACGGGAACTTCCGGAACCGGGAGGACGGACGAATCCGATCGCCGACCCCACAGCAATAAAGAAGGCCCTGCCTCAGCAGGGCCCGAGTTGCGGAATATGAGTCTACGTTTAGACGGTGAAAACCGTTAGACGCTGAACGAAGAGCCGCAGCCGCAGGTGCTCTTCGTGTTCGGATTCTCGAACTTGAAGCCGGCGGCTTCGAGCGTCTCGACGTAGTCGACGACGCAGCCGTTGAGGTACATCAGCGAGGTCGCGTCGACGAAGACCTTGAGTCCGTCGAAGTTGAAGACCTTGTCCATCATGCCGGACTGATTCTCGAACGACATGGAGTACTGGAAGCCGGAGCAGCCACCGCCGACAACGCCGATGCGCAGACCGGCCGGTAGCGGATCCTGGGTCGCCATAATTTCGCGCACCTTGCCACAGCGGGTCGGTAAGGGTAACGGGCGACGACTTGATCTGCGGTGTGTCTGGCGCGGCAACGGTGGTGGCCATGAATGATTCTCCTGAATCCTGAGGAAACTGGTAATTCCAGTGTATCGCCCGCTGGAGCGGGAGACAACATACATCATCGGATTGGATGTAGACTGCCGGATTCGGACTCAGCAAAGACTCTAGTCGGCAACAACCTTATCAGAGATGCGGTTGTATTCGGCCTCAGAGACAAGCTCCCTTGCTGACAAGGTCATGCGGGGAGCTGTAGGGCCGGTTCTGGACGATGCGCTGGGCACGGGCGCCTGAGATGCCGGGCAGCATTTCGAGCTGGGTCGCGCTGGCGGAGTTGATGTCGATGGCACGCAGCCGAGGGCTTAGCGTTGTCATGCATGCCCTCCTTCACACCGGCGGCGATGGCGTCGACCTTGCGCTCGGCGTTGGCGGCAGCGACCCTGGCGTCGGCGGCGGCCTGCTGGGCTCCGGCCTTGACCTGCTCGGTGGTTTTGGCAGCGTTCTCCTTCAACTGCTGGTCAGACTGGGGCGCGCCGTTGGTGTTGCATCCGGCGATCCAGGCCAGCCCGACGGTGATAGCGAGGGCGGCAAGGCCGTTGATCATGAGGCTGGAGCCGGATCTCCTTGAAAGCCGAATGGCTGGTGTCATTTGCGTCTCCGTTCAGCGCGGAGGCTTTTGAAGGCGGCCGTTCGCGCGGTCATTCACGGTGCATAGAGATGGAATCACTCCGCGGGCGAGGGGTTGCCACATCAGTTTCGCAATGCGAAAAAGGAGCCTGTTCAGGGCATTAAAAAGGGGACTATTATGCTCGGCAACGGCCCCGCCTACCCTCCGAGCCCGGGAAACCGGACCCGCTCGGTATCCTGGAGCCGGCTCAAATTCGAGTCCCGAGGTGCTCAAATGAGCCCTATGCTTATCCTGTGGATCGTCTGGGCCGGAGTTCTGGCGATCCTTTTGATACTTCTCGCCTATCGCGGCACACTCACCCGTTACGAAGAAGACCAGCTATTCCTCGACGATGCCGGCAACCACCAGAAGCAGGAGCAGACCGAGATCGTTACGAAGGTAAACAAGATTCAGCCGTGGGTGCGCATTGCGACCGGCGCAACCTGTGTCCTTTCCGCCTGCATTCTTGGCATATATATCTGGGACGCGGTTCGCCACATCATGATGTAGATTCCAAAGGTTTAACCGACCCCCGAACCGGAGCGGCGAGAGCGCTCCGGTTTCTGCGTCTATGCGACAACCTAGCGGATGCCGTCGATGGCGCCTTTGGCGACGATTTCCAGGTTGACGGTCTTGTCGACGCGGAAGATGAAGTTGCTCGGATCTTTCATGCCCCAGTCCACATAAGGAACAGAGAATTGCGTGGCGGCTTCGGCGTCGTGTCCGTTGATGCTGACCTTCGCCTCCATGCGGAGTGGATGGTCCGTGCCGTGAATGGTAAATGTGCCATCGATCGTTACATTTTGCGGCGAGCCGGGCTTGACGGTGCCCGTTACCTTCGGGGATGGAAGATGGCCTGGGGATATTTGTCACTCTCGAGGATCTCTTTCTGCATGCGGGTGTCGCGGGAGTGATCGCCGCTTTCGCCGGTGGTGCCAGATCGACGGCGATTTCGCCCTGAGCCGCGCCGGTTGCGGGTCAAGGTGATGAGGCCGCCCTTGAGCTTGAAGGTTCCGTGGACGGCGTGCATGTTGCCGTTGAGTATCCAGTGAATTTCGGTAGTGGACGGAGTCGAGATGCAGGTGACGGCCTGTGGCGCGGACTGGGCCTGCAGGAGCGGAGACAACGCGAGCAACAGGACAATACAGAGAGTGGGACGTTTGACGGAAGAGATTTCACGTGGGTTCTCCGGGGGTCAGGTTCTATGCCGGCGACGGCAGGAGCATGCGGCAGCCGAGCCGGGGAGCGTGTTTGAGGATGAAGCGGGTCACGGAATCTTCTCCCATGTGGACGCGGAGGAGCTGTCTCGAACAGGACAACGGCTCATGGGCGAAGACCCGCAGAGCTTTTCGGCGAAGACTGTGCCAGCGATCCATGAGCAGCAGATGCGCGCCATGCTTTGGGATACGGAGTAGTTTCCGCGTGGCCGGCGGCGTAAGGCGTGAGGATCCGGTCATTGGATATCGCAGAGGCCAGCAGGATCGACTGGCGAAAGCCCATGGCCATACCCTCGCCGGTGATGGCGTCGGCGGAACCGGATGCATCGCCGAGAGAGCGACGTTTCCGCGGACGACGCTCTGAAGCGTGTGGGTGGTGGTGACGGCGCCTCGCTCGCGCGACGCGATTTCAGCGTGCATCAGCTTTTCCCTTAGCGCTGGGATGCTATGGATGACCTCACTGCTGCGTGCGGCCCGGAAAAGCGCGTCATGACTGAGACACAGACTTCTTCTGCGCTCACGGGAGTGACATAAGCCTGTCCCAGCGGTCCCCAATGAATCTCGACATACGGGCTCCACGGAGCGATCGCGGTAGTGGGTGCGGAAGCCGAAACGGCGGGTGAGAGCTCGCCCCGCTCCAGGCCTGCCCATGGGCGAATCCTCGAGGAGAGCCCGTCGGCTCCAACGAGATAGCGATAGCTCACTGGCTCACCGGCAAGGCCTGCGGGCTCACCTGGCTTAAGAGTGACGCGTTTTCCCCACAGCATGCGCACGCCGACTTCGCGGGCGTGATCGACGAGCGCCGTATGCAGCGCGACGCGGCGCAGGCCGATTCCCTGGCCCGAAGGGAAATCAGCCGAGACAATCGAGCGGTCATCGCAAAAGCGGATGCCGCGGAAGGCCGCTCCGTAGCGGGGGTCCAGTTCGACGCCGAGTCGGGTCAGCTCACGGCGCGAGTCAGGCATAATGCCTTCGCCGCAGGCTTTGTCGATGGGCGGCTCAAGGGCATCGACGAGGAGAACATCGATTCCGCGCTTTCGCAGTGCAATGGCGGCGGCGAGACCAGCGGGGCCGCCGCCCACGACCAATACATCGGATGTGAGCGAAGTCATTCTATTGATTGGACGTTGCTAAAGGGCATTCCTGCAAGCAAAGCCGCTTTATTGCGGCCATTTAATCCACGCTTAAGCCTGCGCTTCCAAATTGCCCTCCGACTGCGGCATCGATAAGCTTCCTACCACTCCAGCAGCAGCATCTCGGCGCAAAAGCCCGGTCCCATGGCAGCGAGAATGCTGCGCGTGCCGGGTTTGGGCCGCTGGTGCTTCATGACTTCGTCGAGAACCACGAGGACGGAGGCGGAGGAGAGATTGCCGACGCGGCGAAGCGCTTCCCAAGAGACTTCAAGAGCCTCTTTTTCGATCCCCAGAGCTTCCGCGGAGGCTTCGAGTACTTTGGGACCGCCGGTGTGCATGATCCAGGAGCCGATGTCGCGACGGGTGAGGCCTTGTGTGGCGAGAAAACCGTCGACATCGCGCCCGAGATTTTCGCGAACCACCTTGGGGACATCGGGCGAGAGGACGATGCTAAAGCCTTTCTCGGAGATGTCCCAGCCCATGACGTATTCGGTATCGGGATAAAAGACCTGATGGCTGGCGACGATGCGCGGGCCGGGAAGCAGGAACCTTGTCGCCGGCGACGAGGACAGCGGCAGCGCCATCGCCGAAGAGCCCGGAGGAGATAAGGTTGGCGACGGACATATCGCCGCGCTGCCAGGTGAGCGAGCACAGCTCGACGGAGAGCAGGACGGCAACCTGGTCGGGATAGGCGCGAACGTAATCGGCAGCAGCGGGCGAGTCCAGCGGCTCCTGCGACACAGCCCAGGCCGAAGATAGGATTGCGCTTGATGTTGGGCGAGAGCTTCATGACGTTGACCAGGCGCGCGTCGATGGAGGGGCTGCAGACGCCGGTGACGGACACAAAGAAGAAGGCGCTGAGACGATCGCGGGTGAGCCCGCTCTGCTTGAGAAGGCACTCGATGGCCTGTTCCCCGAGCTGCAGAGCGGTTTCGATCCAGACGTTGTTGGTCTTGCCCCATGTGTCGAGCGCCTCATATTCGCCGAGCGGACGCGAAAAGTAGCGCCCTTCTACGCCGGTGCGGGCATGCAGGCGTTCAAGGATGGCCGCTTTCTCGGGACCCTGGCCCCAGTAGGTCTTGAGTTCGTCAACCACCTCTTGCTGCTTGAAGTAGTACGGCGGAAATGCCGTGGTTGTGGCTGCAATGCGCATCGTCTGTAATAAGCTCCAAAAAAGAATGGTAGTTTGAGTTTGACAGAGCGTCACGCAGAAGTCACGATTACCTTTTCTTTGCGACGGTCGTCGAGGGTCGGGGAGGGGCTCGAATGGAGGGTCTGTTCGGGTGAATTGGGGTTGAGATCAGGCCCCAGAATTGGAAGTTCGACGACGATTTCTGATCCGCCGGGAGAATTGAGATTGTCGGACCCAGGCGCCGTCCTCCATGCGCAAATGCCACCGCTCTGACGAAGGCAAGACCCAATCCGTGGCCTTCCGATTTATCGCCTTTGACAAAGCGCTGGAAGACATGATCGAGGAGATCGAGGGGGGAATCCGGGACCATCGTCGTTTACCCTGATTTGCGCGTTCCCGTTCCCTCTCGTAAGAGACGATCACGATTCTGCGCGCCTTCACCGGCGTACCGGAGTTCATTTTCGAGCAAGATTGGACAAGAGGCGCACAATAAACCGCTGATCGACTATCGCCTGAACCGGTTTGTCGGCGATGGTGATCAGGGTCTGGCGGCGCTCACTGAAGGCAGGCGCGTAGAGATCGACGACTCTGTGGATCAGGTCGGCCAGGTCGCACGGCTCGCGACGAAGGCATAGGGCTCCGGCTTCGGCTTCTGCAACGTCGAGAGAGATGGTAACGATCTCGGAGAGCCGGTCGAGGTCGTCGATCGGCGCGGGCCACAAGCTCGCGGGAAAGATATTGGGTCCTCGGTGGAGAGAGCCGCTTCCAGGCTGCCGCGGACCGAGGTGATCGGGCTCTTCATGTCGTGCGCGACCGAGTCGGTGAGCGTCCGCAGTTGATTCACGGACGCTGAGATGCGGTCGAGCATGGTGTTGAAGGTGCGCGAGAGGCGGGCTATTTCGTCGTTCGGCTTGTTCGCGGAAGCTACGCGACTACTGAGGTCGCCTGTTCCGATGCTGGCGGCGGCAGTGGTGATGGCGTCGACGCGCTTGAGCGTGCCACGCAGTCCGAGCACGGTGATCACAAAGCCGAAGAGCCACCATGCAGATCCAGCCGAGGAAAAACCAGAGAAGGAGGCGGAAGAGCATAGCCCGGGCGATCGAGTCCTGGAGGCCAAGATAGATGCGGCCCTTGCCAGGACCGACGTCCGCCGCGACAACGCGGAAAGGCAGCCTCCATCCGGGGACGGTCATGGAAACGGCGAGTCGATCGCGAGATTTTCAACTTTTGCAGATTTTCGATGAGCGTCCGGTTTTGCGCCGGTCCGACCCAGAGCGGCGGCTCCCCGGCTTCTCCCTCTTCGTAAAAGAACACGGTATTCGCGGCAGCGGAGTGATTGCCCCTCGTCGAAGGCAAACTCCTGCGTACCCAGTTCGGCGACTTCTCCCACGATGCGTCTGTAGAGGCTGTCTTTCGGAGTGGTGAGCGCGACCTGCTTCAGCGTTTCGCTTTCGCCGATGAGCCATGAGTCGCTGCGATCGCGAATGATGCGCGCGACCAGGCCGTACATCATGAGAAAGACCAAGGCGCTGCTGCCGGCAAAGACGATCGTACTGCGCAACGCCAGCCGCCACGCCGCGGTGCGATAGAAGGAACCGCTAATCCTTGAGAACATAGCCCACTCCACGTATGGTCCGGATCAAAGGACGCTCGGACTCGCGATCGACTTTGTTCCGCAACCGGTGGATGTGCACATCGACGATGTTGGTGGAGGTGTCGAAACGCATTTTCCAGACGTGATCGAGGACCATGCTGCGCGTGACAACACGTCCTGCGTTGCGGCAAAGGTATTCGAGGAGGGCGAACTCCTGTTGCGTAAGCTGTAGTTCAATTCCATCACGGTGCGCTTCACGCCGGATGAGATCGAGTTCAAGGTCGGCGACACGCAGGCGGGTGGCTTCCGGCTGGCTTGGCGTACTCCGCCCAAGGAGAGCGCGCAGGCGAGCGAGCACCTCGGCGACAGCGAAGGGTTTGGTGAGGTAGTCGTCGCCGCCGCTTTCCAGACCCAGCACCCGTTCGTCGACGGAACGCCGCGCGGAGAGAATCAACACCGGCGCGCTGACCCCCTGGGAGCGCAGGCGATGAATCAGGTCCAGGCCATCCAGGTCCGGAAGGGTGAGATCGATCACCATCGCGTCATGCACTCCTTCGACAGCGAGCCGTTCCGCCTCAATACCCTGGGCGCAGGCGTCAACACGGAAGCCGGCTTCGGTCAGGGCCCGGTGAGAAAATCACGAATTGTGTGGTCGTCCTCGACTACTAACAGTCGCAAGCGTGATCCCTGTTCCCTTTCCGACTAGACTCTGATGGCGCTGCCGGCAAGTTCCAGACGCGTCCTGCCAAAAGCGCATGGATGAGTGTACGACTTCGAGGACATCGGTCAGGCCGTGGATAAATGCGTCAAGGCTTTCGTCGGAGACATTCAGCGGAGGCGCGGCCTTGAGCACCATGAAATTGTTCCCACAGATCTGCGTAAGGATGCCATGGTCGCGATACATGCGCATCACGATGATCTGTCCGAACATCGCCGGATGGATGCGGTGAAACGCCTCGTAGGACAATCGCAATTTCAACGATCGCGGCGCGCAGAAGACAATGCCGGAGAAGTGGCCGATTCCACGGATCTCGGCGGCCATCTCGTAGGGCGAGAGGGCTTCGGCCAGGCGTGCGCGAAAATCCTGCCCCTGTCGCAGCGCGCTTTCCGCGAGGCGCTCGGACTCCAGGACCTCCAGCGTGGCAAGCCCGGCGCGCATGGCCAGCCCGTTTTCGCTATAGGTGGAGGTATGTACGATAGCCCGGCCGAGCGAGCTGTACACCTTCTCGTAAATGGCGTCCGTCATGAGCACTGCGCCGACGGGTATGAGGCCGCCGCTCAGCGCCTTGGCCAGAATCACCATGTCGGGGTCGAGGCCGTAATGATGGCTGGCCAGGAAGCGACCCGTGCGGCAGAGTCCGGTTTGGACTTCATCGAGCACGAAGAGGGTGCCGTATTTTTTGCAGAGCTGCTGCGCCTGTTGCAGATATCCCTCGGGGGGCAAAACGATGCCGCCTTCGCCCTGGATCGGTTCCAGAATGAGGGCCGCGAATTTACGCGTTGCGAGATGCTTTTCGATCGCAGAGAGATCCCCGAAGTCTACGAATTCCACACCGGGAACGAGCGGGCCGAAGCCCGCGGACCAGAAGCCGTGATCCATAAGAGAGAGCGCTCCGCAGGTAAGCCCGTGGAATGCGGCTCGCGCAGCCAGCAGCCCGTTGCGACCAGTCGCAGCGCGGGTGAATTTAATGGCGGTTTCGACTCCTTCGCTGCCGGAGGTGGAGAAATAGACCTTGCTCAGGCGGCCACCGGCGCAGGCACAGAGTTTTTCCGCAAGCTCGCCCGCTAAAGCCGCCACATGACTCTGCAACATTGCAGGGCCGCGACGGTCGAGCTCGGCGTGCAAGTTCGTCAAGGATGTGTGGGTGATTATGGCCCAGGTTGTGGACGCAGTATCCTGAGAGGAAGTCGAGAATGGTGCGACCGTCAGCGGTGCGCAGCGTTTCGCCCCGGCACTCGACGTAGTCGGCATTCATTTCGAGCAGGTTCAGCAGCCGGACCCATTGCGGATTTACGTGCTGGGAATATGCAATCTGGCCCAGGGCGGACTGGGCCATAACGCTTTCTCTGCTCATGCTTCGGTTTCCTTATGTTCACGATAGTTCTCATCATTTGCTCTCACATTGCCGAGAGATTACAAGCCCGTCATCGGCTGGGCGTAGCTTTATGCGACTGGACGTAGAGGGTGAATTGAGGTGAGCGTCACGGCGTGGCGGAAGCTTCGACCGAAGTTTGAGTCCTCGCAGGAAGCTTGTGTCTACAGCCGGAAGACTTCGAGCTGATTTCCCGGGTGGTCTCCCGTCTTAGGGATGATAGATCCACGTCTGCGCGGTGCTCTGGTCGTTATTCGGATAACCGCCAGCAAGCAGAACGCTCCCGTCTTTGAGGCGGGTTTCGCTCATGTAGTGCCATCCGTCGCTCAATTGACCCGAGGCGAGGAGGAACTTTCCGCTCTCGGGGCTGTATATCTCGACCTGCCTGCTTCCGCCGGCAATGAGCAGCCGGCCGGACCCCAGTTGCGCCGCTTCCTCGGGGAGCTTGAAGCGTTTGTCGTTCAGGGGCGATGCGGCGGTGAATTTTCCTGTATGGGGATCATAAATCTCCGCACTGCTCAAGACTCCGGTCCAGTCACGATCGTCCGAGCCGCCCGCAATCAGGACTTTGCCGCCGGGAAGCAATCCTGCGGTGTGCTTGTAACGCGCTGTGAGCATGCTGCCGGTCTGGGTGAACTGCTTCGTTTTCGGGTCATAGATGTCTGCGGCCGCGGTTACGCCTTCGCCACGGCCTCCGGCGATGAGAACACGCCCGTCTATGAGCAAGGTGGCGGTGTGGGAAATGCGCGGGGAATGCATGGAGCCAACAGGCTCGAAGGTCAGCGTTACTGCGTGGAAAACTTCCGCCGAGGCGAGTCCCCCGGGGGCATCGTGGTCAGCGCCGCCAGCGATCAGAACATCTCCGTTTGCCAATAATGTGCCGCTGGGCTGACCGCGCCCGGTGGTCATCTTCGCGATCACTGCAAATTTGCCGGTAGAGGGATCGTAAAGCTCGGCGGAATCTGTGGGTCCGTGGCCGACCCACCCACCGGCAATGAGCACTTTTCCCGACTGGAGCAGGACCGCCGCTTGTCCGACACGCGCGATGCTCATCTCACCAGCGGGCTGAAATTTGCCGGTCGCAGGATCGTACAACTCCGCCGACCGGTAGAAATCCTGATTGCGGCGCATGCCGCCGACGATGAGAACTCTGCCGTCGGGCAGCAAGGTCGCGCTGTGGCTGGATCGCGGCTCCAGCATGGGCGCGCCGGGAGTGACGGAGCCAACCCGCGAAACTGCGGGAGGAACGTCGTGAAATGCCGTGAAGGCGAGAGAAAAGGTAGCGGCGGCGAGCAAAGCGATGAAGAAACGAGGCCACTTCATGGTGAGCCTCCTGAGCTGGTAAGACGCGGGCATCACGGAGCTGTTAGCGGCTGGGGGATTAAATTCTTTCCGGCTCAATCCTGCGTGCAAAGCACATCGTTGTAGTAGTTGATCATCAGGCGTTTGAGGGGCGAAGGCGAGGGCGGCAGCTTGACGGTCCGATCGATGGTGGCGTTGCCGGCCATGGGGGCAGAGGCTATTTTGACTACCCGGCCGTCTGCCAGCTCAGCATAAATGGCGACCGGCATTTTGAACGAATCGGTCACATTGCTTTGCGTCAGCTTGATGTGCGCCATGGCTCCATCGGAGTTCTGGCTGATGTCGGCGGCAAAGGAATAGTGCGGCAGGGCTGTCCCATAGACATATTCATTGAAAAACCAGTCCATGCGCTGATTTCCGTCGAGATCCATGGTGCGGTTCATGTGTTTCTCGAGGATTGCCTTGAAGTCTTCCGTGGTTGCCGGTTTGGAACGGTAGGTTTCGACGAAGTCCCGCAGGGTGGTTTGCAGCCACTGGTCGCCGTCGCGTCCATTCCAATTCATCATGCGGAGCATGTGGAGAATGTATGCGCCTTTGGGATAGACCAAATCGCGATAGGCGTAGTCTCCTGAGCGGGAGTTCGACAGGCGGTATCCCATGGTGACCGGACCTACATCGATGGGCCTGAAGCCCTGGGGCGTCTTCTCGATAATCAGCTGCCGCTGTTGTTTCCAGAAATCACGAAACTCCCCGGTGTTCTTGTTGACGACCTGCAGGAAGATGGACGCGGAGAAGTCGGCGAATCCTTCGCTCATCCACTGATCGCGATAGCTGCGGAAACTGACGGTCTGTCCCCACCACTGGTGCGCCACTTCATGAGGGGTGACGACCTTCCAGTACATGCGGTCGGTGTCGATGCCGAGCTGGTGGCGAATCGTCGTATCCCAAAAGGCGCAGATAGGGAGATAGACAAGCATGGGCCAGCTCTGGCCGTAATTGCAGGCGGTTTGCTGGGTGAGGGCGAGACTCTGGAATTGCAGCTTGCCAAAATACTGGGAATAAAGGTCGAGGGCCACTTCTCCCTGGGCCATGGCCGATTTCAACATGGCGGTGGTATTCATGTTGCCCATGGTTCCGCCGGCCAGATGGGCGACACTGTCGGGGATCTCCGTGTTCGCATAGGCATATAACATGAAGCCGTCATTGAGCTTGGTTTTCCTGCTTCTTGAAGCGCCCCATGTTGAAGCCGGCAACGGGGATGGGCACGTCGGTTACCCACTCGGTAACATTCTGGCCGCCCTCTTCCGCCTGACGCACCTGTTTACCGGTGGCGATCAGGTCGAGGCCTTTCGGGACACGAAAAATCATGTGGTAGGTTGCATAGCTGCCCAATCCGCCTTCACGCGCGCTGGGATACCAGCGCTCCCGGGCTCCGCTCTCGAGGTAGTAATTGCCATTGCCCTCATCGTGGACGGCATCCTTGCCTGCGTAGGTGATTTTCAGCACGTATGGCTGGTCGTTCGCGATCGGCGCAGGCAGGATCACGGCAAAATCCGGATCGTAGTCCTTGTTCTCCTGAATGAAGTCGAGCTGCGCGCCGTCGGCAGTCTGGACAGCGGAGACACGGAGGGTGGGATAAAGACGCAGGGGAACGACCGCCAGCCCCTTATTGCGCGACCGGATGGATGTTTTGGCGACGACGCTGAGGGCTCCGTTCTTCGCCAGAGTGGTGTCGAGATCCTGCTGGTCGATGGTGTAGGAGTCATTCGCCTCGTTCCCGTTGGCGACGCCGTCGTGGTATTCGCCTTCACGATGAAATGCGGCCCAGATGCCGTTGCGGGTGTCGTTCCAGGTCATGAGCTCGACCTCTTCGGGGGAGACGCCGAGAGCGCCGTGAGGGTCGATCATGAAGATCATTTTGGAGGCATATTTCTTTCCGTCGATGGAGGCGAGGAAAAATCCGCCGGGCTCCGGACTCAGCACGTCCTGGAGCAGGCGCTCTTCAAGGTTCCAATGGAGCTTTGTGCGGGTGGCCTCGGTAAATTGCTGCCCGGCAGAAGTGTAGGCTCCCTCGGATGCACCCTTGCCGACGGCGGCTTTGCGAATTTCGGCCGCGGAGTCGTCGGTGAAGCGCAGCACAGCGACGTCAAAGGTTTCATCCAGCTGCGGTTCTTTAGTGAGCAAGGCAAGGCTGCGGCGCTCCTGCTCTATCGGGGGAACAAGGTGCAGAGTTCCCTGCCCCCGAAATACGGCTCCGGTGATTTTGCCGTTGACCTCGCCATAGAAGGCGAAGGCTCCGGAGTGAAAGGTGAAGACGGCGGCGTCGCGCTTAAGAACGAACTCCTTCACCTCGGCTGTCTCGCCGCCGGGAAGCAGGCGGCGAAGCTGAGTGTAGTACGGATTGTTGTTGGGCAGGTGAGGAGAACCTTGTCCCAGCATCTGGCAAGCGAACAAAAGAGCGAACGGGAGAAGAAAGATCGAGGACAATGCAGAAAACGAGCGGGCGTGCATTCGGAAGTGTCCTTTAGCGAATGGCCTATTATGCTCGCGGGATGGGGATGTGGCGATGAAAAAATACCCCGTCGCCGCGCTTGACGAGCGATGCTGCCTGCCGCGAAGCTAATAGAGCGGGCGGAGGAGTTCGCCTGGCTGGCTGTGCCGCGCAAATGAGGTTGCGCTCCGCACAACTGGTTAACCGCTGCCGTACGGGTAGCCAATAACTCCTGATCGTATCCATACACGTGTTTTGTGACGCGTGTTTTGCATGTGAAAGGGAGTTGGCGGAGCATGAAATATCTGTGGGTAGGATTCGGCGGAGCCCTGGGCTCTATTGCGCGCTATGTGGTTAGCCTGTTGATTTTCGAACGCATGGGCGCGCGGTTCCCTTACGGAACGTTTGTCATCAACATTTCCGGCTGCTTCATCATCGGTTTCGTACTGACGATTCTCGATGAGCGCCTCGGACTTCCTCCGGCGTGGCGCGAGGCGATCGCGATCGGCTTTGTGGGCGCATTTACCACTTTCTCTACATTTGAATATGAGACGATGCGCGCGGTGCAGCATGGGCATGCACAGACGGCGCTGCTCTATGTTCTGCTGAGCGTGGTGATCGGCTATGCGGCGGTATGGGCCGGAGCGATGGCAGGCAACGCCTTCGCTTAACCTGCGGCTTTCTCAGCGGCCTCGACGGTTTGCGCGATGAGAGTGGCGATAGTCATCGGGCCGACCCCGCCAGGGACGGGCGTGTATGCCGCGGCGCGGTCGATCACCGGGGCGAGCTCAATGTCTCCCACGCCGCCGGGATGATAGCCGGCATCGACGACCACGGCTCCGTCGCGAATCCAGTCGGCCTTGATGAACTCGGGCTTGCCGACGGCGCCGACGAGGATTTCGGCACGACGGACGACCTCAGGAAGGTTTTTCGTCCGCGAGTGGCAGATGGTAACGGTGGCGTTCGCATTGAGCAGCATCATGGCCATGGGCTTGCCCAGGATGGGGCTCCGGCCCACAACAACGGCCTCCTTGCCCTCAAGGGCGATGCCGTAGCGCGCAAGCAGGCGCATGATGCCGGCGGGCGTAGCTGATCCGTAGGCGGCCTCGCCCATGGCCATGCGGCCGAAGCCGTGGCTGGTGACACCGTCCACGTCCTTTTCAATCGCGATGCGGTCAAAGCACTCGCGCTCTTCGATCTGTTTGGGAACCGGGTGCTGCAGCAGGATGCCGCGCACGCGCGGGTTGGCGTTCAGCTCGTCGATGGCGGTGAGAAGTTGGTGCGTGGTCGTCTCTTCGGGGAGCGCGATGCTGAGCGACTCCATGCCGACGCGGCGGCAGGCATTGCCTTTCATGCGGACGTAGGTGGCGGAGGCGGGGTCGGCTCCGACAAGGATGGTGGCGAGAATGGGCGGTTCTGCGCCGCTCTTTTCTTTTAGCCTTTGTACCCTCGCTGGAGCTCAATCTCCAGCTCTTTTGCATACGCCTTGCCGTCCAGAACTAATCCAGCCATATGGAACCAGTTTAATGGCTGCGGCGTTCGAATCCAGCTTTAGGTCGCTTGTACTGCAACTTCGCGCTTGCGTGCTGCCCGTATGGCGCGCAGGCGCAGGAACGGTTTTTCAATCAGATAGTGGCACGCCATAGCGGCCGGAAGGATGCACAACAAATTCCATGGAAACGCGGTTAACCAACTCGTGGAACCGGGGGTAAAAAAGGGCATCTGCACCAGATAAATGCTGTAACTTAGGGTGCCCAGCCAGACCACTGGCTTCCAGTTCAGAATCCAATAGGCTTTGCGGATGCAGTTATCCACGCAAAAGGCGATTCCGAAGCCCACCAACGTGAGCACCAGTAGAGGCTGGACTCCCGGGGGGTAGTGAAAGAGCGGCATCAACAGGGTGGCGGCTGCTATGGGAATGATGAACTTGTCGAGCCTCTGGGACCATTGTGACAAACGATCCCGGAAAAGCGCGAGCAGGCATCCGATTGCCAGATAGTCCATCGCGCTCGGAAACCAGTTTGCTTCAGCACCACGGTTTCCAAGGACGCCGCTGACGGCTCGAAAGAACGGAGCCACAATAATTGCCGCGGCCAGTATCTTGTATCGATGGCGAAAGAAGCGGTTCAGCAGCAGCGGCCAGAGCAGGTAGAACTGCTCTTCAACGGAGAGCGACCACATGTGCGACAGGGGCCAACCCATATGCGAGTTGAAATTTGACACATAAAATACGGTGCTCAGCACATCCAACGGATGAACCTGGGACCGGCACACAACGGCAACAACCAGAATTACGGCATAGGAAGCGGGCAAAATGCGGTAGGCTCGGCGGATATAAAAATCCTTGAGCGAAATGGCTCCTGTCGCCTGCCTTTCCTTCAGCAGTAGCGTCGTGATCAGGAATCCCGAGATAACAAAGAATACGCGGACACCAAAGTATTGATATGCACCAAGGTGGTGGATCGGGAGATGGCGAAATTCACCCAGGGCAGGATTGCTGTCTGCTTCCATGATGGAGTGCCCCATAACCACCATCAGGATCGAGATAGCCCGCAAGCCGTCGAGCGATGGGATTCTGCCGCCCTGCTCCTTCATGTCTGTACTTTTCCTCCAAAGGCCCCACTCTGTGTATTCTAACTGGCCGCCCATTCGGGAAAGGAGGTGTAACTATCGAGAAGCGATCGAAGAATCCGAGACTTTAGACAGGAGAGCCTGTTCTACTCGGCGATACTTAACTGGTGGCGCACGTCGGCGCCGCGGATCCAGAAGATGACGTCGGTGGCGATGTTGGTAGCGTGATCGGCGATGCGCTCCAGATTGCGGGCGACAATGATGGCCTGGAGCGCCTGCCGGGCCACGTCGGGCCGCTTCCGAATTACGTCAATCAAATCGGCCTGAGCCACGCGATTCATGCGGTCGATCTCGTCGTCCATGTTGCGGACCGATTCGGCCAGCTGGGCGTCTCCCTCCAGCAATGCCTGGATGGAGCTGCGAATCATCGTTCCAGCGTAGTCGCCCATGCCGCTGATATCCACAGGCAGGTCCGCGGCGTTCTCTTCGATCGTGTCCATGCAGTGGAACGCGATGCTCATCGCCTGGTCGCCGATGCGTTCAAGATCGCCGTTGATCTTAATCACGGCAAGGATGAAGCGGAGGTCGATGGCCATGGGCTGCTCCTGGGCGAGCAGTTCGTAAGCCCTCTCGTCGACTTCGCGTTGGGCGGCATTGATGGCGGTCTCATTCTCGCGCACATACTGGCAAAGGCCTTCATCGCGCCGCAGGTAGGCATCGACCGCGGACGCGACCGCTTGTTGCGAGAGCGCGGCCATGGCCAGCAGCTTGTCCTTGAGCTCGGCGAGTTGGAGATGGAAATGTATGCGCGGCAAGGATTCCCTCTGGTTTTATTGTGCATCATCCAAGGTGACAAGAGTGCGAATTTCTAGCCTCGGCACTTTACCGGAGTGGAATCAGCGCTGCCGGTTCCACAATGCGACTCGACTCTACGTCAAACGCTCTTCGGCACGCTGGGCAGCCTCATAAATCTGATCGAAGGATTCGACCGCGTAGAGGACCTTCTGCATCTCCGAGACGAGGAACTGCTGGTCGAGGACCTGGTCGAGGTTGAAGTCGCGAATCTCCGGGCCGCCCTGAATGACGTAATTCGATTCGCCGTGCGAAGAGATCAGCCCGCTGCCGTAGAGCTTGATTTCGCCGTTCTGGCGTATCACGCCGAACTCCACCGTGAACCAGAAAAGGCGGCCCATGCGCTCGAGCTTGTCCTTCGCTGTGCCGCGGGCGCTGTCCGTGAGGTGGGCGCAGACCTTGCCGTACTGCTGCAGGAAATCGGCGAATACGGGATGCGCGTGCATTGGCACGTGTCCGAAGACGTCGTGAAAGATGTCGGGCTCGGGAGTGTATTCGAGCGAGTCGCGGCTGCGCAGCCAGGTGGTGGTGGGAAACTGGCGGGCGGCGAGCATCTCGAAGAACGCGTCCGGGGGCAGGAAGCCGCTGACCGGCGTGGCGTTCCAGCCGGTGCGCGGCGCCGAGGCGCGTGTTCACTTCGGCGAGATCGGGGATGGTGTCCTCGCGCAGGCCGATCTGTCGAATCCGTCGAGGTACTCCTGACAGGCGTGCTCGGCAAGCTGGGGCATGCGGCGGCGCACCAATTCGGCCCAGACGGAATGCTGCTCGGGAGTGTAGGCAGCCCAGTCCTGCTGGATAAGAAAGGGTTCGGCGACGGTCAGCGAGGGGGCCTGAAGGTTCATGAAAATTCGACTCCGGCAAAACATTTAAGGGTTGCACCGGGGAGGGCGGAGTGTCAAACGGGGAATGGGCCTTCGGCGACGTAAAATCACAATTCAGCCACTGCCAATGCTGAAACTGGTACTCACTTCCCGAAATGGACGGGCGCGGGGAGTTGTTCGCGGACTCTGCGAGGGCTCATTGCAAGCATTCGACCCTGCATCTCTCTCGCACGTGGCTCATCTATTCGTTAGATCATGAATTCTCAATCACGGCTTTCCCAGACTCCGCTTTCCATTCTTGACCTGGCATTTGTGCGCCAGGGCGGCACGATTGCCGAGGCGTTTCGCAACACGCTCGAGCTGGCACAGCACGCGGAACACTGGGGATACAAGCGCTTCTGGCTGGCGGAGCACCACAACATCCCGGGCATCGCCTCGTCGGCGACTTCCGTGCTGATCGGACATGTAGCCGGGGGTACAAAGACGATCCGGGTTGGGTCTGGCGGGATTATGCTGGCAAACCACGCTCCGCTGGTGATTGCCGAACAATTTGGCACGCTGGAGGCGCTGTATCCGGGGAGAATTGACCTGGGACTGGGACGCGCTCCCGGCGGAGACTACGCCGTGACCCGCGCCCTGCGCAAGGACCTGAAAGGGCAGGCGGACGACTTCCCTGCCCTGCTCGAAGAGCTTCGGGGATATCTTGCGTCGCGACGGGCAGGCCAGGTGGTGACAGCATATCCGGGAGCAGGAACGGATGTGCCGATCTGGCTGCTGGGTTCGAGCGGCTTCAGCGCGGCCCTGGCGGCAGAACTGGGACTTCCATTCGCCTTTGCGGCGCACTTTCAGCCCGACAATCTGCTGCCGGCGCTCGATCTTTACCGGAGAAGCTTCCGTCCGTCGGAGATTCTGGACCGGCCTTATACGATGGCGGGGATTCCGGTGATCGCGGCAGAGACCGATGAAGAGGCGCGCTGGCTGGCAACGACTCCGCAACAGGCTTTTCTGAATTTGATTCGAAACCAACCCGGTCCGCTGCCGCCTCCGGTGAGCTCGGCGGATGCGCTGGACTGGAATGTCTTCGAAAGAAGCGCGGTGGAAGCGAAGCTGCGCGCCGCGGTGGTCGGAAGCAGGGAGATGGTACAGCAGGGTCTGGAGCTGTTCCTCGCTGAAACTCAGGTGGACGAGCTGATGATCGCGACCACACTCTACGACCCTGCGGCAAGGCTGCGTTCATACGAGACTTGGCAGAGGCGGCGGGGACGAGCGAACAGAAAAATTCGCTTGCTGAGGTCGCGGACTTCTAGATTCATTTCCTGACCAAGATTGAGCGCCTGGGCACCTCCCATCGTCTACCACCAATGGGTATTAGCCAACCCTTCCCGGAAGGGTATATGGTAATGAGTCGCCATGCGCCTGGAATCTGTTTTGGGACGTGCGGCGATGGTACGCATCGAACCAAACTGGAGTCGTTGATCTATGTCCACTTTGCTTCACCCTGAAGTCGCAACTGAAAAGGACTTCCTGCCCCTGAACGGCACGGACTACGTCGAGTTTTATGTAGGCAATGCGCGGCAGTCCGCCTACTTTTACCGGCTCGCCTTTGGCCACAAGCTGGTTGCCTATGCGGGTCCCGAGACGGGTCAGCGCGACCGCGCCTCTTACGTTCTGCAACAGGGCAAGAGTGCGGTTGGTGCTGACGACGCCGCTGCATCCGGAGGGCGAGATTGCGGCCCACGTGCAGAAGCATGGCGATGGCGTGACGGATGTGGCCCTGTGGGTGGACGATGCGCGGCGAGGCCTGGAAAGAGACGACGAAGCGCGGAGCGCAGAGCGTACGCGAGCCCTTCGAGCAGAAGGACGAGCACGGCAGGTCGTGATGGCGAGCCATCGCCACCTATGGCGATACCATCCACACCTTCGTCGAGCGCAAGAACTACAACGGCCCCTTTCTGCCGGGTTATCGCGCGACACCCGAGGACACGCTGGCGCGCCCGTCGGCCTGCTCACATCGACCACATGGTGGGCAACGTGGGCTGGAACGAGATGAACTCGCTGGGTGGATTTCTACTCGCGACGTGATGGGCTTCGGGCTCTACCAGCACTTCGACGACGCAGATATTTCGACCGAATACTCGGCGCTGATGTCGAAGGTGATGGCGAACGGAAATGGCCGCGTAAAGTTCCCTATCAACGAGCCGGCGGAAGGACGCAGAAAGTCGCAGATCGAGGAGTACCTGGAGTTCTACCACGGGCCGGGCGTACAGCATCATGGCGCTGGCGACGAATGACATTCTCTGCAGACTGTCGCGAAACTGCAGGCACAGGGCGTCGGATTTCTGAAGGTGCCGCACAGCTACTACACCGAACTGGAGGCGCGCGTGGGCAAGATTGACGAGCCCATCCACGAACTGGAGAAGCTGGGCATTCTGGTGGATCGCGACGATGAGGGCTACATGCTGCAGATCTTCACGCGTCCGGTTGAGGATCGGCCGACGCTGTTCTACGAGATCATTCAGCGCAAGGGCAGCCGCAGCTTCGGCAAGGGCAACTTCAAGGCGCTGTTCGAGGCGATCGAACGCGAGCAGGGCGAACGCGGCAATCTGTAAAGTGCTGTCGAGCGGGAGCGCACTCGGCGCCTGTGAATAGAAGAAGCCACTCTACCCACTAGAGTGGCTTCGGAATCACTCCTCGTCCAGCGTTTCTCCGTCTGCTTTGATTCTTTGGCGCGCAACGTGGATGCTGGGGTGAGATGCCATCAGGTTCTTCCAACGTCTCCGCCTGCGGTAAATCTGGAGCAGCCGGAAAAATATCGCGAGAACGATACCCGCAAGAACAACCATCAGACAGACCTGGGCCCGATTGCTCACTTCACTGCCTCTGGTATGAGTGTAATGCGGAGAGCAGGCCCATGCCTGGGATCGATGCACCCGTTCTTCAGTCGGCGACCATCCACTCGCCGGGCAAAATGGGACGGGTTCGCGGCAGACGGCCAAAGGCGGCAGCGATACCCATTCCGACAAGAACTGCGCAGTAGACTGCGAGCTTCACGAAGTCGGTAAAGTGCGTGCGGGGCAATGTTTTCCAGAGAATAAGCAGCACTACCTGCGCCGCTGTCACGGCCCAGACGGTTCCGTAGAAGTAGCGGCGCTCCCAACCCTCTCCCTGTGTGGATCGCCGCACGCGGGGCAATACGCCTAAGGCTCCGAGCGCCAGGATGGCGATACAGAGCGGCGTGTATCCGTGTGCGTAGATCTGCTTCATGTACCAGGTGCCGGTGATGACCGCGACCACGAGGCCGGCGAGATTGAGCAATGCGAAATTGAGCAGGGCGTTCCAGGCAAAGGTGTAGCAGACGCGGCGGTAAAGCGGGTTCGGACGGTCTTCGGTGAAGCGCAGGATGTAGGGCGCGGGTTCGGCGCCGGGGAGCTGTCCGAAGAAGGCGGCAATACCGGTGAAGACGATGACGGTCCCGAGCCAGATCATGTTGTTGACACTGCCGCCGCGAGCGAAAAGTTCGAAGGTGAGCGGCCCGGGCGCGAGAAAGAAAACCCAGATCCAGATGGGCCAATGCGCGACGCGATACCAGCGCTTGTTGCGCGTGCGCATCTTTCGCTCGTCTGCGTACTCCACTTTGACGCTGTAGGCCATAATTCAGTGTGCCGCAGGCGCGGCCAGAGCTTCACGCGCGACCGGTTCAAACTCGACTTCGACCAGATCGTCAACGACGCGAACCTTCACATCTTCGAGTGAGCGGACGATCCAGTCGGCGGCTATGAGGCTTTCGAGCGAATGCGAGAAGAGCGTGGCCAGCACCTTGCATCCGGCGGCGTGACCGGCTTTCGCGCCGGAGGCGGAATCTTCGATGACCAGGCATTCTTCCGGCGCGAGGCCAAGGATCTCCGCGCCGCGACGGTAGGGTTCGGGGTCGGGCTTGCCCTTTGAGACCATGTCGGCGGTGATGATGCGGGCAGGCACGGGGATGCCTCCGTCGGCCATGCGGGCGCGCGCCAGACGCTCGGTGGCCGAGGTTACGACGGTCCAGTATCTCTCGGGCAGCGCTTCGAGGATGGGCTCGACTCCGTGCAGGATCTCGAGGCCGTCGTTGTCCTCGACCTCCATGTCCTCGAGCCACTTCAGCTCCTGCTCATCGTTCAGGTCGGGGCGCAGGATGCGGACGGTTTCGATGGCGCGGCGGCCGTGAGCAGTCCGAATCGCAAGAGCAGGGTCGATGCCGCGGGCTTCGGCCCAGGTCTTCCAGCTGCGCTCGACCGAGCCGAGCGAGCTGACGAGGACTCCGTCCATGTCGAAGAGGATGCCGCGGATGTGGATCTTCATACTTTCAAGATTATCAGTTCAGGCGATGTGATATATCATGGTATATACCATGCGGAGGCGGGACTTCATGACGACAACAACCAAGACGGCCAAGCTCTTTCGCAACGGGCGCAGCCAGGCTGTGCGTCTGCCAGCGGAGTTCCGGTTCGAGGGGAAAGAGGTCTTGATCCGGAAGGATCCGGTGACCGGGGATGTGATTTTGTCCGGAACGCAGCATAAGCCGAAGTCATGGGACGAATTCTTCGGGCTGGTAGCTAAGTTGAAGGCGGAAGCTCCGGAGGAATTTGAGGACTTTATGAAGGATCGCAAAGACGAGCCGCCTCAGGAGCGTGATCTGTTTTGAATCCTGCGAAGATTCACTATCTGCTTGATACGAATGCAGCCAGTCAGTTGGCGAAAGATGTTCGTGCCTTCTGTTACACGGCAATTCCACCGAGTCCGGGCGGCGAGTGTAGGAATCTCGGTAGTTTCTGAAGCAGAACTCTTATTTGGATTGGCCCGAAAACCGGAAGCCAAACATACGGCAATCGCCGTGAGGGAATTTCTCTCGCGAATTACCATTCTGGCCTGGGATTCGAAAGCGGCCAATCACTATGCGCACCTTCGCGCGATGCTTGAGCGGGAAGGGGAAACCCCTCGGTGGCATGGATATGATGATCGCTGCGCATGCACTTGCAGAAGATGCCGTCCTAGTCACAAATGATGCGGCTTTCCGGTGGATCGAATACCTGAAGACGGAAGACTGGACGGCGTAATGTTGCCGCCGTCCAAGATGGTCCGACGAGCATCTACAGCTTCGCGAAGAACTGCCTTCATGCGCTTCACGCCCTCTTCTACGTCGTCGTGCGAGACGGCGTAGGAGAGGCGGATGTGTTCATTCGTTCCGAAGGCTTCGCCGGGAACGGTGACGACATGTGCCTCGTGCAGCAGGCGGCCTGCGAGTTCCATCGCGGTCTGCGCGCCGGGCTTGCCGAGGTAGGCTGAGACGTTCGGATAGACGTAGAAGGCGCCCTCGGGCCTGGTGCAGGTGAGGCCGGGAATCTCCGCGAGGCGCGCCGAGGATGCGGTCGCGCAGCGTGAGGTAGTCCGCGCGCATCTCGGCGACGCACTCCTGCGAGCCGTTGAGCGCGGCGATGGCGGCCTTCTGCACGAAGTGCGCGTCGACGAGGTGGACTGGCTCTGCAGCTTGCTCATGGCGGCGATGATCGGCTTCGGGCCGAGGGCGAAGCCGGCGCGCCATCCGGTCATGGCGTAGGTTTTCGACAGCGATCCGAGCACGATGAGGTGCTCCTTGCATCGGTGAAGGAACCGCCGCTGACGAGTCGCTCCAGTGTATTGCAGGTAGACATAGCACTCGTCGAGTAGGAGGTAGATGCCGCGCTCGTGCGCGAGGCGTACGATGCGCTCGAGGTCGGCAGGCGCGATCGACGGAGCCGGTCGGGTTCGACGGCGAGTTGAGGACGATGGCCTTGGTGCGCGGCGTGATCGCTTTTTCGATGGCGTCGGCGGTGACGCGGAAGTTTTCGGCCTCATCGGTCTCGAGGTAGACGACCTTGCCGCCGCCGTACTGGATGATGTCCTTGTACGAGACCCAGTAGGGAACGGGCAGAATGACCTCGTCGCCATGATCGACGAGGACCTGAAGGGCGTTGAAGAGCGCGAGCTTGCCGCCGGTGGTGAAGACGGCTTCGTCGGGCGTGTAGTTCGAGCCGAAGTCGGCGGCGTGACGCTCGACGATGGCCTTGCGCACTTCGGGAATGCCGGAGACGATGGTGTAGCGCGTGAAGTTCTCGTCGATGGCCTCGATGGCCGCGTCCTTGATGTGGCGCGGCGTGGCGAAGTGGGGCTCGCCTGCTCCGAAGTCGACCAGCTTCGCGCCCTGGGCGCGCAGCTTGGCGGCTTCCGCGGTCACGGCCATGGTGGCTGAGACTTCGATGCGTCCGATGCGATCGGCGAATGACTTTGGCGGCGGTGGATGTCGTAGCGCTCATGCTGATCTATTTTTTCAGATTTTGAGGGCGCGGTGTGGAGAAATGCGTGGTTAGGCGAAGGTTTCTCATTCATTAGCTCGGTTCGGAAGCAGTACGGTCAGTCCGGCTCTGGCGTGTCTGTTTAAGGCGATCGATGACGAACTTTGGGACGAGTCCGTCGACCGAGCCGCCGAGTACGAAGACCTCTTTCACGAGCCGCGAACTGACGAAGGAGTATTTGCCGTCGGGCATGAGGAAGATGGTTTCGAGTTCAGGCGCGAGGCGGCGGTTCATCAGAGCCATCTGCAATTCGTATTCGTAGTCGCTGATGGCGCGGATGCCGCGCATGACAGCCTGCGCCTGCTGCTCGCGCGGCGAAGTCGACGAGCAGGCCATCAAAGGTTGCGACGGAGACGTTGTTCGAGCGATGCGACGCCTTCGGTCAGCATCTCGACGCGCTCCTCGACGGTGAAGAGGGGGTTCTTCGACGGAATTGCGCAGAATGGCGACGACGAGATGGTCGAAGATTCTGCGATCCGCGCGCGATGAGATCGAGATGACCGTTGGTCACCGGATCGAAGCTGCCGGGATAGATGGCTTTTACGGTATTCACGCCAGCAGGATTGTATCAAGATACTGGCCGCAGGCGGTGGATGTACCTGCGGCCAGCACGTGTTTAATATCTCCGCTTGTTCCTTAGACCGCTTCGGTGACCAATTTATCGCGGTTAGAACAGCTTTGGGGACATTGGGTTTGGACCCTTTTGAACTCCTTAGTGAACAGGGCTAAGGTTGACGCAATTGTGTTGACTTCGTGCCTGTTCACGCCAGTTTGCCTGTCAACGCAATCATCACAAAAACCTGTATGGAGGTTCTTCTTGAGAAAGCCAAATACCTTTTCTGGGTTAGTCATTTTTCTTTCCTCGACTCAAATTAACTTGCCATCAAGGCCAGTGATGAATTTAATTCCAGGGATATTCAACCCCTGGAGCTTCCTGTCATTAGTTAGAAACAGATCGGTCCTGGACTCTGCGGCACTCGCGAGATGAATTGCGTCGGCTGGCAGAATCGAGTTCTCGGCCCTGATCTTTGCATAAATTTCAGCGGTGTTTATCGTGAACGGAATGAGCTCGACCTCGTCGCTCTCGAAGAATTCCCTCGTTTCTTTCACCTTTACAAACGTTTTCGTCTTATGGGGACCAGTGAGCATTTCGCCTACTGTAAAAATGCTGGTACATAGCGCGTCTCCGCGCCGAATCATCTCCTGATGAATCAGCCGCACTCTCGGACCAAATTGGGGATTTGCCTTCAAGAAAGTAAGCGAAGAGCATCGTGTCCCAATAGATCCTGCTCATTGCTCATCCTTGTCGCTCGCGTGTTCGTTATCGTCCTTTCGGAAGTGGAGCTTTTCCCGCTCAGTGCGTATGAACTTCTCGCTGCCGCCCAATTCCCGGTAAACCTCGGCGAGAGTCCCGTAAAGTGCTTCTAAACGGCTTTTCCTTGGTCCGGACTTCTCAGAAGCCGATTCAGCCGGGGAAAGCTGGTACGTGATAGACAACCGTTGTGCTGTAACCGGATGGGGGACCTTGTTTCGAGATCAACTTTAAACCGGTTTCTCTCTGGAATTTTTGCGAACCGAGTGTAGTGCACACCGACGGTACACGATTGGCCCAGCGAAGATCGCGGTGGACGTCTCCAGCCTTAATGCGAATCGTTGTCTCGCCGCGCAGTTTTGCTGGCTTTACATAGGTGGACTCGAACATGTTCCTGGACTTCTTTGTTCAAACCCATCGCTTACCTCTTTGTTGAGCTAATATTCGACCTACTACATACTAACCTACTATATACCAACCTACTGTCACGAGTTCAAGAAAAACCTGCTGCCGTAAGCAGGTTTTCTGTGGAAAACGGCTAGCCTCTTCACTGCCGTCTTACTGGCCGCACCGCTTCCTGCGCAGCGGCGGAGCCGTTGACGGGGACGGGTGGGACTTCGCGCGACTGTGCCGGCGCTGACGATTCCCAGCTTCTGGCGGAGTTCGGTGTCGATTTTGGCGAAGGTGTCCTTGTTGTCCTTGAGGAAGTTGCCGGACATTTTCGCGGCCCTGGCCGATGCGCTCGCCGCTGTAGCTGTACCAGGCGCCGGACTTCTCGACGATGTTGTTGGCCACCGCCAGGTCGAGGATGTCGCCTTCGCGCGAGATGCCTTCGCCGTAGAGGATGTCGAACTCAGCTTCGCGGAAGGGCGCGGCGACCTTGTTCTTTACGATCTTGACCTTGGTGCGCGAGCCGACGACGACGTCGCCTTCTTTGACGGCGGCGATGCGGCGGATGTCGATGCGGACCGAGGAGTAGAACTTGAGCGCGCGGCCGCCGGTGGTGGTTTCCGGATTGCCGAACATGACGCCGATCTTTTCGCGGATCTGGTTGATGAAGATGAGGCAGGTGCGCGACTTCGAGACCGTTCCGGTGAGTTTGCGCAGTGCCTGCGACATGAGGCGGGCCTGCAGGCCCATGTGCGAGTCGCCCATTTCGCCGTCGAGTTCGGCCTTGGGGACGAGCGCGGCGACTGAGTCGACGACCAGGACGTCGATGGCGCCCGGAGCGGACGAGCGCTTCGGTGATTTCGAGGGCCTGTTCGCCGTAGTCGGGCTGCGAGACGAGCAGGTTGTCGACGTCGACGCCCAGCTTCTTGCGCGTAGCCGGGATCGAGCGCGTGCTCGGCGTCGACGAAGGCGGCCATGCCGCCCGCCTTCTGCGCTTCGGCGATGATCTGGAGGGTGATGGTGGTCTTGCCCGAGGATTCCGGGCCGAAGATTTCGATGACGCGGCCGCGGGGCACGCCGCCCACGCCGAGCGCGGCGTCGAAGGAGATCGAGCCGGTGGAAATGGTCGCGATCGGCACCACGGCTCTTTGCTGCCGAGGCGCATGATGGAGCCCTTGCCGAATTGCTTTTCGATCTGCGAAAGCGCCAGTTCTACGGCGCGGGTACGGTCATCTGCCACGAATACTTCTCCAGTCCGAGCGCATTGCTGCGCACATCTGCTGAAACAATACCTGAAATGGACCTGTTCAAATTTGAGAACATCCTATCATCGCAGTTCCCGCGGTCAAGAACTGTCCGCAAGCCAAAGGCATTGATGACAACTCGTTGGTAATGTTTACTTATTGAGTAAGTGGGCTCGGGCTATCGCTTCAGCAAGTCCACCGGCTCATTTACATCGGTCACTCGAAAGTACTGCGCCAGCGATGGGATGCTGCCTGCGAACCGCTTCATACATCTCCCAGGCAATGCGGCGGTAGGAGAAGTGTCCCTGGGGCTGGGAGCGGAGCTCAGAGATGTACACTGCCTCGGCAAAATCCATCTTGAAGAGCGCGCGGTTGCGTGTTCCGAGGGGCAGCAGGTACTCGCGCGGAGGATTCCGCCTCGGGCACGCCGCTCTGCGCGAGCCTGGCGCAGGCGCTATGTGCCGATTGCATCGCTCCCGTGTAGCGTGTTTCGAGTCCGGCCTCTTTCAGCCCTTCCGGAAGATCAAAGCCGTGCGCGCTCGTGAAGCCCTGGAGCACCTGCACGCAGCGGCGATGGCGATGCATATCGCGAAAGCCGCCGATGTCCATCAGGATGTCGAATTTGAGGGCCTTCCCGACGGAAAACTCGCGCAGGAGCTCGTCGTGACGGCCGCGATGGCGTGTGCCGAACGCGATGATTTCGTCGCGGGCTGCTTCGCTCAGCGCGGCGACATGGCGGCGGATCTGGCGGTAGGAGTAGTGGCAGGCTCCGTAAAGCAGCGTCGCGGCCAACTCGACTTCAAGGCTCTCATCGCCTTCGATCAAGTCAACAGCGGGCGACGCTTCGATTGGCTCGTCGCGAAGCAACTCCGTCGCGGCCTGACGAAGCTCGCGGCGAGTTGCGATCTCGTATTCGTTAGGTGCGGCGTATTTCACCAGCGTGGGAGCAGTCCGGACTTCGCGGGTGAGCAGCGCGGCTGCACGTTCGCCCAGGGCGGGATCGAGCGACGCAATCTCCTGCTGCAATTTCGCGAGCTCGTCGCCCTGGACATTCCACGCCGCTCCGGTGGCCGCCGCGCGCAGGCGATCGCCGAGCTGGCGTATCTCGGCGAAGGGACTGGAGAGCAGGCGCGATACCTGCGTTTCAAGCGTCCGGGCGTTCACGATCTGGCCGAGAGAAGTGTTGGTCGCCAGCGGCAACAGATAGCGGGCCACATCGAAGGCGCGCGCCCGCAGCGTGCGCTCGTAGCTTTCGGGCTTCATCTCGGCCGGACGTGGAATGCTGCCCTTCAGCGATTCGAGCATGCCTTCGGCGACTTCGTGATATGTGCCGAATAACGCCTCGATGCCCTCGCGGAAAAGGCCTGCGGACTCCTGGTCTGTGCCGAAATCGGGCATATACCAGCCGCTTTTGCGGAAATTCTGGTAGCGGGTGGAGCGCTCCTGGCCATCCCAACGCTGCTCGTCTACGAGTACAATCGCGGCTAGCAGCGAGAGTCGCTCGATCGCAAAAGCCAGATGCGCGAGGTCGGCAATGGAACGATGTCCGTACTGGAAATAGAATGTGTTCAGAAATTGCTCGGCACGCTGGCTGCTGATCTCTCTCAGAGAGTCCCTCATGGATAGCGCAGAGCGCGAGTATTTGGCCATGGCATAGGCCAGCACTTCCGGGTCGGCACCGTGTACGGCGAATACTTCAGTCTGGTTCCGGGACTGCTCGGCGGGGGCTGGGGATGCGACAACTGACGTGGTCTTCCATTTGGGGCATGGGCAACAGGATACGGTATTGGGAACGCTAATATTGTCCGAGGCGGTCGGTTCCTGAGGAAAATCAGTCAGGAATTTTGGCTGCGCTTGCGGCATTCCTCTGTAAACCGTTCAGGAAGGCGTGAACGACTTCTCCAATCTCGAAGAGGTCTTGCGACTCCAGTTTTCGTGAGCCTTTGTTCATGCGGAACGGGCCGCTCAGTCGCGGCCCGAAGGCATGCACGATATTCTCTCAGCCACGAGTCATCGGCCCTGGCCGCTTCCGAATACTCAATGGACCATGACGCAGCGGTGGAACGATCTTCTCTTCGCTCACTGGCCTGTACCGCCGCGAAGATCACGCCGCTGCTTCCGGCCAAGGCTGCGGTGGATACTTTCGACGGCTCGGCCTGGGTAGGCATTGTGCCTTTCTGGATGGACCAGATCCGTATGCACCGCCTGCCGGAGATTCCGGGCGCCAATCGTTTTCCGGAATTCAATCTGCGCACGTATGTTCGTGAGCCGCACTCCAACCTCGGCGGGGTTTACTTTTTTTCACTGGACGCCGGCAATCCGCTGGCTGTCGCGATGGCGCGTATCTTCTTCAAGCTGCCCTACTATTGGTCGAAAATGCGCATCGATCACTGCAATAACCGCGAGTTCTGCTACTCGAGCCAACGCAGGTTTGCGAAGGTGCCCGCGAGATTTCGCGCGCGATATCGCAGCCTGGGCCAGGCATCGGACAAGCAGGGCCTGGAACACTTTCTCACCGACCGGTATGCGCTCTACACCGCCGATCCCAGCGGCGCGCTTTTCAAGGGGAACATTCACCACCTGCCCTGGCCGCTCGAACGCGCCGAGGCGGAGTTCGAATTGAACGAGCTGCCGGCGGCGCATGGCATCCAGCTCCCGGATACGGCTCCGTTGCTGCACTATAGCCGCGAATTGGTGGTCTACATCTGGGCGCTCGAACCGCTGCCGGTGCCGATTCTGCAAAGGGCCGGAGCTCCCGTGGCGGTTCCCAAACCGTTGTGAGATGGGCCAGCGGCGTCAACCACCGTGCCCGGAGCTAAAGTTCCATCGATGCTGCGCCCTCTCTTCTTCGCCTTGGTCTTTGTAACCGCTGCGGCACCGCAGCAGACGCATGATTCCCACCCGTATCAGTCCGCAAGGCACCGCGAAGATGGAAGCGCTGCTGCGAAAAATTTATGCGGAGACAGATTGGAAGGCCGATCCCAACAAGCCGGCGGAACGGGTGCCGTACTACCGGGCGCTCCTCAAGAAGAATCTGACTCCGGAGCAACAGATCACGGTCCGCATGGAACTGGGCAAGGAACTGCTTCGGGCAGGCGACAGCGCCGCTTCCATCGACGAGCTGGAGCAGCTTGGAAAATTCTGCCGTGAACAGAACATTCAACTGCCAAGAGCTGTTGAAAAAGACTGGCATGAAAACCTTGGCACGGCCTATCTCCGCCTGGGGGAGCAGGAAAACTGCAACGACATGCATGGACAGAAGTCGTGCATCTTTCCCACTCAAGGGCTCGGGGGTGCATACCCGGCGGCGCGGAGCCGAGGGCGCAATACGCGAGTTCACCATCCTGCTCAAAGCTGACCCGAAGGACGATATTGCGCGATGGCTTCTGAATATCGCCTACATGCAGTTGGGCGAGTACCCTGCGCAGGTGCCCGAACAGTGGCTCATTCCCGAAAGCCGCTTCTCGTCCGAATATCGATATCGGCGAATTTCCTGACGTTGCGCCGCAGGCGAACCTCTTGTCACGGAACATTCCGGCGGCGTGATCGTCGACGACTTCGACGGCGACGGGCTGCTCGACGTCATGCTTTCGTCCTCCGGCCCGCTCGATCAGCTTCGGTTTTTTCACAACAACGGCGACGGCACCTTCAGCGACCGCACGCGTCAGGCCGGGCTGACCGGCGAGCTGGGCGGTCTCAATATCGTCGAGACGGACTACAACAACGACGGCCATCCGGACGTGCTGGTGCTTGCGCGGCGGCTGGTGGGGCAAGTTCTGGACAGTACCCGATGTCGCTGCTGAGAAATAACGGCAACGGCACCTTTGACGACGTGACGGAAGAGGCCGGACTGCTGTCGGCGCATCCAACCCAGACCGCGGCCTGGGCCGACTTCGACAACGACGGCTGGCTCGATCTCTTTGTCGGACACGAATCCTCACCCGACGATCCACACCCTTCGCAGCTCTTCCATAACAACCACGACGGGACATTTACAGAGGTGGGCGCGGCCAATGGCCTCGCCAGGCTGGGCTTCGTGAAGGGAGTGGCCTGGGGAGACTTCAACAACGATGGACGCCCAGATCTCTATGTCTCAGTGAAAGGTGGCGCGAACCATCTCTTTCGCAACGATGGGCCGCGCGACCGGCAGCATCCTCGCCCCGATCAGTGGAGGTTTACGGACGTAACCGCAGCAAGCTCACGTCGCCGAGCAGCACGAGAGCTTCGCCACATGGTTCTTCGACTACGACAATGACGGCTGGCCGGACATCTTCGTCGCCGGCTACTCGATGCAGAGCATGAACGATGTAGGCGCATTCGAGAGTCGGAGATCCGCATACTGCCGCGACGCCAAGACTCTACCGTAACAACCACGACGGCACATTCACGGACGTGACGAAGGCCGTGCATCTCGATCGCGCAATTCTGGCCATGGGCGCCAACTTCGGCGATCTCGACAACGATGGCTGGCTTGATATTTATCTCGGCACCGGAGAGCCGTCATACGAAGCGCTGTTGCCGAATCGGATGTTTCGCAACCACAACGGTAAAGACTTTCAGGACGTGACCACCTCGGGCGGATTCGGTCATTTACAAAAGGGCCACGGCATCGCCTTTCGCCGACCTTGAAAACAACGGCAATGAAGATGTCTTCGAAGAGATGGGCGGCGCGTTCCCAGGCGATACTCTATCAGCCTGTTCTCTACCGCAATCCTGGACACACGAATCATTGGATTACGCTCGAATTCGAAGGGGTCCAGACCAATCGCGCCGCGTTCGGCGCGCGCATCTCAGTTACGTTCAACGATCAGGGGACGGAACGCCATCTTTATCGCACCGTCGGGTACGGTTCCAGCTTTGGAGGCAATCCCCTGCGGCAGCATATTGGCATGGGGAAAGCGGATTCGATTGAAGAGATCAAAATTTTCTGGCCAGTTTCGAAAACAGAGCAGGTCTTCAGGAACGTCGCTATTGACCGTGCGTTTCATGTCAAGGAAGGTGCGTCAACTCTCGAACCCGTGAGCTACAAAAGGTTCGTGTTCGATACCCCTCCCATGTCCAAAAACTTACAGCACTGATAGCCGACTTTAGTACACTCTCGGCGTGCGCACGCTTTATAACCAGATCGCCAATCAGAACCAGGAAAGGCTGGCGGCTTTGAGCGATGGCGTATTCGCCGTCGCCATGACCCTGCTGGTGCTCGATCTGCGCCTGCCAGCCCTGGAGGCCATTCACTCTGAACATGAGCTGTGGTACGGGCTGTTCCGCCTCGGCCCAAAGCTGCTGATGTATTTCATGAGCTTTCTTACTCTGGGCATCTTCTGGAACGGGCAGCAGACTCAGCTCAACCACTTTGAGCGCGTCGATCGCGATCTGAGCTGGATTCACCTGGCCTTTCTGGCGACCATCACACTGATGCCGTTCTCGACGCAGCTTCTGGCCGAATTCATCGCTTATCGCACGGCCTTATTTGCCTACTGGCTGAACATCTTCCTGCCCGGCGCGCTGCTTTACATCAGCTGGAGCTATGCCATGCGGCATGGCCTGATTCGCGAAGACACTCCTGCAGAGGTTCGCGCGGCCATCTGCCGTCGCGTAGTCATCGCACAATCACTCTACGCGACGGGAGCGCTGTTGTGCCTGATCAATACGCGCTGGAGCATCGCCGCGATTCTCCTTGTACAGCTCAATTACGCGATTGCGCCGCGGCTGCCATTTCTTCGTGAAAAGAATCCGGGCACTCCTCCTGATGCCTAGCCGGGTTTCACTGACATCTGCGCAGCCTTCTATAATCGGCTGCGGAGAAATTGAATAGAACCATGGCATCTCTCGAAGGAAGAACTGCACTTGTTACCGGAGCGTCGCAGGGCATCGGCCGCGCCTGCGCCCTCGCCCTCGCCAGCGCTGGAGCTCGCGTCGCCCTCGCGGCGCGCAATGAGGCCAAGCTCGCCGAAGTCGCGGCTGAAATCGCTAGCAGCGGCGCAACTGCCCAGGCGTTCGCAATCGATATCGCCAGCGAAGACTCGATCAAGGCCGGCGCCAAGGCGGCGATCGGCCACTTCGGCAGCATCGAGATTCTGGTGAACAATGCGGGCATCACGCGCGATGGGCTCATGTTGCGCATGAAACGGGCGGACTGGGACGCCGTGCTCTCGACCAACCTGACAGGCACATTCCTGCTCACGCAGGCGCTGCTGAGTCCGATGTTGAAGGCCCGCTGGGGAAGAATCATTAACATCACCAGCGTAGTAGGCGAAACCGGTCAGGCGGGACAGGCCAACTATGCCGCGAGCAAGGCAGGGCTGATCGGCCTTACGAAATCGCTGGCACGCGAGCTTGCCTCACGGGGCATCACCTCCAATGCAGTTGCGCCGGGGTATATTGAGACCGCCATGACTGCCGTGCTCGACGAGAAACAGCGCGAAGCGATGCTGACACAGATCCCGCTGGCTCGCGCTGGGACGGACCAGGACGTGGCGAACGCGGTGCGCTTTCTGGCCTCGGACGATGCTGCCTATATTACCGGCCACGTACTTGACGTGAACGGCGGCATGTATATGGGTTGAATCTGTTTGCAGAAGCTAAGGCGCCGCCGGGACTGGCCCTTCAACAGGCTTTTCCGGTTGGGGCAGCTCGCACACCGTCTGCGCGCCATTTAAGCGAGCCTGTTCTTTGGTCAACTCGGCGTTCAGCTCCGCACCGGTGAGGATCGCCAGCCCCGTGACGTAGAACCAGAGCATGAGTCCGATCACCGCACCCATCGATCCGAACGTGGTGTTGTAGTTCGAGAAGTGTTCCAGGTAGTAACTGAGACCGGCTGAACCCACAAACCACACGCTGATCGCGATGACGGCGCCGGGAAGAGTCGATGAAAAGCTGTGGCGGCAATTCGGGCCGAGGTAGTAGACGAATTCGAGCGAAGCCACAAAAGTCACGATGGTCAGCGCCACACGTAATACAGGCCACAGATATTCGAAAGCCCACGGTATGGGAAATATCGTGCTCAGGAAATGGCCGAAATGTGGTCCCGCAACCAGCAAGAGAACCGAGAGCGATACCAGCCCCCCACTGGTGAAGGTCAATACCAGAGCCCGCAGTCGGTCGCGCCACCAGACCCGAGAAACCGGGACATCATAGGCAATATCGAGCGATTCGATCAGCGCCGAAAACCCGCCCGAGGCCGACCAGAGATATCCCACGACTCCGAAGGAAAGGAGCTTGCCACGGTTTGGGGTGAGTATGTCGGATACGATTCTTTCCACAAAACTCATCGAGTCCGCAGGCACGAGTTCGGCCATGAGGTTGAGCAACTGCTGAAAGACATCCGGAGTGGGGAGAAATTGCAGGAGTGACGAAAAAACGATGAGCAGGGGCACCATCGACATCAGGAAATAAAATGCCAGGGCGGCGGCAACGGTGAAGGCGCGCGTGCGCCAAAGTTCTCCGTAGACGATTACCGCCAGCCGCCGCGCCTGACGCCAGTAGCTGCGCAGCAGGTCACCATATTTCGCCGAACTCAGGCTTTTCCGGTTCATAGTTGGCCGGCGTTCTCTCAGTTCACCCGTCGGTGATTCCTTCCCCTGCTCAATAGATGCGCCGCAAGTCGTGACGGAACCATGTCAGCGAAGGGTGCCAATCCACTCAGAGTGTACGTGCAACGTCCAGCGTTATCATGAACGCGACCATAAGAAATAACCATAGAGATGGTTGTGAACGAGCTTCAACGAACCTTGATCGAAAACGGAGTGGGTGCTCCGCCTGCCCACGTCCTCGAGGCCATCGACGACACGACAGCACATCGCAGGCATGAGGGAACGCCCCATTCCATCTACGAAGAGGTCTGGCACCTGGCCTTCTGGCAACAGCTTTCTCTGGATTGGATTGCCGGCAAACCAACGCCCTATCCTGCTCATGCCTCCGATGGGTTCCCAGCCTCGTTCGACGAGGCGTGGCCCCTCCTGCGCGAACGATTTCTTACCGGCGCAAAACTCGCCGCCCAAATTGCCGGGGACGATGACAAGCTGGAGGCCTCCGTGCTCTGCCTCTCGCGCGACCCCGATCCGCCGCGTACGATGCCGGTTCGCGAGCAGCTCGAAGGCATTGCGGCGCACAATGCGTATCACCTCGGCCGCATTGTGCTGTTGCGCCAGTTGTTCGGGCTTTGGCCACCGCCTTCGGGTGGAGACACGTGGTGAGAAATCGGTAATTCGGCGCTCCGGCTCAGGGCAAATGGCTGGCTCTGTCCTGAAACAGGGCAGTGAGGAACCACGAAAGGAACATTTCCAGCCCGCTGCGTTAAATTATGGGCGATCTCCTTCATTCTTCTAAGAAAGTTCTTGCTTGCGACCACGCGCGCATGTTAACTATGCAGCCAACACTCCGCCAAACCCACCTGTTCTCACGAGGGGGAAGTGTAGTTAAGGGCATGCTTATGAAAATTGGAACGACGATCCGGGGATACCGCTTGCAAAAGGGGCTGTCTCAGGGTGATATCGAAAAGCGTACAGGCCTCTTACGCTGCTATCTGTCTCGGGTGGAGAACGGTCACACCGTTCCCTCTCTCGATACCCTGGCTAAAATCGCTCACGCGCTGGATCTTCCATTGGCTCAGTTCTTCGCGGAAGATTCGCTTGGCCGGGAATTGAACACGCAGAAGCTCACGGACGATGAGCTCCGCTTCCTAACCCAGATTCGCCGTTACTCCACCAATTTGAACGACAGCGATCGCAAGCTGCTGCTGGCGATGGTCAAGAAGTTCGCGGCCACTGCCGTCCGGTAAGACTTCTCTCAGGCGCACTCCCCCGCTGCCTAAGACTTCAAGCAATGCCGTTTCTATCCTGCGCTGCCCGATAGGCAGATCCCTGGACGTGTGCGTTATGGCTGCCAGAAGGCGCGTAGTCCGAAGGCTACGAGCATCAGAGCAAAAGCCATTCCCCCTATCGCGAGGCCTCGCCGCCGGATAAAGGTTTCCCTCGGCGCGCCTATCCGCGGCACCAGCGGAACTCCCAGCGCAAGACCACTCAGGAAACCGCCCAGGTGCGCCATGTTGTCGATGCGTACCGGACTCGGGCCAAAGGCGGTATAAAGGCCGATCGCGAAATTAAGGATCGCAAATTGAATCACGCTCCAGCGGAGACGTTTGAGCTCAGTTTTGGGAAGCGGCAGCAGCGGCGATTTGAGAAGAACGAATCAGCACGCCGGCCAGCCCGAAGACCGCGCCCGAAGCGCCTGCGCCCACGATCGCCGGGGGGCCGCCGGGCACTCCGGGGTGCACCGCCACGCTCAGGAGATTTCCCGCGAGGCCGGTAAGTATGTAAGCGGCGAAGACGCCTACGCCGCCCATCAGCGGCTCGGCGAGTAAGCCGAGATTCCACAGGCACCACATGTTCGTGGCAATGTGAATGATGCCCACGTGGACGAACATTGCGGTGATCAGCCGCCACCACTGTCCGTAATACAGCACAAGGGTTCCATCGTTCGCGCCCCACCGAACCAGTTGGTCGACCGTGGGCGACAGGAACGAGACACCGGACAACACCATAGCGATGAAGACCGCGCAATTGATGCCGAGAAGAGTGTAGGTTGCGGGAGCCGAGGCCCACGTGGGACCCTTTCGCGGCTGAGCGACGGGAGGCTGCTGAGTCCCGTATTGCTCGGGAGGCGGGTACCAGGAGCCGTTTTGCGTGCTCTCGTCTGGCGGCAAAATTTCCGGCTGGACGCTACCGGAGCGAAATCCCACCCCGCCCGGTCCATCGTCTTTCCGTTGCGCGCCGCTCTGCTGCCAGCTCAGATCCATTTCCATAACCTGTGTCTCTAACCTATCCTCACTCTACGCCGCTGACAAATGCGCGCCAGCATGACAATCCGATGCGCTACCCATACAATTTTCTTTGACTTACCCAATCCAGGCGCGGCATTCTCATTCCTTGCGTTCATCAGTTACAGGAGCGGTCTCTTGAGTGGTAAAAAACAAGTGCGGCGCGCACTCCTCAGCGTTACCGACAAATCCGGCCTAGTCGCTTTCGCAACGCAACTTGCCGGGCACGGCATCGAGCTTGTCTCGACGGGCGGAACGGCACGCGCCCTGCGCGAATCCGGCCTCGCGGTTCTGGACATCTCCGAGCTCACCGGCTTTCCTGAGATGCTCGACGGCCGCGTCAAAACTTTGCACCCAAAGGTCCATGGAGGCATTCTTCACGTTCGCGCCAACATCGAGCACCTTGCGGCAGTTGAAGAACACGGCATTGAGCCGATCGACATGGTGGTCGTGAATCTCTACGCCTTCGAGGCGACTGTCTCGAAACCCGGCGCGACCTTCGCCGAAGTCATCGAGAATATCGACATTGGCGGACCCTCGATGGTCCGGTCGGCTGCGAAGAACTTCGAGGACGTGGCCATTGTTACGTCTCCGGCCGATTACCCTGCTCTTGCTGAAGAGCTTACGGCCAGTGCCGGCGCTCTGACGCGCGAAACGCGGTGGCGTCTCGCCAACAAGGCCTTTGCCGTGACCGCTTCCTACGATACGGCGATCGCCAACACCCTCGAGGGGATCGCCTCACCTGGACCGGCTGAGTCACCCGTCCAGTTTTTCGATCCCTTAACGTCGGAGTTCCCCAAGACACTCCGCATCTCCTATCCGCTGGCTCAGCGGCTGCGTTACGGCGAGAACCCCCACCAGCGCGCCGCGCTCTACTCCGATGGCACGGGCACGGGCGTTGCCGGTGCAACACAGCTGCAGGGCAAGGAACTCAGCTTCAACAACCTCGTCGATCTCGACGCCTGCTGGGACCTGGTCCAGGATATGGGTCAGGACGTCGACTCGGCGGGCGTGGCTATCATCAAGCACACGAATCCGTGCGGCGCGGCCACTGGCGCAACCGTGCTCGAGGCTTACCAGAAGGCGCTGGCTGCCGACCCCGTCTCGGCCTTCGGCGGCGTGATCGGGATCAATCGCGAAGTGGATGAGGAAGCGGCGGAGGAAATTGCCAAGCTCTTTGTCGAAGCGATTGCCGCACCCAGCTTTTCGGTTGAGGCGCGCGCGCGATTCAGCGCCAAGAAGAATCTCCGCCTGGTCGAAGTCCGCCACGCGCAAGCGGTCCGAACATTAAAGCAGGTTTCGGGCGGTCTGCTGCTTCAGGATGCCGACCACGGGCGTGTCACCGCCACTGAGCTTGAGACAGTTACCGCACGCAAGCCGACCGAAGACGAACTCGCGGCGCTGCTGTTTGCCTGGCGCGTGTGCAAGCATGTCAAATCGAATGCCATCGTCTACGCGCGCAACGGGCAGATGCTGGGAGTGGGCGCGGGGCAAATGAGCCGGGTGGATGCGGCGAAGTTTGGGGCCATGAAGGCCGTACTGCCGCTTGCCGGCTGCGTCGCCGCCTCCGATGCCTTCTTCCCATTCCCCGACGGACTCGAAGTGGTTGTGGCCGCGGGCGCGACGGCTGTCATTCAGCCCGGCGGCTCGGTCAAAGACGCCGAGGTGATCGCCGCCGCGGATTTGCTGGGCGTTGCCATGGTTTTCACCCGCATGCGGCATTTCCGTCACTGAATAGCCTTGCACGGGATCAAAGCTTTACCGAGTTTGCAGCCGGAGCCGGGTTACAATCGTCTTATATTTGAAGGACGTATTGGCCGGCACGGCAACGTCCGCAGTTGGTCCTACAGAAGTTATTTGAGCAGAAGTCGAGCCGGGGCATCTGCCAGATCATTTGCCGAGTCCGGGCGCAGGGATTCCCAGCGACATGAGCAGCAGGCCTCACTTGAGCAATATCGTCCGCACCGAAGCCGTTCATCTGGTGTCCGCAGTCACACTGGCGGTTGCCGCTTCAATCGCCATGCCAGCCGGTGCGCAGAATGCCAAGACCGCCAGCGCCGCCACCTGTTGCCGCGGCCAGTTCCTGCACAGCCCGATCGCGCGGGGGCCTACTACCACTACATGCTGGCGCACGAATACGAGGACATGGCCAACACCTACGGCCGTCCCGAGTACGCCACGCGGGCTATCGAAGAGTACAAGCTGGCTCTCGAATGCCGATCCCGCTTCGAAGTATCTGAACAGCGGCCTGGCGGAACTCTATTTCCGGACCGGGCACGTGCGCGACGCTATTCTGGCTGCGCAGGACGAGATCAAGAAGGATCCGAACAACCTCGAAGCGCACAAGCTGCTCGGCAGTATCTATCTGCGGTCTCTGGGCGACGGCCAGCAGAATGGGCCGTCGGAAGAGATGCTGAAGCTGGCCATCGCCGAATATATCGAAGATCGTCTCTCTTGAACCGGATAACGTCCAGGACCGTCTGCTGCTGGGCCAGCTGTACTCCTTCTCACATGATTCCGTTCACGCCGAGGAGCAGTTCTCGGCGGCGGAAAAGATCGATCCAGGATCGGAGGAAACAGCCCTGAACCTGGCCCGCCTCTACACGGAACAGGGCGATCCCAAGCGCGCGATCAAGGTGCTCAGCAATCTGCCGGACGACGACAAAACGGGTAAGACCGAGTTCGTCCTCGGCGCCAGCTACGACCGCCTTAAAGACACTCAGCATGCTATCGAGGCATACAAGAAGGCGCTCGAACTTGAGCCCGACAATCTGGACACAGAACGCGCGCTGGCCCAGGCACTGCTGAACGACAACCAGCTCGCCGCCGCGCTCGCAGCCTACCAGGACATCGCCGCCGGCGATCCCACCGATCCCGATGCCTATCTGCACATTTCGGATATTCAGCGCCGCCAGGGGAATTACGAAGAAGCGCTGACCACGCTCAAGAAGGCAAAGGCCCTGGTTTCCGACTCGCTCGAGATCAGCTTTAACGAAGGGCTGATCGACGACGCCCTCGGCCGCTACGACGATGCAGTGCAAGATCTTCGAGAAGATGGTCGCCGACTCCGAGCACACGACCGGGCAGTACTCTGACTCCGAAAAGAGTAACCGCGCGCTGTTCCTCGAGCGGCTGGCCATCCTGTATCGCGAGCAGAACAAGATCGATCAGGCGATTGCCACGTATCAGAAGATGGCTGACCTCGGCGGCGACTTCGCGGCTCGGGCTTATGAGTCCGAGGTGGACACCTATCGCGACGTCCATCAGTACGACAAGGCCACGCAGGTGGCACGCGAAGCCACCGAGAAACTTCCGAAGCAGCGAGGCATCAAGCTGATGTTCGCCATGCAGCTTGCGGACAACGGCCACGCAGATCAAGGCATCGCGCTGGCCAGGTCAATGCTGACCAAGACCCCGGCCGATCTTGAGGTTTACCGGCAACTGGCGAGTATCTATACGCGGCTCCGCCGCTGGCAGGAAGCCGCCGAAGCCATCGACCAGGCCGAGCAGCTCTCGACGAAGCAGGACGACAAGTTTTATCATCTATTTCCTGCGCGGTACTTTGTTTGAGCGTCAGAAGCTCTACGACCAGGCCGAGACAGAGTTCCGGAAGGCTCTTGCCCTCGACCCGAACAACAGCATGACCCTGAATTATCTCGGCTACATGCTGGCTGACCACGGAATGAAGCTTGAGGAAGCGCTGACATTGATCAAGAAGGCGGTCGAGCTTGATCCGCAGAACTATGCCTATCTCGATTCGCTTGGATGGGCCTACTTCAAGCTCGGACAGTACAACGTGGCCGAAACCGATCTGCGCAAGGCCGTCGAGCGTAACTCGATGGACGCGACGGTTCACGACCATCTCGGCGAAGTCTACGAAAAGACCGGACGCCTGAAGCTGGCCGCGGCGCAGTGGGAAGAGTCGCTGAACGAATACGAGCACACCATGACGGCAGATATGGATCCGGGCGACGTCGGCAAGGTGCAGAAGAAGCTCGACAGCGTCCGCGTTCGCATTGCCCGGGAAGGACCCGTAGCGACATCCACGAAGCCTTGATTCGCCAGACTCTGATGCGTCTGCCCGCCGAATGCGCGGTACCAATACGGGGGTGCTGGTAGAGCGGCGGTATCCCGAAGCTCCACATCCTTACCGGCTTCCTTTCGAGCGCGATCGAGCGCGCATCATTCACGCGCGGGCCTTTCGCCGGCTTGCCGGCAAGACCCAGGTGTTCACACACCGCTACTCAGACCATTTTCGCAGCCGCCTTACACACACGATGGAGGTGGCGCAGATCGCTCGGACTGTTGCTGGGGCGCTGAATCTCAATGAAGCGCTTGCCGAATCGCTTGCCCTGGTCCATGACATCGGACATCCACCGTTGGGCACGCCGGCGAACGCGCCCTCGACGAAGCCCTGCGCGAACACGGTCTGCGCTTCGATCACAATCTGCACGCCTTGCGCATCGTCGAACATTTCGAAAGCCGTTATATCGAATTCCGCGGGCTGAATCTCACACTCGGCGTCCGCGAGGGCATTATCAAGCACTCGCGCGATTACTCTCTTGCCGATCACCCGGAGCTTGCCTCGTACTTCCTCGATCAGCGGCCGCCGCTCGAGGCCCAGCTTATCGACCTTGTCGACGAAATCGCCTACCTTACCGCCGATCTCGACGACGGCTTCGAAGCCGGGATTCTGTCGTTGCGCGAAACGCGCGCAGGAGTCCAGCTATTTGAGGAGTTCTATGCGCCGGTGCAGGCCAGATATCCCGAGGCGGCGGAGAAACTCGTCTTCAACGAGGCGCTGAAGCGCATGCTCAATGCCCTGGTCGGTGATCTCATCGACGAGACCCGTCGCCGTGCCGAACGAGCGGACGCTGACACGCTCGAAGCCATCCGACGCGCGCCCCGACCGCCTCGCCGCATTCTCGCCAGCGATGGAAGGGCTGCGCCTCGAAGCCAAGCAGTATCTCTACGCTCATCTCTACAATGCACCCGACCTTGCACCCGATCATGACGAAGCCGAGCAGGTGATCGCGACACTCTTCCACGCCTGGGTTGCCAATCCCGAATTGCTGCCGCCAAGCTATGCCTCGCAAATTGAGCAGGAGGGTGCGCCCCGGGTCGTCGCCGACTACATTGCCGGCATGACCGACCAGTACATCTTCAGTCACTACCAGGCATGGACTTTAAGGAATCGCTTGAAGTCCGCAGGCCACGCAGGGCCCAGCCTGTTTCGCAAATGATCTTTCAGATCCCGTCACAGGCGTAATTTCCACTCGGCGCAGTTTGCTCTTCAACGCGAAGCTCCGTACCATAGATAAAGACGTCCCCTGTTGCGTTCCCACTGGCTAGCACGCACATTCGAACGCATCCGAAACAATCGTGAAAACAATTGTGGACGAGCACATTTGGAAGGCATCACGTTGAGCTCAACAGAAACCTCGAAACCACTCCGCAACCCGAAGAGCACCCCCACGCAGACCACGAGGGTCAGGCACACGACCATGACCACGAGCACGAGCCACGAAGGACATCAGCACGGCCCAACGTTGAACCCCGACTGTACCCGCGAAGTCGAGATGGAAGTGCCGGCAGATGAGGTCGCAAGCGCAGCTTTCGTACCGTTGTGAAGCGCTATCAGAAACAGGCACGCATCCCCGGCTTTCGCGCCGGCAAGGTGCCCGAATCGCTCATTCGCAGCCGCTTCGCAGACGGCATCCGTCAGGACGTGGTGGAGTCTGTGCTGCCGAATCATTTCCGCTCGGCGATTGAGCGGCAGAACGTTAAGCCGATCTCGCAGCCGCAGGTCACCGACCTCAAGCTCGAGGACGGCCAGCCGCTCAAGTTCAAGGCGGTCTTCGAAGTGCTCCCTGAGTTCTCGATCGACGGCTATCAGCAGGTCAAGGTCGACAAAGCCGACACCGACGCTGACCGAAGAGGAGTTCAACGCTGAACTCGACCGCGTGCGCGACTCCCGCTCCACGATGGAGCCCATCAGCGAAGACCGTGCCCTGGTCGATGGCGACTGGGCGCAGATCAGCTTCCACGGCGATGTGAAGGACGAAGCTGTCGAGGGCTCGGATAGCCGCGGCCCAGCCGATTGAGGGTCAGGACGTGATGATTGAAGTCGGCGGCCCGAATACGCTTGCCGTCCTTCAATGAAGCGCTGCGCGGAGCTCAAAGCCCGGACAGGAACTGAAGTTCGAGGTCAGCTATCCAGAGGACTTCGGCGAGAGACGTCTGGCCGGTAAGACCGTCGCTTACGATGTCGAAGTAAAGGCCATCAAGAAGAAGATCCAGCCCGAGCTGAACGACGAGTTTGCCAAAGAACTAGGCGAGTACGAGGGCATCGAAGACTTCAAGACACAAGCTGCGCGAGCATCTCGCGAACGACAAGGAACGCCGGCTCGCAGGCGAGAGACGCGCGACAAGCTCGTCGAAGCGCTGTTGTCGCGCATTATCAATTCCCTGTTCCCGAATCGCTCGTTCAGACACAGATCGACGCACGCCTCGATCGCGGTCTGCGCGCTCTTGCGGCGCAGGGCATGCGCACTGAAGACATGCGCAAGCTCGATTTCGCGCGGCTGCGCGAAGCCCAGCGCAATTCGGCCGCGAGGCCGAGGTAAAGGCGACCCTCATTCTCGACAAGATCGCGGCAGCGGAGAACGTGGAAGTCAGCGACGAGGACGTCGAACGGGAACTGCAAATCATCTCTCTGCAGACGCGGGAACCGCTAGAGACCCTGCGCAAGCGTTTGACGGACGAGGGCGCTCTGGCTAGAATTCGTGAACAACTACGAAGAGAAAAGACTGGAAGCATCCTTTACGAGCGGCTTGCTTGAAAGGGAGTGTCCTGGCCGGTATGAGCTCGATTTTCCGGCTTTAACTTCACACTGACGATGAAGCGTCTGACGCTTCGAGGACTGAGAGTTAGAGAAGTATGGCACTCGTACCTATGGTGGTTGAGCAGACGAGTCGAGGCGAGCGCGCCTACGACATCTATTCGCGTCTGCTTCGCGACAACATTATTTTTCTGGGAACGCCGATCGACGATCAGATCGCGAACCTCATTATCGCCCAGATGCTTTTTCTCTCCGGCGAGGATCCGGAAAAGGATATTCAGCTTTACATCAACTCGCCCGGTGGATCGATCACCGCGGGCCTGGCCATTTACGACACAATGCAGTTCATCAAGAACGACGTCGTGACCTATTGCATTGGCCAGGCGGCCAGCATGGGCGCGTTTCTGCTGATGTCCGGGCACCAAAGGCAAGCGCTTCGCGCTTCCGAACTCCCGCATTCTTATCCACCAGCCGTCCATGGGTGGCCTTTCCGGCCAGGCCACGGACATTGACATCCACGCGCGCGAAATCCTGCGCATTCGTGAAATTACCAACAACCTGATGTCGAAGCACACCGGGCAGTCGCTGGAACGAATCGAACGCGACGTGGAGCGCGACTTCATCATGAACGCCCCGCAGTCCAAGGAATATGGCATCATCGATGAAATCATCGACCGCCCCCCCAACCTGATCCGCGGTTGATTCATTGAGGCATCGCGAAGGAGCAGCAGCATGAAAACGCGCACGGGATCGGACGACACACTACGATGCTCGTTCTGCCATAAGTCGCAGGACGCCGTGGCCAAAGCTCATTTCTTCGCCCAGCGACTACCCGCGCGCGTATATCTGCGACGAATGCGTCGCCGTCTGCAATTCCATCCTCGAAGACGATCGCGGCGAAACGCAGCCCGGCGCAGCGCCGGCGCATCTTCCCAAGCCGCTTGAAGTAAAGGCCTTTCTCGACGAATATGTGATCGGCCAGGAGCAGACCAAGAAGAAGCTCGCCGTCGCGGTCTACAACCACTACAAGCGCATCCAGATGAACCGGACGCGCGGCAACGATGTAGAGCTGTCGAAGTCGAACATCCTGCTGGTCGGCCCCACCGGCAGCGGCAAGACGCTGCTTGCGCATACTCTGGCCAAGATGCTCGATGTGCCCTTCGCCATCGTCGACGCGACCACGCTCACTGAAGCTGGCTACGTCGGCGAGGACGTCGAGAACATCATCCTCAAGCTGCTGCAGGCCGCCGACGGCGACGTAGCGCGCGCGCAGACCGGCATCATCTACATCGACGAGATCGACAAGATCGGCCGCAAGGACGAGAACCCGTCGATCACCCGCGACGTCTCCGGCGAAGGCGTGCAGCAGGCGCTGCTGAAGATTCTCGAAGGCACGGTCGCGAACGTTCCCCCGCAGGGCGGACGCAAGCATCCGCACCAGGAATTCACGCCGGTCGATACGACCAACATTCTTTTCATCTGCGGCGGGGCATTTGTCGGCCTCGAACGGGTGATCGGCCGGCGCGTCGGCAAAAAGGCCCTCGGCTTCAAAGCCATTGCCGAAAAGGACCACCAGGAGAGCCGGCGTCAGCATCCGCGCTCAGCGCGATTCGGAACTGCTCCGCCAGGCCGAACCGCAGGATCTGATCAAATTTGGCCTGATCCCGGAGTTTGTTGGCCGCCTCCCGGTCATGGGCGTCCTCGACGAGCTGGATGAAGCGGCACTGATCGAGATTCTCACCAAGCCGCGCAATGCCATCCTGAAGCAGTATCAGAGGCTCTTTGAATACGAGGGCGTTAAGTTCGTCTTCAGTGAAGAGGCCTCGCAACGCGATCGCGCAGGAGGCCCTGCAGCGTAAGGTCGGCGCGCGCGGCCTGCGGATGATCCTCGAAGAGCTGATGCTCGACCTGATGTATCACCTGCCCAGCAACAAGAAAATCAAGGAGCTCGAGATCACCGCGGAGATTGTTACAGAAGCGCGATCTCTCCATGATGCTGCTCGACAAGGCCGGTTGAGATACGACAGCCATTCTAAGTACGAATGAAATACGAAGGCGAGCCGCCGAAGGCTCGCCTTTCATGCTTTCGATTCTCTGACCGCTGTCATTGCGTACAGGACGGTAACAAGTGACCGAAGTTCAGTCCCGTAATGAGCCTTAATGGGTTAAAGTTCATCTAAGAGTTACGAAGGGGGTTCACGTGACCCAGTCCAAGGATAAGAACGATCCAAAGAGAGCCGCGACAGGAACGATCTGCGCAAGCTTCCCATGATGCCCATCCGGGACATGGTGATCTTTCCGCACATGATGACGCCCGTTCGTCGTCGGCCGCGAGTCGAGCGTCCGCGCTCTCGAAGAGGCGCTCAACGGCGACCGCAAGATTTTCCTCGCCACCCAGCACGACGCGCGCGTCGATGAGCCTCAGGCCGAAGATATCTATCCGGTGGGCACCATCGGCAACATCGTGCAGAGCGTCAAGATGCCGGACGGCAACATCAAGGTTCTGGTCGAAGGCCTGGAGCGGGCACGCGCCGTCGAGATGAACGACTCCGACGGCTTCTTTGTCGCCACCGTGAGCACGGTGAAGGTCGAGTTCGAGATCACTCCGCAGATCGAGCAGCTGGTGCAGCGCGTCACTTCCCTCTTTGAGCAGTACGTCAAGCTGCAGCAGTCGCTGAATTACGAGACGATGATCGCGGCCGTCCGCACCGACGAGCCGGCGAAGCTCGCCGACACCATCGCCGCCAATCTGCAGCTCGAAATCGCCGAGAAGCAGATGATCCTCGACGTCTTCGATCCCGCCGAGCGCCTGTGCGATGATTGCCGATGTGCTCGATGTCGAGATCGAAAAGCTCAACATGGACCGCAGCGTGCAGTCGCGCGTCAAGCGGCAGATGGAGCGCGCGCAGAAAGAGTACTACCTCAACGAAAAGATCAAGGCGATCCAGAAGGAACTGGGCCGCGGCGAAAAGAGCGAATTCGACGAGCTGAAGAAGAAGATCGAAACCGCCGGCATGCCCAAGGACGTCTTCGACAAGGCGATCCAGGAGCTGAAAAAGCTCGAAGCCATGCCGCCGATGTCGGCGGAGTCGACGGTCTCGCGCAATTACCTCGACTGGCTGCTGGCCGTGCCGTGGAAGAAGAAATCCAAGGAGACGCGCAGCATCGATCACGCCGAAAAGGTTCTGAACGCGGATCACTACGGCCTCGAAAAAATCAAGGAGCGCATCCTCGAGTTCCTCGCAGTGCGCCAGCTGGTCAAGAATCCGAAGGGCTCTATCCTCTGCTTCGTCGGACCTCCGGGCGTTGGCAAGACCTCGCTCGGCATGTCGATCGCCAAGGCCACAGGGCGCAAGTTCGTTCGCATGTCGCTTGGCGGCGTGCGCGATGAGGCTGAGATTCGCGGCCATCGCCGCACGTATATCGGTGCGCTGCCCGGGCCAGATCATCCAGTCGATGAAGAAGGCGGGCACCGAGAAACCCGGTCTTCATGCTGGATGAGGTCGACAAGATGGCCTCCGACTTCCGCGGCGATCCGGCCTCGGCGCTGCTCGAAGTTCTGGACCCGGAGCAGAACACGAGCTTTCAGGATCACTACCTCGACGTCGAGTACGACCTCTCGCAGGTGCTCTTCGTCGCCACCGCCAACGTGCTGCACACGATTCCTCCGGCACTGCAGGACCGCATGGAGATCCTGCGCCTGCATGGCTACACCGAGGCGGAAAAGCTCGAGATCGCCAAGCAGTATCTGGTCCGGAAGCAGCGCGAAAACACCGGTCTCACCGACAAGAACGTCATCTTCACCGACGACGCGATCGCAGAAATCATTCGCAGCTACACGCGCGAAGCCGGAGTCCGCAATCTCGAACGCGAGATCGGCAACGTGTGCCGCAAGGTGGCCCGCCGCGTCGTCAAGAACGGCGCCAAGCACAAGGAATCGATCACCGCGGCCAACCTCGCCGACTTCCTCGGCGTGCCGAAGTTCCGCGACTCGCATGGTCCACGAAAAGAACGAAGTCGGCCTGGTCAACGGTCTCGCATGGACCGAAGTCGGCGGCAGCATCCTGCAGACCGAAGTCCAGATTCTCGACGGCAAGGGCAAGCTCACCACCACCGGCCAGCTCGGCGACGTGATGCAGGAATCGGCGCAGGCGGCGCTCTCGTATGTCCGCAGCCGGTCGCATCATCTCGGCCTGCCGCGCGACTTCTATCGCAACGTCGACATCCACATCCACGTGCCCGAGGGCGCGATTCCCAAGGACGGTCCCTCCGCGGGCATCACGCTGGCCACCGCAGTCGCCAGCGCGCTCAGTCAAGATTCCCGTCCGGCGCGACATCGCGATGACCGGCGAAATCACGCTGCGCGGCAAAGTCCTGGCCATCGGCGGACTGAAAGAGAAGCTGCTCGCCGCGCATCGCGCGGGAATCTTCGAGGCCATTCTGCCCGCGGATAACCAGAAGGACCTGGCCGACCTGCCGGAAAATCTGAAGAGCGCCATGAAGCTCAACTTCGTCGATTCCATGGACGAGGTGCTCAAGCTCGCCCTCGAAACTCCGATGCCAGAACTCAAGGAAGAGACACCCGAGGTACTGGCGGCGGTTCCACCGTTACCTCTGCCCGAACAGCGCCCGCATCAGTAGAAAGCCACAGGCAGAGCGGCCTTGCTTTTCGAGATAAAACCATCAGCTCGCAGCCAATTTTGCCGGGCGGCCGCCCAATTTGCCATTGATTCTAGAGGCTCGGGTCTTCGCCCTGCTCTTTGATCTACCACCCTCTGCGCCTAATCGACTTGCCATCCACCGTTTCGATCCGGTTATCCTTCGATGTCCTAATGAGTGAGCAGGCCAAAGACTACCACTCCTGTCGGCGTTCCCACGTATACCTTGCCGTTGGCCACGACCGGCGTGATGAACTTATTGTCGGCGAAGCTGTCTCGTCCATTCGCAGCCTGATTGCTGCTGTAAAGCTCGTGACCCAGGTTGGCGGCATCATAGGCGTGCAGGACGCCGTTACCGGCATTCTCGACAGCCCAGACGATACCATTCTGCGTGCCATTGGCACTTACGCTGGGCGTTGTTCCCGGATAGGAAAATACCGTTGACGACTGGTTGGCCGGAGTCGTCTGGAGCCGAGCACTAACCACGTCGAAGGCCTTCAGCACGTCGTTTTGGCCACCGTAGAATACGGTTCCGTTGAACCAGGCGGGCATGCCCCATTCGCCGTTCGCCAGAGCGCCGGGCAATTGCTGATAGATCTTGTTACTGGCTGAGCTGAATTTGCCCATGTTATTTCGGTCGACCACATAGATGGATTTGTCTTTTCCGGCACCCACTGCCAGCTGATGCACCTGTCCCCCCGAATCCGTCAGGTCGGGCAACAGAAGGACGCCGCCCGATCCCAGGTCCTGGTCCGCGTCGGATTCCATCACCGTGTTGGAAGGGTTGAAATAGTCGGCCACCGCCAGCTTTCCATTTGCGGTTGAGACTTTCATGAAGGCGTTTCCGTAGTCGCCATGGATTGGGAAGCCGTTCGCATCGAGTGTTGCATCGAAGCCACCATTCGCATCGAGGAAATAGATATTGCCGCCGGCGTCTCCCGCCAGCCCGGCACCGCTCATCCAGATCGTGCCCGCTCCTTCGCCAAATCCGGATCCACCGCTGTTCGGAGTCAAATTGAGGACTGATGTCTGCTTCAGCGTCTGCTCGCTATAAGCCATCAACCATCCTGTATAGGGCGTCTGATCGCAATGCGATGTCCAGCCCAGATAAATCGTTCCGTTCATGAGCAACAGACCGACGCGCTCTGCATAGGTTCCCGGATTAAACGTCTGCAGACCATTCTTAGAGAAGGCTCCGGTTCCCGGATAAGTGGCCTGTATCTCGGTCGGACTTCCGCTCAACTCCGCGCCGGTTGTCAGGTCAAGCGCGTGCAGCCGCTGGTGGTAGCTGCCGCTCGCGTCTTTGCTCATGCCGACGACAAAGATGGCTCCGTGAGTTCCGTAATGCCTGTCGATGACAGGCGTGGACGTGATACCGATTTCGGGAGTGATCTGGCTGCAACCGTGATCGTCGCTGGTCGTCTCATTTGTGCCCAGCACGGAAATCTTCCATAGCTGAGCTCCGGAGTCCGCGTCGAAAGCGTAGACGCTGTCGTGCTCGGAAGCCACGTAGAGCACGTTGTGGACCTGGCCGTTGATGGTCATTGCGGAGAGATACAGGGGCGCGGCATCGACTTTGCCATCGGTTGTGTCGAAGCCAACTTTGCCGAATCCGGTCGAGTTCACATTCGATGGCGTCAGGATTGTCTCGTTCGCGTTCAGGCCGTCGCGGGCGTTGTCGTAATGATACGTGGTGACATCGACGCCGAGAGCCGCGCCGCCCACGGTAAGTTGCAGTGTCGCCGTGTGACTCAAGTTGCCTGAGGTTCCGGTAAATGTCACAGTTACGGTTCCCGTTGCCGCACCGGCTCCCGCAGTCAGTGTCACATTTTGAGCTGTGCCTGGTGTGAGCGTGAGAGTCGATGGATTTGCAGTTACCCCCGCAGGCAATCCGCTCGATGTCACGTTTACGTTAGCTGTGAATCCGTTCAGAGAATTTGCGCTCACCGCGACTGCCTGGCCCGCCGCACCGGTGGTCAATGCGAGACTCGTGGGCGTGACCGTCAGCGAGAAATCAGGCGCAGGAGCGGCCGCACTGACCGTTAGTGCTACCGCCGCCACGTGACTCAGGCTTCCAGACGTCCCGATCAGCGTGATCGTCGCCGTACTTGCTGGCGCAGTCGATGCCGCAGTCAAAGTGACATTCTGAGGCGTGCCCGGGGTGAGGATCAGAGATGACGGATTCGCCGTCACCCCGGCCGGGAACCCGCTGAGAGTCACGTTTACGCTGGCTGTGAATCCGTACAGAGCATTTGCGGTTACGGCAACCGTCTCTCCAGTTGCCCCCGCAGTCAGACTGAGCGTTGCCGGCGAAGCGGTGAGGCTGAAATCAGCCGGGGCCGATAGAGGATTGGACGCGTTGCTTCCGCAGCCAATAATGCCAAGCGGAATAGCGGCAGCCAAAAGTGCGAGCAGAGACGCTGGGAGAATGCGCATGAGACACCTGACTATCTAAACTAATAGCCGTTCCCGCGACCTCATCATAACGAGAGCATGATTCCACAGGCTATCCAGCTTTGTGATGAGAGCAAAAAGTCGTGCGCCATTCAAACGCGATCCAGTGCCTGCTCCAGATCGCTGAGCAGGTCGTCGACGTCTTCAATGCCTACCGAGATGCGCACCAGGCCGTCCGTGATGCCCAGCTTTGCGCGAGCCTCTTCACCGATCGCCGCGTGAGTCATCGTCGCAGGATGGGAGATCAGCGTCTCGACGCCGCCGAGGGATTCACCCAGCGTGCAGACCTTCACCTGCCTGAGCATTTTGTTGGCGTTCTCGAGAGAACCAGTTTCAAACGAGATCAGCGCGCCGAAGCCGGACATCTGGCGCTTGGCCAGTTCGTGCTGCGGATGCGACGCGAGACCGGGATAATACACCTTCTCGACTTTGCGGTGTCCGGCGAGATAGTCGGCGATCTTGCGCCCGCTCGCGTCGTGCTGGCACATGCGCACTGCCAGAGTCTTCACGCCGCGCAGAATCATCCAGCATTCGAAGGGCGAAAGAATGCCGCCGGTACACTTCTGAACGAAGGCGAAGTTCTCCTTGTGCTCGGGTTTAGTGCCCACCAGCACGCCACCCAGACCATCGCTGTGGCCATTCAGAAACTTGGTCGTGGAGTGCATGACGATGTCGGCGCCCAGTTCAATCGGCCGCTGAAAATACGGCGACATAAACGTGTTGTCCACGGCCAGTTCGACACCCTGCTCGTGGCAGACGTCGGCGACGGCGCGAATGTCGGTCAGCGTCATGATGGGATTGGTCGGCGTCTCTATATGGACCAGCTTTGTCGAGGAGCGAATGGCGCGACGGACGTTGTCGGGGTCAGAGGTATCGACGTAGCTGAACTCGATACCGTAACGGGTAACGATCTGGTTGAAGAGCCGCGGCGTGCCTCCGTAGACATTCTCACCGCAGATGACGTGGTCGCCGCTTCTGAACATCGTGATCATGGCCATGATCGCAGCCATGCCGCTCGCAAAGACGTGCGCGCTCGTCGCCGCCTTCGAGCGAGGCGAGGTTGGTTTCGAGCGCATCGCGCGTCGGATTCGACACGCGGGAGTATTCGTAGCCTTTGTGTTTGCCAATCTCTTCCTGCGCGTAGGTCGACGAGAGATAGATCGGCACGTTGACCGCTCCGGTCAGCGGATCGGATGCTGTCCGTCGTGAATGGCGCGGGTGGCAAAGCCGTGCTTCGGTTCGGTCATTCTGAAATGAATCCTCCTCGTCAAGCTCGGTTGTGCCCCAAGGCGGGATCGGCTGGACAGGCTACTCCTCAAAGATGTTCTTCGACAGATAGCGTTCGGCTGAATCCGGAATGATGGTCGCGACGCGCTTGCCCGGCCCCAGGCGCTCGGCTACCGCGACTGCTGCATGAACGATCGCGCCCGAACTCGATCCAGCGAGCAGACCCTCTTCTGTTGCCAGACGCCTGACCATCGCGAAGGCGTCCTCGTCGCTCACCATCGACGATCTCGTCGGCGACGGCAGCGATCGAAAGTCTTCGGGATGAACGACACACCGATTCCTTCTACCTTATGCGGTCCGGGCTCGCCGCCCTGCAGTACGGAGCCCTCGGTTTCGACCGCGACGGTGAGAATGTTGGGTTTTGTTCCTTCAGCAACCGAGCGACGCCGGAAAAGGTTCCACCCGTGCCCACGCCAGCGACGAAGGCATCGACGCGGCCTTCCATCTGCTCCCAAATCTCGACCGCGGTGGTGTCGTGGTGGAACTTCGGATTCGCCTGGTTTTCAAACTGCAGCGCCGCAAAGGCATTCGGATCGTCCTTCGCCATAGCCTGTCGCCTGCCGAATCGCCCCCTCATGCCCTCCGCTTCGGGCGTGCGCACGACGGTTGCGCCGAAGCCGCGCATCAGGATGCACTTTTCTTCCGCAAAGCCCTCGGGAACGAAGAGCACGACTCGATAGCCGCGGTTGACGCCGACCAGGGCCAGGCCCACGCCGGTGTTGCCGGCGGTCGCCTCGACGATGGTCGATCCGGGCTTGAGGATGCCGCGCTGCTCCGCGTCGAGAATCATGCCAAGAGCGGCGCGGTCCTTCACGCTGCCGCCAGGATTGAGGAACTCGAGCTTGGCATAGACCGCCGCCCACTCTGGCCGAGCGACGCGTCGCAGATGCAGCATCGGCGTCTGGCCCATCAGCTCGGTAATGTCTTCGGCGACCCGCAGGGCCGTGCCGGGTTGCTGTACGAGCGCTTGATCCAGTCATAACAAAACTTCTTAGTGTAGCAGGCCGGCGCACCCTGCTGGTCTTCGCGGTTACTTCGGCATCCGGCACCCTGTTTTTGCTTGGGTATTCCAGCTGGGTAGCTCCTGTAATCTCTTGCTAACACGATTCCGATTCACGCAGAGCGATCTGGCGGGAATCACCCGCTCGAGGAAGCTTTTGCCGGTCACTCGATCCAGTTCGGCGCACGGAAAGAGCCGGGCGGTCTCCATGCTTGTGCTCGCGACGATGGGGGTTTCGCTTTGCGTCTGGATAGCGGGCTGGCTGCTCTACGGATCGTCCCGTCGCCTCAACGAATCGCGCGATTGGCTGGAACATTCGCAGGGATCATCGCCGAACTGCAGCTGGAAGTGCAGCGCCTGGACCGGATCGAGCCCAACTTCAGCTCTATCTCTCAGCCGCGACGAAAATAATCTTCGAACGCGCAAACAAGCGCTGTGCTTTTTACTCCAGCGCCCTGCATCTCGAGCAGCTTGTCCGGACAATGCGCCGGCAACTGGCTCGGGCCCGCGAGCTGACAAGGCAGGGCGAGGCGCTGTTGAAGACACTCGAGACTTTTTCAACGGACTCGAAATTCCCCGCCCAGCAGCTCCTGCCCGCGCGCAAAGTTCTTAGCCTGATGCAGACCGCGGAGCGTGAACTGCTCGCCCAACGCACGGAGGCAGCGAAGTCGAATGCCTCGCGCAGCCTGGCAATCGGCGTCAGCTTCACGGTTTTCGCACTGGTAGTGGTGCTGATTCTGTTCGGACTTCCTCCTGCGTGACGCACTGCATCGACGCCGGTACGAGGAACGCCTCGCGGAAACCAATGAGAAGCTGGCCGGGACGATTCGGGCGCTGGAGCGCCAGGCGCGGGAATCGGATCTGCTGACTGCGGCGCGCGACGAATTGCAGCTCTCCGTGAAGTGCCGAACACGCGCAGCACTCGGCGGCGCGGTACCTGGCGCAATTGCTTCCGGGAACCGCGGGCGGCATCTGCCTCATCAATGAATCCAGGCAAATGGTGGAGGTGGACGCCACATGGAACGGGGCGACCACTCTGCTCGACGGCTTTGCTCCCGACGCCTGCTGCGGACTGCGATCGGGACGTATGCGCTGGCGCCGCCCTGGCCAGTCTGAAGTGCATTGCACGCACTTTTTGGACAAAGCACCAGAAAACTACTTGTGCCTGCCTCTCGTGGCCCACGGAGAAACACTCGGGATGGTCTACGTGGAGTGTGGGTCGTCAGGAATAGCGGCGATGGTAGATGCGAACCTGAGGGCTCTGCAGCAGATGGTGGAGCTGGCTTCGATCCGCATCGCCGGCCTCAACCTGCGCACGATTCTCGAGCACCAGTCGATCCGGGACAGCCTGACCAACCTCTTCAACCGCCGATTCATGGAGATCGCACTCGACCGCGAGTTGCGCCGGGCTGTGCGCCACCAGAAGCCCCTGGCTGTGCTTATGCTCGATATCGATCACTTCAAGCAACTCAATGACACGTACGGGCACGAAGCCGGAGACGTGGTGCTGCGAGAAGTTGCCGGCATCATGCGGCAGGCGGTCCGCAGCGAGGATACTGTCTGCCGGTATGGCGGCGAGGAATTCGTTGCCATCCTGCCCGAACTCGGAACGGATGATGCGCTCAGCCGTGCCGAGTCCATCCGTCACATGGTCAGCGAGCTTCGCCTGTACCATCGGGGAGAGGCGCTGAGGGAAGTAACGATCTCGATCGGGGTGGCGGTTTATCCGCACAACAGCGATTCGGCGGATCAGCTTCTGAGCCTTGCGGATCGGGCCCTATATGAGGCCAAACACCTGGGCCGCAACCGGGTGATCCTGGCCGAGCAGCCGGCTCGAGCCAGTCACCATGCACCATCCTCACGTGGTCGCCTTACGTGGTCACTGCGCCTGTGCGGATTTCGCCTCCGCGGCAACCGGCTTTGGATAATAGCCGCTCCGGGTTCTGGCGGAAAGCTTGCCATGATTCGGAGCGCGGACTTCCACTTTGACAACACGGTATCCGCCCTGAGAAGCCGGCTTGGTGGAGTGATAGCCAATGGTGTACTGATTGCGGATGTCGCGTGCCACTTCCGCGGCGATCGGATCGACGTCGGCGAGAGACTTGGGGAAGAAGGCGATGACCGCCGGTCTCTTCGGAGAGAAGCTTCAGTGCGCGCTTGGCCCGACGCGATTCGCTTGCCTCCGCTCGTCACCAAAGAGCAGCCCGATGGAGTACACCACGGGCCCCTGTAGGTCCTGGACTGCGGCGAATCGTCTGCTCGAGATTGAAAGTGGAGGCGTTGTCTTCGCCGTCGGTGATGATCAGCAGGGCCTGCTTGGGACGCTTGGCATTTTTCGCGAGCTGATCGGCGGAGGCGACGACTGCGTCATAGAGAGCGGTGCCGCCCTTCGAATCGATGTGGGCCAGGCCCTCCGCGCAGCTTGCCGATGTCGGAGGTGAAGTCCTGGTCGATGAAGGCCTCGTCGGAGAAGTTGACGATGAAGGCTTCGTCATCACGATTCGACGCCTTGACCAGATCGAGTGCGGCGGTGTTCACTGCCGCACGCTTGTCGCGCATGGAGCCGGAATTGTCGACGAGGATGCCCATCGACACCGGAATGTCCTGGTGCTGGAAGGAAGCGATGGTCTGAGGCACGCCGTCTTCGAAGACTTTGAAGTCGTCCTTGGTGAGGTCGTTGACCAGCTGTCCGGTTTCATCTGAGAACGGTAATGTTCAGGACAACCTCATCCACGTTTCGCTTGAGGGTAAAACCGCCGTGTGCGCCACGCTCCAGTGTCTGCGCTCCGCGATTGGGGGAACCGGGATGTTCGGGGCTGACCGCCTCGTTGTCCTCGGCGTCCGGCGAGAGGATCGGATCGCGATCTACGTTCAGAGGGGGCTGCGTTTCAGGCTTCTGGAGGGGTGGAGTCTGAGACTGAGGAAGCGGAGGGGGCGGGGTTCGCCGGCCAAGGCCCGCGCAGCAGCTGACTTCGGGGTCGCGACCGGCTCGAGAGAGGAGTTCTGCGCCGCAAGGGTGAGCGGGAGCGCGAACAAGTGACTGCGAGCAAGGAAAAGCTGTCGACAAGTAGTGACGATTACTGCAAAGGCGCATAGTATCCGGTACGAGCATGAACTGTGAGCTGAGGCAGCCCTGCCGGAGCTACCAGCTTTACCTTCAATTTACGCCACTTTCCGTCATGCTTGTCGTTGTCCGGCTTGTATCCGAGCACGTATTCGTTGCGCAGCTCGGCGCTGATCTTGGTCGCGATGTCGCCCATTTCAGAGACGTCGTCGACACGGAAGAGGCGTCCGCCGGTCTCTTCGCTGATGTCGTTGAGCAGCAGCGGCCCCAGACGTTCTTCGGTGGTTGCCGCATAGGGGTCGAAGATTCCGATGGAATATATCTGGACGCCGGACTCGCGGACCACGGCCCGCACCTCACTCTCGGTGTACCGGCTGCGGTTGTCTCCGCCATCGGAAACGACCACAAGCGCCTTGCGCTCGTATTTCGCCTGTTTCATCTTGTTGAGACCGTAATAAATGGCATCCAGGAGTGCGGTGCGGTGCTCGGCCTTGACGATGGCCAGGCGGGCCTCGATCTGATCCACGGACGAAGTGAAATCCTCGATGAACTCCGGACGGTCGTTGAAGCCGATCACGAAGAATTCGTCCTGAGGATTGGAGGTCTTCATGAACTCCAGAATGGAATCTCTGGCGCGGATTACCTTATTGTTCATGCTGCCGCTCAGATCGAAGATTACGCCGATGGATACCGGGGCGTCTTCGGTCGAAAACGACTTAATCGTCTCAAGGTGATTGTTCTCGTAGATAAAGAAATTTTCTTTCTCGAGCCCGGTCACCAGACGGTCCATAGGGTCGGTGACGGTCAGCGGAACCAGCACCAGGTTCACATTCACGCGAATGCGTCTCGCCGGACCTGGTTGATTTCAACGCCTGCCGGCCCCTCGACGGGCGCGGGTTCCTTGCTAGGCGCGGACGGAGGAGGCTGCACGTGAACGGTGCTGAGCGGATCCTCCTGCGCGTCGGCGCTGCGGGGCCGATGGCGATCAGGGCCAGCAGCAGGCGAAATCGAAGTCAGCGCAATGAAAGCGAAGCGCCTGCGGCGCTTGTCAGCCGAGGAAGTAACTCTGGAGAAAATCGGGGTCGGGCTGTGAGCAGCTCTCATAGCTCTCTTTTTGCATTCTGCGTCAGGCTCACAAAATCCGGACGACATTCAAGACCGAACAGTGCGGCAGGCTTGCAGCTGCTGGTGACTTGCATCCTAGCACGCGGCGACAGTCCCTGCTTCTGCATCTTTCGTGCCGTCATAACGATTGCTCCAACATGGGAATACGTTCCATAGCCACTCGTTTCCCTGCTCCGACCGGCGCAGACCCGAACGTCGCTACTGATTTACAATCGGGCAGGATTCATTGGACAACGAATTGCCGGACTCGTTGAGCAGGCCGGCGCCAGCGACCCCGCCGATCGCATGGCCCACATCTATCCATTTCGAGCCCTTCGTTACAACCCGTCGCTCGTCCGGCTGGAAGACGTTGTCACCCAACCCTACGACAAGATCACCCCGGCCATGCAGCAGGCCTACTACCAGCGCAGTCCGTACAACCTGGTCCGCATCATCCTCGGTCTGCCTGAACTCTTTGATTCAGCGTAGGAGGGCGACGTCTACACACGCGCGGCGCGGGATTTCTCAGCCTGGCGTCAGAGCGGCATCCTCACCCAGGAAAGCGAGCCCTGCGTCTTCGCCTATTCGCAGCGCTTTGCTGTGCCGGGCTCGCCCGACTACGCTTCGTGGAGCGCCGAGGCTTCATTGGCTCTCGGCGAACTTTACGATTACGCCCAGAAGGTCGTCTTCCGTCACGAACAGACTCTCTCCAAACCAAAGAACGATCGGCTGAACCTGCTGCGCGCCACCCGCGCTCACTTTGGCCAGATCTTCATGCTGTATTCCGACCCCGGCCTCAGCGCCGAACGGCTGTTGTTCAACTCGACGGCCGCGCCGGACATCGAAGTGACCGACGAGTACGAGGTCCTGCACCGGGTCTGGCGGGTCAACGACCCGAATACTCTCAACCTGCTTACCACCGCTCTTGAGGATAAAAAGCTGATCATCGCCGACGGCCACCACAGATATGAGACGGCCCTCAACTACTCCCGTGAGCATGCGCACGCTGCAGCCGCCGCGCCTACTGAGCGGAACTCCTATTCGCTGCCGCAGCCACCCTACCCTGAGGCCGCCGTCATGATGACCTTCGTCAACATGGACTGCAGAGGGTCTGGTCATTCTGCCCACCCATCGCGTGGTACATGGCTTGAAGAATTTCTTACCGTCGGATTTCATTGCTCGCGTCCAGGATTATTTCGAGATCGAAGAGCTCCTCTCCGACGACGTATCGGATCTCGTCGGCCGCCTGAGCGGACTTCAGGGCAAGACGGCCTTCATCGCTGTCACTTCGGCAGGAAAGCACCTGCTGGTGGCGAAACCCGAGACCATCACTACGGCACTGAAGCATATTTCCGAGCGCCAGCGCCAGCTTGACGTTGTGCAGCTCCACGCGCTGGTCCTCGAAACGCTCCTCGGTATTACGCAAGAGGCCATCCGCGAGCAAACCAACGTGCGCTACCTGCGCGATGCTGACGAGGCGATCGATCAGGTCGCCGATGGCGAGGCCAACGCCGCCTTCCTCATGAATCCCGTCAGCCTGGATCAGCTCCGCGAAGTCGCGTTTGCCGGCGAGGTCCTGCCACAAAAATCCACCGATTTCTTCCCTAAACTTCTCAGCGGTCTAGCCATCTATGCGTTGGACTGATGCTGTACTCCGGGCTGGTCTGACTCTTGGCCTGCTCGCGTTGCTTTCGCTCGCCGCGGGCCACACCCAGCAGACACAGCCGCCGCCCGCATCCACGACGCTCCCGCCTCCGCCGCCTTCTCCGTCGGTTCCCTCGCCCACCGCTCCTAATGTCACTCCGCGCTTCCTCGTTGTCCTCGATGCTGCGCACGGCGGAGACGACACTGGCGCCCGCATCACCGACAGCCTGCTGGAGAAGGACATCACACTCAGCCTGTCCGTCCGTCTGCGCTCGATGCTCTCGGCACACGGCATCGGAGTGATAACAACGCGCGACTCCGATGCAAATCTTTCCGCAACCCGCCGCGCCGAAGCCGCCAATCGCATGCCTGCCGCGGCCTGCATCCTCATCCATGCGACGGCCACGGGCAGCGGCGTGCATCTGTATACGTCGTCTCTCGCGCCCACCCCGATCACCCGCTTCATGCCGTGGCAGACGGCGCAATCGGGCTATGTCACACAAAGTCTGAAGCTCTCTTCGGAAATCGATTCGGCGCTGGCGCATGCCGAAATCCCCGTCACTCTCGGCCGCACCTCTCTTCAGCCCATGGACAGCCTCGTCTGCCCGGCTGTCGCAGTCGAAGTCGCCCCGCTTGCCGCAGGCTCAACCACGAAGGCTGCGCCCCTCTCCGACCCTGCCTATCAGCGATCGATTCTCGACGCCCTTACTGCCGCCATTGATGAGTGGCGCAACGACTGGAGACAGCAGCCGTGATCCCGCGCGCGCAACGCATCCTCTTCATCGGCATGCTGATCGCCGCCGTGACCATGGCCGCCATCCTGATCCGCCTGCGCGAGCGTGCCCAGGATCGCCTGCATGCCGTACAGAACTCGACTCCGCTGGTCGAGCCCGTCGAGGCGCCGCCGACAGCCGTTACTCTTCTCATCCCCAATGACGCTGATGACTCGCTCCAGGAGAGCCCGCGCAGCCTCCCCCTGCCGCAGGACGACAGCGCACGCGCCCGCGTTCTTCTGGAGACCCTGCTGGAAACCTTCCGCGATCCGAAATCAACTCATCCCATCGCAGGGGTTGGTGGATCAAGTGGCACCGACAGCCCGGACAGCAACCGCGGCAGAGATATCGACGAGGTCTTTCTCATGCCCCTCCCGCCGGCCAAGGACGGCGCTTCCAATCCCGGCAAAATGGCGGTCGTCAATTTCAGCGCCGCCTTTGCGCAGTCCCACCCGTCGGGTATCGAGCCGGAAACCCTTACACTGCTCTCTATCATCGGAACCCTGCACGCCAATCTTCCCGCCATTACCCAGGTGCGCTTCCTTGTCGATGGCCATGCGCGCGACACCCTCGCCGGACACGCTGACCTCACCCGTGCCTACCTTGCTTCGAGCACGACTTCCGGAGGTGGCCAATAGCATGAACATAGGCGTATTTGATTCCGGCTTTGGGGGATTGACCGTCCTGCGCGCGCTCCTCGAACGCCTGCCGGGAGCCAATTACTCCTACCTGGGAGACACTGCCCGTCTTCCTTACGGAGCAAAATCCCAGGCGACGGTCGCCCGCTACGCGGTCTCGAGTGCTCACTTCCTCGTCGAGCAGCAGAAGGCCGATTACCTCGTCATCGCCTGCAACACCGCTTCTGCCCTTGCTCTGGACGCTATTCGCGAGGCCGTGCCTGTGCCCGTGCTGGGCGTAATCGAAACAGGAGCCAACGCCGCCCGCGCCTCGTCCAAAACCGGCGACGTGCTCGTCATGGCCACCGCCGCCACCGTTGAAAGCCACGCTTACTCCGCCGCCTGCCAGGAGCGAGGACTGCGCGCCATCGAGAAAGCCGCCCCGCTCCTCGTCCCACTGGTCGAAGAAGGCTGGGTCGACCACCCGGTTACGGAAGAGATCCTGCGCATCTATGTGTCGGAGTTGCTTGAAGAAGCCACCCGGTCCGCGATTCAGCCGGATACGCTGGTCCTCGGCTGCACTCACTATCCGCTGCTGCGTGCAAACTTCGAACGCACCCTTCCGGCATCCATTCGGGTGATCGACTCGGCTGAAGTCACCGCTGCTCAGGTGGCGGCCGCCCTTTGCCTGCCGGACACGCCATGCCATCCGGACGACAAACCGCACACCCGCAGTTTTTATGCTACTGACTCCGTCAGCAAATTTCGCACTCTTGGCGCGCGCTTCCTTGGCCATCCTATCGACCATGTGGAACTGATTGATCTGGGCGGTTGAATCATCTCGACGATCGCCAGATGTGAATTCGTCAGGATCTTTTCCAGCCGTGCGGCTGAAGTATCGCTTGGATCGCAACTTCGATGGTATTTCGCCCCGCATCCTTGGCCCTGTAAAGAGCGCTGTCGGCCGCGTCGATCAGACCCTCGAGCTTCGAGTCGACTTCCGGAGTCTGGGTGGCGCAACCGATGCTGACCGTGACCACCCCATGCGGGTTGCCTTCATGCGAAATATCGAGCAACTCGACGGCGCTCCGTATCCGCTCGGCGATCTGTCTGGCGCCTGATTCGGGCGTATTGGGCAGAACCACGGCGAACTCTTCGCCGCCATAACGAGCCACCAGATCAGCCGGACGCGAAACCAACTCCAGAATCAATTTTGCAATCTGGCGCAGACAATCGTCGCCCCGCAGATGGCCGTGGATGTCGTTGTATGACTTGAAATGGTCCACATCGATCAGCAGCAGCGAAATGTCGCAACTGGTCCGTATAGCCACCCGCCACTCATGCTCAAGGACTTGATCCAGGCGGCGGCGGTTCGCGATTTCGGTGAGCCCGTCAAGACTGGCCAGGCTCTCGACCAGCCGGAATGCTTTCTCGAGATCTTCTTCCGCAGCCTTGCGACGCGAGATATCCCGAACCACGTTGACGAAGCCAAACGGCTCACCTGTTTCCGGATCGTGATAGAGGCGCAGGTTTGATTCCATCCACAGGTAGCTGCCGTCTTTCTTTTGACACCGGTATTGGAGAATCTTTCCTGCCTTACCGCGGCGGCAATTCTCCAGCAAAGCGGTCCATTCTCCCAGATCTTCCGGATGAACAATCTCACGGTAGGTTCCCCCCACGAGTTCTTCCGGGTCCCATCCCAGCAGTTCGGCCGCCGCGGGCGACACATATCGTCGCTCGCCATCGAGATCAGTCAGCACGATAACGTCGCGCGAGGTCTCGGCAAGCAGCCGGAAATACCCTTCGCTGGATTGTAGGCTCTGCTGCAGCCGCCTGCTCTCTGCCATGACAACTTCGAGCAGATAGAGCGACAGCATCGATATCGCGATGAAAAACTGGAAGGTCAGAATATGCGCTTCCTGCGAGTTGGCGGGCATCAACATTGTCGGCCCGTGCCCTCCGGTAGTAAAAAACCCGCCAATCACCGAAACGACCAGCAACCCCAATGCTGAACCGGCGAGCCCCAGGCGAAGGCCGATCAAGATCAGGCACGGCATTATCAGGAATAAGAACGGGAACTGCGTTTGCCAGAAAACATAGACAGTAACTCCGCAAAGCAGCGCGAAAGGATATAGATATCCGAAGGGCGATCGCTTTGAAAGGCGTCCTCTCTGCCCAAAAGCAAGGCAGAGCGGCGTGACCGTGGAGATGCCCAGCGCGTCGGCTGTGAACCACAACCGGAAGGTATGCGCCATAGCATTCGAATGAAATCTCTGCAGGGTAAGCGAAGCCAGAAAGGCCGCGATCGCTGGCGCTAGGACGACACCATAGGCCAGAAAACTCACCAGCTGCCGTCGGCGGGTAAGATCCGGAGCCGGAGCGATCGTCCTGTACAAGAGGAACGCCGCCACCAGAACCTCGATCATGTTACATCCAGCCAGATAAACGGAATTCAGGCTGGGATTCGAGATGCTCAGATTAACGCCCAGGTCGATTGAGAACGCGACTGCGATATAAGCCAGCCATTGTCGTCGAGGCGCGAGCAACAGCACCCCCAGGAGAAGACCATTCGAAGGCCATAAAATCGTGATGCCGCCGGAGCGATTGTTCAGCAACAACGCGCTATACGACAGGACGCTGAGGAACATGCCTATCGCGGCAAGCCGCCAAAGAGGAGGAATGCGGCTAATGTTATCTGGCTGGGTATCCGTGTAAGTCATCTGTCTCTTGAATCAAGAGTAGCGACCAAACTAAGTACAAACAAGCACATAGTTTCTTTTCGACGTGACCGTAGTGATGCACGCTAGCCCGCGCAAATCAGCGTGGATCCTTCCTCAAGCGCAAAATCTCGAAATGTTTTCGGTATCGGAAACGATCCATGCTCGAGCTGATTTCGGCGTGTGCCGTGGATACAGCTCAGCGCAGGTAGGTTAACAGGGCGACTCCGAGCGCCAGCACGACAACTGGAATCCAAAACTGTGAGTCCGTCAGAATTGCCTTAAGCACGATAGGCTCCGGTATCCGAAGTCGCCGATTCAACGTCGGGAGTACGATATCACGCAGTTACCACTTTACCTGACGGTATTCGGGCGCGAGCCAGGCAACCGTTGCTAATATTTAAGACACGAGGTTTTCGCGGAGGGTCACACCATGAACACTACGCTCAGCCCGGTTGAGATCGCACAGGCAGCTCAGATCGAAGAAAAGTGGGACGAGTTTGTAAGCGGGCGCTACAAAGAGGGCAAGAGCGAGTCAGAGTTTCGTAACTACGACGCGAAAGTCGTACCCACGGTCGCCGAGTTCTACAAGCTCAACCACGAGAAGCAGACTCTCGACTTCGTTCTCCGCAAGGAAGCGGAGTACTTCCCGTTGCAAATGGGCGAAAAGACGATCTGGGAAGCAGCGGACTTCCTGAACACGCTGGTCGACGACAGCGACCCCGATACCGACCTCACGCAAATTGAGCATCTCCTTCAGACGTCGGAGGCCGTCCGCAACGATGGACACCCGCGATGGATGGTAGCCGCAGCGTTCGCGCACGATCTGGGCAAGGTTTTATGCCTCTACGGCGAGCCGCAATGGGCAGTGGTGGGCGATACCTTTCCGGTGGGCTGCGCCTACTCCGATAAGATCGTCTTCCCGGAGTACTTCGCGAACAATCCGGATATGAACGTGCCGGAGTATCAGACGCTGTACGGCATCTACGAACCCAATTGCGGCCTCGACAAGGTCCACATGTCCTGGGGGCACGACGCCTACATCGCGCATGCCATGAAGCCCTATCTGCCTGAAGAGGCTCTCTACATGCTTCGCTATCACTCTTTTTATGCTGCACACCAGCACGGGGCTTACAAGCACCTGATGTCGGCGCACGACCAGGAAATGTTCACAAACTGGGTGCTGAAGTTCAATCCTTACGATCTTTACTCCAAGGGACTTGCGAAGCCGGACATTGCGGCGATCAAGCCCTATTACGACGATCTGTTTGCCGAGTTCTTCCCCGGCAAGATCGCCTGGTAGCGATGCGCTCTTCTCTTCCTGGAAAAATCGGGTCCGCTTCTAGAAAAATCGGGTCCGCTTCCAAAGTGTCCATCCGGCACCGAAAAGCAGGATTGCAAGAAGCACGCATAAGCCCGCAGCCCAACTCATGTTCATGGCCAACGGCGGCAGCGTTGCTCCCCAGGCAAACCAGGCGAACAGACCGATGGCCAGCACGACGATCAGATAGTCCCACCAGTGACGCCCGCTTTGGGCCTGCTTGTCATGTTCGATACCGGCCTGCGCCATGAATGCACGGTGGTACTCCAGGTTGTAGCGATTGCACTCGCGCAGGAGCGCTTCGTTCGTCGAGGCGTGCTCTTTCGCGGACGCCGCCGCGGTGCTGATGGCGAGGGCTCCCAGAATCATAACGGCCGACCCTGCAAGAATGGCCAGCTGATGCCGTCGATCGAGACCGGCGAGTTCGCCGAAGACAAGCGCACCCCAGGCGAGTCCCCAGAGCTGGTTGGTGTTAGAGAGTGGAATACCGCGGCCGATGCCAATGTATTTGGTCGCGTATTGCTGAAAGAGATCGCCGATGACCCAGCAGAATCCGCCGAGAAAGAGCCAGAAGACAAAGTGGCGTGCGGCGAAGAGCTGCCCGGCGACCGTATGGAAGCCGCCTGCGAGTCCGATTGAAAGGGCAAACATCGTGCCCAGTTCACCCACGGTGAAGATAGTCACAAACGATAAAGGATTCATGCCGCTGAGATAGGCTTTGCGATAGGGAACATACATCGTGCCCCACAACAGGCTGGCTCCCAGGGCTGCGGCGACGCCGGCCGCGGCATGCGTCGAGCTCGCGTTCGCGGAACGGATCGTGCTGATCCCCAGCATCGTTGCGCCGGCCACGATTGCCAGAGATCCCAGAATCACTTTCGCCCAGTTGCCGGCGGAGGCTCCTCTGAGTTCTCTGAATAGAACAATCCCCCACAGGATGCCGATCAGGCTATTCGCATTCCACAGAGGAAACGCAATCGCAAGCCCAACGTCGCGAATAGCGAATACGGTCAGCGTGTTTGCGACTGCCCAGAGCGCGCCCGCGAGAATCGCCCAGACGAGCAGGTGCGGTTTGCCGAGCAGGTCTTCAAAAACATACTTCGTGCCGCGTAAAAGCGTAGGAAAAGTCCATCGGGCGGTAAAGACACCGGCCACCATGCAAAGTGAAATCGTGTAGGGAGAGAGCCCTGTCGCAACCAGCTTGGTAGGCGCCTCCGCCGCACCCAGCCAGGCACCCGCTGCGATACCGCACAGCACGCCGAGACCATGCATCGAATGCCCGGGCATTGCAGATTTCGCTTGCTCTTCGATTTTCGTTGTTCCTGCCATCTCTTCAAGTTCTTCGAACGTCGCAGGAAGCCACATTAAGGGACGCAAGGGCGACAGTCAATACAGGGTCTAATCAAAAACTGTTATTATTTTTAACTGAATAGTTAATTAATGAAGAACAAGCCCATACCGATCCGGCAAGACCGCGCCGACCAGACCCGGAAGAACATCCTGCGCGCTGCGATTCGTGAGTTCAGCGCGCACGGCCTTGCGGGAGCCCGCACCGACGCCATCGCCGAGTCTGCGAAGGTGAACAAGGCTCTCCTTTACTACTACTTCAAGAGCAAGCATGGCCTGTACGCGGCGGCATTTGAGGAGATCGCCGGCACCGTCGTCGAGCGCACGCTCGCCGCCCTTGACCCGCAACACAGCGCCGGAGAACGCCTCGTGCGTGCAGCACTGGACCACTTCGACCGGATTCTGACCCAGCACGAGTTCCAGAGCCTGCTTCAGCAAGAGATGGTCAGGTTTCGGCACGGCGAACGCGAAGGGGCGCCGCTGCTGGTGAAGAACGTTTTCAAACCACTGCTGACGAAGCTCGAAGAGACGATACGCGAGGGCATCGATACCGGGGAAATCTGCGAGTTCGACTGGCTGCAGGTGATGTATTCGATGCTGGGCGCCAATGTCTTCTATTTCCTCAGCGCACCCATGATGGAGCTTGCACTGACCTTCCATCCATTCGACGCGGCCACCCTGGAAAACCGTCGAAGGGCCGTGGCGCAGTTTCTGGGCAAGGCTCTCTTTGTCGACCGGGCTCGCGGCGCAAGAGTTGCCAAGCGCGTCCTGGCCGATATGCCTATGCCGAAACTCAACAAGAATCGACTGTGGAGAAAGCACCCATGAACGCACGCAATCGCGTGTTTATTTTGCTCGGGATTCTGGCGCTCATCGCGCTCGGCTGGTATTTCTTTTCAACACGCCGCTCGGACGATCTGCAATTGATCGGCACAGTGGACGCCAATGAAGTCGTCGTCAGCTCGCGTATCCCTGGCCGCATACAAACACTGACGGTCGATGAAGGCGACGACGTAAAGACCGGGCAGCTCATCGCAACCATCGAGAGCGAGGACCTGGCAGCAGCTTCCAATGCTGCCAGGGCAGCTACAGTCAGCCAGCAATATAAGTTGCAGGGGTCGAGCGATACGGAACGGCAGATGCGGGGAACGACCTCCAGCCAGGTGATCAATGCCGAAGCACAATTCCGCGCCGCGAAAGCCGCCCTGGTGCAGGCACAGGCTCAGTACGAGCACCAGCAGGCGGACACCTCGCGGACCGTGGCTCTGGCCAAGCAGGGCGTAATGAGCGACCAGGCTCACGATGAGGCAGTTACCTCTCTGAACGCGGCAAAGGCCGCGGTCGACGCAGCGCAGGAGAATGTATCCGCGGCGGAGGCCTCGGTGACGTTAGCGAAGGCGAATACAATTCAGGCGCAGGCTGCTGCCAAGACAGTAGAAGCAACACGCGGCGATGTGCAGAATGCGCAGGCTCTGCTGAACCAGGCGCAGGTTCAATTGGGATATGCGCAGGTCCTTTCGCCAATCTCCGGCAAGGTGAACGTAAGAGCGGCGCGGCAGGGCGAGGTGGTTTCGCCCGGAACTCCGATCGTGACCATCACCGACCTGACCCAGACCTGGATCTATGCGCCACTGCCGGAGACCGAGGCCGACTCCGTGCAGGTGGGCGACAGCCTGCGCGTGGTGATGCCGAGCGGCGCGACCATTCAGGGCAAGGTGATCGCCAAGTCGGCGGAGGCAGACTTCGCCACGCAGCGTGATGTGAGCCGGCGCAAGCGAGATATCAAGACCATCAAGCTGAAACTGCTGATCGACAATCCCGGCATGAAGTACGTGCCGGGAATGATCGCTGAAGTCTATATCCCGAAGAACAAGCTGGTGTCGCGATGAATGCCAGCGTTCCCGGCGCAGCGATCGCCGTCGAAAACATCGTGAAGCGCTACGGCGATTTCGAAGCCGTGAAAGGAGTGACCTTCGAGGTTGGCGACGGCGAAATCTTCGGGCTGCTCGGACCCAACGGCGCGGGCAAGAGCACACTCATCCGCATGATGACGACGCTGATTCCAGTCAGCAGCGGCCGCGCTATTGTTGCCGGACACGATGTTTCACGCGAACCCGACGCGGTCAGGCGGGTGATCGGCGTCATTCCCCAGGCGCTCACCAGCGACATCGATCTGACCGTGGAAGAGAATCTATCGATCTACGCCAAGCTCTATGAGAGTCCCGAAGGCGGAGCGCAAGCGCAATATCGACGAGCTTCTCGAAGCTGTGGACCTGACCAAGTGGCGTGGTGCGCAGACCAAGACGCTCTCCGGAGGCATGCGGCGGCGGCTGGAGATTGCGCGCGGGCTGGTTCACAATCCCGCGAATCTTCTTTCTCGACGAACCGACCACCGGGCTCGATCCGGTTTCGCGCGTGGCGGTGTGGGAGATGCTGGATAATCTCAGGAAGACGCACCACCTCACCATGCTGATCACGACGCATTACATGGACGAGGCCGACCATCTGTGCGACCGCATCGCGATCGTCGATCACGGCAAGCTGGTTGCGCTCGATACTCCGATGGCGCTCAAGGCCAGCGTTCCGGGGACCAATGTGGTTGAAGCGCAGTTCACGCACGAATCCGACGAGTGGCCAAAACGGCTGAAGCAGCTGGCTGGCGTAACCGCGGTCGAATCGCACGGCTCAGCAATGTACAGGCTGCTCACCTCCAACGGTTCGCTTACGACAACGCAGCTGGTGGAAATGGCCGTCGGCAGGGGCGAGGTTATCAAGTCGCTGAGCGTGCAGACCACCACGCTCGATGATGTCTTTGTTCACTACACAGGGCGTCAGCTTCGCGACGAACAGGTGAAGGCGGTGGGCTTCATGATGCCGCCGCGACCGGGGATACAACCATGACACGAATGATGGCAATCGTAGAACGCGAAATGCGGAAGTTCTTCCGCTCGCCGGCGCTGATGATGGTCTCGATGACACTTCCGCTGGTACAGCTGCTTATCCTCGGCAATGCCTTCGGCGGCAAGATTCGCGGGGCGCGCATGGCCGTGGTCGATTACGACCGAGGCTCGCAGTCGCTGAAGATTCACGAGGCCTTCGACTCGATCGCGGTGAACATCCGCACCTTCACCACGGTGCCCTACAACGACGAGCAGCAGGCGCGCGAGGACGTGCGCACCGGAAAGATCGATGGCGCTGTGATCATTCCGGCGCAGTATTCGCGCCGCGTGCTCGCGGGAGATTCTCCGGCAATCGGCCTGGTGGTCGACAACTCCGACCAGACGATGAGCAGCAGCCTTGAAGCCGAGATGCAGTCATTGGTCGACGCACTGAACGCTCCCGTGATCCAGCCAAAAGTTGTGGAGAAGATCGCGCTCGAAATCGTCGAACTTTACCCCTATGTCGAATACATGAAGTATCTGCTCTCCGGCTCGGTGGCGCTGGCCATGTATGTGTCGGTCATGATCGGCGGTGGCATGCTCTATATCGATGACAAGGCGCGGGGTGTGCATGAAGGCTATCTGGTCACACCGATCACAAAACTGGAGCTGGTCCTGGGGCTGAATCTGGCCGGCACGATCAAGGCGGTGCTCTCGGGAGTCTGCCTCACAGTGATTGGCTCGTTGATGGCGGGCCTGGGTGTCATCTTTCACCCGGAGTCGGCCCTGCTTCTCCTGCTGCTTATCTTGTCGACGTCGATTGCGTTCAACGGCATGATGTTTCTGATGATGGTGCGCGTCGAAGATCCCCTGGTGCCGCGCGCCATGTTCGGAGTGCTGAACACGCTGCTGTTCTTTCCGAGCGGGGCAATTTCTCCTGTCTCCGGATTTCCCCCCTGGCTGAAGGCAATCGCGGTTGTTGATCCCTTTACCTATGCAGTGCATGGCTTCAAGGCGGTGCTGCTCAAGGATGGCGGTTTGACGGCGATCCGCACGGACCTGATTTTCCTGTTTGGATTTGGGATCGCGACGCTGCTGGTAGCGACTCCGCTGTTCAAGCGGACGTTGTAGGAACGCTGCTATCCTCTTTGTTTGGAGGAAACCTGTTCCATGCTTAACCTTGAAGGTCGCGTCGCCGCCGTTTTCGGACTGGCCAACAAACGCAGCATCGCCTGGGGTATTGCCCAGAGGCTAAAGCAGGCCGGATGCCGGCTGGCTATCAGCTATCAGAATGAGCGTATGAAGGCCGAAGCCCAGGACCTGATTGCCGATCTCCCTGGCGCTGAAGCTTTTCAGTGTGACGTGTCGAATGACGAGGAAATCCACCACGTCTTCGCGCAGCTCAAGGAGCGCTACGGCAAGGTCGACGTGCTGGTTCATTCGATCGGCTATGCACCCGCGGAGGAGCTGAAGAACGACTTTATCCAGACGACGCGTGATGGCTTCCGCATCGCGCACGACGTCAGCGTCTACTCGCTGATCGCGCTCAGCCGCGGCGCTGCTCCGCTCATGACTGATGGTGGCAGCATTATCACGCTGACCTACTACGGCGCGGAAAAAGTTGTCCCGCACTACAACGTGATGGGTGTGGCCAAGGCTGCACTCGAGGCCACGGTGCGCTATCTGGCAGCCGATCTGGGCAAGCAGAATATCCGCGTGAACGCAATCTCGGCCGGGCCGATCAAGACGCTCGCCGCCCGCGGCATTGGCGGCCTGAGCGATATGCTGAAGGCCCACGCTGAGCGCGCACCGCTGCACCGCAATACCGAGCAACTGGAAGTGGGAAGCACCGCCGCGTTCCTGGCTTCGGAGCTGTCGTCGGGGGTCACGGGCGAAGTGATCTACGTCGATTCCGGCTACAACATCATGGGGTTCTGAGCGCTCGGGAACTTTGCCCGCCGGACCTCCGTAGTTTCACTTGAGTAGGTTTTCTACGATGATCAAATTCCTCTTGTGGTGTGTCCTTCTGTTTCTGTGCTGGCCGCTGGCCCTGGTCGCGCTGGTGCTGTACCCGATCGTGTGGCTGTTGCTACTGCCCTTCCGAATCGTGGGGATTGCGGTTGGCGGCGCCCTGGAGTTGGTTGCCGCCTTGATCTTTCTGCCTGCACGCCTGCTCCGCGCCGTCTAGCTGTTGCATTTGCTTTCGCGGCGCGCCAACCTGATGCACACTAGAGGCAGGAGAAGCTTTTCGAGTGCTGGCAGAAATCCAAACCGAGCCTGGCGCAGACAGATCGCCGATCGGCCGCTGGTCCTCGATCGCGGCGCATGGCGTTCTTCTGGCGCTGCTGATTGTCGCGGCGCATCACGCCTGGCAGGTCCGGCCCGTGGTAGCGCGCGGCGGACAGCATGCGACGGTTCTCTACTGGGAGGGTTCGGTGGGAACGGGGATGGCCCGCACGCACCAGCACGCCACAGAAAAAGCGACGCCGGCCAGGACGACTCCGCGAAACAGCCCGGTGACCCCGCCGCACGAGAAGCAACCGGACCCCGACGCTCAGAACGCCACCGAGACTGCCGCCGTCAGCCCGGCAGGCACTTCCAATTCGCAGTTGCAGACCAGCGGAACCGGGGATGGCACCCAGGACGCCACGCCGGCCTTCCCGGTGTATTCGCCGTCGCCGCATATCGCAGACAGATCTCTGCTGCCCAGTTCCAACGAGAACGTCATCGTCGACGTAAACGTCAGCGTCCTGGGCGAAGTGCTCGACGAAAAGCTGGTGCACGGACTGGGCAACAGCCTCGACCAGACCATCCTGGACACGGTGCGGAGCTGGAAGTTTCACCCCGCAACCGTGAATGGAAACGCTGTTGCCTCAGTAGCCGAGCTGGTCTTTCCATTGAGTCAGAAATGGCGTGGATAGATCCGAGATAGCCGGGCGGAGCGCTAAATCCGCTATGTTCGTCCTCTTGTGAATGAGCCGCAACAGCAAGCGTCAGAAGGACGGCGCCAAGCACCGCGACCAGAATCGTATAGATCATGCCGCCCGATCCAGCGAAGCCCAGAGCGCGCATGATGAAGCCGCCAATTACGGCTCCGACGATACCGACGACGATATCCATGAGCGCGCCATACCCGCCGCCGCTCATGATCTTGCCGGTAAGCCAGCCTGCGATCAGGCCGACGATGATCCACCACAGAATTACCATATGATCCTCCCCGATGGTGCGGCAATAGAGTTTCCACCCGGCAATACCGCCGTCAAGCCTGAACTTGTGATGCTGGCGACCTGTAACCTCCGCCTGCCCTTGCGAGTCGAAGAATTATGGAAGTATCTCGAAGGCTTCGGCAGGCGCTAATGTGGAAAAAGCTGGTTCATGGCGTCGATTTTGCTGGCGGGATGCGCAGCCGGCGTGAGCGCGGGTGCCGTGAGATTCAGCGATACCGCCCAAGGCTCCGACAATCGAGCCACAAAGCAGCCTGTGCTCGTCGAGTTGTTTACCTCGGAGGGATGCTCGAGCTGCCCCCCGGCGGATGCTCTGCTGGCTTCCCTTGATCGCGAGCAGAATATCCCCGGCGCCACCGTAATCGTACTCAGTGAGCACGTCGACTACTGGGACCACGAGGGCTGGCGCGATCCCTTTTCTTCCCCTGAGATGACAGCACGGCAGGAGTTCTATGTCTCTCGCCTTTCGCAAGACAGTGCCTATACGCCCGAAGCTGTCGTCGACGGAACTCGCGGTCTCACGGGAAGCGACCGCAGAGGCCTGATTAGCGCTATCCAGGAATCGGCGCTACGTCCGAAGATCGAAATTGCGATTACGAATGCGGCGGTCAGTGGCAACGCGGTGGAGGCAGCCGTGACGGCTGGGCCACATCCCCGAGCCGACCTCTACGCGGTGCTCGCCGACGACCACGACGAATCGAGCGTCTCAAGGGGAGAAAACTCGGGCAGGCATCTGGAACATGTGGCCGTGGTACGAGCGATCGAGAAGGTAGGCTCTCTGAACGATGGGCTCAACAAGCAAATCCACGTCGCTTTGCCCAACCCCGCGCATGCAAAGATGCGGCTCGTGATCTTTGCGCAGGAGCGGGGGACAGGTCACATTCTGGGAGTTGCCGAAGCCAGCCTGTGACCTGCGGGGAACGGGCTCAGCAACAGATGCAGTCTTCCTGCCCACAGTAGGAGCAGCACGCGCAGGACCCGCCCGCGATGGAGGGGATCACCAGAACCTCGTCGCCGTCCTTGAAGGCGTACTTCTCGTTGCCGAGGAAGCGGATGTCTTCTTCGTTGACGTAGAAGTTGATGAAGCGTCGCACCTGGCCGTGCTCGTCGCGGAGATGCGTTTTGAGGGCAGGGAAGGTCGTCTCGATCTCGGTGATCAGCTCGGGCAGGTTGCCGGCGTTCGACTGAACCTCGCGGGTTCCGTTGGTGTGCTTGTGGAATGCGTTGGGCAAAAGGACTCTAACGGACACTGACGCCTCCAGAGACGAGCTCGTGATCTTCATTTTGTTCCTCCAGATAGGTTTCGAAGTCGGACAGGCGCGGGCGGACGGGCGCTTCCAGTTCGTAGGCTCCGGCCAGCACGTCGGTGGTCTTGAGGCCGTTGCCGGTGATGCAGGTCACGGTAAGCTCGTCGGGACGGATGCGGCCATGGGCATAGAGGCGCGCGGTGACCGCAGTGGTCACTCCGCCGGCGGTCTCGGTGAAGATGCCTTCGGTCTCGGCCAGCTCCTGGATGGCGGAGACAATCTCGACATCGGAGACATCCTCGGCCCAGCCGCCGCTCTCGCGGATGCAGCGTGCGGCGTAGACGCCGTCGGCTGGGTTGCCGATCGCTAGCGACCGGGCGATTGTCGAAGGCCGCTGCGGCTCGATGTGATCGGCACCCGTCTTGACGGCGTCGAGATAGGCGAGCAACCGGTGGCCTGCGCTCCGAAGAAGCGCACTTCCTTCTCCTCGACCAGGCCGAGGGCGATCAGTTCTTTGAACGCCTTGCGGATTTTTGTGATGAGCGAGCCGCCCGGCCATGGGCACGACGACGTTGTCGGGCAGGCGCCAGCCAAGCTGTTCGGCGATTTCGAAGCCCACGGTCTTCGAGCCTTCCGCGTAGTAGGGACGCAGGTTCACGTTGACGAATCCCCAGTGGTAGCGGTCGGCGATCTGCGAGCAGAGGCGGTTGACGTGATCGTAGTTGCCGTCGATGCGGACCAGCTTGGCTCCGTAGACCTGGGTGTTGAGAATCTTCGCCGGCTCAAGGTCGGCGGGGACGAGGATGTAGCTCTTTAATCCGAGGCGCGCGGCCTGTGCGGCAACGGCGTTGGCCAGATTACCGGTCGAGGAGCAGCCGACGGTATCGAAGCCGAAGATCTGCGCGTTGGCGAGGGCCACCGACACCACGCGATCCTTGAAGCTCAGCGTGGGCAGGCAGACGGCGTCATTCTTGATGTAGAGGTTGCTGGCGCCGATGCGTTCGGCAAGGCGGGGGGCGCGAAGTAGAGGCGTCCAACCTGCGGGAGTGGCCGGAATGTAGTCGTCCGGTACGGGCAGCAGAGCCTGGTAACGCCACATGCTGCTGGGCCCCTTGGCGATGGCTTCGCGGGTAAAGGTCTTGCGGGCAGCCTCAAGATCGCACTGGACCTCAAGGGGAGAGAAGCATTCGTCGCAGATGGAAAGCGGCGCGTTGTCATACCGCTTGCCGCATTCCCGACATCGCAATTCATAGGCGTGCGCCATGAAACCCTCATTTCCGAGAGCAGCGGCGGACCCCATTAGGGATTTCCCCTATGGGTAGAAATGCACGGGCACGCGTGACGAACTCTGCCAATACTTCTGGTACTGCGGTACTACTGGGATTCAGCGAAGTGCAATACAGCATGCACCCCGAATCTCATGTTCCCCGACCCGTTTCCGGATTCAGGAGAGAGTTGACACCGATGTCTCAGATTGCCTGAGCCGGTTGTCGTGGCGTCACAGGGCCCGTCCCTCAGCCACTCTTCATGAAATTCAGGCTCGCTCCTAAGAGCAAACTTGAATACCCATTAGATATCACAAGAGCATTCGCCTTGCAAGTAGGCACATTTCAACTCTGTTGCGTTTTGAAGTAGACGGCGTAGCGCTCGCCGGAAATCTTGTAGAGCGGCACAAGCTGGTGACGCTCTCCCGCCCCGGTGGTAGTGAATGTGAGCGTCCCGGCAGGTGCGATGGCCGCTGCAACGTCGGCGGCGGCCACCTCGGGCGCAGGCGCCGGCTTGGGGTCGCCCGCGGGATGGATGTCCTTGCCGGTGGTGTCGTACTGCATGGCGTGCGTGAGGTCGTCGCTGCCGAGACGCGCGGCGAGAACAAGCGGTCCGTACATCGCAGCCTGCAGGGTGCGGTCACCCGGTAACGGGCTTGAGTGAAGCTGCATGGCTAGCGACAGCTCGACGCGATCTCCGTCACGCCACGTGCGTTTGAGTGTGAGGTAGCTCGAGGGACGTGAGAAAACAGGCAGGACTTCGCCGTTGACCTTCACTGTCCCGCCCTGCGTGGCCCAGTATGGGATACGAAGCTGCAGCGCAAATTCCGCAGGTTTTGCAGTGTGGATTGTAAGCCGAGTTCCGTGTTCTTCAGGGAAGGATGTCTCCTGGCGAAGCGTAATTCCCTTCTGCTTCCAGTTGAGCTCGGACGCGATATAGAGATTCACGTAAATGCTGCTCGCGTCGTGAAAATAGATCGTGTCGGCGAACTTTGCGAATTCCTCAGCCCCCGTCCCGGTGCAGCACCAAAATGATTGTGTCGGCGAGTTGAAGTATTTCCAGTAGCCTGCAGCGAGCGGCAGGTAGTACATCTTCATGCCTTGTGAATCCTGCGTGCCGAGACGGGTGTTGAAGAGCACGCGCTCGTAGTAGTCCATCACACGCGGATCGGTGGTCCATCCGAAGACGTGGCGCGACAGCTTCATCATGTTGTAGCCAACGCAGCATTCTTCGCTGTCGAGCGAGAGTTCGCCGCCGAGCTCGCCCGGATCGGTGCGCCAGCCTTCGAAGTTGCTGGTGCCGCCGGTCGCATAGGCGCGCTCGTTGACGATCTCGCCCCAGAAGTACTCGGAGATCTGGCGGTAACGATCGTCTCCGGTGAGTTCGTAGCGGCGGGCCGCGCCAATCACCTTGGGCACATGTGTATTCGCGTGCAGACCCTTCAGTTCGTCACGATGCGCCGCGAGCGGGCCAAAAAACTGTTCCTGCTCGAAGCGGTGCGACAGCACAAGATACTGCTTCTTGCCAGTCAGGGCGTACATATTCAGCAGGCCTTCCATTGTGCCGCCGTATTCCGTTTTCAGGATGCGCGCCATCTGTGCGTCGCTAATACCCTCGGCCCAGTGGTCGATCCAGTTTGCAAGGCCCTCGGCGTTCGCCAGCGCCTGCTGGTTGCCGCAATAGACATACATGTCGAGATGCCCGGCAAGAATCTTATGCAGCGTGTAGAAAGGCGCCCAGACGGGCTGCTCTTTGCGCAGGCGATCGAAAAAATCTTCGGGATAAGCGCTGAGATAGCCGTTCGCATTCGCGGCCTGGCATTTGGCAAGTTCGGCAACGAGCGCATTCCCCTTGTCGCGGAGGGCCTCATCGCCGGTGCTGGCGTAAGCGAGCGCGACTGATGAAAGATAGTGTCCGCCGTTGAAGTGGCCGCGCAATTCGCAGTCGGGAGCTTCCCATCCGCCGTAGGGCGTGCCTGGATTGGACAGGCTGGCAGTCCTGCGGAAGCTCCATAACAGACTGTCGTTATCGAGCGAGTGCAGATAGGTACGATTGATCTCCTGCTGATCGTAAAAAATGCCGGGAAGCAGTCGGACGTCTGTGAGCGGAAATGGCTCGGCTTGCCACGCCACCTTCTCGCGCACGCCGTGAGCAGACTCCGCTGCTGCATCGACGACGGGATCCTGCGCGAAAGAAAGACGGGAGCCGATGAGCGAAGCCGCCGCCGCGGTCGATCCAGCAAGAAAATGACGACGGGTAAAGGGTGTCATACGTTAGAAAATTCAGCGGGAAAACGTTCTCCTCCTGCGCGAAATCATGATACCCATACGCCGCCATCCTGTCAGGGTTGGGCTTCTGTATCCGGCAGTACGAGCAACACGAGCACAATTCCGATGATCGTGAACATGCGGAAGGCCGCATCCTGACCATTCCACATCTTCGACTGCCACATCAGGAACCACTCACCTCCCACGATGATGAAGGCGACGAACCACAGGAGCATGCCGACAGTAAGAGCGATGATCGCGAGGCGCTTGGCGGAGTTGAATTCGGGCAGCACCCCTTGCGAAGTGCGCGTGCCAATTGCACGACGCCGATCCACGTGAGCATCATCGTCACACGTTTCCCAGGCAATAATGCCGTCATAAAACACTATCTGCACAGTCGGAGGATGAATGGCGCGCCACAACACATGGTTGCTGGGCGAGCTTGTATCCATCAGCAGGACGTGGTGAACGAACTGATAATTCGATCCGTAGTCGGTCGTGTTGTTGATGACGACAAACGTGTAGAACAATGCGACGGCCGCAACCAGCAGAATTTTTGCGATGCGCAGCGTCATTTTGATCCCTCAGACGCGAAGGTTCGAAAGTAGGCAGTAAGCGCTGCGAGGGTTGGTTCGTCGTAATCAGGAAAGCCGGGCATATCGGCATATGCGCTTTGCGACTGTGGATCCTTGAGATAGGCGCTGAAGTAAGCAGGCTTTTCATAAGCGATTTTTGCGACCGAACTCCAGGAGATGCCGGCCTTGCGGCCACCGTACGAGCCCGCGTTGTGGCACCGGTAACAGTTCTCCTGGGCAATCAGGTAGCCCTGCATCTCCGGCGAACCAGCCGCGAATTCTCCTCGAGGATGAATGGCGCCAAGCGCTTCATCCTGGTTGACGAAACGAAGTTCTATCACCCCGTTTGGGATTTGCGCTTCTTCCTGGTGAGCAAGCGTCCGGTGCCGTGAAGTGAACGACTCATGCGAGACCAGATACGGTCCATAGGTGCCGTCATGGCTTGTTCGTTTCGAGAGAGCAGGTTTCCTTCCATTCACTCGCAACACCAGGATGGGATGGTGCGCTGTCCGGTATTCGACGGGATAGTGCGCCTCGTATTCGTCATCGCAGATGGCGGCGATCAGCGTATTTTTTGCGGAGATATCGAGTGCAGCGAGGAGTTCATCAAGATAAACGCCGCTGATGTCTGTCTTTCTCGAAAAGTTAGAGTCATCCGTAACAGTAAAGGCGATTTGTGGAAGCTTCGAGAGATCGGCATAGGAGGCAAAGCGCACCGCATTCGCGGGCAGTCCCGGCAGATCGCCCGAGAGCCGCAGATCATCAGCCGATGTGCTCTTCTCGCGCAGGGATAGTTTCTCCTGGCCTGCCATTCGTCTGAATAGACGGCTTCTCCGCGTCTTCAGTGCGAGCGGCAAAGGGCGGCAATCGCCAGAAGACCAGCCAACCAGGGGACTTTCATTGCGCCTATCGTATCCTGGAATGTGCAAAATGCACGAAAAATGCGCCTCTCCTTCGAGGTTCATCCTGACACATGCTAGAGTACGGGCACATGAACGCCGATCAAAAGCTGAATGAACTTGGTTACACACTGCCGGAATTCCTGCCCCGGGCGGCAATTATTTGTCTGCCAAGATTGTTGGCAATCTTGTATTTCTTGCTGGCGTAATCTCCACGGACGAGCATGGCGTCATGACCGGCGTAGTGGGCAGGGATCGCTCGTCGACGAAGGCTATGCCGCTGCGCGCGGCTGCGCGCTCACGCAGATGGCCGTTCTCAGGCAGACGCTTGGCTCGCTCGACCGCGATCCGGCAGATCATCTCTGTAAATGGTTACGTAAATACGATCTCCGGATTTGCCGACTCTCCCAAAGTGATTAACGGGGCTTCCGATCTCCTCGTCGAGGTCTTCGGCGAAAGCGGGCGTCACGTACGGGCCGCGCTTGGCGTAACCGCGTTGCCGCGCAACGCGATGGTCGAGTTACAAATGACGGTGGAGATCTAGCAGCCATGGCAGACCACGCTCTTTCCGCCGAGCCCATTCATTCGCGATGGAACCGCGATCTCGCGCCGCGCATCGAGATAGCATCCGGCGACACAGTTCACATGGAATGCCTGGACTCCAGCGGCTCGCAGGTGCGCCCCGGAATGACGATCGAGCAATTTCTTGCCATCGATCGCGGAAGGATTCACGCGCTCACCGGACCGATCGCCGTGAGCAATGCGGCCCCCGGCGACACACTCGAGATCGAAGTGCTGGAGGTTAAACACAAAGGCTGGGGTTGGTCGAGCGTGATCCCCGGACTGGGATTCCTGAAGGAGCGCTTCACCGAGCCATTCCTCTTTCACTGGACGCTTGAGGAAAACCTCAGCCGCTCACTCTTCCCTGCTATCGTGCCGTTGCGACCCTTCCTCGGCGTCATGGGAGTAGCGCCCGCCGAAGCCGGCGAATTCCGCACCAGGCCGCCCGGAGTGTTTCGGCGGAAACATGGATGTACGCGAGCTGTGCGCCGGCGCCCGGCTCTATCTGCCGGTGCTCAACAGAGGCGCGCTCTTCTCAGCGGGAGACGCCCACGCGGCGCAGGGCGACGGAGAGGTCTGCATCAACGGCATCGAGTGTCCGGCAGAGGCAACGCTGCGCTTCCAACTCCATAAACATCGAACGCTGTCCGCGCCCATCGTTGAGTCGAGCGACACAAAATATCCCGACTGTGCAGCAGACTCCTGGATTGTCGTCGAATCTGCGCAAGACGCAATCGCTGCCGCACGCGCGGCCACCTCGCGCATGATCGATCTGCTCGTTGAGCACTGGGGCTTTTCCGCCGTGCATGCTTACCTGCTGTGCAGCGTTGCCATGAAGCTCCGCCTGAGCCAGGTAGTCAACGAGCCCATGTTCACTGTGAGCGCGGCGATGCCAAAACAGGTGCTGCCGGAAAGGAAGCTCTTTTAGAATGCTTATCAATGATCCGGAGGTAGTGGCAGAGCTGGCAGCGCTCTACCCGAAATATGAACAGGCGCTGATCGCCAACGACGCCGAGACTCTCATCTCGATGTTCTGGAATTCCGAGCATGTCCTGCGCTTTGGCGCTGCGGAAAACCTGCACGGATTTGCGGAAATCTCGGCCTTTCGCAAAGGACGGCCGGCTGTGAACCTGGCGCGCACGATAAATAGACTCGACATTGTTACATTTGGCCACGATTTCGGCAGCGTCACACTGGAGTTCGAACGGCAGGTGGAAGGCAATACCATTCACGGACGGCAAAGCCAGGTGTGGGTTCGACTTACAGAGGGTTGGCGCATTGTTTCAGCGCATGTTTCTGTCTTGACCTAACGACCCCGTTTCGAACGTTTGTCCGCGAATGAACACATCTCTGCAAAGTCCTTATAAGAGATTTTTATGACGGCCCGCTAAGAAAGAATATGGGATGAATTTTCCTATGAGAGCAGCCGCAACCTGCGTTATGCTCGCAGAAAGTTTTTCATAAAAGCTGGTAGTTCAGACTTCGCAGCTACCGCTTCTTCGAGTTTCGGTGTAGCTCAAAGCGTTCCTCATCGGGAAATGAAGAGCGGTTCGTGGCCGCACGCAGGCCGCAGTGTCCTTTTCACTCGAATGAGGCCAAGAGACTATGTTTAAGAGACTAAGTGCATCTGCATTCTTTTCCCTCCTCAGCATCTTCATCTTTACAACCTGCAGCTCGGCCCAGCAAACCCTTGGCAGCGTTACCGGCGAAGTAACCGATTCCACAGGCAGCGTACTTTCCGATACGCAGGTAACGGCAATCGCTGATTCGACCGGTCTCACGCGTACCGCAAAGACGAACGCCAGCGGCTCCTATCTCTTTTCCAACCTGCCCATCGGGGCATACACCATCACCTTTGTGCATGAAGGATTCGATACGCAAAAAGTGCCTTCGATCCTGGTACAGGCCGATCGTACTGCGACTCTGAACGAGCAGTTGAAAATAGGTCGGACCAGCGAATCGGTCACGGTGGAAGCATCCCCGTTGATGAATGCCGTCGACACCACCAATGGCTACGTGCTCGACAAGCAACAGATCGAATCCATTCCCCTCCCTACGGGCAGCTTTACGGGAGTCGCGATTCTCTCACCCAGCGTGAACGCTGAGTTGCCTGGTGGCACAGGCGCCAACAGCGGCCTCGGCAACGCCCCCATCTGGGCCAATGGCCAGCGCGATACTTCGAACTCCTTTCTGTTGAATGGTGTGGATGCCAGTACTCTCTTCAACGGGAAAAGCACCAGCCAGGTGGGGTCGGCCCGCGTGGTAAACAGCACAGGTGTCGGCCAGTCGGGCGCGGGAGGCGTGATTCAGTCAAGCGCCTCGGTCTATCTCGCGATCGGCAATTCCATCCCTACGCCCGCTCCGGAAACGATCGAGGAGATCCGCGTCAATGCCTCCATGTATGACGCTCAGCAAGGCTCCACGAGCGGCGCTCACATCGACATGAGCACATCGTCCGGAACCAACCAGTACCACGGCAGCGCTTACGGGCATCGTGGCACCAACTGGATCAACGCAGCTCCGTTCTTCTTCAAGAACGATGACGCAATTCCTGCAAACCTGAAGAATCCTGAACTGCACCGTTGGGATGCGGGAGGCACTTTCGGCGGCCCTATCATCAAAAACAAGCTCTTCGGTTTTGTCGCTTACCAGCACCTGCATGTGTCCGATCAGGAGATAGGCGATTCATTTCTCAACGTCCCGGTCGGACTGAGCGACACCAACCGCGATTCCACGGGATTTGCGAACATCATCAACGCTCAATTCGGAACGTCACTCAATGGAAGCAATATCGACAGAACGGCGTTGGCTCTCTTCAACTCGCCCGGCGCTTCCCGGCGAACCAGGCAAATGGCTGATCCCCAACGACACCGGTTCTGCCAACCTGTCTCCAACTCATGCCTACGATGCATTTATTCCTGGCACTGGCCGCTTCACGGCCGACCAGGCAGTCGCCAATCTTGACTTACAACTGGACCGCCAAGGACACCGTCGCGCTGAAGTACTACTACCAGCACGACCCTACGATTGCGCCCTATGCTTACTCAAACGTGCCCGGCTTCGACCAGCACCTCGACGCCGGCTCTCAGGTGTTTTCGATCAACAACAGCTACCTCGTCAAGCCAAACCTGTCAGCACAACCCAGACCCTTGGCTTTATACGCGAAAAGATCTACGCCAATAATCAGCAGCCATTCAATCCGCAGGCTATTCCGGGCGGAAATCAGGGAACTGTCTCCATCAATACCTTCGGGTCCACTTACTTTCCCGGTGTTTCGATCGTCAATGTGCTGGGTGATACGGCCTATGCCGACGGCATCTCTACCGGCATTCTGAATATTGGCCCCAATGCGGAAGCCCAGGGTTCCAACACCGGTGTCTTCCAGAACCGCATCCAGCCTTCAGGCAACGCGATCTGGACGCATGGCAAGCACTCCATCAGTTTCGGCGGCGAACTACAGCTATACGCAGCTCAACACCGATCGATAATCGGACCAACGCCGGAACGGTTGCCACCGACGACCTGAGTGCCTTTTCACAGGGTTATGTCACTCCGGGCGGCTCATCGACTGGCTTCTATGTCAGTTCTTTCCTGCAGGGCAACGCCAGCCGTTATTATCGTGCCAATCAGCTTGGTCTGTATCTGCAGGACAAGTTCCAGGTGACTCCAACCCTCAGCCTGACTGCTGGCCTGCGCTATGACTGGAATGGCGGTCTGACGGAGAAGGAGGGACGCATCTTCAACTTTGACCCGACGCTCTACAACTACAACGAGAGCACCGACACGATCACGAATCCTGGCTTCATCATCGCCGGCAACAACAAGAACGGAACACCGGGAGTCAGCAACACCACCCTTACCGGCCGCCAGTGGGGCATCGCACCGCGTCTTGGATTGGCGTGGCAGCCACCGAAGTTCAGATGGAAAAGTCGTCGTCCGCACCGGCTTTGGTATGTACTACGACCGCGGTCAGCTCTTCACTTACTTCTCACCCGGCTATGCAATCGGCACCGTTACCGGCGGACCCTTTGGCGTGAACCAGCAGCTTCCCTTCGTGACCGCGCAGAGCTGCCCCACGGCTACTCTGTACAGCTATTACATTCCCACCTGCGGCGGGCTGGAGCCGATGGCGGCGATCCGTTTGCTCCTCCTACGATCGCTCCCAATGCGTACACGGGAAACCTCGCCAATCCTTACACCAATGTAAAGTCGCCCGCTCCCACCAATCCGCAGTCTTCAGACCTGGTCAACTATCTGCCCAACATCGCGAAGATCGAGAACGGCGGCCAGCCGATTTCGCTCGGCGTCTATGACCGCGCGAACAAGCTGCCCTACACCTTTAACTACACCCTGGACATCCAGTGGCAGCCGCGTAACGACATCGCCATCGACATCGGCTATGTGGGCAATGTCGGCCGTCCATCAGGTTATTCCGGTTCCCTTCAATCAACCCGAACATCGCCAACCCTGGCCACGTATTCACGGCGAGAAGTACACCTACGGTTACTACGGTTCAGGGCGCCAATCTTCCGGATGGATCGTCATACCGCGCCGACTATGAAGGCGGAAATGTCGATCATCGCGTGCCGTATATCGGATATGCGGCGGAATCCATCGACTATATAGCTGCCGGCGTTGACGCATACAACGCCCTTCAGGCACACATCGAGAAGCGCATGAGTCACGGCATCCAGTTCGGCGCTTCCTACACCTACTCTCATGCGACTGACGAGCAGAGCGGCCTGGGTCTCTTCTACAACGGCAACAACCCGCTCAATCTGCAGGACGGATATGCGTCAGCCGATTTCGACCGCACCCACGTCATTCAACTTCAACTACATCTTACCATGTCCCAACCTCGTTCACGGGCATTCGCTGGAAAGCTATTTCACCAACGGCTGGTCGCTCGTGGGCCTCACCATTCTGCAAAGCGGTCAGCCCTACAGCATCATCGACTTTACCGGCGCCGTCGGCAGCATCTACTACAGCACCAATAACGGAATCACGAATCCGATCGTTCCCCTCGCTCCAGGCTGCACCCCAAAGAACGCTAAGACGGGCAAGTCGGGAGCATTCGGCACTGACGATGCCGCTCTCAAGGCTTCCTGCTTCACCGTGCCGTTGCTCGCGCCCGGTTCCTATAATGGCGGCAATCCCATCAACCGATGCCTTCGAGACCGACTTCACTCACGGTCAGCGCAATATCTTTCGTCAGTCATTCCAGAAGCGGCCGACGCATCGCTCATAAAACTCACCACCCTCACCGAGCGCTACAATCTCAAGTACACCTTCGATGTCTTTAACCTGACCAATACGACCAGCTTCGACATTCCGGGAAACGAAGTTTCGCAGAATGAGAATTACAACTCATTCCCCGACTTATGGTCAGCCTTTGTACAACGCCCCATTCGGTGTCGGCGTCGTCACTCATACCATCGGCAGCGCGCGTCAGATTCAGATGTCGCTACGCCTACTTTTCTGATTTCCTGACCGACTTCTTTTCAAAGGCAGCCAACTACCTGGCTGCCTTCTCTTTTGTCCGGACATTTCGGGCCAGCGAAGCGGCAACACGAAGTTGTCAAGTGGCCTGGATGAAACTCCCGGTAAATCCCTCATTCCAGACGTCGGGATCGAAAAGAAACTTGGCGTACTTTCTTTCTCAATTCTCTAAACTAGATATAGAGACTAAAAAGACCGGACGAGTTCCCTTGAATCGATGGAATTCCCGTCTAAATGGCCTTGAATGAGACGATTACAGATTTCTACCTTAGAATGAAACGGTTACGAACCATACCTTTTAGAATGAAACGGTTACAAAAGATAGAGGGGGTGGGGGTGGGCCCCACGCTTGAAAAGTCACGCGACAAGTGTCACGTCAAGCCGCACCGCCTGTGCAGCCGCGAACCGCTCCTGGAGATCATCCGCTTCCGCAAAGAACTTGCCCTCTACGTAACGCGCCGGAATAGAAAAGGTGAGACGCGACTCGGCAAAGGGATATGGGTCGAGCCTGAATTTGCGTTCGCCAATCGACACTGCCTTAACGGTTCGATATCCGCCGTCGTTGAGCGGCAACGGATGGAGGAGAGTCGCCGGTTGGCGATAGTCCACGCAGGCGAGCAGCGAAAGATTATCGGTGGCCTGAAGCAGGCGGAAATTATCGCGGATCGCAGCATCGCTCGACTGCTCGGAGACAAGGCCAGTGTCGAGAGCAATCCTCTCGCGCAGACTCCGCTGAAGCGCTCGTTGTCGAGCGAGGAAGTCATCCAGCAGGGGAAGTTGCTCCGAAGCGATGGTCGAGCGGTCGGCTCTTTCCGTGAGCAGGTTGTAGGTGTGCAGTGAGACGAGGATAGCCGCGTAAGGATCCTCCTCGGCAATCAGGCGCACCGCACGGTCGCGAACCGCAAGGTAGTCGGCGAGATCGATCTCTTCGAAAGCTGAATATTTGCCGACAAGCTCAACGGAAAAGGCGCTGGGCTTTCCCTGTCGGGTAATTTGCGGTAGGGCATCCCGTTCGCGCCACCCGTCGTCATGCCGCGAGATGCCCTTGAGCACAAGTGCGCGCGGTTCCGGAGAACAAAACAGCTCATTTCCCCATTGGGCCGCAAAGTCCCCTGCGAGGTTCGCGTGATCGACGTGGGTGACCAGCCAGTATCCGGTATCTGTTTCGAGACGAAGCATGTTCTAACTTAGCGTATCGCGGCGCGGGTCGTAATTGTTTGTGTAGACTATTCGACTTCGGGGGTGCGGGCCGATTCGTGCCACTTGTGCAAAAAATACCACTCCAGGAAAGCCACGGTGAAGTAGAAGGCGAAGCCGAGTACTGCGGCGGCGACAATGAGGGCGAAAAGGTAGTCGGTCTGCAACTGCTGCGAGGCGTAGATGATGGAGTAGCCAAGGCCGCCTCGTCCAACGCTGCCCGATCCAGCGAATAGCTCGCCCGTGACGGCGCCGATGACGGCAATGCCGGCCGAGATGCGGATGCCCACGAAGAGCGAGGGAACGGCGCTGCGCAAACGCAGCTTAAAGAGTATTTGACCGGCCGTGGCATTGTGCATGAGGAAGAGGTGGACCAGGTTTTCATCCACGCTGATCAGACCTTGCGTTGTGTTGGCGATGATGGGAGGGAGACAGATGATGAAGGTAATAAGCGTCACCGCTCCCGTCCCAGCGCCCACCCACATCAGAATCAGCGGCGTGATGGCGACTATCGGGACGGTTTGCAGCAGGAGTGTATAGGGGTAGAACATGCGGCGTATCCACCGCGATTGTGCGAACAGCAATGCAATAGCCACACCGGCGAAGATGCTTCCGATAAGGCCGACGGTCGCTGTGATGGCAGTGATTTCAAAGGACTCGGCGAGGGCGGAAAAACGCTCCGCGATGACCTGTGCGACCCGCCAGGGCGATGGCAGCATATAGGCCGGCATATGTCCAAGCCAGATGATCAGTTGCCACAGCAGCAAAAAGGCTGCGAAGACAGCGAGCGAATTCAGAAAGACAAGCAGACGCTGCCTCATGCCGACCGCGCCTCCCGGAGGATGCGGGAAACTTCTGTGACTGCTTGCTCAAACTCGAGTGTGGCGCGCAGCTCAGCGGTTCGCGGATTGGGCAGGTTGACCGGCAGGTCCGAGTGGATGCGTCCGGGGTTGGGCGCAAGCACAACGATGCGCGTCGAAAGAAAGACGGCCTCAGCGACCGAGTGTGTGACAAAGACAACGGTCCATTTCTGTTCTTCGCGTAATCGAAGTAGTTCTTCATTCATGCGGTCACGCGTCATCTCGTCGAGCGCGGCAAACGGCTCGTCCATCAGCAGAAGGCGGGGTCCAGTGGCAAGGGCGCGAGCAATGGACAGGCGCATCTTCATTCCGCCTGAGAGCTCACGAGGATAGGCGCGGCTTACATGCGAAAGGCCGACAAGTTCAAGGAGGGAGTCGACCCTGGTCTCGCGCTTTTCTTTTGGTACACGTTCGAGTTCGAGTCCAAGAATGGCATTGGCACGCACGGTGCGCCACGGCAGGAGCGTTGGATCCTGAAAGATGAAGGACATGGTCTCGCGCGCGTTTCTGGGAGTCATGCCGTCGACAAGAATGTTGCCGGAGGTAGCGGGCGTAAGGCCGGAGATAAGTTTGAGCACCGTTGACTTGCCGCAGCCCGAAGGTCCGATGATGCTGAGAAATTCGCCTTTCGCCACCGTGAGGTTAAGGTTGTCGATAATCAGGCGTTGGTACTTCTTCGATACGCCGGCGAATTCGATTTGCGGAACGGCGAAGTCCTGCACCGACGTCGTCTGCGCGCTCATGCCTTCTCGCTCCTCAGCGGAAGATGCAAAGCCGAAGGCCGCGCCGCGTCGTGATAGACGAGCTGCGTGGAGCGCTTCCAGTCCCACGAGGTTGCTCGCGGCGAAGGCGTGCCGCTGCCGGGGTTGCGATCGTAAAGAGGGAACGCGCTGCTGGCAATCTCCAGACGGATGCAGTCACCAGCATCGAAGCGGCAGGAAGTAGGCTCCAGCTCAAATTCCCAGAGGCGGACGGCGTCGGGTCGGAAGTTGTTCGGAAATAGAAAGTCAGAGCGAGCGATGCCGATGGAGACGAAGTCAGCGCGGCCATCGGGGCGGACGCGGACGAGTTTGCCTGTGAAGTCGGTAGTACTCGCTGACGCCGCGCAATACAGGCTCACGCTTGGCGATCCGAAAATGGCGACTGGCTCCGGCAAAGGCTCGGTGGTGTAAACAAGGACATTGTTGCCCAGCTCGAGCGCGGCCTGATTATACGAGCCGCTGAGTGCGCCCGGGCCGCCGGGTGCGAGCACGGGGACCTCGGGATCGTAGACGAAGACGTCGCAGGGCTCTCCTGCATTCGGTGGCATTATGCTGAGCCCCCCGTCACCCTTGCGCGAGTTGGCCCGGCCATTGCTGCGCAGGTAGAGCACCTTCTGCGTTACAGACGGCCATTCCTCTGCGTGATGCCAGCGATTCTCGAACAGAGCGAAGTGACGGATGCGCGGTTCCGGCGCGAATTCGGCGGAATCCTTGAGCCAGTGGTTGAACCAACGCAGGAGAATCGCGTCGGTATCGAGGAGGGCATCCGGACCGAAATTGACTTCGCCGATTTGATCTCCCCAGGGAATGTGAATCCAAGGGCCGGCAATCAGGTATTGCTGATCTCGAGCGAACGGACTCGCAGCTTTTTCGCGCAGTTCTCGAAAGCCGTCGATGGTTCCCTTGAGATAAAGATCAAACCAGCCGGCGATGTGCAGAGCGGGCACTTTGATCCGTTCGAGACAGCCACTGACGTCGAGCCCCTCCCAGAAATCATCGGGACGCTCGTGATCAAACCAGTCGAGAACATACGTCGGCAAACCGCTTGATTGCAGCGCCGGATGCGCGCGGAACGGCAGCACGCCGAACTGATTGCGGATGTCCGCCCAGGCCCGTTCAAGACTGTCGCTCGCCTCGCGAAGACCGAGACGGCGCGCATCCATCTTGAGCATCTGCAATCCCCACCCGAGGCTGGTTGCAAGTCGCAGAGCTCCGTTGTGATAGAACCAGCCGCTATAGAGATCCGTCGCCGCCATACCCGGGGCGATGGCGACGAGCCCTTCAGGCTGCGCGGCGGCGGCGAGGAACTGCGTCATGCCTTGATACGAGAATCCATACATGCCGATGCGCCCATTCGATTCAGGACGCGTGCGCAACCATTCGATGGTGGCAGCTCCATCGGCGCGCTCATGGCGGAAGGGATAAAACTCGCCTTCAGAATCGCCGCGTCCGCGCACATCCTGGATGACTACGTTGTAGCCGTGGCGCGCAAACCAGACAGGGTGCGCGTAGACAACGGTCGATGCAATGTCGCGCCCGTAAGGCTGGCGCATGAGCAGCGTGGGATGCGGACCCTCCTCAGCTGGATAGTAGTGATCGGAGACAAGGCGAACTCCATCGGGCATGGCGCAGACGACGCCGCGCTCAAGGCGCACGCCGTAGCCGCAATCAATGTGCGCAGAGGACGTCATGGACGATGGAGGTTTTCGTATCGCGCCATAGCCTGCAGAGCGTCGGCGATGCGGGTTGCCGCCTGCTCCACCCAGTGTGCGCCGTTCTCCGCCGTGGCGGGACGCGGGTCGCCCATCACGCCGCTGACAGCGATGTCTCGTGTGAGCCACGCGAAGGTAGCAGGCGCATTCTCGGGACGCAGCAGTTCCGGCTTGTCGATCTCAGCGATGTAGTTGACGGTATACGCCGTGGTATCGACAAGCTCAGGGACCGCACTAAGCAGGAATGCGGTTTCGATTTCGCCGGCGTGAAAACCATAGGTCCTTTCCTGCTCGCTTACACCTTCAAAACTGATGCCCCCCGAACCATAGAGAGCAAACGTGCGCAGGCCGAACTCGGCTCGGAGATCGCGCGCCATTACGTCAACGAGTGATGAATTGCCTCCGTGCGTGTTGTACAGCACAAGCTTTTTGAATCCTGATGCAGCGAGGCTCGCGCCGAGGTCGCGAACCACGGCCATGAAGGTTGTTGCAGAAACTGAGAGCGTGCCGGGGAATCCGATATGCTCGTTGCTCTTGCCGTAGCAGACGGGCGGCAACGCGTAGACTGGCAGATCGGCGGGAAGCTTTTCGAGCGCCTTCCCAGCAGAAGGTTGTTGATCAGGGTATCGGTGGCCAGTGGCAGATGATGGCCGTGCTGCTCGATAGCGGCTGTCGGCAGCACCAGCAAAGTCGCATCTTTCGGCAGGCGCTTCGACCTGCTTCCAATTGAGATAAGCAAAGTTGCGGGAGTCGGGGATCCAGGTCTTCACGGGCGAGCGGCCTCTTCAGTCTCAGGTTGGAAGCTGAGCATCTTGCCTGGGTTTAGCAGGCCCTTGGGATCGTAGCGACGCTTGGCGGCGAGCTGCACGTTGTCTTCGCGATAACGGCCGCCGTCTTCGACGTTGTTCACGTGAGGATTCGCAACGAAGACGCCGATCGAGCGGCAAAACCGAATCATGTCGGTCAGCCGCTCTTCAGTCGTGAAGTAGACAAGTGGAAGAGCGCCAGGAATCATCCGGCCTGCCGCATTCTTCCAGAACTCCATGTGGAAGAGCATCTCGTTGCCGTATCGCTCTCTGAGTTGGCGCATCTGGTCGCGCACACGATCGGGATCAAACGCGCACTGGAGATAGGTGTAGGCCGCGTCGTGCTTGATGGCCCATAGCGTGGTGTGATTCCAGGTGTAGTCGGATAGCAGTGGCCTCGCGCTGAGGCCTTTGTATGCTCCCGAGTAAGTGACTGCTCCCTCCGGCGGTCTGCGCCGACTGCTCGAAGGCGGCAAGCTGATCCTGCGCGATGAGAAAGAAGATCAGATGCTTTCCCTGCGGAGTGATGTTTTTGATCGGGCTGAAGTAGGCGGGTATCGGCCACTCAAAGGTTGTGATCAGGCGCTTGGTCCACTCCGGACTATTGGCAATTTGCTCGCTGAAGTCATACGCTGCGGCAAAACTATCGAAGGCTACCGCGCACTGCGCCCAGTCGACTTTCGGCGCGAGCGCAAGCCAGAGCTTTGTAATGATGCCATTCGTTCCCCAGGCATGCAGGATATCGTGGACGGCCCCACCTTCGAGATACAGAACACGCGGCTCCTGCTCCATAGTAACGACTTCAAGCGCGCGTACCGTCTCATAGTCGCGCAAAATGCCGTGGGCCACCGAACCGATGCCGCCGGAACCTCCGCCCAGAAAGCCTCCGACGGAAGCCTTCACGATCGTGCTCGGATAACAGCGCAGCTCCCAGCCTTCCTCGCGAGCGCGTGTTTCGAGCACGCCCAGGCGAACTCCGGGCTCGCATACGGCTACTCCGTCGGCAGTGATGGCTTCGATGCGATCCATGCGTGAGAGATCGAGGACGATGCCGCCATTTAGCGGTACTGCCTGACCGTAGTTGCCCGTGCCTGCTCCGCGAGGCGTGACCGGGATGTCATGCGCAAAACAAAAACGCAGGATATTGCGGATCTCCTCAACGTCGATGGGCTGAATAACAACATCGGCATGCTTGTCTTCAAGCTGCCTCTTGAGAACCGGCGAGTACCAGTAGAAATCCTTGGATAACCGCTCGACGATAGCGGGCGCTGTGAGGCAGCGCTGCCGGTCCGCGATGAGTTCGGCGAGTGCGCTCGCCAATGTATCAGTCATGCTTTCCTCTTCCATTTGTTGTCTTGCGAGTGCTCCATCTCTTGAAGGCCTTGAGCATTCTGGGATCAGTGAAGAGGCCATAGCAGAGATCGCGGAGCAGTTCTCCCTCGACGACGCAGGGCATGTCGCTGCGCTCGGCGACCTCTTCGGCTGGAATATGAATCTGGTTGCAATGCCGACTGGCGTCTTCGATGGTCGCTCCATAGACTACGCGGTCCAGACGAGCCCACAACGCGTTGGCCATGCACATGGGGCATGGTTCGCAGGTGGAGTAGAGGGTATATCCAGCGAGCGAGGTCTGGCCTATCTTTTTTGAGGCCAGGCGAACAGTGCGCAGCTCGGCGTGAGAACTGGGGTCGCGCTCGCGCATGACTGCGTTGCGCGCACGATACAACAGTTCGCCGGATTTGCTGTGCACAATGGCCGCGCCAAAGGGCACAGGGCTCGGAGTGCGGAAGCTGCGTGCCGTGAAGTGGACAAGCTCGGTCATGATCGTCTCGTCTCGATCATGCTTTGGCCTGAAAACCTTCCCCATTGACGAAATTTAGCATGGATCGAGTGAATTCGTGCCGACTCTTTCCTCTTCACCCGCGAATAGAATCAGCGCATGGAAATTGAAGCGTCTCCGATTGAGAAAATGATCGCGCTTGCGGCGGCCGATCCCCAGGGATTAGCGGCTGTGTCCCTTGCGAGCGTGAATGGCAGCGCGAGCCGGAATACGTACCTGAGCCTGGATCCAACCTGGACTCGCGACCAGGCGGTGAGACTGACAGTGCAAGGCGCCGAAGCGGCGAAGCTGTTGTACGGTCTCCCCGTAGCGCTCAAAGACTGCTTCGATCTGGAGGGATTCGTCACCAGTGCTGGCTCGCGGTTTTATGCTCGCCACAATCCTCCTGCGATCTCCGACTCGTGGGTTGCCGCGCGGCTAAAGACCGCTGGTGCGGTGATCACGGGCAAGACGCATATGCAGATGCTGGCATACGGCATAACCGGTGAGAATCTCGACTACGGCGACTGTATTCAACCCGCAGACTCTACAAGCCTGACAGGAGGATCGTCGAGCGGATCGGCAGCGGCAGTACAGGAGGGCTCCGCCGTTGCGGCAATCGGAACCGATACCGGCGGCTCGATCCGGGCCCCTGCCGCGCTGTGCGGTCTCGCGGGATATCGCGCCACTTTGGGTATGGGTGACTGGCACGGCGGGGCGCACCTGGCAGAATCCTTCGATACGATCGGCTGGCTCTGCCGAGACCTGCGCGATCTGCCCTTGCTGGCGCAGGCGCTCTTTGCCCTGGCTCCGGCGGCAGTTGCTGCGCAATCGGTGCGCGTGAGTGTTCTGTCCGGCCACCTGCTTGAGGATTGCGATGCCTCTGTCCTCGCATCGCTGGCCGCGTGGAAGCAGCGGATCATCGGCTCGGGCGCGCAGGTTGACGACGTTCGTCCTGATTTCATGGCGGACGCATTCTCCATCTACGCGCCTCTTCAAGCGGTTGAGGCCGCGCGGCTCCATGCTGGTTTCTTCGACGAGTTCGAACCTGCCATCGCAGACAGGCTGCGTTGGGGAGCTTCTCTGCAGTCCGAGGAAGTAGCGGAGTTCCAGGCGCAGCATCAGGCGTTCGTACGACAGATGGACGCGCTGTTTTCGCAGGCAGATTTTCTGCTGATGCCAGCGGTGCCTCTGCCGCGACTGGCGGCCGGGTCGGATCTCTCGGAGGCGAGGCCGAGGATACTGCGATACACCACGCCGGGGAGTCTGGCAGGACTTCCGGGGGTGGTTCTGCCGGGCAAGCCGGGCGTGCAATTGCTGGCGGCCCGAGGCGATGATGGCCGTCTGCTGGAGTTTGCGGCTCGCCTGGGAAAGCGGCTGGCGATGGAAGAAGCATCTTGATCGACTGAGGAGGCATTGTTAAGCTCGGGCATGATCCGTACGAAATTCTCTCTTGCGCTGTCGATCGTGTTTCTCAGTCTGCTAGGTTGCCACGGCGGGAAAAGCAACAGCGGCCTGATTCCGGTCAAATTTCAGGCCGACTGGTACCCCCAGCCGGAACAGGGTGGCTTCTACGAGGCGCAGCTCAAGGGGTACTACCGGCAGGAGGGGCTGGATGTCTCCATCCTTCCGGGCGGCCCCTATGTGATCGCGGAGCAGCAGGTTTCGCTGGGCGCGGCGCAGTTCGCGATGGGTTCGTCGGATCGCGTTCTGGCGGCGGACTCACAGGGCCAGTCTCTGGTGGCCGTTGCCGCGACGATGCAGCGCGATCCGCAGGGCATCATGATCCACGCCGATTCTCCCGTGCATACCTTTGCTGACCTGGAAGGGCGCTCGGTCGCAGCCAAACCCGGATCGACATGGTTTGAGTACCTGGTCGCACGGTACAAGCTGAAGGATGTTCACGAGATACCTGCGACGTACTCCATCGCCAACTTCCTTCAGGACCCGAACTACATCCAGCAGATCTTTGTCACGTCCGAACCTTACTTTGCGCGTAAGGCCGGCGCGAATGTGCGAACGCTGCTGATCAGCGATGCGGGGTATGCGCCCTACCGGGTTTTCTTCACTTCCCGCGACTACCTTGCGCAGCATCCGGAGGTGGTCGCGAAGTTTGTGCGCGCGTCGCTGCGCGGATGGCGGGACTATATCGCGGACCCGCGCGATGTGAACGCCGAGTTGTTGAAGCTGAATCCGGCGATGACGCTCGAACAGATGCAGTTCACCTGCCAGGCGCTAAAGGATGGTCACTTCATCTATCCCGATGACGATCCGGCGAAGGCGGGAGACTTCGACCCGGCCCGGTGGTCGGCGATGTATCAGCAGCTAGTCGATCTGAAGGTGATCCAGCATCCGATCGATCCAGCGACGGTGTACACGATGCAATTCGTCGGAAAGCAATAGCTTTTACGGTCAGGGGTACCCCCCTCCCCCTGTTTTCGGTCCGATTTCGTAACCGTTTGATACGAATCGACTTAAGGGACACGTCTGCGCTATCTACCCATAAATCAATAGCTTATGGGGTAATACATGATTTCAAACGGTTTATCCGCCAACATTGCACTGATTTCAGGGCAGTATTTTCAGGCCTGCCGTAAGCGTTTGATAATATTGGAGATTGCCCGTAACCGTTTGATTCTAAATTGATTGAACAGGAGCCGCGCGGCGAAGACGAAAGGCCCGGCTGCGATGGCAGCCGGGGCCTTTGGCTCTATTTCTATTCTAGCCGGTTCGCGGAAATGACCGCCAAGGGTCTTGGAAGCTTTCTACCCTGGAATGAGGGAGTTACGACGGAGAGTTGAAATTGTTAGCTTGACGTGGGAAACGACGACGAGGAGGCGGCTGAGGCCTGCGGTTCAATGCATGGTTGCGGTGGCGTTCTGGCGAGCTTTGGCAAGAAGCGCCTCGAAGCGCGGGTCACCATGGAGGGATTTCAGGTCGGGGTCGGTTGCGATCCATCCTGGAGTCTGACGACCTCCGTAATCGATAGATCGGCTCAGATAATCAAGCGCATCGTCGCGATGTCCCGCGACTGCTGCAGCGCAGGCGAAGGCATACCAGGCCTGAGAAAGAAGGCCCGACTGGTCCGGCTGGTTTGCTTTGCTGGCCGTCTGGACCAGTTCGCGGAGGAGTTTTTCCGCCTCGCCATACCGTCCCTCATAGCTGAGGTCGATCGCCCCATTTTCGAGACTGACCAGGGTTTCCCCGTGTTCCGGGCCTAAGACCCGGCGATCGAGATCGATCGTCTCGCGGAACAACATCTCCGCTTCGGCGTACCGGCCTTCATCCGTCAGATCAACAGCCAACCTATCCATCGAAACCAGCGTGTCCGGATGCTCTGGACCTAGAACCCGGCGCTGAATATCAAGCGTCTCGCGCTGCAGTTTCTCCGCTTGAGCATAATGGCCCTCGTGTGCCAAGACGACCGCCAGCGAGTACATCGAAATCAGCGTGTCTGGATGCTCCGGACCTAAAACCCGGCGCTGAGTATCGAGCGCCTCGCGCTGCAGCTTCTCCGCTTCGGCATAATCACCCTCTGCGTCAAGAGTGCTTGCCAAAGTACTCAGGGTAAACAGCGTGGCCCGGTGCTCGGGCCCAAGGACGCGGCGTTGGATTTCGAGCGTCTCGCGCTCCAGCTTCTCTCCTTCAGCGTAATGCCCTTCATTGTCCAAAATGGCAGCCAGAGCTATCTCAGTACGCAGGGTGTCCGGATTCTGCGGTCCGAGGACCCGACGCTGAATCTCCAGCGCACGCTCGTACAACGGCTGTGCGCGAGAATACAGGCCAAGTCCGGCGTAAGTCCAACCCATGGTGTGCATCATTCGGGCCTGCAACTCCGGGTCATTGTTCAAGCCCGTGTCGATCTCGTTCGACGCGTTGTCGAGGATCTCGCGGGCGGTGACCGTGTTGCCGCGGGCTTCGCTCGGTTCCGGCACTTTGAACATGCCGGTCATGAACTGAGTGATGCGGTCGGCGCGATCCCGCTCGCGGGTCGCGCGGTCACGCTCTCGGGCGATGTGCCGAACCTCGACACCCTGAACGATGGCAAAGCCGACCAACAGCAGCACTGCCAATCGCGGCTACGGCCACTCCCAGACGGTGGCGGCGAATGTATTTGCGCGCGCGATAGGCAGTGCTGGGCGGATGTGCAATGACCGGCTCATTGCGCAGGTAGCGACCGATATCGGCGGCCAGTTCGGAGCGGCGACGCATAGCGCCGCGCGCGGTCCTTCTCCAGCGCCTTGAGCGCGATCGCGTCGGGATCGCCGCGCAACTGCCGGACGAGCGTGGAGGGATCCGCCCGCGGTTTTGCGCTGTAATGGCCGATTCACCGCCCAGCGTGCTCAGCTTGGTGCTGGGGCGCAGGCGCGTCCTCGTCGCGCAGGCGGCGCAGAACCTGGTCGTAGGGCAGCTTCTCGAGATCGAGCGGCAGCGTGCCCGCCAGCAGCTCATAGCAGCACGGCACCGAGCGAGTACACGTCGGTCCGCGTGTCGATGTCCTCGCCGATCGGGTCCGCCTGCTCGGGGCTCATGTAGCCGAGGGTACCGATCATGGTGCCGATCGGGTGTAGACAGTGCCGCGGTCAGCTTCTGTGAGGTCGCTTTGGCGACACCGAAGTCGATGATGCGCGGCATCGGCTTGCCGTCGACCTCGGTACACGAGAATGTTCGAGGGCTTCAGGTCGCGATGGATGATGGCCTTCTGGTGCGCGTGCTGCACGCCTTCGCAGACTGGATGAACAGCTCCATCCGCTGACGCACGGTCAGCTTGTGCTTGTCGCAGTAGGCGGTAATGGGGATGCCGGCGACGTACTCCATCACGAAGTAGGGCCGTCCCTCTAGCGTCGACCCGGCGTCGAAGACCTTGGCGATGGCGGGGTGGTCCATCAGCGCCAGAGCCTGGCGCTCAGACTCGAAACGCGCCACAACCTCCGGGTGTCCATGCCGGCTTTGATGAGCTTGATGGCAACGCGGCGGCGCACCGGCTGCTTCTGCTCGGCCAGCCAGACTTCGCCCATTCCGCCTGGCCGATCAACTCCAGCAGGTGATAGGGACCGATGACCGTTTCGGTCTTGCCGAGAAAATCCCGAGTCGGATTCTGCAGAAAGCCGTCGGCATCCGCATCGCCGGAGAGCAGGGCTTCTACCTCTCGTTTCAGCTCGGGATCGCCGTTGCATTCCTTATCGAGGAATGCGGCCCGCTCCGCAGGCTTGAGGTCACGCGCGGCTTCGAATAGCTGTTCCGCCAACTCTCGCTGACTCGCCATAGTACTCAGCCCAAATCAGAGGTGACTTAGAAAGACTGGCCCGTGTGTGGATCTCCGCCGTGAGGAGTTTGGGAGGTGTGGCGGACTCGTCAGAGTGATACTGAGCTTATACCAATCATGGCGTCGGAATGAACAAGCATGTGGAATAAGAAGACTGAGGCTGTTGCCTCCGGGCAAGTTAGCAGCAAGCCAGCTACGGGCTATGACAGGACCAGTGGCGCGATAGAGGCGATGACAACCGGAGACGGCCACTTCTTCGGGAGGCTGACGACTCCTACCTATTTCTGGGCTTCGAGGATGGCCTTGACGCCGTCGATCATCGCCTGAGGATTGAACTCGCTACGGATGATGTCGTCGGGGCAGTCGGTGAGCACGGAGACGCGGTAATTGCAGATGAAGGCGACTTCCTGGTCGGGGCGATGCTTCTTGATTTCGCTGCAGAGTTTCTCGGCGGCGGGGATGCGTCCGTCGCCCTCGACATCGATGATGACGAGGGAATACGGGCGGGCCTGGGCCAGCTTCAAGCCCTCGTCGACCGATAGCGTCGAATCGACCTCAAGGCCGTGGAGGCGGAAGATCTGATCCCGCAGTCCGAGAATGACGTCGCGACCGCAGACGTGGAGGATCGTATGGGGAGAGGCGCTCATGCGGGTCTTAGATTACCAGAGAGTAACGACCCCTGGCCTATTCACCGGCTGGCGTGATCAGGGTGAGATCGGTCGCGAGAGGGTCGCAGGTACCCGGGATCAACGGGAGGTCACTTTACCGAATCGGCCTGAGCGGCCAGTACGCCGGGCGCGCCGACGTGGGGAACGAGCATGTCTTCCTTGCGCATGACCATGGTGGTGGCGTTGAGGCTGGCGAGCTCGAAGCCGTGTCCGTGGGTGATGGCGTCGGTGGGGCAGGCCTCGACGCAGTATCCGCAGAAGATGCAGCGGTTGTAGTCGATGTTGTAGACCTTGGCGTAACGCTCGGCGCTGGAGATGCGCTGTCTCGGCGGTGTTCTCGGCGGCTTCAATATAAATGCAGTTCGACGGGCATGCGGCCGCGCAGAGGAAACAGGCGACGCACTTCTCGAGTCCGTTCTCGTCGCGCTGCAGGACGTGCGCGCCGCGGAAGCGCTCCTCAAGAACCGCGCCACGGTTGGGGCCGGGGCCATCGGGATAGTTCTCGACCTCGACGGGCTTGAACATCTCCCCGAAGGTGATGCTCATGCCTTTGCTGATGGCGGCGATGTTGCGCACGATCGACATGCGAACAGTATAGAGCTAAGAGGCGGATAGCGGAAAAGCGGGTGGCGAAAAACCGGGTAGCTAAGGAGCGGGTAGCGAATGCGGATAAGATGAAAGCTGAATTTCTCCGGAGGAATCGGTGAAGTCTTTGCGCATGCTGGTCGTCACCGAAGACAAGCGGCCGGCGCGGTCGGTGCATAGCCTGGTATCGATCGAGGTGAAGACGGCGGAGTAGGCTTAGGGAGCCATGATGCGATCCAGGAGATCGGGCGCCAGTTGGCGGAAATCCTGAACGTTAAAGGTATAGATTCGGCTGCATCCGGCCTTACGCGCGGCGTGAACATGGATGGAATCGTAGATGCGGCCGCCGGTCCAGCCCAGAGCGGCACACTCCCTGATGATTTTGGTGTAGTCGCTGCGCGTGAGCGACTCAATCTCAAAGGAAGCAAGTACGTTTTCTTCGATAATCTGCCACGCCTCCGCTGATGAGATTCGCGGACGAAATGGCGTTCCAGTAAGGATGGAGTAAACCTCTGCCAGTCCGTGAGCTGAAATCACCGGCGTCCAGCGCCGGGACCGGATTTCCTGAAAGAGAGAGGAGGCGTTTGCGTTGTGCGTGTGATCGCCGATTGCATCGGCTACGACTATGTTTGTATCGATGTAGATCTTCACGAGCCGCCGATCTTCCGCATACGGTTTTCGCGATCTTCCTCGACGATTCGGTCCCAATTGACTTTTCCCACAGGATGGCCAGTGAATACCAGCCGCCCGTTCCTGCGTACCAAAGCCGCGCTCAGCTCAATTGGTTTCAGGAAAACGCCCTCAGTTGTCTCTTCCAGTTCCAACTTGCTGTTCTTGCGCAATCCTAAGCGCTCGCGTACCGCCTTCGGAACGACAATCCTGCCTGCTTGATCGATGGTGACCTGCATATAGACTCCAGTATGCCATGATGAAATGGCATTGCCAATTAAAAATGCCATTTCGAGCGCGAACCACTTCTCTTCTCAGCTAACCGGAACTTAGCTGACCGTTTCTTGGCTGCCACAATTCAATCAATGCCCAGCTTCTTCCAGATGGCGTCCACGCGGGCCCTGGTGGCCGCGTCCATCTCGATCATCGGAGGCCAGGGGCGCGTGAAGCCTTCGGCGGCCCACTTGCGCGTAGCGTCGATGCCCATCTTGCTGCCGTAATTGGGCATGCGCGAAGCGTGATCGAGGGAGTCGATCGGCCCGAGGGTGAACTGAATGTCGCGCTCGGGGTCGATGTTGTTGGTCACGCGCAGGGTGACTTCGCCGATGTCCTGAACGTCGCAATCTTCGTCGACGACGATGATGCACTTGGTGAACATGGCCTGGCCAAGGGCCCAGATTCCGTTCATGACTTTCCGCGCCTGTCCGGCGTAGCTCTTGCGGATCGACACGATCATCAGGTTGTGGAAGACGCCTTCGACGGGCAGGTTGATGTCGACGATCTCAGGCAGGGTCAGCCGCATGAGCGGCAGGAAAATGCGCTCGACCGCCTTGCCCATCCAGGCATCTTCCATGGGCGGCTTGCCGACGATGGTGGCGGAGTAGATCGGATTCTTGCGGTGCGTGATGCAGGTGAGGTGGAAGACGGGGTATTCCTCCTCCATGGTGTAAAAGCCGGTGTGGTCGCCGAAAGGGCCCTCGGTGCGCAGTTCGTCGAGCTTGACGTAGCCTTCGAGGACGATTTCGGCGTGCGCGGGGACTTCGAGGTCCACCGTTTCGCACTTGACCAACTCGACGGGCTTCTGACGGAGGAAGCCGGCGATGATGAACTCCTCGATCTCGGGCGGCGCGGGAACGATGGCGGAGAAGGTGGTGGCGGGGTCGGTTCCGATGGCGACGGCGACCTCGAGCCGGTCGTCTTTTAAATTGCCGAGGGCAATCTTCGTCGTGCCCCGGCGGTTTCAGCCATGGCGTGGACGTGGTGCGCGGCAGATGATCCGGAGGCGGCGCGCAGGCGTTCGCGCAGGTGCTCGGCGGCATTCTTCTGGCGCTGCCAGTGCATGCCAGTGGTCTGACCGTCGTAGACCTGCATGCGGTACATGCCCATGTTGCGCTTGCCGGTTTTCGGGTCGCGGGTGACGACGCACGGCAGGGTGATAAAACGGCCTCCGTCGAGCGGCCAGCATTGCAGGATGGGAAAGTCGAGCAGGTTGAAGTTCTCGCGGAGGATGACTTCCTTGCAGGAGGCTTCTTTCGCGGCGATGGTTTTGGGAAAGAAACTGCCGACCTCGGCGAGCATAGGCAGCATCTTGAATTTTTCAAGGAAACCCTGGGGTGATTTGACTTCCATGAAGGCGCGGATGCGGCCGGCGACTTCGTCGAGAGAGTCAACTTCGAGCGCGAGCCTCATGCGGCGCTCGCCGCCGAACTGGTTCATCAGGACGCGGGCGCCGGGATGACCCTTGACGTTTTCAAACAGCAGAGCCGGTCCGCCAGGCCTTCCGCCCTTCTTGCCGGATTTTGAGGCACGGTCGGTGATCTCGGCGATTTCGAGAATGGGATCGACCTCATGCGCGGATGCGCTTGAGTTCGCCTGCTTTGTCCAGCGCCTTGATCCAATCTCTCAGGTCGTCGAATGCCAAATTGATCTTCCCCGGCGCTCCGGTCACGAGATCGCGGGAGCGCAACACTTCATAGTAATCCGGCGGCGAGGGATCAGGTTGATGCGGTTGAGATTGCAGTGCGGGAGATCAAGGTTCTTCGTTCTTGCTTTGCATCCAGCGGTCCATGACGGTTTGTGCGCAGCGCGCGCCGCATAAATGCCTGGCATCCACGCTATGCGAGAGGAAAACATTCCATCGCGTGATCTTTAAGACTGGCTGCTCAGGATCGCTGGGGGTGGGAGAAAATTTCTCGCTCCACGCCAGCCACCAGTCCCCGAATTCCTCACTCTTCGCCTTGCCGCAAACGTCGCAGGAATATGTCTCAGTCCAGGCCATCCTCAACCCCTAGTTGCACGCACCCTGTCGCATGTCTCTGGAAGTTAGCACAAGAATGGGGAAAGTTGGAGCGAATCTCTGGTGAAGATATCGTGCTGTGAGCGGCGCGTTACCCTGCCCGGGCTGTCAGCTGAGGGGGGATATCAACCAGCGGGTAGCCGAGCCGTTTCCATTCATCAAAGCCGCCGCGCAGAGGGCGTACACGATAGATGCCCAACTTGCGGATGGTGAGCGCCATTTTGGCTGCCGTGGCTTCGCTGGGGCAGGTGCAAAACAACACCACGTCGCGGTCGCGCGGGATTTCCTCGGTCTGCTGCACAAGAGTGTCCGGTGTGAGCAGGACGGCTCCGGGCAGGGTTCGCGGGTCGGGCAGATAATCGAGCGGGTGGCGGAGATCGACGATGTAGACCGGCTGGTCGCGGTCGAGCATGGTCTTCAGTTCCTCGGGTTCGAGACGCGCCATGCGAATCTCACGGAGAAAGGCGCGCTGCCGCAAAAACCGGTGGACGAAGAAGCCCAGCAGCAAGAGCGCAAAGAGCATGAAGGCAAAGTGCTCAACCCACTGGAGCGCATTCGGGTTCTTCTTCAAAACATCTCCGAAAAAGCGCCCGGTGAGGGTAAAGGTGAATGCCCAAAGGAGAATTCCAGCAGTGTCGAAGATCGCGAAGAAGCGATACTTCATGCCGGTCTGACCGGCGATGGGCGCGGCAACGGAGCCAAGTCCGGGGATGAATTTCGCCAGCACCAGGGCGCCGGCTCCGTGTTTGGTGAAGTAATTTTCAGTGCGGCGGACGCAGGTGGAGCTTTCCATGGAGAGACGGCATAACAGCTTTACCACTCCCCCGCCGTATTTCTTACCCATGAAGTACCAGAGGCTGTCGCTTACCAGGCTCCCGAGAACCACCGAAAGCAGCACGAGGGGAAGACTGAGCTTATGCGTGGCGGTCAGCGTGCCCGCGGTTAGCAACAGAGGCACGCTGGGTATAGGAACTCCGAGCTGCTCGACGAGCACCCAGAGAAAGATTATCCAATAGGCATAATGCATGAAAAAATCCAGCGCCAGCGGCATTGCGGGTAGCCCTCTGTGACTTTACCTAACTATAGAGAAGATGTACGGAGGCTGAAAACGATTCGCCGCAAGGAAATCGGGCCGGATCACCATGTGACCCGGCCCGCGGTTTGGGGGAACCGCATCCCTTCCCTCAGCTATTTGGCGTGAACGAGGGGCATGTCGACCAGGTGTTCGCTGATGAACCAGACCTGGAATTCATTGGTGCGAATAACGCTGCTCACCAGGATATCGTTGGTCCCATCGTCGCCCAGGTCGGCTGCCTTCTTGGCAACCGCATGCGCGTCTTTGAGGATCAGTTCGTGCGCTTCGAGCAGACGCGAAATCTGCACGGGAACTTCTTCGCGTCCCTTTGGCGGGCGGGTGAGGCGAGTCAGCTCGGCGATGTCATGGGCCATGGCAACGCTGACGCCGCCCAGAGTCTGAATGCGCTCCGCGAGCAGATCGACGAGTTCGACCTGTTCTCCGAAGTGCTTATCGAAGAGCAAGTGAAGCTGATAGAAAGTGGGACCGCCGACCTGCCAGTGCGATTTCTTGTATAGGTCGCGGAGACTGGCCGTATCGGCAAGAAGAACGTTGAGGCGGTCGCAAATCTCCGTGCGCGTTTTTTCACCGATGCCGATGGGCAGATCGCGAATGACCGTGCCGAACTTCTGAATCTCTTTGGCATGTTGATGCCAGTGTGGGGTGATCAGGTCGTGGCTTTTCGAGGGGGCGTCTTTCAGTGCAGCGTTGCTCATACGAAACTTCCTCCGGTCACTTGGATGCGGGAGCGACCGTTTGGGCTCCGGCTTTTGCCAGATTCTGTGCTGGCTCGATGATTTCCCGGACAAGGAAGGAGGGTGTTCCCGAAAGAAACACCCTGTTCACCAACACTTAATCCTTGACCCGCACCTTGGGTTCGACTGAGAGTCCCGGCCGCAGCAGGTGGTCGGCGTTCTGTTCGGGATCGGTGAGATCGATGCGCACAGGAACGCGCTGCACGACCTTGACGTAGTTGCCGGTCGCGTTCTCGGGCGGGAAGAGGCTGAGAACGGATCCGGTTGCGCCGCCGATCTGGGTTATTTTCCCGTCGATACTTGCGGCCGCCATAGGCATCGACCGTGATGACGACCGGCTGGTCCTTATGCATATGCTCAAGCTGGGTCTCCTTGAAGTTCGCGGTGATCCAGATGTTGTCGAGTGAGACGAGAGTCATCATGTTCTGGCCGACGCTCACATTCTGGCCTGAGCTCGACGCTCTTGCGGGTAACGATGCCGGCCTCGGGGGCGATGATCTTGGTGTAGCTCGAGGTTCAGCTTCGCCTGGTCGAGCTGCGCCTGAGCCTGCTGCACCATGGCTGCGGCCTGATCGGCTTTCGCCTTCTGAATGGCAACCTGCTGCGGCGCGGTCTGCGCGGTTTTGAATGAAGCCCGGATTGCGCGAGTCGTCGCGCGCCACGCGAACGCTGTCTTCGGCGGCAATGACGTTGGCCTTTGCCTCAGTCAGAGCGGCTTTGTTGGCATCGGCGGCGGCAACCGCGGCGTCGAACTGCTGTTTCGAGATGACGTCCTTCTCCACCAGCGGCTTATAGCGGTCGAGGTCGGCCTGCGACTTGGTCGAGTTAGCTTGTGCCTGAACAACACGCGCCCTGGCGGCATCGAGCTGGCTGTTCGGCCTGAGCGATCTGCGCGGTCGATCCGTGAACGTCGGCTCCGGCGGAGGAAAGTGTGCTGCCGGTGTTGATGTCGATTACCGGGACGTTGACTCTCGCCGCTTCATAGGCGGCTTGAGCACTGAGCAGGTTGGCTTCATCCTGCTGGACAGCGACCTCGAAGTCCTTGGGATCGAGCTCGACCAGCACGGCGCCCGCTTCGACAGCCTGGTTCTCATCCACATTGACCTTGACGACCTGGCCGGCGATGCGGGAGCTAATCTGGATCAAGGTGACCGTTCACCTGCGCGTCATCGGTGTCCTCGTAATAGGTCGAGTGCCACCAGAACAGCAGCCCCCCGACCACCAGAAGAGCAACCACGGCGATGATGATGAATCTCCGCCGCGATTTTGGCTTCTCCGGCTGCGTCATCTGGAGCTTCGTTCTGTTCCTGTTCGGGCTTTTCGTCCGCCACTGTTACTTTCCTCCCACGTAAGTCTTGTAGTTGCTCTCAGCCACGCCCAGCGCCCGCGCCAGGGAAAGCTTCGCGATGTTGTGCCGGTACAGGCTGCTGACGTATTGATTGTCGGCCTGCGCGACGGATTGTAGCGCCTGCGACACGGCGAGATTGTCCGACACACCGGCCTTGTAGCGCTGCTGCGCTTCGCTGAGAGCTTCCTTGGCCAGTTCCGAGTTGCTGCGCGCCACTTCTACCTGCTTGGCCGCAGCTTGAATATCGAGAATGCTGTCGCGCACGTCCGCGCCAATCTGGCCCTGCAGGTCGCTCAACTGCGCCCGCTTCTGATCCAGCTGCGATTGCGCCTGCTCGGCGTCGCCACGCAGCTTGGCCTCTTCGAACAGCGGCACATCCAGTAGTCCCCGTCGCGTTGCCGGTGCCGTGCGAATTGCCGAAGTTTACGCCGATGTCACCGTAGTCGCCGGTGAACGTGATCGTCGGATAGCGCTCCGCCGTCGCCGCGCTGCGGGCGTGCTCGTGCAGCCGACGACCTGTTCCTGCATGGCCTTCAGGTCGTTGCGATTGACGAGCGCCTGCTTCACCGCGGTGTCAGGATCGAGATTGTCGAGCGCGGCGTAGGGCGCCTGATCGGTGAGCTGGAATTTCTGTTCCAGCGGCAGGCCAATGGCGCGCGCCAGCGCGATCTTGTCTTTTTCGTACTGATTCTTCACCGTGATGAGCGACTGCTGCTGCGTCTGGTAATCGACGCGAGCTCGCAGCTCGTCGAGCAGCGGCGCGGTTCCGGCCTGGTGATTGCTCGACCGCCTGATCGAGGGAAACCTTCGATGTGTCCACCTGCGCCTGTGTCGACTCGATGAGAGCCTGATCGGCGATGCACAGTGAGATAGGCGTTGCCGACGGTCAGCACGACCATGTCCCGGGCGTCCTTGACGGATAGCTGCGCGCTGTCGAAGTTGTGCTTCGAGGCGAGATAGTTCTGCAGGGACGAGACGTTGATGAGCGACCAGCGTTCAGCGAGCCGCGAAGATCGGTGTATCCGTACGGGCCGATGATGGCCGGGAAGCCGCCACCCCGCAGACCCAGCGCCTGCAGGTCCGTCTGCTGCACGGCCTCCTTCAGGTCGCCGGTGACCGTCGGCAGCAGCGTTTGCAACTGCTGTAACTGGGAGCCGCGCGAGATTCAGCTGGCTCTGGCTGGTAAGAATCAGGCCCAGGTTGAACTTCAGGCCGCGGGCGATCGCGTCGTCCAGCGACAGATCGAGGACTCCTGCGGTCGCCTGTCCGTCGACTCACTGCCCTGGTAGGTCGGTGTTGTTGATCTGCGGCTGCGGTCACCTGGATCGGCGGCGCCGGCTGCACAACGCCTCCGCCGCCCGCTACGCCGAACTGAAAGGCAGAGCCAGTCGGACACGCGCGGGAATAAGAAGCGCCAGGCCAGCACCCAAAAGCGCGCACTGCCGCAGCGGCCGTTTGAACCAGCCTTAAATACGAAAGACTTCACCCCTGGAAAAAGTTCCCTTAGACAACTTACCTCTAGAGTACGGTCGTGGTTTGGATGCCAGAAGTGCCGGAAAGTATTCAAAAAGAACACCGAATCTTGCCGGGGAATCGCGTGAGTTCGCGTGAAACCGGGCCCGGCAGCGCGGTTCCAGTGTGACAGCTTACGCGGTCGCCCGCTGCGCCTCGGAATGAACCAGCGAATTCGCGAGGGAGCAGAGCGCCTGACGAAAGTCTCGCTGACCTGCTGGCGCAGTCCATGCAGGCCTGGCTCCCGCACCGGCATCAGCGACGCCGCTGTCGCCACGTTGTCCCAACCGAGCACGGCACGCTGGACGAAGATAGCGCGCTGCACCAGGGGCAATTTGTCGAGCCACACGCGCAACTCGCTGCGTCCGGCGCCGCCGATCAGTTCGGCCATCTGGCCGGAAGAAATCCCGGCCGCCGACAGATCATCGTCCTCGATGCAGCTGACGGCGGGGCTACCACCGGAGGCGGGGGCGGCGAAAGCCCCGCGGATCGAGTTGCTTCATGCGAGCTACGGCCGCTTCGATGAGGTGATGGCGGGCCGCATCGACGGCTGCCTCTTCCTCGGCGCAGGGATCGACCTCGACCTGCTGCTACTGTGGACTCAACCAGGTTGAGAGCTTCACTCTCGTCGCCCAACATCAGGGCGGCCAACTGATAGAGCTCGACCGCCGCATCCTGCGCCTTCAGAAGACCGCCTTCACAATCGCCAACCTGCATGGCCTGAACCTCCGCTACATTTCTCTTTTCATCCTTACCGAGGCGCAGTCCGGAGTCAAATTGCCGTCCGGCACGGACAATCTTTTCGCGAATTTTTTAATCAGGCGCGATGGGCCTGATGTATAGCAATTTATGTACACTTGGGGCACGCATGCCCCACCCCATTTATGGCTAGAGCGCAAAGTCGGCAGCAGAGCCTTTTCTTCGGCAGAGATGAATCCTGGCTCAGCTTCAACCGCCGCGTGCTGGAAGAGGCGCAGGATGAAGACGAATCCTCTGCTGGAGCGGGTGAAGTTTCTCGCGATCACGGCCAGCAACCTGGATGAGTTTGTCGAGATTCGCGTGGCCGGAATCCTGCAGCGGATTGAAGACGGTTATGCCGAGTCCACTCCCGACGGCATCACGCTGGAGCAATCCCTGGCCACGATCAACGCAATCATGCATGGTTTCGTGGCCGAGCAATATCTCTGCTGGAACCAGCAGATGCTGCCCGCGCTGCGCGCGGCGGGGATCCGCGTGCTGCGATGGGATGAGATGGACGACGAGGCGCGCAAGGCGGCGACTCTGTACTACCAGCGCGAGGTGGACCCTCTCCTCACCCCGATCACCATCGATCCGGCGCATCCTTTCCCGCGCGTACTGAACAAGGCCTTGTGCATCGCGCTGCTGCTGAGGCGCAAGCGCAAGGGCGCGACGGGTCCTGTGCTGGGAGTGGTCACGGTGCCGCGCGCTCTGCCGCGTTTCGTGGAGCTGCCTTCGACAGGAGGCAACGCACGACTTCATTTTTCTGCATGATCTGATCGAGCGCAGCGCGGCGGGGATGTACCGGGGCTACGAGATTCTCTCGAAGGCCGCCTTCCGGGTCACGCGCAACAGCAACCTCTATTTTCAGGAAGAGGAATCGCGCACGCTTCTGGAGACGGTGCGCTCGGAGCTGCACAACCGGCGCAAGGGCGATGCAGTGCGGCTGGAAATCGAGAAATCGCGCCGACCCGGAGATCGTCGACCGGCTGCGCATGAACTTCGAACTCGACGAGCTCGCAGGTGTACCGCACCGATGGACCGGTGAATCTGTCGCGGGTGATGAATCTGGCGGATACGCCGCGGCCCGACCTGAAGTTTCAGCCGTTCGTTCCGCACGAACTGCGGCTGAATCGCAAGTCGACCGATCTGTTCGACGAGCTGCGGCACCGCGATATTCTGCTGCACCACCCCTACGACTCCTACGACGGCGTGGTGGGCTTCATCCAGGCGGCGGCGCAGGACCCGCATGTCGTCTCGATGAAGCAGACGCTTTACCGCACGAGCGCCGATTCGCCCATCTTTCAGGCTCTGACCGATGCGGCGCAGAGCAAGGAAGTGACGGTCGTGGTCGAGCTGATGGCGCGCTTCGATGAGGCCTCGAATATTCGCTGGGCACGCGATCTCGAGGATGCTGGCGTGCAGGTCTTCCACGGCATCGTCGGCCTGAAGACACACTGCAAGCTGGCGCTGCTGGTGCGACGCGATCCGGATGGCGTGGTGCGCCGCTACGGGCACCTGGGCACAGGCAACTACAACCCGAACACGGCGCGCTTCTACACCGACCTCAGCCTGCTGACCTCCGATCCGGCGATCACGGCCAGCATGGGCGCGGTGTTCAACTACCTGACGGCGCATTCGGAGTCGGACGACTACGCACCGCTGCTGGTGGCGCCGCTCACCCTGGCCGAGAGCTTCATCGGCCTGATCCAGCGCGAGACGGAGCACGCCGCCGCCGGACGCCCGGCGCAGATTATCGCCAAGATGAATTCCCTGCTCGAGCCGAGCGTGATCGAGGCGCTCTACGCGGCGTCGCAGGCTGGAGTGCAGATCGATCTGATCGTCCGCGGCATCTGCGTCGCTGCGGCCGGGGGTGAAAGGTGTAAGCGAAAATATCCGCGTCCGTTCGATCGTTGGGCGCTACCTCGAGCACAGCCGTATTTTCTATTCGCGAATGGCGGCCAGGAGGAGATCTACTGCGGCAGTGCGGACTGGATGCCTCGCAATCTCTTCGAGCGCTGCGAGGTGGTGTTCCCGATTCGCGATCCTCAGATCAGCGCCCGGATTCGCAATGAGATTCTTGCCGCCTATCTGGCGGACACGGTGAAAGCACGGGTGCTGCACGCGAACGGCTTGTATCAGCACGTGCGCGAGACCGAAGCCGGGCGAGAGCTTCCCGCATTCAGTTCGCAGGAATTCTTCATGAAGGTGGCGGAAGGCAAAGCATCGGCAGAGGAAATCCCGGCAGCGCCGAAGCGGGAGAAGCACCATGTGACCCATCCCGCGAAGAAGGCGGCGGCGAAGCGAAGGCCCGTGGTAAAGGACAAAACCGCGGCCGATTAGACATAAGAGCCGGCATCTTAGGCCCTAAAATCAGAGTGTGGTCCTAGCTCCGCCACCTCTCGCAATCCCCGCCCGGCGCGGCTTTCGCATTTCCGCGATATTGCAATGGTGGCATCTGCTCTCGCTGGATGCTCCCACTGTGGCTGCTCTCTGGGCGTGGAGCATCGCCAGGACGGTGAACATCCAGTTGCCGGCGAGCGCCCTCCTGCTCCTTGGCCTGGGCACGTGGCTGGTGTATGTCGCGGATCGCATCCTCGACGGACTCCGCTGGGAGTCTTCGGGGAAGCTTCGAGAGCGGCACCTTTTCTACGCCAGACACCGAAGCAAAGCTGTAATTGCCGCCGCGGCGGTCAGCCTTGTCCTGCTTTGGCTGGTTGCCACGCGCATGAATGCAACGGCGCGGCGGGAAGACACGGCGCTTTTCGGAGTTGCTCTGGCTTATTTCTGTCTGGTCCACTTGTGCCGGCCGGGTATCGAACGCTGGTTTCCGAAAGAGGCGGCGGTCGGCGTCGTCTTTGCCGCAGCGGTCGTCGTGCCGGCGTGGTCGAGGCTGCAGGGACCCAGGGCTTCGCTGCTGCCTGTGGCCACTCTGTTCGCACTGCTCTGCTGGCTGAACTGCATAGCCATTGAAAAATGGGAGCGCCAGCCTCTCGACAAGGCGCGTGTTCGACCAACCGACCTCCCGCACACCACGACGCGCTGGGCACAGCGGCATTTCTCCTTGGTGAGTTGCGGCATCGCCATGCTGGCCGCGATCGCGTGCGTTCGATCAGATTTGTCGGCAGGTCCTGCTGCCATGACCGCGCTCTATCTGGCCTGCGCGATCTCGGCGCTGTTGTTTCCAGCATTCGACAGGTCGCGGCTGACCTCCGTTCAGCTGCGCATTGCAGCTGACGCCGTACTGCTGACGCCGCTGCTGCTTGTCGTGGTCATGCCTTGATGCGGGCGATGTCGACGCGGCCAGACTTCAATCGCATTGCCCGGCCTTATCGCTGGCTCGAGTATCTCTCGTTTGGCCCGCTACTCGAACGGTGCCGATTTCACCGGCTGCCGGAGTTGGCCGACGCGCGACGGGCGCTTGTGCTGGGAGATGGGGACGGCAGATTTCTCGCGCGATTGCTCAAGAGCAATCCACAACTGCGCGCCGATACCGTCGATCTGAGTTCCGCGATGCTACGACTGCTCAGCGCGCGAGTGGCCCACGGTGGGGCGCTGGACCGGGTTACGCTGCATTGCGCCGATGCGCGTGACTTCATCCCAACCGCGAGCTACGACCTCGTCGTCACTCACTTTTTTCTGGACTGCTTCACGATCGATGAGCTGCACAAACTTGCCGGCCGGATTCGCAGTCATTTGACTCCGGGCGCTCGCTGGGTGGTGTCTGAGTTTGCGATTCCTTCCGGAGCGGCATCGCTTCCGGCGAGATTGCTTGTGTGGGCCCTCTACCTCGCCTTTGGCGTGCTGACCGGACTCGCGGTGCGCCGGTTGCCGGATTACCCGGCGGCTCTGAGGGGAGCGGGGCTTTCGCTGCGTGAGAGACGAAGCTGGCTGGGAGGCCTGCTGGTGAGTGAGCTGTGGGGATCAGGGCCGACCAACAGCGCAGCCGGCAAGTCGCATCCATGAAATCATGACTTCCATCGGCAGCTCCGTTCTCCAGCCTCTCGTCCCGTTTCTTCTTAGCTCTGTTCCAGGATTCGACCCGGCCATACCTCCGTTTCGAGGGCCGGACCCTGGGACGGATTCTCCACTCAATCCCATTCCCGCACCGGAGCCCGATCCCGATCCAGAGTTGCCGCCGGGACCTTCGCCAGCCCCGGCGCCCGTCATTTAGAGCCATATTGAGAGCAAAGGTACTCTCTCCGGCGACGCAGATTTTAATTGTTACAATCGTGTTAATTATGAGGGAGTACACTTAACTCCCCGAACGGAATCGACCACGTGAATCTATATATTCTTCGTCATGCCAGCGCCGGAACAAGTCGCCCCAATCCCCTCATCGACGCCAAACGCCCACTTGATAAAGAGGGCAAGCAGCAATGCATTCTGGTGGGCAACTACCTGAATGCGCTCAAGGTTCACTTTGACATGGTCGTCTCGAGCCCCCTCAAACGGGCGTTGCAAACGGCCTCCCTGGTAGGAACAGAAACCGGCTACGACGGCAAAATCATGGCTTCCGAGGCTCTAGCGCCGGGCGCGACCGTCGCTCACTTCGAAAAGCTGCTGGTGGAGATCGGGAAATACGAGACCGTTCTCATTGTGGGACATAATCCGAATCTTGCAACATTCCTGGGAGCGCTGGTCAGCGCGAGCCGGATGAATATTCGCCTGCGAAAAGGCGCGATCGCGCGCGTTGACTCGACGCGCCGTCCAGGCATCCTGCACTGGCTGGTGGACCCTCGCATCCTGCGCGGCGACTACGCCAACGTCACGAAGAGCTCCCGCCGGAAGACCTCCAGGAAATAAGCGGCCTCTTTGCGCAGCGACCACAACTCGAGTTCAGCCCCGGTGCGTCCGGGGCTGATTTCGAGCAGGACTCTTTTGGGATACACCCGGACCCTTACGCGCAGGACGTCACTGGCGCGATCCTGATTCAGTGCCACCGCCAGCCGCAATAAGACCACGGCGCGCTTCACGTGTTCGTGCTCCTCGGGTGGAACCTGCCGCATGGTGCGCCCTTCCGGCTCGGGACGGCTCTTGCCGATGTAGCGGGCGATGGCCGAGGTAATGACGCGCTGCGTTGCGTTGAAGCCGAAGATTTCAGAGTTGGCAATGATGTACTGTGCATGCCGGTGGTACCCCTGGTAGTTCAGAAACTTGCCGATGTCCCGCAGCATGGCTGCGGCTTCAAGCCAGGTTTTGTACTCGGGCGGGAGCTCGTGAACGGCGATCGTGTCCTGGAAGAGCTGGGCAGCATGCTGGCGCACGGGCTCTGCCTGCCGGGGATCGACCCCATAGCGGCGGCAGGTCTCAAGCACGGCCTGCCAGCGGTCGCGCTCATACTGCTGGTGCGCGAAGGTGCGCGCATCCTGCTCGGCGAGCATTTGCGCGAGAATGCCGTCGCGCAATCCCATGTCGGAATAACGGAAGCCGGGCAGCGAGAAATGCTCGAGCAACTGAGAATATACCTGCGCGCCCGCAACGATGATTTCAGAACGGCGCGGTCCGATGCCGGGAACCGCGCTGCGATCTTCATTCTTCAGCTTTGTGAGTTTGTCGGCAAGACGCCGGATATCCCGAGCCGGCGCAACGTATTCCTTCTCGCCGGCACGCACCTTGCGGATGGCTTTGCTTGCCTCAGACAACGCGGCGGCCGTGCCGGAAGTTGCGATCACCAGCTGCACGCGGTCAGCGGTTACGCGGCGCGATGCCTTCCTGAGTTCGCGGGCAACGAATTGCTTCATCCGGGCGATCTCTTCCTTCGCCGGGGGATCGCTCTTCAGAAACTCCTCCGTCAGCCTGACAGCGCCCAGAGGAAGACTGATGGTCTCCTGGAGGCGCTTGCGTACGGAGAGAGAGATCTCGCAACTTCCTCCACCAACGTCGATGAGCAGGCAGCGGCCCGAAGTGCCGGGCTCGTTGTCCATCACTCCGCGGTGAATCAGACGGGCCTCCTCGAGGCCGGAGATGATTTCCACCTCCCAACCCGTCTCGTCTCTCACCCAGGCCAGAAAGGCGCGTCCATTGCGGGCGTCACGCATGGCAGCGGTTGCCACGGCGCGAACCTGGTCGGCCCCATGCAACTGCACCGCCCGGAAGAAGCGCTTGAGCGCGCTCAGCGTGGCGGCCATGGACTCCGGTGAAACCAGACCCGATTCAAATACGCTTGCGCCCAGCCGCGTGACTTCGCGGTCTTCGTGGACAACACGCAAGCGGTGCTGCACAACGCGGGCGATCTTAAGTCTGCATGAATTCGAGCCGATATCAACTGCCGCAAAGGTCTGCATTAATTCAGGTATGCCTTAGAAGTATTTTTTGGACCGTTGAAAGCACGATACACGAGCGAGATTGTGGAGAATGCGCAGTCGAAATGCGGTTCTTCAGGAAACTCTGGCGCGTGCGGGAGGACGCGGACTGGTGCGCGCTCGCGGACGGACGCCCAGGGCCTGCCACTCACCCATGAGCCGTCCGCGCATGCGTTCGGTGATATTCATTGCCAGCGCATAATGCTTGTCACGCGCTTTTTCGATCAGTGCGGTCAGCTCGGCGCCCTCCGATCCCAGCCCCTCGCGGGCCTCCTCAGCCAGCACCAGCCAATCGTGCCAGTCGCCAATCTCGTCCTGCAGCCTCTTCAGCGCTTTGCCGACGGCTCCGGCGTGTTCGTCCGAGCCACCGGACTCAGCCATATATCGCGCCTTCTTCGCGCCCTTGCGGAAGTCGTGAAGGTTTCCCGCGTCGAGTTGCTGCATCTGGCTGGCCAGGCGCGCGAAGGCTTCGAGCGCGGTTAAGGCCGCATTGCGCGAGGCTCTGCGGCGGAGTGGAGTCTGACGCATCGCCTCTTCCAGCGCAGCCAGCTGAGTCTCGACCCTGGGCGCCCACTTCGGCGCAGCCTTCATAAGCGGCTGTGCCTGCTCATTTCGCGTCTGCTTCAACCACGCGTCGAGGTCGTCAGCCTGCTGCTCGACGGGGCTCGGCGGAATCGGCGGAGCATTGCCGGATTCCACGGCGCTCTCTCCGGGCACAACCGCTTTCTTCCGTGGCTTGAATTTTTCGAGCAGCTTGCGGTGCACATCCAGATCGCGCACCGGGGCGGCGGTGCGGCGGATTCTTTTAAGCAGCCGCTGCCAGCGTTGCGCGGTTTTGGCCAGGTCGTCAGGGCGTGAATCCGGCTCCAACGAGAGACCCTCGCGCATGCCCGGCTGACTGCGCTCGCGCAAAATGGTATCGAGCATGGCCTCGATGCGGCGCGTGCCGGTACGGATGTCGTGCACGGCGTCGATGGTTGCGTCTTTGGCGCACAGCTCCAGATTTTGCTTGAGCGCAGCGGTCAATTGTCGCAAGCGATCGAGTTCAGCATTTACAACGCGTTTCACAGGCCCGTTTCTCCACTGATATTCTGACTTTTAGCTCAAATGATTTCGATGATAACCCCCGATCTTCACAAGCAGCTTGAATCCACCACCGACAAGCCGGCGCTGCTTTCATCTCCTGTCAAGACCTGGTCTTTGCTCCTGCTCGTCTTTCTCGCGGTTCACTTTGCCGCGCTGTTTTCCCCTTCGCTGTTCGACGACGCCGACGCTACGCACGCCAACGCCGCGCAGCACATGGCCATCAGCGGCGACTGGGTGACGCTTTCCGTCAATGGCATTCGCTACCTCGAGAAGCCTCCGCTGCCCTACTGGCTGGCCGCGATCGATTATCACCTCTTTGGCTACAACGCTTTTGCAACTCACCTGCCCGTGTCGCTCGCGGTATTTGCCTGCGCCATTCTTGCATGGACATGGTCGCGAAGGGCGTATGGAGATCGCGCCGCGTTTTATGCAGCCCTGGCCATACTCACTTCCGCCGGCGTCTTTCTGTTCACTCGCTTTTTGATTCCGGAATCGCTGCTTACTTTCTTTCTCGCTCTCGCGCTTTACGCATTTCTTACCGGACTGGAAGATCGAAAGCCTGAGCGCCTGTACCTTGCATACGCGGCCCTGGCCGTTGCGGTGCTCGCCAAAGGGCTTGTCGCCCCGGTCTTCTTCATCGCCGCCGTTGTTCCGTACTTGTTCATCACGGGCGAGTGGCGGCGCTGGCGCCAGCTGCGACTCTTCACCGGCATTGTGCTCTTTCTTGCCATCGCGGCGCCGTGGCACATACTCGCCGGCCTGCGCAACCCGGATCAGGGAAATCCCGTGGGCAACATTCCCACGCCGGGGCATGTGCATGGATTCTTCTACTTCTATTTCATGAACGAGCATGTTCTGCGCTTTCTGGGCAAGCGCTATCCTCATGACTACAACAAGCAGCCGTGGTTTGCTTACTGGCTGGGCCAGCTGGTCTGGCTCTTTCCCTGGAGCCTGTTCCTCCCGGCGGCGCTGGTTCGCGCGTGGCGCAATCGCCGCATCTTTGTCTCGGACCTCCGCTACGACTCGACCAATACAATCCAGTTCCTCGACCCGAGGATGAGCGCGCACGATGCATCGTCCATCGCCGCAAGGCTGCGCTTCCGCGCTCGCACCGGCCTGCTGCTCTCGATCTTCGCCGCGTTCATTCTGGCCTTCTTCGCCATCTCCACCAACCAGGAGTACTACACCTTCCCGGCGTGGTTTGCGCTGCTGATGCTGATTGCCGGATCGCTGGCGACGATCGAGGAGGCTCCCGAGAGCGATGGCCGCTCGGTCTCCCCCTGGATCAACGCATCGCAGCAGGTGGCTGACAGGCGCACATGCGGTCTTCGCCGTCGTCGGCATAGTTGTTGCTCTCGCTCTTGGTTATGGCCTTTGGGCGTCGCGGCATCTGCCCTTCGTGCCGGATATCGGGACCCTGCTGGCGCATCGCGGCGTGGGCGATTATGCGCTGGCCACATCGCAGTTCTTCGACCTTACCGGAGCATCGTTCGCGGCGTTGCGCCTGCCCGCGGTCGTTGCCGTGATTGCGCTCCTGTTTGGCCCGCTGGCCGCCTGGTATCTGCGCCGGCACGGACATGGAATCGAAGCGACCGTCTCCGTTGCCTTCACCGCAGCGATCTTCCTCATCGCCGCGCACATTGCCCTGGTACGCTTCGAGCCGATGCTCTCTTCGCGCGCGATTGCGGACACCCTTAACCGCGCCACGGGACCGCAGGACCAACTGGTGCTCTATGGTGACCAGTCCTATGGATCGTCGGTGCTGTTTTACACGCATCGCAAGGCGTTGCTGGTCAACGGCCGCTCGTCATCGATGGTCTGGGGCTCGAATTATCCAGACGCCCCGCACATTTTCCTCGAAGATCCCGATCTTCTCGCGATGTGGGGCAATGGACCTCGCAAATTCCTCTTCGTGCCGGGAGATTTTCACGACCACGTCGAGCAACTTCTGGGCGCGAAGCTCCACAAGGTCCAGGAGCTGTCGGATAAGACCCTGTACACCGATCGTCCGCTCGGGCAGTAGGCGTTGCTTTCTACGAGAACGCAGCCTGTTCTATGGGACAATGGCGGCCAATGACTCGAATTCTCCCTGCTTTCCTATTGCTCGCTGCGTCGGCCTGTGCGCTGGCGCAAAAGCGCCTCGTGCTGATCGATCAGGATGGCTCCGGCCCAGGCGGCTCGAACCAGATGGCGATGATGGCCCTTCTGCAATCGCCGCGGGTCGAGGTGCTGGGCATCACGATTGTCACCGGCAACGCCTGGCGCGACGAGGAGACGCAGCACACGCTGCGCATGCTGGAATTGATCGGCCGCACCGATGTTCCCGTCGCCCCGGGAGCAGTGTTTCCCCTGGTGCGAACGCAGGACGAGACGCGGATCGCCTCGCAGTTGTACGGCAAGGTCGTCTGGCTGGGCGCGTGGGGAGAAGGGCCGACCACCCTGAAGGAGACGCCTGCGGGCGTGGTCCCCGTTACTCCAGAAAAACTGCCCACCCATGGACCCTGGGTAGTGCCGCCCATGCCGGAGGGAGCGCCCCATACGAAACCCATCGACGAAGATGCCGCGCACTTTCTTATCCGGCAGGTGCACGCGCATCCCCACGCAGTCACCATCTATGCCGCCGGACCGCTGACCAACATCGCACTTGCGATCAGCATCGACCCTCACTTCGCAGAACTGACTCAGGGCATCGTGCTCATGGGTGGAAGCCTCGATCCCCAGACCGACGATCCGGAGTTCTCCGCAAGCCCGCGTCACGAATTCAACTTCTGGTTCGATCCGGAGGCCGCCCACATCACCCTGCGCGCTGATTGGCCGCGCATCGACGTAACCACCGTCGATATCTCCATCAAAGCCGCGTTTACGCAGGCGATGCTCGACACAATCGCGAAATCGCGGAATCCCGCCGCGCAATACATCGCGAAGTATTCGCAGGACCGCTACTACCTGTGGGACGAGCTGGCTGCCTGCGCGTGGCTCGATCCCCAGATCATCACGAAGGAGCGTTTGGTCTACATGGACGTGAACATCAACCACGGTCCAGAGTATGGCGACACCCTCACCTGGACAGAAAAACTCAAGCCTGCCACGAGCGTGCAACTGGTGCATGCGCAGACCGATCTTGACCTCGACAGGTTTACCCGGCTCTTTGTCGATCTGATGTCCGCTCCGCCCGCTCGCTGAATCTACTGTCCGGGTATCACCAGGTATTGCTCGAGCTTTCCATCGGGCATGGTGTAGGTGGTGACCTGAAGGTGCTGCGTGCTGCTGGGGAGCGCAACGCTGAATATCCGGAAGGTCATGCCGCCGCGCAACTCCTGGGTGCTCTGCTTCAGCGCGGTCGGCTTGCCCAGCGGGCTGAGGCTCGACTGAAAATCTTCCAGCGCCTGCTGACTGAAATAGGCGTTGCAGTTCGGAGTGAACAGCGCGCGGTCGATCTTTCCCTGCTGCAGGCCACTAAAGATTTCGAGAGCCTGCCGCTCGGCCTCTGCGGGAGCCTGCGTATCCACGCCCAGCACGATGGGTCCGAGACCGCGAGCAATGATGGCCGCCGCACGCGCGGCATCCTGATTCGTGAGCACCGCGATGGCAGCCTTGTCATCCGGGAAGACGATATTGTCGGACACGAATCCTGAGACTTCGCCGGAATGCTCGTAATAGGTGTGCCCCAGAGAGTTGCGCACGAAGAGGCCAAGGCCATAGTGAGAATCGGTGCCGTCTTTTAGCTTCACCGTGGCAATCATCTCGTCATAAGACTTCGGCGTGAGCAGAGAACGGTTCATCACGCTGATGTTCCACTTCGCCAGGTCATACGCGGGCATGGCCAGTTCGCCAGCGGCAAACATCCATCCCTTGCCCTCTTTGGGCGCGGGACGCAGCGGCCCCAGCGCGTAGCGGATATATCCCGACGCATCGGTATCTCCCAGCTTCTCCGCATCGGAGTTCCACACGGCTTCCATATCGAGAGGCTTGAAGACGTTGGTCTGAAGGAATTTCATTAACGGCACTCCGCTCACCTTCTCGACGATCAGTCCAGCGATGACATAGTTCGTGTTCGAATACTGCCAGCGCGTGCCCGGATCGAAATCGAGAGGCTTCTTCGCCCACGTGTCGAGGATGTGCTGCGCCGTCGTCGACTCGCGCATCGGAGGCATCAGGTAATCCTCCGGCCAGAAGTCCTGGTATCCCGCCGTGTGCGACAGCAGCATGCGGATGGTCACTTCATTCGCGCGCGTGAGATCAGGAATGTACTTCGATACTGGATCGTCGATTGACAACTTGCCCTGCTGCTCAAGGAGCAGAAGCGCCGCCGCGGTAAATTGCTTCGAGATCGAACCGATCGAATACCGCATGGCCGGCGTGGCCGAGACGGGAGGGTCAAGCTTGGCCTTCCCGTAGGCATGGGTGTAGACGATCTGTCCATGTTGCACAATGGCGACCGATGCCGAGGGCACGCCGGTCTGATCGAGAGCCTGCTGCGCAGTCGCGTCCACCCTGGCACGCAGGTCGGGCGAGATCGTGTCTACGGTCAGGCTGCTGTTTTGCGCGTGAATCGTGGCAAAACCCAGGCAGCAGGCAAGGACAGGAAGGCAGGCGTAGGAGCGTCGCATATTGAAAGGCCAGCGTAGCAGGATGCGCGCCTTCGGGCCAGGATCACGGCGTTAATGACGATGTCGGTGCCGATGTCTACGTGTTCCAAGGCGAACCAACCCGGCCGTGAGTACTGCCACCACGCCCGTCGCAATCCCCACGCACTGCCACGTACTAAGCACTTCTGGATCGTCGAAGTGGCTGCCTGCAAAAAGCACGAGGAGGGCCAGCACCACTCCCACCGCGCAGATTTCGATGATTCTCGCTACCGACTTGCCCATAATGCCGGCTCAGCTTTTCGCTCACCGCAAATGAAGCAGCTTTCGAAGACTGCGCACCCGGGAATATCTTTCAGCAGCCAAATGCGGAGATATTGATTTAACATACGTCCCGGCGTTCTTCCGGTGACTATGCACGCACAATCTTATCCAACTCGAAGACAATCTGCCGCTTTAATTTTTGCGGCTTTGTGGGTGATTTGCTCGACCCTGTCCCTGGCGCAGACTGCTACGTCTGCTGGTCGTCCATTGTCTCCCCAGGCAGACCCCAACCAGCCGATCGATGCGTACATCCACGCGGCATGGGATACGCTATCGCGGTCGATGGACGACTGCAAGTCGGTTGCCGACCCAAAACTCGCCACGGTTCCAATCCTCTATCTGCCGAAGGACGTGCCCGAGCCGCCGGAGATCGCCGCGCTCGAGAAGTCATGCAAGGTGAAGGTCGATCGCCTTCCGCGCCGCATCCAGCACCTCGGAGACGTAAGGCCATCGGAGATCGCCCACTCCGGACTCCTCTACCTGCCGAATAAGTACGTCGTCCCGGGCGGCCGCTTCAATGAGATGTATGGCTGGGATAGCTACTTCATCATCCTGGGATTAATCCAGGACGGACGCGACGATCTCGCCAAGGGCATGGTCGAGAACTTCTTCTACGAGATCGAGCATTACGGCGGCATCCTCAACGCAAACCGGACCTACTACTTCACGCGCTCGCAGCCACCCTTTCTTTCGTCGATGATTCGCGCCGTTTACGACGCGGAATCTTCCTCGGGTCACCACGACCAGGCTGTGGCGTGGCTGCCCCGTGCCTACGAATATGCATCGCGCGACCATGCGCTGTGGACGGCCAGCTTTCACAAAGCCGGAGACACGGGCCTCGCGCGCTATTACGACCTGGGCGACGGGCCTGTCGAGGAGATGGCCGACGACAGTACTTACTATCCGGATGTGATTCGCTGGCTGCTCGCGCATCCTGAGGTAAAAACGGATTTTCTGGTAACTGGACCCGATAACCCCGACGCCGCCGCGCAGGCCGCCCTGGCGAAGACCAGCTGCGATCCCCGAACGCTCTGGCGTCTGCGCGCACGCGCACGTCGACGGACACTGGCTCAGCCGCGACTTCTACAAAGGCGATCGCGCGATGCGCGAATCCGGCTTCGATCCGGCATTCCGCTACGGCCCCTTCAGCGGGTGGACCCACCACGACGCTCCCTCCGGCCTGAACTCGCTGCTCTACAAGTATGAGCGCGACCTGGCGTGGATGGCGGAGCAGCTCGGCGAAGCAGCCGAGGCAAAGCACTGGAACGAGATCGCGGACCAGCGCCGCGCCGCCATCAACAAATACCTGTGGAACCCGCAAAAGGGGATGTATTACGACTACGACTTCATGGCCGGCAAACAATCGACCTATGACTACCTCACGACCTTCTACCCGCTCTGGGCAGGCGCTGCCGACGCGCAACAGGCGAAGGCGGTCGAAGCGAATCTGAAGGTGTTCGAGCGTGCCGGAGGCACCGCCATGAGCCCCTACGAGACCGGGGTGCAGTGGGATCTTCCCTACGGCTGGGCGCCAGTTACCTGGCTCACCGTGGACGGCCTCGCCAAGAGCGGCGACACGAAGGACGCCGTCCGCATCTCGCAAAAATTTATGGCGATGATCAAGCAAAACTACGAATGCGATCGCACCATCCGCGAAAAATATGACGTCGTAACGGCATCAACCGAGGTCAACGTCGCCAGCGGATACAAGATGAACGTCATCGGCTTCGGCTGGACGAACGCCGCGTATCTGAAGATGGGTGCGCTGATCAAGACTTCTGGAGAGCCGGCCGAGGCGGTTACGATTCCGCATCGTGAGTGCGCGGTCCAGGCAGCTCCGTGAAGTCGCACCCGAGGAAGCGAAAGGAATTCTGAATTCTGATTTCTGTTCCCTGTTCCCTGATCTCTAATCCCTGTTCCCTAATCCCTGCTCCTGCTATTCTGCAGCCACCTTAAGAATCTATGCGTGTCCTGGCCATTTCTCTCATCTTCCTGCTCCCGGCCTTTGCCTCCGACGCGAACCAGCCTCCGAAAATCATCTTCTGGAACATGCAGCGGCATTCAGTGGACATGCTGGTGCATCACGTTCCGCAGCATGACGCAGACCGTCTCGCCCAGCTCAAACGTACCTTCCACGATCTCGAATGCAAGGGCGACAACCTGCGCGAGCAGTCTGCGGGTGAAGGCACGAACCTCATCTGCACGCTGCCCGGATCCCCACCGCCCGGCACCAAACTCGAAACCATTGTCCTCACCGCTCATTACGAGCATGAAGGCGCCGGCATGAGCGCCGTCGATAACTGGAGCGGAGCGATGATGCTTCCCTTTCTCTACCACGCGCTCTCAGCTGTGCCCCGGCACCACACCTTCGTGTTCGCGGAAGTCGATGGCGAGGCCGGATCAAAAGCTTTGCGCCGGTCGGTGCAGGAGGTAAAGGCCGTCATCGCCCTGGAAGCGCTCGGCCTCGGCCCCCCGTGCTTCTATGTTCAAAGCAGCGGATCGGTGCCCACCTATACCGAGGCGTTGTTAAAGGCCGCGCTCATTCGCGCCGCCGATGAGATCGGCAAGCCGGAGCCTGAAGCCTCGATTCCCGGCTCGTGGTTCAGGATCGACGATACCCGGCAGTATCGATACGCCGGCATCGCCGCGATCCTGCTTCATTCGGTCTCCAGGACAACGAAACATCTGCCCGGCTCCGCGGAGGACACCCCCGAGAAGATCGACAGCGACACATACTTCGACTCATACAACCTGCTCTGTTACTACGTGGTGGGACTCGATCAGTTTCCTTCGCAACAACTGCCGCCTGACCAGCGCTCCGGAGGCGGAAGACACAGATGAAGTGGCGCCGGCTTCTTCAACCTTGCGCCGATTGCGAATTCCTATTTTGCTAACATCGCCACCATGACCACACGCCGCGACTTTCTCTCCCTTGGCGCACTCAGCGCCGCTGGACTCGGCCTTTCCGGCCGCGACGCTCACGCAGATACCGCCGAACAGGTCAAGCAGCTCAAGCCCCCTGCGAAGCCCGTCATCGTAACGCGCGTCACGGGCGACCAGTCGGTCCAGGAGGCTTACCAGATGCTCCTCGACGGCACCGACACGCTTGAGGCCGCGCACCACATCTGCGTTGGGCGAGAGAACGACCCCAGGGATCACAGCGTCGGCCTGGGCGGCCTGCCGAATGAGGAAGGCGTGGTCGAACTCGACTCCTGTTGCATGCACGGGCCAACCCGCCGAGCGGGTTCAGTCGGCGGTGTGCGCAATATCAAGAACGTTTGCCTGGTCGCGCGTAAAGTCTTTGAGCACACGGCCCACGTGATGATGGTTGCGGAAGGAGCGGAGAAGTTCGCGGTCGACCTTGGCTTTCCCCGCGAGAATCTGCTCACGGATGACGCTCGCAAGGTATGGCTGCTGTGGAAGGAGAGCAATTCGCAGATGGACTGGTGGGGGCCGGGCATGGCCGATCCCGGCTGGAAAGATCCCTTCGCCGATAAGCCTGCGCCCAAACCGACCATCGATCTTCATGGACTCTCGTCGCTGCGTCCCGGCTCCATTCCGCGACATCCCACGCCGGAATGGGACGAAACGATCCGTACCTGCACGAAGAAGCTGACCGAGATGGCCGCTGACCTCGGCATCGCGCCCGAACAGCGTCTCTCCGCGGCCGAGCAGGTGCTATGGCCGACAACGGGCACAATTCATGTATCCGTCGTGAACACAAAAGGCGAGATGTCGGGAACCACCACCACGTCGGGCCTTGCATGGAAACTTCCCGGTCGCCTCGGCGACTCGCCAATCCTCGGCGCGGGCAGCTACACCGATCAGGATGTGGGCTCGGCAGGCGCAACCGGTTCAGGCGAAGAGAACATCAAGGTCGCAGGCGGACATACCATCGTGGAACTGATGCGCCAGGGCTACAGCCCAAAGGAAGCGGGTATGGAAACACTGCGCCGCATTGTTCGCAACTACAACGGCGACATGAAGAAGATCCGCTATCTCGACATGGAGTACTACATTCTTCGCAAGGACGGCGCTTACGCAGGCTGCTCGCTGTGGAGTACCGGCGCGACGGGCAAGCCACGGGCCTTTGTGGTTCATGACGGGACGTATCGCGTGGAGAAATGTGATGCGCTGTTCGAAGGCAGTCTAACGGAATGGCCTCCGTTCTAGCCAACGCTGCCGGAACGGGCTCCCTGGGCAGAACACCTGAGGCAGCGACTGTCCCAAATCAGAATAGCGAAGCAGCCAAGTGACTCTTTCTGGGCAGGTTACTTTAGGAAACATCCCCGCCGATGCCACCGCCCGGCAGCTTTGTCCGGAGACGCAAGTGTCCCCCACAAAGCATTGATCCACAAAGCACGAAGCCGAATGGCCATTACTAAGGTAATGGGTCCAGCTTATCCAAGAGTGCACAGAGATAGTACGAAAGTAGCATAGTGGTCACTGGTATCTCAAGCTGAACCCAGATCGAAGTCTGTTACCCCGCCAAAAAAATCGCACAAAAGTTGTAGGAGATTGCATCTGGTGGGGTTAGTCTCAAATTAGGCGCCACGCGCTTATCAGGTTAGGAGAAAAACTCAAATGTCCAGGCTTTCTACTTCTTCGCTACTTTTCACTGCGATCGTTCTGATCCCTGCCAGCGGCGCGTTTGCCGTCGTAAACCGTGGTCCTGCCACACCTTCGCCCCTGCCCCCGCCGCGCGTTGCGTTCGTGAATCACGGCCCAGCCACGCCTTCGCCGCTGCCCCCGCCGCGCATTGCGCTGGTGAATCATGGACCGGCCACGCCCTCGCCCCTGCCCCCGCCGCGCGTTGCGCTGGTGAATCATGGCCCAGCCACGCCCTCGCCCCTGCCCCCGCCGCGCGTTGCGCTGGTGAATCATGGCCCAGCCACGCCTTCGCCCCTGCCCCCGCCGCGCGTTGCGCTGGTGAATCATGGCCCGGCCACGCCTTCGCCGCTGCCCCCGCCACACGTTGCACTCGTGAATCACGGACCGGCCACGCCTTCGCCGCTGCCCCCGCCACACGTTGCGCTCGTGAATCACGGACCAGCCACGCCTTCGCCGCTGCCTCCGCCACACGTTGCACTCGTGAATCACGGACCGGCCACGCCTTCGCCCCTGCCTCCGCCACACGTTGCACTCGTGAATCACGGACCGGCCACGCCTTCGCCGCTGCCTCCGCCGCACGTTGCGTTGGTGAACCATGGACCGGCCACACCTTCGCCCCTGCCTCCGCCGCACGTTGCGTTGGTGAACCATGGACCGGCCACGCCTTCGCCTCTGCCTCCGCCAGCCTTTGCGCTCGTGAATCACGGTCCGGCTACCCCTTCGCCGCTTCCTCCGCCGCACGCTGCATAGCACAAAAGTATGACCCTGGAATCGAGTTTTTCTCCGTGCTCGGGGTGTTCGCACTGGTATCCTTGAAGTCGCAGAGAGGCTTCAAATGCAAGTTTCGGATATCGACAGCTTGTTGTGGGCCGCCGGCGCTGCCGGTGAAGTCGCTCTGTTGGGTATTTTGTTGGTGCGTCGTGTTTACCGCACGTTCCCGATATTCTTTTGCTGGCTCCTCTTTATCGTGCTGTTGGAGCCGACCTTTTATTGGATCGCCCATCACGAGTCGACCGCTACGTATTACAAGGCGTTCTTTGTCCTGAATTTCCCCCAGTATTTACTGGAGGCGGCCGTCCTGATCGAGATAGCGGCAAACGTATTGCAGCCAGTAAAGCGCTCCCTCCCCAAAGGGCTGGTTTATTTCCTTATTGGCGGCATGGTGGTGATAGGAGCCGCCGCATTCGTTTTTGCCGCGCACCTGAACGCCTCGACCCTGGCTCATCCAAGAGCTTTTATCGTGATGAACGCCACGATGGCCATCCTGCGATTGGTCACGTTTATCCTGATTGCGGCGTTTTCGCAGCTGCTGGGCATCGGCTGGAAAAACCATGTGCTCCAGTTAACTTCGGGCCTCGCCTTCTACGCGGCGGTTTCCCTCTTCGTAGAGATGGCGCACAGCCACCTCAGAGCAGGACCCGATTATGCGAATGAATTCTATGCTTTAGACCGTCTGCGGATTGCCGGTTACCTTTGTTCACTGTCCTTCTGGTGTTACTCTTTTGCACGTAAAGAGGCTCCACGTAAAGAATTTAGTCCACAAATGGCCCAACTTTTGGTATCAATAAGTGGAAGTACAAAGAGGCAGCATTCTGTTGTTGCCCGTTCCCTCGACGTTAAATAACTATGATTCTGGCTCTCATTTCTGTCGCCGTACCTTCTGCCCTGGTCGCATACGCTGTATATTGGCGGCGATCTCAGTCAAAACGCCGTGCGGCGGACTGGGATTCGATCGTCGCTCGTCTGCGTTCGAACAGTGAGTTTAACTTCGACGAAGTCGCGGAGCGCTATCTTTACAGTGACGGCATCCGTGCTACCACGAAAGACATCTGGCCCCGGATTGACGGTGCCAATGGCCTGTGGGCGATGTTCACCAACGCCGGCGTGCTCATGCAACTTGCAGACTATGCCGCTGAGCATGGCCAGGACGTGCCGGAAGAGTTGATCGAAGAACTTCGCAGCGATGCAATGCAGATTCGTATCGCGGTCATCATGGCTCTTGTGAAATACGGCTTCTCGCGGTCCGGCGTGGCGGCCTCCGTCAATGCTCATCGCGCGGCAACAGCCTATAGCGCGATGCTGGCGCATATTACAACCCTCTTCCAGGAGCATTCAGCGCTTTACTTCCCACGCTTCCTTGAAGCCATGTAGTTGTAGACAGATTTTCAGCAGGAGCCCATGCATAGCGCATGGGCTTTTGATTTTGCGCCCTAACTTTGCGCAGCCTGGAGCATCCCGTTAAGGATTGGCTTGCAGGAACGCCTCGATCCGGTCAATCTCCGGCTGAGTTAGGCGAAATGTCGCCGCAGGGAGAATGCCATCGACCTGATCGGGGCGTCGAGCACCGACAATTGCTGCTGTGATTGCTGGATGGCGCAGCGTCCAGGCAATGGCGACCACGCCGGGCTCGACGCCGTGCGCATTGGCCAATCTCCCGCAGCAGTTCCACCAGCTTTAGATTCCGCGACAGCTTGGGTTCGTTGAAATTCGGGCTGCGCTTGCGCCAGTCATCCTCGGGCATCTCTGCGATGCGCTCCGCGGTCATCTTACCGGTCAGCAGGCCGGAGACCATCGGCGAATAGTTGATCACGCCGATGTTGTGGCTTCTGGCAGAAGGGCAGAATCTCCGCCTCGACGTCGCGCCGCAGCATGCGAATAGGGCGGCTGCAGCGACGTGATCGGCGCAATCTTCTGCACGCGCTTCATCTGCGCTACGTTGAAATTCGAGACGCCGATGTAGCGAACCTTGCCCTGCTCTTTGAATCGCGCCAGCGTCTCCCATCCCTCTTCGATCTCGTCTTCGGGATTCGGCCAGTGAATCTGGTAGAGATCGATGGCATCCACACCGCAGCCGGCGCAGCGAATTTTCAATCTCTTCCTGGAGGGATTTCGCCTTCAGGCTGCGGTAGATCTTGCGGTTCCATTTCTTCCAGCGCATCGAGCACTTGGTGAAGATGTAGGGCTTACTGCGTTGCGAACTCTTCAGCGCCTTGGCAACCACCTCTTCCGAGTGCCCGAGACCATAGATTGCCGCCGTGTCGATCCAGTTGATGCCGCAGTCGAGCGCGCGCTCAATCGTGCGCATCGATTCGTCGTCGTCCTGCGCGCCCCAGCCAAACTCCCAGTTGCCTCCGCCGATGGCCCAGGCTCCATAGCCGATCGGGGTGAGATGAAGGTCCGAGTTGCCGAGTTGACGCGTTTCAAACGGGGTCGCGGAAGAAGTCTGTGACGTAGCCATATGCAGTTCTTGATGCAGGACGCGCATCCGCCGGCTTCATGCAGTCGGCCAGGAAGCTGTTGCAGCTATGGCTCGACCAGAAATTGCCCGTCCCGCATGATCTGCTCTTCATCCACCCAGATATTGAACCGCAGGCCCACCACATCGATATGCGTCGTCGAAGTCCAGGGCGCGCCGGTGTGCTCGCCATAAGGATTGCCAAATGCAATGTGAATGCCCGGGAAATTTCTCATCCTGCAGGATGTTGCCGATCACATGCTCGATGCCGAGATTCGTCCCAATGGCAAACTCGCCCACGCGGTCGGAATTCTCGTCCGTATGCGTGTACGCCCAGAATTCGTCGCGCAGCTCGCGATTGTCCGACTCGCAGTCGACGATGCGATTGCCCTTGATCTCAATCGTCAGCGGCGTCGCCTCAAGCAGTCCGTAGCGCGCACAAAGATAATCGCCGACCACGCCGTCGACGACAAAGGTGCCGTTCACTTCTCCCGGAGTGGTGAAGATTTCGCCGCCGGGAAGATTGCCCCACTTGTCGCGCGAGATGATGCCCGATGTCTTGAGCCACTTGTAGTCCGGGGTTCAGCTCAGCGCGAATATCGGTTCCCGCCGCCGTGGTGGCGCGAATGTAGCTTGCGCGGCGCACCTTCTCGATCACCTTCTGCGAGAGCTGGTCCACGCGTGCAAAATCGGCGCGCATGCCCTCGCACATGATCTGCGGCGTGATGTTGACCATGTGCGCGTGCCGCATGCGGCGACGATTCACGACTTCGGTCATCTGCATGCGCGATCGCAGCTCGTTGCGCTGCACGCCGACGGCAAAGATGCTCACGTCCGACGTCTCCATATCGGCCAGCACCGGCGGCGGCATATCCACCAGCGGCCGCAGTGCCAGGTCTTCGAGCACAAACGCATTCCAGCGGCAGCCGTTGGCCACCAGCTCCTGCGCCAGGGATGCGGCGATCGGCGCCGTTGCCTGGTCGGTGATCAGCGTCACCTTCTCCGAAGGCTGAATGCGGAGGCAGGTCTCGACAGCCGAGCGCGCACCGGGTACAAACTCGGATGGAAACGGCGTCGCCAGCAATGCCTGGGCTTCGGCGGTAGCGGGGAGATTTGTCAAAATGCGGTCAACCTCGCGAGGATATCTCTTGAATTTATCGTAAATCGCCAGCAAATACAGCCGAAATGCCACTTTCATGTATCGCCCGCTTCATGAATCCTGCCGCACTTCGGTAACCGCCTTTACCGGACACGGCTGCACACGATATCGTTCGGTCAGTTCCCTTCTTTGCACACCCCTAATCCGGAGTACCCATGCACCCAGTTCGTCTCTCGCTTTCCCTGATGTTTCTCGGCTCAACACTTTTCGCTTCAGCGCAGACCACAACGGCCCGGCCCAAGACTCAAACTGCGGCACGCCCTAAGCCGGCGCAACCGGCACAGCCGGCGTTGCCGAAGAACATCCCCGCAGTCACCGGACCCATCAAGGTTGAGTTCGCATGCGGTACCAGGAGATCAAGGTCGGCACGGGCGATCTCGCCGCTCCCAACCAGGTCTACACCGTGCACTACACCGGATGGCTGGCGTCGGACGGAACAAAATTCGACTCGTCGGTCGATCGCGGCACGCCATTTGACTTCATGCAGGGCACCAAGCGCGTAATCACCGGATGGGATCAGGGCTTCGAAGGCATGCACGTGGGTGGCAAGCGCCGCCTCTTCATTCCCTACCAGCTGGCTTACGGAGCGCTCGGCCGGCCGCCGGTGATCCCCGCAAAGGCCGACCTCATCTTCGACGTCGAGCTCGTCGCCCAGCGCGACCCCAATGCGCCGGTGCAGGTCACGCCGCCTCCACCCGCACAACCGGCCACTCCGCCGCAGCCGACAGCTCCGCCACAGCCGAACACGCCACCGACCACCTCAGTAAAGCCCGACCTGCGTCTCCTCCGCCATGTAGTCGACGACCGCCTTCAGATCGCCCGTCTCTTCGAACTTGCGCAGTTGGCGATCCGCGCCCGTACCCATCTCCAGGATGGTGCGGATGTACTCGATCGCCGTCGCGGCATTCGAGTTCATCCACGACCTCATCGACGAAGTCCAGATACTCGAGGATCAGCTCGCGCTCCGGCACCTCCTTCTCCTTGCCGAAGTCGATCAGCTTGCCGTCGAGCCCGTAGCGCACCGCGCGCAACTTGTTTTCCATCAGCAGCGCGCGCGAATACTGCCGGTAGTCCTGATTGCGCGCGTGCAGCAGATACAGCTTCGCCGCCGTCGCCTGGATCAGCGCCGCAATCGCCAGCGTCTCTTCGGCGCGCATCGGCATATCGCAGACCCGCACCTCCACCGTGTTGAAGAACGGATGCGGCCGGATATCCCACCAGATCTTCTTCGCGTTGTCGATGCAGTTGGTCTTGATCAGCAGGTTCACGTAGTTCTCGAACTCCGCGTAGCTCGCGAAGCTGTCCGGCATATTCGTCCGCGGAAAATTCTCGAACACCTTCGCGCGATAGCTCTTGTAGCCCGTCTTCATCCCCAGCCAGAACGGCGAGTTCGTCGCACAGCGCCAGAATGTGCGGCAGAAAATACCGCATCGAATTCATGATGCGAATCGCCGCCTCGCGGTCCTCGATCGCCCACATGCACATGCAGCCCGAAGATCAGATTCGCCCGCGCCACCAGCTGCAAATCTTCAACCACCTGTGTCATAGCGCGGGTCCGGATAGATCTCCTGCGAGCGCCAGTCGGCAAACGGATGCGTCGCTCCGGCCACCAGCACCAGGTCGTGCTCTCGCGCCAGCTGGATCATCTGGCGCCGCAGATCGAAGAGGTCTTCGCGCGCTTCTTCGACCGTCCGGCAGACGCGCGTGCCCACCTCGACCACCGACTGGTGCATCTCCGCCTTGACGCGCTCTTCCAGCCGCAGCTTGCCCTTGCGCCAGCATCTCGGTCGCGATGTGCGAGCGCAGATCCCGCGTCACCGGATCGACGGTCTGATACTCCTCTTCAATGCCGAGCGTAAAACGAAGGCCGCATAGGTGACTGACCGTTGTCATGACGAATGCGCCGCTTCCAGCGCAAGCAGATTGCTGCGGCACCTCTCGCAGTCTGCACAGTCGCGACTGGAGAGTGTCGGCACGGCTTCTCCTGCAACACTTTTCTTCTGCTCTTCGCTCGGCAGCCTTCTTCGCAGCAGCCTTCTTCTTCGCCGGAGCCCGTTCGCCGACTCGACTCCGCAGCGCCATGTGCCTGCAACTCACCGGCAGCTTCGGCGGCGCCGTCTTCGCCTTCTTGATCGCCAGGTCGGCGACCGCGCTCCACGATCCAGTCGAAGTTCTCTCTGCCCACCGAGTGCAGGTCCGCATCCGGCGCCGGATTCATGAAGTCGATGGCATACGGAACGCCATCTTCCACCGCAAACTCCACCGTGTTCAGGTCGTAGCCCAGCGCCTTGCACAGCGTCAGCGCGTCCTTCTCCACCCGCTCCAGCAGCTTCTTGTCGTACTCCGGCGGATCGAGCACATACCGCTCGTGGTGCGGCCTCCGCGGATCGTACGGCATGATGTGGACCTTCTCCTGCCCCACCACATAGCAGCGAAAGTACTCGTTGAACTTCACCGCCCCCTGCAGCGTCATGCACAGATCGCGGCTCTGGTCGTACGCGCGGAAGAACTCTTCCGGGTTGTGGACGTGATACACGTCGCGCCATCCACCGCCGTCCACGCGGCTTCAGAAACGGCGGGAAAGCCGACGTATTCAAAGATTTCGTCCCAGTTCAGCGGATACTCGAGATTCCGCATCGAGCGTTCGTTCGTGCCTTCGGCGGAAACTTCTTGTGCGGCAGAATCACCGTCGGCGGCACAGCCACGCCCAGCTTCGCGGCCAGCGAGTAGTTGAAGAACTTATCGTCCGCCGACCACCAGAAGGGATTGTTGATGATCGCCGTGCCGTTCAGCGCCGCGTGCTTCAGAAAGGCGCGGTAGAACGGAATGTCATGCGAGATGCGATCGACGATCACCGCATAATCGGCGAGCCTTGTCCAGACGGACGCCGCCCACCTGCACAAACTCGGCCGAAACTCCTTCGACATTCATCGAGTTGATGCGCTCGACCAGCGCACCCGGGAAGGTATTTTCCATGCCGAACAGCACGCCAATTTTCTTCACTTTGCTTCCTTTGCGAAGGGAGATGCCTGCACCGCACGCTGCACCACGCGAAGCCTGAGGCGCTATGGTCAACCTTAGCCTAGCACCGCAGCGGAACGCAAAGGCCACGTTTCCTCACACTGTTCTGGTAGGCTGGATGCGTTTCTGAGTGACATTGGAAGTCGAGGTGGAAGATGCGTGTGCGAGTGATAGTGGCGTGGTGTGTATTGGGTGCGTGTTCGCTGGCTTCGACGGCGCAGATGGGATCGAGCAGCGCGGCATCCCCTCAGGCCGGAAGCATCGCTGCTCCGTCCAAGGCCTTCGATTCGCAGCTGAGCCTGATTGAAGAGGAGATGATGGGCGCTGTGAAGGCGATGCCGGCCGGGAAATATGATTTCGCCCCGAGCGCCGCCATCTTTGTGCCCGGGCAAAAGACTGAATTCGAAAAGGTGCGGACATTTGCCCAGCAGGCGACCCATGTTGCGGAGGCCAATTACTTCTTCTACGGCATCATCAGCGGCCTGAAGCCGGATGCGGATGTGTCGGGAATTGAGAAGCTGACCAAGAAGGAAGACGTCGTGGCCGCCCTGGCCGGCTCGTTTGCCTTTGCTCACAAGGCCATCGCGACTCTGACCCCGGCCAATGCTTTCGAGGTCATCAAGTCGCCGGAGCCCGGCTTCCAGACGCGCGCGACCCTTGCCTCCTTCGGCATCTCACATTGCTTCGATCACTACGGGCAGATGGTCGTGTATCTGAGGATGAACGGGATCGTGCCCCCGGCGAGCGCGAAGTAAGTTCCTTAGCTTTCCTCACAGGAGATCTCGTTCTGGCAACTGAGGCACATTCGGCGTTTATCAGCTACGCGCGTGAGGATTCAGAGTTCGCTCTTCGTCTGGCTGAGGATCTGAAGACTGCTGGAGCGGCGGTGTGGCTGGATAAACTGGATATCCTTCCCGGTGAACTGTGGGACATCGCAGTGGAACGGGCTTTGTACAACTGCCCGCGAATGCTGGTGATCCTGTCCCCTGCTTCCGAATCTTCCCCTAATGTCCGCGACGAAGTTTCCTTTGCATTGTGGAAGGAGAAAACGGTCATTCCGGTACTCTATCGTGATTGTGAAATTCCTTACCGGCTTCACCGTCTTCAACGTCTCGATTTGAGGAGCGACTATGCTCAGCGGCTCAAAACTCTCGTCGCGGCATTGGCTCCTTCCGATAATCGAGGCCTGTCGATACCTTGGCTCCTGCCGACAACGTGCGCCCGTCGGCACGGCGCCGCCAGACTGGGTCCGCCGGATGGCTATCGACTTCTCGACCTTGAGGACTTCACAGGCGAGGCGATTGAAATCCTGCCGGTCTCGGGTTAGAGCTCCTCCAGCAATGTCTCATCGACTGATCTGCCGCGTCAGCGCTGGTTCGGCGCCAAGTCGCGGACAATCGAAGCCGTCGAAGTTCTCGACTCTACGGAATTTCCCGGCCTGGACGCCGTTCTGCTCTTCCTCCAGGTCACCTACGATGACGGCAGCACGGACGTTTATCATCTTGGCCTTGCCATCGCTACTGGACGAGGAAGCAGACAGAGTCCGCGACTCCGATCCCGCCGGCATCGTCGCCACCCTCATCACCGCCGCGGGCCCCGCGATCCTCTACGACGCCGTGGCGAGCGAAGCCGGTCCGTCAGGCGATCCTCAATCTCATCGAAACGAACGGCGAGTTGCGTACCCGAACCGGCGTTCTTCACGGCCACCGCAGCAGTGCCTTCGCGGCCATTCGGGGCGACTATCCGCTTCCGGCTCGCACCGGTTCGGCGGAGCAATCCAACACATCGATTCTTTATGGCGACAAATTCATCCTGAAGCTCTTTCGGCGTCTCCAGCCAGGCGAGAATCCCGACACCGAGATTGGCCGCTTCCTCACCGAGACAGCCCACTTCACCCGGATCGCTCCGTTTCTGGGCGACATCTCGCTCAACCCGCGAGGATGGCGAACCGACAACCGTCGCCATGCTGCAGGGTCTGGTCCAGAACGAAGGCGACGGCTGGCAGTGGACCCTGGATGACCTGTCTCATTACTACGACAGCGTTGCCGACCTGCGCCTGCCGGACGATCTCGGCGCCGTTGCCAGCTTTCTCGCGTCACCTGCCAGCTTCCTCGCATCAGCAGGCGCCGTCGGCTCTGGCTCGCGAGTACGCCGGACCGTACGTCGACGCGGCTGCCCTGCTCGGCCGCCGCACCGCCGAGATGCATCTTGCCCTGGCCACGCCTACCGACAATCCTGCCTTTGCCGCCGAACCCTTCACCACCGAAGACCTCGTCGCGGACGCCAGCCGAATCGACACCCAGCTCTCTCTTTCGCTGGAAGCCCTGCAGCGCGGCTTGTCCCAGCTCACCGGGGTCACCGCCGACAACGCCGCTCTCGTTCTCTGCCAGGCGCGTCGACCTCTCGCGCTCGCGCCGGGCCATCGCTTCGACCACCTCCACGGCTTCGGCCAGCGCATTCGCATCCATGGCGACTACCATCTCGGGCAGGTTCTCCGCTCCCGCGGCGACTTCGTCATCCTCGACTTCGAAGGCGAACCCGCCAAAAGCCTCGCTGAGCGCCGAGCCAAGCAATCTCCGCTTAGAGATGTCGCCGGAATGCTGCGTTCCTTCAGCTACGCCGCCTACGCCGCCCTGATCGCCTTCGCCCAGACACCAGCCCGACGACGCGAAGAATCTCGAACGCCTGGGCCACCCTCTGGCAGAACGCGGTCTCAACCGAGTTTCTCCGCGCTTACCGGCTCACCATCGACGCAAAGAATCCGCACCTCATCCCCCAGCCCGAGCAGGCGCAGCGCATGCTCAATGCCTACCTGCTCGAAAAAGCGCTTTACGAACTGCTCTACGAACTCGACAATCGCCCCACCTGGGTCCGGATTCCACTCGCAGGCATGCTCGCCCTCCCCCAGTAGGCGATCTTGCTGATGACCCTCCGAACCGGGGATAATCCCGGTATCAGTCCTCGGAACCTATGAAGCGACATGTCCTGATCTACGGGTTAATCGGTGGAATCCTGATTGCGCGTGTTGAAGTGGACGGAGTACCAATTCCTGGTCATCGATCATTCCATCGAAATCTACGGAGGACTGACCGCGGCGACCTTTGCCGTCCTTGGCATCTGGCTCGGCCTTAAGCTGACCCGAAAGCAGACGGTCGTCGTGAAGGAAATCCTTGTCCCGCTCCAGCGCCGGTTACCGTCCCGGCAGAGGCCCAGTTCATCCCGAACGAGAGAAAACGAGAGGACCTCAGCATCACCCGCCGCGAGCTTGAGATTCTTGAACTGATGGCCCAGGGCATGAGCAACCGCGAAATCGCCGAGAAGCTTTACGTGAGCGAGAACACAGTCAAGACTCATTCGAGCCGTGTTTTCGACAAATTGGGGGCCAGACGGCGAACGCAGGCCGTGCAGCTCGGCAGAGACTTCGGCCTGCTGCCCTGACAGCTCACTCAAAAGATTGATTTTTCCCCTCCGATAGCCAAAATCACCCGAAAGGATGACGACACGGACGCTGCCTGATGCGGTATGGTGCGTTCATATCCACTTGGCACCCACGGGAGACGAGCATGAAAAAGACTGTACTGATCTTCGGGCTGATTTCCGGCGCTGTTTCCTCGCTCATGATGATCGCGACCGTACCGTTCCTGGACAGAATCGGCCACGACAAGGGCGGCTATGTCGTCGGCTACACGGCCATCGTGCTCTCGTTCTTGCTGGTGTTACTTTGGCATCCGCTCGTACCGCGACAACTTCGGCCAACGGTCACATCACGTTCACGAAAGCCTTTGCTGTCGGGATCCTGATCACTTTGATCTCGTGCGTCTTCTACGTCGTCACCTGGGAAGTGATCTACTTCAACTTCTATGCACGATTTCATGGACAAATACGGCGCCCATACCGATCGAGAAGCTCAAGGCCTCGGGCGCAAGCGCTGCCGCCATACAGGCGCAACTTCAGCAACTGAAAAAATTCAAGGAGATGTACGAAAACCCGCTCTTCAATGCCGCGATGACCTTCATCGAGCCCTTCCCGGTCGGGCTTGCCATCACGCTGATTTCCGCCGCGGTGTTGAGGAGGAAGCCGCAATCGCCACCGGCACCGTCCCCGTTGCCGGCATCGTCCTGAAGCTGTTCAGTCTATTCTCCGCGATCAGGACTGTTTCAAAAATTTCCCCTGATCGAGATCAAGAAACGCCTGCTGCAACTCCTCCTGCGTGTTCATCACGATCGGACCGTACCAGGCAACCGGCTCCTGCAGCGGCTTGCCGGAGACGAGAAGGAACCGGATCCCGTCATCTCCCGCCTGCACCGTGACCTCGTCGCCGCGGTCGAACAGCACCAGCGAGCGATTGTCCGCTGCCGTAGGAGGAGCCGTGTCCAGCCACTGCACTCCTTCGGTCGGAACCGCGAGGGGAGCCGACGCATTACAAAACTTGCCCGATCCTGCGAAGACATAGGCAAACGCGCTGCTCGACACCTCGACCGGCAGGCTCTTTCGCCGGCCTGGCCCCACCGTCACGTCGATGTACGTCGGATTCGTCGCGATGCCGTCCACCGGGCCGCTCTTGCCCCAGAAATTTCCGCAGACCACCCGCACGGCAGTCCCGTCGTCATCCGTAATCTCGGGAATATCCATCGACTTCACTTCCTGATAACGCGGATCCGTCATCTTCTGCGATGAGGGTAGATTCGCCCAGAGTTGGAAGCCATGCATGCGTCCCACCGGGTCGCCCTTCGGCATCTCCTGGTGGATGATCCCGCTCCCCGCCGTCATCCACTGCACATCTCCGGCTCCAATCGTGCCGCGGTTCCCCATGCTGTCGCCGTGCTCCACCGTTCCGGCGAGAACGTAGGTAACGGTCTCGATGCCGCGATGCGGATGCCAGGGAAATCCCGCAAGATAATCCGCGGGCACATCGTTGCGGAAGTCATCGAGCAGCAGAAATGGATCGAAGTCGGAGGTATTGCCGAAACCAAAGGCCCGCCGCAAATGCACACCCGCGCCTTCGCGCGTAGGCTTTGACTTGATGAGCTTTTTCACAGGACGAATGGACATAGTGAGCCCCCAAAATCGCAGTCTACGCTGAGAACGGGATGGATTGCACCAAGGTCACCGTAGGCCACTAGGAAGGCAGCTCACAACGATGGGCAGAAATCCGCTCATGGGCTCTTCAGGCGATCCAATTCGGCGGCGGCCACCATTCGCAGAGCATCTAAATCGTGCTGAATGGTGCGCCAGATAAGGTTCTCGTCCATACTCTCGTACTCGTGACGATAAATATTCCCCGCCGCAGCAACCGCGACCCAGTCGATTCCGGGATGACGATCTTTGACCTCGACAGGCAGCCGCTTCGTAGCCTCCGAGATGATTTCCAGGGCACGGATGACGGCGTAAAGAGTTCTCCGGTCTGATGCGAAGGCGCTGTAATCCATCCCCGCGCTGAACTCGCGGATTGCATCGATATTGTCAACGATGTCGCACAGACGTTGCGCAGGATTCTTAGAAGGCACGGACGGCATCGCGGAGAATGTTGTCCCTGAGCAGCGGCTTGAGGGTCTTGCGGTTTACCACGTCGGCGCCTCCGTTAAGCAGATCGCTGATATAGATTTTGAGCCGGGCGTATTCGAAGACCCCCATCGGACGGGTCTCGTCGAGTTCCACCAATACATCGATATCGCTGTTTACCCCGGACTCCCCGCGTGCAACCGATCCAAAGACCGCTGCGTGGTGCACGCCGTACCTCCGCAACTCGCTTTCATGGTTGCGTAGCGTGCCCAATACGTCCTTCAATGGACTGGTCATTTGCAGGTAGTTTAGCAGACGCCGACTCTCAAGAAAGAGTCAGCAATCTTTGTTAACTCTGGCCCGAAAGGAAGAGCATTGCGGTGGTTACGCAAGGCACAAAATGAAGAGCGGACCTTTGGCCCGCTCTCCCTGTTATGAGTCCATCTGCTCATGCGAGCGGATGTATTCGATCACGGCTTCGCTCCAGCCGTCGATGTGCGTCCAGTCGCCGTAGCCCACTCCGTTGCGGAAGCTGGCTACGTTCACCACGTATCCGCGGCCCGCGCGGAGCGGGCACACGGTCGTGCGACTGCTCGTCGGTAATCACGATGAGCCGATCGTACGAGTCGCGAAGCTCGTCCAGCGCGCGACCGAGATAGGTCCCGTCGTGCGGCTGGCTGTGGGCAATGGCGTCGCGCAGAGCGAAACCGCGCCGCGCCGGAACAGCCTGCAGGCGGTCGGAGAAGGTGTAGACTCCCACCTCGTCCGCGATCTCGCGCAACAGCACCGCCAGACCCGCAGCCGCGTCCATGCGCAACATCTCCGACCGCGCCGAAAGCCGCGCATCCATGCTGCCGGATACGTCGACCAGCAACACCGTGCGGCCCGCAAGACGCGACTGGCCCTGCAGGCTCAAGAACATTGCCTGCTCCAGCCACGGCTCCCACTGCGGCGCATACCGGGCCGCCGCAATGAAGCGGAACGGAAGCACGCGCTCCACGCGAATGGCCGCGAGCGCATGACGCACCAGCTCCGGCTCAACCCCCGCCGCCTGCATGTTGCGCAGGTTGCGGAGCAGCGCCAGGGCGCCCAGCCGATTCTCGATCAGCAGCGACTCCCAGACTTCGCGCTTCTGCTCGCCGCGCGACAGGCGAACCTCCCACGTCTCCGGCAGAGGGCAGCGTCACCCTCGATCAGCTGACGCCAGGTGAGCGCCTGCTCCGCCGTCAGCGGGCTTGGCGTGCGTGAGGAAGAGCACGTCGCGCAGCTTCACTACGCCACCGCGGTCGTACTTGGCCAGCGCGTGCGCGTCGAACTTGCTGAACGCCGCGGCCAGTCCCTTCTTCACCTGCGCGGACGAGCGGCTGGCGGCCATCCTTCCAGTAAATGGCAAGGAACTCCGCCAGCTCATCTGCGCGCTGGATTACGCGCGCCAGCGTCTCCGCCACGAGACCGCGGTGGGTCGCGTAACGCGCCATCTCGCGAACGAGCAACAGTGGAGCATGACGCAGCTTCATCTGCTCGCGCGCCTCAATGGCGAGTGCGGCAACCTTCGCGGCTTCGACACGCGGAACCAATGCAGCGATGCGATCGGCAATGGTCACGCCATCCTCGTAGAACTGGTTCTCCCACAACATGCAGGCCAGCACGGAGCGCCGCAACTGCGCCTCCGCGCTGATCTGCACCGCCGGCGCGCCCTCATGCGTCCGCAGGGCCGGCGCCTCAAATCCCAGATGACTCAGTTTCAAAATATTCAGGCGGGACATGTCGCCGCTCCTTTCCAGGCTGCCGAATTGTGTCAGCTTCGTCTTCCGGCCGGCATCCTCTGAGGACCGGGACAAAGTCACTTGCGATGGCTACTCACTCTCAACATCTGCCTTTCCGGCGAGAACTGCGCCGCCGAAACCTTCGATCTTCGACTCGACGATCTTGTTGAGATCGATGATGAAAGCGATCTTCTCGAGCTCGCAGACAGTCGGAGTCTCCTTGCTCAGATAATCGGTGCACGCCTTCACCGGGAACGAAACCAGGCGCGCCTCACGGAGATAGCAGCAGCGAATCTCCTCTTCCTTCTCGGAGTAGCCAATCTGAATGCTCGCGTAACGGCAGCTGCGGCAGAGCGACTCCTGCACAACCCCCGTGACACTGCGCACGATACGAATGGCCATGACGTGTCTCCTTGAACACGGTTGAGGCGCGCAGCGGTCTCTTGCTGCGAGCAGTTGAAGTTACGCACCGGGGAACAACCGGAACAGGTTTATGCCGAATGTTCTACCTCTGAACTAATCCGCGTTGCCGCGGATGCAGGAGTCGAACCTGCCTCCTTCGATTCGAAGTAACCCGTTCACACGCCACCGGCGCAGTTACAAATACAATCTCCGGGGATTCGTCGGCCCGGGTTGACCCCCGCTGGGCTCAATTGCCCAGCGGGCTGGCGACATCCTATCCGCCCTGGTTGGCAGGAAGTATCCCGAACCTTCGCCACCGGAGATTCTTTTCAAGCGCCAGGGAAGATCGTGCGCGGCTTTTACCGCTCTCACCGAGGGTGAGAACAGCAGCGGATTCGAACCGCACGCCCTTTCGGGCTCCCGTCAGAAGTATCCGCACACTACGCCACTGGCGCCTGTTTTCTTCACAGCACGGGGGAACGATCGCGATGCGGTGTTTTCTTTAAACAGAAGAAGTATCCGCATCCTGCACCACCCGTAACTGCAAAGGTAGATAGGACCTGTTATGGCTGGCTTTTGGGGGTTAGCAGAGGATCAGCGCTGTTATGTTCGTGCGCCGACGGGCAGAAGCCGAGCCATAAACCAGACGGTCCCGGACGCCTTATCTGGCGTCGAGCCCATCTGATGACCGAGTTTGAAAATGGTGGTCATGGTTTCGCTTCCCCTGCTCGAATACAGTGCCACAGGTTGGATACAAATATCAAGGGGAAAATCAGAATTATTTTATTTGTAACTATGAATCGCACAAATAATAAGCCGGGCGCCAACGGAGAGTGATGGCGGCCCGGCAATCTTGAATGACAAACTCCCTGAGCCGCTACTGTTTTTGGCCGGCCTGGTTCCAGTCGATGATGTTCACGAGATTCCAGGGGTTTTTGCGGAGCTCAAACTGAAGCTCGCCCTGCTTGTTGATGATCAGTTGGGCAGCAGGATAGAGAACGCCCTTGGTCTGTTTCTTATCGGCGTCGTTAAAGTCGATCTCGCCGGCAGTCAGATTGTAGGCCGTGCTCGGCCCGTTGTTCATCGCTTCGCCGATCCTGATTACGCGGTTGGTGGCGAAGCGAATCCTGCGGCCAGTGGGCGTTTTAACCACGCGAACATAAGTAAGGTCGGTCCCCAGCGTGCCGGTGATGGCGATGCGGCCAACGGACTTCGCCTTGCTGAGCGCGTCGACCAGGCCCTGGTTCTGGCCCTTCTTGAACGCGGCGATGAAGGCGTCTCTCTCTTCATCCGTTGAGTATCGGGTGATGATGAGCTTTACGCCGACAGTCTTCCCCAACTGGGTGCTTGTACCCATCGCTGTGGCGTCAATCGTCTCTGTTGCGCTTTTGTCCGGACCCTGTTCCTGTGCGGAAATCGCCGGGGTGACCGCCGTCAGCAGCAGAAGAGCGACCAGAAGGCCGCCGTAGCCGAATTTGCGAAGCATGGATTTCGAATCATTGATATACGCCATAGTCTCGTCCTCTCAAAAAAAACGTTCTGCGACAGAATTTCGCAACCGGCTGCGTAATTTGGACTTCCTTTGAACACGCAGTTGAACCTTGCAACGCAAATCAAAGATTTTCAAGGTTGAGCGGAAGTATACACCTCGTCATAAGGCAGAAGAAACCACGATATATGCAGATGCCGGGTGCTGTAAACACTCCTGCAGGATCTCTAAACGAGGTGGAGAGGGCACCGTCCTTCGACGGTCGATCGCCGCAGCATGATGCCACCCAGGCTACTTCTGCAGGTTGACATAGACTTGCCGCGCCCGCTCCAGCGTCTGCAAAACGGAGTTTCTTTCTACAGGAGTATTCCAGTTCCGGTTGGCCTTTGCCGCTTCAACCAGGCGATCAATCCAGGCAATGAAATAGGCAGCGTCTTCTGCCGGCTTCGGAGCGGACCCCGCTACAGCTACATAAATCGGGCTCGTGGTGGCGTAAACATAGTCGTCCAGCACTGGATGCTCCGGCTTGTCGCTCGAAGCCCGCAGCACACACCATCCGGTCTGCGAAATCGGTATTGTGCCTTTTGCGTAGGCCGATTGCCGGTCGCCGTTCAGCTTCAGATCGCGCACCACGTGCCCGTTGCAGACCACCTCCAGGTGATCTACCGGAACGAAAGAACGAAGCCAGGCGGTGAACTCCACTTTGTTCGTACCCCCGGGGCTCTCACCCGTCGGAAGCTTCAGTTCATCTCCGACTTCCCTGCCGCCGAGCGTGAACCCCAGCAGCGGACCATTGGTCGCAAAGGTGCGGCCCTGCTTGAGCGAGTCAAGAAAGGGCGCCGTGCCAGTCGCGTCTTTTGGAATACCGGCGTAGACGCGAGTCAGGCCAACCGGTCCGCGGAGCGAAGCATAGTTGGCCATCGTGTCAGACCCGGCGCCGGTGGGCAGCCGAAATCCGCAATTGAGCAGGCGGTACCAGACGGCTGCAGTCATGCGGTGATCGCTGAAGCCCAGCACTTCGATGTAATCGACTTTGCCCAGCGCCGCGTCGACGGGCAGTTCGAGAGCCTCATCCAGCGGCTCTCCGTGAGTGAGCGTGGGGTCGCTTGCCGGGTCCACCTCGATGTCAAAGGGATGAACGTAGCCTACGAGGGCATGCTGCTGGTGCGCCAGATCGGCGACGTCCGCATTGGTGGGGAAAAGGCTCGCTGCCGCGGTGTTGCCGTAGGCAGCGTAGTCCGGCAGCAGAAAGTTGTGAGTCAGGTGCAGCAATCCCAGATGTCCCCAATAACTGGTGTGAAACTCCTGGCCGTGGAGCAGCCAGTGGCTCGGCGTTGAAGCCGGATCGGGAGTAGTCCGGAAGTAGGCGATGTCCGGAATCCGCTGCTCTTTGTTCACCACCAGATTTTCGACGAGAAAGAGGTTTTCCGCCGTTTGCTGTGCCACAAGATTAGCCGGCGTGTTGCGGTAGGCTCCTCCGTAATTCATGTGCACATGCAGATCGGCACTGGCCCATTGCCAATGCGCGTCCTGGGGAATCTGCAGTGGCTTCAGATGGACGACCAATCGCGCATCAGGGCTGCAAATCACAGTTTCCCTTGCTACCTGGTACTCGAAGCCCTTCATCACTTCGACCTGGACACGCCCCTGCGGAATCGTCAGCTCCGCGTTGCCTGGGCTGTGGAAGTAGTGGGCTTCAAACGCGCTTTCTGAGCGGACGAAGTTGTCTTCGGCGCGCATCCAGGCATCATCGGGCGCATAAGCCCGGGCGTCTTCGCCGGTCACCGAGATGCGGGCCGGAGTGGGCTTTCCTGAAGGATCCAGAACGGTGATGCTCAAGTGGCCCATCGGCTTGAGATAACGCTTCTCCTGGGCGACCACCTGGCGTTGCGCGCCGCCCAGCGCATCCAGCACCCATAGCGAAGTGTTGCCGCCCCGATTCGAGATGAAAGCGATTCTGTTTGCCGTCGGGCGACCAGCGAGGGTTGGTATTGTCGAAGTCTCCATAAGAGAGGGGGAAGGGATCGCCGCCTTCCGATGGCATCACCCAGAGCTGATGCCACTGGCCGCCGAGATACGAAGCGTACACGATGCGTTTCCCGTCGGGCGAGAAGTCCGGCCGGGCCTTCCACGCGGTCTCTTCATAATGAATCTCGCGTGCTTCCGAGCCGGGTTCCGCCTTCATCCGCCAGAAGCCGCCGGTTCCGTAGATGTGTCCGCGGTTAGAAACGAAAATCAGCTCTGCTCCGTCCGGCGACCAGGTTGGGCTGATCTCGTGATCGAATTCGCTGTAGTAGAAGCGAGGCAGATTGCTGCGGGATTCGCCGGTGAGCCGCCGCACGTTGGTCAACTCTCCGCCGCTGAAATCGCCGACAAAAATGTGAAAGCGCCCGTTATACGAAGTGGAGACGAAGGCGAGGCGCTTGCCATCTGGCGAAAAGCGCGGCTCGATGTTCACGGCGCCACCGGAGGTGAGCGGGTGCGACTGCCTTTTCTCAAGATCGAACACCCAGAGTTCAAGCGCGTCCTGGCGATAGCTCACGTAGGCGACCCAGCGGCCGTCGGGGGAGCAGTCGGGTTGGTAGTCGTATCCCGGGCCCTGCGGTAAGCTGTTCAGCCGTGCCTGAATCCAAAGCCTGCCGCCACAGCGTCCCGGCCATCGAATACACCAGCGAGCGCGAATCGGAGGACCAGGCAGCCGAATTCGGTCCCGTGGTCAGCTGCGGCAGATACATCTCGCGGTAGTAGTAACGATGCGGCAGATCGACCTGCTTGAGGACCGGGTCTCGCTGCGCCGTCAGGGGCAGCGCCGTCAAGAGCAGTATGATCAGCAGGCTTGCTCGATCCGGTCTGAAGGATCGCTGTTGAGAGGACCACATCGGTGTGCGAGCAGTCTACCGCACAGAGCTCAAAGCCTTAATTCCGGGAGCGAAAGCTATCCCGATTGGATCGGCATAGGGACGGCAGTACAGCCACATGTCAGACATGCCGTTTCTCGACCAAGTGGCGGATACTCGGTAAACACTACCCGACTTTCGGGTAGTAAATCAGCTTCGATGCGTGCATTGGCGATGATGCGTCATTCCAGATCATTTTCTGATAGCAAGCTCGTTCCCACAGAGTGGCAAACTCGGACGAGGCTGCATCGCTGATAAGCCGGGAGACTTGAAACTAGCAGAGAAGTATTTCGCGCCTGTTCCAACGCTCACCCGAGCCAACCCAAGTTCGGGAGCGTGGTTCCCTACCCGCGCTCGATAGATTGGCAATTTCCGGAGGAACAGCCTGGTCGGCCCCGGTTTCTCGAATGCTGATGTCGTGCTGTCTAAAACGGTAGTCATTTACGAAAACATATCCGCTCAGTTCCGCGTGGATGCGCTCAATGCGTTCAATCACATCAATCCAAGCGCGCCAGCTGGCAATCCCCAATTTGCAGGTTTTGCAACAGTAGATTCGGCAACCGCGGGAAGAATTATGGCTGTCGCAAATGGGACGACTCCGCGCCGGCTGGAGTTCGCCGCACGAGTACAATTCTGATTACAGAAACGCTGCGGCTTGGCCTCCCAATCACCAAGGAGCAAGCCTTTTTTCCGAAGGGAAAAGGAGTCGTCGACATCAGTGAGGAACCATTTTACAAAGCGCGACGATTGTGCCTCGAAGAAGAACGCCAGTTAGCGAGGTCGACGCGTATCAACTGAGAAACCCTGCAGTATGAATGTATGGAGTCGAGTCAGTGAGAAAACAGATTACACGCCGCAACTTCATGGCCTCGGCCAGTGCAGGCGCAGCTACATTGATAGGCACCCAGGTACGAGCAAACGCGCTGGCGCAGGCAGCGAAGCCGCTCGCAGGTGCGTCAATTGAGCCGGCATCGAGCGAAGCTTTGAAGCCAGCACCAACACCGCATCCACCTCATGCCAAGTTCAGCGAACTGCCGTTGAGCAGCATCCAACCGCAGGGCTGGATCAGAGCGTACATGGTTAAGGCCAAGAACGGTTTAACGGGGCATCTGGACGAGATCGCTGGGGCTCCTTTCGACACCTATGGATGGGGTGGACCTACGCTGGCGGCCCTTCCTCCTGACTGGTGGTCGTACGAGCAGAATGCATATTGGTGCGACGGCATGACCCGTTGCGGCTACCTTCTGCAAGACAAAGACTTGATCAGCAAAGCTGCTTTGCAGACGGACTATGTCCTCGCTCATCCAGATACGGATGGGTACCTCGGTCCGCAGTATTTGAAGAAATCCAACCGTTGGCCTCACACGATATTTTTCCGGGCCTTGGCCGCTCGATACTCTGCCACCGGAGACCCGCAGATTCCCGCCGCACTCAAGCGGCACTTCCTCTCGTCGCCGTACGATTACAAGAGAGGCCGAGACGTCACAGCGCTCGAAGCGGTGCTATGGACCTACGAGCGAGATGGAGATCCCGCACTGCTTAGCCTTGCAAAAACGATTTATCAAAATTTTTCAAATCCACCTGCGCGTCCAAATGCTCCCACCGTTTTTGCGGATCCTGGAGGCCAGGGTCCCGCGATGTTCACCGATGGCAAGCCAAGCCGCGCTCACGGCGTCAGCTATAACGAAACAGCAAAGCTCGGCGCACTCCTCTATCTGCATACTGGAGATGCAGAACAACTGCGCGTTTCGCAGGAAGCCTACAGAAAGCTCGACAAATTTCACACGATGGTGGATGGAGTGAACACTTCGACTGAAGGCCTCACCCCGATCGACCAACTCTCTTCTCATGAAACCTGCGACATTACCGATTACTGCTGGAGCGTTGGCTATGTATTGATGGCCACGGGAGACGCTGACTACGCAGACAAGATCGAGCGCGCTATGTTCAATGCCGCCCCTGGTGCTGTGACGGAAGAGTTCAACGCGTTGCAGTATTTCTCCTGCCCTAATCAAGTAGTCGCAACGCGTCATTCGAACCACAACGTGTATTACAAAGGCGACCGCACCATGGCATTCAGCGGCAACCACATCGCACAGTGCTGTTCAGGCAATGTCAATCGAATGCTACCCAATTTCGTCGCTCGTCTCTGGATGAAGGATGCAAAGGGTGGCCTTGTGGCAGCCATTTACGCGCCGTCGTCTGTGACACACCGTGTCGGTGCGGATGGCAATGAAGTAATGATCACTGAAGAAACGCGCTACCCGTTCACGGACGTTATCCGGTTCCGCATGAAAATGGAGCATGCGACGGAATTTCCATTCACACTCCGGATACCTGGTTGGTGCAAGACCCCAAAGATCACTGTCAACGGTCAACCGCTGCAACAGTCGCTCGCATCAGGAGCCTTCGTTACCATCGACCGAACTTTCAAAGACGGGGACGAGGTCCTGTTGACGCTTCCTCAGCAAGTCAAGCTCACGGAATGGCCGGGCGAATCTGTTGCTGTGGAAAGGGGTCCGCTCGTGTATTCCTTGAAAATTGACGAACATTGGCAGACTCGCGAGGAAGCTGAACAGGAGATACAAGATGCTTTGGGAGTGTATTGGCTCGACTTCCGCTTTCCAGGCGTTAGAGTAGTGGATGTTACGCCAAAGAGTCCTTGGAACTACGCGCTGGAAATTAACGCTCAGACGGCGACTGAAGAAGTACGGGTTATCGAGAATGAGTGGGCAGACGAGAATCCTTTTAGCCGCCATTCGCCAGCTATCACTCTTGTAGTACCCGCGCGACGGTTGATTGGATGGGATTTGGATCGTCCCACTGAGGTAATGCAAAGAGGGGAGTGGTACCACCCTAACCAAATGTATACGCGCAAAGGCAACTTCGTTCTTACCCCAAACTTGCCATCTAAGGACAAAGTCAAACTCGGAGCGTCAACTGAAAACATTTCGCTCGTCCCCTATGGTTGCGCGAGGCTTCGTCTTACAACTTTTCCTAATGCAAAAGATTTCGCGTGATCCATGGCGATTTGATTGTGCACTGCGGCAGAAGCAACATCAGCCGGTGCTGAGTGATCACGCCTTAACTGACGAGAACAGGGCTTAGCACTCATTGAGAATGATTTGTGGCCGAAAGGCCGATTAGTACCGGGAAGCGCCCATGTGTTGACTGATCTGGTGGGTGTTGCGCTTCCACTTGTCTGTAGAGTCGGCATATCATCGAGTGACTTTTCGCCGTCAACGTACGCCAACACGTCCTGACAATGAACGGACTTGACGAATCCCTGCACGCGTTTCGGGAACGGCGACTACTCCCGAGGCAACGCCCAGCTCTCCACGATTCTTGGCCGACAATTTCTCCCCAACCGCTATAATAAAAAATAGAGACAGAAGAGGCCCGTCCGCCAATGCGCCGGGCCTTTCCTGTTTTGGGCGGTTTCATTTTGGGAATGTGCGGGCGGGGCGAATGTCTGTAAGTCCAATCTTATCAATGGCTGCTGCGGCTGTTAACGTTAAGCCAATGAAATGAAACGGTTACGGGATTCGGCCCACTTCTCGTCCCGTAAGTCCAGCTGCAACAAACGGTTACGAGGCTTCCTCAATGGAATGAAACGGTTACAGATCTGCCGGAATAAGTAGCCTGGAATGAGACGGTTACAAAAGTTAATAAAAACAGGGGGAGGGGGTACCCCCTAGCGCCTAACTGCCTCACAGATACTCGTTCATCATCCGCGCCCAGGTTGGCCAGTCGTGGCTGTTCCACGAGTCCCACACATAGAGCTTGTGCGGAATCCACTTGTCGCCCATCAGCCGCGAGAGATACTGGTTGGCCCCCAGGCACTGGTCGTCCCAGCCCGTGGCCAGGATGTAGGTGCTGCGCGCATACCGCTCGAGATACCACCAGTCGTTCATGTTGCGGATGTAGTTGGTCGGCGATGTTGAAGTAGACGTCGTCGTCGTGGTACCCGCCGAGGAATCTGCTCATGTCGAAGGCGCCGCTCATCGACAGGAACCCGGTAAACCGGTCCGGATGGCGCAGGGCGATATTCACGGCATGGTAGCCGCCAAAGCTGGCCCCCAGGCTGACCAGGTGCGGATTCCAGTTCTTCTGGCGGATGAGAGGCAGCACCTCCTCCATCACGTAGCTCTCGTACTGCACGTGACGCGCGATCCGCCAGCGCGGGAGGCACGGCGCGGTTGTACCAGCTTTCGGCGTCGACGCTGTCGAGGCAGTAAAGCTGGATCTCGCCGTTGTCGATCTTGTGGCGATGGCCCCGATCATGCCGCGGTCGTCGAACTCGTAGAATCGCCCCTGCGAGGTCGGAAAGACCACCATCGGCACGCCGGCGTGCCCGAAGACCAGCAGCTCCATATCCCGCCCCAGCCGGGGGGACCACCATTTGTGGTATTCGCGATTCATAATTCGTTCACAATCCTGATACTGTAACAGGCAGCGCGCGCTCTAATTAGTAAGTGAATGTGTAGCAGCGACGGCGGTCAAATTCCCGGAAGGAAAGGCAAAAGCGGGTTGGCGACACAGATCTCGGCTCAGTCACAGTCTGACTCTCCACCAGCTGACTCTTCTTGAACCGACCTCCGCCGGCAGACGCTCCGCCTCATCCGCGCCTGCGCTCTCACCCCAAGTTCCACAGCCGCTTCCTGCCTGACGACCGCGATGTGACGGTATATCTGCCGCCGGGCTATGACGAAGAACCCGATCGCCAGTATCCCGTCCTGTATCTGCAGGACGGACAGAACCTCTTCGATCCCCGAACCTCGTTCATCCCGGGACGAACCTGGCAGGTTGCCGAGACGGCCGACGCCGTGATCGAAGCCGGCGAGGTCGAGCCACTCATCGTGGTCGGCATCGCCAACACCGGCGAACACCGCCTCGCCGAATACACGCCTACCCGCGACTGGAAGATGGGCGGCGGAGACGCCGACAAGTACGGCGACCTCCTCGCGCAGGACCTGCTGCCCTTCATCGCCGCCAACTACCGCGTGCGCAGCGGCGTCGAGCAGCACCGGCCTCGGCGGGTCGTCGCTGGGCGGCCTGGTCACGCTCTATCTCGGCATGAAGTACGCCGATCTCTACGGCAAGCTCGCCGTGATGTCTCCATCGGTCTGGTGGAACCACAAGTCTATCGTCGGCTGCGTGAACGAGACCGCGCCGCGGACTCAGCGGCACCGGCCTCGCATCTGGCTCGACGTAGGCGACGCCGAGGGACGCCGTACCCTGTCCGACACCGACCTCCTCGACCGCAGGCTCCTCGCGCACGGCTGGAGATCCGGAACGGGACCTCCACTACGAGCGCGTAGCCGGGGGCACCCATGACGAGACAGCCTGGGCCCACCGCGTCAGGCCGATGCTGCGTTTTTTGTTTCCCGCTTACGAAGCGTGATCCATGTTCCATCTTCATCCCGCCCTTGCTATACTTAATTGCTGGGAATTCGTGTGCAGACTGGCTTTCTGCCGGGTCTGATCGAACCGTCTCCCCAAACAGAAAGCAGTCTTGAAAGGATTTCCACTGTGTTGATGATTCGTTTGGCGCGCGTAGGTGCGCGCAAGCAGCCGTATTACCGCGTCGTTGTGATCGAAAAGGACCGTGCCCGCAATGGCCGCTCTATCGAGGTAGTTGGCACCTACAACCCGCGCACCAACCCGGCTTCAGTTGACTTGAAGCGCGAGCGCATCGACTACTGGACCGGCAAAGGCGCGCAGCTCTCTGAGCGCGTAGCGAAGCTGGTAGCCAAGCAGCCCGAACCCGCCGTAGCCTAAGCCGCTGATTCCGCAGGCCTATTCCCCTTGTTGTAGTTTCGCGCAAGCCTGGAAGAAAAGCTCGAGAATTCCTCTGTCTTCCTCGCAAAGTTACTGATAGTATGGCGCGAGCCCGAGAGTGTAACACCCACGACCTCAAGGGGGGCCAAGAAATGACCCACGAAGAACGTCCGGATGACATGCAGGAGCTGGTAACCGAAATTGCCCGCGCCCTTGTGGATGAACCCGGTGCAGTGATTGTTGAAGCTGTCGAACGCGAAGAAAGCACTGTCCTGCGATTGCGAGTTGCACCCAGCGATGTCGGCAAAGTGATCGGCAAGCAGGGGCGCACTGCGCGGTCCATGCGAACCATTCTTGGAGCTGTCAGTATGAAGCACCACCACCGCTACACGCTCGACATCCTGGAAGAGGATAAGCACGGAGCGCCAGGCGAGTAGTCCAAGACACCGAGCACGCCCATGAGCGATGCAGAATGGGCTATTCTTGCCCGCCTTGTTCGCCCGCAGGGGCGGCATGGGGAGATTCTTGCGGACCTGCTGACCGATTTCCCGGAACGATTCGCCGAACGCAAGCGCCTCTTTCTGGTGGCAGCCGAGACCAGCGGTGCGCCTGCGCGCGAAGTAGCGCTGGAACGGCACTGGCTGCACAAGGGCCGCGTTGTGTTGAAGTTTTCGGGTGTCGACTCGATCAATGACGCCGAGCTTCTGCGCAATTTCCTTGTAGCCATTCCCGCGAGCGAGCGGGCGCCTCTCAGCGATGGAGCGGTCTACATTAGCGATCTGATCGGCTGCGAAGTCGTGGATGTCTCGTCTGCACCGGTTTCTGTCGGCAAGATCACGGATGTGGATCGCGAGTCCGCGCTCCTGGTGGTTCATCCCGGCGGTGGTGGTGAAATACTCATCCCCTTCGCCAAGGCCTATCTTGCCGATATCGACGTCAAGAGCAAACGCATCGAGATGCTTCTGCCTGAAGGACTGCTCGATATCAACGCGCCCGTCAGTGAGGAAGAACGCCGCGAAGAAGAGCGCCGGGCTCTGGACACCGCTAGCGAAGGCTAGTGAAGCTGGAAACTTACCTCATGCGCTTCGACATCATTACGATTTTTCCTGATTTTTTTGCCGGGATTTTTAGCAACGGCGTTGTTAAGCGCGCGCTGGCTAACGGCCTCATCCAGGTAGATGTGCACGATCTCCGTAACTTCACGCATGACCGACATCGCACCGTCGATGACCGCCCTTTCGGGGGCGGGGAAGGAATGGTCCTGAAGCTGGAGCCGCTGGTCGAGGCGGTCGAGTCACTCGGTGTCGCACAGAAAGCGGAGCGAGGATCGCATAGCCGGGAGACGGTGGTGCTGCTTTCCGCTCAAGGCGCCTCGCTTTACGCAGAGCCACTGCGCGCGAGTTGGCAAAGCTGGAGCGCGTGGTGCTGATCTGCGGCCGCTACGAGGGCGTGGACGAGCGTGTCAACGAGCTGGTTTGCGACCGCGAGCTTTCGATTGGCGACTACGTTCTGTCCGGCGGCGAACTCGGTGCTGCGGTGATCGTCGACGCTACGATGCGGCTGCTGCCGGGAGCGCTGGGTAACGAGTCATCGAGCGAATTTGAGAGCTTCGGACATGCGGACGAACACTATTCCAGCGATCCCGACGCTCCGCCACGCTCGACGCACGGTTCAGGAGGTTTTCTCGATTATCCCCACTACACGCGGCCGGCGGAGTTTCGCGGCCTGCCGGTCCCGGAAGTCCTGGCGAGCGGCGATCACGCGGCGATCCGCAAGTGGCGGCGTGAGCGGGCGCTGGAGAAAACGCTACGAAACAGGCCCGACCTGCTCGAGCACGCGGAGCTTTCGCGGGAAGACAGGAGTTTTCTGGAGCGGCTGACGCGCGCAAAACCCTGATTTCCGTGTAAACTAGAAGTTCTGAATCATCACCAGGAAAGTAGCTATGTCTATTCATCCAGTAATGCAGCGGCTTGCCGAAAAGACTCAATCGGACCGACCTCCCCGCGTTTGCAGCAGGGGACACGGTACGCGTGCAGGTCAAGATCACGGAAGGCGATAAAGAACGCCTCCAGGCCTTCGAAGGTATTGTCATCGCCCGCAAGAATGGGGCCCAGGGCAGCTTCACGGTTCGCAAGATGAGCTTCGGCCATGGCGTCGAGCGCATCTTCCCTTTCAACTCCAAGGTTGTCGACAAGGTGGAGAAGATTCGGTCGGCCAAGGTTCGCCGCGCCAAGCTCTTCTATCTGCGCGGACTTCGCGGCAAGGCTGCGCGCCTCAAGGAAGTCGAGCGCACCTAAGACCGAGTTCCTGCGACGCCCCGGTTCGGCATTCCCGCTCCGGGGCGTTGGTGTGTTTGCCCGTGTTTTCCACCTCCTTCCGCAATCGCGTGCGCTGTAGACTCACTTTGATGGCGCAGCTTATCGAGTCCGACTGATCTCGAGTGGAGCCGGAGATTCCGCTCGAACAGCTTTCGCAACGAGGAAAGCGTTTCGGCGGCCACGCGCAAGCTGCGCATGCTGCGCTCGCTGGTCTGCGGCAACAAGTATGAGAAGGCGGCCCGGTTGCAAGGCGCGACCTGTATCGCAGGCGTGGATGAAGTCGGCCGGGGCGCGCTTTTCGGACCGGTGGTGGCAGCGGCGGTCATTCTGCCTCCAGATACGCGCGTTCGCGGGCTGCGCGACTCGAAGCAGCTTCTTCGCGAAGACCGGGAACGCCTCGCCAAGGTGGTCGAGCGCAAGGCGGTCGCCATCTGCCGTCGCGGAGGTCGATGCGGAGACCATCGACCGCGTGAATATCTACCAGGCAACGCGCATCGCGATGTCTGCTGCCGTCGGCAGACTCACGCTCACGCCCGATCATTTGCTGATCGACGCAATGAGGCTGGATCTCGAATGCACGCAGACCAGCATCATCTATGGCGACTCGCTGCTCGATTTCGATTGCCGCTGCATCGGTGATCGCCAAGGTGTATCGCGACCGGCGGATGTGCGAGTTCGACCACATGTACCCCCAGTACGGGCTGGCTTCACACAAGGGCTACAGCACACCGCAGCATCTGGCGGCGCTGGAGAAGCATGGACCGTGCCCGCTGCACCGCAAGAGCTTCCGCCCGGTGGCGCAGACATCGCTGCCGTGGGACAATCCCATCCCAGACAATCCAATCCCAGATGAGGACCGCACTTGCCCTTCCGCCTTCTCTGCGTAACCGCGCATCCTGACGACGAGAGCGGAGCCTTCGGCGGAGCGCTGCTGATGGCGCACCGCGATGGCGTCGAGACCAGCCTGCTGTGCCTGACCGAGGGCCAGGCGGCTCATCATCGCGGCGACGCGGCGGACAGTGCCGAGCTCGGCCGCTTGCGCCGTGCGGAATTATCGGCTGCGTGTGAAGTCCTCGGTATCACCCGCTGCGAGGTCCTCAATTATCCCGACGGAGAATTGCTGCGGCAGGATTTCTACGCCCTCGTTGGGGTCGTCGTCGAGCGCATTCGTTCGGTGCATCCGCAGGTGGTCCTCACCTTCGGCGGAGACGGGGGCGTTAACCTGCATCGCGATCACACCATTGTTTCTCTCGCCACCACCGCTGCCTTCCACTGGGCGGGACGGGGAGAGTTTTTCCCGGAACAGCTTAAGGATGCGATCGCTCCTTACAGGCCGCAAAAGCTCTATTACGCGGATACTCCATTCGTCACGGTTCGGGACCGGCCCGAGCTGTCGTCATCTCCGACCATGCCCTATTCGCTCACCCTGGAGCTGGGTGATCTGGCGGAGGTGAAGTTCACGGCCTTCCGCAAACACAGTACGCAAGCCGGTGTGCTCGAACGCGTCGGCGATATTCTCCGGCAGCATCTTATGGTCGAGCGCTATCTACTGGCGGCTGCTCCGGGGCACATTGCCGTTGGGTGTGATGCCGCGATGTTTGCGGGTGTGACGGCGGATTAAAGCCTGCCTACCCCCTCCCCCCTCCCTTCGGCCTTGGTTTGTACAAATCATTCATTCTATTGAGTTTTCATGACATGATCTGCGGATAAATCATAGAAGAGACGTGATTTACAGATACATCGATGAAAACAAAATAGTTAGAAGGGCGTCATTGAAAGCGAAGGATTTACGCAGCCGTCCCTGATTTCATTAGGTTTAGAGCGCCTTCAATGCGAAAGGCCCGGCTGCGATGAGCCGGGCCTTCTTTGCCTCTAATTCCATTATAGCGAGTTGAGGAAAATAGTCGGCCAGGAAAACAGGGGCTCAGCAGTCAGCGTCGAATTATGGTATCGGTCACGTGAAGACTTTTATGACATATTGCCATTGTATTGACATTTGGTACAATTATGCCACGAGGATCGTATGGAAGAAACTCGCATGCGTGTGAATGAGAATGGACGGGTCGTGATTCCCGCTTCATTTCGAAAGGCGCTCGGAATTCATCCCGGAGATGAAATTGTCCTGCGCGTTGAGGATGATGAGCTGCGGATCACGACTCTGAGCAATCGGATACGGCAGGCGCAGAGGCTTGTCCAGCCCTATTTGAAACCGGACAGTTCGATGGCCGATGAACTGATTGCAGAACGCCGCGAGGCTGCCAAGGTTGAGTAAGGTCGTGCTGGACGCTTCGGCGGCACTGGCGGTTCTGGCCAATGAACCCGGCGCAGACAAAGTAATTCCGCATTTGGCTGATTCCATTATGAGCACAGTGAACTTTGCAGAAGTTCAGGGCAAATTGATGGAACGCGGCATGCCGCACATCAACGCGACGACTGCAATCATCGGCATCGTGAGTGAGTTCCAGCCGTTCGATTTTGAGCAGGGTGCATATGCTGGTTCTCTGATCACAATGACGAAAGCTTACGGGCTCTCGCTAGGCGACCGGTGCTGTCTCGCTCTCGCCTTTCAATTGAAGGCTGCCGTCTACACGACCGACAAGACGTGGGAGAATCTGCAGCTGGGCTTTCCGATCCACGTATTCGCTAGACCCACCTTCCATGCATCTGAAATTCGGGCGATTCGAGGGATGATTTGTCAGGAACTATCCCACACAAGCCAAAACCGGGCTTGTGTGGGGCACCCGGCCGCGCCAGTCGCTTAGATTTCGCGGCTATTTCTTTTTGCCGAACAAGGCGGCAATGGATTTCTTTTTCTTCTGGACGATGCCTCCGACATCGGCGGTGATATAAGGATCCTCGGGCGTCCCGACGACACGCAGGGGCACTCCGGTCGTCTTTGAAGTCTGATCTGAACCATTTAACTTCGTGAGCAATCCCACGCCGACTTTGCCGATGCCTTTTGCCGATTCGATTCTTGCGACGAGGTTGAAGTCCAGTTCATTACGAGAAGATACAGTCCCGCTCCCATTGATCTGGCCCACAGCCGGAATCACGGCGTTGATGTTGTCAACAACAACGCCTGCGTTAGTAATGCGGACATTTGCCCGCAATTTTTCAATAGTCGTCGTGTCTCCGGTTTTCAGATGGCTCAGTGCAGCGATGCCGTGAATTTTTGGACCGATGTCAAAGCCCACGAGGCGTGTGTTGTCGAGCGCGATCGGCCCGCTAATAACGAGCGATTTTTCCGGGCCAATGATGGCAACGTTCAAAGCCAGCGTTCCGCCCTGCAGTACCGCACCGTTTGGCAGACGAACGCCGGCCGCAGTCATCAAATGTTGCACTCCGTCGATAGCCAGGCCTTGCCCAGCAAGTTTCAAATTCAGCTCCAGCTCATCCGTGCCGGTGGCGACAGGCTGATACGTTCCGCTCACATGGATCGCGGAGGCGCCGATTCTTGTCACAGCGTCTTCGATCTGCCCGGTGTACTCCTTCAGCAGATGAGTGCCACTGTAACTGAAATCCAGCGGCTCCGGCGCGGTGGCGCCGCCTTTGCGAAGCTTCAGATTCTGGATATGCATGGTGCCGTTAGTGGTCAGCATGTGCCCGTCGGAGGCGGAACGCATCTCGATGTCCGCAAGGAACGACATGCCCGCATCGCGAGAGAGAAATCCGGCGGCGACCGGGTCCAGCCGCTTGATGGATATTTGCGCGTCGGCGGGGCTGGTTGCCGTATCGACACGATTCAACGGGCCGACGTGGCCACTGATATGAGCAGTGCCCCCGCCGGGCAAATTCGCGCTCATCTCGAATGGAAACTGAGAGTCGAATGAAAAATCGCGTACGCTAAGATTCACGTTTTCGTACACGCTGGGTTGGTCGTGCGCGGGAATGCTCGCGATCACGACGCGACCGTCTTCGATGACGATGCGTCGAACGTCGAGGACCGGGAAATCCGTCGCAGAAGCTTTCGAAGCTCCGTCTGCAACCGTGCCGCCAGCGAGGAGGCGACCAATGCTTGAAAAATTCCACGTGCCATTCATCGCGCGAATTAACGTGATTTGCGGAGATGTTATCTGAAAACTTCTTATATCCACCTTGCGCGAGAAAATCAGCGGACGTAGGAAGACACCGATGCGGACCTCCTTCGCGGTGAGAAACGGAGCGGCACTGAAATTGGGATCGTCGGCGACACTGAGGTCTTTGGCGATCAGACTGGCAGAGAAAATGGACAGCCTCAGGTCTCCTAATGTCACACTGCGGCCAAGCGCGCGCGTGACTTGCGCTTCGATGGTGGGGCGGAACGTGTTTGCGTTCACGAATAAAGGTATCGACGCAAGTCCCAGGACGACGAGACCGACTAATACCAACAGCATTTTCATCCAACGTTTCATGGAGGACCTCAATGCGACGGGGTTCGAAGAACGGCCAACTTCGAGGGATGGATGACAGTCTACTTTGCCCGGGTATTCCCGTGCCTGTGCTTGTGTTGGGTAAATGTCCGAGTTGTCGCCGACCCGGAAACAACCAGGCTGGAAGCGCCTCCGGCTGTTGCAAAACTTAACAGCCCGCACCTAGTGCATCTGAAATTCCGGCGAGCCGAGGATTAGGGCGGTCATGGTATCGAGCGTCTGGGCGGGATCGTTGGAGGGCGGGGCGCCGGCCAGTTCCTTGTGGATGACGTCGTTGATCTTGCTCGGAGACGTTGCCGTCGACGAGCATCTGCTCCATCAGACCAAGAGCTTCTTCCTGACCGCTGGGCAGCGCGGTTGAGGTGAGAGCTACGGACTGAGCTCGGCTTCCGCCGTGCAGCGATGCGGGCGCGACTGCTGTCCGCGCCAGGAGTCCTTCGGCGAGCAGACGGGGCCCATCAAACTTGATGCCGCCGACCTTGCTGTTGGCGAACTGGAGCGAGAAGTTCAGGCGGTCAACGAGGGCGGCGGAGTTCATCCAGTGGTCGGCGGTGGTGGAGTATCCGGTGGGGGGCTGCATCTGGTAGAGGGGCTCGCCCATGCGGGCGATGACTCCAACCAATGCGCCGGGATTAGACGGGTTCGTATCGGTCGCGCGAAAGACGGAGGCGACGAATTCGAGAGGCGTCTTAACCTTCACACGGTAATACTTCTGCGAGTTGAACTCGGGTGAATGCACCATCGTCCGCAGGATTTCTTTGATGTCGCCGTCGGTCGCGAGATAGGTCTTGGCCATGCGATCCACGAGCTCCTCGGGCGGATCGTCCGCGACAAAACGCTGGGCCAGTTTGTAAGAGATAAAGTGCGCTGTTTGCGGCTGGGCGGCGAGCCACTCGAGGGCACGCTGCCCTTCGATGTAGCCATTCTCCGAGACTTTCTGGCCGAACCACTGCTTCGAGCCCGGTTCGTGCTTGCGGGGATCGAAGACGAAGCCGCCGCCCTGCTGAGGCTGGTCTATGGTCCATCCGGTGAGTATTTTGGCGAGATTGGTGACGTCGGCCTGCGAATAGCCTCCGTTGACGCCGACGGTGTGCAGCTCCATGACTTCGCGGCCGTAATTTTCGTTCAGCCCGCGCTGCTGCTTCTTCTGATTTGGCCTGCCGGCAGCCATCGAGTCCGGCCCGATGCTCGACCAGTTGTCGAGATAAAAGAGCATGGCGGGATGCTGGGCGGTGGCGAGGAGCAGATCGCGGAACTTGCCCAGTGCGTGGGCGCGGATGGCGTCCCGCTCATAGGTCGGCGTGTACCACTGCGCGGCTTCTTTGCGGATGTCGACGTTGAAGTGGTTGTACCAGAAGTCGGTCATGACTTCCTGCAGCTGGCGCTCGCTGAGAATGGCACGCAGGACCTTGGCCTGCTGGAGCTCGCCATCGATCACACGAAGTCCGTCTGGACCGCCGGCCATGAGGTTGAACAACTCCCGCTCGCGAGGCGTGAAGTCGTTGAGGAGGAGGCTGCGCTGGGGGTCGGGCACGAATTCGGTGAGAGTAATCCGCTGGTCGACGGGCATTTTGACGAGAGCCTGGATGCGCTCGCCTTTCGGAAATGCAAGAACCTCGTCGGCGAGCACCGCGGCGGCCGGCTGCTGCTGTTTGCGGCGCATGGCCTTCTGGTCGTCGGTCATTTCGGGCTGATTCTGGTCCTGCTGGGCCTTCTGTTCAGCCTGCCGGCGGTTGTATTTGGCGAGCAGCACCTCATAGGCGGCGTCGAGCACGGGGTCCGGCGGCGGGGTTCGCTTACCCTCGGTGATCTGCCGGATGATCTGGTTGGACGGGAACTGGACGAGCAATTCATTGGGCGGCAGATACAGCGACGGGTAGTCGGCGAGGCGCTTGTCGAGGGCGGGATCGGGAATGCTGTCGGGATTGAGCTGCTGCTCGAACCAGGCGTCGGGACCTGTTTTGATAACGGCATCAACGTCGCCGGGGCGTGGGCCGAAGGTGAAGCGATTGAGCATCTGGATGGCAGGTTCTTCAACAGTGAGTGGAGGCAGTGAAGCTGCAAGGGGCTTGTGCTGCGCCGGAACGGACTTCCTGACCTGAGCCGGGCAGGAGACAGCCGCAACCGCCGCCAGCGCGGAAACAACGAGCAGGAGATTTGGGCGCATCGGCTTGCCTCGGCTCTTTCTCAGTAACTCTATTGACCCGTCTCAAGCTGGCAGAGTTGCGGAGGCTAGGAATTCGCCGGCATTTTTCGCCCGGACCACCAGGTAAGAATAGGGCGCGCGATGAGCAAGACGAAGAGCACCAAGGTGATGGGCATGGGGGTTTGGACGCCCGGCTTCACTCCCCACCAGTAATGGACGATTCCAGCAAGGGCAGACAAATAGGCGAGCCGGTGGAGGCGATTCCAGTTCTTTCCGCCCAGCTTGCGGATCGACCATGTGGTCGAAGTAAGAGCCAGGGGAACCATGAGCACCCAGGCAGTCAGCCCTGCGGTAATGAAGCGACGCCTGGTGATGTCGTCGATCATGGCCGAAAGGCTGAATCCGGCATAGAGCCACACGTAGGTGAGGAGGTGCAGTGACCCATAGAAAAAGGCGTAGAGGCCAAGCATGCGGCGGAAGCGGATGGTCCACTCGAGTGAAGTAACGAGCCTGCGCACGGGCGTGATGGCGAGCGAGATGACGAGAAGCCGCAAGGTTCCGCGGCCAGTAAAGAAGGTAACGGCGGCAGTCGGGTCGGGGCCGAGGTTGTTCTGCAAGAGATGGACGACGAGCCAGGCGATGGGAGCGAGGCAAGCTAAGTGGACGAGGACTTTAAGGACGACAATCCAGTGATTGGACAGCGGGCGATCAGGCACGCTAGAAATTCCTGCGCAGATCCATACCGGTGTATAGGTTTGCCACCTGATCCGCATAGCCGTTGAACATCAGCGTGGGCTGGCGCTGCTTCCAGATGGGGGCGCCGATGACGCGCTCGGTTTTCTGGCTCCAGCGGGGATGATCGACGTTTGGGTTCACGTTCGAGTAGAAGCCGTATTCCTCGGGCCCCATCTGGTTCCAGGTGGTGCGCGGCTGCTTGTCGACGAATTTGATCTTGACGATGGACTTCGCCGACTTGAATCCGTATTTCCAGGGTACGACGATGCGCACGGGAGCGCCGTCCTGGTTGGGCAGTGTTTCTCCATAGAGGCCGAATGTGAGCAGGGTGAGCGGATGCATGGCTTCGTCCATGCGAAGGCCCTCGGAATAGGGCCAATCGAGGGATGATTGCATGAGACCCGGCATCTGATTGGGGTCAGCGAGCGAGAGAAACTGCACGTACTTTGCCGAGGGCAATGGCTCACACGCCTTGATGAATTCGGAGAGCGAGTATCCAACCCAGGGAATGACCATGCTCCAGGCTTCAACGCAACGATGGCGGTAGATGCGGTCTTCGAGCGGGCGGAGCTTTAGAAGGGTGTCAATGTCGAAGGTCTTCTTCGCCTTGACCTGGCCTTCGATTGACACTGTCCAGGGACGCGTCTTGAGACGTCCTGCGTTCCGGGCTGGATCACCCTTGTCGACGCCGAACTCGTAGAAATTGTTGTAATGGGTGATGTCCTGCAGGGAGGTTAGCTGCAGGCCGGATGTCGAGAGTGGGCTTGGCACAGTGGTGAGCTTTGTGTCTGCGTGAACAGAGGTTGCCGGCTCAAGCAGGCCCTCGATGCGCTGGCCAGCCAGAGCCACGGTTCCCGCAGCCACTGCGCCCGCCATAAAAGCACGGCGGTTCAGATAGGCGGACTTCGGAGTAATTTCCGAGGATGGAATGTCGTTGGATCTGCGTATCAGCATCGGCATCTCGAGACTCTGTGGCTGTTGGACTCTGTTTATCGTCTCAAGTTACAGTACGCGCCGCCAAAGGCAGTGGATGCTCAGATGAACGCAAAAAAGCCCGAGACTCGGATCCAAGTCCCGGGCTTCTGATTACTTTGTGCCGGCAGTTACGGGAGCAGGTGCGCTTCCTTCCGCGGGATCTGCAACAGCGACCGCAGGCGCAGCGTCATACTCCGCACCGATAACGCGAGTCAGGCTGCGCTCGATCGTCTCCTTGGGAACGTAGCCGACGATCTGGTCGGCCACTTTGCCGCCTTTGAAGATCAGCAGCGCGGGGATACCACGAATCCCGTAGCGCATGGGTGTCGCCTGGTTGTGGTCCACATTCATCTTGGCGACTTTGAGCTTGCCAGCGTATGCCGTGGCTACCTCGTCAACCACAGGCGCGAGCGCCCGGCATGGGCCGCACCACGATGCCCAGAAATCGACTAGGACAGGCTGCTCCGATTTCAAGACTTCCTGATCAAAGGTTGCGTCGCTAAGTTCCACGATTGATTGAACCGCCATATTTCTCCTTGAGTGCCCGTGTTCGAGTCCCGGTTCGCTGCGTTGCCTTGCTCGAATCCGCTCAGAACAGTGTACCGAACATATAGATGCCCTTGGAGGGTAAAAGTCGCAAGAAGTGGCGGGAGTAACGGTCGAGACAGGGTTATAGAGGCTTGCCGGAAAAGGCCCCGCGCCGGCCATGTGTTTGAGCAAGCGCGGGATCATGGCTGTTGATTTCTTGGTTACAGTTCGCGGCTGGCGGAATCTGCCTCGTCGACCAAAATGCTGCCCGCCGTCGTGGGAAGTAACTGAACACACCGCCATCCCAACCTTGGCATGTCTTCGCACTTCCTTATTCTTTTTGACAAAATATAGAGTGACATGTCATTCTTTTCTTGCTAAGCAGGAGACATTAAGAAATGGTTTACCGCAAAACGCGGGCGACGGAGGAGCGGAAACAGGCGCGACGCCGCCTGGTTCTCGATGCAGCCACCCATCTATTCGGAAGGTATGGCTACCACGCAACGACTGTGCCGCAGATCGTAGAAGAAGCTAAGGTGTCTACCGGCAGCTTCTACATGTATTTCCGTAATAAGGAAGATGTTTTCAACGCTGCTCTTGAGGAGCTGGGGCGGGCTGTCGACCGCGTGTTGGACGAAGTGAAACAGTCGCAGCCGGACGCGCTGAAGCGGATAGCGCAAGGGGCTGAGGATTTGTTCTTGTTCTTCGCACAAAATCCGGAGCAGGCCCGCATTTTGCTCGTCGAATCGTCTGGCCTGAGCCCGCGCCTCGACATGACAAGGCGCTCGATTACTCGGCGGCAGGTAGAAGAACTCAGGCAAATGTTCGAGTCGGCGCCGTCTCTCTTTACAGTCGAAGACACTTCGATAGCAGCGCGATGCATCGCTGGAGCGACCTTCGAAGCCATTTACTCCTGGTTGGAAGAAGATCCAAAGACCCGTATGCCGGTAGCAGAAGTCGCAAAAGCGGTTGCCCGCTTCAACACGCAGGCCGTAAGAAAAAAGCCTGCCAAACGCGAGTCGAGCAGCCTCATGCATTCTGGATCACAAAAAGGCCGATGAACAGACTCAGATTCCACTGCTATTTGGACAGGCGGGGTACCCTTTCCACGGCCCGGGTATTAAATCGCGCGACTGCGCGTGCGACTTTAGCTGCCGGCATTCTGGTCGTTGGATCTTCTTCGAGCCAGCAATAGACCGCTTCAAAGGTGGCTCCTGCGATGCAGCGTGCCGCCACGGCCGGGTTAGGCACGGAAAACAGGGACGGAGCTGATTCAAAGATCTTTCGGAGTTCTTCTTCCTGACCCAACAAGATTGCACGGCGCGTTGCGTCGAGACGCTTGCTCAAGCCTGAGGATTCGACGAGCAGCAAACGCGCTTTCTCGGGATTCTCCGCGAGAAACATGAACAACGCCTCTGCTCCCTGCGGGATCCGTTTCAGGGCATTGGGTTGACTCCGCTTTACGTCGTCGAACACTTTCGCAACGGCAACTCCAAGCTCCTCAAGAGCCGCATTAAAGACATCTTCCTTATTGTGGAAGTACATGTAGAAGCTTCCGGTAGACACTTCGGCTGCGGCCACGATCATCGGCACAGTGGTGGCGTGATAGCCATGTTTCCCAAAGAGCCTGGTCGCGGTGTCGAGAATGACACGGCGGCGAGCTTCTTTGCGTCCCTCAGTCGCCTCGGTCTTGCGGTACACCATATTGAGTTCAGCCCCTTGATGATGCGAATGAAATGTCATTTCTTAGTTTAGGCAGAGACCGACTTCTCGTCCAGCCGAACCTTTTTTGCCGTGAAGCCGCGTTGACAAAGAACAGAACGATGTGTCATTCTTTACTTACAAGAACGATGTGTCATTCTTTGCATGTGTTTGCAGGTTCAGTGAATCGATGGTTGTTGCCGATGTTGTGCCGCTCCCTTTCGGCGCGTGACGGCCGCTGATGTACATGGGCCTAAAAGTGCTTTTGTCTAAGTGGGACGGATGTTCGAAAGAATCCTTCCGGGCACGTTGGATCTGCATATGTCTGTTTCTAAATGGGGACAGGTTGCGGAGAGGATCCAAAAGAAAGATCGTGCCCAGCGGGGCTTCTGACAAACGTCAACATCCCGGCCCGGGAACCGAAATGTTGGCACAACAGAAAGGAATTGCCATGAAACTCAGCAAGCTGCAGATAGTCTTATCTGCTTTATTGTTCCTGATCGCTTGCGCCTATGGACAGGATGTTCACTACAACTATGACCGCGGCACAAACTTTGGGTCCTACAAAACGTACCAATGGGTCGATCTCCAGAGCGGTCCGCCAAAGGCGGACGCCCCGGCCAGTCTGCCAAATCCCCCGGCTGGCTTGCCAAATTTGCCGATCGGCCCACCACCCATGGCTGGCAACACTGTCTCAGATGATCAGCTGCTCGACCAGGACATTAAGCGGGCGATCGATGCACAGCTCGCGGAGAAAGGTCTCACCAAGGTCGACAAGGGTGGGGACCTTCTTGTGGGCTACCAAGCCAAGGTCCGTGAGGAAAAGAGCATAAACCTGTGGGGCTCGGGAGCCAGTGGCTTCTGGGGCGGAGGTCCATTCTGGGGGGGCGGCATCAGCTCGCTTCAAGGCCAGACTTCGACCATTCCCATCGGGACGCTGGTGGTGGGCCTGTATGACCCTGCAAAAAAGCAGTTGATCTGGCGCGGAGATGCCAGCAAGACCGTCGAGCTCAAGAAAGATCCGAATAAAAACTACAACAACCTGCAAAAGGCGATGGTCAAGCTTTTCAAGAACTATCCGCCTCAGCCCGGTAAATAACTGCGAGGTGCGAAAGAACAACTTCGCGCTACGCCAACTGGACCCGTCCGCCGACACTGCCGTCGGGTCCCACGCAACGAGGAGGAGCAATGGGCGCGCGCTTCTGGGACGTCTATCGAGATGTCCGATCTGTGATCCAAAGGCCGGACGACGCAATCTACATTCTTCACACATCCATTGGAGCGATTACGGTCCATAGGTTTGTTTATCGAGCGGAAGCCGGTGTCGTCTTTCTGCAGGGAACGGACGAGCATGGGCGGGAGCGTGTGGCAGGCTTTTCCGAAGGACAGCTTTCGACATTTGCCTTCGAGATTCGGACGAAGTCAGCCGATAAGAACGGCCAGATTAAATTCAATCAGAATCTAGGCGAGAGCCTTCTGGACTCAGGCTAATGCGCCGGCTATCCGCTGTAATGTGACCGCTGTCACTGCGCTGATTGGTGAGCGGGAATAGTCTTAGCCTCGCTTGCTGCGGTCGCTGCGACCGGCCGCCATTTGCTGAAGCAGGTTTGCTGAAGATTGTTCAGGCGATCAGTAAAACAAGAACGACACTTCACTCCATTAATGATCGACCGGCGATTCATCTTCATTCTGGACGCCGCAGTCGCCGAAGGACCAGTCATGAAGGTTACACATCAATCGCTTTTTCACAGTGTCGCAGGGAAGACATTCTTGCTGGTTGCAAGCATTCCGCTCCCTCTCAGCCTTATCGCGGGCTGCCGCCATAATGCTGTACTGGCAGCGGACCAGCCGGTTGCAGTGCGTCTGCGCGCGCCCAACCATTTGCAGGAACCCGTATCCGTTGCCGCCAGCGGCTCTGTGGAGGCCAATCTCACGGCACTGACAGCATTTCAGGTGGGGGGCCGGGTCGCGCGCGTGTATGTCGAAGAAGGGCAGTTCGTGAAGAAGGGCCAGATCCTGGCTGAACTCGATGGCACGGATTACCGCAATGCCTTCGACTCCGCGTCGGGACAGGCTGCTGCTGCTCAGGCCGCAGCGTTGCAGGCGAAGAACGGCGTAAGGGCACAGGAGCTGGAGCAGGCAAGGGTCGACTTCGAGCGCGCCCGCGATGAATATCAGCGCGAGAAGTACCTCTACGACCATCAAAGCCTGCCGGCGCTGGACTTCCATAAGTACGAGGCGGCGTACCTCGACGCTGAGCAGCGTTACAAGATGGCGCAAGAGGGCAGCCGCTTTGAAGAGAAAGACGCTTCGATTGCCAGACAGCACGCGGCAGAAGCGGACTTCAGCCAGGCCAGAAAGCGCTTAAGCGATTGCCAGTTACGCGCGCCGATCAGCGGATTCATCGGCATGAAGAAAGTCGATGTGGGTGACTTCGTCGCGGTCGGAAACCCTGTGTTTTCGGTTCTCGATCTCGATCCGGTGAAGGTGAGGGTGGGAATTCCTGAAGCTCAGATCGGCAAGGTACGGGAAGGCGCTCGCGCCGTGGTGACGGTTCCCTCGCTGGACGGCCGGAGCTTCGAAGGCAAGGTAGAAGCGGTCGGGGTTTCCGCGGATTCTACTTCCCGCACGTTTACAACGAAAATTGCCGTTCCGAATCCCGAGCATATTCTGCGCTCCGGAATGATCACCGAGTCGCGGGTCTACAGTTCGGCGATGATCAATGTTCTCACCGTGCCTGCAGCCGCGGTCGTTCGCGACTCGCGTGGCGTCACCCTCGTTTACGTCTACGACAACACACGGCAGCGCGTATTCGGGCGCCGGGTTGAATTAGGAGATCTGGTCGAGGGAGAGGTCGAGATCAGGAGCGGTCTGCGGCCCTCCGATCAGCTCGTAGTTGCGGGCCAGCAGAATGTGCACGAGGGCTCTCCGGTCACGGTCATTGGAGGCGCGCAATGAACCCGGTCCGCCTCTCGCTTCGTTACCGCCAGGTCACTCTGATTCTGATAGGAATGTTGTTCCTTACCGGCGTAGTGGCTTTCCTGAACATGCCCCGCCGCGAGGACCCCCACATCACCATTCGCACCGGACTTGTCATCGCCCTGTTTCCGGGAGCAACCGCGGAGCAGGTGGAAGACCAGGTTACGCGCAAGATCGAAGAGCGCCTGTTTCGCTTCGCCGAGGTGCGCCGCGAGAAGACGTACTCCACGACGCGCAACGGATTGGTTGTCGTGAACGTGGAACTGAACAAGTCGGTAAAAAACTCCGACGAGTTCTGGTCCAAGCTGCGTCTCGACATGGCGCAGCTGAAGCAGACTGATTTACCGGATCGTGTTCGCGGCCCTATCGTGGACTCGGACTTCGGAGACACGGTGGCCGTGCTCATCGCGGTGAAGGGCAATTCCTATGGTTACCGCGATCTGACTGACTACGCCAAGCGCGTGGAAGCTGCGATCCGCACCATCCCTGCGGTCTCGAAGATCAAGCGCATCGGCGATCAGAAGGAAAGTATCGAGATCAGCACGTCGCGGGAGAAGCTGTCGCAGTACGGCGTCAACCCACAGAATGTATCGCAGGCCCTTCAAGGCAGAAACACGATCGAATATGCCGGCCGCGTGCCTTCCGGTGACGCCAAGGTGAAGATCGAGGCCAGCAGTGCGTTCCAGACCGAGGACCAGATCCGCCACATTATGGTTGATGTTTCCCAGGCCGGACAGCCCGTGTACCTTGGCGACATCGCCAGCGTCGACCGCGTCTATAAAGACCCGACCGACTATGCGCGGTTTGGCGGGGAACCAACGATCCTGCTCTCGGTCGAGATGCACGAGGGCAACAACATCGTTCAATTTGGCAAGGACCTGCATGAAAAGCTCGCGCAAGTTAAGGCACTGCTTCCTCCCGATGTTCAGCTTGAATTCGTTGCCGATCAGCCGCGTGTTGTCGAGGAGCGGATCAGCGACTTCTTTCGCGAATTCGGGATCGCCATTATCTCCGTCGTGCTCGTGACGATGGTGCTGCTGCCCATGCGAGTCGCTCTTGTCGCAGCGGTCGCGATTCCCGTCACGATTTCCCTGACATTCTGCATGCTCAATGCAGCCGGCATCGAACTCCACCAGGTGTCGATTGCGGCACTGATCGTCGTTCTGGGTATGGTCGTCGATGATGCGATTGTCATAGCGGACAATTACGTCGAGTTGCTCGATCACGGCGTTCCGCCGGCGGACGCATCCTGGAGATCGGCAACGGAGATGGCCGTTCCGGTGCTTACCGCGACCCTGACCATCATCTCGTCTTTCCTGCCTTTGCTGCTGCTCAGCGGAACCACCGGTGAATTTATTCGCGCATTGCCCCTGACAGTTGCAATCTCTCTGAGCGTGTCGTTTGTAGTTGCAATGATGCTGACGCCGATGACAGCCGGATTCTTTATCCGCAAGGGCCTGCACGATCACACCGCCGACGCGGCCAACAAGAAGCCGACGCTGCTTGACCACATGCAGCGCTACTACAACATGCTCATTACCTGGGCAATGCAGCATCGCATGAAGGTGCTGATCGCGGCTGGGGTGATTCTCGTCATCGGCATGGGCATCTTCACCAGGGTTCCCCAGCAATTCTTCCCGCTGGCCGAGCGCGACCAGTTCATCATGGACGTCTGGCTTCCGGAAGGCTCGCGCATTGAGGCGGTGGACGCTGCGGTGCAGCGGATCGAAAACACCCTGCGCCGGAACCCGGAAGTCCGCAGCTACACGAGCTTTCTTCGGCCAGAGCTCGCCGCGGTTCTACTACAACGTAAACCCCGTTCCGACGGCGGCCAACTATGCGCAGATTCTCGTGAACACCCACAGCATCAAGGGAACCACGAAGCTGGTAAAGGAACTGCGCGGCGAACTTCCCGCGATAGCGCCCGAGGCCAAAGTATTCGTGAAGGAGCTGCAGCAGGGCGACCAGATGGAAGCTCCCGTCGAAGTTCGCGTTGTGGGAGACGACCTGATGACGCTCCGGTCATTCGGCGATAAGGTCCAGGATATCCTCGCTCACACCGCCGGCGCCAGCTACATTCACACGGATTGGCATGAAGATAACCTGCTGGCCGATGTGAATCTTCGCCAGGAGGTCGCGAACCGCCTCGGATTTACCAACTCCAGCATTGCCCAGCAACTGGCCGGAAACTTCGATGGTGAGACCGTGACCACGTTCTGGGAGGGCGATCGCGCTATCGATGTTGACCTGCGCCTAGACCCCGATCAGCGGCAGACATTCCAGAACGTCTCCGATACTTATGTGCTCTCATCTGTAACCGGTGCGCGAGTGCCGGTGAGCGCGGTTGCGTCCCTCTTGCCGGACTGGCGTCCGGGCAGGATCGTGCGCCGCAACGGAGTTCGCACTCTCACTGTGCGCGCGTTTCCGGCCGATGGCTACCTTTCGAGTCAGGTCCTTGCGGTTGCTCAGAAGCAGATCGAGAAGCTGCCGCTGCCCGCTGGTTACCGCATTGAATATGGCGGCGAATACGAGAATCAGAACGAAACCTTCGCGGAGATGAAGCATGCCTTGTTCATCAGCCTGATTGCGATCTTTCTCATCCTCCTGTTCCAGTTCCGTACGCTCTCGGACACACTCATCGTGATCGCAGCCATACCCCTCGCCATTCCAGGCGCTGCCCTCGGCCTTTTCATTACTCGCAACCCTTTCGGCTTTACCGCTTTTATCGGGGTCATCAGCCTCGGGGGCCTGGTGGTGCGCAACTCCATCATCCTGGTCGATTACATCCATGAGCGGATGAAGAGTGGTGTACCGCTCGAGGAGGCAACACTGGAAGCTGGTGAGCGGCGTCTTCGCCCCATCTTCCTGACGACCATGGCTGCTGCTGTAGGTGTAACGCCCATGATCATCTCCCGCTCGAGCCTGTGGTCTCCACTGGCCAGTGTGATCGCGTTTGGGTTGATTGTGTCCATGTTCTTTACGCTGGTCGTAATTCCGGTGCTCTTCGTTGTGGTCAACAGGAAAGAGCAACTCACGACGGCCGCCAAAGATCTAGTCAAGCCAGCCGCGGTGACGGGAGCTGTAATTGGTCTCCTCGTATTTTCGACTCATGCCTGTGCCCAGGAAAGAACAGTCACCCTGGACGAAGCCCGGGGGATGGCGATGGAGAGGAACTCGAGCGTGCGGATCGCAGAGCAGAAATCGAAGGAGGCAGATGCCCGCCTTACAAAGGCTCGTGCGGATTATTATCCAGTGGTATCAAACCAAAGCTATTGGCTGCACACCTCGCAGACCGAATTCATGACTATTCCCCTGGGATCGATGGGCACGTATGCCGCTACCGGTCCAATCCCCAACAGCGACGTCAAGATCAAACTCGGCGAGCAGAACTTTGGCGTTATGACAACCACGGCGGAGCAGCCCGTATCGCAATTGTTTTTCAAGACCCGTGCGGATGTGAAATCGGCAGAGGCCGAAGCTCGTATGGCGCACAGCGATCTGGACCAGTCGCGCAACGAGGTCTCGTTGAAAGTCAAGAAGGTCTACTACCAACTGCTGTCCGCCCAGCAGCGCAAGATCGCGGATGAACTCCGCATCGAGGCGAACCAACAGCAATTGCAAGAGGCAAAGACCTCAGTAGAAGGCGGCGTCGTGCTTCAGGTGAAAGTCCTGGAAAGCGACGCTCAGATCGCGGAGGCGCGAAACGAGCTCGGGCAGATTGAAGATGACATCGCGGACATGCAAAACACATTCAATGATCTGGTGGGGCTTCCGCTGAGCACGAGAAGCCAACTGGTCGAACCAGTTGAGGAGACTCAGGCAACCGGAGTACTGATCTCTGCGCCGGCGGATCCCGAGAGCCAGGCTCTGGCGCACAATCCCGAGTTGCTGTCGGCGCGCCAACACCTGGAAAAGTCGCACGCAGATCTGAAAGCAGCGAAGGCCGAATACATTCCCGAAATCTCGGTGTTTGGACAGTACGTCTATCAGAACGGCGCTCCGCTGCTGCCTCAGAGCTCAGGTGCTGGTGGGGTGCGCATGGACTGGACAATCTCTGAGTTCGGCAAACGAATCGGAGAGGTCCGGGAGCGAAAGTCACAGGTCGTGGAGGCTGAGCAAAACCTTCAGGCTACAGAGAACAGAGTACGAATGGATTTCGAGTCGGAAGTCCGCAAGATCCACCGCTCCGAAACCAGCCTGGAGGCTGCGCGCAGGAACGTTGCTGCGAGAGCGGAGATCGTTCGTATCCGGGGCGATCAGGTCGAAGCTAAAACCGCGAACCTGAGCGCGCTCAAAGAGGCACAGGCACAACTCGCCGACGCCAAGGCACAGCTTTTCGACGCCGAGATGCAGCCGGGCCGTCGCTCAGGCTGAACTGGCACGAACCGCAGGACAGCTGTGACAACGCAGGCCGACGGTTCTCGGATAGGCAGGCAATAACTTCAATGAGTTTGCAAAGGAGAGATTCATATGAGCACAAAAGGCGGGATCGCACCCGAAATCAATCCAGTGGCCCCAAGGACACCAGAGGAATGGCGTGTTTCAGAGCTTCTCAAACAGTACGGGTGCGGCCCGATCGCATTCGCCGGCTCGGAAAATGCGTTTTACGAGCGGCATTTGGTCTTCGACCGCATTATCAACCCCCGTGTCGCGACATCGCGAGAACGCTTTGAGGCGTTTGCACATTCGATCCGAGACGTCCTCGCACAACGCTGGGTATTGACCAGGAGCACTTATAACAGCGTCAATCCCAAACGCGTTTATTACCTCTCCATGGAGTTTCTCATCGGCCGTTCGCTGACGAACAACATAACTAACCTGTTGCTTAGCCCGTTGGTTCAACACGCGGTAAAGGAAAAGGGGCTCGATTGGCTCGAGTTGATTGAAGAAGAGCCCGATGCAGGGCTCGGCAACGGAGGTCTCGGGCGTCTTGCGGCCTGTTTCCTGGATTCCATGGCCACGATGGAATTGCCGGCTGTGGGGTATGGGCTGCGGTACGAATACGGCATGTTCAAACAATCCATTGTGAATGGATGGCAGAAGGAGAATCCGGACAATTGGATGCGCAGCGGCGACCCCTGGGAGGTCGCGCGCCCTACCGAGATGGTGGAAGTGAAGTTAGGTTGCACGTTTAAGTTAGTCGCAGGCAGCTTTCAGGTTCTGCGTGGTCAGCCATCAAGCCTGATCGGCATTCCCTTTGATCGACCGGTCGTGGGGTACGGAGGAAAAACGATCAACACCCTCCGGCTGTGGGCCGCAGCGGCACCGGACTACTTCGATTTCGAGGAATTTGGGGCCGGTGGTTTTGCGGGAGCGGTGGAAGAGACGCTTGAGGCGGAGTCCCTGACCCGCGTGTTGTATCCCGACGACTCAACCATGGCTGGGCAAGGCCTGCGATTCTTCCAGGAATATTTCCTGGTGGCCTGTTCACTCGCTGACATAGTACGTCGATTCCGGCGGTTTAATACCGACTGGGACGAGCTGCCGGAAAAGGCTGCGATCCAGCTTAACGATACGCATCCCTCGTTGGCTGTCCCCGAGCTCATGCGAATCCTGCTGGACGAGGCCCACCTGGGTTGGGACCAGGCGTGGGATTTGACTCGGAAGACGCTTGCTTATACCAATCACACCTTGCTGCCTGAAGCGCTCGAGAAGTGGCCCGTCGAGTTGTTCGAAATACTTATCCCGCGCCATTTGCAAATCATTTATGAGATCAACCGCCGTCTGCTTGATGAGGTGCGCCTGCGCTTCCCTGGCGATGACGGACGTGTGGTGCGCGTGAGCCTTGTCGAAGAGGGCAGTCAACGCAAAATCCATATGGCGCACCTGGCAATCGTTGGCTCGCACAGTACAAACGGCGTCGCCGCAGTGCACTCAAAGCTTCTGCGGACGACCACGGTCAGAGATCTGGCTGAAATGTTCCCAGAACGCTTCAACAACAAAACCAACGGCGTTACGCCGCGGCGATGGCTGCTGCAGGCAAATCCCAAGCTAGCCAGCGACATTTCAGATGCTATTGGCGACGGTTGGATCACCGACCTGAACCAGCTCAGCAGGTTGAAAGCACTGGCCGATGATACGGGCTTTCGCAACGCATTTCTCGCGTCCAAACGCGAATCCAAAGTGCGGTTTGCCAATTGGCTGAGGTCATCGTCGGGACTGAATGTCGATCCTGACACGATATTCGACTGCCAGATCAAGCGAATCCATGAATACAAGCGGCAACTGCTGAATGCGTTGAGGATCGTAGTGGTTTATAACCGGCTTCGCGCCAATCCAAATCTCGAAGTAGTGCCGCGGACGTTTTTCTTTGCGGGTAAAGCTGCACCCGCGTACCGGCTGGCGAAGTTGATCATCAAGTTCATCAATAATCTCGCCGGCACGATCGATAGCGATCCTGCTGTACGCGGCAGAATCAAGGTTGTCTTCCTGCCCGAGTACAACGTTTCGCTTGCAGAACGCTTGATTCCGGCGAGCGATGTCTCGAACCAGATCTCCACGGCGGGCTACGAAGCGAGTGGGACAAGCAACATGAAGTTCATGATGAACGGAGCACTCACAGTTGGAACTCGCGACGGCGCAAACATAGAGATGGCGGAGGAGGCCGGCGAAGAGAATCTATTCATGTTCGGCCTTACTGTCGAGCAAGTCGAGAATAGCCGCGGGTGGTACAACCCACTCTGGCATTACGAAAATGAGCCGGAGACGCGAGCGGCGCTGGATCTGATTTTTTCCGATTATTTCAGCCGGAATGAACCGGGAGTTTTCGCCCCATTGCGCGACACTCTTCTGACGAATGGCGACCACTACATGCACCTGGCGGATCTCACTTCGTACTGCCAGGCGCAAGAGGCGGTTAGCGCGTTATACGCGAACACCGGATGAAATGGGCGGCTAAAGCGATCTGGAACATAGCGAGTTCCGGAAAATTTTCGAGCGATCGCACCATCGCTGAATACGCAGGGGAAATATGGAACGTACAGTCATGTCCAGTGCCAGAGAAGGGGTAAGGGAAAAACCGCTTCCAGCCCCCACGATTGGCCGTAGCTTGCCAATTGGTGCCACGCTGGTCAGTGGCGGCGCTAACTTCTCAGTCTTCTCTCGAAGTGCGGAGCGGATCGAACTGCTGTTTTTCGATCGGGTCGAGGATGCTCGACCCTCGCGTGTCATCCCCATCGATCCATTCGCCAACCGTACCTATCATTATTGGCACGTATTCGTACCTGGCGTGGAGGTTGGCCAGATCTACGGATTTCGAGCCCACGGGCCGTTACGAGCCAAATCGGGGTCTAAGGTTCGATCCTTCAAAGCTATTGCTTGACCCATACGGCCGCGCAATCGTCGTCCCGAAAAACTATAGCCGTGAAGCAGCCCGTCTCAAAGGAGACAACACCGCGACGGCCATGAAGAGTGTGGTTACGGACACGCGCGCGTATGACTGGGAAGGAGACGTGCCCCTGCAGCGGCCGTGGTCACGCACGATCATCTACGAGATGCATGTGCGCGGCTTTACCGCACATCCCAGCTCAGGGGTGGCGGAATCAAAACGAGGCACGTACGCAGGACTTGTCGAAAAGATCCCCTACCTTCAGCAATTGGGTATTACGGCGGTCGAGCTGCTTCCCGTGTTTCAGTTCGATGCACAGGATGCGCCCGCAGGCAAGACGAACTACTGGGGCTATTCACCGGTTTCATTTTTTGCCCCGCACCAGGCATACAGCTCCCGTCAGGAACCGCTTGGAGCGCTGGATGAATTTCGGGACATGGTGAAGGCGCTGCACCGAGCCGGTATTGAAGTGATTCTCGATGTCGTCTTCAATCACACGGCGGAAGGCGGACACGATGGGCCAACGCAGTGCTTCCGCGGACTGGATAATCCCACTTACTACGTTCTGTCTGAAGACCGCTCACACTACGCGAACTTCACCGGCACAGGAAACACACTGAATGCGAATCATCCAGTCGTACGGCACATGATCGTCGACAGCCTCCGTTACTGGGTGAATGAGATGCATGTGGATGGGTTCCGCTTCGATCTTGCGTCCATCCTTGCGCGCGACTCGTCGGGCGCCGTCATGCCGAATCCTCCGGTGCTTTGGGACATCGAGTCCGACGCGGCACTGGCCGGTACGAAGATGATCGCGGAGGCCTGGGACGCGGCAGGACTTTATCAGGTCGGCAGCTTCCCGGGAGACAGTTGGAAGGAGTGGAACGACCGATTTCGCGATGATGTACGCGACTTCTTACGGGGCGCGAATGATTCGGTGGGGCGGGTAGCGGATCGTCTGCTTGGCAGCCCCAGCATTTATGGTTGGAGGGAGCGCGAAGTCGAGGAGAGTATCAATTTCGTTACGTGCCACGATGGATTTACGCTGAACGACCTCGTCTCTTATAACTACAAGCACAACGAAGAAAACGGCGAAGGCAACCGCGACGGACGGGACGACTACCGAAGCTGGAACTGCGGCTTCGAAGGTCCGACGGACGATCCCGAAATCGAGACTCTCCGCAACCGGCAGGTGAAGAACTTTTTCACAGCAGTCATACTGTCTGCAGGTGTGCCCATGTTTGTTATGGGCGACGAGGTGCGGCGTAGTCAACGTGGCAATAATAATGCCTACTGCCAGGATAATGAGACGAGCTGGTTCGACTGGAATCTGCTGTCCAAACATGCCGACCTCTTCCGGTTTGTGAAGTTGCTGATTGAGCGCCGTGTGATACGCGACGTGGAACATGAACGCCACCGCGTGAGTTTGTGCCAGGTTCTCCGCGAACAAAAACTTGCTTGGCACGGCGTGAAACTCAATCAGCCAGACTGGTCGCCTTTTTCGCACAGCATTGCAATCAGCGGGGAACTGAAATACGAAGGAGTCTTGGTGCACATCATCTTCAATGCTTATTGGGAACCACTCGAGTTCGAACTTCCGATATTGAGGGAGGGTAGAGAGAAATGGCGGCGGTGGATCGATACTGCACTGGATCCTCCGCATGAGATTTCCGAATGGAATACGGAGACACCAGTTCTGGGGGAAACATATCGTGCTGGCGCACGGTCGGTAGTGGTGTTAATCGCAGGTGAAGGACCCATGGCGGGCATTTCAAATGGAGTTCAATCAACGCCCGCGGAACCTTCCTCGCGCCAGCAATGTGCTTCCGCCAGCTTATTCGATAGGCGGGTGGGGTGGTCGGATAAAGTGACACCATCATGACCGCATTCTCACAACTGACCTATACCGCGGTGCTGCTTGCGGTTCTTGCCGAACAACTCTACCTGCCTATCCCGTCAGTCGTTTTTCTGATGGCCGCAGGTGCACTTTCGGCACGTGGGGAAATGCGCACGAGCATCGTTGTTTCTCTCGGCATTTTAGCTTGCCTCGCAGCGGATTCGATGTGGTTCTGGTTCGGCCGGAAGTGGGGTTCTCAAGCTATGCGGCTGCTCTGCCGCTTGACTGGCGACCCGCGAAAATGCTCCAGGAATGCGCATGAAAAGTTTAGTCGTTATGGCCTCTCTTTATTATGCGTGGCCAAGTTCTTTCCGGGACTGGGTGCCGTCCTTCCGCCGCTTGTCGGCGCGGAAGGAGTGTCGCTCGCGCGTTTCCTTGCCCTCGATACGTTAGGAGGCTTCCTCTGGTCAGGCTTCTATGTAGGGCTCGGCTATCTCTTCTCGAATGAACTGGACGTTGCCATTCGCTGGGCCAGACATTTTGGGACCGCCCTCGCTATCGTGATTGGGATTCCGATCGGTCTCTATCTCGGTTGGCGTGGACTGGTTCTGGTGCGAATGATCCGTCGGCTACGGCTGCGCCGCATCAGCCCGCCGATGCTCGATCGCAAACTGAAATCCAAAAGGAAAGTCGCAGTGCTCGACCTGTTGGACTTCGAAGAAGAAACGGACGGTGAAAGCCCGGAGGCTATTCCCGGCGCTTTCAGGGTAGATCCCGACTCATCTGCGAAAGTCTCCACATATCACTGTTCCGGATGATGTCGAGATTATTCTCTATTCTTCTTCTGGAGGCGACACGTTAAGCGCGCGGGTCGCCGTGGCATTGAAACGCATAGGCATTGACAAAGTATGGGTGCTGGAAGGTGGACTTAAGGCGTGGCGCGAACACGGGTTCCCTGTCTCTCAGTCCCTGGAAGCACCCGAAGTCATTGCAGAGCGCTTTGGAATTAGGTTGCCAAGTCCATAACTCAGCTCGGATGCGGACAGAGATGAACCGGGCGATGAAGCGCGTCGTGGCCTTCTCTTCTTTGTCCCCACGAATGGAAGCGGAACGGAAAGCTGATCAGGCCGGTCTCGCAGATTTGGTCCGCTGAAACTTAAGAATCGAGCGGCTCCATATCGACGGCGACTTTGAGCGTATGAGCTCCGCCGCCCAGAATCAGGCCGCGCAGCGGACTTACGTCGCCGTAGTCGCGGCCCCAGGCGAGCGTCACGTGGCCGTCCGACGGAACAAGATTGTTCGTGGGATCCATGTCGAGCCAGCCGATTCCCGGACAATAAGCGGACACCCAGGCGTGGGATGCATCGGCGCCCACCAGTCTCGGCTTGCCCGGAGGCGGATAGGTTCGAAGATATCCGCTCACATATCGCGCCGCGAGATTCAGCGAGCGAAGGCAGGCGATCTGCAGGTGCGCGAAATCCTGGCATACGCCGCGCCGCTTCCGAAAGACCTCTTCGGTGGGCGTCCGGACATTGGTCACCTTCGAATCGAAGCGAAAGTCCTTGTGGATGCGCGCGGTCAGATCCAGAAGCGCCTCCGGCATCGGCCGGCCGGGCGTAAACGACTGCAGCGCATAAGACAGCAAACTCCGGCCGGACCCGGATGCGCGGCGACTCAAACCCAAACTGGTAGGCCTCAAGCCCTGCGGGACTGTGATCGTTGGGCAGCGATCTGGCCGCCTCTTCCCAGGAGAGCGACTGTTGCGGCCAGCTGCGTCGCATTCCCCTTCGACAGTCACTTCGCTGCGCGCCTCCACCACCAATTCCTTGTGCGGCTCCTGCACGGTAAAGAAGCAGAGAAGATTTCCGAAGTAGTCCATCCGCTCGGTGCGCGTCGCCGGCGTCGGCTGGATGTGCAGTTCGCTCCGCGTCACCTGATGGTGCGGCAAAGACCGCGGCTTCAGGCAGGCCACGTGGTTTCCTACCGAGACCGGATATTTGTATTTGTACGTTGTTCGGTGAATGATTCTATAAATCATTGGCCTATGGTGATCGGCAGGGTGCGAGCGTGGCTGAAGTATCGGCTCGATAGGTTATTCGACCAGGAAGGCAGCAATCGTTCCAGTTCCCTCAGGAAGCGCTCCAGCCGGGAGAGTCCATCGGAACCATTCGCCGCCGTCGCGGCACCCGGCAGCGGATACTTCAACTCCTCGCAGATCGAAGCTGCGCAACAATGCCAGCGCGTCCCGCATCGCCTGCAGGTCTTCGGGCAGATGCCGGGGAAGCTTCTGATAGAGATCCACGAGGTGGCTGAGTTGAAAGTCCAGGGACCGGGGATTCGTCTCATCCGCCATCAGCACGTCCAGCACGGCCAGCGGCTGCAGAGTCGTGTAGTAGCGCGTGCGGTAGGTCATGGAGCTGTCCGCGACCTCGAGCAGGCATTCCAGAAGCGACCAGTCCTGCTCGGCGAGCGGCGTGGTGATCTCGCGCAGTTGCCTGGTCAGATAGATCGCGCGCTCCAGACGCCGGCCGATGCTCATGAACAGCCAGCCCGATCCGCGGTTGATGTTTTCGCGCTCCATCCCGGAAAATGCGGAAAGCAGTTCCAGGCAGGCGGTCAGCATCGCCGGATACTCGAGAAACTGCGTGCCATGCTCGATCTGAATTGAGTCGCGCAGCTGGCCGATGAGGAACATCATGTCGGCCGACAGCCGCTCACGCACGTTGCCGCCGACCCGCGATACCTCTGCCAGCGTGGAGGCCAGGCTGTCCGGGCCGCTTGGCATCGGTCAACATCGAGATCATTTCCTGCTCGAGTTCAGCGGAAGTCGGCCGCCTGTCTTTGGCCTTCGGCAACTTGCTGTGCCGCGACTCCAGGCAACCGTGCAGGCGGATCAGGCACGCCGAGTTCCGCCTCCTCGGCGCGCCGCACGCGCGGAATCATCGAGCGCAGGATGCGCGCGATGTTTTCCGCCCGTTCCACATACCGGCCCAGCCAGAAAACATTGTCGGCCACGCTGCTGGGCACAACTCGCGGGACACGGCGCAGCTCCACCGGTTCGTTGCGCGGGCGCAGCATGCTGAAGGTATCGACGGGGCTATCCCAGAGCACCCATGCGTCCTTGCTGTGGCCGCCTCGCTGCATCGAAACGACCGACCCTTCGCTTCGGCAACGCGCACCAAGCCTCCCGGAATCGCAATCCATCCGTTGCCGGTATTGAGCACGTAGGTGCGCAGCACCACGCTGCGCGAGTTCAGGCATCCGTTCTCCCACACCGGCGCGGTGGACAGCGCGACCTGCTCCTGCGCCACATACTCATGCGGGCGTGCTCGCAATTGCTCGACAAACTTGCCCTTTTCTGCCTGCGGCAAGTTCGGCTCCGAAGACCGGCTCCATGCCGCGCGACGGAAACGCTGGTTTCACCACGACGGAGTCGAGATGGTTGAGCACCCAATCGAGCGCGTACGACTGCCCGCACCACCAGGTCGCGACGGACGGAAGCTTGAGCTTTTCGCCAAGCAGATGACGGGAGAGGCCGGGAAGAAATGGCATGATCGCGGCGGTCTCAATCAGGCCGCTTCCCAGCGCGTTCGCGACCTTCACGTTGCCGGCGACGATGGCGTCGACCAGACCGGGCACACCCAGAAGCGAGTCGCCGCGCAGCTCGAGAGGATCGCAGAAGCTGTCGTCTACGCGGCGCAGAATGACATCGACCTGCTCCAGGCCGTCGACGGTCTTCAGGTACACGCGACGGTCGCGCACCGTCAGATCTGCTCCCTCGACCAGTGTGAAGCCCAGGTACTTCGCGAGATAGGAGTGTTCGAAGTAGGTCTCGTTGTACGGTCCGGGGGTGAGCAGCACGATGCGCGGATTATCGCGTCTCGGCCAGGCTGGTGAGCGCTTCGCGCTGCGCGCGGAAGAATGGAGCGAGGCGCAGCACGTTCGAGGTGCGAAAGAGATCCGGCAGAACATCGGAGACGATGGTGCGGTTCTCCAGCGCATAGCCGCTGCCTGACGGCGCCTGCGTGCGATCGGCCAGCACCCACCACTGACCGTCCGGCGAACGCGCGAGATCGACGGCCAGCATATGCAGATAGCTGTGCGCGGGAACATGCACGCCGACCAGCGGCCGAAGAAATGCGGGATTGGCGTAGAGAAGCGCGGCAGGAAAGTGTCCCTGCGTCACGAGCTCCTGCGGGCCGTACAGATCCTCGAGAAGCAGACTCAGCAATTGTGCGCGCTGAATGATGCCGGCTTCGATATAGCGCCATTCGTCCGCCGGAATCAGCAGCGGAACGATATCGATCTGCCAGGGCCGATTTGCGCCGAGCGGGTCGCTGTAGATGTTGTAGGTGATTCCGTTCTCGCGAATGCGGCGCTCGGCGCGGCTCCAGCGCCGCTCCAGCTCTTCGGGGCCGATGCGCGCGGAGCGACTCCATCAGGTGCGCCCAGTGCGGCCGCGGAGTCACGCCGTCCGCCGACAACTCGTCGTAGGCGGCTCCGTAGCGGAGCGGATTTTGATAGAGATCCACGGTCATGGGACAAGGCCCTGCTTTTCGATGTGGGTCGTTTCGCCCGGCAGCCGGCACACCGCAGGTCCAGCGTCATGGGAAAGATCGGATTGATCTCTTCCTCCGGCGGCGGCATCGATGCCGGGAGGAGGCGTCGGCGATCTGAAACCGCTCCCGCCGGCGATCTTCGGCCTCCGCTGCATCTGGCTGGCCGCGCTGTATACACGCGACCGTCGGGCGGCCTGCGCATGGTAGGTACATCGGCCAATCGAACGCTCTTTCCAGCGATCGATGATGTCGAAGACAAGCGGCGTGTGCACGGGAATGGTGGGATGTAACGACGCCGAGAGTTGTCGTGCGCGATACCGTACGCCTGCTACTGCCTCTCCGGGCTCACCCGTCGGATGGAGCGGCACCCTGCGCCCATTGCATGCAACCACGTAGCGGGATTCCGTCGTCAACCCGGACACCTTCACCTGCATCCGCTCGAGCGATGAGTCCACGCTGCGCACGGTTCGGCCGGAAGTCGTCTCTTCCGCGAGCACGTTCCAGGGCTCGAGGGCCTGACGCAGCTCGAGTTCGACTCCATCGGCAGCGATGCGACCCGATCCTCGGAAAGCGAAACTCGAGGTGCGAAGCAAACCACTTCTCCTCGAAGTTGTAGCCGGACTGGCGCAACTGGGCGAGCACATCGGAAAAGTCGCGCCGGACAAAATGCGGCAGCATGAATCGGTCATGGAGCGCGGTGCCCCAACGGACCAGGCTGCCTTCAAATGGCTGTTTCCAGAACATGCAGACCAGCGCGCGGATCAGCAGCATCTCGACCAGCCCCATTCTGACATGCGGAGCCATTTCGAAGGCGCGCAATTCGAGCAGGCCAAGACGCAGTCCGAGACCCTCGGGCGGATAGAGCTTGTCGATGCAGAACTCGGCGCGATGCGAGTTTCCGGTGACATCGACAAGCAGATTGCGGAACAATCCATCGACAATGAACGGCGGGCAGTCGCTCGCGGGCAGATGACTGAATGCGACTTCCAGCTCGTACAAGGCATCCATGCGCGCCTCGTCCACGCGCGGATACTGGCTCGTGGGGCCGACATACATGCCGGAAAACAGATACGACAGCGATGGATGATTCTGCCAGAACGCCACCATGCTGCGCAGCAGATCCGGGCGGCGCAGAAAGGGGCTGTCCAGGACGGTCGCTCCGCCGATCACGATGTGGCTGCCGCCGCCGGTAGCGAGATGGCTGCCGTCGTAGGCGAACTTTTCAGCGGTCAGGCGATTGCGGCGTGCTTCCTCGAAGAGCACCGTGTTGATTTGTTCGAGTTCATCCCAGTTGCTCGCCGGCGGCAGGTTCACTTCGAGAACTCCAGGATCGGGAGTGACGCTGAACGATCGCAGCCGCGGATCGGAAGGCGGAGCGTAGCCCTCCAGCCACACCGGCTTCTGCAGGTACTGGCAGGTGTCTTCGACGGCGGCGAGCAGGTCGAGATAATCCGCGAGCCTGGACGCATACGGCAGAAAGACATGCAGGCGGCCTTCTCGAGCCTGCACGCACAGCGATGGCCGGATCAGCTCCGTGGCCGTTTCCGCCTTGCTCGATAGCGCGGGCAACGGATCGGACCCAGGCTTCTTCTCGAAGAGATCCATGCGCCGCGCCGGTGCGACGGGAGCTTGACCCGGTCTGCGAAGGGTGCGGCCTCGTGCTCGTACTGAATCTCATCCGGGGCCACCCACGGCATCGACTCCGTCGGTATGCGATAGCCGATCGGCGAATCGCCCGGCGACAGCAGCAGACGTTCCGGACGAGGAAACCACAACTGGCTCGACCAGCATATCCGGTCACCCGGCTGCCGGCGGCGAATCGGCAAAATGTATCCGGCCGGCTCCGGCGACGCGGCTTCGGCATTGTAGGCAGGCAGCACGTTTTCGACGCTCACCTGAAGGCGGCGCGTGAGCGCTTCCATGAATGCAAGAGCATCGGCTGCGCCGAAGCCGTAGTCCTGATCTTCGCGCGCGATGAGATCGACGTTCTCCCAGACCGGGACGCCGTCGGTGCGCCAGAAGCAGCTCAGCGCCCAACGCGGCAACGGCTCGCCCGGATACCATTTGCCCTGCCCGTAGTGAAGCATCGCTCCAGGTGCAGTCTTCTCGCGCAGACATTGGATGAGCGCCAGTCCGCGGGTTCGCTTGATCGGTCCCAGCGCATCGATGTTCCATTGCGGGCTCTCCGGCTCGTCGATGACCGACGAAGGTGGGCTCGCCGCCCATGGTCAGGCGCACATCCTGCGCTTCCAGGTCCGCGTCGACGCGATGCGCGACCTCTCGGACCTGCGCCCAATCTTCTTCGCTGAAAGGCCTGGACGTTCGCGGCGCCTCATTCAGGCGGCGAATCGACATGGAGTAGCTGAAGTCCACGTTGGCCGGCTCGCTGGTGCCCTCGATCGGCGCGGCCTTCGAAACATTCGGAGTGCAGACCAGCGGGATGTGGCCCTCGCCGGCGAACAGGCCCGAGGTCGGATCCATCCCGATCCAGCCAGCGCCCGGCAGGAATGCTTCTGCCCAGGCATGGAAATCCGCGGAGTCGGTTCGCGGACCGTCCGGATTCGCTCTCGTCCGCCGCCATCTGAATCAGGTATCCGGAGACGAAGCGTGCTGCGATGCCCAGGTGCCGAAGAATCTGCACCAGCAACCATGCCGAGTCGCGGCAGGATCCCATGCGGTTTTCAAGCGTCTGCTCGCATGTCTGAACGCCTGGGTCAAGGCGCGTTATGTAGCCGATTTCGTCTCGCACCCTTCGATTCAAGTCGACCAGAAAGCCAATCGTTCCGCGCTTGTCCGCGGAAATGCTCTCAAGAAACGCCTGAAGCAGAGGGCCGGCCGGCTCGACCGAGCGATAGGGCTCGAGATCCTTGGCGAGCTCCGGCGCGTACTCGAACGGGTAATTTTCGACTCCTGGTTCCAGAAAGAAATCGAACGGATTAAAGGGCGACAGATCCGCGACAAGGTCCACCTCAACTACAAACTCGGTCGTCTTGCCTTGAAAAAAGACTCGCGCCAGATGATTGTGGTGGACGTCCAGATGCCAATTGAGGAGGTGCTCAGCGGGAGTGACGTTAAGCGAGTAGCTGAGGATCGGCGTTCGACAATGCGGGGCAGGACGCAACCGTATGATCTGGGGGCCGAGTGAGACCGCCTTGTCGTACTGGTACTGCGTCCGGTGATTCAGAGCAACCTGTATGCTCATCCATCCTCATGCGGTCCGCGCAGGGAATTCCTGATGCCTTCTCGTTTCGCTGCAGGTTTCGTGAAGGCGCCAGGGGCCTCGGGGAAGCCGCTGCTGTAAAGCTACCGTAACAAGGGCGCGAATGCTGCAATTTTTCTGGTCATTGCCGCGTGAGTAAGAGGCTTAATCGAGCATCGTTAGTTGAAAGACATGGTATCCCCAGGCCGGCATATCCAGGTACAGACCGCGAGAAACAAGGTCGTCGCCGTTACGGTCGGGTGCTATGGGACTCATCAGGTCCTGCAGATGGACGACATGCCCCCGAAGCATGTCGAGAGGAATCGGGACGTAGCACTGGCTCTGGTTCGGCGCGTAGTTGGCGACGACGACCAGCGGCGCCTCGCCCGGGGCCTGCCATAGAAAGCAGATGAAGCAATCCCATGTCCAGTTGCCGTCCCAGGCCGGTGCGCAATCCAGCAATCGCCACTGACCGTTGCGAGCGACCGGCAGATGTACGCAGTTGAGAAGGCGATCATAGAAATCGCGCAGAGATGTGTCGACCGGCTCCTCCGGCCGGCGGCCCAGGTGCACGGAGAGCTTCTTCCTTCTGCCTTCGAACTGTCCGTCATGGAAGAATCTCAGGCCCTGGCAAAGGAAGGACAGAATGGCGGCAGGTTGATGGATCTCGGGAGCAAATGTCGCAGCCGCGCGAGGCTCATCATGATTCTCCAGAAACCGCGCTGACTTTCGCTGGAAATCGGAATCGGCGCGAAAATGATCGCGCACCGGGCGCGCATGCCCCTCGCGAAGCCGGTCGTAGAGCCGCTTGTCGTAGGTGTAGTCGAAGCCCTGCTGCTGAAGCGTCCACTCCAGGTCCCAGTAGACCTCCGCCATGAAGAGGAAGCCCGGTTTATATGCGCGAACCGACTCGATGGCATTCGGCCAGAAGGGCTCAGGCCGCAAGCCCCATGTCCGCTCGAATACTTCGGGAAGGATCAGCATCGCCATGTCGCACCGGACACCATCGCAAAGCGCAGCGATGTTACGCAGTTCCTGCCGCATGGCTTCCTGCAGCGCGGGCTCGGCATAGTTCAGCTGCAGCGTATCCGGCCATCCTGCAAAGTAAGGGTCGCGGCCGTAGGCGAAGATTGTGGGACCTGAAGGCGTCTCCACGCGGATGTAATTCTGCGGTTCCCGGCTTAGCTGTTCTTCGCTGCCACGGACGTAAAATTCGGGATGCGTCTGGGCCCAGGGATGGTCCAGTGCTGTGTGGTTGGGCACAAAATCCAGAAGCAGGCGCATGCCCCGCTGATGCACCCTGTCGCGGAGACGCTGCACCGCTGAGGCTCCGCCGAAGTCCGTGCTGACGGTGTAGCCGGTCGTAGCAAAGCAGGAACCCGAGACGTCCTTCGGTTGAAAGTCCGGAAGGACTTCCCGAAACTCGGCCTGCCATTCGCCATGCTCAAGCGAGATTTTTCGCCCGGCGGGTCCCGTCTGCCACACGCCGAGAAACCAGAGCCAGTCGAAGCCCTTGTTCGCGAGCCGATCCAGCTGATCATCGGGAAAGTCGTCGAGCGTGGCCTGCCTTCCCAGGCTCTGGGAAAGATCTGTCAGCGAAGCCCGCGTATTGATCTGGTAGAGGGATGGAAATTGACACTTGTTAGTCTTGAGGCCGGTGGACAGTGGGGCCTGATCGAGTTGATTCGGAAGTTGTTTCGTCGTTCCTGACATGAGAGTCAATATTTCTCGGGGATGAAGCGCTTCCCCTTGAGTGTTGCGTAATCGTCATAGCTTCCCTTATTGGATCGCGGCGGCAATTCCACCTTAGGTCGCGGGGCCTTTTTGTAGGGGATCAAACTCAGAAAGTGGGAGATACAGTTCAGGCGTGCCTTCTTCTTATCGTCGGAGCGAATGACGTACCAGGGAGCGTGCTTGCTGTCAGTTGCATTGAGCATCAGGTCGCGGGCGCGGGAGTACTCATACCAGCGGCGGAAGGACTCCAGGTCCATGGGGCTGAGCTTCCATTGCCGGACCGGGTCCTGGATACGCGCCTCAAAGCGGCGCTGCTGCTCCGTCTGGCCGACCTCCAGCCAGTACTTGATGAGGATGATCCCGGCGTCCACGATGTACTTCTCCGCCTCCGGGCATTGTTCCAGAAAGCGGGCATGCTGTTCCTTGCTGCAGAAGCCCATCACATATTCCACGCCTGCGCGGTTGTACCAGCTGCGGTCGAAGATCACGATCTCGCCGCCTGCCGGGAAATGCTGTATGTAGCGCTGCAAGTACATTTGGGACTTTTCGCGATCGGATGGAGCGGGGAGGGCCACCAGACGAAAGACACGCGGACTTACCCGTTCCGTGATCGCGCGAATCGTGCCGCCCTTGCCGGCCGCATCGCGTCCCTCAAACACGATCATTACCCGGAGGCCCTTGTACTTGACCCAATCCTGAAGCTTGCACAGCTCTGCCTGGAGCTTTCCAAGTTCCTTCTCATATTCTTTGCGCTTTAGTTTCTCGTTGCCGCTTTCGTTTTCGCCCTTTGCCATGAATAGCCGCTCCGTTAACGACTAGCTAGTCTATTGGATAAATCAGGCGGTGGCTACTGTCTCGATCTCATCTGACTTATGAGCCTTCCCTGGCCGCGTCGTTTATCTCCACGCGAAAGCCCGCGGCCTTGTAGTCCGGTTTGACATATTGTTCCGGAATCGCAATGGTGTTCGCATCGCGCAGCGCGGAGAAGTGCGGGGAGCAGATTTCTACGCCGGCTTCGTTGAACTTATCCTGGATGTTCCGATGCAAATCCGAAAAAATGTTCAACACTTCGCGCGGGGCGGTGGTATATGCGTTCAGTTCATAGGAGACATAGAAATCATTCAATGCCTGCTGCAGGACGAAGGGCGCGGGCTGATGCAACACGTGCTCCGTAGCGAGCGCCGCGTTCACCAGCAGATGATGAACGGTTCGCCATGGGACGTCGTATCCGATCGACACTGTGGTGTGAAAGATAACTCCTCCCTTCTTCGCCTCAGTGCTGTAGTTTTTTACCGTACCGCTCATGACTGCCGCATTGGGAATCGTAATGACCTCGGCCTTTGGCGTAAGGACCCGGGTGACCAGCAGATTCTTCTCGATCACCTCGCCGGTCGTGTCCCCGATCTGAACCCAATCCCCATCCAGGAACGATCGCATATAGGTGAGGATCACCCCGGCGATCGCGTTGGCTACAGCAGATGAAGAACCCAGGGACAACAGGACTCCGACAAATATCGAGATTCCCTGGAACGCAGGACTTTTGGCGCCGGGCAGATAGGGAAAGGCGACAATGAGCGCGAGGACAAGGACGAGGGCCCTTAACAGCCTTTCCGTCGGGGATGCCCAATCGGGGTAAAATCCACGGAACCTGAGATTGCCTTTGCCAATCTCTCCAAAAATCAGTCGCAGTATTCGCATCGCGTAGGACGCGACCAAAATAATTACTGCAATGACGAGCAGGTTCGGCAGATAGTTCAATCCAGACCGGGCCAGAAATTCCAGCTGCGATAAGACCCACTTCGTCGCCTGGAGAGATACTTCTCGCGTGAAAGAAAAAAAGCCCAGGGTAATCGTCAAATACGCTTCAAAAAAGGCCAGAATGATGAGCCAACGTAGAAGTGCACCCAGCGCCAGCGCGATGGGACCGAAATAAGAGACGGCAACGCGCCAGGCCGACTTTGGCAAAACCTGGGCACCCGTGTGGATATATCTCTCGATTCGATCACGAATCGCAAACCGCACGCGGCGAACGATCCAGATCAGAGGAATGAGCACAAGTGTAATGAGCGCAGTTTTGACGACGCCGCGCAGGATCATTCTCCAGCTGTGCTCGTGCCGATAGTTCTGGATTGCCTGGTCTATGCTCTGTGCGTATTCGGCCGCAAGTTTCTCCCGGGGCCTGCCGGCCATTTTCGCGTCCGTGTCTGTGACAGCCATCATCACCTGGCCGCCGATGAGAATCTCGGTCCAGCCCGCGTGGGACTCCACAACAACCGACTCGCCTGAAGCGCCTCCCTGGCTCGCGACGGATTTGATGCGTTCCTCGATAGCGCGGGCGCGCTGATCGGGCGTCCGGCCGGTAATGGTCTCGTAAACAATCAGGATTGGACGGCCCTCAATCACGACCTGCCCTTGAGGTGGCGTCTCTTCTTCCAGAGCTTCTTCCGGGCTGCTGGCGGATTGGGCCTGGGCGGCCGGCTGGGCGGGAGATTCTTGCGATACCGTCTGGGGCAGCAGACAGACTGGCAGCAGGAGCAAGACAATCACACCGAAACAAATGCCGATGATCCTGTACTTCATCGCGACCATTCCGAGAGAGTACTACTTTTGAGAGACCCTTGACCTCGCTGGCTTTAGCGGCGGATTTTGAGTATGCATGGCGCGAGGGACTCAGCGCGAATATCCAGGGAAATTGCAGGCCAATTGGCGATTTCAGAAACAACCGTCAACTTCTATATCAAGAATCTCGGCCGAGCTTAGGGCCTGTTACTTCGTCAGCTCAACAACACCCGAGTCGCTCGCTATCAGAACCCTCTCCGCCATGTTGAGGAACAAGCCGTGCTCCACAACACCAATGATCTGTCGTATCGAAGCCGCTAACCTGGCCGGGTCGTCAATCTCACCGCACTTGCAGTCGAGAATCAGATTTCCTTCGTCGGTGATGTAGTCGCCGTCGCCGGTGTGAGATTGCCTGACGGTTGAACTCAAGCCAAGTTGCTCGAGTTTTCTCGCGACCAGGGGCGAAGCCATGGGAATCACTTCTACCGGCAAGGGAAACTTCCCGAGTTTGTTGACCAGCTTGCTCGAATCGGCCACGATGATGAAGCGCTTTGATGCGCTGGCTACAATCTTTTCGCGCAGCAGCGCCCCGCCTCCGCCCTTGATGAGCTCCAGCTGATGCGTGACTTCATCCGCGCCGTCGATGGCTACATCGATCTGGGCGCAAACATGGAAATCGATGATGGGAATGGAAAGCGAAGCGGCAAGCTCTTCGCTCGCTTTCGATGAGGAGATGCCGCGCACTTTAAGGCCCTGCTTCACTTTCGCGCCCAGCAGCTTGATGAAGTGCGTGGCCGTGGTGCCAGACCCCATCCCGACAACCATGCCATCTTCGATGAACTCCAGGCTCCGTTGGGCGGCAAGCTCTTTTGCTTTATCTGCGGTTTCCATAGCAGCCATCTTAGCAACGATTCTGAAGGTGTGGCGGGATTCAAAACTACCGCCGTTCACACCGTCGTCAGTTTCCCCGAGAACAACACCGTCAGGCCCTCGGCCATCGTCGGGTGTGTGAGGACGGAATCGCGCAGAGCCGTGTACGGCAGCCCAGCGCTTATCGCGAGTTGGACAACGGCCATGGTCTCTCCCGCCTCCACCCCGAACGCGGTAAACCCCAGGATGCGGTCGCTCTTCCCATCGACAAGCGCCTTCATGAAGCCGCGCATCTCCGAGAGCGTGTGCGCGCGAAGCACGGCCGCCATGGGAGCCCTCACCAGCCGGTACGGAATTCCGCTCTTCTTCGCCTCGGATTCGTTGAGTCCGACCCTGGCCAGCTCGGGATCGGTGAACATGCAGGAGGGAACAAGGCGGCCGGTAGTGACACGATGGCCGCCGGAAAGATTGTCGCGAACGACGCGATAATCGTCGAAAGCGATGTGCGTGAAATGCGGGCTGCCGGCGCAGTCTCCCACCGCCCACACATTGGGCGCGGTCGTCTCGAGTTTTTCGTTGACCTTTACGTGCCCGCTGGCCGTAAGCTCCACACCGGCCACATCCAGGCCTATGCCTTCAGTGTTTGGAGTCCGGCCCGTCGCGGCCAGAAGATGCGAGCCCTCAATCACCATGTCCGACCCGCCCCGAGTGGCATACAACCGGACTGATTCGCCTGACCGCCCTTCCACTCGCGCGACATTCGTGTCGGTAAGAACTTCAATGCCTTCGTCCTTACAGAGCTCGTGAAGTGCCGCTGAGACATCCGGATCTTCCCGATGCGCGAGCGCGCTGTTGCGTTCGACGATGGTGACGCGGCTTCCAAAGCGGCGCATCGCCTGCGCCAGTTCCAGGCCGATGTATCCGCCGCCAAGAACGATCAAATGGGGCGGAAGGGAGTCCAGCTCCAGAGCCTCGACGTGCGTCATAGGCTGCGCATCCGCAAGTCCCGGGACGTGCTCGATCGTCGCGCGCGATCCGGTGCTGATGAAGACCTTCTCACCTCGAAGGATGCGCGTGCCGCCATCGTCTAGCGTAACCTCAATCGTCCGCGGTTCAATAAAACGGCCCTGGCCCATGACCAGCTCAGCGCCGAACGTTTTGTATTTGTCGAGATGAATCTTGATCAGTCCGTCGACCATCCTGCGCTTGCGCGCGCGCACGCCGGACATATCGATCTTCCAATCGCTCTTGGTGATCCCAAATTCTTCGCTTCTCTGGAAGAAGCTGGCGACTTTCGCGCTATGAATGATGTTCTTGCTGGGGAGGCACGCGATATTCGGGCACGATCCTCCGATGTACCTGCGCTCAATCACCGCCGTGCGCTTTCCAGACCCGGCCAGATACCAGGCAATGTATTTGCCTGCCTCTCCACTGCCTAGCATGACTGCGTCGTACTCTTCGATCTGCGGCATATTACACGCCCTTATAAACAAGGCAGCCGAAAGGAGCCCGGGGCAATGAAGCCTCCGCCCCAGGCATCATCCCATCTCGCGGTCAGCCGTTCCGCGATCACTTCATCGACACTCTTGCCCTGCTTTTTGAGAGTGGCCGTTTTCTCCCGGACCTCCACAAGCAGGTCGCGGTAAGATGCGAGTTCAGATTTGTTACTGATCGCGCCGTGTCCCGGAATGATAATCATCTCGTCCGTTACCCGGGCGAGATTGTTCTCTGTTGCCCGGATCATGCCGTCGATACTGCCGCCGGTGGAGTAATCGATAAACGGGAAGTAGCCGTTCCACCATGTGTCGCCGGTAAGAAAGACGTCGGCTTCCTCAAAATGCACCGAAATGTCTGTGTCTGTGTGGGCCGGCGGGTAATGCTTGAGCGCAATCGTGGCGCCGTTGGCATGAACGGTATGCTCGTCGCTGAAAACCAAGGCGGGAATCGCGCCGGGAGGCACCTGTGGAAAGGTGTAGCTCCAGTCCTCCACGCGCGTCGCAGTGGAAAGACGCTTGCGAGTGTTCTCGTGCGCAAGAATCGACGCACCCGCCGCGTGCAGCCACTCGTTGCCGCCCGTGTGATCGAAGTGCCAGTGAGTATTGATGAGCTGCCGGACAGGATCAGGGCTGATCGAAGCCAGTGCGGAGCTGATCTGGGAGCGTGATCCTGAGAAGCCCGCATCGATCAGGAGCTTGCCGTCCGGCCCCGGCAAAACGATGACATTTCCGCCCGCGCCTATCAGAACACTGATATTGCCACGGAGAGATTCGACGGCCACCTGGGCCGTGGGAGCGCCCTGCAGCGCTGTCTCAACCAGACCCGGAGGCACGCAAGGTACATACGATGAGGTCATAAACTATCCTTTTCGAACTTAGCTCGCCAGCAGCGCCCGCTCATTCATCTCCGCGGACAATTCAGCGAGTGCCCTGATGGTTGTGTGGCGAAAGACCTGCTTCGGATTATCCTCGATCCCATCCGCCTCTTCCAGCATTTGAATCCAGAGAACGCCTGCTTCCTTCACTCTTTCCATTCCAGCGGTTTCAGATACTGTAAGCAGAAACGCCGCAAGCTCCCGTTCCGCGGTGCTCATCATCTGCGCTAAAGAGAAAGCCATCATTTGTCCTCCTATTAGGCTGTGCTGCCAAAAAAATGTGAATGGAGTAACTCGAGTCAGGACGACCGCTTTTCGAAGCAGGATTAGAGTACGACTTCGGGTGCAAAGACATCTTGCCGAAAACCGCTCAAAGTTTGCCCTCTTTGCTGCGTTGTGAGTGGCACTGCGAGTGAGTGCGGACGCGAACAATCCTATGGAGAATCTGTTGCGGTTTTGTTAAGAATGATCACGCCTATTAATTTGAATTGGCGGAGCATCCGAGTATGAATTCCGTGCCTGCCCAGCACCACGCCCGCACTCAGACCGGGCGCCGCACGATCGTCTCCGCATGGTGCCTGCCTTGCATGCTGTTGTTTTCACTCATGCCTGCGGCCTTTGGCCAGAGTGCAGACCAGCTCGCCACGCTGCACAACTCCTTTGCGCAGCCGCCCGACGATAGCCGGATCATGATGCGGTGGTGGTGGTTTGGACCTGCCGTCACCAGGCCCGAACTGCAACGCGAGCTGGAACAGATGAAGGCTGCTGGCATCGGCGGCGTCGAGATTGCCACACTCTACGCACAGGCTCTGGACGATCCATCCACGGGATTCCGCAATCTTCCTTACCTCTCCGACGAACACATCGACGACCTGCGTTTCGTTGCCGAAGAGGCGCGGCGTCTCGGCCTGCGCGTCGACATTACGCTCGGCAGCGGATGGCCATTCGGCGGTCCCGCCATCCCCGTCACACAGGCTGCAGGCGAACTCCGAGTCGAGTCAGTCGCCATTCCTGCGGGTGCAACTTCAGTCGCCAGTTCCATACATAGATACGGGCGAGCGCTTGCTGACCACCTTCCTCGTTCCCGGCTCCGGCACCGACCTGAAGCTGAAGGAAGCCGCGCCTGCCTCCGACATCCACGACGGACGCTTGTTCATTCCCAGAAGTTCACATCCACCGGAAACCGCTCTCTTTTTTATCTCCAGCCGCACCGGGATGGTCGTCAAGCGCCCTGCTGTGGGCGCGGAGGGATTCGTGCTCGATCATTACGATCGGCACGCGATCGAGACCCATCTCCACGCGGTGGGTGATCGGCTGCTCGAGGCCTTTGGCACGCAGCCTCCGTACGCTGTCTTTAGCGACAGCCTCGAAGACTACGGCTCAGACTGGACGCCCGATCTGCTCGAAGAATTCCATCGCCGCCGAGGGTACGACCTGGAACCTTACCTACCAGCGCTGATTGGCGATATCGGCCCCAGCACCGCTGCAATCCGCCGAGACTGGGGCAGGACCCTCACCGAACTCGCGAACGAGAATTTTCTCCAGCCGATGCATGCCTGGGCTCAGCAACATCACACGCTTCTCCGCTCGCAAACCTATGGCTACCCGCCCGTAACCCTTTCCAGCAATCAATTCGAAGACCTGCCTGAAGGCGAGGGCAAGGCAACATTGAGGATGTGGCGTGACTTCTCCGACACGCGCTGGGCTGCATCCGCCGGGCATCTCTTCAACCGGCCCGTCATCTCCTCAGAAACCTGGACCTGGCTTCACTCCCCTGCCTTTCGCGCTACGCCGCTGGATATGAAGGCGGAAGCGGATCTGCATTTTCTGCAAGGCATCAATCAGCTGGTAGGCCACGGCTGGCCTTATTCGCCGGACGTTGCAGGTGAGCCCGGTTGGCGCATGTACGCCGCCGCAGCACTGAATGCGCACAATCCGTGGTTTGCCGTTATGCCCGATCTCGCGAAATACCTGCAGCGGGTAAGCTTCGCTCTGCGTCAGGGGAAGCCTGCGAACGATGTAGCTCTCCTGTTGCCGAACGACGACGTATGGGCTTCATTCACGGCGCGTCTGCAGAAAAACAAGCCCGCAACCTCTGCCGCCGGATTCGACGAGACCGGCTCCAACGTGACCGTCGACGAATCCATGGGCAGGTTTCTCGGCAGGGACGTCATCGGTCAGGTTCTGGACGCCGGCTTTAACCTCGATTTCATCGATGCAGATGCGATCGACAGTCTCGGCATCCAGTACAAAGCCCTGATCCTTCCGGGCGTCGATCGCCTGCCGCCGCAAACCTACGCGAAGATCCTCGATTTCGCGCGGCGCGGAGGCATCGTGCTCGCAACTCGGCGACTGCCCTCAACCGCGCCTGGGTTCATGAACGCCGAGCAGGGCTCAGCTCGCATCTGGCAGATATCGCAGACGCTCTTTAATGGCAATCTCGCGTCGGCACACTTTGTCGCAGATGAGAACCAGCTCGGCATCACGCTGGCGAAAGACCTGACTCCAGACTTTGCGCTTTCACCGAAAACGCCCGAGATCGGATTCATCCACCGAAAACTGCCGGAAGGCGATCTGTACTTTGTCGCGAATACTGATAATCAGCCGAAACAGGTGCATGCGAAGTTTCGAGCTACGGCGAAACACGCAGAGTTCTGGGATCCGTTTTCCGGAAAAGTTTCTGCCATATCCGACCCTGCAATTATCCAACTCGACCTTCAGCCATATGAGTCGCGTCTGATCTTTTTCTCAGACCAGGCATTACCAGCCCAGCCCGCGCAACCCACAGGAAAGACAATCAAAGTCGATCTCTCCCACGATTGGCGAGTCACCTTCGCGAACAATGGACCGACCATCGAAATGCCGGACCTGCACTCCTGGACAGAAGATCCTCGCTTTCTCTACTACTCCGGCCTCGCGACCTACGAGAAGAGCTTCGATCTGCCGACGGCATATTCAGCCCCCGGCGCGACGGTCATTCTCGACTTCGGTCCTGGCACGCCTATAGACAGACCATCGCCATTAGGGGATCACAGCATGCGCGCCTATCTTGAAAGCCCGGTGCGCGAAGCCGCCCAGGTCTATGTGAATGGCCAACTCGCCGGATCGGTCTGGCGGCCGCCCTACCAGGTTGATCTCACTCCATTCCTGACGCCCGGGAAAAATAGCCTTCGCATCACCGTAGGAAACACCGCGATCAATGAAATGGCTGGACGCGCGCTGCCGAACTACCGCCTGCTCCGGGACCGCTACGGCATGCTCTTTGTGCCGCAGGATATGCAGAATCTCCAGCCCTTACCTTCTGGAATCACCGGGCGCGTCACATTGATCGAAACCAGCCCGCCAAAATAACGGAGAAACAAATATGCACCGAGTCGCTTTCCTCTTACGCCTGAAGAAAGACGCGGGACCAGCCTACGATGAGGCTCACCGAGCGGTGTGGCCGGAGATGCTCGACCTGTTGAAGCGCGCAGGAATCTCTGAATACTCGATTTTTCGCCGCGATGAGCTTTTGTTCCTCACCATGCACGTCGAGAATTTCGACGCATCATGGGCGATAATCGAGAACGACCCCGTCAACCTGCGCTGGCAGAAGGCGATGTCCGCTTACTTCGCGCCTCTCGACGAACTTCGCCCGGATGAGCGTTTCCCGATGATGGCAGGAGGTCTTCTACCTGCCATAACTCGTGTGCTTATGGGTTCATCGTAACTGAGAAGGAATATGACCCTGCCGGAAGCACGTACGTCCTCTCGCCATGTGTCTCACCAGCTGCATGCACCCTCTGACTTCTGGCGATCGAAACTCCGTCGAGCGAAAACGCGCCGAGTTGGTCGCCGGTCAACGGCAGTTGCGCCGTGGTATTCGGAGGTATCTTTACGTTCCACACGACGGTCGATCCCTTCACCGACCAGGCCGATTGTATCTCTCCGTACCGCGAGTCATACGAGAACTGAAGGCTGCCCAGGCGAGCGTCGAAGTTCGGATGCAGATAGATGGTGTGGAAGCCCGCATCGTGCCGAGCGCATCCACTCCGGCCGCATAGCGATAGATCCAGTCGGCAACCGCGCCGTAGGCGTAGTGGTTGTAGGAGTTCATGCTGGGATCGCCGCGCATCTGGTCGCCGTTCCAACGCTCCCACATGGTGGTTGCACCGTGATCGACGAGGTAGCCCCACGACGGATATTCGGTGTTGAGCAGCAGGCGGTAGGCCACGTCCGCGTGACCGGTATCGACGAGCGCGGCCAGCAGGTATGGCGTTCCGAGAAATCCTGTGCCCAGCTTCCAGCCGATTGGCTTCGAATTTTCGCAACCAGCTTGTCGCCCACGGCCTGCCGCAGATGAATCGGGAACAAGATTCATGTGCAGCGCGAGCACATAACCGGTCTGCGTATCGCCGACCTTGACTTCTGGCATTTGGGTTATTGATCTGTCCGAAAGGCGAGGGCGTGTTATCGGCCCCGTCGACTAAATCCGTCTGCATGGACAAAGGCTGCAGTGAAGGCTGCCTTGATTTTCTCGAAGAGCTCAGCGTATCTTTGCTCATCGGCGGTCTTGCCGAGCGCATGCGCCATCTGCCTCATCAATGTAACGTCATAGGCCCAGTAGGCGGTTGCGATCAGATCTGCTTTGTCTTGCCTTCAGGCGAGAGCCAGTCGCCGAACGGGATTCCCGGATCTGCTTCCAGAGGTAGTCGGGATTGCCGCCTCGATCGCGGCAAGGTATTTGTCATCGCGTCCCAATTCTGTTCGATGATGCGGGTATCTCCCGACTGCAGCCAGGCTGTCCACGGAATGATGACTCCGGCGTCGCTCCAGCCTGCGCCGTAGCCGGCGATTTGGCGTGGAAGTGCCGGGCGCGAAGATGCCGTACATGGCCGTGCCAACCTGCGTCGCTCGCAGATCGGCGGCGAATTTCTTCGAGAATGGCGTCGAGATCCATGTTGTACGAGGCGGCACGCCAGAAGACCTCCGCGTCCCCGGTCCAGCCCAGGCGCTCGTCGCGCTGCGGGCAGTCGGTGGGCACGCCGACAAAGTTGGAGCGCTGGCCCCAGAGGATGTTGCTCCAGAGCTGGTTGATCATGGCGCTGCCGGTTTTCAGGTGCGACGGTAAAGGAGCATCGGTGTGAAAGACCTTTGCCGTTACGGCTCCAACGGCGGGCTTTGTCGTTCAGGCCGGTTAACTCGACATAGCGGAAGCCATGAAAGGTGAAGAGCGGCTGATACTCTTCAGCACCTTTGCCGGCCAGCACGAAACGATCGGTCGCCATCGCCGTGCGAAGGTTTTCGGTGTAGATCGTGCCGTCGGGATTGAGCACCTCGGCGAAGCGCAACTGGATTTCGGTTCCGGCTGCGCCTGCGACGCGGAGATGCGCGACACCCGCCATGTTCTGGCCAAAGTCGAAGATATAGACGCCGGGCTTAGGCTCCGTCAGCGCCTTGGCCTGCAGCACTTTCTCAACGCGGATGGGTTGAAAATCCTGCGCCACAATGGCAGGTTCCGTCGGTTCGACTATCTCGACAGGCTTCCATTTCGGCCTCTGAGAAGGCTGGCCGTACTCCAGCCCGGCTGCTCCGTCCGCGCGTCATAGGTTTCACCGTCGTAGATCTCGGCTTTTAGAATCGGAGATACATCCGCCTTCCACGTCTCGTCCGTCGCGACCCATTCGACAGACCCATCCGTGTGTTCTATGCGAAGCTGCGCCTTCAGTCCTGGAGGCGTGTTGCCGTAGTTATAAGGTTGCCTGCTTCCATTGCAGCGGAGTGGAGTACCAACCCGGCGCAAGATAGGCGCCGATCGCATTGCGTCCTGCCGTCACGTCGGCGGTAACGTCGTAGGCCTGATAGGTCACATGGCTCCGATAGTCCGTCCAGCCGGGGGCAAAATCTGGTCCCCGACAACGTGGCCGTTGATCCAGAAGTGGTATGCTCCCAGGGCAGTCGCGTACAGCCGCGCCGAGCGGACTGGCTTCGTCACTTCGAAGCCGCGCCGCAGCATCTTCACCGGACCCGTCGGCCAGGGTCTGCCCACATCCGCGTCTTGAGACGGGTCGCTGGAAACATAGGGAACGGCATTCTTCCATCCGTCATCGGAGAAGGCCGGCGCGTTCCAACCCTTGGGCGCATCCAGCATCGCCTTCCAAGCCTCGCCGCTTCGAATCAGGGTCACGGAGCCGTCGCCCATCTCGAGGTACAGGCAGGCGCTCATGGGGGCGCCGTTGGCGCCGGGCGTAAAGAGCGTGGCCTCAACCGCCAGAAGATTCTTCCCCGGCTGCAAAGCGGAGAGGACATCGATCTCGGTGTAGCTCTTCCACGGAGTGTGCTTCCATGGCGGCAATGGTTCCGCCGCCAACACCTGCTTGCCGTTCACCCACGCGGAGGCGGTATCTTCTCCCGTCACATACAAGTGAGCAAGCCGTACCGGGCCCGCGAGCGTGAAGGCATGGCGAAAGTCATGCTGCGTCTCACCAGCTTTGGAGCCACTTCCCCCCTGGTTCGTGATCCAGATCGCGCCGGATTCCCGTATCCGGCGCTCTTCCGGTTCTTCAAAACCAATCCACTTGCCGCGCCACTCCGCAGCGTTCATCAAACCGGTTTCCCACCACGTCACATCGCTGGCTGGATAGGCGTTTCCGTCCTTATCCCAGGCCTTCACGCGCCAGTAGTAACGCTGCTCCGGCTTGAGCGCGGGACCCATGTAAATCACGCCGACTGACTTGTCCGAAGCAACCCGGCCGCTGTCCCAAACGTCCGGCTTGCCTGCGATGAGCAGACCTGACTGCGTCGCGACTTGTAGTTCGTAGGCAGTCTGCTTCGCCGCAAAACGTTCGTCCTGGAGCTGCCAGGACAACTGCGGCTGCGTAGTGTCGAGACCCATCGGGGTGGTTAGCGCGTCGCACTTCAGATTGACTGGCTTTTGAGATACGCTGGCGGCGTTTGCGAGTGTTGATAAGGCAGTGCACACAAGCGCACAGGCAGAAATGCCCCGGCCAATGTGCGAGGGTCTTATCAGGCGTTGTGTTGTCATGCCGAAAACTATCTTTGAGCGACAGTATCGGTGTCAATAGGAAATAAGTATTTCATTAGAAAATTCAAACCGCCTCGCCCTCACGCATCATGCCCGCGGTGACAACTCGATGGTGCACGTAGTTGTATGGCGGAACGGACTGCCCGCGCAGAATCGCCACGCCCAGCTGGATCAGGCGTGGGCCATAGCTCTGCACCTGGTGCGAGATTGAGCCGATGATCGGGCTGAATGGCTTCTTCATCTCTTCGAGCACTTCGGGGATACCATCCTGGCCGACGATGGCAACATTCTTTTCCCGTTGACCGTTAATGGTCACCTGAAGCGCGCCCAGGGCGCTGGTGTCGGTCGCGGCCGCGATCAGGATGCGCTCCATGCGCGGGTGCCGTTTGAAGAAATCGCCCAGTACGCGCGCGCTCGTTTCGCGCAGACCGCGCCCGTCCAGACGAATGTACGAGTCCTGCGGAATATCAGGGAGCAGAGAGCGCACTCCAACAAACGCCCCGTTGATCCGGCTCTGAACAAAGGAGCCGGCTTCAGCCACATCGAGTCCGATCACCCAGTCCACTTTTGATTTCCATTTAGATATCGCGTGCTGCGCAAGCAATTCCCCGGCTTCAAAGCCGACCTGAAAATTATCGACGCCAAAATAGGTTGCGTGAGGGTGAGGAATATCGATGGCGATCAGGGGAATCCCTGCGCGCGCAATAATGTGTGCAATCGAGGGAGCCACATGCTCCTCGATCTGAAATTCAATGACCAGATCGACGCCCTCGGCGACAAAGTCGTTCGCGTTCTTTAAGGCCGTGTCCGCGTCGTAACGATTATCGCGAACGACCAGTTCAATTCCTGACGATGACGCGGCGGCTCGCAGGCTGCTCGTCACTGCTTCCGAGAAGGGCATCTCCGCGCTCTGCCCGGCGAAGCCGAAGCGCATCTTCTTCGGACGGGATACCAGCCGGTAAGCGCCGTCCTGGGTCTGCGCCACGTAGCCGCGATGCACGAACGTCTTGAGAATTCGGTAAACGCTGGTCTTTGAAATCGCAGACCTCTGGTAGATCAGCTCGAGCGTAAGCGGCTTCTTCTCCGCCTCCAGCAGTTCCAGAATGTCGAGTGCCTTGGAAAGAATCGGGATCAGATAGAGCCGTTTGATTTTTGGCTGTGGCAACGCCCGCCTCCCCGCATGCGCGGATTATAGCTATTTCTCTATTGAAAGATGTCTGGGCATCACGGAACCACGAGAATGACATCGAGAAAACGCGGACCGTGCACTCCCTTGATCCGCGTCATCTCAATATCGGCTGTAGCCGATGGACCGGAGATGAAAGTAGTCGGCCACGTCGAACTTCGCTGTAGCCGTTCAAAGCATTCAGGAAGAGTCTCGGCAACCTGGTGCTCGAACAAAACGCAGAGGTGATAATCGGGCAAAAGGGTCAAAGCGCGACGTCCTTCTGTCCGGCCATGTTGCAGCACAATGCTTCCAGACTCCGCAACCGCGACGGTAGCCGCTGTAAGGACTCCGTCGAAACTCTCGATCTGGGTGAATGACAATTCTTCCCCGGCCCCATTGGAGTCCGCAGTCCACGAAATGCGCCCATCCAGCCAGCTCTCGGGCAGCTCCGGCGGATGAACCATCTTCAACTTTTGCCCTTCGAGCAGCACGGTGGCGATGCGCTCCCGCAAATCCTGCTCGGAAGAATGAAAGACGCGCGCTCCATACTCGCCCAGTCGGTCCTCGAACATGTGCAGTCTTTGCTCGCCTGTCAGAATGCCCGTGCGCCGATAGGCAAAGGTTGCCGGGAACAGCTTCAGGCTTGCTTCCGCTCAAAGCCGCGCGCACGCGACTAAGTACAACTTCGCGGCTCATGCGTTCCCTCTTCCACGCCACCACTCGCGAAAGGTCTGCGCCGGCAGCGCTTCCAGATCGCGCGCCGCAGTCCATCGGCCGCCGAGACCGGGCAGCCAATGGATCCAACCATCCTTTCCAACCAGCGGCTTTTCCATGACTCGTGCCATGCGTTGCGCCGTCTCAAAGCGCTCGCGGCTCAGAAAAATTCTGGCCATCATCTTCATGCCCACGCGCTCCTGGTTGAAAACGGACGCCAGCTTACCTCGATTCCGATCCACCACTTTCGAGCGAAGGTAAACCAGAACCTCGGGTATGTTGATCTTCACCGGACAAACCTCGTAGCAGGCGCCGCACAGCGAAGAAGCATAAGGCAAAGACTGTGCATGCTCCATGTGAAACAGTTGCGGAGTGAGAATCGCGCCGATGGGCCCACCGTAGACGGCTCCATACGCGTGTCCACCGGTCTGCCGATAAACGGGGCAGGCATTCTGGCAGGCTCCGCAACGAATACATTGCAGTGTTTGCCTAGACTTCTCGTCGCCGAGTATTTCACTGCGGCCGTTATCCAGCAGCACTACGTGAAGATTTCGCGGCCCGTCGCCGGGGGTCACGCCCGTCCAGAGCGAGGTGTAAGGGTTCATCCGCTCACCCGTTGCCGAACGAGGCAAGCGTCTGAAGCAGAACCTCCAAATCGCGAAAGCGGGGAATCACCTTCTCGATGCCGGCAATCGCGATCAGCGTATCGGGCAACGTGAGGCACATGCGGCCATTTCCTTCCGATTCCACAATGCAGACCGAACCGGTATCCGCGACCAGAAAGTTGGCGCCGCAAACACCCGTCTTCACCTTGAGAAATTTCTCGCGCAGGTAAAGTCGCGCGGCCTCGGCCAACGCCGGAGGATCATCCGTCAGGTTCGGCAAATGCATCTCGCGAGCAAAGAGTTCCCGCACCTGCTGGCGGTTCTTGTGCAGCGCGGGAGCGATGAGGTGCGACGGCAGCTCGGCGCCAAGTTGCAAAATCAGCTCGGCCAGATCTGTCTCATAGGCTCGGATGCCTTTCGCCTGCAGACTGCGATTCAGATCAATCTCTGCCGTGGTCATCGACTTGATCTTGATGATCTCGGTGGATTGCGCTTCGCGAAGCAGCCCCAGAACAATGCGCTGCGCTTCTTCCGCGTCCGCGGCCCAGTGAACGTGTCCGCCGGCGCGTGTGAACTGCTGCTCAAACTGCTCCAGATAAGAATCGAGATGCCGCAAGGCCTCTCTGCGAATCGCCGCGCCCGCGTCTCGCAGGGCCTGCCAGTCGTCTTTCTCCGCCACCACCGTTGCGCGCTTGCGCTGGATCACATCGGTTGCGTGCGCTACGTTCTTGCGCAGCTGCGTGTCACGCAAGATCTCTGCAGCTGCCTCCGGAAAGGGCGCGGCTTTGCGCGGATCAATGGTGATCAGGCTCATTGATCCGCCCCGGCAGCAAGGATCTCGGCGATGTGCAATGTTCGAACTCCTGCGTACTGACGATGCAGCATGCCCTGGATGTGCATCAAACAGGAATTGTCGCAGGCCGTGCACACCTCGGCGCGAGTGCTCAAAATGGATCGCACTTTATCGCCCAGCATAGCCGTTGAGACTTCGGCATTCTTTACGGCAAAGGTGCCCCCGAATCCGCAGCAGCGTTCCACGTCCTGCAACTCGATCAGATCGATACCGCGGACGTTCTTTAGCAGACGTAACGGTTTGTCGCCCAGATGAAGGCTGCGCAGGCCGTGGCAGCTCGCATGATATGTGACGCGATGCGGAAAGTAAGCTCCCACATCTTCGAGCTGGAAGTGATCCGTAAGCAGCTCGGTGAACTCGAAGATACGCGGCAGCAGACTGTCTACTTCCGCAGCCATCGTCTCGTCGTGGTTTTCGCGCGCAAGTTCGGGATAGTAGTCGCGGATCATTGCGACGCAGGACGAGGAAGGAACACAGACCACCTCCGCATCCTTGAAAATTGAAATGAAGCGCTTCGCCAGAGGATAGGCCTCCCGCCGGTATCCCGTGTTGAAGTGCATCTGTCCGCAGCAGGTCTGTTCCAGCGGAAACACCACCTCGTGTCCGAGCCGCTCGAGGAGTGAGACAACGGCCTTGCCTGTCGCTGGAAAGAGCGTGTCGTTGTAACAGGTGATAAAAAGGGATACGCGCATATCAGCAGTGGTCCGCGGCGGTCAGCGTTTTTGCCCAATGTGCAATCCTGCCTGGCGAATTGGGCGAGCCCTCCAGCGTAGCGAGCTGCACCGCGAAATTCCCGACGGTCGAGCTCTCCGCAATACCGCGGCAAAGCTCCAAACCGGTTGCTTCCGCCGTCAGCCTGTTCAGGAACTGGTTCAGGCTACCCCCTCCCACGATGGCAAGACGCTTGAGACTCTTGCCGGTAAGCTCTCCAACATTAGCAAGCACCATAGCATATCGATGAGCGAGACTATGGAAGATGAGGCTGGCAAACTCCGGCATCGCCGATGGATGCTCCTCGATCGGCTCAATCCCTCGCGCCGGCGCTGAGCATTGATGCGCGACGCCATGTCGCCTTGCACCCAGAGCGCAGGATCGTCGACCTCGAGAAGGCCTTCGGGCGTGTCTACCTGCTCCGCGGCTGCAACCAGCTCCGCCATGGGCCACGGATCGTCGACAGCGCACAGCTGGTTGAGCGTCTGCTTGAGAAGCCACATGCCGTTCACGTTCTTGTGGAAACAGACGCGATCGCCAGCGGCGCCCAGGTTGGTAAACCCCGCCGCGCAGGCGGCCGGCGTCTTGATAGGACGGTCAAGCACGGTTCCTACGAGCGACCACGTGCCGGAGCTGATGTAGGCCCAGTCCTCCCCGTCTATGGGAATGCCCGCAACCGCCGACGCCGTGTCGTGGCAGGCTGGAGCGATCAGGCCGGTCTCGCTGAAAGCCGGCAGCTTGCGAAGCGAGCCCTCGACCATTCCCATCTGCGAGCCTGTTGGAACCAACTCGGGCGCGGCATCGAGACTCAATCCGCAAAGCTTGAAAATATCCGGATTCCATTCTCGCGTTGCGATATCGATCAATCCCGTATGGGTAGCATTGGTAAACTCGCCGACAATGCGTCCTCCCAGCCGCGCCAGAACATATTCGGGTAGATTCACCCACCGCGCCTCGGCAGGAACCCCCGACAATGGATCGGCCATGAGCTGATACAGCGTATTGATCCGCAAGGGCTGCACTCCGCTCATCGCAAACATTTCTTCGGGAGCCAATCGTCGCTTCAAATCCGCCTCGACTGACTCTGTGCGCGTATCGCGGTAGCAGAAGGGCTCGGCGATCGGCGCCCCGTACTTGTCCATCCGCACATAATCCACCGCCCAGCCATCCACTCCAATCGAAGCAATGGAGCCGGAGGTCTTTTGCCCGCAGCGCACCAGTCCACTTTCTATCTCGGACAGTATGCGGCTCAAGTCCCAATGCAGTTCCTCGCCAATCGAGACGGGGGAATTACTGAACCGATGGATCAATTCAATATGCGGTCCTTGATCTCTCCATTGCAGCAACGAGACACGGCAGCTTTCCGCACCTAAGTCGATCGCAACAAGATTGGGAGGAATGCTGCCAGGCATGCGAAGTGACCCTGATTCGTTTGTGAAGCCTGCTTTAGCGCAGAAATGCGTCAGCCAGCCCGCCATCCACCGGAATAAGGTGCCCCGTGGTACATGGAGCCTTCGGACCGGCGAGAAATAAAATGGCCTCGGCGCAGATGCGAGGATCGATCGGCTGGTGCGTCAGCGTGCGCTCCGCATAGAATGCCGCAAGCAGGTCGCGCAACTGATCGTCGCTCATCGCCTCTTCAAACGGGATGTCGTATTTTTTGAGCGAGGCCGCGACGCGATCTCGCGGAAACATTGTCGATCCTTTCACCACCGTCGCCGGGCTAATGCCATTCACCCGCACGTTGGGCGACTGCGAAACGGCAAGCTCCCGAATCAGATGGCTCAGCGCCGCCTTGCTCACGTCATACGCTTCGCTGCCGCGCTTTGGCACCACTGCATTCGCCGAACTCGTGAGCACGATGCTCGCCGTCAGTCCCTGATCTCGGAACAGCTTGCCGATTTCCTCGACCAGCAGGAAGTTCGCCGTCACATTGACCTCAAGCGTGAGCGCCCACTGCGCTTCAGAGATAACGCCGGTCGGAGACGACGGGAAAAGAGCCGCAGTATTCACGAGGATGTCCACTCCTCCAAACGCGGCCACCGTCTGCCGCAAGGCTTCTCGTATCGACTCCCGGCTCCTGATATCGACTGGAGAGGCCGTCAGCGCCTTCCCTGCCACTGATCGCCTTCATCTCGTCGGCTACCCGCTTGGCGCCTTCGTGATCTCGATCGGCTACCACCACGTGTGCTCCCCGCTCAGCCGCGAGCAGCGCAACTTCGCGGCCGATGCCGCTTCCCCCACCGACAATCAGGGCGATCTGGCGGCTCAAGTTCCTTCTCCGCGGGCTGTCGCCGGATCTTGGCCTCTTCGAGCAGCCAGTACTCGATGCGGTAGGCTTCGGAGGCAGGCAGGGCAACGTAGTTGCTGTAGACCTGGAAAGCCTCAGGCAGCGCGTCAGATCCGCACTGCGGCACCTTCGCAGGCCGGCGGACCCTCTTCAAGCGCCGCTGCGCCTTTCATTACGTGAATCGCGTTCACATAGAATTCGCCCGTGATGCGCGCTTCCGGCTTGCTCTTGCCAAAGCTGAACATGCCGACACCCGGAATCAGCACCACCGTGGGATTCGGATCGCGCATGGCTGGCGAGGTGGGTTCAGCATGCTTGCTGGTAGTACTCGGCGTATTCGGTCCGATAGGCGGCGAGCCGCGCGTCGATGGCCTTCTTCAGTTCGTCGGTTCCGCTCGCTGGATCCCAGGCAACATACATCGGGCGAATCTTCGTGCGGATAAAGTGATCCGGACAGCTGGTGCCAAGGTACGCCAGCTTCTCGGCGTCCGCCGAGTTGACGAACTCCAGCACCTCTGGAAGCTCGGAATAGCTGCCGATCAGGCGCTTGTGCGCCGACACCCGGCCGCGCAGGAACGGAAGTATCTCCAGCGCGACTTCTTTTCGGTTCGGTAGCGGCGGGTAGCTGCTGTCCTCCAAAGATGCGGCTCGCCCTTTTTCTCCAGGTGCTTCTCGACAAATATCGTGAGCTCATCGATGAGGGAGATCGTGTTCAGATAGCATTCGCGCTGCGTCTCGCCCCAGGTAAACAGTCCGTGTCCGCCTAAGAACGATGCCGTCGCAGTCCGGCTGCTCCTCGACTGCCTTCTTCAGCATCATCCCCAGTTCAAATCCCGGACGCTGCCACGGCAACCACACCAGCTTGTGATCGTAAGCTGCGATTGAACTCCTCCATCTTTTCCAGCCGTTGGCCGCCGCAGCCACCGCAATCGCGCAATCGGGATGCAGGTGATCGACGTGCCGGAATGGCAGGAAGCCGTGCAGGGGCGTATCGATCGAGGCCACGACCGGGTTCAGCCCGAAGGTGCACAGCGGGTAATACTCCACCATGTCGTCTTCGCGATCCACTCCGGGATAAAGCTTCTGGAGCGCCAGCAGCTTGTCCAGGTACAGCGTTGCAAAGCCCGAGCGTCGAATGCTGCCCAGATCGCCGCCACTCCCCTTCACCCACAGCACTCGTGTCTTTGCCGTGTCAGCGGATCGGCCATCTCGATCTTCGAGCTGGTATTGCCGCCCGCGAAGTTGGTGATGCGCAGGTCGGAGCCGAGCAGGTTCGAGCGATAGCGAAGCAAGCTCCGGCTCATCCATCCCGGCGGCTACGCTCTCGTCCCAGAGGTCTTCAAGATACTGAAGTTTCACTCGTTTCTTCGGCTCGACAATGACGGACATACTTCCTCATTTCTTGTTGGCTGTCCCTGGATATCGGACATTGCTTCTATCACCCTATCTCAACGCATTGCTTACGCGTAGGTGACCGACAACGCTCGCATTCTTCGCCCTGCGGTCTTCTCTCGATACGCTCCACATATCCGCTCTCGCGCAGCGCCTGCAGCGGATCCTCCGGAAGACCCCGCTTCCTGCGCCATTCTCGCAACATGCGGGCGCACATCCGTCCAGAACGCCGACCGCAGACATTCCTCCGCTTCGACGGTCCTGGCCTCTGACTGCAGTTCCGCCAGCTGTTCGCGATCCACCAGCGCGGCCTTCAGAAACAGTTCCTGCGCGGTCACCACGGTCTGCACCATGGCCTCCATCTTTCCCTTGATGTTGTGGCTCTGGTCGATCATGTACGCCATCTCTCCGGAAGATGTATTCGGCTCGTTGAAGATCTCGTGGAATATCCGGAATACCTGGTATGGATCGATCGATCCGATCGTCAGATCGTCATCCGCATAACGGCGGTCGTTGAAGTGGAATCCGCCCAGCAGCCGCAGATGCAGCAGCCAGGCGACGATCTGCTCGATATTCTGCGACTGATAGTGATGCCCGGTATCCACAAGCACCCACGCCTGCGGACCGGCGGCCTGCGCCAGTTGCGCCGCCATCCCCCAGTCTGCAATGTCGGTGTGATAGAAGGCCGGCTCAAACGGCTTGTATTCCACCAGCATTCGCTGACCGGCGTCCAAGCTTAGTGTGCGTCGCCCCCAGGGCTTCTTCCAGCCAGCCGATGCGCTTGCGGATATTCTGTGCGCCTGGATAGTTCGATCCGTCCGCAATCCAAAGCGAAATATCTGTTGACCCCAGCGCTTTCGCGATCTTCACCGATTCAAGCAGGTGATCGACCGCCTTGCGGCGCACGCCAGCATCGGGATTGCAGATCGACCCAAACTTGTACTCCTGGTCCTGAAAGAGATTGGGATTGATCGAGCCAGCCTGCACTCCATATTTCGCAGTCAGGCGCTTGACTGATCCCGAATCCGCGACTCCGTCCGGAAGATCCCACTGGACATGCAGAGCCAGTCGCGGAGTGATACCGGTGAGCGCGTTTACCTGGGAAGCGTCTGCGAACTTCTCCTCAAGTGTAGTGGCCGCGCCGGCCTGCAGGAACTTGCCAAAACGGGTTCCGGTGTTGGCAAATCCCCACGAAGGAATTTCGATCTTCAGGCTGTCCAGGGCTCCGATCGCCCCCTCAAGAGCTGCGCCGTCCACGTCCATGTTGGCCCTCCCCGGGAGCTGCCGTGACAACACGAAGTGTAATCGTCTCTGGAAGTCGTTTTTCAATAGAAATTTTATTTCACACTGTCCCATGCCGTGCGATAGCATGGCTAAGCCTCGTCCGGCCAGCCCACAAGAGCCGTTTCGAGAGCGGCGAGGTGAACTTGGGACCGAATCCTCTCATTGGCGTCATCTACCACTGGATCGGCGGTTTGGCCTCGGCCAGCAACTTCATTCCTTTCCGGCCTATCAAGCGCTGGTCGTGGGAAATCTATTGGATCATTCAGGGCTTCGCCGCGTGGATCGTTGCTCCGCTCGTGCTTGCCTCACTCCTGGTCCCCGATCTGGCCGGAGTTTTGCATGCGGCTCCGAGCACAACGCTCTGGCACGCCGCTCATCTGGGGAGCACTGTGGGGCATTGGCGGCCTCACCTTCGGATTATCGATACGCTACCTGGGCATCGCTCTCGGCTACGCCATCGCCCTTGGTTTCTGCACGGCTTTCGGCACGCTCATGCCACCCATCTTCAGCGGACAAATCGTCTCCATCTCCCATCACGCCCGGGGGCAAGGTCATTCTGCTCGGAGTTGCCATCTGCATGGTCGCAATTGCGGTCAATGGCCTCGCCGGCTACTCCAAGGAGAAGGAGGTTCCCGCCGAGGAAAAGGCGGCGCTCGGCGAGCGCGATTACTCCTTCGGCAAGGGGCTCGCCGTTGCCATTTTTGCCGGCATTATGAGCTCCTGCTTTGCCTACGGATTGACCGCCGGCAAAGGCATCGCCGTCATTGCACACGCACAGCTGCAAGCGCATGGCCGCGCCGATCTCTGGCAGAATCTTCCCGTACTCGTGATTGTCCTGTGGGGCGGATTCTTCACCAATTTCCTATGGTCCGCGATTCTCATCATCCGTAACCGTTCCGCTGCCCAGTTCCTGGGAGCCCCCGGCACCAACCCGATGGGTACGGCATCAACTGCCGGAGAGTCTCTGACCGAACTCGACCCGCTCCATGTCGGCACACACGCGCGCCTGAGACCTGCAGTGCTCGATCGCCAACTATCTTCTCGCGTCATTGGCCGGCGTCATCTGGTACTTCCAGTTCTTTTTCTATTCGATGGGCCAGACCCTGATGGGCAAGTATGACTTCTCCAGTTGGACACTGCACATGGCCAGCATTATTATCTTCGCCACTCTCTGGGGGATCGCTCTCAAAGAGTGGCAGGACACCAGCAGGCGAACAAAGCTGCTCGTCTCATGTGGGCTTTTCCTGCTGATTGCGTCCACCTTCGTGGTCGGCTATGGTAATTACCTCGAAGCCAGGTAAATGGCGCCTGCTGCATCCAGCAGTTCAATCGCTGAGCCCTCTGGAACATCCGTGAAGTAACTCTTACGAGACTACCCTCACTGCAATAACCTTCTCTCCCGTGTGTGGTACCACACACATGCCAGTGCAACACCACACGCACTATTGTGTAACGACCTCTATTTTCTTGCTCAAGAAGATTTCCTATCCTCAGTTCACGTTATCGATGAGGTAGTGACCGTGGACCCGCTATCTCAGGTTTCGAGCAACATCGGAACGCTTTGATAAAGGTCCTAAACGGAGCGAGAAATGATTTCCAAGACGTTACAACAAACTTCGGCGATCCTGGTTTGCACGACGCTGCTTGCCTTGAATGCACCGGCAGAGTCGGCGGGCGCCCTTCAGGATCAGACTTCCAGCCAGACTTCTACCCAACCCGCCTCTTCGAGCACGGCGCCTGTATCTGCACCTGCATCTGCACCGGCACCTGCGCCCTTGCCGGCGGATCAGCTGGACGCGTTGGTTGCGCCCATTGCCCTCTACCCGGACGCGCTGGTTGCACAGGTTCTCGCCGCCGCGGGTTATCCCGACCAGGTAGCTTTCGCGAGCGACTGGCTGGCGCAAAATCAGAACCTGACGGGCAGCGCGCTGGCCCAGGCCGTCGATCAGCAGAGCTGGGATCCCAGCGTGAAAGCACTAACGCAGTTTCCCTCTGTGCTGAACGATCTGGCAAAGAACCTTGCATGGACTTCGAGTCTCGGCCAGGCGTCCATCAATCAGCAGTCGGACGTGATGGCCGCGGTGCAGACGATGCGCGCCAAGGCTCAGGCCGCCGGCACTCTGCAGTCCTCGTCGCAGATCACGGTTACGCAGCAGAACCCATCGACGATTGTGATCCAGCCGGCAAATCCCCAGGTCGTCTATGTGCCGCAATACAACCCGACGGTCGTCTATGGTTCGCCCTATGTGGTTCCGTACTACACGCCGCCTGTGGCGGTTGCCACGGCAGCGGTTTCTTTCGGCGCGGGTGTCGCGATTGGCGCGGCCATTGGCGGTGGCGGATTCGTTGGCGGCGGATGGGGCGGATTTTCGTGGGGATTCAGCTCCTGGAACTGCAATTGGGGCGGTGGTGGCGGTGGCGGTAACGTCATTTACAACCACAACACCTATATCAATAAGACCGTCATCAATAGGACCACGAATAACTACAACAACTATCATCCGTGGGGACCGAACAATCCCAATGGTTATCACCCGGGCACCGACACGCACTATGGCCCAAATGGCGCATACCACCCGAATGGCTATTACGGACCCAACGGCGCTTATCACCACGACGTTCCTGGCACCAATCCTAGTGGCCAGCCGAACGGCGGTCGCAACGGCGATCACGGTCTGATCGGTGGCAATGGAGGAGTGCAGCATGATCCCAACCGCGATCAGCCGAACGGTGGACGCAACGGAGATCACGGTCTGATCGGCGGCCAGGGCGGAGTGCAACATGATCCAAATGGGGATCAGCGCAACGCTAACAACGCCGATCGCGGTGGCTCACGAGTTAACCAGCCTCGTTCCTACATGAGCGGAAATGGCGATCGCGATCGTGCCTCCGCCGACCGTGGCCGAGCCAGCATGCACCCCGTAGCGCAGCAGCACGCCCGGCCTCAAGAGCATTCCCGTCCACAGCAGCACGCTGCTCCGCACCCGGCTCCGCACAATTCGGGCGGAGGACGCCGGCGCTAAATACCGAGTAGTGCACATTCGAAAAGAAATGGAAAACATATCTATGAAATTGCATGCAAAAAACGCAGTAACAGGAAGCACCCTGATGGCTGGCCTGCTTCTGCTCGGATTAGTTAGTACCTCGGGCTGCCGGAGCAAGTCGGAGAATACTGGCGGGGCCGCGGATGGGGGACAGGCAACTTTCTCGACACCTGAGCAAGCAGGCCAGGCATTGCAGACGGCAGCGCGGGCCGGCGACGAAAACGCGATGGCACACATTCTGGGCCCGGACTCGAAAGCCATTCTGTCCTCCGGAGACACGACAGAAGATAAAGCGACCATCAGCAGCTTTGTGACTAAGTATGACCGCATGAATCGCTGGGTCACCATGACCGATGGCAGCAGGGTCCTCTACATAGGAGCCGATAACTATGCCTACCCGATTCCACTGGCGCGTAACTCAGCTTCGCAATGGTATTTCAATACCGCGGCGGGCAAAGATGAGATTCTAACGCGTCGTATTGGCAAGAATGAGCTTCTGGCGATTGATGCGGTCGCTGCCATGGCAAACGCCGAAGAGATCTACTTCAAGAGTGGTCACGATGGCAATCCGCCGCACCTCTACACGCAGAAAATCCTCAGCACTCCAGGGAAGCAGGACGGCCTGTATTGGGAAGTCCCTGCGGAGCAGCCGTCCAGCCCTCTTGGCCGTCTAAACGATTTCGCAACGAATGTCGTCGCGTCTACGCAACCGGGTGCGCCGCCAATCTTCGATGGATACTCCTTCCGTATCCTCACCTCGCAGGACGGCAAGAGCTTCACGATCCTGGCGACTCCGGCGATTTACGGAGACTCCGGCATCATGACCTTCATTCTCAACAAGGGTGACTCGGTCAATCAGAAAGACCTGGGCGCAAAGAATGCCGACGTTTCTGCCTCAATCAACAGTTACGACCCAAATGACGGATGGACGGCAGCGGAATAGATGGCCGGCCATTCCGTGCATACATTCTATCGCGGTGGTTATAACTAACACCATATAACTTCCGGAGACAACTTACTTCAACAACCAAACAACTATAGGAGAACTAATCATGATGATTAAGAAAGATATGCTTATCGGAACAGCCCTTGGTCTGATTCTGGGCTGCAGTGGAGCGGTCTTCGCGCAGGCTCCGGTCGTAAACATCGGCGACAGACATGGGAATCTGCGGGCCGCTCAACAGTATATTGTTTCGGCATGGCAGAAAATCGACAGCGCGCAGGTGGACAACAACTACCAGCTCGGCGGACATGCAGGAAGAGCGAAGGAGCTGCTCGTGCAAGCGGATGAAGAACTGAGGCTGGCTGCCAATACCGCTAATTCCCACGAGCGGTAAGCATCACTGAGGTGAAAAACCTCAATGGGCCTGCCCCTCGGAACAGGAGAAAATACGTGGACTGCCCACGCACTACGCCATGCAGTCCACGTAGCTGTGTTTATCGCGGTAACACGCCCGCTATCGGAAAGAGCCTTTGTGTTGCACGGCAAACCGGAGCAGGGCGTTTGCTCCCTCGATCCCGAGCTTCCGGCAGATGTTGGTGCGATGATTTTCGACCGTACGGTAATGGATGGAGAGCTCCGCGCCTATCTCTTTACTCGATTTTCCATCAGCGATCAATCGAAGAATACGCCGCTCTGAAACGGTGAGGTCACGTGTCAACGGATCTTCCGGCGCCCCTCCGCCCTGAAGCAATTGCATGGCGATCGTCGAGCTCAGATACCGTTGTCCCGCCACAACAGTCTGCACAGCCGCAACAACCTCCTGCATCGCACTGTCCTTCACCAGATAGCCCTGGCCTCCCAGATCCATTGCCGTGCGATACATGTCTTCGTCTCTGTGCAGAGAGAGAAAAATAATCTTCGTCTCCAATTTAAGCCTGGCGATCTCCCGGGCGACACCGAGTCCATCCATCTTCGGCATGTCGATGTCGAGTATGGCGACATGCGGGCGGAGTTCTCTGATGAGCGCCAACGCGGCTTCGCCGTCTCCTGCCTCGCCAACCACCCTGAGCCCGGCGCTTTCCTCGATGCAGTACCTCAATCCTTTTCTCACTACCGGGTGATCGTCCGCTAACAGGATTCGAATCTCATCCGCCACGCCCATTTCCTCCCAGAGGAATCTCCACAGTCATTACCGTGCCGCTCCCAGGCTCAGATCGCATTTTGAGCGTACCACCCAGCAGGCTTGCTCGTTCCGCCATGCCGGTAAGACCGAATCCTCCGTGTCCTGCCTGGACGGGCCGGGCTTCTGGCGTGAAGCCCTTGCCGTTGTCGCGAATACTGAGGACCACACGCTCGCCGTCCCGCACAATCTGGACGCTCAGCTCCGTGGCATGCGCGTGTTTCATGATGTTGTTGAGCGCTTCCTGCACAATGCGATAAAAGTTGATGCGCAGGTCCTCTTGAAATAAGTCGTCCACATTCGCGAGGTCGGTGGAAACGTGGATTTGTGACGCTTTGGAGACCGTTCGGATGAGAGCCTCGATGGCCTTGGTCAAACCCAACCGGTCCAGCTGGAAGGGACGGAGGTTGTAAGAAATACTTCGGGTTTCTTCGATCGCCAGTGTCGCTTCCGTGCTGATCTCTTCAATGGTGTGAGTTTGTTCGTCACTCTCAGTGCCTGGATGGCGCGCCCGAAGAAAGAAAAGAGCAAGGTTGTTGATAACCACCAATCGCTGTCCGAGACTGTCGTGCAGCTCCGCCGCGATGCGCTTACGTTCGCTCTCCTGTGAAGCGATCAATTGCTGGGAGAAAGCCTGTTGTGCGGCTTGAGCGCGCTGGAGTTGAGCGATGCGGCGATTCCAATAAATCCACAGCATGGCCCCGGCGGCAAACATCAACAGGGCCAGGAACCACCATGTTCGATAGAACGGCGCCAGCACCACTACCGGGAGACTCTGCCCCACGTCATTCCACACGCCGTCGCTGTTGCCGGCGATCACCCGGAAGACGTAGTTGCCGGGAGGCATGTGAGAGTAATAGGCAGTTCGCCGGGATCCAGCATCAATCCAGTCTGAATCCAGTCCATCCAATTTGTATTTAAAGCGGATCTGATCCGATTTGATAAAGCTCAAGGCGGTGTAATGAAGCTCCAGGTTCTCCTTACCGGGAGCGATCTGGAGCGGACCTGCAACCGGGGCGGGAACATGATCGACCAGCGACGATTCGATCACTACGGGCGGAGCTTGCCGATTGACAGAGACGGCTTCAGGGTCGACGATAGCGACACCGTCCTGGGTAGGAAACCACATTTTTCCATCACGCGTCTTTATGCCGGCCGGCCACAAACCGCCGTTGCATTCCACGTTGAGCATGCCATCGACCTTCCCATAGGCAACCGATGGAATCGTTTTGTGCACATCGGCCGCATGCTCATTCAGATCCCGCTTGCTCACGCGGTAGATGCCGCGATTGCAACTCATCCAGAGATTGCCACGCGCATCCTCGAGAATCTGAAAAACTCCATTGTTAAACAGCCCGTCGCGCATGCTGTACCGCGTCAGATTTCCATCTTTCAAACGGCCAAGACCGTTATCGTAGGTTCCGATCCAGATGACACCGTCGGCGTCCTCGTAGATGGCACGCACGTTATCGCTCGGCAGCCCGTCGCGTTCTGTCCAATGCGTGAACTGTCCTCCGTGTAGCCTCGTTAGCCCTCCCGAACCTCCAATCCAGAGATCATTGGACCTGCCTTCCACGATCACACGGACATCATTCGTAGCGAGCCCATCACGGGTGGTGAAAAGCTTAGACACACCATTCTTGTAAGACACGAGGCCCTGCGATGATCCAAACCACAGTGTGCCCTCCCTGTCCTGGTGGATGGCCTGGACAAGAGCACGGTCAGGCACTGGGATATCCACCGGCTTTCGGAACCTTCCGTTCTCGAAGACTGCCAGGCCCCCGTGGGTTGCGACCCACAGGCGTCCTTCGTCATCTTCCTCAAGCGCTGTAACCAGCCCGTTTGGCAGACCGGTGGCGACCGTGTAGTTCGTAAACTTACCCGCGTTGAAGCGGCTGAGGCCAGAAGGCCAGGCGCCAATCCACACGGCCCCCGCATGGTCCTGGTAAATCGGATAGACGTTCCGATCGACGAGTCCTTGTTCTTTCGAGTACACATGAACAGACTGTGTCTGCAGCCGGTAGAGACCTTGCCCTTCGGAGCCGAGCCAGATGTTGCCCTCTCTGTCTTCGCAAAGCTGAGAGAACAGAATCGGGCTGCCCGAGGCGGAAGAAAGGTCACTCATGGATCGAAACAGGTGGTGGCCGACATGCATTGTCCACGAATGCCCACGGCGATCGACATATTGAACAGCGGCCTCTCCCTGCTGGATCGCCGCCTTTCCGGATGCCATGGTGATGTGTTTTCCGTCAAGAGTCTCCAGCCACAGGGTTCCGGTCTGGTCCAGCGCCGCGCCCCAGATTGAGCGGCCGGGAAGCCAGGCTGGCAGCGGATAGGTAATGAAGCGGCCATCGACGAAGCAGTGCAGGCCCTTCTCATCCCATCCCCAGAAGCCGGCGCTTTCCCAGCGAAGTGCATCATAAGGAATTCTCAGGTTCTTCGGCGTGATATCGATGAACCGGCCCCCTGCCTCGTCCCATTGCGCAATCGAGTCCGTTAACAGAACCCAAACATGGCCGGATCCATCGCCCGTGATGCTATGAGCGCCGTTTTCCGGCAGCCCCTGGGCAGCTCCGTACGCCTGGAATGATCCACGATGGTACCGCGTTAGCTGGCCGCTCTCCGTGGCGAACCACAAATCGCCGTCAACGCTCTGATACATGGAGCCGAATCGGTTGGAGCTGATGCCGGAAGTATTGCTCTTGTTGAAGATGGTGAAGTGCACGCCATCAAACCGAGCCAGCCCGTCGAGAGTGGCAATCCAGAGATATCCATCCGGCGTTTGAGTGATGCCGCGAATAATGTTCTGGGGTAGGCCAGTGTCCGCCGTCCAGAGATCGAAGCGGTATTGCGCGTGGGCTGGCAAACTCACGCAGAACAGAGCCAGCAACCAAACGAAAGCTAAGCCTCCAGGCCGATTCGACCCCTTGTAGCGTGCAGGCAATCGATTCAGGGCGGCCCCGCCCATGCTTAGCGATATGTGCCAAGGACTGGGGCTCGTGACACCGGGAGTCACTCCTGAAGCCTCTCTGAGTACGGTCCGCGGAGAGGAGCAGCGGCCTCTAAATATGTACCACAAATTACTGTGTGGAACCACACGGCTATACGTGTAGCACCACATGGTTCTCGATGTAACGACCTCTATTTCTTTCGTCTGTAAGGTCTTTTAGTGTTGGTAGTTGGGGGACATTGAGCCGCCATCGGACAGATTACCGTCCTGGATCAGTAGAGAGAAGAAATGACAGTTTTAATAGTGGAAGATAACCCGGGTATACGTCGGTTGCTGCGGCGTGCCGTTCACCAGATTGCTACGCAGATATGGGAGCGCGGCGATGGTTCAGATGCGCTGGCGGCATATACCGATCATCGGCCGGATGTTGTGCTGATGGATATTCGAATGCCGGGGATGGACGGGTTGAAAGCAACCAGGCAGATCCGGCGGCTCTATCCTGACGCCAGAATCGTGATGGTGACGGATTACGACGACGAAGAATTGCGCATCGCTGCGCGCGAGGCCGGCGCATGCGGCTACGCCCTGAAGCATAATCTGACGGAGTTGGAGGCATTGATCGGCAAGTCAGTGGCGAATGCCGGCTGACGATCAGCGCCACTTAGGGCAAACATTGCTGCAGCAGCTTTTCATCGGTGCTTTAGGATCATGGTGGACGCGGTAGGAATCGAACCTTCAACCTGTCGGTTAAGAGCCGAATGCTCTGCCAGTTGAGCTACGCGTCCACATGTATGCCACGGAAGGGATCGGCATAATATCTTTGGCGGGAGCACATGGGTAAACCCTGATGCGCTTTAAGAAATATATCACAATCGTTGCGGCTTTTTTGCGCCGAACAGGAGACCCTGTCTTCAGAAGGAGAAGGACAGGCCGCCCTCGACCGCGCGCGAAGCCTGCGCGAAATAAAGGACGCTGCCATCGCTGCGTCACGAATGGCCGATAGCCTTGAGCGAGCAGATTGCGGACGTCAATCAGTGCCTCCATGCCATTTGGCAGGATGCCATGGCAATGGATCGGCTGACGCACGAAAAAGCTGAGATAGGGGTCGCGCAGATTGGTATCGAAGGGATCGACCGCAGTGAGAGTTCCCGGCTGCTGCCAGCGGTAGGATGCCTGCCACTGCGTGCCGGGGTGGTGCAACTTGCCGCCGTATGCCACCGACATCATCTCCGCCCGCCGCGGCCGCAGGTTTTGCAGCCCATTTTCAAGAGACACCGGAATGGGTTGCGCCTCCATGGTCAGGGCATCTCCGGTAGCCATGCCGACGGAGATCCAGGTATCGTCCGGCAGCATCTCCTTGAGTTCGGCCAGCAGTCCAGTGCCGGAATAGTTCTGGCCCGCCACCTTCAATGCGCCGGTGGATGAATCGTAAAGCACATCGCCGCTCTTCCAGTCCGCTGCGGAGATCGTGCCTCCGCCATTCACTACCGGATGCTCGATGCTGTCGTGGAAAGCAGCGACACGCACACGCAAATTACCGTTGGCCCTGGCAAAACCAATCTCCTGATGCAATCCGTGCTCCAGCACAATCTGTCCCTCGCGCTCGGCAATCGCCGGCGGCAACGTGCTTGCACGATCAATCGTATCCGCCCGCTGTACGCCGGGAGCAGTGGCCACTCTATAGGAGATCGTCGCGTCGCCCGCACGTACACGAAGCGCGGCGAAGGGATGATTCGCAAACTCTGTGCTACCCAGATGGACTGCTTCGATCTCGTTACCGACTTCGGCCTCGACCGCTTCGGTCAAAGTCATCGTTTCGGCAGTGCGGAGCACCATCGCCTGCAGGCCCTGTGCGTCCGGACCTCCGGCAATTTCCGGGCGATCGACAAAAGCGCCGACAGTACGAAGAGTTCTGCCCGGCGCCAACTGCTGCTCATAGCCCACTACCATATTGAGCGCAGGATCTTCCGACTGACTCAGATCCGCCCGCAGAATCAGCTGGTGCGAGTCGTCATTCGAGCGCCGCATCTCGAAACCGTGATGCACGCCACCGTCTCCAAAGCCGCTCTCTCCGCCGCGAATCGTGACTCTTGCCTTGAGCGCCGGATTTTGACCTTCGGCTTCCGTCACCACCACCAGGGGACCATCCTCGAGCATGCGGAGCAGCGGCCGGTTGGCCGACAGGCGCAGCGTCCATGTCCAGTCGTCCTGAGGCTCATCCGCCTGACGGGGCTGTGCAGGCAGCCAGCGGAATGCCTCGTACAGGGTGCTCAGCGTCAGGTTGACAATGAGTTTTGAACTGGCGGTAATGTGCAGGTTTTCGCGCAGAGTCGGGCAGGAAGAGCGAGCCGGTCGCCTTTACTCCGTACACGCCGGGCAGACACCCTGGCCAGTTCGTACCGGCCGTGATCGTCAGTAAAGGTCTGGGCAATGACGGAGAGATCAGGTCTCAGCAGTTGAACCAGCGTGCCGATCTGGGGCGTTCCCTTGCGCGTCTCGCACCACACCGCTTACCGCTCCATCTGTGACGGGCGTGAGCGGGGAGCGACAGCACTGCAGAGAAGCAGCGCAAGAACGGGGCGACTATGGAAAGCCTTCGATTCACTGATTCAGTCGTTTGTTGCTGCCTGGCCCTTTGCTCGAAATGACGATCAAAGTTTGGAGTTCGCTGCTCTCCGGCAGCGTCATCCAGTTTTCCGCCTATTCCACGTGAACGGGGCCGTCTGCGCAATCTCCTGCTTCGAGACGCTGTCATTCACCTGTATCTTCACAAGGTACTTCCCCGGCTGAAGACTGGCAAGGGGGACGCTCTTCTCCACTGTGACCTGATCGGAATTCGCGCTCAGGCTCTTCGAGTCCTCGACCGAATCAAGAAGCGTCTTGTTCGTCGCGGTATCGATGATCTGATACGTGATCTTTGCCGAATTCTGCTTGCTCTTTTCGTCGATGCCGAGGTTATACACCTGCATCCAGAAATTCAGCTTCTGATTGCGATGGAAGCTTACCGGCGTCGCCGCATTGGCCGTCACCCGCGGCCGGATATAAGTATTGCCGATGATGAAGTTGCCCGTGCCGATCTCCTTCGAGGGCACGCGATACATCTTATCGGACAAGATCAGTGACGAGGCCGACAGACGATCGTCGTCGTATTTGGGCACTGTGATGCCCTGCGCCCATATACCAACATGGTCGACATTGTTTACGTCCTTGATCGCCACGTCGATGCGATAACGTCCCGGCCGCAATGGCAGCGCCTTCCAATAAAGCTGCGGAGTGGTCCAGGGTCTGCGGCAGCAACTCCGCAGGCTGTTCTATCTCCACCGTCTCTTCAAAGGTCTGCACGACGTGATCGGTAATCGTCGAAACTCGGCCCAGGATATTCACCTGGCCCTTGGCGACGCCATCTTTCGTGTTGAAGGTGATATCGCGATTCTTGATCTGCAGAGTGACCGGCACCAGCACCGTATCGTCCGTCACCTTCACGAAGTCTGTCCGCACATCGAATGGGAAAGATCGGGCCAGTCAAAAGTTTGTGGTTGGCCAGGAACGATTCCAGGTCCTTGAACTTGACCGGCGGAGGCGCCTGTAACTTCGCAAACTGCTCCAGGCGATCGAACTGCTTACTCTGGGTCATTGCGGAATTCGGGCCTTTGCCAAGATTTTCCAGTCCACCCTGGAAGCGTTCCGACTGCTTGGACATGCCCATTTGCTCGTAGAGCGTCGCGCCTGCTCCCGGGACATGCTGCAGCGCGTCCTTCTCCGAGCGGTCAATGGTCATGTGGTAGTCGCCGCACATGCAGGTATCCACAAACTCGATATCAATGTTGTCGCCCACGCCTTCCAGGTAGCGGTAATGCCAGACCTCGAAAGGAAAAGTCGAAGTCTGACCGCCGCCTTCAGCGATTGGCCGGTCGTACATACCGCCGCTGGGGTGGGAATCAATGCTGTCCGGCTTGCCGAACGAAATGTACATGTGACCGCGGTCTGTCTTCCAGCCCGGCTTGCCGGCGGCGAAGTGCTCGTTCGAATAGGCGATGCGCCGGTAGTGCTCTTCGCGGAACTCGTTCTCCGGAGAATCCGGGCTCGGATTGCGCCGCTGCCAGAACTGCTCGATGAAAGCGTCGCGCTCCTCATCGTTGCTCAGGCTCTTGAAAGCCTTCAGTTCCTGGTCGGTAATGATCCAGTGGACATCTTCGTCCACCCATTTCTTGTAGCTTCCGTGCAGCTCCTGCTTGAGTTCCTTTTGCTGCTTGAAGCGCTCCTTGTCGGAAAGCTGCCGCTTCAAAGGATCCTGAGCCTGCGAGTCCGGTGCCGCCTGCGGATTGGTCTGGGCGGGCTGCTGACCCTGCAGTACGGGAATTGCCGCAAGCGTTCCGAACCCAACTGCAAGAATGAAGGAAAAACGTCCCTTTGACATACGCCGCTTACTGCTCCTATACAGCGTTCTGATTTTACGGACTCGTAACGTCAGATACAAGCGTTCTGTTGCATTCTTGAACCACCCGGGCCAATCGCAGCCTTTCTCCGTGCCGTCCGAAAACAAGAAAAAAGGCCGGCTGAATCTCATCACCGGCCTGATATCATTGCAGTTGAATTCGCCGCGTGAAATCCATCGGCGTCGCTGGCGCTCCACTACCAGGTTGGGAACCGTTTGTCCCGATTTTGCGTAGTTTCCCCCCAAAGGCGATGCTGGCAAATCCGTCTATAGGGAAACGAGCTTGAAAAAAATTATTATTGCCGTTGTCATTGTTCTTGCCGTGGCAGCTATTGTTGGTTTCACGGTGATCCGCGCCCAATCCGGATACACCAAGGTGATCACCGGAAAGGCTGTCCGAAAAGACCTCGTGTCGACGGTCAGCGGAACCGGCCAGATCAAGCCCAAAACGTACGTCAACCTCGGAGCCACCGCCTTTGGCCGCCTCACCCATCTCTATGTAAAAGAAGGCGATAAGGTTACGAAGGGCGAACAAGTCGCGAGCATTGAAAACGTCCAGCAGGGCGCGAACGTCGAGGGTCAAAAGGCCTCGATTTCTGCCGCTGAGACGGACATCGCTGCCTACGTGGCCGCTGAAAAAACGCAGGAGGCTAACGTCGAGCACGCCAAAGCGGATCTGGAACAGAAAAAGCTCGACTACGACCGCGCCAAGGGGCTCTTCGATGCCCAGGTCATGTCCAAGCAGGATTATGACGCCAAGAAGGCCGCCTACGATCTGGCCGTTGCCAGTCTCGCGCAATCCAATGCCGCGCTGGCCCAGGCCAAGGCCCAGACGCAATCCGGACGGGGACATCTGAATACCCAGCAGGCCACGCTGCGTGCCAACATCGACCTCCTGGGTAAGACCGTAGCCATCGCCCCGTTTGATGGCATCGTAACCAACTTGCCGGTTCGCGAAGGCGAGACCGTCGTCGAGGGCATTCAAAACGCCCAGGGCTCGACCCTGATGACGCTGGCCGATATGTCGGTCATCACCGCCGAAGTGAAGGTCGATGAAACAGACATCGTCAACGTAGCCCTGGGCCAGTCCGCCGACGTCACTGTCGACGCGCTTCCCGGAAAGGTCTTCAAAGGCCATGTCACCGAGGTTGGCGATCAGGCCCTCCTGCGGTCTACCGGCGTCGCCACCAGTCAGACCACCAGCGGTCAGGAAGAAGCTAAGGATTTCAAGGTCGTCATTACCCTGGACTCGCCCGGCGAAGGACTACGCCCCGGCCTTTCGACAACAGCCAAGATCGAGACCGCCAGGAAGAATGACGTTGTCGCCATTCCCATTCAGGCTCTCGCCATGCGCGCTCCGGAGGTGCCGGGAGCAAAACCAAACGCGGTCCCCGATCCCACGCAGAAGCAGGTTCAGGGCGTCTTTGTTCTGGCGGATGAAAAGGGCAAACTGCGCGCGCGCTTCGTCCCCGTCACCACGGGCATCACCGGCACTACCGATATCGAGGTCACCAGCGGCGTGAAGCCCGGAGATGAAATTGTCACCGGAACCTTCCATGTTCTGCGCGATCTAAAAAACAATGCCCTGGTGAAGCGTGACACGACGCCCATCGCGCCTCCTAAGGACAGTGAGTCCTCGGGATCGTAATTCTCGCGTGCAGGCGGATCCACGTTGGAACCGCATGCGCGCTTAAAACGTACAAAGTGGTGCGCTGACGTGAAATCGCAGCGCCGGTAATTTCAGGGCCACTGGAATGCAGGTTGACGAAATCAAGCGGCTTTCCCCCGGATAATCCGCCACCCTGTATCCTTAGTCCTTATGGCACGAAGACCCTGAAGTTGCTGCATGCCCACCGGCTGAACAGGAGCACTGGATGACGACCGAGACCACCACCGATACGAACCCCACTACGGCCCCTTTCGCGGAAGAAAAGACCCGCCGGGTGGTGCCCGAGGGCGACGTGATCGTCGTCGAGGATATCTGGAAGACCTACGACATGGGCTCCGAGCAGCAGGTGCATGCCCTGCAGGGCATCTCGCTCAGCATCCGGCACAATGAGTACGTCGCCATCATGGGCCCCTCCGGCTCCGGCAAATCGACGCTCATGAATCTGATCGGCTGCCTCGATTCCCCCAGCCAGGGCAAATACTGGCTCAACGGACATCTGGTGAGCGAACTGAACGACGACGAACTGGCGCGCATCCGCAACAAGGAGATCGGTTTCGTCTTCCAGACCTTCAATCTTCTGGCCCGCGCCACAGCTCTGCATAACGTTGAGCTGCCCCTCATCTACAACGGCACCCCTGCCGCGCAGCGGCTGGAGCGCGCTCAGGCGGCCTTGCGAGCGGTCAATCTTGACGGCCGCATGCACCACAAGCCGAACGAACTCTCCGGCGGACAACGCCAGCGCGTAGCCATCGCCCGCGCCCTCATCAACCGGCCCTCGATCATCCTCGCCGACGAGCCCACCGGCAACCTGGATTCGAAGACCGGCGACGAGATCATGGCCCTCTTCGACGACCTGCACTCCAGAGGCAACACCATCGTGCTCGTCACCCACGAACCGGACATCGCAGAATATGCCCATCGCATCGTCCATATTCGCGATGGAAAGATCTTCTCCGATGAGCCCTCCTCCCGCGTCCGTCATCCGGGACAGAGTGGGCATACCAAGAGCGGGCATGCCAAGGGCGAGTAGATCCTGACTTCCTAAATTTATCCTCGCCTCTGCCGATAAGCGCTGTATCTGCAGAGGACGAGGGCCTTGTATTCACAGCAACACATCAAAGAAGAAGTGCCGGCCTCCCCTGCGTCCGCGCCGCAAGCCCTTGCTGATCATCCCGAATGGGCCCTGGGCGCAATGGTCGGGCGCAGCACTGTCATGCAGAGGCTCTTCGCGCAGATACGCTGCACCTCGCGCCACCTGCGCATTGCCACCATCGAAGGCGAAAGCGGCACGGGCAAGGCACTTGCCGCGCGGACGCTGCATGAGCTCGGCCCGGTGTCGGCGGCGCCCTTCATTCCCTGCCCCGCGGTACAGTTCTTCCAGCACGGCCCCTCGCTCGTCCCCCTCATGCCAGTCATGAGAGACGCCCGCGAAGGAACCCTTTTTCTGAGTCACGTCGAAGAGCTCTCCCTCGAACAGCAGGCACGCCTGCTCGCCCTGTTGCAATGGCTCGATCATCAGCACGCGCGGCATACCGTGGACTCCATTCCCCGGCAGCTCTTCTTCAGCTCCAACCAGCCGCTTCGCAAACTCTCCTCTTCGCCCGCTTTCCGGGCTGACCTTTGCAATCGCCTCACCGCCATTCGCTTCGCCATTCCGCCGCTGCGCGAGCGCCGCGATGACCTCGCCCTGCTGGCCGATTTCTTCGCCCAGCGTTTTTCAGCCACACACGGCAAGCCGGTTCGCGGCCTTGCTCCGCTTACGCTGCCGCGCCTCAACGCGCATTCCTGGCCGGGCAATGTACGTGAACTGCAGAGCGTCATCCACAGCGCCGCCCTCGATTGCGAAGGCCAATGGATTCGCCCCATCGACATTCCCGCCTTATCGCCGGCCCCGCTCCCCCAGGCCGTTAACTCCGTGGCCGCCGAGGACGACCCCAACCTTGACCACGCCATCCTTCGTCACATCCACCTCGTGCTGGCTAGCGTCGAAGGCAACAAACTGCGCGCCGCCAAGATGCTCGGCATCAGCCGCTCCACCCTCTATCGACTGCTCGACGCCAGCAGCGTCAGTCCCGCGAATGCCGAAGCCGGCAGCCTTATTCAGCCCCTCGAAAACTAGTCTCTTCCTCGCCAATCCTCTAAACTGCGCTAAGCGGCCATCGCCGTAGCATTTCATGAAAAAACTCTTTGCTCTCGGCCTCGCCGCACTCCTTTCGCACTCCCTCCTCGGACAAACCTTCCCCAAATCCGTCAGCAAGTCTGCTGGAACCCAGGGATTGCCCGGCCCCTCCACGCCGGCGATCCCCGTCGCGCTGGAAGACCGCCGCGCCGCGCTCAAGGCTCTCTTCGCCGACATGTGGGAGGAGCGACTCCGCCACTCCCCTGAGTTTGCCTCCTCCATCGGCGACAAGCGCTACGACGACCAGCTCTCCGACTACTCCGTCGCCGCCTACAACGACCAGCTTTCCCGCGGCCGCGACTACATCCTTCGACTCGCAGCCATCGACACCACCGGCCTGACCGATCAGGAGATCCTGAGCCGCGATCTCATGGTCCGCAAGCTCATCGAAGAGCAGGAGGAGGCCGAATTCAAACCCTGGGAGATGCCCGTCACCCAGATGTGGGGCCCGCAGATCGATCTGCCCCAGCTTGTTCCCCTGCTTTCCTTTGAAACCGTCAAGGATTACGACGACTACACCACGCGCCTCTCGAAAATCCCTGCCGTCTTCCAGCAGATCAGCACCAACATGATGACCGGCGTGGACGACCATCGCATGCCGCCGAAGTACATCCTTGAAAAGGTTCTGGTTCAGGTCAACGCCATCGCCCAGCAGAAACCGGAAGACTCGCCCTTCGCGCATCCTCTGCAAAAGTTCCCGGCGAGCGTCTCCGCTGAAGACCAGACCCGCATCAAGGCAGCCATTCTCGAAGCGATCCAGAAACAGGTCCTGCCCGCCTACGCGCAATTCGGACGTTTTCTCACTGCGTCTTACATCCCGGCAGGCCGCGCCGATCCCGGCCTCTGGTCACTTCCCGACGGCAATAAGTACTACGCCTTCCTCGTCCGCCAGAGCATCACCACGAACCTCACGCCGGCCGCCATCCACCAGCTCGGGCTCGACGAGGTCAAGCGCGACGAAGCGGAGATGCTGGTCATCGCGCAGAAGCTCGGCTTCAAGGATCTCGCTTCCTTGCGCGCCTCCATCGCCGCCAACCCCAAACTGCACGCCCAATCCACCGATCAGCTCATCGGCTTATACAGCCACTATCTCGACCAGATGCGGCCCAAACTGCCAGAGCTCTTCGGCACCCTGCCCAAAGCTCCGCTCGTCGTCCTGCCCGTTCCCGAGTACATGCAGCAGGACCAGACCCAGGCCTACTACGTGGCTGGCAGCCCCGACGGCAAGCGTCCCGGTACGGTCTACGTCAACTTCTACAAGTTCAAGGATCGCGCGCTCACCAACGTCGAATCCATCAGCTATCACGAAGGCCTGCCCGGCCACCACCTGCAGATCTCTATTGCGCAGGAGCTCACGGGCCTGCCTGCCTTTCGCAGCTACATCGACTACACCGCCTACACCGAGGGCTGGGCCCTCTATTCCGAGCGCCTGGGCAAAGACATCGGCTTCTACCAGGACCCCTGGTCCGATTACGGACGCCTCGAAGCCGACACCTGGCGCGCCATCCGCCTCGTCGTCGATACCGGCGTTCACTCCATGCACTGGAAGCGCGACGAGATGCTCTCCTACTTCCGCGACCACTCGTCGATGGACGACACCAACATTCAGGCTGAGGTCGACCGATATGTCGCCTGGCCCGGTCAGGCCCTCGGCTACAAGATCGGCCAGCTGAAAATACTTGAACTCCGTGCCCGCGCCCAGCAGGCCCTCGGTGCAAAGTTCGACATCCGCGCCTTTCACGACCAGGTCCTCGACTCCGGCGCACTGCCCATGGACATCCTCGAACAACGTATCGATGCCTGGATCGCAAGCCAAAAATCTAAATAGGGCGACTGGCAGGTAAACGATGAGAGCCTTCTGCTTCGACGAGCGCGCGAAGCAGGCCTTCTTCATCAAGGTTGTCGTCAATCTCGATCTCGACTCAACCCACTGAGCAGTCCCGGCACATGCACATGTCATCGTTAAAGTTGAAGCGCGCTCGCGCCGGTGCTACGCTGTTTGCTCTCCGGAAGCCATTCCAGAATCTGTCTTGAAGAAAAGGGTCAGCCATGAGCGCCGCGAAGAAAACCGTCCCTCCGCCTCCCTCTCCAAACCCATGTGTGCCGCCCGGCGTCACTAACCCTCGAGCCCTGGCCTGCTTTCACGTCCGCTTCGATACAGCAACGAAACAGGCGAAAGTCGCCATCCCGCCGCACACCACCAACGGTGATGAGGCACTGTACAGGGACAAGTGCGGCACCTACACCAAATGCATCAAGCAGGATGGCCCAGGGCGGGTCAACCTCGCCGCCTACAAGACCTTCAGGCACGCGTTGAACACCGGCAGATCCGCGGATTTCGAGAAGATTATTCTCGGTGGCACGCGGACGCTCAACGGCCCGCAAGCTGCCTACGCCTACAGCCTCGCAGGCACGGACGCGTGGCAGTTCGGCGATGCTCCCTCGCCCGAAAACCAGGAAACCACCTTCATGGTTCCACCCGCGCCCGCGCTCGCCAGCGAGGCATACGGCACCGAGCTGACGGAGCTCTACTGGTGTTCCCTGCTGCGCGACGTGGCATTCACTGACTACGCCTCCAATCCCGGCGCCGCGAATGCCGCCGCGGAACTCTCCAGCATGCCGACCTATCTGGGTCCGCGAGACAGCAGTGGTGCCGTGACGCCGAACCTTCTCTTCCGGGGAACCTATCCAGGAGAAACGACCGGACCTTATCTCTCTCAATTCCTCATCCAGCCAACGAACCTGGGAGCACAAGAGATAAGCCAGCGGCTCACGACGTATCTCCCGAACATCGACTACATGACCGACCTCGCAACCTGGCAGGATGTGCAGAACGGCATCGCCACCGGTCTTGTCAATCAGCCTGACCCCACGCCGCGCTATCTGCACAACGGACGCGGTCTGGCCGCCTTGACACACGTCGATGAACTCTTCCAGGAATATTTCGTCGCTTACCTCTTGCTGGAGTCGCTCGGCCTGCCCAGGAATCCCGGAAATCCTTACGCCCACTCGAAAACGCAAAATGGCTTCGGCACATTCGGGCCGCCCGACTTTGCAGGCACCCTGGCTTACGTCGCGAAGATCGCTCTCAACGCTGTGTGGTTCCAGAAATGGCTCGTCCACCTGCGCCATCGCCCCGAGTCGGGCGGCGGAATCCTGCACCTGATCAAGACGGGACAAGGCGGCACCCTTGACGGAGCAGTGAACGATAATGTGCTGAACTCCATGGCCGTGGCGGAAAGCTTCAACAAGTACGGAAGTTATCTGCTCTCTCAGGCATTTCCCGAGGGCTCGCCATCCCATCCTGCATATCCAACCGGCCATGGCACAGTGGGCGGAGCATGCATCACCGTGCTCAAGTTCTTTTATGACGGAAGCGCCGTCTTCCCTGATCCGAAAGTCCCCACAAGTGACGGACTGGCTCTGCTTCCCTACAGCTATACCGGCTCCGACAGCGGCGTGATGACGGTAAGCGGCGAATTGAATAAGATCGCGCACAACGTCACCTTCGGTCACGGTCTGCATGCCGGCATTCACTGGCGCAGCGACAGCGACAACTCGATGCTTCTCGGCGAGGCTATCGCCCTTAGTGTTCTGCGGGACCTGGCAAAGACCTACAACGAGAAATTCCAGATAACGATAAGTAAGCTGGACGGGAGTCCCGCGACGATCAAGAACTAATCGATCAGCTTTGCGCTTCCGCATCGCTCATCGCTGATTCCCGAACACTGCTACTCTGAAACAACGATGAACACCGCAGCAATCGATCATGATCTATCCCAATTACGTGTTGCCGTCCTCGGAGCCGGCAAGATGGGCGGAATCCTCCTCCAGGCCTTCCTCAAACAGCAGATCCTGCACCCTGACCAGTTGCTCGCTACCGTCGCGCACGCCGACCGCGCCGCCGCTCTCTCCGCGCAATGGGGCGTCCAGGTTTCAACCGACAACCGCGCCGTTGTCGAACAGGCCGACGTCATCCTGCTTGGCGTCAAGCCCTTCCAGATTCCCGATCTCGTCGCACAGATCAGCCCCGCCCTCAACACCGGCAAGTTGCTCATCTCCTTCGCCGCCTCCGTCAAGACAGCCGCCATCGAGCAGGCCTCCGGCATCGAGATCCCCGTCATCCGCGCGATGCCCAACACGCCGTCCATGCTGGGCGCGGGCATCTCCGCACTCTGCCGCGGCCGCTACGTCACCGAGCCGCAGATGGCCCTCGCCACCCGCATCTTCGAGACCATTGGCCGCACCGTCGTCGTCGACGAAAAGCACATGGACGCCGTCACCGGCCTCTCCGCCAGCGGTCCCGCATACATTTACATCATTCTCGAATCGCTCGCCGAGGCCGGAGTCAAGGTGGGCCTGCCCCGCGATATCGCCACGCTGCTCGCCGCCCAGACCACCTACGGCGCAGCCCGCATGGTGCTGGAAACGGGCTACCATCCTGCGCTGCTCAAGGACGCGGTGACTACACCCGCCGGCTGCACCATCGACGGCATCCTCGAACTGGAAGAGGGCGGCCTGCGCGTTACCCTGATCAAAGCCGTGATGCGCGCCACCCAGCGCGCCAAGGAACTCGCCGCTGGTTAACAGTCACATCAGGAGGCACACCACGCGGGCGATTCCATGGATCTCACCCTGATCATCGCGACGCTGAAGTGGTCCGGGTGGGAGAAGTGCGTCCACTCCTGGATTCCCTCTGAAGGCCGCGGCGCGAAGCACACCTTCACCTGATCGACAGCACGGAACGCCACCTGGGCATCCTTGAGGCCTATCAGGAGGGCTTCGAATCCACCTTGTCGTCTATCCTCGGCTACGTCCATGACGATGTGGTGGTGCGAGACGACGACTGGTTCGCCCGGGTGATGAAGGAGTTCGACGATCCGAAAGTGGGGATGGTCGGATTTGGCGGCGCTCTCCGGCACGGATCGGACCAGTCTTTATCGGCCCCTTATAGTCTGCCGCCAGCTCGGACGCTCTGACTTCCGCTCGAATATGTTCGACGCGGAGCGCCATGGGAAGAGATTCACCCGTGCATGCGATGTCGCGGTTCTGGACGGATTCGCCATGTTCGTCCGGAGGGAAATTCTCGAAAAGGCAGGCGGATGGCCGATCGGAACGCCCATCGGGTATTTCTGCTACGACTACTGGCTCAGTTGCGAAGTCCGGAGGCAGGGATATCGCATCCGTCTTGCCGGAGTCGCGTGCACCCACCTGGGGGGCAAATCGTCGAGTGCTGTTCAACTAAAGGAATCCTCGAGGGACGCGCACCAGTACATCTACGACACCTGCCGCGACGTGCTCCCTTTCAAGGTTTAGCCCTGAGGTATCGGCGCGGACCCTCAGGAAACAGCAGGGTCAGCCCCAGGAGACTTCCCTCCCTGAATATCGATGTAGAGTTGTGTGACAACGATCGCCTCTACCATCTGCGCAAGCGAGGCAAACAGCACCAGGATCGTCCAGAATCCCAGCGGGATCACCCACCATTGCATATCCGTATCAGGAAGCGCTCTGATCAAGGTGGACATTGCGATTAACACCAGGAACAAAAAAAGAAATGTCGCAAACCTGAGCCCCAGAATGGACCCGATCTTCTGTCCCGATAGGGCAAAACTTCTTTGCACAGATCTAAATGTTCCAGTCTTTTCAATGATCAGAACCGGGACAGCAAATGCGCAGAATACGATGACAAGCACAGTGGGGATCACGATAACCGAGCCAATCTCGGCGAAAGCGCCAAGCCCCAGCGAGAGCAGTATGAGTCGTCCGGGATGGCCGCCGATCCCGGTGAGCGCATCCCTGAGAGATGCGGCTCCGGTCTCAAAATCCTTCCAGATCACAGAGGTAACGCCCCCCACCGCAAGCCCGTGCGGCAAGGCGGTCGCAACTACGAAGATCGCGAGCACCCCCAGCTTTGCCCATCCACCCATCGACTGCCACAGCGTTGCCGGGTTGGCGTGTTCGCCAGTCTGTTCACGCAGATGATGGAAGGCCGCAATAGCCATACAGCAAACTGCCAGAACAATGTGCGGCCAGGCGGCCGCTACCCACAGTGTTGCGAAGCGTCGTCGTAGAACAGCCAAAGAGCGTTTGACGACCGAGCCGTGCGTCTCCATATCAGGGCACTCAGAGACATTCGCACGAGATCAACGCGGTAACAGTCACCTGTGCGCTCCAGGTAGACGTGCCGGACGGAGTTGTAGAACCCACCTCAGTCGTCTTTATGCTCGTAACCGTGAGATCGCTTATGACTGGCTTGCAGGTTGTTCCCGGAGTCTCTGCGCATGATCCGGTGCACCACTTTTCACCGAACCTGGTCAATTTGTCCTGAGCGTCCTTTGAGGCTTGCGCGATCGCCGTCACTTCGTCAGGAGCGGCTGTAGTAGTCTTGCCGTCCATCGATAATTTGATCGGCTGTCCGCATGAAACCGGCTTTGGCTTCTGCTTCTCGGCGAGAAGCTTGGTGATGAGTTCAATCAGTTTTTCCAGCTCTCCCATCAGCTTTTCAAGCTCTCCCATGAGTTTTTGCATCTCCTCATTGGAGTTATCGGTCATGGTCGACCTCCGTGCTGAAGTGGCGAGGATTGTAACACCGCGACAAGTCGATTGCCTCGGCTGACTTCACGGCAGACCGCAGGAGGGAATGAGTCACCGGTACGCGAAAATCTGGTAAATCCTTGCGAACCGGGATCGCTTTATCGAATCTAAAGTTACAGAATGCTAAATTGAGTGGCGAGATCGAGCCGTCGACCCCATAGAACCAACCTGAGCCCGCATCCGCTCATCGCATCGCGTGACGATCTCCATCTCTGGAGGAAGAATGCACAACCGAATCCGTGCCGCATCCCTGCTCACCCTCGCTGCCCTGGCCCTTTCCGCGTGTAACTCAACCAGCAACAATGTCCGACTCTCCGGAGCCGGCAGCACCTTCGTCTACCCCGTTATGACCCGCTGGATTCAGGACTTCTCTCAAGTCCCACCCCAGCGTCCAGATCAATTACCAGTCCATCGGCTCGGGCGGCGGCATACAGCAGGTGAAGGCCGGCACCGTGGACTTCGGAGCTTCCGACGCGCGCGCTCGCTGACGATCAGCTGGCCGAGCATGCCGCCCGTCATTCAGATCCCGGAGACTGCCGGCCCCGTCTGCATCACCTACAATCTGCCCGAGCTCGCGCAGCCGCTCCAGCTTTCTCCCGAATCCCTCGCCGGAATCTTTCTCGGCACCGTCAAGACCTGGCATGACCCGCTCCTCGTCAAAGACAATCCGGGCGTGAAGCTTCCCTCGAATCAGCCCATCGTCGTCGTCCATCGCGCCGACGGCAGCGGAACCACCAATGCCTTCACGACCTACCTGGCGGCCGTCAGCCCTGAATGGCAAACGAAGGTCGGCAAAGGCAACAGTGTTGCGCTGGCCCCTCGGAATCGGCGGCAAAGGCAGCGAAGGAGTCACCGGCCAGCTTCGCCAGTCGCCCGGCGCCATCGGTTACGTTGAGCTGACCTACGCCGAGCAGAACCACCTTCCGGTCGCAAAGATCAAGAACCAGGCCGGCAATTACATCGCGCCAACCGCGCAGAGTACGACCGCTGCCATCAATGCCTTTACCGCCCAGCTCTCGCAGGATCCACGGCAGCCTATCGTGAACCCGCCGGCGACAGCCACCGATGCTTACCCCATCTCCACGCTGACCTTCCTCATCATTCCCAAAGACGGTCCGGACAAGGCCAAGCGCGCTGCGCTCAAGAACTTCATCCAGTACATCATTACCGACGGCCAGCCTACCGCCGGATCGCTCAACTACGCGCCGCTGCCCGACGGCGTGAAGCAGTTCGACCAGCAGCAGTCAAGTCAGATGACGGCGGCCGGCCAGCCGATTCAGTAGTCACGTAACCGTTACAGATACAAAAAGGCGCTCCGACCGGAGCGCCTTTTCTGCAGCTTATCTCTACATCACTTCCGGGGCGCTGATACCCAGCCAGCCAGCGACCGGATCAGCTCCCGCTGCGCCACCGCCGCCGTCGCCAGCAGGAACGTCTTCCGTCGCTGGATCGGCCTCAGTCAGAATGTGATGCCTGCGGTAGAAGTTGCTGAAGTCCTGCGCCAGCTGAAAGGCATGCCTCGCCAGATACGCCGGCTCAGCCGTGGCGATGCACTGTTCGAGCAGCAGCGACGTCTTCGCCGCCCGCAGCCAGAGCTGCCAGATGCCGTCCGCGTCCTCGCCGCTCAGATATGGCGCCGCGTCCACGCCCGCCAAATCCGCCAGCGCCTGTTCCGGAGTCGTCTCGCCCTTGCGAAAGATGCTGCGCGTCCGCACCACCGCGTACTGGATGTACGGCCCGGTCTCACCTTCGAAGCTGAGCGCATCCTTGAAGTCGAAGGCGATCACCGAATTCCGCGTGTACTTCAGCATGAAGTAGCGCAGCGCGCCGACGGCAATCTCCTTCGCGATCTTGTCGCGCTCGGCTTCTCTCAAGTTCCGGATGCCGCTCGTCTACTTCCCTCTGCGTGGCCGCAATCAGCTTGTCGATCAGGTCATCGGCCTTCACGCCAAAGCCCTTGCGCCCCGAGACTTCGATATACGGCCGCGCCCGATCTTCTTCCGAAACCTCGTAGCCCAGCTCCAGCGCGCAGCGCGGAGTCAGCGCGACCATCTCATAGGAGAAGTGCGTGTAGTGCGCCGCCTGCTCGGTGTATCCCAGGCCACGCAGGGCCTCAATCACGTTCGCCTGCGGATCGGCCTGCCGCGAATCGATCACGTTGTAGATCGCCTGCGCTCCGCCAAAGTGCGGATGATCCGGCTCGCCGCTCTCCGCCGAAATCCAGCACTCGCGGTCCGGATACTCGAAAAATCTTCCGATAACCGAAGTCGCGCCCCAGCAGCCCGAACTTCCACAGGTGATAGGCAATGTCCTTGCCGACATACGTCACCGTGCCGTTCGAGCGAACGATCACCTTCGCATCTTCGTCGGGCCTTGGCCCTCTGACTCGTCCAGTTCATCGCTGTCCTCGCGAGAAAGACCGCCCATGCGACCAGTGCCTCGCTTCATCACCCAGCAGCCCTTGTTCTTGCCTTCGGTCTCGAAATAGAGCACGCCCTTCGCCTTCAGCTGCTCGAAGGCCACTGTCCCAGAAGTGCAGGTGCAGAATCTCGCTCTCGCGCGGCAGAAAGTCGTACTCGATGTCCAGCCGCAGCATCGTTTCCAGATGCCGCCGCAGCACCGCCGTCGAAATCAGCTCGCCGATCTGCGCAGCGTCGTTTCCGCCGCTGCTCGATGGCATGCAGCGTGTCGAGGCGAATCTGCTTGCGTGCCTCTTCTCCGATTCGTCCGCCTCATACCACTGCGAAACGCGCGCATACAGATCCCAGCAGTAGTAATCGATACGTTCGCCCTTCGCTGCCAGCCTCGCCATCAGCGCCTGCACATCGCTCAGCGAGCAGCCTTCGAGATGCATCAGCCCCACCACAATATCGGCCACCTGCACGCCGGTGTTGTCGATGTAGTTCTGCACATCGACCTTCTGCCCGGCCGCGCGCAGCAGCCGCACAAACGTGTCGCCCAGAATCGCATTGCGCAGATGCCCGACATGCGCGGCCTTGTTGGGATTGATGCTCGTATGCTCCACCAGCGAGTGCAGATGCTCGCCCGGCGTCTCAACTTCGCCCCTCGGCAGCAATCGCACGTGCACCGCCGCGCCACGATCCAGCCGCGCATTGATGTACCCCGCGCCCGCAACCTCAAAGCCTGCAAAGCCCGCAACGGCGCCCAGCGCCGCCGACCATTTCCTCGGCGATCTTTCGCGGAGCCTTTCTCAGCTTGCGCGCGAGCTCAAATGCAACCGGCAGCGCATACTCGCCGAATTTGATCTCCGGCGGCTGCTCGATGACAACGTTCTCGAGCTCGATCTGGTACAACTCACGCAGGACCGCGCGCAGCCGCTCTTCAAGCTTCTTCTGCTGTCTTAAATACACGTGGCAATCACCGGGCAAAAGTGCGGAAACATCTGATTTTATAGTCGATTCTATCAGGCACGCATGCCCGCAACTCGTTGTAGCGCATCAGGCCGACGTATGCTGAATATTGCGCATCGCGAGGTAGACCAATGAGCACGACCTTCTCCGCTCTCGACGCTTACCTGCACGAATTCTGGGATCCGGACCGCGAGTTCGTGGACGGCGAGATTGTCGAGAGAAACTCTGGGCGAGAAAGATCACGCCGCGTGGCAGGGCGCTTTAGTCGTCTGGATGAGGAACTGGCGGCAGAGCGCGAACATCCGTGTCTATCCTGAGCTGCGGCTGCAGACGAGCACCTACGCGTTTCAGGATCCCGGACATCATGGTGATCGATCGCAACGCGCCCGACGAGCAAATCATCACGCACCCGCCTTTGCTCTGCGTAGAAATCCTCTCACCCGAAGATCGCATGCAGCCGATTCGAAGTCAAGGTCGAAGAATACCTCGCGCATGGGCGTTCGCGCCGTCTGGATCATCGATGCGACGTACCAGGCACGGCTTACCAGTGCGCAAGGACCCGCCTTCGCAGGACTGGAAGCCAGTCGACACGCTCATCATTCCCGGCACGCCCGGTCGCTCTGGAACTCATGCGAAATGATCGCAGATCTCGACCGACGTTACAGCGACTGACGGAGCCCGCGGCGATGACCGGTAAATCGTAAAGAATCAGCATTTCGGCGCAAGCCTCGCATGTCCAATAAGTTCTACCTCACCACCCCGATCTATTACGTCAACGCGCGCCCGCACATCGGAACCACCTACACCACGGTGGTTGCCGACGTCATCGCACGCCGCAAGCGCGCCCTCGGCGTCGACACCTTGTTCCTCACCGGCACCGACGAGCACGGCCAGAAGATCGAGCGCTCCGCCGAGCAGGCCGGACTGCAGCCCGCAGCAGTTCACCGACGAGGTCGCGGCCCAGTTCCGCGCCCTGTGGGACCGCATGGGCCTCACCTACGACGACTTCATCCGCACCACCGAGCCGCGCCACAAGCGCGGCGTGCAGAAGCTCTTCACCCTGCTCAAGGATCGCGGATACATCTACAAGGGCTCCTACACGGGCCAGTACTGCGTCTCCGACGAGGCATTCGTCGATGTCCCGCCCGGGCGCGCCCTGCCCCGACTGCGGACGCATCACCGAGACCGTCAGCGAAGAAAACTACTTCTTCAAGCTCTCGGCCTTCGAGCGCCCGCTGCTCGAGTTCTACGACGCCAACCCCGACTTCATCCGCCCCGAGACGCGCCGCAACGAAGTCATCTCCTTCGTGCAAGGCGGCCTCAAGGATCTCTCCGTCAGCCGCACCAGCTTCAAGTGGGGCATCCCCGTTCCCGGCGACGAGAAGCACGTCATCTACGTCTGGATGGACGCGCTCGTCAACTACATCACCGCGCTCGGCTACGGCAGCGACGATCCGGCGACAAGGCAAAATTTGAGAAGTACTGGCCCGCCGACCTGCACATCGTCGGCAAAGAGATCACCCGCTTCCACTGCGTCTACTGGCCCGCCTTCCTCATGGCCGCCGGACTGCCGCTGCCGAAGAGCATCGTCGCCCACGGCTGGCTGCTCTTTGAAGAGAGCAAGATGTCGAAATCGCGCGGCAACATCGTGCGCGCCGAAACCATCCTCGACGTCCTCGGAGCCGATGCGCTGCGCTACTTCCTGCTGCGCGAGATCGTCTTCGGACAGGACGGCAGCTTCTCCTTCGACGCGCTGGTGCAGCGCTACAATTCCGATCTCGCGAACGGCTACGGGAATCTCGTCAGCCGCACGCTGACCATGATCGGCAAGTATTTCGATGGCATCGTGCCCGAATCCCGTGCAGAGCAGGCCTCGATTCGATTGCGACGAGACGTCTCCGAAAGCTGATCACCGCAGTCGGCCACTTGTACGATGCATTCGACGACTCGACTTTTCGCGTGCGCTCGAAACCGTCTGGGCTCTGATCGCTGCCGATAGACGGATATCTCACCGCACAGTGCGCCGTGGAAGCTAGCTGCACAGAGTGATCACGGACGAGCAGCAACAAGCCTACGCCGACCATTCTCTACACCGCCGCCGAAGCCATCCGCATCATCACCGCGCTCGTCTACCCGGTCATCCCCGACGCCGCGGCAAAGGTCTGGGCACAGCTCGGCCTCGGCGACATCCAGCAAAGCAGACCTGAAGAATCTCGACCTGGGGCGGCCTCAAGCCCGGCACCAAGCTCGGCGAACTCGGCCCCGTCTTCCCACGCGCAGAAAAGGACGCAATCACCCGTATGCAAGAAATCGAACAGCAGAACAACGCCCAGACCGGCAGCCCGCGAGCCCTGAGCCCGAAGTAGCAGGCGCAGCCACAGCGGCGGTCAGACGGCTCGCACGCCGCCTCGAAACCACAGGGCCTCGCCGCTGGCTGCCAGCGAGAAGAAGCCGCGCCGCCTCTCCGAATCCACCAGCGCACGCAGCGTGCGGCACCTTCGCGGACGCACTGCAGACGACTCACCGGCGGCCCGGCGCCAGAAGCAGCGCGGCCTCCGGCTACCGAAAAAATCACCATCGACGACTTCGCCAAAGTCGAGCTTCGCGTCGCCCAGGTCAAGGTCGCCGAGCGCGTTCCCAAGGCCGACAAGCTCCTCCGCCTCGAAGTCGATCTCGGCTACGAAACGCGCCAGATCCTCGCCGGAATCGCCGAGGCCTACACGCCCGAATCGCTCATTGGACGCAAAGTGGTCATCGTCGCCAACCTCGCTCCGCGCAAGCTGCGCGGTCTGGAATCGAACGGCATGATCGTCGCCGCCTCGCTCGGCGAAGATGGCAAGCCCGTCCTCGCCGGCTTCCTCGAAGACGTCGAGATCGGCGCGCGCCTCAAATAATTCCAGTCATGATCTGAACCAGCATGATCGATTCCCACGCCCATCTCGACAGCCCGCGCTACGACGAGGACCGCGACGCCCTGCTCGCGCGCGCGTGGGAGGCAGGCGTGCGCACCGATTCTCTCCATCGGTATCGGCGACGGCCCGGACACCATGCACCGGCGCTCGATCTCGCCGTGAATACGCGGAGCGGCCCGGCGATCCCGACGCATCTACGCCAGCGCCGGAGTTCATCCCCACGAAGCACAACTCTGCCGACGAAGCCGCCTACACCAAGCTCAACCAGCTTCTCGCCAGCAACCGGAAGTCCTCGCCTGCGGCGAAATCGGCCTCGACTACTTCTACGACCACTCGCCGCGCGAAATGCAGAAGACCGTCTTCCGCCGCCAGATGGAGATCGCTGCCGCCCACAAGAAGCCGATCATCATCCACTGCCGCCCGTCCGACAACTCGCACCAACGCCTGGGACGACACGCTCGACGATGATCGAATCAGAGTGGTCGCCCACCGGCCTCGGCGGCATCCTGCACTGCTTCACCGGTGAATGGGACCACGCCCGCCGCGCCATGGATCTCGGCTTCCTCATCTCCTTCGCCGGCAACATCACCTTCCCCAAAGCACAGCCCATCCGCGATGTCGCTCGTCACAGGTCCCGCTCGACCGCATGCTGATCGAAACCGACGCGCCATTCCTCGCTCCTGTGCCCAATCGCGGCAAACGCAACGAACCGGCCTGGGTCGCCGAGGTCGCCGCGAAGCTTGCCGAAGTCCGAAATCCATTGACGCCTGACGAAGTCGCTTCCCGTACCACGGAAAACTTTCACCGATTTTTCGGTACAACAGTGCAGCGGAACATGGCACTGACCTGAGGCTTAGCGGTATGAAGCGGATAATCTGAAGCAGGAGGAACTGCTATGGCAGCAGACAATTCCTTCGATATCGTCAGCAAAGTGGACATACAGGAGGTGCGCAACGCGATCGACCAGGCCATCAAGGAAGTCCACGACGCGCTTCGACCTGAAGGACTCGCACTCCGAAATCAAGCTTGAAGGCGACGACGCCATCCAGCTCGCCTCAGCCGACGAATACAAGCTGAAGGCCGTCACGGAGATCCTCTCGCAGAAGCTGGTGAAGCGCGGCATCTCGCTCAAGAGCGCTCACCTACGGCAAGATCGAACCGGCCACCGGATCCAGCGTCCGCCAGAAGATCACCCTCCAGCAGGGCATCGCTTCGCGAGAAGGCCAAAGAGATCGTTCGGCTCGTTAAAGACTCCAAAAAGAAGGCCCAGGCATCGATTCAGGGTGATACCGTGCGCGTAAGCGGCAAAGATCGCGATACTCTACAGGAAGTCATTGCTCTGCTGAAGGGTCACGACTTCGGCATCGACATGCAGTTCACGAACTACCGGTCAAACTAGGAAGAGCGGGACCTAGTTTTTGAGTACGAGCGAACCAGCACAGTGAGCACACTGACCATAGCGACGGCAAAAGAGGTCTTCGATCTCCTCCAGCGACGATCTGCGCGCCATCGAGCGCGAGTTCGGTGCCGACGCCGTCTCCTCCGTCACCGCCATCACGGAAATCTCCGACTACCTGCGCGAGGGCGGCGGCAAGCGCATCCGCCCGTCGCTCCTGCTGCTCTCCGCCAAGTCCCAGGGCTATTCAGCGGCGACGGCATGGTCCGCCTCGGCGCGGTCGTCGAGATGGTGCACACGCGCCACGCTCGTCCATGACGACATCATCGACGCCGCCGACATCCGCCGCGGCCGCCCCTCGGCCAACACTACCTGGGGCAATGCCAAGTGCGTCCTCGCCGGCGACTGGCTCTACATGCAGGCCTTCCGGGTCGCGCTTGAAGAGCGCAACTTCCGCGTCCTCGACCTGCTCATCGGCCTCACCCAGCAGATGGTCGAAGGCGAACTGCTGCAGATGGAAACGCTCGGCCGGCCGATCACCGAGCAGGAATACAACGACCTCATCTATCGCAAGACCGCCTGCCTCTTCGAAGTCTCGATGCGCCTCGGCTCGGTGCTGGCCCAGGTGAACCGCAGCACGCCGAAGCAGCGATGGGCGAATACGGCCGCTCGCTGGGCATGGCCTTCCAGATCGTCGACGACGTGCTCGACCTCACCGCCACGCGAAGAAGTACTCGGCAAGCCTGTCGCCAGCGATCTGCGCGAAGGCAAGGCCACGCTCGCCGTCATCCACTCGCTTGAAAACGGCACCGCCACCGACCGCGAAGCCATCCAGACCGTGCTCACCGACCAGAACTTCGACCGCGTCACCCACGATGAGATTCTGGCCATCCTCACCCGCAACCGGCTCCGTCGATTACGCGATGAACATCGCCTTCCAGCACGCCGAGAGCCGCACGCGCCGCCCTCGCCGACCTGCCCGACTCCGACTTCAAGCGCGCCCTGCTCTGGGTTCCGGATTTCGTCGTCGCTCGCGACAAGTAGTAAGCCCAGCGCTAAATCTTCCGCGCTTCCACGCTCTCCAATGACACATCCCCAACCGAGCGGCTGCCAAAGCTGCGAAAGTTCTTCACCCGCCGTAGATCGAAGGCCGGGGCTCCGCCTGGAACCCGCACTCGGAAGAAGTCCGCGCCATCCACATCTGCCAGCCAGAAAGCGGGCCGCGCATCGGACTGCGCCGTCGCGATCTCCACGTTGCTGACCTCCAGATTGCGCACATGGCGAAGAAAGAATCCCGCTCGCCGGCAGATCGCCGAACATGCTCGGCTCAGGATAGGCATTTTCCTTGAGCGGAGGATCAATCGCCGCCAGCGACGCTCGAGCCGCCTCCCTCCTGCTCGAAATACACATCGCTGATCTTGATGTCTTCGATATTGTGTCCCGGCACGCCGCTCAAAATCAGATGGAATCAGGCCCGCGCCGAGAGCTGACGATGTTGCTCAGGATCACGCGTTTCAGCGTGCCTGCCGGCGTGCCCTGCGGACCGCGCATCCGCGTTCCCAGCCGCAGAAACAGCGGCGCATACGACCACCCCGCGCATGGCGATGCCGGTGAAAACGTAATGTCCTCGCACAATGCGCCGTCCACCGTCTCGAGCGCGAAGCCGCGGCAGTTCTCAAACACGCAGTTCGAAATCGTAATATTGCGGAAGCCGCCATTCGACTCCGTCCCGCAGCTTGATGCGCCCTGTCGCGCCATTCTGCGAGGCACGCCGGCCATCGGCTTCCAGCTCCCGTCCAGCACCGACCCAAGCTCGTAATCGCCGGTCACATAGCAATTCGTGATCGTCACGTTTTCCGTTGGCCGCGCATATCCCAGCGCAAACGAGCTCTTCGGACAGATGGCGTCGTCCCAGGGCGAGTTCACGGTGCAGTTCGATACGCGCACATTGCGGCAGCAGTCGATGTCCATCCCGTCGCGATTCGTATCGATGCTTCAGGTTGTCGATCGTCAGGTTATCGACGCCGGTCGCAAGAATGCCGAACCACCCGCCCTGGAGAATCGAAAAGTCGCGCAGAATCACGTTGCGGCAAATCTTCAGCGCAGATGGCCTTGTTGCCCACGCCCGGCTTTGTCGTGTCCGGCAAATCGGTATCGTCGATCGTGACCCCGGCTCAGTCCTTTGCCCCAGATACGTCCCGGCCCGAGGATCGACACATCGTGGATCGTTCTCGCCCCAGATGCAGGCTGTTGTGCCAGTGGTTGTGCCCGTAATCCTGATACGGCTCCCACGCCCCCTGCGGCTCGGCTGCGTCGTAGCCGCCGGTGGTCGTGCCGTCGAACGGCGTGGAGGCGGCTAGAATCGTCGCGCCCTGGTCGAGGTAGAGACAGACGTTGCTCTTGAGATGGATCGAGTAGCTCGCGTACACTCCCGCCGGGAAGAACACCGTTCCGCCGCCGGCCGCAGCCGCTGCATCGATCGCCTTGTTGATGGCCGCGGTATCCAGAGTCTTGCCATCGCCCGCCGCTCCAAAGTTACGAACGTTGAGCCAACCCGCAAGACTTCCCTGGCTATCCGCCCCGATCGCCGGGTGGCTCGCAGCAGCCGCTGCTAAAGGAACCGCTGCCAGACTCAAGCCACTGCCCGCGAACTTCAACAAATCTCTGCGTTGAACCGTCATGCTCGCTCCCATCGGCCTACCGACCGATTGAAAACCATTTCCGGCCAAACGCCAAGCCTCAGCAGCACGCATCTCCGGCCAGAGTCACGACTCAACACCAGACCCGCGACGTGATATGCTCACCAGTCGCCCCATGCTTGAGCGCACCATGACTACGCGCACCACACCCATCCGCGTACTTGTTGCCAAGCCCGGGCTCGACGGCCATGATCGCGGAGCCAAGGTAATCGCCCGCGCACTGCGCGACGCTGGAATGGAGGTCATCTACACCGGCCTGCGCCAGACCCCGGAGATGATCGTCAACGCCGCCCTGCAGGAAGATGTGGACTGCGTCGGCCTGAGCATTCTCTCCGGCGCGCACAACGCCATCGTGCCCCGCGTGACGTCGCTGCTGAAGGAGCGCGGAGCCGCGGACATCCTCGTCGTCCTCGGCGGGACCATTCCCGCAACAGGACGTGGAATTCCTCAAGTCGCAGGGTGTTGCCGCGATCTTCGGTCCGGGCACTTCGCTCGACGCAACCGTGAAGATTCATCCGCGAGAACGTCAAGCCTCGCGGACTCGTCATCGCCTAAGCAGACCGACGATCTACTGGCGCTCGAAGCTGTCCTTTTCCTGTTCCGCTGGAGGGGTGGCCGACGCCGTGCTCCGCGCCGGACTCGAGCGCGCCCAGCGCTGTCGTAGGGCTGCTTGCCATCCGCGCCGGCCGCTGTCGGCGAACCGGGACCGGCGGTATGCCTTCTCCGCTGGCCACGTAGTTCGGATCCTGCTTGCCGGTGGTCGTCTCATCGGAGACGTGCGCAGCAGAGTGCGCCTTGGTCGTGCGGCCGGTTTCGCACCCGTCGCGAGCAGTCCCGCAACCGTCCCCACCAGAACAAATCCGGATACCCTTCGCTGACCTCTAAGACACTCGCACTCCAACCCTCCGGCAATCGCGCAAATAAAGACTTCAAAATGCCAATGTAACATTTCTGGGCAGCCGGCACTTAACCAGCCATACCTTTCAAATCCATCGCCCGCGACGATAGTGTAGGCATTACGCAATGCCATCGAACTCGCCACGCCGCGTTTCCATCCTCGACTCGCACACGGCGGGTGAACCCACGCGTCTCGTGTCGAGCGGCGGACCCGATCTCGGCAACGGCCCTCTCGCCGACCGCAGGGATCGCTTCCGGTGCGAGCACGATGACTTCCGCTCGGCGGTCGTCAATGAGCCCCGCGGCTCGGATGTCATCGTTGGCGCGCTGCTTTGCGAGCCGGTCGATCAAGCCTGCGCCGCCGGGCGTCATCTTCTTCAACAACGTGGGTTACTCGGCATGTGCGGCCATGGCACCATCGGGCTCGTCGCCTCGCTCGCTCATCTCGGCAAAATCGGCCCCGGCGTCCATCGCATTGAAACCCCGGTCGGCAGTCGTCACCACCACGCTGCATCCCTCGGGCAATGTCACCGTTGAGAATGTCCCCAGCTTTCGCACCGGCGTATCGGTTGCCGTCGAGTCCCGGGCCACGGCGCAAAATCTACGGCGACGTCGCCTGGGGAGGCAACTGGTTCTACCTGGTCGAGGACGCACGACAAGTGCTGTTCCCTCAGAAAACGTCGACGATCTCACGGAGTTCACCTGGGCCATCCGCCAGGCTCTTGCTGACCAGGGAATCACCGGGCTGAACGGCAGCGGAGATCGACCACATCGAACTGTTCAGCCCGCCTTCTTCGCCGGATCGACGCCGATGGCGCTCACAGCACCAACTTCGTTCTTTGCCCCGGAAAGGCCTATGACCGCTCGCCCTGCGGCACCGGAACCAGCGCCAAGATGGCCTGCCTCTACGCCGACGGAGAAGCTCGCGCCCGGCGAAGTCTGGAGACAAGCCGGCATCCTCGGCACCGTCTTCGAAGGAAGCATCCGCCTCGAAGGTGAAAAAATCATCCCCAGCATCACCGGAACGGCATACGTCACAGCGGAACCGACGCTCTTGCTTGATCCGAACGATCCCTTCTGCATGGGGATACGCAGTGAGCCAGCCTACGACGTCGCGATTCTCGGTGCGGGCATTGTCGGCGCGGCCTGCGCTCTGGAGATGCGCACAGCGCGGCATGAGCGTCGCGGTGATCGAGGCGACGCCGTCGCCAGCGGAGCGACAGGCGCGGCGATGGGCCACGTCGTCATCATGGACGACTCGCCCGCGCAGTTCGCCCTCACAAGTATTCGCAATCCCTCTGGACCGCGCTGGCCCCGAAGCTGCCGCGCCTCCGTCGAATACCATCGCCCCGGAACCATCTGGATTGCCGCCGATGAAGACGAAATGGCCGAGGTCCGGCGAAAATTCGAGAGCTTTACCGAACAAGGCATTCCCTGCGAGCTCCTCGACAGCAATGCGCTCGCCGCACGCCGAACCAAACCTGCGCCGCCCGCTCACCGGCGGCCTTCTCGTGCCAAACGACGCCGTACTCCATCCGCAAAACGCCGCGCAATATCTCATGGACCAGGCGCAGAATCTCGGAGCCAACTGATCACCGGCCACGCCGTCACGAGCGCTGCGCACGGTCGCGTGACGCTCGACGACGGAGCCGATCTGTACGCCGGCACATCATCAATGCCGCCGGAGCGCTCTCGCCCACACTCACGCCCGGTATCCCGATAAGAAAACGCAAAGGTCATCTCATCCTCACCGACAGATATCCCGGCTATGTCAACCATCAGCTCGTTGAGCTGGGATACCTCAAGAGTGCGCACGGCTATCGGAGTCGATTCCGTCGCCTTCAACATTCAGCCGCGAATCTCCGGGCAATTGCTCATCGGCTCCTCGCGGCAATATGACGCTGAGCGAGTCCGAGCGTTGACCAGCACATCCTTCAAGCCATGATGGAGCGCGCGGCTGTCTACATGCCCGCCCTGCCTTCCCTGACCGCTCTTCGCTCCTGGGCTGGATTTCGCGCTGCAACGCCGGACAAGCTTCCGCTGATCGGACCCACCGAAGACCCCACTGTCTTTCTCGCTACCGGACATGAGGGACTCGGCATCACCACGTCACTTGGGCACTGCACGCCTGCTGGTCGACTACCTTCTCGGACGCGCCATCCGCGATTCCCATCGATCCCTACCTGCCCTCGCGGCTCACAACCCTTCAGGAGACACGATGAACTGGTACGGCGTAATGCCCGCAATGACCACCTGCTTCGACGCGGAGCCTGCAAGATCGATCACGCCTTCATGACCAGGCACGCGCAATGGATGCTCGAGAATGGCTGTACCGGAATCGTCTCGCTCGGGTCGCTCGGCGAAGCCGCCACCCTGACCTTCGAGGAGAAGACCGCTATCCTGAAGAACATCGTCGCGGCCGCCAATGGCCGTGCGCCCGTCGTCGCCGCCATCTCAGCCCTTTCCACCTCGGAAGCCGTCTCGCTTGCGAAAACCGGTGGATT
>CAVTLP010000021.1:0-63370 GCA_963735555.1 uncultured Acidobacteriota bacterium
CGGAGGGCGTCAGCCACTTTGTCGCCTGCCAACCTGAGGGCACCGGCTGCTGTTTTTCCGGCGGCGTGGGTGTGCATCAGCGCGGACTTCCTTCGCGTCCCGCTGTGCTCGACGGGGACGGTCTCGATGTCTCCACCGAAGATTGTGTGCCGCTCTTCGAGCTTGTCGAGTGCGGCGTTGAGCTCGGCGACCGCAGCTTCGCGTCGTCGGCGAAGACGATCAGTTCCAGGTTGATCTTTTTGTAGGTCATTTGTATGCCAACTGCGATTCTATTCCTCGTTTGGCTGTCGGCTGCGCCTACGCTCGGGCCTTCGGCAGACGGGCGGCGACGGATGGGGCGTTTTGACGCGGACTAAAGCCCGGCTCTTCTACCGGGCCTCGCGATGCGAGGCTGAAGGTGGGAGGCGGATTGAGGTAATTGCCTTCCCACCCTTCGCGATGCTCAGGATTGGGCACCCTCGTTTGTGGCGATGAAAGGGTGGGCCACCCGTTATCTTCGAAAAGAGACCGTACCTGTTTCGTTCTGAGAAATGGCTGTCTGTGATAACAACTGAAAGTTATGAAGTGAAGGTTCCCGGTTTGTTGGTACCGAACTAAACCTTGGGTCATCGACTCAACTTAACCCGGATCGTTCCGGCACTTGTCAATTTTCAATCGAGATTGGGAAAGCGCTCGGAAACTTGGGTCATGCGGAAACTATTCCACGTCCGGAAATCCGGACGCGGCTTGGACCCAGGTCTCAAAATCGGGACCTGGGGCACCCGGTGTTGTGGTTATCCAAAAGAGTTGCTTCAGGTGGGATTATTTGGCTTCTTCGACCACGTCGCCTTCGCCGGGGGCGAGAAAAAGGTTTGTCTCGAGGCCGTGCTGGCGGGTGTAGTACAGCGAAACCCAGGTCCCAGAATCGGGACCTGGGGCACCCGGTGTTGTGGTTATCCAAAAGAGTTGCTTCAGGTGGGATTATTTGGCTTCTTCGACCACGTCGCCTTCGCCGGGGGCGAGAAAAAGGTTTGTTTCGAGGCCGTGCTGGCGGGTGTAGTACAGCGAAACCCAGGTCCCAGAATCGGGACCTGGGGCACCCGGATCTGTGGTCATTCCAAAGAATGCTTCTCGGGATTGAGGATCGGCGTGACGCGGGTAGTTTGGGTGGCGCGGTTCCTGCGGGACGCTGTCCAATGTGATTCGATTTCGACTATGCCTTCGATGCCGGTTGCGTAGTGAAGAAAGCTTGACCAGGGCCAGTCTTCGGGATGTGATACAAGTCCGCGGGCGACGGGATTTCGATGGATGTATCTTAGCTTCTCGATTCGCTTCTTCTCTGTGAATACATTGAAGTCGTAGTAACGCGGCGACCAGAAGGGATGTTCTCGTCTTCGGCGTGCGACTGACAACTTGATGGCCTTCAGGGCTTCGGCCAGTGGGATGTCCAGCCGGCTCGCTGACCAGGAGGTGAACGTGTTCCGGCATGACGACGTAGGCTGCAACATAGAAGTCGTATCTTCGGCGCATTCGTTCGAGAGCATCTTCGAAGAGAGACCGTGCCTGTTTCGTTCTGAGAAATGGCTGTCGGTGATAACAACTGAAAGTTATGAAGTGAAGGTTCCCGGTTTGTTGGTACCGCACTAAACCCTGGGTCATCGACTCAACTTAACCCGGATCGTTCCGGCACTTGTCAATTTTCAATCGAGATTGGGAAAGCGCTCGGAAACTTCGGTCATGCGGAAACTATTCCACGTCCGGAAATCCGGGACGCGGCTTGGACCCAGGTCCCAAAATCGGGACCTGGGGCACCCGGTGTTGTGGTTATCCAAAAGACTTGCTTCAGGTGGAATTATTTGGCTTCTTCGACTACATCGCCTTCGCCGGGGGCGAGGAAGAGGTTGGTTTCCAGGCCGTGCTGGCGGGTGTAGAGGTCGAAGTAGCGGCCGCCGAGCGCGTAGAGGGACTCGTGGGTGCCGCGTTCGACGATGTATCCGCCTTCGACGACGAGGATCTGATCGGCGCGGCGGATGGTCGACAGGCGGTGCGCGATCACGAACGTCGTGCGGCCCTGCATGAGGAAGCTGAGTCCCTCCTGGATCATCGCTTCGGATTCGGAGTCGAGCGATGACGTCGCTTCGTCGAGGATGAGGATGCGCGGGTTGGCGAGGATCGCGCGCGCGATGGACAGGCGCTGGCGCTGGCCGCCGGAGAGCTTGACGCCGCGCTCGCCGACGATGGTGTCGTAGGCCTCGGGAAAGCGCTCGGCGAACTCGTCGACGCGCGCGATGCGGCAGGCGTCGAGGAACTGCTCTTCGGTCGCGTCGGGATCGGAGAAGAGCACGTTGTCGCGGATCGTTCCGTCGAAGAGAAACGACTCCTGCAGGACGACGCCGAGCTGCCCGCGGTAGTCATCCAGGCGAACGGTGGAGAGATCGATGCCGTCGACGAGGACGCGCGCCCGTGTCGGGCTTGTGGAAGGCGCAGATGAGGCTGATGATGGTCGACTTGCCCGATCCCGACGAGCCGACGAGCGCGGTCACCGTTCCGGGGCGCGATTCGAAGGAAATGCCGTGCAGCACGGGCTTGTCCGGCTCGTAGGAGAACTCGACATCGTCGAAGGCGACGTCGCCGTGAATCTCGCTGAGAGCGTGGGTGCGCGTGGGATCGGCGAATTCGTCACGCTCGCTAGAGGATCTCCATGGTGCGGTCGAGGCCGGCGACGGCTTCGGTGAGCTGCGTGCCGATGTTCACGATCTGGAAGACGGGCGCGATCATGAAGGCCAGCAACATCGTGTACTGGAAGTAGCCGCCGGTGGTCATGCGGCCGGCGAGGACCTGCGTGGCCGCCGAGGAGCATGACGAGTCGCGCCGACGATGCCGAGAACGGTGGTAGCGGCGAAGGAGAGCGTGCTGGTGGCGGTGAGCGACTTCATGACGTTGTCGAGCAGGCGCTGCACGCCGCCGGAGAAGATGCCGGCCTCGCGCTGCTCGGCGTGGTAGCCCTTGACGACGCGCACGCCACCGAGCGATTCGGTGAGGCGCCCGGTGACTTCGGCGTTGATTTTGCCGCGCTCGCGGAAGATGGGGCGGATGGTCTTGAAGGCGTCTTGCAAGGATCGACGACGAAGACGACGATGACGGCGAAGACGATCAGCGTCATGTTACTGGCTGCTGCGCAGAGCAGATAGCAGAAGACAGAGCACGGCGGTGAGCATTCCGCCGACGAACTCGACCAGGCCGGTGCCGATGAGGTTGCGCACGCCTTCGACGTCGGTCATGATGCGCGAGACGAGGACGCCGGTGCGATTGGCGTCGTAGAAGCTGACGGAGAGGCGGCCGATGTGCTGCTGCACCTGCCGGCGCAGGTCGGCGATCATGCGCTGCGCGGCCTTGGACGAGCAGCTGCGTGAGCGAGAAGGAGGTGACGGCCTGAATGGCGGTGGCGATGAAGAGACGAGTCGCACGAGCGGCAGGAGCCTGCCGACCTGGCGGTGGTTGAGGACCTCGTCGATGAAGTACTTCGTCGAGAGCGGCAGGACGAGGCCGGCGACGCGGTTGATGGCGACGAGGATGAGTCCGAAGAGCAGCAGCCAGCGGCGGGGACGCACGAGACTTCCAGACCTCGGGCATGACCTTTTTGAGCTCGGTCTTCTTCTTTGGCGAGTCACCGGCGGCGGCGCGGATGGCTCCGCGGTGCGAGGTGGAACGCTCGGCTTTCATGGACATGGATCCGGGACGCATGGATTGATTCCTGTTCAGGCGCTAAGCGCGTGCTCGGCGGGCGTCGATGAACGAGCGCACGCAGAGAATGACGAAGACCAGCAGCACGACGGACATGGCGGCTTTCTCTTCGACGGCGATTGGATGCGCGAACTGGACTCCACGAAGCATCTGAATGTAGTCCCAGATGCTCTTGGCGGTGCCGAGGAAGCCGAGCAGGCCGACGGCGACGGCTATGTGCATGTGGAACATGCGCTTTTTGGCGTCGTCGGTGGAGGGCGAGAAGCCGAGGAGAGCGAGGATGATTCCGACGATGCATGGGGATGAGCGCGGTCGGCGCGTGGAGGGGTGAGGCGACATATCCGAAGATGCCAAGGAGGATAAGGACGATACCGAAGGTAATGGTGAGCTTTGCCATGGCTTTGAGGTGAGGATACCAGCCTCCAGGGCTGAGGGTCAGCGCTTCTAGGTAGCCTACTCAAGCCAACGCCGGGCTTGGATGGGGCTATGCGGGCACCGTTGAGGTCGAAATCATGGCCGGGCGACGACTTCGGGCGGCTCGGTCGCGTCTACCCGCACGGCATCGTGCGGGCATCTCCAGGGTCTGGAGCTGGCTATCGAGCAGCGCGGGATTCATGAAGTGGCCCCGGCGTTTACGCATGCGCTCTGCGAGGCGGCGACGGGGACATCGAGCAGCACGAAGCGGTATGCGTTGGCGGGCATGTCCTTCACAAGCAGGTCGCGATACGACTGCTTCAAGGCGGAGCAGGTGAGGACTCCGCTGTCGCCGGCGCGGCACCAGCCGAGGATCACCTCGTGCAGGCTGGCAAGCCACGGGATGCGATCTTCGTCGGTGAGCGGAATGCCGGCGTGCATCTTCCGGCGATTGGCCTCGCTGTGGTAGTCGTCGCCTTCGGCGTAGTTCCAGCCGGTGGGCTACGAGGTCATTGGCGATGGTGGATTTTCCGGAGCCGGTGACACCCATGAGAATGACGATCATGCGTGCGGTTTTCCTGAGAGCAATTGTTTCACGTCCGCGAGCAGCTGTTCGGGGGTCCAGTCGTTCGTGGGATACCACTTGTAGATTTTGCCGTCGGGGCCGATGACGATGGTCGAGAGCGAGTGGGTGATGGTGCGGTCCTTCTCTGGTGTCGCGCCGACGAGAAAGAACTTCAGCACGTGGGAAGCTCTTTTTCGAGGCGGAGCGGCGAAGTCCCAGTGGAGTGAACTTTTCCTCGGTGTAGTTGCCGGTGTAGGAGCCTCCATAGCTGCGCAGCACAGCGGGGGTGTCGTATTCGGGATCGAAACTGACGCTGAGCAGATGCGTTCTGGCGTAGAGCGCGGGGTCGGCGGCGAGAGCTTTGTCGAGCGCGGGCGAAATTGCGGCTCATGCGCGGGCAGTAATCGGCCAGCGGACAGCGCGTGTAGATGAAGGTAACGAGCAGAACCTTGCCGCGAAATTGACTGATGTGAATGAGCTTGCCGCTCTGGTTGAGAGCTTGAAATCGGGAACGGCGATCGCCGGGGTTCAGCGGCTTGTAGTGGACGCGCGGCTTGTAGTCAGCCTTGGCCTGGCCGACTACGACGATGTTGTCGAGAGCGCTCTGGGCGTTGGACGTGAAGAGGTCGGCGGTGATGGTGTCTCCGGGATGGAGCTCGCTGATGATGCCGGGGTTCTTCAGCGTAGTAGGGCATGATCATCGCTTCCATGTAGCCGGGGATGGCTTCGGAGTCGAGGGTGACGGTACCCTTGGCGGCGTCGGTGGAGACGACGACTCCGCGAATGTGGCAGGACTTTTCCGGTTGCGGCTTTGGGTGAGACGGCGTGGAGTTGCGGTGGACATCCGGTAAATGCGCCGAGGGCGAGAAGTGCCAGAAGGCAGGAGGAAAAGCGCTTCACCAATCAGTTTACACTTGGGGTATTCCTTCCCGTCATGCAGCTTCCCGTCGAAATTGAGAGCGCGTTTGAGAACGGCGCGACGGTTCTCACGGCGAACGTGCGCGCGGCGCGTTGGCTGCGGCATGAGTATGCGCTACGGCAGCGCGAGCTGGGCGGCGAGTGTGGGCGACTCCGCCGATTGAGGACTGGGAGAGCTGGGTGGGGCGGCTGTGGCAGACACACAGCATGTCGAAGGCTGACGCTCCGTTGCTGCTGACAAGCCTGCAGGAGCGCAGTGTTTGGACGCGGATGCAGCGGGATGATGCGAAGCTGCTGGTGTCTCCGGAGGGCATGGCGGCACTTGCTGAGGAGGCTTACGCTCTGCTGTGCGATTACGAGGCGCATGGGGAGCGAGATCGCGCATGGGGGCAGACGGATGCGGAGCGCTTTCGGCCTGGGCGGAGCGTTCGATCGCGAGTGCGCGAGGCGGGGATGGGTAAGCCGGGCGAGGCTCGAATCGCCTTGTAGCAGAAGGCGCGAGCGCATTCGTCCGCTTCCGGCGAAAGTAGTCATGCTGGGCTTCGACCGTATTACGCCGGCGCGTAAAAGGCTGATTGCGTGCGACTGGAGGCGCGGGGGCGAAGGTCGTGCTTTCCGCGGGAGCATCGGTTGCGATCAGCGCCAAGACTGGTGCGGGCGACGACCGGCGCGACGAAATCACGACCTGTGCGCACTGGATTCGCGGTTGCTGGATGAGAATCCGCTGTTTGAGAGCAGGCCACCGGCGCGGATTGGGGTGATTGTGCCGGATGCGCAAGCGGTGCGCAGCGACATCGAACGAATTTTCCGTCGCGTGCTGATGCCGGAGACGGATGACGTTCTGGCTCCGGCGGCGCGGATGCCCTTTGAGTTTTCACTGGGCCAGCCGCTGGGCGACGCGCCGGTGATTCGCGCTGCGCTGCTGTTGCTGCGCTGGGCCGTGGAGCCCGCTGAGCGAAGAAGAAGTATCGTGGCTTTTGCTGTCGGGGTATCTCTCACAGAGCACAGAGCTCAGAGCGCAGAGCACAGAGGAGTATCTCGCGCTGGCGAGTTTCGATGCGGCGTTGCGGAATTCCGGTTCGCTGTCGCTTGAGATTTCGCTGCGGAATACCTGCGGAAGATGAAGGATTCGCGCTTCCCTGTCCTCGCGGATCTCCGAGCGCGGCTTGAAGAAATGCAGAAGATGGCGGCGGTGAACCACATCACCGAAGAAGAACGCGCGCCGGGACGCTGGGTGGATCTTGCGCAGTTTCTGCTGGATCAGGCGGGGTGGCGAGGCGCGACGAGAAGAGACGAGATTGACTTTCAGGCGCGGGCGCGTTGGGAACGCCTGCTGGATGAGGTGGCCCTGCTCGACTTCGACGGAAGGCGCATGCGTTACCGGGAATTTATCGACACGCTTGAAACTCAGGCAAACGAGACGATTTTTGCTCCCGAGTCTCACGGCGCTCCGGTGCAGGTGATGGGCGCGCTCGAAGCATCGGGGCAGCAGTTCGACGCCGTGTGGTTTCTGGGCGCCGATGACCAGGCATGGCCGGGGCGCGGGACGGTTGCATCCGCTATTGCCGAATGAGGTGCAGCGACGTGCCGGAATGCCGCATGCAACGGCTGAAGACGACTGGGAGCTGGCCAGCGTGGTGACGAAGAGGATCGCTGAGAGCGTGAACCCAGCTCCCAAAAGCCGGACCTTGGGGGCACCGCACGGGATCGAAAGGATCAGGGATCAGAATCTCTAGCCCACTCAAAGCCAAAACCGGGCTTTGAATGGGGCACCCGGAATTCGGTGATCTTCAGTTATGCGGAGCGGGACAAAGATGGCGAGTTGAGACCGTCTCCGCTGATTGAGCAGGTTGCCGAGTATGCCCACTCAAAGCCAACACCGGGCTTTGAATGGGGCACCCAGCGCAGACGTGGCAGAGGTCGCGGGAGTTGCTGCACGAATTGGCAATTGAGACGGGCGTACATGCGGCGGACAAGATGCAGGAGATCGCCGACGCTTCCGGGACGATTGCGTGGCCGCGCGAGCTGTGCGCAGGGGGAGCATCGGTACTCAAGGACCAGGCAGCGTGCCCATTTCGCGCTTTCGGGGCCAGGCGCCTGAATGCCGAAGAACTCAATCGGAGCGAATGGGGCTTGTCGGCGGGGCAGCGCGGAATACTGCTGCACAAGGTGATGGAGCAATTGTGGTCTCCCGAGAAGGGGCCGCTGCACACGCTTGAAGATCTGCAGGCCGCGATTGCGGAGGGAAGGCTTCGCGAGGTGATCGAGGCAGCAATTGTCGATGTCTTCGCGCCGCTGGTGAAGGACAATGGCGGCGACGCGTGGATGGAGGCGTATCTTGCCAGCGAGCAGCGAAGACTGCTGACGCGCCTTGAAGAATGGCTTTGCATCGAGGCCGAGCGCGTGCCCTTCATGGTGGAGGCGACGGAGAAGGTACTGGACGACGTGAGCGTGGGCGGGCTGAAGTTGCGGCTTCGCGCTGACCGCATCGATTGCGTGGGAGAGGGCCAACGGTTGCTGGTCGATTACAAGTCAGGACAGGTATCGACTAAAGACTGGGATGGCATGCGGCCAAATGAGCCGCAGCTTCCTCTTTATGCGACTTTTGGCAACGTTGAGGATGTGTGCGGCGTGGTGTTCGCGCGGATCAACGTGGAGAAGACGAGGCTCGAGGGCTGTGTGAGCGATGCGCGCGCGCAGTTGTTTGCGAATACGACTGCGAGTTCGAAATTGATGAAGAATCCTTACGACCAGACGATGCGCGATGAGTGGACGACGGCGCTGCTGAACCTGGCGGAGGATTTTCTGCACGGCGAAGCGCAGGTGGATCCCAAGGAGCAGAAGAAGACCTGCAAGTTCTGCGCGCTGCCGGGGCTGTGCCGCGTGGCGGAGCTGCGTGAGACATCGGTCGAGGACGAGGCAGAACCGGGTGAAGGCGATGAGTGATGCCACGGCCGGTTTCAAGGGCGGCGCGGCTGACGATCTTGACCAGCGCGAGCGCGCGCTCGATCTGTCGCAGACGTTTATCGTGCGCGCTCCGGCGGGGTCGGGCAAAACCGATCTGCTGACGCGGCGGTTTCTAAAACTGCTGGCGGTGGTGAGTGAGCCGGAAGAGATCCTGGCCATCACCTTCACACGCGCGGCGACGGCGGAGATGCGTTCGCGGGTGCTGAAGCATCTGGAAGAGGCGCAGACCACCGCGCCTGCTCCGGACGAGGATGGGCGCACAACTCTGGCGCGCGCGGCGCTGGCCAACTCTGAGGCGCGGGGCTGGAGAATTCTGGAGCAGTCGCAGCGGCTGAATATCGAAACGATCGATTCGCTGTGCCTGCGGATTGCGCATGGGCAGCCGCTGTTGTCGCGGATGGGCGGAAGGCTCAGTCCCGTAGAACGAGCGGACCTGATGTACGCGCAGGCGGCGCGGCGCACGCTGGGGCAGCTGGGCGGAAGAGATGCGGCGCTCAACGATGCGCTCGCTCACCTGCTGGCAATACGCGACAACAATCTGCAGGATTGCGAAAAGCTGATCGCAGAAATGTTGAAGCAGCGCGACCAGTGGATTCGAGCGTTTCCGCTGGTGACGGATATCGACTGGGACGAGGTGCGGTCGCGGCTGGAGCGGCCTTTCAAGCGCGAGGTGAAGCGAGCGCTGGGGGAGGTCTACGATCTGCTCGCATCCGAGCCGGCTGTTGCGAATGAACTGGTGGAGTTGGCGGATTATGCGGCGGGAAATTGTTCGAAAAGTTCGGACTGTTGTCGGGATTAGAGGCTCTGCCTGCGCCGGAGAAGCTGGCGGTTGAGCACTGGGAGTGCATCGCGGATTTACTTCTGACGCAAAGCGGCGAGTGGCGATCGTCGCTGACGAAGACGATCGGATTTCCGACGGGAGGCGCCTGGGAGAGGCAGCAGAAGACGCGAATGCAGTCGCTGCTGGCGCGGCTGCAGGAGATTCAGGGATTGCGCGAGGGGCTCGAAGGGCTGGTGAAGCTTCCGCGGCTGCGCTACGACGACGATCAGTGGGACGACGCTCCGGCATCTTTTCATGACGCTGCGGCGCGCGGTCGCGGAGCTGAATGTGATCTTTGCGGAGAGGAATGTCGTCGATTTCACGCAACTGGGAATTGCGGCGCGGCAGGTGCTGAGTCAGGCTGAGGACAATCCCGATCTGCTGCTGGCGCTGAGCGGCGGCCTGCGGCACCTGCTGGTGGATGAGTTTCAGGACACATCGCGCAGCCAGTTCGCGCTGGTCCGGTTGCTGGTGCGGGCGTGGGATGAGGGCGACGGGCGGACGTGCTTCCTGGTTGGCGATCCGATGCAGTCGATCTATATGTTCCGGCAGGCGGAGGTGGAACTGTTCGGACAAGTGGAGCGACGCGGGATTACGTGGGACGAGTCGACGATCGCGTGCGAGCTGGTCCAGCTGTCGACGAATTTTCGTTCGCACGCCGGCCTGACCGAGGAGTGGAACAGGATTTTCGGCGCGGTCTTTGACGGCAATGCGCCGGTTCCCTTCTCTCCGTCGTACGCTGCGGAGCCGGCGACGATCGCGAACGCACTGCGAATTTATCCGCAGGTCATCTGTCCGAAAAACGGTGACGCAGTTTCACTCGAAGAAAAAGACGAGGCGCAAACGCGCGAGGCGCAGCAGGTGCTGGAGATTGTCGAGCGGCATCTGCCTGAAATCGCACAGGCGCAAGCGGCGGGCGGCGAGTATCGTGTAGCGATCCTGGTGCGCGCACGGATGCACCTGGTCAAGATTGTGCGGCTCCTGCGTCAGCGCGGGATTCCTTTTCGCGCGGTGGAGTTGGAAACGCTGGCGGAGCGGCAGGAACTGTTGGATCTGCTGTCGTTGACGCGGGCGCTGCTGCATCCCATGGATCGCGTGGCGTGGCTCTCTGTGCTGCGCGCGCCGTGGTGCGGTTTAACGCTGCGCGATCTGCACACGCTGACCGGCGCGGATAACCGCGAGTGGAAGCGCAAGTCGATGCTGGAGCTGATTGACGCGCACCTTCCTCTGCTGGGCGTGGATGCCGCGGAGCGGGCGGCGCGGACAACGGGCATTCTGAAGCAGGCGCTGGCGACGCGGTTTCAAGGGCTGCATGCGGGGTCGTTTTCGCAATGGATCGAGCGGACCTGGCGCAGCCTGGGAGGCGCACTTTGCGTGGACGCGGCGGCGTATGAGAACACGCAGACGTATTTCTCCATGCTCGATGATGTGGCTCCGGATGGCATGGCGTGCATGACCGGGGATTTCGATGCGGAGCTGGAGTGGCTGTTTGCGCAGCCCGATCCTGCGGTCAGCGAGCGCACAGGCGTGCAACTGATGACCATCCACAAGGCCAAGGGGCTGGGATTCGATGTAGTCATCGTGCCGGGACTCGATAGAAGGGCGGCGGCGGACCAGTCGTCGCTGATCGTTTCGCTGGAGCGGACGAATGCAGAGGGCGAGGACGAGATGCTGGTGGCGCCGATCGACGCACGGGGCAGCGACAAACATCCGACGTATCGCTGGGTGCAAAGGCAGCGCTCGGCCCGTTCTGATGAGGAGATCAAGCGGCTGCTCTACGTGGCGTGTACGCGAGCGCGGCGGGAACTGCATCTGCTGGGAACGGCGACGATGACTGCGTCCGGACTGAAGGGCGGCGATGCGAAGAGCCTGTTGGAGGTGGGATGGCCCGCGTTCGAGAAGAATTTTGAAGAGGCGGTTAAGGACCGCAATGCGGAGAAGGTCGTGGACTTCCCGCTGGCGCAGGCGGAGCAGGCTACCCTCTTCGAGTTGTTCGATCTGGCCGCCGGAGCGGAGGAACGCGGGCCACGGCTCACGGTGAAGCGGCTGCCTTCCGATGCGGAGATAAAGCCGCGAGCAAAGAATGTAACTGTCGCTGGCACATTTCGAACGGATGCCGAGATCGCTGAACTGGTTCGTCCTGAAGGATCGCGGCGGGCTCGGGTGGTGGGGAATGCGGTCCATGCGCTGCTCGATCAATTGAGCCGGGGAGCAGCGTTCTCTACATTGCAGGCGCGGATGCGGAACATGCTGCGCGCGGCGGCATTTTCGGGCAGAGCACTGGACGAGGCGATGCAGGAAGTCATGACGGCGGTTGAGGCCTGCAGGAAAGATGTGGTGGGTGGCTGGATTCTGCAACAGCATTCGGGCGCGCAATCGGAGACATCGTGGACGGGCTGGCTGGTGGAACGAACTCGACCGGCAACGAGACCTTGACCGTGCGGGCGGACCGCGTCTTTCGCGCAGGAGCCGCGCCACTGGAGGCGGGATCAGATTATCTGTGGATCGTCGACTACAAGATGAGCGCGCCCGCGGGCGAGCCGATCGAAGAGTTTCTTGGCCGGCAGAGAGAATACTATGCTCCACAGCTTGCGAGGTACGCGCAGGCGTTGAGCGAGCTGGAGGGTGGGAAGATTCCGCTGCGGCTGGGGCTTTACTATCCGCGCGTGCCTCGCTTTGACTGGTGGAGCGACGGCGGCTGAGGCTCAGGCCGGCTTCGTCTCGTTCTCGTGCATGTGGTGGCGGACGTCGGCGCCGCGCACCCAGAAGATCACATCTTCGGCGATATTGGTGGCGTGATCGGCGACGCGCTCCAGGTTGCGCGAGATCATCAGCGCGGTCAGGGCCTGCGGGGCGAGGTGAGGCTCGGTCTTCATCACGTTGAGCAATGTGAAATAGGCGGTCTCATTCAGCTTGTCGACGTTGTCGTCCATAGAGAGCACGGAGTTCGGCAATGCTGGCGTCGGCCTCGATAAAGGCCTGCAGCGCCTTACGCACCATGGCGGCAGGCGAGACTGGCCATCTTGGCCGTGTCGACGGGAAGCTCGGCGACAGGAAAGGCTTCAAGCTCGCGCACGCGATCGCTGATGTTGGTGGCCGCGTCTCCCACGCGCTCGAGATCGGCGTTGATCTTGATGACGGCAAGGATGAAGCGCAGGTCGATGGCCATGGGCTGCTCCATGGCGAGCAGATCGAGAGCCATCTGATCGATTTCGCGTTCGAAGCGGTTGATGGCCAGTTCGCCACGGTCGACGAGGTCGCAAATCGAGAGATCGCGGGTGCGATAGGCCTCGACAGCGCGCTGAATCGACTGTTCGGCCATGCCGGCCATGACCAGCAGCTTTTCCTTGAGATCGTCCAGGCTTGCGCTGAAAACGAAGTCGCATCATCCGAACCTGCCCGTGATGTAATCTTCCGTCCTCTTGTCTCCTGGATTTGTGAATATCTTGTGAGTCGAATCAAATTCGACAAGCTTCCCGTTCAGAAAGAAGCCGGTGCGCTCTGCGACGCGCGCGGCCTGCTGCATGTTGTGGGTGACGATGACGATGGTGTACTGCGATTTCAGCTGAAAGATGAGGTCTTCGATCTTCGCAGTGGACACGGGATCGAGCGCCGACGCGGGCTCGTCCATGAGCAGGACCTCGGGATCGACGGCAAGCGCGCGGGCGATGCACAGGCGCTGCTGCTGTCCGCCGGAGAGGCTGGCTCCGGATTTCTTCTTCAGGTCGTCCTTGACTTCATCCCACGAGCGCGGCGTTTTTCAGCGACCGCTCGACGACTTCGTCCAGGATGCGGCGATTGCTGAAGCCGTTCAGGCGCAGGCCGGAGGCCACGTTGTCGTAGATCGACATGGTGGGAAAGGGATTGGGCCGCTGAAAGACCATGCCGACGCGGCGGCGGACTTCTACGGGCGAAGCATCGTTGTAAATATCGAGGTCGCCTATGCGCATCGTGCCGGTGACTCTGCCGATGGGATTGGTCTCGTGCATGCGGTTGAGGCAGCGCACGAATGTGGACTTGCCGCAACCGGAAGGGCCGATGAGCGCGGTAGCCTTGATTGGCCGGAATGTTCAGGTTGATGTCCTGCAGCGCATGGTTCGTACCGTACCACGCGTTGAACTGTGATACTTCAATTCCGACACCCACTAATTTGCTCCCTTCAAAACACCGCGCGTGGTGACGTAACGCACGAGCGCAACGGAAACGACGATTAGACACGATCAGGACCAGCGCGCCGGCCCATGCCAGGCGGTGCCACTCGTCATAGGGAGAGAGGGCGTAGACGTAAATCTGCAGCGGCAGCGCGGCGATGGGCTGGTTGATGTTGGCGCTCCAGAACTGGTTGCCGAAGGCGGTAAAGAGAAGCGGCGCTGTTTCACCGGCGACGCGCGCGAAGGCCAGCATGCATCCGGTGATGACGCCGGGCGATGCAGTCTTGAGCGTGATGGACAGAGCACCGAGCGCCAGTTGGGCACGCCGAGGCCGAGAGCCGCTTCGCGGATCGCATGCGGCACCATCAGCAGCATTTCTTCGGTGGTGCGCGTGATGGTGGGGATCATCATGATGCCGAGGGCGACGCCGCCGGAGAGCGCGGAGAAGTGCTTCTGCGGCAGCACGATGAGCGAGTAGATCGGAGATGCCCATGACGATCGAGGGCACGCCGTTGAGCACATCGGCGGTGAAGCGGACGATATTGGCCAGCTTGCCGCCGCGTCCGAACTCGGCGAGGTAGATGCCCGCGGCGATGCCGACTGGCACGCCAAGAGCACTGCTGAGCGCGAGCAGAATCCCCGAACCGACAGATGGCGTTGGCCATGCCGCCGCCGGCTTCGCCGACCGGCTTGGGAATCTGGGTGAAGAAAGCCAGATTGAGCGAACTGGCTCCCTTGTAGAGCAGGTAGATAAAGATGGCGATGAGCGGGGCGACGACGAGAATCGTGCTGACCACAGCGAGGCCGGTAGCGGCATGGTTGGTCAACATGCGCCACGTGTAGTTCGCCTTGCTCGTCTTATTGCTGTAGAGCCATGACTGCTGTTCCGTTCTTTCCTTAAGCGACCCGAGCCGGCGCCCCGCGTGTGACTGCCCACACCAGCAGCCGTGCGATTGCGTTCACGATGATGGTGACGATGAAGAGTGCCAGTCCGATCTCGATGAGCGCGCTCAGGTACATGTCGTCGGAGGCCTCGCTGAATTCGTTGGCGATGACGCTGGCCATGCTGTAGCCGAGGCCGAGGAGCGATTTGACGATTTCCGGGCGGTTGCCGATGACCATGGTGACGGCCATGGTTTCGCCGAGCGCGCGGCCCAGACCGAGAATGATCGAGCCTACGATGCCGATGCGCGCGTTACGCAGGACGCCCATGCGGATCATCTCCCATCGCGTTGCTCCCAGGGCCAGCACGGCTTCGCGCTGCGCGTGCGGCACGGCGGTCATCACTTCGCGCGTGAGCGACGAAATGATGGGGAGGATCATGATGGCGAGGATGACCCCGGCGGCAAGTATGCCGATACCGTAGTTAGGCCCAGCGAAGAAGCCGGTCCACCCAAGAGTCTTCATCAGCAGACGGGTTCACGTGCACGCGCAGGATCGGCACCAGGACGAAGACCGCCCATAGACCATAGACGACGCTGGGAATCGCGGCGAGGAGTTCGGTCAGGAAAGAGAGTGGGCCACGCAGCACCTTCGGACACATTTCGGTGAGGAAGATGGCAACGCCGACGGCAGAGTGGCACGGCGATGATAAGCGCGACGATCGACGAGACGAGCGTTCCAAAGATGAAAGGCAGCGCGCCGAAGTTGCCGTTGACCGGGTCCCACTCCTGTTTGATAGAAGAAGCTGAGGCCGAATTTGGAGATCGTCAGCTGGGAGCGTGCAACCAGTTCCCAGGCAATGAGAGCGACGATGCCAAAGATGAGAAGGCGCAGATCAGCATCAACCAGCGGAAGGCGTGGTCGCTCAAGCGGAGCTTCCGCGGGACAGCAGAAACTTCCGGACTGCGAGGGCGCAGTTCGCCGGGGCGCGGCCAGAGGGTAGGCTGATGGCGCGGAAAAGGCGTTTCGGAGGGTCCGGGCACACGTACGTCCTGAATCTTTAGGATTCACCACGTATCTACCCTAAACGCCAAAATGAAAAGGACGGTTAATCGCCTTGAAAAATAAGGCGTAAGGATGGCATATTCGGTTGCAACCGGTGTTCATGTGAGCGCTACATCAGCCGTGGAAAAGCACAGGGCGCACCCGCGGAAATCTGCAAACGCGCCCTGTCGAGGCTTCGGCGAACTCTATTGCAGTTGCGAAATGGTGACACGGACCTTGTCGGAGACCGATTTTGGCAGCGGAGCGTAGTAGAGCGCGCTGACCTCGGACTTGACCGTGATCGAGCATCCAGTTCAGGAAGTCCTTCAGCACCTTGCCGTTGTTGGCGTCCTTGGGCGGATGTAGGGATCAGCAGCCAGGTGAAGCTGGAGATCGGATAGGCATTCGTGCCCGGGGCGTTGGTGATGGAGACGCGGTAGTCGGCCGGCATCTGCTTGACGCTGGCCGCGGCCTCGGTGACCCCGTCGATGCTGCCTTTCACCCAGGTGCCGGCGGCATTCTTGACGTATCCGAACTGGATCTTGTTCTGCAGCGCGTAGATCAGCTCGACGTAGCCGATGGTGCCGGGCAGCTGGCGGACCATGCCCGCGACGGCTTCGTTACCCTTTGCCTCCGATGCCAATCGGCCAGGGCACGGCGCTGTTGCTTCCCACGCTGCTCTTCCATTCGTGACTGACCTTCGAGAGGTAGTCGGTAAAGATGAAGGTCGTGCCGCTGCCGTCAGAGCGATGGACGACATTGATCTTTGCGTCGGGGAGCTTCACGCCAGGATTGTCCTTGGCGATGCGGCCGTCGTTCCAGTTGGTGACCTTGCCGAGGTAAATGTCGGCCAGCACGTCGGGCGAGAACTTCAATTCCGTGCTGACACCGGGCAGGTTGTAGATCGGAACGACCGCGCCCAGCACCGTCGGGAATGTGCAATGATCTTTACCTTCGATGCCTTGAGCTGCGCGTCGGTCATGGGGACATCGCTGGCGCCGAAGTCGACCGTACCGGCCGTGACCTGGCGAATGCCGCCGCCGGAACCGATGGATTGATAATTGATCTCAACTCCAGAGTGTTGTGCGCTGAACTCACTGAACCACTTGGAGTAGATGGGATACGGGAACGTGGCTCCTGCACCATTCAGCTTTTGCGCCAGACCCTGGGATGCAGCGCACACAACAAGCGCCGCAGCTAAGAACATGCTCTTTCTCACAAATTTCCCCCTTATAAATTCCTTATGGTTTCACTGCCGATTGTCGGGCGAGATTGTTACTGTCTCTTTACAGCGAGATGAAAAGCGCGAGAAACGAGGCTGTCATGATTTGCATTAAATTATTTGCAATGAGCCATTTATATTCGCGTTACGTTGTAAGCGGGCTCAGGCTACTTCGTTCATCGCAACGACGGCTGAAGCCAGAGGCAGCGTGAACAGAAATGTAGAACCGGAGCCAAGCTCGCTTTCGGCGCGAATTGTGCCGCCGTGGGCCAGCACGATGTGCTTGGCGATGGCCAGACCCAGGCCGGTGCCTCCGGACTCCCGTGATCGGGCCTTATCCACACGATAAAAGCGCTCGAAAATGCGGTCGAGATGCTCAAAGGCGATGCCGGGGCCAAAGTCCTGCACGGAGAACTCGACGTAGTCCTCCTTCTCCCGCGCGCCCACCAGGACACGCCGGCCGCCCTTTCCATACTTCATCGCGTTCTCGATGAGATTGCCGAAGACCTGCGTCAGCGCGTCTTCATCGGCGAGCACGATGGCGTCGGTTGCGCCGGCGGATTCCAGAGTTACATCAGAATCGAGAACCATTCCGGTCAGCGACTCGATGGCGTCGTGAACGAGAGAGGCCGCGGGGACGGGTTGCAGCTTGACCTTGTAGTCGCCGGATTCGACGCTGGCCAGCGCCAGCAGGTCTTCGGTGAGACGGGTCATGCGGGTCGCATTCTTAAGGATGGTGGCGAGAAACTCCCGCGCAGTCGGCGGAATGTCGAGCGTGTCCTCGAGCAGTGTCTCCACGTAGCCGGAAATTGAAGTCAGCGGCGTGCGCAGTTCATGAGAGACGTTGGCGATGAAGTCGCGCCGCGTCTTCTCCGCCCGCTCGATCTCGGTCACGTCATGCAGTACCGCGACTGCGCCGCCACCGGGGGTAGGGGCGGCGTTCACTTCGAAGATTCTGGCCGGAGCGACCGATGTGGCTTTGCCGCTGCGCGACTCGCGGGATTGCAGCGCGGCTTCCACACAGGCCAGCACCGCGGGATCGCGCACCGCGTGGACCAACGCGCAGCCCCTGACGCACAGCACCCGGCGCGATACGCTGCATTACGGCGTTCGACCAGCTGATGCGACCCGAGGCATCCACGGCGACCACCCCTTCCTGCATGCTGTCGAGCAGGGCGGCCAGTTCCCGCTGCTTGGTTTCGAGCGCGTGAAAGCTGGCCTCCAGGCGCGCGGCGGTGGCGTCGAGCGCATGGGCCACTTCTGAAACCTCATCGAGCTTGCCTTCTTCGACGCGGGCGGAGAAGTCTCCGGTGGCGATCCGGTTGGCGAAGGTGACGATGCGAGCCAGCCGCATGGCGGCGCGGTGGGCAAGAAAAGCGGCCAGCAGCGTGGCCAGCGCTACCGCGAAGAGCGACACCAGAAGCAGGTCGCGATGCAGTACGCGCATGGTGGCGTGAATGCCGGTCAGCGGCGCCGCGAGCTGAACGATCAGGCGGTCTCCCGCGACGGCTACATACAGTTTGTCTCCACGCTGGCTTTGGCCGGTTTTGTGCGCATCGAGCAACGCCAGCGCGACTTCGGGACGCGCTCCCTCGGCATCCTCGACGGCCTGCGAACTGGCCAGAACCGCGCCGTCCCGGGCAAAGAACGCAACCTGCTCCCCAGCGTCGAATTCTCCCCGCGCGGCGAGCTGTTTGAGTTCGAGCGGCTTGCCCGGGTCAGCCTCGCGGGCCAGCAGGCGCGCCTTGCCCGCCAATGACTGCGCCAGTTGATCGCGCAGGGACTGCTCCACTACCCGGCCGAGAGAGATGTCGAGTATGGCGGTGCCGATCGCCAGCACCAGCACGAACGAGAAGAAGAGCTTGGTGAAGACCCTGCCTGTCACGAGACCTTAGCCATTAGGGATGAGCGATTAGGGATTAGGGATTAGCCTCTAGCTTCTAGCCACTGCCTCTAGCATAAGACCTTGGCTGCGGAAGCGCCTCACGGCAATCGCCAAACCATAACAAAAGGCAGGCCGCCAAAGATCTCGTAGCACAGGGCCGGAAGCTAGGAGCTAATAGCTAACTCACGCTGGCCGTGGAACCTCGAAGCGGTAGCCTGCGCCGCGCACCGTCTTGAGATAGCGCGGGTTCTCGGGATCGGTTTCAATCTTCTCGCGGATGCGGCGTACGTAGACATCGACGGAGCGCGGAGTAACGAACCTGGCATCGCCCCAAACGGCGTCGAGAAGGTGATCGCGGCTGAAGACTCGCCCGGGGTGGCGCGCGAGATAGTCGAGCAGCCGGAACTCGGTTGCCGTGGTGGTGGTGAGCTCACCCTTCACCTTCAACTGCATGGCGCTGGCGTCGATCACAACCTCTTCAAAGGCGATCGTGGAGGGCGTCGTAGGCCGCTCGAAGCGGCGCAGAACCGCCTTGACGCGGGCCAGCAATTCGCGCGTGGCGAAGGGCTTGGTGATGTAGTCGTCGGCGCCCAGCTCCAGACCCAGCACACGCTCGTTTTCGCCGGCGCGCGCCGTGAGAAAAATGATGGGGATGGTGCTCAGGGCAGGGTGGTTGCGCAGACGCCGGCAGACGTCCAGGCCATCGCCGCCGGGCACCATGATATCGAGCAGAAAAAGCGCGGGAGGCTGCCGCTCGGCGTCGGGAATCAGGTTTGTGGGATTGCCGAAAACGCGAACGCCAAAGCCGGAGGCTTCAAGATGGTGTTGCACCAGGCGTGAGATGTCTGTGTCGTCTTCAAGTACAAATACTGTTTGGCTCAACCGTCTTTCCTCACCCGCACAACCATCTCGTTCTGTGGAGACAGCGGGTTGCGCGATTGCCACCAGCCTATCCGACTTGGGCAAAGAGAATGCAAACGTACTGTGAATTTGCTCAGGCCGGATACAGGCGAATCAACTGCCAGCCGGGCGCGTTCGTCTGCCTAATGGCCTCAATCCTTTAGGCTGGGAGTGGTGCTATACTCGCAATGTCTTTGCGGCAGACTACGGCATGATCCCGTAGCCGCATCATCGACGGGTGAAGAGGTTTCTGGCGTCTCTTCGGGTACCAATCCCCTCGCCAGCGTTATAGGAACGAGCACTCGACTGATTTTGCGATGAATGCGATGGACGAGAACGCTGTCTGACGCCGGGATGGGAAATAGAAAATGGGTACCGTAGCAGCCAGTCCGTTAATTCTATGTATCGATGACGAAGCGCTCGGCCTGCAGATTCGCAAGGCCGTGCTGGAACGCGCCGGTTACCGGGTGCTTACCGCCCTGGATGGCGCCTCGGGACTCAATCTGTTCGTCGATCAGCCCGTGAACGGCGTAATTCTGGACTATTTCATGCCAGTGATGGATGGGGGACAGGTGGCCATTGCGATGCGCAAGCAGCGGCCCGATGTTCCGATCCTGCTTCTCTCGGCATATATCAATCTGCCCCCGGAAGTCGTTCAGATGGTCGATTTCACAGTATTGAAGGGCGAGGGGCCAGTAGAGCTTCTGGCAAGAGTCCGTCAAATGCTGGACGGCCGGGCGGGTGACATCGACAGGGGGGCATTAGGTGAATCTGCGTGAGTTCAACCGCATTCTCCGTCAAACTCTGTACCTGCCAATTCTTCTACTCCTCGCGCTGGCCGGGTTCGCCGTCTGGCAGATACTGCGTTCGTCCTCCGCAGTGCGAGCCATCGATCGCAGCGACGAGATTACGGCGCAACTTGCCGAATTGCAGAAGCTGATCATCGATCAGGAGACGGGATTGCGGGGCTTCCAACTCACCGGCGATCCGGCAATGCTTGTTCCTTACAAGGCGGCCATTGGCCCCATCGACAAGCATTTCGATAGCCTTCACCAGCAGCTGTCCGCAAGGCCTCCTCAGACCCAGCGGCTGGCCGTTGCAAGAGACCGTTATCAACTCTGGCTGGGGTGGGCTCAGGGAGTACTCAATAAGGATCCAGCTACGCTGAATGATCCCCAGGTAAACCAACGCGGCAAGCACTTGATGGACGATGTGCGCGCCGCCATGGACGAAATGCTGCAGGCCGAGGCGCGTGTCCGGAAGAGACGATCGGACGACGCATTGTTGATGGAACGCCACGAATTTATCACGCTGGTGGCCCTGGCACTGGTCGTCGGAGTCCTTTTGGGACTCTTCACCCGCAGCCGTCTCCGCCACGTCTCGCGTACTTATGACGCGACGCTCCGTGAGATAGAGTTGCAGGCCGAGGAAATCTACGAGCGGCGGCGGTGGCTCCAGACCACGCTCGAATCGATCGGCGATGCGGTCATAGCCTGTGACAAAGAGGGCAAAGTTGTGTTCACGAATGCAGTCGCAGAGACGCTCACAGGTTGGACAGCCGAGGAAGTCCTCGGCCAGCCGCTCAACGAAGTCTTCCATATCGTCAACGAAGAAACGCGGGAGGAGGTCGAGAATCCTGTCGAAAAGGTGCGGCGCCTGCAGACGGTTGTCGGCCTGGCCAATCACACTGTCCTCATTTCCCGGCAGGGCAAGGAATATGTAATCGATGACAGCGCTGCTCCGATTCGCGGCCAGGACGGCGAAATGGCCGGCATCGTGCTCGTCTTTCGCGATGTGACCGACGCGCGGCGCACGGAAGCCGCATTGATCGCGGGTGAAAAGCTCGCTGTCGCCGGACGGCTGGCCGCCTCCATTGCCCATGAGATCCATAACCCTCTCGATTCGGTCGCGAACCTGCACTTCCTGCTCGCGGATGAAGACCGACCCGGAGAAGCGCGCAGAGTATCTCCATCTGGCGCAGCAGGAGGTGAACCGCACCATGCAAATCAGCCGCACGCTGCTCAGCCTCTACCGGGAACCGAAGGCGCCCGTCCCCGTCGACCTGAAGGAACTGGCGGAGAGCGTGCTCCTGTTGCTCGAACGCCGCCTGGTGCAGCAAGGCGTCCAGGTGGAACGCGATTACTCTGAGCCCTGCGTCGTCGAGGGCTTCCCGGCTGAGCTGCGCCAGGTCTTCACCAACATCCTGGTGAATGCGCTCGAAGCCGCCGGCAACAACGGGCGTATCCGCATTCGCATCGATCACGTGGCCGCCGAAGAGTTGCGCGGCGCCGGGATGATGGTGGAAATCACGGACAGCGGCCCCGGGCATCCCCGGAGCAAGCGGAACAGAATCTCTTCCAGCCCTTTTTCACCACCAAAGGCGAAGATGGAACAGGGCTGGGATTATGGGTCAGCAAGGGCATCGTGCAAAAGCATGGAGGAACCATTCGCATCGCCAACAGTCACGATGAGCAACTGCGCGGCGCGTGCGCTCGCGTCTATCTGCCGGCGCGAACCCTGGCCAGCGCCTCCACCCGCGCGACCGCGCACGTGGCGTAGCCTACATCGACTGCACGGGGATCAGCGTGAGATCGTCGACCAGTCCGATTTCTTTCTGAACGAAGGGTTCGGCGTAGCGAACGCCGGCCAGCAGACCATAATGCCGCGCAACGGAGAACATCCGCTCGCGGATCTCTTCCTCGGGTACGAACAGGCCGCTTCCGGCCTGCTGGTTCGCATATTGCGAGCGATAGGCCATGAGCGCCCGGTGACGCTCTTCGATGAAGCTCGTGATGTCGACCACGAAACTCGGGCGCACGTCCGCGTACAGGCTGGCATAGACGATCTTGTAGGGGCGGTGCGCTGCGGAGTCCGTTTCAACCTTCGCGAGGCCGCTCAGGAAGCAGGCTTCATAACCGAGGGTCGCGGTCGTGTAGTGGTCGGGATGGCGGCCGGCGCCGTAGGGCAGAATCACCACGCGCGGTCGTATCCGGCGCAGCACCTCGACAATCTTTATCCGGTTTTCGTAGGTATTTTCGACACGGCCATCGGGGATGTCGAGCGCTTCACGCCACTCCACACCCAGGATGCTCGCCGCTTCCCGGGCTTCGGCAGCACGCTCTTCGGCGCTTCCGCGGGTACCCGCCTCGCCACGCGTCAAATCGAGAATGGCGGTGCGCACGCCGAGCGACCGCATTCTGAGCAAGGTGCCGCCGCAGGTCTGCTCCACGTCGTCGCGGTGCGCGGCGATGGCGAGCACATCCGCAATCGGCACGCCGGCTTTGGATTGACCGGTCACATCATCCTCCCTGGCTCCAAGTAAAAAGCACGGCCTCCTGGAAGCCGTGCTTCAATTCCCTGCTGGCCAATCCGCGCTCAGTAATCCGTGTTGTCGCCGTCGCTGGTCGCGTCCATATAAGCCACGTCGATCACGGTTCCCTGGACCGTCACGTTGGAGTTGTCGCGCTCTGTTCCGTTCGTGGTGTTGTAGATGTAGACCTGTCCACCCTCGGCGGTATACACCTTGCTCAATCCGGTAACCGCCGCAATTCCGGTGGCGTCGCCCTTGTAGGCATCGAGGAGCGACGAGTTGTTCGATGTGTTGAACATGGTCAGGCATCCGAATAGCGTCTTCCCGTCCGCCTGGTTCAGCTTGTAGTGCTCTCCCGCCTGACATTGCGACGAGCCCACCCACAGCGTGCTGTCATCCGCGAAGACCATCTTGTTATGGGTTCCATCGCTGATGGGAAATTGGCCGCTGATGATTCCGGTTTGCGTACTCAACACCGTAAGCTGGCCTACGAAGAGGCCGTCGCCCGGAGGAGCGGCTGAAGCGCACTGCAGGTTTTGTCCGGCCAGGCACTGTCCGGCCACATACATCGTGTTGCCGTTGAAAAGCGCGGTCGTCGCGCCGCCGGGGATGGCAATGTTGCTCGTGGCAACGAGCGCAACGCCGCTCGCGCCGACGGTATTCGTGTTCAGCGTAGAGGGCGTGACCGGAATGACGCTCAGGCTGGCCGTTGTTCCACCACACTCAGGGCCGCAGTTGAGGACATAGACGTTTGATCCATCGGGCGAAAAGACCGCCTTGATCGGATGATCGAACGTCGCTGAGGAGCTGGTGCTCACCGGAAAAATGCAATACTGCGGCAGATTCTGGGGCTCGCAGTCCTGCGCACCCAGATAGTTGGGATTGTTGATCGCCGCTGTCTGCTGCACAGAGCTGAGATGCACCACGCTGTATATAGAAAACTGGCCGCTGGGAGCCGTGCATGGAACTGGGGGAACGCCGCTCGGATTTTTGTTGGGGTTATTGCTCGGGTTGGCAACCACGCAGGACGAGGTATCCGCAGCCTGGGTCGTGTTCTGCACGAAGGCCAACGCGATGGTGCCGCCGGGATTGACCGAAACGCGGTAAACGTTGGGCAGATTGAGGATAAAGGTCCGGTTGGCGGTAAGATCCACGACGGAGAGTACGTGCGTGGTTTCATTCGCCGCGTACACATACTTTCGGGGACGGTCGATGAATACGCTCGCGGCGAGACCTGCGGAAATCGAAATCGGCGACCCTGTGCTCTCAGTGGCGTAATTCACCAGCGTAAAGCTGGCGTCGCCAACGGAGTACACCGCGCCGGTCTGTTCTTCGGGCATGTTCTGAATGGTGACTGGCAGCTTACCCGAGAAGCCGCTGATGGAATACGTTACGTTCACGTTGTTGAATTTGTGGCGAATGTCGTAGTACGCATCGACAAACGGCAAGGCGCCCGCGGTCACGGAGCTCGGGTTCTGTTCAGCGATAAGAACGCGATTCAGGATCTGGCTGGGAGGCAGGTTGCGGCCTGCGAAATAGTAGTTCTTGCCGCAGGAACTGAGCAGGGTGGAGGCGACCAGGAACAGGGTGGGAACGAGCCAAAAAACCGGTGAACTTCTTTTCTTCAAAACTCAAAACCTCGTCACGCGTGGGAATCCCAAGTATAGCAAAGCGTTGGTGTGTGCTGGCAATCGCGGAGTGCGTGGCTTACCATGTTAAAAAGGCTCCCACCCTATGACCAACCGCATGCAGGAGATGTTTGGAAGCCGCACCATTCTTTGCGATGGGGCGATGGGCACCACTCTGTACGCGCGGGGCGTATTCATCAACCGCTGTTATGACGAGCTGAACGTTTCGCAACCCGACCTTGTTCGCTCAGTACACGAAGAGTATCTGCAGGCCGGCGCGGAACTGATTGAGACCAACACCTTCGGCGCGAATTCTTTCCGGCTGCTGCGCTACGGCTTCCAGGATCAGGTCTTCGCCATCAACCAGGCGGGTGCGCGTCTGGCGCGGCAGGCAGTGGAGCAGCTCAATGACAAACAGGCAGGCAAGGCATGGGTAGCGGGCTCGATCGGTCCGCTGGGAGTGCACCTCGAACCGCTGGGCAAGACCAGCCTCGACGAAGCGCGCGCAGCTTTCGCCGAGCAGATTCGCGGACTGGCTGCCGGCGGTCCCGGAGTGGGCGTCGACCTGCTGGTGATCGAAACGATCGTCGCGCTGAATGAAGCCGAGCAGGCGATTGCGGCGGCGCGCGAGGTCGCGCCCCATCTTCCCGTCCTGGCCATGATCACCGTAGACGAGGAAGCGAATTGTCTCGACGGCTCTTCTCCGGAGGCCGCTGCCTCGCGCCTGGCCGCATGGGGCGCGGACGCTATCGGCTGCAATTGCAGCGCCGGACCCGCCACGATTCTTACCGCGCTCGAACGTCTGGCGGCGGCAACCAGTCTGCCGCTGGTCGCCATGCCCAATGCCGGAATGCCGCGCGCCGTTGACGGACGCAATATCTATCTGTGCTCGCCGGAATACATGGCCAGCTTCGCGCGCAAATTCCTTAAGGCTGGAGCGCAGTTCATCGGCGGTTGTTGCGGCACCACGCCGAACCATATTCGCGCCATGAAGTCTGCGCTCCGTGCCGTGGAAGCCCAAAAGGTCGCGCACACTGTCACCTCTCGCGAACCGATCGTGACGGAAACTCCGCCCCTTCCCATCGAGCAGCGCTCGCACATCGGCCGCCTCATCCACAACGGCGAGTTTGTCACCATGGTCGAGATCGTGCCTCCGCGCGGCATTGCCGTCGATCGCGAAATCGAAGGCGCCGCCATGCTGGTCAAGCGCGGCATCCACGCCATCAATATCCCCGACTCGCCACGGGCCTCCGCGCGCATGAGCGCACAGAGCCTTTGCATTCAGATTCAGCAGAAGACCGGCATCGAAACGATTCTTCATTACACCTGTCGCGATCGCAATGTGCTCAGCATTCAAAGCGATCTGCTGGGCGCGTCGTCGATCGGTCTGAAGAACATTCTCTGTCTCACCGGCGACCCGCCAAAGCTCGGCAACTACCCCGACGCTACGGCGGTCTTCGATGTCGACGCCATCGGCCTGGTCAACATCGTGAACCGCCTGAATCACGGACTCGATATCGGCGGCAATCCCATCGGTGCGTCTACCGGATTCACCATCGCCTGCGCTGCCAATCCGGGCGTGCCTGACATCGATAACGAGATCCGCCGCTTCGCCTACAAGGTGGAGGCAGGCGCCGAATATGCCATCACCCAGCCGGTCTTCGATCTGCGCATTCTGGAGACGTTCCTCAAGCGCATCGAAGGCTTCCGCATCCCGGTCGTTGCCGGCATCTGGCCGTTGACCAGCCTGCGCAACGCCGAGTTCATGAAGAACGACCTGCGCGTCAGCGTGCCTGACAGCATCCTCCTGCGTATGCAGCAGGCTTCGACGCCTGAACTGGCGCGCGCCGAGGGCGTCCGCATTGCCCAGGAGATGCTTGCCGCCGCGCGCTCCATGGTGCAGGGTGTGCAGGTGAGCGCGCCCTTTGGCCGATATGCGCTCGCCGCCGACGTCATCGCCGACGTGTTGCCTCCGCGCGAAACGGCGCCGCCGGTCAGCGAGGTAAAGATTGAAGGAGCCGCGGTTGGAAACGTTTGAGGTATCGCTGAAGAAGCTCGAGACGATTGTCGCTCAACTCGAACGCGGCGATCTGCCCTTAGAGGATTCGATCCGCATCTTTGAAGAAGGCATGCGCCTCTCCGCCGAATGCAAGAAGCAACTCGAAGAGGCGGAAGGCAAAGTAGAGCTCCTGGTAAAACGGCGCGACGGCTCCATGAGCAAAGAGCCGTTCGCGCCGCTGAATACGCCGAAATAGCTAAGAAGCGGGCAGCTAAAGTCCGGGTAGCTAAAGTCCGGGCAGCTAAAAGGCGGATAGATTAAAGGTCCGACAACCACACGAAGATAGCCCACATCACTGCGCCATGCGCGCCGCCAAGGCTGCTACTAAATCCTCATAGCTGATGCCTGAGCGGCTAATGACGATCCCCGATCCCTGCCTTTTGCTACCCGCTTCTTAGCTATCCGGACCTTAGCTGCCCGCTTCTTAGCCGCTCTACTGTGTCTTCACTTTGGCTTCGCCCGGCTTTACCTCGCCGCAATCCGCGCTTACAAAGTGCGAGGTCAACGTGGCATCGATCGAAATCGGCTGACCGCTCGATGAAGAGCCTTTCATGTTCATGGTGCCGTGGCTGTGTTCGTCATTGTCGAACTGCATCTCAAAGTGGCCGGAAAAGGTACCGCCATGCGATGAGGTGCAACTCTGATCGAAGGACAGGTGATGGGCGTCCATGGATTTATTGGTCAGGGTGCATTTCGAATCACCCTGCTTGTTCATATCCGCCATGGCTTTGTCCCACTGGTCTGGGGTCATGCAGGACTGCGTCACCGTCGTGTGCGGTCCGCCCGGGACGGGCCTTCCCATGGCCTGCATCTTGGCGGCGACGTCGGGAGGAATCGTAATGCCGCCCATCGTCGTCGTGACCGACGACTCCCATAGGCCCATCTTGATCGGCGGAGGCGCGGCCTGAGCGAACGCACTCACACCCGACAAACAACAGATCGTTAATACGAAGAGCGCAGCAGCGGGCTCCTTGAGATTTCCTGGTCATGGTTCCACTTCTCCCTAGAGAATGATGTAGGGGAACGCACCCTTTTATCACACCGCGAGCAGAACTATCGAATAGAGCTTTGCAACGGAACCAGCGCCGTCCGCACGAACTCCACTACCGCATCGCTCATGTAGTCCGGCGGAGCAATCACAAAGCGTGGCTTGGCCTCGATCAGTTTCCCCGCAACGCCCGTCCAGTGCGGCTCCAGTTTCAGACCAGACCCCCGCAACAGGAGCGCATCCGCGCGATCCAGATAAAGCCGGGCTGAATCCTTGAAGTCAGCCGTGCCGCGATCGAGCACTGTGAGATACAGGTCGGGACGCAGGAATTGCAGGATGCTGTTCGATTCGAGGATGGCATTTTCGGCCGCGGCCAGCTCTTTTCGAATACGCGGCATTGCCTCGGCCAACATGCCCTGCCGCGTTCGCACCCAAAGCGAACGCACCGCGCCCGCTGCGAGAAAGCGCGCGCTATCGGTTCCTGTGTTCGGATCGCGCTCGGCGCTGATGGCGATGGTGTGATCGTCGGTCTGGCAGTCGCACGGCGCGCCGTCGGCCGTGCAGAAGCCGTGGCCATATTGCGTGATCTTGAATGCCGTCCAGTGGAACTCGGGCAGACGCGCAATCAGGCTCGCAACCACGGAGGTCTTGCCGATGTTGCGCGAGTGTCCACCGACGACGATGACGGCCACCGTTACTCCTTTTCAGGCTTGCGGGCGAGCCGCGCCAGCGTCGCCAGTTCTTTCAGATATTGCTTGAGCGGCCGTGCCGGCCTTCCCCAGAAGACCACGCCCGGACCCTTGACCTTCTTGTGCGTGAGAACACCGGAGCCCGAACCGAGAATCACGTGTTCGCCGACAGTAGCGTGGTCGCCAATGCCGACCTGCCCGCCGACAATCGCGTTGTCGCCGATCACGCTCGATCCTGAGATGCCGGTCTGCGCGGCGATCACCACGTCTTTGCCGACTTCCACGTTGTGTCCGATGTGCACGAGGTTATCGATCTTCACGCCGCGCGCAATGCGGGTTTCGTCGAGGGCTCCGCGATCGATGGTGGTGTTCGCGCCAATCTCTACGCCGTCTTCGATGACCAGCCTTCCCTGCTGCGGAAATTGTGTGTACTCGCCCGTGGCTTCGTCGCGCACGTAGCCGAAACCATCCGACCCGAGCACTGCGCCCGCATGCACGATCACGCGGTCGCCCAGCTCGACGCAGGAGTAGAGCACGACGCGGGGATAAATGCGGCATTCGCTGCCGATGATCGCGCCTGGAGCGATAAACGCGCCGGCGCCAATCACTGAGCTGTCGCCGACTCTCGCGCCGGCCTCGATCACCGCATACGGTCCGACGGAGACGTGCCGTCCCATTACGACTGACCCATCGATCACTGCCGTGGGATGAATGCCGGCTTGAGCATAGGGTGGCCTGAGCAACTGCGCCGCGCGCGCAAAGGCCAGCCTGGGCTGCTTCACCAGCAACACCGGTTTGACGAAGTCCGCGTCTTTTCCCATCTGCTCGGCGACGATGACCGCCGCAGCGGCGGAGTTCATTGCCTCCGTCAGCGCGGCCGCGTCTTCGGCAAACACCACGGTCTCCGCGGTTGCGCTCTTCGCGCTGCCCACGCCCGATACTTCCAGCTCGTGCGCTCCTCCGCCCAGCTCCGCGTGCAACAACTCCGCTAATTGAACCAGCCGCATTTTAGTCGCCAGTCTCCCGTTGTCAGTTGTCCGTCTCCAGTTCATTGTCCTCCAGCGAGGTTCACCGGCAACTAACACCTGGAGACTAACAACTGTTCACTAGCTGTATACCGCTGGATCGCCCTCCGGCCTTGTTTTCCATCGCCGGTGAACCCAGAGCCACTGCTCGGGATATCGCCGCACCCAGTGCTCGATCACAGCGGTGAATCGTGCCGTGTTCTCGAGCACATCGTACTCGTCATCCCCTGTTGAAACTACCTTGATCGCTTCTCCGAAATGCAGAACGTATTTTTGTTCCTGCTCCTCCCACAGCATGAAGCCCGGCAGCACCGTCGCGCCGGTCTTCAAGGCCACGCGCGCCATGCCCGACGCCGTGCAGGCCATGCGCCCGAAGAACGGCACGAAGGCCCCCTGCGGCGGCGTCATGTTCGTATCCATCAGGATGCCGACCGTCTCGCCCTGCCGCATCGCTCCCAGCAGCCCGCGCGCGAAGTCGTCTTTGTGGAGCACGCGATTGCCATGCAGGCAGCGAATCTCATTGACCAGCCGGTCGACGCCGCGCATTGTCCAGCCGGCGAATGACCATGCTCATGGGATGCCCCATCAGCGAGTGGTAGTAGCTCGAGAGCTCCCACGCCCCCAGATGGCCGGTGACGATGAGCACGCCCTTCCCTCGGTCGCGCGCGGCAAGATAATGCTCCAGCCCCTCGTAGCGCAGAAATCCGAGCGTGTTCTCCGGTGTGTAGCGCGGCATCTGGCAGAATTCGGCGAGCAGCCAGCCCAGATTCCGATACAGATTGCGCAGAATCCGGTCGCGCTCGGCCACATTCTTCTCGGGAAACGCGAGTTCGAGATTGGTGCGGCCGACTTTTCCCAGCCGGCCAAGAAGTCTATGGGCTGCCGCTCCCACAAGTGCTCCCAGCGCTCGCGCCCAGCCACGCGGCAATGCGCCCAGCAGCTTTACCAGCGTCCATACAACAGCAAACTCCAGATTTTCTCGCATCGTGAAGGGCAACGATTAGTGTAAATCGTCTTCAGAGCCCTTATGGCACAACGCGATAGGGCGCATTTTACTTCCAACCCAACAATCCCTGTTAACATTGCGGGTCGTGCGAGGCTGAAAAAATGCCGTCACTGGCAGCCTTCCTCAGTCATCGAATCAGCGGATACAATCCGCACAGAAAGGTTGTGAAATGGATCAGCCCAAATCAGACGCCCTGGTATTTTTTGGAGCCACGGGAGACCTGGCTTACAAACAGATCTTTCCCTCCCTGCAACGGCTGGCCAAGCGCGGCAAGCTGACTGGTCCGGTCATCGGAGTAGCCAAGGCCGGCTGGAATCTCGAACAGCTCAAGGTGCGAGCCAAGGACAGCGTGACAGACCACGGCGGCCTCGACCCCGAAGGCTTTGCCGACCTGCTTGGCCGCCTTCGCTACGTCGATGGCGATTACAACGACGCATCGACCTTCACGCAGGTCCGCCAGGCACTCGGCTCTGCAAAAAATCCGCTGCACTACCTCGCGATCCCGCCTTCTCTCTTTGGGGAAGTGTGCGAGAGGCTCCAGAGCTCCGGCTGCGCTGAGGGAGCGCGTGTGGTCGTCGAGAAGCCCTTCGGTCACAATGTCGAATCCGCGCGGGCGCTCAACGCCGAAATTCACGGCGTCTTCGATGAAGACGATATCTTCCGCATCGACCACTATCTCGGGAAGAACACCGTTCAGAACATGATCTTTTTCCGCTTCGCCAACTTCTTTCTCGAGCCGGTCTGGAATCGCCAGTACATTGAAAGCGTGCAGATCACCATGGCGGAGAAGTTCGGCATTCTGGGCCGCGGAGCCTTTTACGACGGGGTCGGCGCGATGCGCGATGTGGTTCAAAACCACCTCATGCAGGTCCTGAGCAACATTGCCATGGAGCCGCCGCCGTGCCCTACCATAGAGGCGCTGCGCGACGAACGCGTCAAGGTGCTCAAGAGCACGCACACTCTTGAACCCCAGGACGTGGTGCTCGGCCAGTTCAACGGATATCATGATGAGCCCGGCGTCAAGGCAGGCTCGAAGGTCGAGACCTTCGCCGCTCTCCGCGTGCGTGTCAATTCCTGGCGGTGGCGCGATGTTCCCTTTTACATCCGCACCGGCAAGCTGCTGCCCCTCAGCACGACCGAGGTGGTCGCAAAATTCCGTCAGACGCCGCCTGTCTTCTCAGAAGATGTACCACCCGCAGAACTACGTGCGCTTCCGCTTAAGCCCCGACTCGCAGACCGCCATCGGAGTCTCCATCAAGGACGCCGGCGAGCGTCTGCGCGGAATCGAGACGGAACTCCTAGCCAGACAGGATTGCAGCGCAGCGACTCTGCTGCCTTACGAAGAGCTGCTCGGGGACGCGATGGAGGGGAACCAGACCTGGTTTGCGCGCGAGGACTACGTCGAGGAATCGTGGCGCATTCTCGACCCCGTGCTCGCGGACCGCCCCGTGCCGTATTGCTACGACCCCGGAACGTGGGGCCCCTCCGAAGCGGAAAAGCTGATCGAGGAGCCGGGCGGCTGGTCGAATCCGAAATGAGGCGTCAAGAAGTAGCGGCCCACCTATCGGGTTGGGCCGCTGCTTTTAACGGGCCTACGCACCTACTGCTGCGATTCGCGAAAGTACTTTGCAATCGTGCGCAGAAACGGCTTGGATGAATCGGGCGGCAGAACATTCCCCTTCAGGATTTCCTCGAACGAATGAGGCCCACCGTAGTATTCGTTGGTGTCGTCGGCGTTCTGGCTGACCACGGTACCATCCAGATCGATGCCCGCAAACAATCCCCTGCTGCGCGAATACGTCAGCAGCTCCGATTTCAGCGTCAAATTCGTGGACGCCTGTGTGTTGCGACCTACGGGACCACCCGAGGCGGCGGCATCTGCACCGATCTTGAACTGGCTCTTGAGCAGATCCTGCATGCCACGATCGTTGACTGCTACCAGCACCAGGTCCGTCTCCTGTCCGCCGATCTGCAGGCCGAATGATCCACCTGCCATGCGAATGAAAGTCGGAGCGCTCCAGCCGTGACCGGTGCGGCAGGTCACGACACCCTGGCCGTATTGACCACCGAAGACGAAGGCTCCCTTCTTGAGGCCCGGCACAACCGCAACGCAGGTCGCCTGCTTCATGATGCCGTTGGGAATCCCCTGGTCCGGGGTTGCCATAATCTCATTGATGATGAGCCTGGAGCTTTCCAGCCGGTGATCGAGTGTCGCCTTGTCCGATGCTGCAAACGCGGATGCAGTCATACTCGCAACGCAAAGAAGGGTGAAAAATTTCTTCATGATCTTTCTTTTCTCCTGTGAACACTTGTATTTATTATGACGATCGATTGGTGCAGATCGATCGGGCACGTCCGAAATAAGAGGCGCGTGCGCACATCATCGTGCACCTGTCACCAAACGGGCGGCAGCGGCTTCCTCTGAGAAGCCTGACACCTTGAAGGTAGATGCAAGGCACACTGAGAAGGTTGAGTGGCCGGAGGATTTCACGGCGAGACAAGAGAATTATTGACGGCAAAAAATTGGGGCTGCGGCTCAGTTTCCTGTCCCGACAGCCCCGTTCCCCAGATCTGCGTTGTTGCTAGAAACGTTGTAGCCTGTTCCAAAGTAACCCGCAAGGTAACCGAGGTGCAGTGGCCTAAAGTAAGCAGCTGAGGTCCGGGACAAGGCTAAGAGGCGGACAGCTAAAATCCGGTTGGCGAAGACTCTAACCCTTTCTGTGAGGCGATGCAGCGTCATTGCTATCCGCTTTTCAGCAAACCGGCCCTTAGCTGCCCGCTTGTTGGCTGCCTTATTCTTCCTCATCCGGGACCAGGACACGGCTGGCGGCATGGATCGACAGGGCGATGCGGTTCTCCACCCCGACCTTCCGCATGAGACGGGCAACATAGGACTTAACGGTCCGCTCCTCGATGCCGAGCGTTTCGGCGATCTCCCGGTTAGACCGGGCCGCCACGAGGAGGCGCAGGACCGCCCGCTCGCGTTCGGTGAAGTTGAAGCCGTGCCGGAGCACCGGTTTCTCCGAGGAATGCAGCATGCGGTCGACAAACGCCGAAAGAACGCGCCGGGGAGCCCAGATGGAGCCGCTCTGGACCACGTCGATGCACTGCATCACCTGCTCCGGGGTGGCCGTTTCCTCCAGATAGCCCTTGGCACCCGCGCCGATGGCGCTGATGATCGTTTCATCATCGCTCTCGGAACCCATCACAATCAGCTTCAACTTCGGCCGGGCGGCCTTCAACCGTGCCAGAAGCTCGAACGATGCGCCAGGATTGTGCAGCCCGAGCATCACCATCTCGAATTCGTGATTGGCCAGAACGCCGGCCAGGTTCGTCGCCACGACCTCGATGGTGGGTACGCCGTCGAATAGACTTTCGAATCCGGCCACGACGGAGTGGCTCGAAGTCCATCAGTCCGATGCGCAGCGGACGCTGCTGGCCAGTGCTTTGAGGTGGGCATGAGAGCTCTCAAGTTAAGCTTACTGCTTTGGGCTAACGTTAGAGCTTGGGCAGGACGATTCCCTGCTGCTTTTGGTACTTTCCGTGACGATCCGCATAGCTGATTTCGCAGGGTTCGTCGGACTGGAAGAAGAGAATCTGGCAGAGGCCCTCATTGGCGTAGACTCGGGCGGGCAGGGGAGTGGTGTTCGAGATCTCGAGGGTCACGAATCCCTCCCATTCCGGTTCGAAAGGGCGTCACGTTCACGATGATGCCGCAGCGGGCGTAGGTGGATTTGCCGACGCAGATGGTGAGCACATCGCGAGGAATCTTGAAGTATTCGATCGAGCGGGCCAGCGCAAAGGAGTTGGGCGGAACGATGACCGAGTCGGCCTCGACGGTGACGAAGGAGCGCTCGTCGAAGTCCTTGGGATCGATAATGGCGCTGTTCACGTTGGTGAAGATCTTGAATTCGTCGGATACGCGCAGGTCGTATCCGTAGGACGACAACCCGTAGGAGATGACGCCTTCGCGCACCTGTTTTTCACTGAAAGGCTGGATCATTCCGTGGTTCACGGCCTGCTCGCGAATCCAGCGGTCACTCTTAATCGACAAGAAAACTCCCCGCCGGAGCCTCGATGGCGACCCGGCATTCTTTAAGTTGGTTCAAAACTGCATCTTACGAGACGCCCGGCGCGTTGACAATGCTTCGGAACGCTTTCTAGCATCACACCAGAACCGGAAGTAACCAAAACATCATAAGTGTTGCGGAGTGAAGGCATTGATTAAACAAGACATCATCCATCACGTAATCGAACGAACCGGTTTACCGCGCGTGAAGGCAGAAGCTGCGGTCGACACAGTTTTTGAGAGCCTTAAGAAGGCCCTGGCAAACGGCGACCGAATCGAGTTACGCGGCTTCGGCGTCTTCAACGTGCGGCCCCGCAAGACGGGCATCGGCCGTAATCCGCGCACCGGAGCCGAGGTGACGATTGCGCCGGGTAAAGCTGTTCGCTTCAAGCCGGGCAAGGAACTGCACATCCTCGACAGCGACAAGCCGGCCGGGGAAAAACCAGCCGAGCCGGCGTAGAACTCAGGCATTCGGCCTCTCACATTAAGCACCCATCGCCGCGCATTGCACGACCAGGGCGGGGATTTTCCAGCCCGATCCTCTTTAACCTGCCGTTCCCGCTTTCGTGGCTTCCTCGATTTCAAGCAGTTTGCCGCTCTTCACGTCATAGACGTAGCCATAGATGGGAATGGAGCGCGGCACAAGCGGATGAGTCCGGATGCGAAGCACGTCGTCCACTACGGCCTGCTTCTGATTTGGAATGGTGAGCCATTCGATGAATTCGCCGGCGCGCGAGCCCGGCCCTTTACCGATGTCGCGAAATCCCGCAGAGGTCAGCTCCGCCGTCTCCAGGCTGCTGTTGAGCAGGCCGCGCATCACCTCGTTGGTGAAGAACTCCATGCCGCAGTCGGTGTGATGAATGACGAAGAACTCGCGCGTGCCCAGGAGCTTGTAGCTGATGACAAGCGAACGGATCGCGTCATCGCTGGCCCGGCCTCCGGCATTGCGAATCACGTGCGCATCTCCCTCGGACAGACCCGCGAATTTTGCCGGATCGAGCCGGGCATCCATGCAGGTGAGAACGGCGAAGCGCCGCGCGGGCGGCAGGGCGAGACTGGCTTTGTCTCCGAACGACGCGCTGTATTGTTGATTGGCGGCTAATACTTCCTTCAGAACGGTACTCATTGTGGGCTCCTTATATTTGCATTGCTCGGCTGTGTAGCGTTTGACCACGTTTCTCGCGGGCGCTTCGGCAAAGACAGTCTTCGCGAAGAATGCAGGTGTGGTGATCGCTGGATGAGAGGTGGAATGCAGTCTTTCGCGGCGGAAAGGTCGCTCACCCGGCGATGGAAACGCGGGAGCGACAACAACAGCGAAGTGCGACGGCAGGCATGGCATGACGGTAACCGGAGGAAGTCCGGCAAGTCAACCGTCCGCGTGCATGCGGTGAACTGAGCGCTCGCGCGTGGCCGGAGATGCATCGTGCGATTACCCCGGGCGAACATTAGAATGGCTCGAAGGAAGATGCGGGGTATGAGACATGGGCAGGCATGATCTTGCGGAGCGCGCGAATCGGTTCTGGCAGCGCGTGACCGAGGGCATGCAACTCAGCGAGCTATGGTCGCAGTTTCGGACAGATGCCCAGACCGGCTACCGCCTGTATTCCAAAGAGGTCGATTCCACGCGGGTTGCAGGTGTGGACCATTGGCGGCACTTTTTCAGCGTGGCCAGCCAGTTCTTCTGGGCAATTCTGGAAAAACTCACGCCCGCGCGCCGGGTGTTGCTGCTTATCGCATTGGTGCTGGTATTCGTTCCAGGCGGCGAGTGGACCTGGACTACGGAATCGGGAACGGTAAAAGTATTCGCTCTCGATTTCCACTTCTATGGCGGGCTCCTGCTATTTGTCCTGCTCATCCTGGAAGTGGGCGATCGCGTTGTGATGAAACGCGACCTTCAGATTGCGAAGGAGATCCAGACCTGGCTGCTCCCGGCGAGTCCTCCGCAAGTGCCCGGGCTCGACATCGCATTCACCACGCGTCCGGCCAACACCGTGGCAGGAGATTACTATGACGTTTTCGCCCGTCCCAGCGAGGGCGCAGCAGAGCAACACTTTTCTGATTGCCATTGCCGACGTCGCCGGCAAAAGCATCCCCGCGGCGATGCTCATGGCAACTTTTCAGGCGAGCCTGAAGACTCTCAGCAGCACGCCCGGTTCGCTCACGGAATTAGTCAGCCGGATGAACCGCTACGCCTGCACCAACAGCCAGAATGGCCGCCGCTTTACCACTGCATTTATCGCCGAATTCGACCCTACATCGCGTCGATTGACCTACGTGAATGCCGGACACAACGATCCCATACTGCGCCGTCAATCGGGCGTCATCGAGCGGCTGGGAATTGGCGGACTGCCGCTCGGCATCATGGAAGATGTTCTCTACCAGTCGGGCGAAGTGACACTTCAAAGCGGCGATTGGCTGGTAACCTTCACCGATGGGGTCGTCGAGGCCGAAAACAACTTTCACCAGGAATACGGAGAACAGCGTTTCCTGGCGATGGTGCACTCCGGCGCGATGCTCACCCCGGCCATGCTCCTGAACACCGTCATGATTGACCTGGACCGCTTCGTCGGAAATGCTCCGCAGCACGATGACATCACCTGCATGTTGTTGCACCTGACCTGATCGACCTTAGCGTTGCCGCGCGAGCACCAGCGTGATGTCGTCGGGCTGCTCCTGGCCGCCGATCCAGGTGCGCAGCGACTGCATCACCTGTTCGGAGATGGCGTCGAGCGGCAGATGCCGGTGCCGCCGCACCACTTCGACCAGGCGCTCCTCGCCGAATTCGCCGAACTCATTTTCCGGCTCGGTGACGCCGTCGCTGTAGGCGATGAGGATGTCGCCGCGGGCATCAGCTGCTCGGTTCCCTGCTCGTAGCTCATGTTGTCCATGCAGGCCCACGACCGTGCCGCCGCAGTCCAGCCGCGTGATGCTGTCGTCGGCGCGCAGCATCAGCGGCGGCAGCTGTCCGCCGGTCGAGTAGATGAGCTGACTGCTGTGCGCCCTCGTAGTGCGCCAGAAAGAGCGTGGCGTATTTCTCCGGCTGCGTGCTGCGGTAGAGGTGGCGGTTGAGCAGCGCGAGAATCTTGCCCGGCTCCTCGAAGATCTCCGCCGCACTGGCCTTTTGCCGCCTCGCCGATGCTTCGGCAAGCGACGGCGCAAGCGCGTCATTGCCCACTGACATCAGCTCTTCAGCCGGCGAAGCGATAGGCGCGCACCGCCGAATGCAGCGTGGCCATCAGCAACGCCGCGGAGATGCCCTTGCCGCTGATGTCTCCCAGCGCCAGCCCGAGGCCGGGGTCGCCGAAGAGTCAGGAAGTCGTAGTAGTCGCCGCTGACGGTGCGCGCCGGATAGCAGGCGCCGTGCAGCTCCAGCATGGGCAACGAAACGTGGCCGTGCGGAAAGAGGTTCGCCTGCACTTCCTGAGCGATTTCGAGTTCGCTCTGCAGGCGCTCTTTTTCGCGCTGCTCTTCGAGCAGACGCTCAAGCGAAGCGGCCATGCTGTTGAACGAGCGGCTGAGCGCGGCCAGCTGATCGTGGCGCGTCACCTGGATGCGGTGCGTCGAGATTGCCCTTGTCGATGGCCGTCGTCGCCTCGTAAAGATCGCTGATCGACTGCGTGATCGTTCGGTTGAGCCGCACCGCCATGATGAAGGCCATCAGTTCCAGCACGCCGAAGAAGATGGCGATGCCGATCAACAGGTCCTGCACGATCGCAGCGATCTCGAGCGAGGTGATGAACAGCCGCTGGTAGAGGAGCGATGGCCGCGAGGTCACGTGCGTGAAGGTGGTGTGCGGTTTGCCGGTCACCCAGTCCACCGTGTCGAGCGGCGCGTAGAAGGTGATAGTGACGTCGTAGAAATGCTGGGCGTCAGGCAGGCTGCCGCCGCGCACAGAGTGCCGCCGTGCCTCTTCGTCAGTTACATTCCGCCCGTTGACCTTTACTCCGCTGTTGCTGGTGCCGAAGATCACCTGGGTACGGGCGCCGCTTTCCTTCTTCGGGGCATCGGTGTCTTCTTCGATATCCACATCGGGAATAATGGTCACCGTACCAAGCCCGCGCGCGATCTGGCCGACATTCTCCTGCCCGAGAGGCAGGCTGGTGATCGTCGTAACGGTGCGCCCATCGCGCGTGTGCGAATCGACGGCGCGGAGATAGAGCTCGCCGTTGTCGACTACCACGCCGCTGAAGTGCTGCGCCGCCCAGGATGGCGGGCGGGTGATGCTCACGGAAGTGAGCGCATCCGGCGTTAATGCCAGAGGCTTACCGTCCGCGAAGGCGGCGACCTGCATGGCGACATGCTCATGGTCCGGCGACGTGTCGCCCGCCTCGGGCAGAGCCACGTTGCGGGTCTTCGGGTCCAGAGCCACCGCGTGTGCCACATGCAGATCGAAGGCGCGGTTGGTAGACGCGATGTGAGCCAGTTCGGCCTGGATCTCGGCGCTCGCAGCGAAGATGGCAAACTGGCCGGAGAAGATATAGAGCAGAATGAGCGCCAGCGAGACAAACAGCACGACCGGCGTAAGCCCCATCAGCAGATAGGTGACGATCAACCGGTTGCGAACCTTCCACAGAAGGCGTCCGAAGACCCAGCGCCACAGCAGAGGGATACAAACCAGGATCAGGAAAAAGAAGGTGATGCCGCTGAAGACCGCAAAGGCCTTGCTCGCCTCACCGGGGAGCAGGCGTCCCAGAGCGAGGATCACATAAGCGATCAGGAGCCAGAATGCGAGACGATGGATCTTTCCCCGGGGCGGGTCACGGCGCAGACGCCGGAATACTCCGATCTCAAAATTGCGAAGATGTCCCATCTGTCAGATGAGTTTAGCTGAAACTGCTGCTGGAGAAACGGGTAGGTAACGTCCGGACAGCCAAAGACACGGTTAGCGAAGGGCACGATCAAAACAGGGTGGTCCTGGTTCCAGTCGCCGGGTCTGCGCGCATTTCCGCAACCCGGACCCTGCTACCCACTTTTCAGCCGCTGCCCTGCTAGCATCGAAATCAGGCACTCCCCCGCATGATCACCATCAAGCCCAGCGCTACGCCTGACACGATTCCCGACCCGCCAGCGCGGCTGCCGGCGAACGCAGGATGGTGGCCGCAGGTCGTCTCCCTGGTTCGCTACCTGGCGCAGAGCGAGGTACACACCTACGCCTTCAGCGTGGCCGCTAACGCCATCCTGTCTCTCTTTCCCTTCATCGTGATGACCTGGACCATCGAGCGGTATGTCTTTCACTCTCCGGCGATGGAGAACGTCCTCGGGGACATGCTGCGCTACTTTCTGCCCGCGCACCAGGACTTCGTCGTCAAGAACATGGGTCTGCTGGCCCACGCGCGCGGCAAGGTCCAGGTCATCTCAGTCGTCACCCTGCTCATCTCCACCAGCGGAGTCTTCCTGCCCCTTGAAGTCGCTCTGAACCGCGTGTGGGGAGTCACCAAAAACCGCAGTTACCTGATGAACGCCGTAGTCTCACTCGGCCTGGCGTTCTCCGTCGGCCTGCTGGCTCTGTTCTCCATCGCCTTCACAGCCGGGCAGAACCACCTGCTCACCCTCCTCTTCTTTGGCAAGACGGAAAACTTCGTCTTCGGCTTCCTGGCCCATGCCATCCTGCAGCTCTCCGCCGCCATCTTCAGCATCGGCATCTTCTTCCTTATCTACTGGATCCTGCCGAACCGCAAGTTGCCCGTCGCCGCCGTGCTTCCGACTGCGGTGGTCACCGGCCTGCTCTGGGAGCTGGCCAAGCGGATCTACATCTTTGTTCTGCCCTGGCTCGATCTCGAATCCGCCTACGGACCCTTCTCCGTTTCGGTAAGCCTCATGATCTGGGCGTTTCTTACCGGTCTGGTGCTGCTCGCCGGAGCGCAGATGTCCGCCACGCGCCACACGCTGCGACTGGCACGCGAGGCGGACATAGAGGAGCAGAGGGAGAATCGGTTGGAAAGCAGTTAATGCCGGCCTGGCTATTGTTTGTAGACCAGCTTAGGGCCACCGACCTGCTTCGCCTTGAGGTCAACATCCACTTCGACGCGATCGGCGATTTTGATGAACGGTATACCGCTGTTCATCCCGTACTCCTTACGGTCAAAGGCCATCGTCCCCTTGATCGTGCCTGAACCGGTGCCCCTTGCCGGTAATCACCACGTGCAGGGTCTCTGGCTTGGAGACACCGCGAATTGTGAAGTTGCCTGTCACGTCAAATGTAGTCGGACCCGTCTGCACAGTTTTGGTTGATTTGAACGTAATGTAGGGATCCTGGTCAGCGTTGAAGAAATCCTTGCTCCTCAGCTTGCCATCTTTCATGCCGCTTCCGGTATTCACGCTGACTGCCTGAATCTTGATGTCGAGCGTGCCCTTCGTGACATCCCGGGAGGGAAACGTGAGAGAAGCAGTCCATTTGTCGAACGTGCCATCGATGGGGACCGAGGCCTTCACATCGAACTTGATGGAGCTTTGTACTGGTGTAACTACGAAGACAGGTCCCTGGGCTTGGGCGAGGAGTGTCAACATGGCGGATGCTGCAAGAAAAATGGCGGCGAGTCGCATGCCCGCATTCCGTCGGTTCCCGACTTCGGTGTCAACACGGCTAGAGTCCGGGTGAGAAAGTCATCGCGCCCGCCGGGGCCAAGGCAAGAGATCTGATCCGGAAATAGAATCGCCTGCTCCATTTATTCGCTTTTTATTCTCCACAGCGTTCTTTTCACGGTAAAATAAGGCATGACCTGCGGCGGCCGAACGATAATAGTAAGAGCGAAGACGATTGCACGGATCTGATTGAATCCACTCTATTTCTGGTGCACTTGGGGTGACGATTTGGAGTCCTCCCGCCACCGTCGAAATATACAGAACCGTTTTGCCGCTGCGGACAATCAACTAAGCAAGCCCAGGCTAAGTAAGCCCACACAGATAACTCAGAAACGAGGGCGAATTATATGCACCTTACTACCCAGGATCGACCTGTTACTACTACGACCTGCACAGCCGTCTTCGCACCCTTGCGTGAAAGAATTGCGCGCGAGGTTTCCGGAAGTGCCATGCTCGCAGACCTGCTCGAAAAGTTGAACGGGATGCAGGAAGCCTGTGCGCGGCCGCACGACTTCAAAATTCGCTTTGACGTATTTGTCGCCAGAGCTGCAGATTACTCAGGTATCGTCCAGCCATTCCTTCCCGAGCTGGTCCGGCTATTGCCTAAAGACGCGCAACAGAAGGCCTCGTCTGAGCACAGTCTGATTGAAACGCACGGAGAGCCGGAGTTGACCTGGGACGTAGCGTAGATCATCGGCACTCGGGTGACGCTGGGCGGATGTTCCAATAATCCAGTAAAGTACATGAAACTACCCTGGTTAGGATGGTGCCCGGAGGGGGACTTGAACCCCCACAACCCTTGCGGGTCTGCGGATTTTAAGTCCGCTGCGTCTGCCGATTTCGCCATCCGGGCGCTGAGGTTATCGTATCTGAAATATCCGGCGAAAAAGAAAGGCTAGAAACAGAAAAGCCGTGCCCGCTTTGGCAGGCACGGCTCTCGTTTCGATTTCCGAATCTAGTGCGGCTTGCGGTACTCGATCTCGTCTTCGCGAAGGTAGTATTCGGCGGAGCAATTGTCGGCTCCGCAGATCATCGATTCGACGCCGGCGAATTGAGCTCGCGTAATCAGTCCCAACGCGCCGCAGCTTGGACAGGCAAGAACTGCCCAGTAGGGATTCTGGGCATCTCCGAGGGATCCTGCATTCTCAAGCACAAAGAGTGTTCCCGGTTCCATCTGCTCTGGTATCCATTGTTCGAGCAATTGCAGCTCCGATGACATGTAAAACCTCCCTATTCACCCGAAGCACGAACTCGGTCTTGCGCGTCTCGCTGTTTGTCTTGCGATGTGGAACTGGGGAGTCCAGATCGCCTGGCCCCGAGTTTGTATTCTCGCTATGCCGTCACGCGTTGTTTCGCTGCCTCCCGTTTTTTTCCCATCGCTCGCTGGTCTGACCGCACCGCGGTTTCTTCGCCGCAGACTTCTGCCATAAATTGTTTCAGCTCGACGCGCAGCGGCTTTATCGCGTCCGCGAGACTTATTAGAGAGCATCGGCTGCATTGTGTTTCGCAATAGCTCGATGACCTGCCTCGAATCGGTTTCGAGAAATACTCCGTTTCCCGGCGAGCAAAAGATGGTGTTCGTGATTCGCAGAGACAAGATCGGCCAGGCGCACATGCAGCTCCGCACGCAATAGGCGAAGCACCCGCCGCACGCGCGCGAGGGAAATGCTCCTTTGCCTGAGCTGTTCGATGACGAGGATGTCGAGAAGGTCTGCCTCGGAGTACACGCGGTTTCGGCCATCCCGCGCTGGAACCACGATTCGCCGCTCGTCCCACCACTGGAGTTGCCGGGCAGTGACACCGGTTAGACTCCAGGACATCGCGCGTGCTGAAGCAGTCTTTCAGCATTCTATGGCGGATTCCGCAGTTCCAAACATTTCGTACCGAAATGTTTGACGTCATTTTTGCCGGAGCGAGGCTGCCTGTCAATCCCTATCGTTCAAATAGACCGAGAATGACAATGACTCTTCGGATTCGGGTCCTGCAGTTGTTTGGTGTAAGTGCGGCTTTGACGGCCTCGGTCACGCGCTCGATATCACCGGGCGTCAGATAGGGATGCATGGGGAGGCTCAGCACACGGCCGGCGGCGTGCTCAGCGTGCGGGAAGCCGCCCGGACCGAGTCCAAACGGTTTGCGAAGCGACGAGAAGACCGGCTGCAAATGGAGGGCGACGGGGTAGTGTACGGCGGTTGGAATCCCGCCTCGCGCATGACTGATTCGACGGCTTCTCGCTCGTCTACCTCGATCGTGTATTGCGCCCAGGCGCTGCTGCAGCCCGGGGCAAGGCTCGGGGTCTGAACTACGTCCTTGAGCAGCGCGTATAACGGTCGGCAGCCTCATTGCGCGCGAGCAATTCTTCGTCGAAGACATCGAGTTTGGCCAGCAAGACGGCGGCCTGAATGGTGTCCATGCGGCCGTTGATGCCGATGCGGGTGTGGTGGTAGCGGCGGTCCTGTCCGTGATTGCGCAGCTCGAAGATGGCGGTGGCCAGGTCGTCGTCGCTGGTGAAGCACGCGCCACCGTCGCCGTAGCAGCCGAGTGGCTTCGAGGGGAAGAAAGCTGGTGCAGCCGATGGTGCTCAGGTTTCCGGAGTGACGGCCGATGTAGAGGGAGCCGAAACTCTGGGCCGCGTCTTCAATCACCGGCATATGGTGGCGCGCAGCAATGACGTTGATTGCGTCCATCTCGGCGGGCTGACCGTAGAGGCTCACCGGCATGATGGCGCGCGTGCGCGGCGTAGATCGCGGCTTCGATTTTCGGCGGGATCGATGTTGTAGGTGACCGGATCGATGTCCGCGAAGACCGGAACTGCACCAAGCAGCGCGATCATTTCGCCGGTGGCGAAAAAGGTGAACGGCGAGGTGATGACCTCATCGCCGGGGCCGATTCCGAGGGCCATCATGGCCAGAAGCAGGGCGTCGGTTCCGCTCGCACAACTGATGCAGTGCTTCGCGCCGGTGCGTGCGGCGAGGCGCAGTTCGAGCTCGCGAACTTCGGGCCCCAGAATGTACTGGCCGTGGTCCAGGACGGTCTGGATGCGCGCGTCGATCGCCGGCTTCAGTCGGCGATACTGCGTCTTGAGGTCGATGAACTCCATGCCTCTATTTTCGCTCATCGGCGGGTTTCGCTCTCGACGGGTTTCGCTCTCGACGGAGGAGTGTCGCGTCAGTGCGGATTGCTGGAAGCGCGCTGCGAGCCCACTTTATCCAGTTCGCGATAGATCTGCTGATTGCGAACGATAGCCTGAACGTATTCGCGCGTCTCGGTGAATGGAATCGACTCGACGAACTCATCCATGTCGCGGTAGTGGCCGATGGACTGCCAGTCGATCGACACGGCTGTCGCCCGCGTTGTAAGCCGCAAAGGCGTATTCCGGGCGGCCGCCGAACTTATCCAGCGTCTGCTTCAGGTAGAGCGTGCCGAGACGGATGTTGGTGGATGGATCGAGCAAGCTGGTTGGTCTCGAAGTGATGAATTCCCTCTTGTTTGGCCATGCTCTTTCCGACGCTGGGCAACAACTGCATCAGGCCATAGGCGCTCTTATTGGAAACTGCGCCGGGATTGAATTCCGATTCCTGGCGGATGAGAGCAGCCACCATGTACGGATCGAGCCTGTTGCTGGCGGCGCTTTCCTTGATGTCGGGCCAGTACGGCCTGAGGAAAGAGAATGCGCCAGTAGCCCATCGGAATCGATTCGATGGGCGCTGACGTGTAGAACGGCAAGGCATGCTTCAGCAGCCGCATGCGCGTGCCACGTTTCACCGTAGGAGGCATAGATTTCCGCCTCAGCGAAGGCGCCCCACTCGTCGCTGCCGTCGGCCGCCTGAATCTCCGGCGCGATGTACTCGTTCAACCCGGCGTTGGCTAACAGCTTCGCCTTCACCACGTGCGGATCGTCTTCCGGCACGTCGTCGCTCAGCTCCGGAATGGGCTCGGGGTGCATCGCCTCAAGCATGGAAAAGCTTGCCGGCGTGAACCTGACCGAGCTGTGCCAGCCGCTCCTGTGCAAGCGCGGCATAGTAATAGTGGCGGTAAACGCGAGCCACGGTGCGTAGTAGCCGGCGGCCATGGTTGGCTGGTGATCTTCGGTTTCGTACAGGCGCCCACGCCAATAGAGTGCCGACGGTATTTCCTTCCCTCCAGGGTAGTCGGCGATCTGCTCGTCGAAGAGCCGCGCGGCTTCGGCGTATTGGCCCAGCCGATAATTCAGCCACGCAGCGCGCCAGTGGCTACTGGGCGAATAGTTCGAACAGGGTCCATTGTGGGGCGACTCGCACGATTTGGGAAAGCGTGTCGTCAGCTCACCGTAGTATTTGATCGCGTTCGGATAGTCCTTGCGCAGCAGATACATGTTGCCGCTCGAGTAGAGCGCCTCGGCAAGCCAGGGGCTCTCGGGAAAGCGTGTCGTCATCTGCTCGACGATGGTCCGCTGCGTGTCGCCGTCATCCTTGTTGCGCGCCAGTTCCATCAGGAGATACTGTCTGCCGCGCGCCGGCTTCGTCGTCGGTGTCGGGCAGACGGTCCAGTTCCTGCTTGCTCAGCCGCTTCAGCTTCCAGTCGCAGGCAGCGGCGGCTACGAGCAATCCATTACGCGCGCTCGCGCTGAGAGCGGAATCGCCGGCGAGCGAGCGATACTCTTCCTCCGCCTCGCTGTATCGTCCAGCGGCATAAAGAGCATCGGCGTGATGGCGCCGCTCTCCGGCAGGAAGCGACGCAAGCTCCCCGGAAGAGACTAGCTGTAGCCGCGCCTGAGCCGCCTCCTGGCTGAGCGGGAAATTCGAGGTACACGCGCCGGAACTGTTGCTGCGCTTCGGGTCCGCGGCCGGCCATCAGATTGGCTTTTGCCAATGCGAGCTGAAAATCTGCCTTGTCGGCGATTGTCTCGGCTGCGATGCGCGTCGAGAACGCGCAGCGCCGCCTGAGGATCGCCCTCCTGCAGGAACAGGTTGGCCTCAAGCACCGGCACGCTGCGAACGAAGATGCGAGTCGGGATGCTTCTGGATGAAGGTGTTGAGGATCGGCTCGGCATCGGCCAGCTTGTTGTCCTGCAGATAGACCTGCGCGGTCAGATAGTCGGCGTAGTCGTCGAGCGACTTGCCCGCCGGTTTGCCGAGTGAAAGGCGCTCACCGCTTCCGGATATTTATGGTCCAGTAGATAGGCGTGCCCAAGCGCAAGATATGCCGCCGCTGCAGCCTCGCCGGTGTGCGCGTGCGCGTAGGCCGACACCCCGGCGTAAGCCGCCGGCGATCGAGTGGAGGCCAACTGCTGCGCCATGGGTCGAAGCTGTGAGGAGGCTACGAAGGCCTGATGCAGCTTCTGGCTTTGGGCCAGTTGCTTGGCTGGTGAGCGGCTTACGTGCCTGCTTGTGCTGTCGTCTTCGATGCGTGGGTCGCAGAGTGCGCGCTGGCAGAGGCTACGTGCGCCGTTGAATGAGATTCCGCGGAATGGCTTGCCGGGTCGTCTTCTTCGCGCTGCTCGATTTCTTGTGCGCCGAGGCGGACGTAGTGCTGGACTTCGACGGGGTCGCAGTCTGCGCCCGAACGCGCACAAGCCCGCGCAAAATATCACTGCCGCAAGGACAGAGACATACCATCCCGTCCGAATTATCGCTCGTTGATTCCACGCGCGTCACGTTCACCTAGCCCCCACTTTTACTGTAAGCCGAAAGCGCTCCATGCGTGTCTAGAATTCATGAAGAATCGGGAGAGTTTCCCCATTGGATACTTCCTGGATCAGAAACGGTAGCGATCCACCTCGATCTTCGCTGAGAATGGCCGCGTTTCGCCCTCAACAGGAGCGGGAACGGCCGCTTTGCTCTTCGCTCCGCAGCCATTTAGGATGAATGTGGAGCAGGAACGGACCGGTTGTATCTCATTGAACGGCCCTTTTTCTGAAACTATCTGCCATGTCAACGATCCAAACACAAGGCACTGAAGAGGTTCATCCCGACGTTCTGCTCGTCAATCGCGCGCGCGGCGGGCGATGTGGAGGCATACGAAAAGCTGGTGCGGCAGTATGACCGCCAGGTTTTCCGGATCGCCCAGCACATCACCCAGAACCGCGAAGATGCGGAGGATGTGGTACAGGACGCCTTCCTCAAGGCCTACGAGAAGCTGGACCAGTTCCAGGGCAATTCGAAGTTTTATACCTGGCTGGTTCGGATTGCGGTGAACGAATCGCTGATGCGGCTGCGCAAACGGCGCACCGGCCGCATGGTATCGATCGACGAAGATGTCGAGACCGAAGAAGGCTCGATGCCGCGCGATCTGGCGGATTGGGGTCCGGACCCGGAAGCAGCAGTACGGCCAGTCGGAGATGGCCGATATTTTGCGTAAGACGATCCAGGGTTTGCCTCCGGGCTTCCGCGTGGTTTTCGTCCTGCGTGATGTAGAAGGTCTCTCGACCGAGGAAACGGCCGAGACTTTGGGTTTAAGTATTCCAGCGGTGAAGTCGCGCCTGCTGCGGGCGCGGCTGCAGTTGCGGGAGCGGCTCAGCCGTTACTTCCGCAATCGAAATAAGGATGGTGTGAAGTGACCTGCTCAGAGTTTTTGGCGCAATTGGACGATCTGCATCGATGACAAAGTGAGCGTCCGGATGCGGGCTAGACCTCGAAGATCATTTGCGCGGTTGTGAGCATTGCGTGATCACCCTGAGTACCACCCGCAAGACGATCGAGATCTATCGCAAGCATGAGATCTACGAATTGCCGAACGAGCTGCGCGACCGGCTGCAGAAGGCCATCCTGGCCAAGTGCAAGAAGTGTTGATCGAGCTCACCGTCTAAAGACAATCCTTCGGATTTATTAACCAAATTCTGATTGCCAGAACTACCTTTAATTGCTCGTCGGAGAAGTGCCGCCGGACGGGGTAGTGCTGCCGCCACCAGACGGGGTGGTGCTACCGCCCCCGGTGGTGCTGGTGCCGGAGTCGTCGCGGCGGTGCAGCGTCGGCCGGTCGTCGGTGCTGCTGCTCGGGTTATTCGGATCCGAGGCAGTGCTCACACGGCGCAGCGTCGGCTTCTGGCCACTCTTGTCGTCGGTCAGCTTGCGCTTGTTCTCGATGCGCGCCAGCCGCGCCTTTACGTCGTCGAACTCCGAGGTGGTCACGAGGTACTCGTCACGTGGCGGCAGAATCCTGGCGATCTCTTCCTGCGAGTGCGCGATGCGGTCCGGAGTCTGAGGGTGATCGGAGAAGGCCCGCGCCACCGCGCCCGGCTTGTGCTTCTCGAGGTCCTGAATCTTCTCAAAGAAGGTAACGAAGGCCTGCGGATCGTAGCCGGCGCGATACATATATTCGACGCCCAGATAGTCGGCCTGCGCCTCGAACTCGCGCGAGAACTGCGAGGAAGGTCAGCGGAATGGCCATGTTGGCAGCTTCGTAGATGCCGTAACCGGCCCAGCCCCCGATGAAGATCAGGGGAATGGTGCCCAGCTGCGCGTAGTTCGCGCGGGTCATCTCACGCGCGGCGTGGTGGGCGCAGACGTGGGCAGTCTCGTGCGCCATCACGCCGGCCAGTTCGGCCTCTTCGTCGGCGGCGAGGACCAGGCCGGAGTTGACGTAGAAGAATCCGCCGGGCAGCGCCATGGCGTTGATCTCGTCGGAGTCGATGACCTTGATGGTGAACGGCACCTTGCAGTCGGAGTTCTTGACGATGTTCTGGCCGACGCGGTTTACGTACTCGGTCACTGACCGGGTCGGTGATGAACTTCGTGCTCTTCTCGATCTCGGCAGCGTAGGACTTGCCCATCTTGATTTCGGATTCGGTCGAGTACCAGTTGCCCACGCCGCGTCCGCCGATGTCGCGGGTGCCGACGGCGCTCACGTCGTTGATGCTTCCCTTCTTCACTCCGGCGATGGTGCCGTCAGGATTCACAGTGGGCGATTGCGGTGAGGTCGAGGACGGAGCAGTGGAAGGCGCGGTGTTGGCCTGATCGGGATTGGCCGGCGTCCCGTTCGGCCTTGCGTCGGGAGGCGGAAGCGGGACGGAGCCTGCAGGCTGTCCGGCAGCTGCGGGCTGGGTCGATGCGGGCGCCTGCGCGTCGGGCGGCGCTGTTTGGGGAGTGTTCGACTGGGCGAGGAGCGGGAACGGAGCGAGCGCAAGAGCAGCTCCCAGCGCAAGCGTCGCTGGCAAGCGAGGAACAAAATTGTGGATTCGCATTGGGACGTCTCCCGAAACAGGACCGATCTCTGCTTCGTTAGACGTTAGTATGCGCCTTTTCGCTGACAGGCGTCGCGGCGATTTTGCTGGTGCTTCAAAGAAGCTGGCAGGGTACCCCACCCCCCTCCCCCTGTTTTCGTCCCGATTTCGTAATCGTTTGATACGAATCGACTTAAGGGATACGTCGGCGCTATCTACCCATAAATGAACAACTTATTGAGGCAAACATGATTCTAAACGAGTTATCCGACAAAATTGCACTGATTTCAGGGCAGTATTTCTGGCCTGCCGTAAGCGTTTGATAATATTGGAGATTGCCCGTAACCGTTTGATTCTAAATTGATTGAACAGGAGCTGCGTGGCGAAGACGAAAGGCCAGGCTACGCTGGCAACCGGGCCCTTTGTTCTCTATTTCTATTCTAGCGAAATCGGGGAAATTGTACGCCAACTAATCAACGCTGGCCGTTCCGTAGTTCTTGCCTCCCACCCTTCGCTTCGCTCAGGATTGATGGGATAAGTAGGAAGGCTTCAGCGAATCGGTTAGCTTTTGGTTGAGGACCAGAGCTGCTGGATCAGGAGAAGCCTTCATGAAGATTGTAGGGTGTGATTTTCATCCGCGGTGGCAGCAAATAGCGGTTTTCGAAACGGAGACCGGGGAGATCAGCGAGCACAAGCTGATCAACGGCGAGGGCGAGGCAGAGCGGTTTTATCGCGCTCTGGATTCGCCGGCGCTGGTAGGCGTGGAAGCCTGCGGCAACAGCCAGTGGTTCATCGAACTGCTGGAGCGGCTGGGCCATCAGGTGTGGATCGGGGATGCGGCGCAGATTCGGGCCAGCTATGTGCGCCGGCAGAAGACCGACCGGCGCGATGCGGGCCACATTCTGAAGCTGCTGATGGAGAACCGCTTCCCGCGACTGTGGATGCCGACGGCCGAGCAGCGGGATCTGCGTCAGCTGCTGATTCATCGTCACAAGCTGGTGGAGATTCGCGCCCGGGTCAAGAACGGACTGCAGCACCTGGCCATGAATCGCGGCTTACAGAAGCAGCGCAGCTTGTGGAGCGTTCGGGGGAGGGCTGATCTGGAAAAACTCTCCTTGCCAGGTTGGGCAGGGCGGCGGCGCGAAGATTTGCTGGCGCTGCTTAACAGGCCTGGACGCGCAGATCGGCGAGCTGGACGCGGCGGTGGAGCATGCGGCCCAGGAACATGCACAGGCGCGGCTGCTGATGACGCAGCCGGGCGTGGGTCCGATTACCGCATTGGCTTTTGTGCTGACCATCGGCGAGGTGAGCCGCTTCGAACACAGCGGGAAGGTGGCCAGCTACCTGGGGCTGATTCCGCGCGAGCACAGCTCGGGCGGGCGGCAGCGGCTGGGCGCCATCAGCAAGCAGGGCAACCGCTTTGTGCGCCAACTGCTGGTCGAGGCGGCGCAGTCGGCGGTGCGCTATGATGCCGGGTTTCGCAGGCAGTATGCGGCCCGCTGCCACTCCAAGCCGAAAGGCGTGGCCAAGGTGGCGGCGGCCAGGAAATTAGCAGTGCGACTCTACTGGATGATGCGGCAAAACGTTGCCTATCCGGAGATCGCCCATATCGAGAGCAGCTCGCGGGTGCCCCTGGCTGGAAGCAAACAGGCCGAAGGGTTGATTGAGCGCTCTCGCATCCGGCACTAGGCCGGATGCGCATGGAAGCATCATGGCCTGTAGCTGATGGCCGTATCGATGGTTGGTGGGGCGAAAAACTTCCCACCTAATGGGTGATGCAGCGTGACGTTCCCAGAGCTCTGGTCCTCAAACCTTCTCTGGCAAAACACGCGGCGCTCTCGCACCGCTCAGGATATTTCTGTCTTGACAACGCCTTCCCACTTATCGAGGGGCACCCTCTTTCGAGCCTGAACGCTCACCTGTCGAGGGCCCGATTTTGCTTAGGGCGCGATCGTGTACTTCGCTGCGCCCTGGGGGCTGGTGAAATAGCCCGGAGCAAAGGCGAGTGCTTTGATAATCGTCGTCGCGCTTACGGGGATGAGACCCGCGTAGGGCTTCGAGGATTTGCTGGGATTGGTGCCGTCGGTGGTGTAGTAGATCGTGGCTCCGGGCGTCGCGTCGGTGATCTTCACCATCACGGTGCCAGTGTAAGTCCCATTCCCGGAGTGAGTATGGGCTGGGCGGCCTGGGGCATGATGGTGAAGACCGACCCTGGCCACCGCGGACTGCGAGAAGTTGGGGGCGACCGCGATGGCCCTCAGGGTCGGTCGTGGTGCTGACCGTGATGAGGCCTCCCGGTGTACATGGTTGACGAGGTGGTCGGCGGCATTCCGTTGGTGGTGTAGTAGATGATTGCCCCGGGCGTGGTATCCGAGATGGACACGGTTTGCGGGGTGGTAAAGTAGCCCGACGCCCGGCTGAAGACCGGTGTTGCCGCGTAGGGCGGGATGATGATGTATTTCGCTGCGCCTTCCGGGCTGGTCAAATAACTCGGGGCAACGGCCAGCGCCTTGATCACCGTGGTTGCGCTTACGGAGATGGGGTTCGTGCTCGTGTAGATCGGCGAAGATCTGCTCGGCACTGTTCCGTCAGTCGTGTAGTAGATGGTCGCTCCGGGTGTAGTATCGGTGATCGACACAGTCTGCGGGCTGGTATAGGTTCCAGAGGCGACGCTGAATACTGGCTCCGCTGCCGCGAAGCTATAGGTTGCCGTGGCCACTGCGGATGGCGCGTAGTTCGTCGCTACAGCAATCGCCTTCAGGGTCTCGGAGTTGGTGACCGTGATGGGGTGACCACTCGTGTACACGGCCGACGAGGTGGTCGGGGGCATTCCGTTGCTCGTGTAGTAGATGGTCGCCTCGGGTGTCGTATCCGTGATGGTCACCTGTTGCGTGCTGGCATAGAATCCGGCTCCCGGGCTGAAAACCGGTGTCGCCGCCTTCGGACCCTCCACTACCTGCGCAATAGAGTTGCTGGTGGCAGCGGCGAAATTGGCATTGCCTGGAAAGTTGGCCGTTAGCGTATCGGTTCCAACCGGCAGTGACGAAGAGTTGAGGGTCGCCACACCAGAGGAGAGAACGCCGGTGCCAATGCTTGTCCCACCGTTGTAGAAGGTCACAGTCTCACCGTTGGTGGTAAACGTTCCGTATAAGTATGGACTGAGAGTTGCCGTTAGCGCTATTTGGTTGCCCGCCATCGAGGGGTTCGCGCTGGAACTGAGCTGCAGCGAAGTTGCGACCTGCGATACAGTCTGGACCACGGCGCCGGATATGCTGCCACTGAAGTTTGTATCGCCGGAAAACCTGGCCGTCAGCGTATCGGTTCCGACAGGCAGTGAGGTGGTGTTGAGTGTGGCCACGCCGGAAGACAGAGTGCCGGTGCCGATGCTTGTCCCTCCGTTGTAGAACGTCACGTTCTCACCATTGGTGGTGAAGCTTCCCATGGAGTAAGGAGTGAGGGTTGCCGTCAGCGTGATCTGGCTGCCCAAAGATGAGGGGTTGAGACTGGAGCTGAGATTCAGTGTAGTTGCGATCCGCGGAGTGTTCAGGGCCACCGTGCCAGATGCGCTGCCAGTGAAGTTATCGTCACCGGGGTAACTGGCCTTGATTAGATGGGTCTGCTTGTCCGGGACAGAAACATTGCTCAACGTGGCCGTCACCGTCTCGGTGATCTGGTTGAGCAGTACAAGTTCTCCAGTAACAAGAATGTCATCCTCGCCATCCCCGTTGAAGTCACCCACGCGCACGGAACCGGGATAGATTCCGATAGCTGGCGACGAGTGGAGAGTAAAGGTCCCGTCCCCCTTGCCCAGCAGCACCGTCAACGTATTGTCGCCAAAGTTGCCCACCACCAGGTCCGCGATACCATCCCCGTTGAAGTCATCCACTTCAACCTCGATGGGCAAGGCACCAGTACTCGATGTAGACGCAAGTGTGAACGTCCCATCCCCCTTGCCCAACCATATGTTCACCGCGTCACCAAAGTAATTGGGTACCGCCAGGTCCGGGATGCCATCTCCGTTGAAATCACCCACTCTGATAGTGAAGACAAGAGGATCGATACTTACAGCGGGCAGCGCAGTAAACGTACCATCCCCCTTACCCAGCAGTACTGTCATTGAACCGTGGTACATTGCCTGTGACCAGGTCCAGGATGCCATCTCCGTTGAAATCACCCGACCACGAGGCAGGAAATAGGGACGCTGGTTGTCGAGGGCAGCTAGTAAACGTCCCATCCCCCTTGCCCAGCAGCACGGTTACTAAACGGCGTCGCCACCGCCCATGGCCAGGTCAGCAATACCATCCCCGTTGAAGTCGCCCGCAACAACGCCGAGCGGCCTATTACCGAGGTTAGGGTGTGGTCTTGGCGCTGAAGGTTCCATCCCCTTTTCCTAACAACACGGTCACCGTGGCCGTCGGGTCGCTGCTGCCGCATGCAGGGGAGACACAATTGGAGGTCGCCAGGTCCAGGATGCCGTCCCCGTTAAAATCGCCCACCGCGAAGAAGTTGGGAACGAGGTCAGCGCTGATGGTCGATTTTTTGGTGAACGTCCCGTCCCCGTTACCCAGCAACACCGTCACCGTATCGTCACTCCAGTCGACCGTTGCCATGTCCAGGATGCCATCTCCATTGAAGTCACCCACGCCTTCAGCGCCGCGACTGCCACCGCTCGATAAAGTCGTGAAGGTCTGCCCAGGGGTGGCTGTTCCCAAAGCCGCTGTGCCCAGCGACGCATCGTTGTTCGTCGTATCGAAGAAAGAGACATTCCCTGTCGGGGAAAGAGAGGGGCGTCCCGCGCCCACCACCGTCGCGGTGAGCGTGTAGTTGCCGATCAAGCCGGATGCAGCGATCGCGGTTGTCGTCGGATAGAGTCCGGTTACAGCCAAATCCGGCGTAGTCGATGTGCTCTTTGCATAGCTGTGTGTGCCGATGAACACCGCCTGGTAGCTATGGCTTCCAATCCCCGGCCGGAACTTGTAGATGGCCGTCCCGGCGGTAGTCAACTGCGCCGTTGCAAGCAGAGCCCGAGCCTTCGCAACGAGCTGCTGCTGCATTGCAGAACTTCACCTGGCCGGGGTTCACCGGAGTCGAGCCGGAAACGACGGTCGCGGTCAGCGTCACCACAGCGCCAGCAGCCACCGAAGTCACGTCCGAGCCCGCGCTCGTCACTGTCAACGTCGTGGTGGTGGCAGTTGCCGTCGCCCATGCCTGCGATGGACTCAAGAAGGCACTTATCGCCAGCGTTGCTGGCAGGATGAAGGCTTGAAGGGTAGCTTGACGAGGGCAAAGGCTGCGCAGGGTGGAAGCCAGATCAGAGTGGGTCATGACGGCTCCTTTTCTTGCTAAATTTACCGAGCCAGATGCGTTCCCGTCAGTGACGCAGCGCACAGGTGCTGCCCGGGTTGTGGGCCTAGCGAGCTCAGCTCGATTCACAGCGCAGATTTGTTGCCCTGGAACGAGCGAATGGGCGGGAAGAGATGTGCTGGTCGGAGGGCGGAAGCAACGAAGAACGAATCAGAAAAACAGCCCCGGAGAACCCAAATCCCGTTCGGACGGCTGACGCCGGGGTGATATTGCCTATGGAGCGATGATGTACTTCGCCGCGCCTTCCGGGTTGTGTGGAAGCGATGATCTAGAATTGACTCGTTCATCGCATCGGAGCGCAGCATGAGCCGGGTCCTGATCATTGGAAATGACTCCCAAGTAAGCCGCGAGATCGGCGAGGCACTCGCTGCCGCCGATTTCCCTCTGGAATACTCGGCCGGGCACGCTGACACTCTGCAGCGATTGCGCATGCGATCGTTCGGGGTGGTGATTACGAGTCCCGATAGCTGTGTCGACGAAGACCTGGCGCTGCTCGAGGAGATGCGCCTGATCAGGCCCGGGGTTAAGTGCATCGTCCTGGCTCGGAGCAGCACTCCGGACGAAGTGATTGCCGCTCTGCGTGCCCGGGTGTTCGCCTGCTTCACGTCTCCATTCGATCCACGCGAGATTGCGCGCATCGCCCTTAGCGCCGCATCCGACAACGAATGGCGAAACGACGTTCAGGTTCTCTCGGCCAAGCCCGGCTGGGTGTCAGTTCGTGTAAATTGCCGCCTCCTCACCGCTGAGCGCCTCCTGACGTTCGCGAACGAGCTCAGCGTGCAGTTGCCGGAGGAGACTCGGCGGGATGTAATGCAGGCGTTTCGAGAGATTTTACTGAATGCGATGGAACACGGAGCTGCGTTTAATCCTGAACAGGTGGTTGAGGTCACCGCGGTGCGCACGGCAAGAGCGCTGGTTTTCTACGTGCGTGACCCGGGGGCCGGCTTCCGTCGCGAATCGCTGGCTCATGCCGCCATCGCAAATCCGGTTGACGATCCTGTGGCCCACATTGTGCTGCGTGAAAAAGAAGGAATGCGCCCGGGGGGATACGGTCTTCTGATGGCAGCCGGCACGGTGGACGAGTTGATCTACAGTGAGATCGGCAACGAGGTGCTCCTCATCAAATACGTGGAGCCAAACGAGGGCGACAGCAACTCGTGAGAATCTGCTGTCTGAACGCGGGCAGGATGGCTCGAAGCGGCCGGAGGTCGATATGAAGCACTGGGCACAGACGAAGGAATTCACCACAGAGGGCACGGAGAGCCCAGAGGGATTCTCCTACTCCGAGCCGCAGAGTTCGGCGCGGAGGAGGCTGCGGGCAAGAAGAAAAAAGCGAGTTAGAGCGGCAGTGGCGATACTGGCGGGGGCGGGACTGGTGGGCCTGGGGTTGGCGCACGCGGCGGAGAGTGGGGGCATCGACGCGATTCAGGCCTATGCGGGGACCTGGAAAGCGGAGATGGAGCACTTCGATACGGCGTTCAGCAAGGCGGGGCGTGAGTCGTCGACGGTGCGCAACGAGTGCTGGAAGAACGGCGGGTTCTTTGTCTGCAACCAGTATGTCAACGGCGAGTCGAAAGCGCTCCTTGTTTTCATCTATGACGACAAGGATAAGACTTACACGATTTATCCGATTCCGGTGGGCGGGGGCTCGGCGGGCCAGGGAAAGTTAGTGATAGACGGGAATGTGTGGACTTATCCCTGGGAGAACACCGCGGAGGGGAAGACGACTTACTTCCGGGTAATAAATGTATTTACGGCAGCGGGAAAGATCGAGTACCGACAGGAGTTTTCGACGGACAAGGTGAAGTGGACGCTGATGGCGAAGGGGACAGAGGTCAAGGAATAGCTGTTCGGCGACGCCCGCTACGGGGTCTTTGCGGCGGCCTTTTCCGCCTGGGCGATTGCCTTCCTGAACTGCTCTACCGCAGGGACTGTATGCGGGATGAGTGCGTCCTTCGCTGCATATTTCCATACTGCGGGCGAGTCGAGCGGGCTTTCTAAGCCACCCTGGTAAACGACGAATGAATCGTCGCTGCTGCCAATCTCGGTCTGGGCATGGGGAGATGAGTCCTCCACGTCCCCGGGACCCGAGACGTTTGGTTGCCGGCCATGCTGTGCCCCAATAGATGTGCTGTTATCCGTGGCGGTGATCATTCCATGCCGATCGTTCTGTCCCGGATTCGTGATTGTCTGATCCACAAAGTGCCGGTGTCCGCGTCGCACCACGATGATCAAATCCGCGGCTTGTGTGCTGAGGATGGGATCGAAGCGGCCCCAGCTGAGCAGCGCCGTCTCTACGTCCTTTTGCGCTACCTGGTTGGCCTGGGGATCGTCGAGCGATACCCCGGCATGGGGATCAATGACGACAGCGACAGTTCGGGCGCGAAGGACGAAGGGCGGCAGCGTAGCTTTGTTCTTGTCCTTCGCGAATCCGATCCCGGTTACAAGCAGAGTTACCACGAACACGATAGACACGCGCTTGTGCATCTCAGCCTCCTTCGCACCCGGCGACCATCGTACGCCGACCAACGCCTGTGGTGTCCGGCGCTGAGATTCAGACGAGGCTGCCATCGCAAAAAGACGCAGATGACCAGCAGGGCAGGCGTGCACTCGAACGATTTATTTTGAAAGGTGGTCCATCTGGGCGGTGATTCCGGGACGATCCACGGCCATGAGGTGCGGTATAGCCGCGCGAATTACTTGCCGCTACTCCGCCGAAATGGGCCTCGTGAAGTCCGGTTTCGAGGGCGAACATACTGATCCGAACCATCGGCTAATGTACACCTGAGCGTGGGCTTCCCCACAGTAATGTCGTGCTCCGGGCGCGTTTGCGGTCTCCAGGTTCCATTTAAGAACAGTGAGCTCCGAATCGCCACATTGAATCACATACCAGTGCGCAGGATTGCTGGCTACAGTTCCACAGACTTCACATCTGAATTCCTGAATAGAGCTCATAATCTCCTTATTGCGCTATACATTCGAGCTGTCAACGAGAGGGATGCGATCACACTCTTCGCCCCACGGCAGAGTTAGTCCACCATGAGCATAATTTCGGTCGACTTGATGACAGCAGTGACCTCACTGCCTACTTTGATGTTTAAGTCTTCTACACTTTGGCGCGTGATCACACTTTCTATCAGGTTGTCGCCAACGCGGACGCTCACCTTGGCGGTGACCGCACCAAGAACGATCGCCTCTACCGTGCCTCGTAATTGATTTCGAGCTGAGATCTTCATATGCCCGATTGTACGGAACTCGACGTGACTTCCAACTGACCCACTGCCAGTTTTTCCAGCACCTGGGGGGCAATCTGAGAGACGTTGCCGGCGCCCTGGGTAAGGATGACGTCGCCATCCTCGGCTTTTTGAATGACCCGTGCAATGGCCTGCTCGCTGGAGGCTGCGTATTCCACCCCTTCGCGGCCGATCGCCGCGACCAGAGCCTGAGAGGTGACGCCGTCGATGGGTTCTTCGCTGGCGGCGTAGATATCAAGGATCTGAACAGCATATGCATCGTCGAAGGCCTTGACGAAGTCTGCAAATAGATCGCGGGTGCGGGAGTAACGATGCGGCTGAAAGATGACGTGGATGCGGCCGTAGTTACAGTCGCGGGCGGCGCGGAGGGTGGCGCGGATTTCGGTAGGGTGGTGTCCGTAGTCGTCAACGACGGTGATGCCGCGCACGGAACCCTTTACCTGGAAGCGCCGGTCAACGCCGCGAAAATTCTTTATCCCCTGCGCGATGGCTTCGGCTTTCAGCTCCAACTGGTCGGCGACGGCTACTGCGGCGGTCGCGTTGAGGACATTATGGAGGCCGGGCACATGAAGCTCGAAGGGTCCGAGCACGTTGCCCTCCGAGCTTCCATTTAGAGCGACTTCGAAGCGGGAACGCGCTCCTTCGGCCGGCGGCAGCATGCGCAGGATATAGTCGGCGCGGGAATCGGTTCCGTAGGTGAAGACTTTTCGGCGGATGCGGGGCAGGATGGCGGCAAGCTGCGGATTGTCGAGGCAGGCCACGCAGGCCCCGTAAAAGGGCACGCGGTCCATGAAGTCGACGAAGGCATTCTCCACGTCGGCCATGTCGCGGTAACAATCCATGTGCTCGCGGTCGAGGTTGGTGACGACGGCGAGAATGGGCGACAGCTTCAGGAAGGAGCGGTCGCTCTCGTCGGCCTCCGCGACGAGGTATTGCGACTTGCCAAGGCGGGCGTTCGATCCCATCGCATCGACCCGGCCGCCCACAACTACGGTCGGGTCAAGGCCTCCGGCGGCCAGCACGGCGGCGATCATCGATGTGGTCGTGGTCTTGCCGTGCATGCCGGCGACGGCGATTCCATACTTGAGGCGCATGAGCTCGGCGAGCATCTCTGCGCGTTGGATGACGGGGATTTTTCGACGGCGGGCTTCGATGACCTCAGGGTTGCGCTCGTTGACAGCGGAGCTTGTGACGACGACTCCCGAGCCGACGACGTTGGCGGCGGCGTGGCCCTCGAAGATGGTCGCGCCGAGCGACGCCAGCCGTTCGGTGATGGAGGTGTGGCGCAGGTCGGAGCCGCTGACGGTGTTGCCGAGATTGAGGAGGATCTCGGCGATGCCGCTCATGCCGATGCCGCCGATTCCGATGAAGTGGACTCGCTGTGGTTTCAGAAACATGATGCTGATTTAAAGTGCCTAAGTTACTCTAACAGCGCTGTTCGGAGATGTTGATGCGACCCCGCTTCCCTGCCCTCTTTCTCGCATTCTGTGCACTGACGATGATCGCTGTCCCGCTGCGCGGGCAGCTTGCCGCGCCGCATGTTCGCATCTCGCAGGGAGAGCTCGAGGGCGAAGTCTCAACCGTGGGGCCACTCGCTTTCAAGGGCATTCCGTATGCCGCGCCTCCGGTGGGCGATCAGCGATGGCGCGAGCCCAAGACCGCGGATGGGTGGAGCGGGGTTCGCGATGCGACGAAGTTCGGCGCGGCGTGCATGCAGCCGGAATCCGCTCTGATGCGCATCCCGGGGTCCACAATGAGCGAAGACTGCCTCTATCTGAATGTCTGGACGCCGTCGCTCAAGCCGACAGTGCCGGCTCCGGTGATGGTCTTCATCCATGGCGGGTCTTTTATCACCGGCTCGGGCTCGCAACCGCAATACGATGGCGCCAATCTGGCTAATCGCGGAGTCGTGGTCGTCACCATAAACTACCGCCTTGGCATCCTGGGCTTTCTGGCTCATCCCGATCTGAGCGCCGAGTCGCCTCGTCACACGTCTGGAAATTACGGACTTCTCGATCAGATGGCAGCGCTGCGCTGGATTCGACAGAACATCGCGCCCTTCGGGGGCGATTCACGCAACGTCACCGTCTTCGGAGAATCCGCCGGAGCCAGCAGCATCGGTTATCTGATCGTCGCGCCGGACGCAAAGGAGCTCTTCGACAAGGCCATTCTCGAAAGCCCGAGCATCGTCTTTCAGCCATCTCCCGAGCTGCGCAAAGAGTATCGCGGCCTGGTCAGTATGGAAGAGATCGGTCTGGCCGCGGCCCCACACGTCTCCGACCTGCGCAGCCTTGGCAGCGAAGAGGTGATGCTGCGCGGGCACCAGGCCGCGCAGAAGGTATTTGCCGGAGGCTTATCTCGCGCACGCCTGCGCCCTGATACCCCGCTCGATAATGCCTCCTTCGTGCCATCACCGTGGGCTCCTTTTGCGGATGGTGTCGTCATTCCTGCTCAGCCGGCGCAGCTTTACGCGGAAAACCGTGCCATGCGCATTCCCGTTATGGCGGGGAGCAATACCAATGAGGGGAATCTCTTCCTGCGGCGTTACCATCCTACGGATGCGAGCAGCTTCAATGCCTGGGTGGAGCAGGCATTCGCTCCATGCGGCAAGCAGGTACTTGCGCTTTACTCGCCGGCGGCTCCTGCAAATCCAGAGCAGATCCACGCCGCCGCCGACCGCCTGCTCACCGATTCGATTCAGCTGTACAACGCCTTCGCCATCGCCCGCGCCACGCATGGATTTCTCTACCGCTTTACCTACGTCAGTCCGATTGGCGAGGCATCGGGCATGGGCGCGTTTCATGGTTCGGAGCTCGTCTATGTCTTCGGACACACGCACGTGCCGGACGAGCATGCGCCGATGGTGCACTTTCAAACTGCCGATCACCGGCTCTCCGACCAGATCATGACGATGTGGGTACACTTCGCTCACACGGGCGATCCACGCCTGATGATGAGTTCGGGGTGGACGCGCATCGGATCGAATGGCGAGGTTCCGTATATGGACTTCGGCGAGACGATTACGCCGAAGGATCTGCCAGACACGTCGCTGCAAATCTTCAGCGAGTTGTGGCCGCCTTCGGGAAAGGCGCCCACGTGCGCGAAGCGGTAAACGCGATGCACGAGACGCGCGAAAGTTGCGCGTGTACGCGAAAATAAACCTCCGCAACAATTCGTCTGAGCTCATGTTTACAAATGCAGAGCAGTTGAGTTGAAGGCCTTCGATAGAGGTTCGAAGCCGCACTCGAAAAGGAGCTCTATGAAAAGCATTCTTCGCACCCTAGCACTTTCTGGCGTTGTGGCAGCGGCTGCTGTCGCGGGACAAGCACAGGCCCAGGCACAGGTTGGAATCGCAGTGCGTGTCGGTCCTTCGGCTCCGGCCTATTATGACGACTATGTTCCTCCCTGCCCCGGCCTCGATTTCATCTGGACACCCGGCTACTATGCCGGCGGCCTGGGTGCCAGGCCGCTGGGTACATCAGGACCGCTTCTATTTCCAGCATCGCGACTCGCACTATGACCATCGCGACTACCACGCCTACGATCATCGCGGCTGGGAGCACGGACGGCGCTAAGAGCCGGTTCTGCCAGGCGCGCAGGGCTGCGCCCCAACGCTGCTCGAACCTGCACCCGGATGCTCCCCGCATCCGGGTGTGCTGTTTTAGGGGCAAGAAATTTCAATTTTGCCTGGCGGAAGTTCCTTTGAGGTGGTGGAATCCGCGCAACTTTTTCGCACATCCAATGTTTGTAGAGGTAGGCTTACAGAGTCCGGAAAAGTGAGAACGGACAGGGATTCTGGAAGCCGCGTCATCCTGATTGACAAGGACGGCGGGGAGGTTCACAGATGCGCATCCTGCGCTCTTCGATTTTGGTTTTACTGCTGGCGGTTCCCCTGGCGCTGATGCCTTCGATGGCAAGCGCCCAGGTTGCAGTCGGCATTGGTATCGGGCCGGTAGTCGACTATCCAGCGCCGGTATACGTGGATGGTCCCCCGGTGTGCTCATGGGGCTATTACTCTTACTACCCATACGCTCGCGCACCCTACGGATACTACGACTCAAGCTGGTTCTGGGGTGGAGTATTTATCGGCGCAGGACCCTGGTATGGCGGCTGGTATGGTCGCGGGTGGGGCTGGGGCTATGGTCATGCAGGCTATTACGGCTGGCGCGGCGGATACGGATATCACAACGGCTACGGATACCACGGTTCTGGATACTACGGCGGGGCTACGGAAACAACCGCGGCAGCTCGGGATACAACGGGCGGATACAACGGGGGATCAACAGGTACAACGGCTCACGTGGGGCCTATGGTCCTCGTCCGACTCCCACTCCCTATAACGGCGGTCGCGCGGGCTTTGGGGCCACGAACGGCTATCGCGGCACCGGCTATGGTAACGGCTTTCGCGGCACGACCGGGTATGGCGGGACGTCCGGATTCCGGGGCACACCTGGCTACGGCGGCGTTCACAGCTACGGTGGGGCCAGCGGTTTCCACGGGTCTACCGGAGGCGGTTACCACGGCGGTGGCTTTAGCGGTGGCGGTGGTGGGTTCCACGGCGGCGGAGGCGGAGGGTTTCCACGGCGGTGGTGGCGGTGGACACGGCGGCGGCGGCGGACACCGGTAATTCTTAACACGCAATCAAAGGCTCGTTCTTCGGAACGGGCCTTTTCTTTTCGTGGAATCTAGCGGGCGAGTTCTATTGCCATCGCCGCGATTCGGCTGGTTGCATCGGGATGGGCGAGGGTGCGCGGCCTGGGCGGACATGCGTTCGAGGGCGGCCGCCGATTTCGAGGAGACCAATGAGGGTTTGCAGGAGGATCTCGGGGGTGAGGGCGACTTCGAGGAGCATGATCGCCGCACCTGCCTCAGCGAGCGCTTCGGCGTTTTTGCGCTGGTGGTCGTCGGCGGCCTGGGGAAACGGGATGAGCAGCGAAGGCTTCCCTGCTGCGGCCAGTTCGGCAACGGTGCTGGCTCCGCTGCGGGACAGGACCAAATCGGCGGCCTCGAAGCGGCGGGGCATGTCATCAAGAAAGGCGTGGACCTGCCAGCGATCGTGGGGAGCGTTACCAGCATGGTAGGCAGCGAGAGTGGCTTCGGCGAGACGGGCTCCGGCCTGATGCAGGATGATGAGACCGGGCACCGCGGCAAGAAGCGAGGCAGCGATCTGCGGCAGGAGCGTGTTGAGGATACGGGCGCCCTGGCTGCCTCCAGAGGACGGAGCAGGTGCGGCGACGCGGCGGCGGGACGAGGCAGGAGGCGGAAGAATTCGTCGCGGACGGGGATTCCGGTGATTTGCGCATTGCGGAAATACTTGGCGGCAGCGGGAAAGTTGGCGCAGCGGCGTCTACGCGCTTGCCGACGAGGCGGTTGGCGAGACCCGGGAAGGCGTTCGGCTCGAAGGCAAGCGTGGGAATGCCCCCCAGAATGGCTGCACCCATAGCCGGGCCGGAGGCGTCGCCACCGACTCCGGATACGACACTTCGGGGCGGAAATCACGCAGCAGCTTACGGCAGCGGATGAGGCTGAGGGGGGAGATCGGACAAACGTACGCGCCTGGGGGCTGCGCAGCAGGAGGACGACGTTTGTAGCGACTTGGCCCACCTCGATGAGCGAGAGCGGTATCAGGGCCTGGGGCACGAGGCGCGGATTCGAGCCGCGCGGGCGTTCCGATGAAGAGAATTTCGGCGTCGTGGTCGGATTTAGCTCACCGGCGATGGCAAGGGCGGGAATGATGTGGCCGCCGGTGCCTCCTCCGGCGATGGCGA
>CAVTLP010000022.1:0-38935 GCA_963735555.1 uncultured Acidobacteriota bacterium
GCGCACCGGGAGCGGCCGGTTGTCGGTCTTCGTAAGACCAGTGCGGCCGTCGTGATACCCGATTGCAAAGACACGCCACAGGAAGCGATCATGCCAGTCAGATTTGGTGTACGCCAGATACTGGATATCGACGTTCAATTCCGGGTTACCGTTCATGTTGAAGACACCCTGATCGGCCCGGCCAAACATGGTGGTTACGTCCCAGGTTCCCTCGCCGTAGTGAGCATCCACTCCATCAAAACTGCGCTGGGCGTTGGTGAAACCGAAGTTGCCGATCAGCCGTTGCGCCACGCGGTTCGGTTGAAGCCACGCGATCGTTGTATTCTTCGGCTTTGTCTCCAGGCCTTCGACCCACTCGATCCGCCCGATTCGGAAATTCTTGTCATCGGCGGCGCTGTATCGAGCGTAGGCCTGTTTGAGGAAGGCCGCTACCGGCCACTGGTTATTGCCATTAGCGACGTAATAGGTTGCTCCCAAGCCGAGCTGACCTTGCGCGGTAATCCGGCTTACCGAATCGTTTGGAGCGTCCAGAATTGTTGGTTGGGTTATTTCAACCTTCCAGTCCCAGTGGGCGAGAGTCTGCGAAAGTCCAAAACGCAACAAGGATTCGCCGTAGCCATAGGAGTTGTCGTAGGGCGGCGCATCGTACCAGTCCCAGCCGACCCCGCGTGCCCGTTCATAGACAAACGCCGTGACGGGATGGCTAATGGCGGCCGGAGGCGGAGCGTTCGCGGCCGGCGGTGCCTGCGGAGCCTGACCCAATAGAGAAAACGTGCCTGCAGTTGACAACAAGATGAATGAGCAAATGAAACGACGCAAACTTGCCTCCAGAGAATAGTTCGTACAATTCCTGCCGGCTCGACTTCCGGTTTTGTGTAAAAAGGCTCTTTGTCGCTGCCCTTATGACATCGCACACGCTGAATCCTTTGCTGACGGTGGCGCAGCAAGCGTTCCGAACGGTGGCACAGAGAAGTGAACAGCATTTTCGAGCCCAGGATTGGAGCAAGAATGAAGGCCGTAGGCGGGGAGGGTCAACCAACTAAGGATTGATCTTTCCCTCCACCCAGAGCGCGGAGAACAAGCTTGCCATGGGAGGGTCAACCAAAAGTTTGAGATAATGGTCCATCGATTGGGCGAAGACGAAAGAGCTTCCATTTCTTTAGTTTGAATGCGGCCCCTCTTAGCCTACGAGGTAATTGCATGGCAGCTTCAAATCCAAGCATCCCGCATATCGCAATGGCTCCGGCAACGAGCCAGAGTCTTTACGACAAGCTGAACTCGCAGTGGCATGAGCGGGCGCTTTATGTCTTTATGGCGGTCGTACTCGCGCACTGGGGCGAGCACCTGGCGCAGGCTTACCAGATCTGGGTAATGGGATGGCCCAGGCCAAAAGCCAACGGGATTCTGGGGCTATGGTACCCGTGGCTGATCAAGTCCGAGGTATTGCATTATGGCTACGCCCTGATCATGCTTGCCGGGATCTGGATCCTTCGCAAAGGATTCACGGGCCTCAGCCGCAAATGGTGGACAGTCGCCCTGGTCATCCAGTTCTGGCATCACATTGAGCATCTTCTGTTGATCACGCAGGCATTCATTCTCCACCACAATTTCTGGGGCAAGCCGGTACCGTATAGCCTTGTGCAACTCGTCTTCCCGCGCGTGGAACTCCACCTTTTCTACAACTCGGTAGTCTTCGTCCCCATGGTGATAGGCATGTACTACCATATGTTCCCGCCCCTGGGAGAGAAGCAGGAAGCAACCTGCACCTGCTCCTGGCGCAATGACGAGATAGAGGAAGATGCCGTCCTGCGCCGCGTGATTGTGTTGCTCGTTTGCAGGCTGTATGTAGAGGATGGATTTGAATCGAGGGCGTATGATCGGGGGTCGCCGCTTGGCGGCCCCTCAGTTTTGCCGGGCTCTGCTTGCTTTTTCCTGCATGGGAACGCTGGCGATAGCTGCCTGTCATCGTAGAGAGGATGCGGGGGCGGGAATATCGGTAAGGGAACAACTCACGCCCCAGCCAGTTCGTGTGGGCCCTGCCACTCTTGTCGTTCAGCTCGCCGATGCGTCTGCAAAACCCGTTACGCAGGCAAAGATCATGGTGGAGGCGGATATGTCTCATCCCGGCATGGGTCCAGTTTTCGGCAAGGCGAACGAAACCTCTCCCGGCAGTTACCGCACGCAGATCGACTTCAACATGGGCGGCGACTGGATCGTGCTGCTTCATATCAAACTCGCAGATGGGCGAAAGATCGAGCGCCAGATGGACGTGAGAGGCGTCCGGTCGAATTAAGTGCCTGCAACCTTGTCCAATACGCCCTTGCCTGAAGATCTCGACGACGATTTCGTGGAAGCACCCCCGTTCGATCTGCTTCATGTTCCCGTGATCGGACGATTTCTGATGTGGCGGCATTCGCGAACTCTGCTACAAATTCCGCTGCTGCTGATCAGCGTGGTCATGATTCTGCATGGGCTCTTCGGGCCGTCGATCTCTCCGAAGAACCTGGCAACGGTGCTGACCTGGGTTCATTTTCGCGGGGCACTGGTGCTCGTGATCCTCGTGGCGGGCAATTTCTTCTGCATGGCGTGCCCTTTCATGCTTGCGCGCAACTTCATGCGGCGGTTCATTCACCCCCGCTTTACCTGGCCGCGCAGACTGCGCAACAAGTGGATGGCGGTCGCGCTGTTTGCGCTCATTCTCTTCACCTACGAGCTGTTTGGCCTGTGGTCGTCACCGTGGTTAACCGCCTGGATTATTGCCGGCTATTTCATCGCGGTGCTGTTGATCGATGGCTTCTTCAAGCATGCGACGTTCTGCAAATTTGTCTGCCCTCTAGGGCAGTTCAACTTCATCGCATCCACGGTCTCGCCGCTCGAAGTTGAGGTGCGCGATCAGCAAGTGTGCTCGGATTGTCACACGAAAGACTGCATTCGTGGCCGCCATGCACCGGACTCCGACCTCGTCGTCCTTCAACGCGGCTGCGAGCTCGCGCTCTTCCTGCCCGGCAAGGCCGGCAACATGGACTGCACATTCTGCCTCGATTGCGTGCATGCCTGCCCGCACGACAACGTCGGCATCCTGAGCCGTTTGCCTGCAAGCGAACTGATGGTCGACCCTCGGCGTTCCGGCGTGGGCTACTTCTCGCGCCGCAAGGATATCGCGGCTCTTGCACTGGTCTTCTGTTTCGGCGCGCTGATGAACGCCTTCGGCATGGTGAGTCCGGTCTACGCGGTCGAGAGCTGGCTGGGCCGGCTGCTTGCACATCAAGAGCGAAGCGCCGGTCGCTCGGTTTGCTCTTTACCATCTTCCTCGTCATTGAGCCTGCGATTCCTGCTCTGGATCCGCAGCATGGATCACTCGCGCCTGGGCTGGAGTGAAGCGCGCATGGCTGCCGCTGATTCTGCGCTATACCTATTCGCTGGTGCCGCTCGGTTTCGGCATGTGGCTGGCGCACTACGGATATCCACTTTTTTACCGGTCTCTACACGATCGTTCCGGTAACGCAGAATGCTCTCGCGAGTGTCGGCTGGCCCATCCTCGGCGAGCCTCGCTGGACGCTGGTCGGCATCCCGAAATACATTGTGGAGCCAATAGAATTCGGATTTCTCCTGCTCGGCCTTTCAGGATCGCTGCTGATCGCCTGGCGCCTGGCCGAGGAAGACTCGGAAGAGCACTCGATGCGCGCATTCTCGCCCTGGGCTGTCGTCTGCGTACTGCTGTTTCTTGCTTCAGTCTGGCTGATGACACAACCGATGGATATGCGCGCCACCATGATGGCGGGATAAACAACAATTTCATGTGCATGAAGACGTTGAGATCGAGGACAAGACCGAAATTTTGGAAGCAATCCGAAACCAACAAGCTGGGGCGGATGTGCTTCGCCCTGGTGCTGCTTGCCATCTGCGGAAGTGCGCCCGCATGGGCGCACATTGGGCCGCCGTATCCCATCATGCAGGACCGCAAGGTCGGCCCACTCACTGTTTCTGTCTGGAGCAATCCCGACGTCGGCATCGGCAGTTTCTTCGTCATTATCGATCCGCCAAAGGGAGGCTCCGTTCCGACGGATATGAAGGTGCAGGTCGCTGTCCAGCCGGTAAGCGGGCGGCTGCCGGAGAAGACATATGACGCCTGGCGCGAGAAGCTTCGCGACCGCGTCGAGTTCAAGACGGACGTTCCATTCGACAAAGAAGAAATGTGGCGGGTTCGCATTCTGCTCACCAGCTCGCAGGTAAGCGGCGAAACCCAGACGAACGTGCCGGTCACTCCTACCCTGCTTGGGCGTTGGGATCTGCTGCTCTTCGCACTTCCTTTCCTCGGCGTGGGAGTGCTGTGGTTCAAGGCGATGGCGACCAAGCGGGAGAACAGGAGAAGAGCGCAGCGAAGGAAGGCCCAGAAGACGATTGCTTGAGACGGCGGCGTGATTTCCCCCTCCTGCATGAAATTCGATATGTTCAGGAGAGCCTCCGAAATAAGAAGACAGAGCGCATGAGAAGCCAGGATCGAGTAGTTTCGCCATGAGAGAAACGCCGCTCACGATTGCGGACTGCGCGGCTGCTCGCCTGTCTTCTGGCGTCATCGGCTCTGATCCTCGCGGGGTGCCGCTCCCGTCTGCCCGATCGGTCATCGAAGACCTATGCGGATTTTGTTTCGGCCTTCTATGTCGGGCTTGCCGCTCTGCAGGTGGGCGACGATGTTCGCGCCGATCGCGAATTGGCGCGTGCGACGGCAGATTGTTCCGGGCGAGCCGGCGGCGTGGGCGAATTGGGGCGTGCTCGCGTTGCGCCAGAGAAATTTCGATCCCGCCGGACAAAGGCTGGAACGGGCGCGGAAGCTGGCTCCTCAGAATGACGCAATTGATTATCTGCTGGGCCTGCTCGAATCCGGCCGGGGAAATTCTGCGGAAGCCATCGCCGATTTTCGCAAAGCCGTGGATATCAATCCCAACAACCTGATCGCGACGTATCGGCTCGCCGAAGAGATTGAGCGGCAGGGCGACCCCAATAGCGACGCAACCTTTCAAGCAGTTGATGGAGCGGATCGTCGCATGCGCAACCCGATAACCTGGCCGCGTTGCTGGAACTCAGCCGTGTAGCGGCAAAACGCGGCGATGCTGCTGCCCTGAAGCGATCCGTGACTCGCATCCAATTGGAGTCACAGGCGTGGCCTCCGGAAGTAAAGGAGCAACTTTCTGCCTTGGAGGCAGCGGCTTCCGGGCCTGATCCTCGTGCAGCGGCGATGCGCACCACCTTCCTGCGCAATGCGTTGATGCGGGTTCCGAGCTTTCGCCAAAGCCTGGCGGAGATCAAACCTCCGCCGGGAGACGAGGCGCAGCCATTCACGCATTTCCTGCGATTGGAGAGCCCCGTCTTCGCTCCGGCCCCGGCAGACACGGCGATGACATTCAATGTTGAGCCGCTGCCGAACCCGGACAAGAATCAGTGGAATTGGATCGGCGCGATTTCGCTGAGCGACACAGGCGCGCCCATCGTTGCCGAAGCAAATGGAAGCACGGTGCATCTCGCAACCGGCGCAACGTTTCCGTTTCCGGGTGGCCGCGCCAAAACGCCTCCGCAGCCGGAAGGTATTGTTCCGATCGACTTCAACTACGACTTCAAGACGGATCTTGTGCTGGCCGGAGCCGGCGGCGTGCGGTTCTTACAGGCAGGACAAGCCCGACAGCTTTTACTGACGTGACGGCGCTGACCAAGCTGCCTGCATCGGTCGTGAATGCGCGCTACACGGGCGGGTGGGCCGTCGATATCGAAGCCGACGGCGACCTCGACGTGGTGCTCGGCTCGACCGATGGCGCGCCGACAGTGCTCCGAAATAACGGGGACAACACCTTCACACCGATTCAACCCTTCGCCGGAGTTTCTGGCGTACGCGGATTTGTGTGGGCCGACCTGAACGGAGACGGCAACCCTGACGCCGCATTCATCGACGGCTCCGGACGTCTTCATGTCTTCAACAACGAGCGCTCCGGACGATTTAGCGAGATGCCCGCCGCGGGCCTTGAGCAGGTGAAAGCAGTCACCGCCGCGGACGCCAGCCACAATGGCATTCTCGATCTGCTGGCAGTGCAGGCGGACGGCGTGATCGTTCGGCTGGCAGAGAAAAGTGATGGACACGGCTGGGACAAGGTTGAAGTTGCGCGGGTTCCGGATGCGTCGAGCTATCTTGCCGGCGAAGTGCGCCTGCATGCCGCCGACCTGGACAACAATGGGGCAATCGATCTGCTGCTGAGCCGCGTCGGGCCTGCAACAGGCAGCAACGTTGCCGGCGCCGTTGTATGGCTCGGCGACGATAAAGATGCCTTCTTACCTCCCACGAAGATCACTGGTCCGACGATGGTCTTCGACTCGGCGGACTTGAATGCCGATGGCCGGCTCGACCTGCTCGGCCTCTCCATGGATGGTCAGCCGATGCAGGCAGTCAATCACGGATCGAAGAATTATCACTGGCAAATCATTCGTCCGCGCGCCAAGCAGGCGACAGGCGACCAGCGCATCAACTCTTTTGGAATTGGCGGCGAGATAGAGATTCGCTCCGGATTGCTGGTGCAGATGCAGCCGATCACCGGCCCGCAGATGCACTTTGGACTAGGCGAGCAAACCGGAGTCGATGTGGCGCGCATCCTGTGGCCGAACGGTTCGGTGCGCGCGGAGTTCGCGCTGAAGGCCGATCAGGAAGTCGTCACCGAGCAGCGCCTGAAGGGCTCCTGCCCGTTTCTCTTCGCCTATAACGGCAAAGGCATGCGAGTTCGTGAAGGACACAGTGCCGTGGGGATCGGCCATCGGACTGCGCATCAACTCTCATCGGCACGGCGCGCATCGCCGCAACCGAGGAGTGGTACAAGATCGGCCGCGACCAGCTTAGGCCTCGCAATGGATACTATGATCTGCGAATCACCGGCGAGCTATGGGAAACCTACTACTACGACTATCTCGCTCTCATGACCGTCGATCATCCAGCTGGGACGGAGGTCTTCACGGACGAGCGCTTTGTCAGTGCCGGCAGTGAAGCCACGAGTCATCGCCGTCGAAACTCCTCATAAGATCGCCCGCGCCATCGACGACAACGGACAGGACGTAACGGATATTGTCCGCGACCTGGACAATCGTATCTCGATACCTTTGGACGCGGCCAATACCAGGGCGTCACGCGCGATCACTACGTCGAGAGTCGATCTGGGCAATGAGGTACCTGCGAGCGGACCGTTGTATCTCATCGCCAAAGGCTGGCTGCATCCGTCCGATTCCTCGATCAACGTCGCGATCAGCCAGGGCGCACACGAGCACGCACGCCCGCTGAGTCTCGAAGTTCCCGATGGACATGGCGGCTGGGTGGTCGCGCGCCCCAATCTCGGCTTTCCCGCCGGCAGAAAGAAGATTTGCCTGATCGATCTCACCAACGTATTTCGTCCCGGCACTCCTCATCAAGTCCGGCTGCGCACGAATCTTGGAAATCTATTGGGATTCCATCGAGTGGGCTCAGGGGCTGCCACAAGCGGACTTGAAGATCACCCGGACTCGCCCCTTCCACAGCCGATCTGCATTATCGTGGCTATTCCGTCATTCATCAGGCGAACAGCTCGTCTCCGGAGATTCCCGACTACAACCATCTTGCAGGAACCACGGCAGATCTGGCGCGATCTCGAAGGCTATTACACCAGATACGGCGATGTGCGCGAGTTACTCGCCGGCATCGACGATCGCTACGTGATCATGAACGCCGGCGATGAGATATCTCTTCGTTTTCCCGCGCTGCCGGCAGCCACCTGCTGGGTGGGTGCGCGACTACGTCATCGCCGGCGATGGCTGGATCAAGGACGGCGACTATAACTCGACTTACTCAAAGACAGTGCTGCCCTTGCCGTATCACGACAGAACGAATACGACACACCACCGGGCAGGCTGGAAGACGAGTGGGTATACCGTCACCATCCCGAAGATTGGCAGACCTATCAGACTCGTTATGTAACTCCGGAGAATCTTCGAAAACGCATTGCGCAGTAAGGCGGACAGATGAAACGCGGTCCTGTTGCTCGAATATTATTGAGCATCTTCTTTGTCGGCCTTGCTGCTCACTCCCATCGTCATCCGGCGAGTATCCGCCGGACGCGCACTCGGCCAGAGTGAAGCTGGATGCTAACGCGGCTCTGACTCGTCACGGCTTTTATCTTCAGGAAGTGTCTCGCGCTGCCGGCATCAATTTCGTTCACCAGGCGCCCACGCTCGATCCAAAGCTCGATGGCATCATGCCGGAGGTCGCGTCGATGGGCGCTTCGGTTTCCATTGTCGATTTCGACCGCGACGGCTGGCCTGACATCTACGTCACCAACAGCAAAGAGGGCAGCAAGAACGCTCTCTATCGCAATATGCACGACGGCACCTTCAAAGATGTTGCGCCAGAGTTGGGCATCGCCGACGTCAATCAGCCCGGCACCGGCGTCTCCATGGGCGCGGTCTGGGGCGACTACGACAACGACGGCTACGAAGATCTGTTCCTCATCAAGTGGGGCCGCCCCGAGCTCTTTCACAACGACCACGGCCACGGATTTACGCGCGTCAGCGAGCAGGCCGGCCTGCCCGCAGTGGATCAATGCGAACACGGCTATCTGGTTCGACTACGACGGCGACGGACTGCTCGATCTCTTTGTCGGCGGCTACTATCCCGAGGACGTCGACCTGTGGCATCTGAACACCACGCGCATGATGCCGGACAGTTTTGAGTATGCCAAGAACGGCGGCCGCAAATATCTCTTCCACAATCTGGGCAACGGCAAGTTTGAAGAAGTCAGCGCGAAGGTCGGAATCAACAGCCGTCGCTGGGCGCTTGCAGCCTCCGCAGCGGATCTGCGCGGCACCGGCCATCCCGACTTGTTCATCGCCAACGACTACGGCGTGTCCGAGCTTTATCTGAACGACGGCAAGCGCTTCCATGAAGCAGGCGAACAGACCGGCGTGGGCTTCGCTCCGAAAAGCGGCATGAACGTGGCCTTCGGCGATATCCTCAATCAGGGCAGATATTCGGTCTACGTCTCCAACATCTCCGAAGAAGGCGTCCTGATTCAAGGCAACAACCTCTGGGTTCCGAAGGATGGAACTGCCGGAGACGGACTCAAATTCGAGAATCTCGCGCGCGACCTGGGCGTCGAGCTGGGAGGCTGGAGCTTCGGCGCTCAGTTCGGCGATCTGAACAACGACGGCACGCTCGATCTCTATCTCACGAATGGCTATGTTTCTCTCGATCGAAATCGCAGCTACTGGTACGACTTCTCCAAAGTGGCGGGCGGCAACAGCACCATCATCGGAGATGCGAAAGACTGGCCCGCGATGGACAGGCCGCAGCCTCTCCGGCTACCAGCAGAAGCATGTGTGGCTGAACGACGGCGCAGGCAAGTTCGTCGACGTTGCGCAGGCCGTTGGAGTCACCGACACATACGATGGCCGCGCCGTCGCGTTCGCGGACCTGTGGAATCGCGGCGTTCTCGATGTGGTCGTCGCCAATCAGCGCGGGCCGCTGCTGCTCTACAAGAACACCGTGGCTCCCGACAACAAGTGGATCGAGTTTGAGCTGGAAGGAACGAAGAGCAATCGCAGCGCCATCGGCGCGCGAGGTCACGCTCTTCTGGAACGGCCAGCAGCAGATGCAGGAAGTTTCCGGCGGCAGCGGCTTTTCGGCGCAAAACGATCGGCGGCTGCACTTCGGACTCGGCAAGAATCCACAGATCGAGAAGGCCGTGATTCGCTGGCCCTCGGGCAACGTTCAGACGCTCGACAGGCCTGCGCCGAGCAGATTCATGAAGTAAAGGAGCCGCAATGAGCCAGCAGGTGATCGCGCCGCAAGCTCTGCCGCCCGTCGCTGCGCCATCGGGATGGAAGAGCTGGCTCAGCCTCGACAACCGCTTCGTTCCGCCGGTCTTCATCACGCTCATTCTGCTGGTAGGTCATCTCTCTTTCGGCATTCTCGAAAGCTACCCGAAAACATTGCTCGCGATAGCTGCAAGCATGGCGGCGGAGCTGATTCTGGGCCGTATCTTTCTTCGGCAAGTGGCCGCACCTGGCGAGCGCCTACATCACCGGCATCAGCGTCGGCATCCTGGTGCGATCGCCTGCCTTCTGGCCGTTTGCGCTGTGCAGCCTGATCTCCATCACGTCGAAATACGTGCTGCGCGTGAAAGGTCGCCACATCTGGAACCCGTCCAATCTTCGGCATCTCCGTTCTGCTCTTTCTGGCCGGCGATACGGTTGCGAGCCTCAGCATTCAGTGGGGCAACTTCCTCTGCGCCGATGCTCGTCATCTGGGCGCTGGGCGCGGCGATTATCTGGCGGCTGCGGCGCTTCCACATCACCGGAACCTACGTCGTCTCATTCCTCGTGTTTGCCTTTCTCAGAGCATGGATCACGGGCAATCCCTGGCAGTCGGAGATTTCGCCGATCACCGGACCCGAGTATCAGCTCTTTATCTTCTTCATGATTACCGACCCGAAGACCACGGTGCGAAGCAAGACGGGACAATGCATCGTCGCGTTCTGCGTGGCGCTGGTCGAGATGCTGCTGCGATTGAATCAGGTCGTCTACGCTCCGTTCTATGCTCTCTTCCTGGTTGGACCGACGGCGCTTCTCATCGAAATGTGGATGCAATCCCGCCGGCAAAAGGCTCTGCGCTGCGGCTGCATGAGCGAGACGTAACGTGCGCAGCATTTCTACGAAAGAAAAATTTGAGACATTATGATGCAACGAATCAAGCTTGCTTGGCTGCATTGTGCTTCTTGCAGCCTCTACGGGATGCAAACAGAAAACCCTCCGAGCAGCCAGCCGAGTCGTCCGCAACCCGAAGCTCGCCCTGTTCAGGCTTCTGCCCCATCCTCGTCAGGCGCCCCTGCAGCCCGGTCCGGCCAATGCCCGGCCGTCAGGACCGATCCAGTTCACTGACGTGACTGCTCAGGCCGGCATCGACTTCAGGCACAACAGCGGCGCGTTCGGAAAGAAGTACTTGCCGGAGACGATGGGCAGCGGCGCCTGCTTCTCGACTATGACAACGATGGATGGCAGGACATTCTGATCGTCAATTCGATGGATTGGCCGGACCATAAGTCCCAGTAAGTCATACCCCGCGCTCTATCACAACAACCACGACGGAACGTTTACAGACGTAACTCGCGAGGCCGGGCTGGCGGTTGAGATGTACGGGATGGGCTGCGCCGTCGGCGACTTCGACAACGACGGCTTCGACGATCTCTATATCACGGCGGTGGGCAGCAATCATCTCTTTCGCAATCTCGGCAACGGCAAATTTGCCGATGTGACCGCCAAGGCCGGCGTCAGCGATCCTGGATTCTCAACCAGTGCCATCTGGTTCGACTACGACAACGACGGCAAGCTCGATCTCTTCGTTTCGCACTACGTCGACTGGTCGATCGCGACCGACCAGTACTGCTCGCTCGATAACAAGAACAAATCCTACTGCACGCCCCAGCTCTACAAAGGCCAGAGCGCGACGCTCTTTCACAACAAGGGCAACGGCGTCTTCGAGGACGTGACCGAAACGCGCCGGTCTCTACGACCCGATCGAGCAAGTCGCTCGGCATTGCCATGCTCGACTACGACGACGACGGATGGATGGATCTCTTCGTCGCCAATGACACGCAGCCCAACAAGCTGTACCACAACAATCACGACGGCACCTTTACCGACAAGGCCGTGATCGCCGGCGTGGCCTATGGCGAATCCGGCACGATGCGCGCGGGCATGGGTGCCGATGCCGGCGACTTCGACCACTCGGGACACCAGGGGCTGCTCGTCGGGAACTTTACCAACGAGGGGCTGGCTCTCTATCGCAACGACGGGATCCGGCTTGTTCAGCGATGAGTCGCTCACTTCCGGCGTCAATGTAGCCTTCGCTCAAGTACCTGACCTTCGGGGCTCTCTTCTTCGACTACGACCTCGACGGCTTTCTGGATATCTTCGCCGCCAACGGTCACGTGGCCGATGACATCAGCGTCCTGCAGCCGACGCTGAAATACGAGGAAGCGCCGTCTGCTGTTTCGCAACAAGGGCAACGGCAAGTTCGAGGATGTGACCGGGCGGCTGGGTCCTGCGCTGCGGCAGCGCAGTCGTGGGCCGCGGCGCGGCCTATGCGCGACTTCGACCTCGACGGCGATCTCGATCTGCTGCTCACGACGAATAACGGTCCTGCTCGGCTGCTGCGCAATGACAACGCCAACCAGAACGACATGCTGCGCGTGAAGACGGTTGGGACGCGGTCGAACCGTGACGGCATCGGGGCAAAGGTCACGCTGAAGACGAACAAGGGAGTGCGTCAGTTTGCGATGGTGAAGGATGGTTCGAGTTATCTTATCGCAGAGCGAGCTGCCGGTCACTTTCGGCCTGGGCAAGCCCGAAGATGGCAAGACGGTGAGCCTCGAAATCGTCTGGCCCAGCGGAAGGAAGGACTCGATCCCTGACATCAAGCCGAATCAGTTCGTCACGGTACAGGAGGGCAAGGGTCTGATCTCGGCGCAGCCGATTGTCTTCTCACCCCCGGCAAAGTAGGGGTTCCCCCCCCCCCGGTTTTTATAACTTTTGTAACCGTTTCATTCACTCACCTTTCGGAATGGTCTCGTTACCGTTTCATTCCATTGGAGTTAAGGTACAGGTGGCTCTATCAACGCCGGAATCAAAGGGTTACAGGCAAAGATGACAAGATAAAGGACTTAGTTTCATCTTCTTTGGAGCCATGAATATCTCCGATCTGGGATAGAAACAACAGAACAAGACCGGCCGCGAGCGGCGACCAGGCTTCTTTCGATCTCTATTTCTATTTTAGCGGATTGACGGAAATTGTCGGCCAATTCCGGGCGCGGTTACCGAAGCTGAAAGCCGCAGCGCTTCAGAAGATCGATTACTTCGCTCTGGCTTGCGTCGACCTTCGAGGCGGAGCGAACAGGTCTTCGGGGTCGACCGGATACCAGTTACGGCGGCGGGGATCGCCCAGGCCGGCGACATTGAACGGCTCGATTGCCTTGAGGATGTCTTCCGCCAGCTCGTCCGATTCGTCTCCGGCGCGAACCTGCCGAGCACGTTCGAACAAGGCGACGGCACACGGGACCGAAGAGCGGATGGTCGTGCAGCAGGAAAGACGACGCCAGATGCGGCTTCCCCAACCTCCGCGCAGTCTCGGAAAAGCTGACGGCGGCAAAATAGAGCAGCGACAGAGACGTGAACACGGGGAAGTTGTCCATGTTCGCGTACAGGCTGGCGATCAGGCGCGCGGTGGCGAGCAATTCGTCGTCGGTTTGCGCGGCGTAGGTCTGGAGTCGCGCTGCAAAGCGGTCTGTATCCCAGTCGCGTTCGAAGATCTCCGCGAGCCGGGCGACCCCGAGCAGGGTCAGCGGAAAGCCGGTGGAGAGCAGCGGATCGACGAATCCGGCGGCAGACGGCAGCAACGCCCATCGCTTTCCGGTGATAGCGCCGCTGCGAAAGGCCACGCGAGGCATGTGCGTGAAGGGACGGCTCGGCCTTCGCGGCTGCGAACTGAGTATTCGAGTAGCAGGAATACTGCGCAGGATTCGCTGCCATGCTTCAGCTCCGTCGGCGAAGCTGTACGTCTCTCGCGAACTCGTTCGGTTGCGGCGACGCCGGCGCTGGTTATGCCGTTGTTGAATTGCAGGACCCAGATCCATCCGCCATCGAAGACGTGATGGACGGCGGCATCATCGACGGGATAGGGCGGTCTGGCCGCCGACGACGGTTGTTGTTCTTGTAACCGTCCGACTCCGGTGAAATGGCTGTAGAGAGCCTGCGTGGCGGGAAAACCGGGCAAGTCTAGTTCGCGCAGGCCGAGAGCGCGATGCAGGAAGCCGCGCGGCCCGGAGGCATCGACAACGAATTTCGCGGAGATGCTGAGTTGCTGGCTATGTCGGCGCGCCTTCGAGGCGGACTCCGCTGTCCGATTCGGTGAATCAGGTAAGAGCGGTTTCGTCCGAATAATCCACGCCAAGTTTCTGCGCTTCGCGGACGAGAAAGTGATCGAAGTCGGCGCGATACCAGTGCGTGTCGGAGATGTCATCGTGGGGGCTGGCGGCGACGAGGAGCTGACGAGCGCGGTCGACTGAACAGAGCCTCGGGTTGATTCAGACGAAACGCAGATCCTTCGCGGCGCTCAGGATGACAGCTTAAGGGCGTGTTGCCTCCCACCCTTCGCGATGCGAAGGATGGGGCACCCAGGTCCTTGCTCAGAATGACCTGCTCGGGGTGCTTCGCTATATCGAGGTCGTGATGGTAGAAGGTGAAACCACGCTTCAAACCGCAGGCGATTTCCGGATACGTCTTCTGCCAGCTGCCCCATTTCGAGAGCGGCTTCACGGAGGGCAGATCGTAGCGAGTAGTCAGCTCTTCGAGAAGAAGGTTGGTGATCGGCGTAGAGGATTCACCGATGACGACGCGCGGGTGCTTGCCCTTCTCGAGGAGAACGACGGATAGTCCAAGGCGGCGCGCGATCATGGCCAGCAGCGAGCCTCCGAATCCGGAGCCGACGATGGCGATGTCGTAAAAGAGGCGATTGGGGCGGACGGTCACTCGTCTCCTCCGCAGCAGGGGCAGGAGATCGGCTCGGAGATAGACTGTCTTAGGTTCATGGCACGCAGGCGCTCGATGCGAGACTCATGGCAATGCGGGCAGACTGCCGCGTTTACCTCCCAAAGGTCAGCAAAGACTCGTCCGCGATGCAGATCCCAGGCCATACGTCGAAGGCGGCCTCGAGTGTGGACAGATTTGGGCGGTAGAAAAATCTCCGATGGCGGCGAGTTCTTCCATCGCTCCGTTGCCGCCGCGCGTCGGAATGAGGGTCGCGGCGGTGGCTCCGCAGTCGAAGGCGAAATCGAGAGAGCGCTGCGGCCCAGTACGAGCGCTTCTTCTTCCTGCATGAATGGCGGCTTGACGAGGATGAAGACGCGCAGATCAATATCGTGCTCGCGCAGACGACGCAGCCGCTGCCGCAAATTGATCGATGGTCATGCGCTTGTTGAGCCGTTCGAGGATTTCGGGGTGCACGGTTTCGAGGCCCATGGCCACTTCCAGCCGGCCGTTCAGAAGCTCTCTGAAGCGGAAGCAGTTTTCACCGACCAGCGCAGGATGGCATTCGACGATGATTCGTTCGAACGCGGCGAGCCGGTCTGAGCGATGGCCGGATAGTCCTTCGACGGGGATGGCCCGGAGATCGAAGAAGCTTCCGCTGTTGTAGAGCTTGATCTGGCGGGCAGGCGGAAGCCGTTCCAGAGCATAGTCGATCTGTGCCGGGATCGCTCCGGCGGGCACCGGCTCTCGGACAGTGTGTTCTTCCAGAGATCGCACATCAGGCAGCGCCACGGGCACTCGCGGTTGGTCAGGAAGATGGTGGCGACGGGAACGACTTCTCCCGCCGCCGAATGTTCTTCTTCAACAAAGAAGGCGTAGGGCTGGAGTGGATCGAGCGCTTTGCGCGCGGGACGGCGGCGCGAGAATCCACGGTCGCGTTCGGCGCGAGCGTCTCGGATACAAGACGGCAAGCGGGCCGTCGAGGCTCACTCATAGAGAGACAGGAACTGCTTGCGATACTCGGCTTCGCGGTAGGGCAAGCGCGAGTGCAGCGCGTCGACGGGCAACGCACCGTGCTGGAAGCGCCGCTTGGGAAAGACCGGCATCGTCTAGTCCGGTGACGGCCGCAACGCCGCGCGACACGATCTCGCCCTTCAGTTCGTAGAGGCGCGCGACGTCGTAGTTGTGTCAGCTCGATGAAGGGAATCGCCTCGGCGACGGCGATCACGCTGGGCGTGGTGTAGGGGCTGAAGCCCTTGAAGCCATAGTGATGCGCAGGCGCGTAGGTGCGGGTGTAGGAGCGGCTCAGGCCGCCGCTGTAGGTGAGCGAGTGCTTGATTTTCCCGACGCCCCAGCCTTCCTGGTAGAGCATCTGGTTGTTGATCACGCTGCGAATGGTCAGCTCGGGATTCTCCTCGATCGGATAGTCCTTGAGGTTTTCGTCGCCGCCGTCGCCGTCGATCAGGTAGCGCCAATCGGGATAGCGCTCGCGAATGCCCCGGCAGAGAGCGATGGCCATGGTGGCCGACTCGATGTCGAGCGGCTTGTAGTCCTCGATGACGCGGATGGTTTCGCTCACATCGAGCGCGGATGCGTCCGCCTCAATCGGTTCGAGAAAGAGGGAGAGCCCGAGGCGATCGAGAAAGGCGTGCGCCTGCTCGAGGTCGGGGCCGTCGCCAAGGTCGAGGACAAACGCTTTCAGCCGCGCGGGATTCATGCCGAGCTTCCGCATGACGTGGTAGGTGGTGAGAAAGACGCTGCCGCTATCGATGCCTCCGGAAAAGCAGACGCCGATGGGCTCGTTTGACGGGATGGCTCTGCAGCCACTGCGAGATTTCTTCCGCGAGCGCGGAGATATAGGTGCGGCCAATCTCATCGAGATCGGCGGGCAGCGTTGCGGACTGCGGCGTGAAGAAGCGCGTGTAGACGGGATCGGGATCGGGGCAGCCGATGAGCTGCAGCTCGACGACGTGATGCGCCGGCACCATGCGCGTGTAGCTGGGATGAAATTGCGCGTCCAGCCCTTCGGACTTGAGCCAGTCGAAGATCGTGTCGATGCGGTGCGCGACAACCAGCGCAGGGCCTTCTGCGCGCTTGGCCAGGAAGTAGCGCATCGGCCGGTCGAGCGAGCGCGCCATCCTGACCGTCTTGCCCGACCGGGCCAAGCAGAGCGAAGGAACCTTCGATTTGTCGCACGGCTTCCGGCGGATGATCGAGCAGGAGCTTGCGGGCTTCGTCGACGCTCAGGTTGTAAATCTGGTTTGCTTCGGGATCGGTCAGGTCGACAACTCGTTCAACATAGTGGTCCACAATCAACCTCAAAGAGAGTGCTCTGTCCAACCAGTCTACGCGTGTGCAGGCCCGGTTTGGGAGCTTGCGTCACCGTCCATCTGCGAACATCGATTCCCGGGATCGGACAGCAGTGATACCTACGCTGCGTTGTGCGCCGATGCAGCAATCTGACTGTCCCCTTTGAAGTTACGCTCCATAATTCCGCCAATTCTACCTTGGTCCCGAAGTTGCTGTTAAGTCTACTGCTGAAGTGTAGGTTGGTACATCGGGAGGCTGGGGCATGGCGCATTTTGAACGGATTCGCGATGTGATTTCAGGGCCGTTTAGTCCGGAGATCATGAGGCAGCGGACGGCGGCGGGGTGGCAACTGGTTTCAATCGAGTGGCGGCGAGAGCTGCCTGCGAACGAGGCTCCGAGCGAGGGAGCCTTTACCGAGGACATCCCCTACGGGCTGCGGATCTCCGATGACTGCCAGCGTCTGGAGGTCGATCCCCGCGAGAACCAGGCGCTGATCCTGATGATGGAGTTGCTGGTGCAGGATTTCCCGATTTCGAGCGTGGCGAGCGACCTGAACGAAAAGGGATTCCGGACACGAGCGGGCAAACCGTGGAGTCCGGTGACGGTCTTCAATATGCTTCCGCGGCTGATCGAGGTGGGGCCGCGGCTCTTCTCGACCGATGACTGGGAGACGCGGCGGCAAAAGTTCGCTCGTTTCGTCTAGCTGCTGCTACTGTGCTGCCAGCGTGACGGGGCGGGTATCCGCATTGAGACCCAGGGCTCGCAGGATGGCGGGGTCGGGCGTGATCTGTGTACTCGTGTGCTCGACGACTCCGAAGTTGCCTCGATAGTCCCACATCGCCCAGCCAATGTGATTTTCTTCGAGTGCGGAGCGGACATCGCCGATCCAGCGGGCGCGCGATGCGGGGTTTGCGGTGTCGCGATAAGCGCCGAATTCGTTGCAGATGAGCGGAACCTTGCGCTCGCGGGCCCAGGCAGCGGCGAAGGCAATCCGAGCCGCGATGGACTGGCGGTTCCATCCCGCGGCTCCATAGAGAAAGAGATTGTAGCGGGCCAGGTCGCCCGGAACGTTCTTCATCTGGGCGGTCAGCGCGTCGGGCGTGGCGGGATAAGGAACGTCCTTGTAATAAACCCAGTCGCTCGAACCCCAGGACGCTCCCTGGTGCGTGAACTGGTAAGGCTCGTAGAAGTGGAAGTTGTAAATTACGTTGGCATCGCGCAGGGGTTCGAGCTGAAGCAGATCGGGAAGGCTGCCATAATTCGCGGCTGTGGCGATGATGGTGTGATCCGCGTCCACTCCGCGAATGGCTTCGACGACGCGGGCCTGGATGCCCATCCAGCGATAAGGATCCGGCACCTCGGGCTCGTTCATCAACTCGAAGAAGACCTTGCCGGGGTCGGCCTTGGTGAAGTGAGCGGCGAGAACGCGCCAGAGCAGCACGAAGTCGTCCACCCCGCGTTCGGTGGCCAGGTTGTGCTTGTAATCGCCGTTAGGAAAGACGCAAAGCATTACGGCGAGATGATTGGCGAGGGCTTGGTCAACGGCATGATCGAGCGCGGCGAGCGCCTGGGGATTGGCGGGATTGAGCTGGCCGTGGCGCACGATGAGCGAGGGCTCGACACCCAGGCGTACCGAGTCGAAGCCCATCTCGTGGATCAGTTTCAAGTCGGCCTCATTCGTGAAGGTTTCGAAATGCTGCTGAGACAAGTCGCCGGAACTCGCAAACCATCCCGAGAGATTGATGCCATGCCGCAACGACGCCGCACGATCGAAGGCGGCACTCTGTGCGAACGAAAATGCGGAAACGCAAAGAAACACAAAGAACAGGGCAAGTCGGCGCATAGAATGAATTCTCCGGGAGGAAAGGCTATTGTAATGGGAAGAACCTCCCCAAACTTGCTCTCGGCGGACACGGTTACATGCCATCCGTGCCCTTGACGCAATTCACTTGAAATGGAGAATGTGCTGTAGACGTTTGCATCCGGTGCCCTCACATCTGGCTGCGAAGCAACATCACTGAAAGAGCAGTATGGATCGCAAGCCAACGATGAACGACGTCGCCCGCGTGGCCGGCGTCGGAACCATGACAGTATCCAGGGTGCTGAATGAGTCGGCTCCCGTCTCGGCTGAGGCGGCGGCACGCGTTTATCGCGCGATCGAGAAGCTCGGGTACCGCCCCAACGAGATGGCGCGCGCGCTTCGCGGGTTAAAGTCGCGGACCATCGGCATCATCGTCCCGTATCTCTACGATCCCTTTTTCGCGACAATCGCGCATGCGATTAATACGGTTGCCAAAGAAAACGGTTACTCGGTCATTCTCACCACCTCCAACGAAGATCCCGACTCGGAATATGCGGAAGCCCAGTTGATGCTGCAACGGCGCGTGGATGGGCTCATCGTCATTCCCGCCGATGCGCATCGCTCGCGCCTGAGCCGCGCAGAGTTCGACAAGACGCACATTGTCACGCTCGACCGCCCGGTTCAGGACCGCAGATTCGATACTGTCCTGGTGCAAAACCAGAGCGGCTCAAAACGCGCTGTCCAGCATTTGATCAGCGAGCACGGACACAGGCGAGTTGTGTTCATCGGACTCAACAAGCAGCTCTACACGGTGCGGGCGCGCTTCGAGGGCTATCGCCGCGCAATGCTGGAGGCGGGCCTGCAGCCGGAACCATCTTTCAAATGCGCCTCCCAGGAATTGACCTCGGCAGTGATCGCCGCGTTGATCCGGGAGAAGACTCCGCCTACCGCCTTTTTCTGCTTCAACAACCTGACCACACGTTACACACTGCGCGCGCTCCTCGATCTGGGGGTGCGGATTCCCGAGGAAGTGGCGCTGATCGGGTTCGACGACTTCGAACTGGCCGAAATCCTGCACCCTAACCTGACGGTGGTGCGGCAGCCGATATCAGAGGTTGGCCGCGTGGCCGCTGGCCTGTCTCTTTGACCGGATAAAGCGGGATGAGTTTCCCAAAGACGGAAACAAGGTCGTGCTGCCGGTCGAGTTAATTATCCGGCGCTCTTGCGGATGCAAACCGTGTGACCGCACACCGGCAGCTAAGACGAGTCGTTCGGCTCTTGCAACTTAGTGGGTATGCAGCCTGGCCAGAAACCGGGTCGCTGGATTCTGCGGGGCGGCGGCAGTGACTCCAGGAGCACCGCTGCGGCGGGTTTCGTAGCGGTATTAGCCACTGCAGGCGCTGATTGAGCTGGCTGCTTCTCCGGCTCGCCAGACGGGGTTGCAGAGGATGGTGGAGACGATGGCGGCGCTGGCGTATCGAGATTTTGCACTATCAGCGAAATGCGCCGATTCGACGGATCGAGGGGACTCTTTGGCAGGCGCAGGCGCTGGTCCGCGTAGCCGCGCACCTGGGAAACCTGGTCGTGGCGAAGCCCCTTTTCCTGCATCAGACGGCGCGCCGCGTTGGCGCGGTCGGCGGAAAGCTCCCAGTTCCCATAGCCCGCATCATTGGCATAGGGCAGCGAATCCGTGTGCCCCTCAATGGAGATGCTGTTGGGAACACTGCTGAGTTGATGGGCCAGCACGGTCAGCAGCTCCCGGCCGTTCGCGTTCAAGACCGTGCCCCCGGTATCGAAAAACGTTCCGTTCTTCGATTCGAGCAGCTCGATGCGGAGGCCCTCGGGAGTGACCTTGATCTCGATCTGATTGGACAGGGCCTTGAATTGCTCGGTCTGAAGGATGGCCTTTTCCAGACGCTCCTTCAACTGCTGAACATTCTCTTTGGTCAACGGCTGCTTATCGTCGGAACCGGCGCGGTCCGTTCCGGTGAGCGAAGCGCGTCCTCGCGGATCGTTGAAATACCCGGCGATGACTTTGCGCACGTGGTCGCTGGTATTCATCAGCCATAGCACGATGAACAAGGCCATCATGGCGGTGACAAAGTCGGCATAGGCGACCTTCCATGCACCGCCGTGGTGGCCGCCATGCGCCCTGGCTTTCTTGAGAATGATGATGGTTTTCTTCGACATCGGCCGTTTACGCGATCTTTTGCTCAGAGGTGGCCTCGGAGGCCTGCGGGCCATGGCAGGCCGCTTCAACCTCTTCGAAGGTGGGCCTTACATGCATGGGAATGGCCCGGCGCGCGATCTCGACTGACTGTACGGGAGCATTTCCCTTGATGAAAGAGATCATCAGCACGCGAAGCACATAGAGAAAGGCATGCTCCTCTTCGGCCTCCTTGCCCATGTAGGAGCCGATGGGGCCGACCAGGCCGTAGCACAGCAGAATTCCGAGGAACGTGCCGACGAGGGCGGCGGCCACTTTATGGCCAATAGCCTCGGGAGGCCCGCCCAGCGCGCCCATCGTAATCACGACGCCCAGCACAGCGGCAACAATTCCCAGACCGGGCAACGAATCCGCCACCGTAGTCAGAGCGGAGATCGGCTGATTAGCGCAGCGATGCTGCACTTCCATGTCGAGGTCCATCATCTGATCCATGTCAAAGGGCTCGACGCCTCCGGTGACGGCCATGCGCATCGTGTCGCAGACAAAATTGCGAACGTGAAGGTCATGAATGAAGTCAGGATAGGCGTTGAAGATCACGCTCTCTTCCGGCTTCTCGATATCCATCTCAATCGACAGCATGCCGGCGCGCCGGACCTTGTTCAGAAGCTCGAACATCATCTTCAATGAGGAGAGATATCGCTCCTTGCCATAGTGAGACTTGCCGAAGACACCCAGCGCTCCGGCAAAGATGCCCTTCAGGATATGCATGGGATTGGCAATCAGCAACGTGCCCAGCCCGGCCCCCACAATAATGAGGAACTCGGCCGGCTGAATGAGCACAGCCAGGTGCCCCTTCTCCATCAGAAAGCCGCCGATGACAGCTCCGAAGACCAGAAGAATTCCGATAATGGCAAACATTCGCGAGCCCTCTTTCGAGACGGAGACAAGACTTCCGGCAGGCGGAGCCGGTTGCTGACTGTATCGGCGGAAGAGAGCCTTTGCTTAGGCCCTTAGAAGATTCTTAGAGACCGTGGAAAAGCTCCGAGGACGCGACCGTTGAGAGGGTGTTACAAATGTTGAACGAGATCTGGCGGATAACGCCCATGCGCTAGCGGCGTCGCGGGTCGACCGGATTATCGCCCTATTTTCCGGCAGGTAGTCTCACGATGAACTCCGTGTTGCCAGGTTCGGAGGTGAACGTGATGGTGCCTCCGAATTGACCGACGACGATGCGGTGAGCGATATCGAGGCCGAGACCAGTGCCGATGCCGACCGGCTTGGTGGTGAAGAAGGGCTCGAAAATCTGGTCGCGATTTTCGGGCGCAATCCCGATTCCCTGATCCGCAATGCCGATACAGGCCTGTTGGCCTTCAGTCCAGGTTCGAATGACGATCTTCCCCTGTTCCGGCGAAGCGTCGATCGCGTTGTCGAGGATATTTGTCCACACCTGGCTTAGTCCCGTACCGCTGGTCTTGATGGTCGGCATCTCGGGTGCGAATCGCTTCTCAATGGCGATCTGCTTGTAGCGGAACTTGTGGGCAAGGATGGTCAGCGTGCTCTGGATGCTGTCGTGCACATCGATTTCCCGCTCGCGATTCTTGTCGTCATAAGCATACTTCTTCACGGCGATCACGAGATCGGTGACCCGGGTGATGCTCTCTTCGATCGTTCCCACCAGCTGCATGCTCGAAATCAGCGACATCAGCCAGTTGAGCGCATCGGAAAGAAACTCCGCCGGGAAGGCCGCATAGGCGCATTCGATATCCTCGCGCCTCCAGCCCACCGCGACCAGCGTGGGGGCCATTTGCCAGGCGTTCTCGACTCCAATGCTCTCCAGCCAGGCGAGGAGTTCGTCTTCGGCGTCGGCCTGGTCCAGCGTGCTCATTGCGGCCGGTTTCTCAAACTTGAGAACCTGCTCCTGCAAATCATGCAAGCAATCTTTCTGCTGAGGAGTAAGCGGCGTACGCGTAAGGCGCAGACTGATCTGTTGCAGGCGAGTCAGATTTTCGCGCAACTGCGAGGCCGCTCGGCGCGCCGCCGCGCCCGGATTGTTGAGCTCGTGCATCAGTCCGGCAGCGAGTGTTCCGAGCGAAATGAGCTTTTCGCGGTGCAGCGTGAGCGCCTGATAGGTCTCCAGGCGACGCCCCATGTTGGCCAGAACCCCGGCACGGACCACCGGGCAAGTGCCCATGAGACTCCAGAAGGACGCAGCATCGACGCGCAGAAGGCGGCTGGGCGTGGTCACTTCGGCACGCGCCGGGGCGGACGGGGTACCAGTCAGAAGGGGCACCTCGCCAAAGGTGTCGCCTGCCTTAAGGGCGCCGAGCAGCGTAACTCCGCTGTCCTGCTCCGGCTTGATAAGCCGCACCTCGCCTTGCAGAACGACCCAGAAGGACAGGTGTGTCTCACCGCGATCGAAGAGAACAGCGCCAACCGGCGCCTCGATCAGCTCGACCTCGCCCAGGCACTCCAGGTCCTGCTCTTTAGTCTGTTGAAAGATGGGTATTTGCCGTATTTCTGCGAGCAGTTCTCGCGCGGAAATCGTTTTCGTGCTCAGGCTGGTTTGCTTCTCTTCCATCGATTCGCTTTTCTCGTCACCCTTAAAAACGTGCCAGATACTGGTGCATAAACTGTACGGCGATTGACCCCTCGCCTACGGCTGACGCCACGCGCTTCACCGATCCGTGCCGGATATCGCCCGCTACGAAAACGCCGGGCAGGCTGGTTTCGAGCAGATACGGCTCACGGTCTTCCTTCCAGACGCGCGGCAGCTTATTCTCCACCTTCAGGTCAGGACCGGAAAGTACGAAGCCGTTCGGATCGCGCATGACCTCTTCCGGAAGCCAGTCGGTCACCGGCGCTGCCCCGATGAACACAAACAACGCAGAGGCCGGGCGAACCTGCTCTCCGCTGGCAGTGCGGATCTTCAGGCACTCCAATCGGCTTTCTCCCATAGCCTCAATCACCTGCGCCCGTGTCTCCACTGTTATATTGGATGTTTGAGCGATCTGATCGATCAAATATTTCGACATCGTCTTTTCGAGCGATTCGGCGCGCACCAGCATCGTTACCCGGCCGGGCATACTTTGAAAAGTGCATGGCCGCCTGCCCCGCCGAGTTTGCGCCGCCGATAATGAATACATGCTCGTCCTTGCAGGAGCGGGCTTCGACCAGGGCGGCTCCATAGTAGACGCCCAGTCCCGTGAGACGGTCGATACCGGGAGCGTCCAGACGGCGGTAGTTGACGCCGATGGCGATCAGGCACACATGGCACGACACCTCGCGGCCATCGCCCAGGCGGACCAGCCGGTACTGATTTTCCGCGCGGATCCCGGTCACGCACTGGGTGAGGAACTCGGCTTTGAAGCGCGACGCCTGTACGTAGGCGCGGCGCGCCAGATCGGCCCCGCTGAGCCCCGACGGGAAGCCCAGATAATTCTCAATGCGCGAACTCGATCCGGCCTGTCCTCCGGGTGCCTCGGGCTCGATCAACCAGCGTGCGCAGGCCCTCCGATGCCGCATAGACGGCGGCCGCGAGGCCCGCCGGACCCGCTCCGACCACCACCAGGTCGTAGAAGTCGCTCGCCGCGTGGGTGCTCAGGCCGACTCTCTCCGCCAGCGCCTGCTGCGTAGGCTGAACCAGCGACGATCCGTCGGGAAAGAGAACTGCCGGAAGCTGGCGGTCGTTTAGCTTATAGCGCGCCAGCAGTTCGAAGGCCTGGCTGTCCGTTTCCGGATCAAGCCATACGTAAGGAACCTGATTGCGCGACAAAAAGTCGCGCACCTGGTGATCCTGCAACGACCATCTGGGACCAACCACGCGGAGGCCCTCGAAGGGCGGGCGATAGCCCTGATTCCAGGCCTCGAGCAGGTCGTCCAATACAGGATAAAGCTGCTCTTCGGGCGGATCCCAGGGTTTGGTCAGGTAGTAGTGGATCTTGGCCGTATTGATGGCCTTGATGGCGGCCTCCGTATCGGCGTACGCAGTCAGCAGGGCGCGCTTGGCCTCGGGATAGATTTTCTGCGTCTTCTCCAGAAAATCCACTCCCGACATGCCCGGCATACGCTGATCGGAGAGAAACAACGCGACCGCGTCGCCCCGCTGCTCAAGCTGAACACAGGTGTCGATGGCGGCTTGTCCCGAACCGGCCCGCAGAATACGATACCCGGCGCCATACTTCCGGCGCAGGTCCTGGATCACGGCCTCAAGCACACTGACGTCATCGTCCACGGCGAGAATGACTGGCTTCCCCATAGAATTCCAGTGTATTACCAGTCCGAAGAGGCACGCGTTAACACGATTCCGGACGCCCGGCAATCAAAAAAAAATACTCCCGTAAACCCAAAGTGTTATTCTCGTAAATCGTAGATACGAATTCGAATTTCGGAACGCTGTAACTTTTTCCTTTGCAACTTCCGAAATCGTCGGATAGTCTATTGGGAACATTACCGAAGCTCCACAATTTCTTAGTCATAACTTCGGAGAATTGAAGTAATGATCTGGTACTCATAGTGTCTTAGTTAGAGACACCGAGTACATAACTTTGCCTTGTGTCGATAAGTCATGTACGCGTGCAGTAATGCGCCTGCCTGCAATCGATCATTTTCGGCGAGTCCCGCGTACTCGTGCGCCGGGTCTCGGCACTTTACAGCAAGGATGGCTGTGAGCATGAACAAGATAATCCTGGCAGACAATCAGGCTATATTCCGTGCGGGAACGGCAAAAGTTCTCACGATGGAAGATGACTTCCGCATTATTGCGCAGTGCGGCGATGCGGAGCGCCTTTATCAGGTCCTGGAGGCATTCCGGGGAGCGACACTTTTATTCGCTTCCGCGCTCAGACTGAACATCAACCAGCTTGTCGAGCGCGTTCGCGCGCAAGGCAGCCTTTGTATCGTGATTGCCGAGAACAGCGAGTCCACCAGTTCTTATCTCTCCGCGGGCGTGCATGGCGCGGCGCACCGTTCAGTAACCGGGCCCGCGCTGATCGACTGCGTTCGCCGTGTAGCGCGCGGTGAACGCGGCGTAAAAGTGGCCGGAGTGGGGACAGGCTCACACGAAGAAGACCACGTGGGCGCGCGGGTCCGTGACCGGCTCACCCCTAAGGAAATGAAGATTGTCGCGCTCATTGTTCAAGGCTGCAAAAACAAAGAGATCGCGATGCGCCTGACTACGACCGAGCAGGTGATCAAGAACTACCTGCGCAGCATCTACGATAAGACGGGCGTATCCGACCGGTTGGAGCTGGCTCTCTTCACCATCCACCATCGCATGCTCGCCGAAGCGGCGGCAGCGGCCGGCGATTTAATCCTGCAAACCCAATAGAGGCCATTTCACAACAACGGAATCGAGCGAGCGGGGCGCGGTCTTCCGGACCTGCCCCGCTCGCCCCCGTAGAAAGCGCAGTCTTCCTAAGAGGTGAGACTGTTGTTACGGAGCGCCTTCGCCTGCAGCAGGGTATGCAAGATCTGTACGAGCTCGCGAGGATCCGCGGGCTTCTCCAGATAAATGTCTGCCAGTGGCTCGGCGGCCTGGAATGCCTCGGCCACATATCCCGATACAACCACCACGGGCACGGTTAAATTTGCTTTTGCAGCTTCGACGATGGCGCGCCCGCGTTCGCGGCCCAACCGCCAATCCGTCACCACACCATCAAACGCGATCCGTTCCATTTCTCGAATCGCATCCTCAGCAGAAATGCAGGTTGTCACTTCGTAACCTGCCTGTTCCAGAATTGTCTTTTTTGACGAGATGATGCCTGGATCATCATCTACGCAGAGGATCTTTGCCAACGACTTTCTCCGCGCATCGGGGCTTACGTGCGCATGTTATTAGGTTATATCAAATGCGCGAAGTTATCGATTGCCAGGCATGCGACTGAGATATCTTGCAGTTACCGTGGTTTCTCAGCAACCGACTTAGCCTGAGTAAATAAGTAGAGATAGTCCGGCCCACCTGCTTTTGAATCCGTGCCTGACATATTGAAGCCGCCGAACGGATGCGCTCCCACCATCGCGCCCGTGCATTTGCGATTGAGATAGAGATTCCCGACATGAAATTCGCGGCGCGCCCGCTCGAGCTTTTCCGGGTCGCTCGAATAGACCGCACCTGTTAAGCCGAACTCAGTATTGTTAGCAATCGCCAGCGCGTCGTCGTAATCCCGAGCCTTCAGAATCGCCAGAACCGGACCGAAGATCTCTTCCTGGGAAATGCGCGCGTCGGGCGCGATATCCGCAATCACCGTCGGCTCAACGAAGTAGCCCTTTTCAGGACTCTCGACGATATTGCCACCCGCAATCAACCGTCCTTCTTTCTTTCCAATGGCAATATAATCCACGACTGTCTTGAGCGCGCCTTCGTTCACAACCGGGCCCATATTTGGATTCGTCGCGGGATCGCCGACCGTCAACTTTGCCACGCGCTCTCGAACACGCTCGATGAACACGTCGTACAGCGACTCCTCGACAATTGCGCGGGAGCACGCCGAGCACTTCTGACCGCTAAAACCGAAAGCCGCCGAGACCACACCCTCTACGGCCTGATCCAGATCGGCATCGGCAGACACAACGATCGAATCCTTGCCGCCCATCTCCAGCACCGTGCGCTTGATCCAGATCTGGCCCGGCTGGGTCTTTGCCGCCCGCTCGTGAATATCGAGTCCCACTTCCTTCGAACCGGTAAAGGCGATGAAGCGCGTCTTAGGATGTTCGACAACCGCATTTCCGAAGGTAGCTCCCGAGCCTGGGCAGAAGTTCACCACCCCCGGCGGCATCCCGGCCTCTTCCAGCACATCGACAAACCTTGCGGCTATGGTAGGCGAGTCGCTCGACGGCTTGAGAACGACGGTGTTTCCAGTCACGATGGCCGCGGCCGTCATACCCGCCATGATGGCAAAGGGGAAATTCCACGGCGGAATTACCGCTCCCACTCCCAGCGGAATGTAAATCAGCTGGTTGCGCTCGCCAGGATATTGAATCGGTGTCGTGGCTCCGGCAAGGCGTAGTGCCTCGCGCGAATAAAACTCCAGGAAATCGATCGTCTCCGCCACATCGGCATCGGCTTCCACCCAGTTTTTGCCAACTTCGTAGGTGAGCCACGCGCAGAACTCGAACTTGCGGGCGCGAATGATCTCCGCCGCATTCAGCACCAGGGACACGCGCTCCTCGACGGGAACATATTGCCAGGTAGCGAACGCGCGGAGAGCCGCCTGAACAGCTTGCCCGGCATGCTCGGCGCCCGCTTTCTGGTGAATGCCCACAACCTGCGCCGGCCGGGCTGGATTGCGCGACTCGATCTTGCCCTGGGTCCGCAAGCGCTCTCCGCCAATGATCAGCTCATACTCGTGGCCGAGCATGTCGCCCACGCGAGTGAGCGCCTCTTTCATGGCGTGGGCATTTTCGTGCGTCGAGAAATCGATAAAGGGTTCGTTCTTGAACTCGCCTTTCGGGGAGCGCGGCAGGATAACGGTAGGGAGCGTTACAGTAGCCATGACTATCCAGTTTATCCCTTTTCACTGCCGCCGTTCCAGGCAAGAGGGATCCATCTGAGCTATCGAATTAAAAACTTACTTCTAAACCCAATAGATCGAACGACAGCGAAGGCCATGACCTTGTCCCCGATTGAACTTCCAGAGACAACGCCATAGCCCTCACTGCTTCAACGCCGGTCTTCCGCAGGCCCCGCCGTCAGGAAATCACACATACGTCGTCGTGGTCCAGATCGGCGCCTTTCTTTGCCTCGTGCTCCGGCGTTCGGAAGGAGAGCACGGGGCACAACGCGGAAGTCACAACGGAATAGGCAGATTCGTCCTTCCAGAGCGCCCGGTGGGCAGCCCCTGAGTGAACTCCCAGCACGATCAGGTCGGCATGAATCTCTTCCGCGGCGCGCAGAATTTCCTTCGTCGCATCCCCAGGAACAACCCGCGTGTTGACCTTTGTCTGCACATCCTCCGACGACAAGAGCGATGCCAGCTTCGCGAAAGCGTAGTGCGGATCAAGGTACGGCTCGATCGCGGCGCCCGGGCTGACCACGTGCAACACCGTTAGCTCGGCATGGTGAAACTGTGCCAGATCGAGTGCCAGGCGCGCACTCATGGAGCAGTCGGGCCCGAGTGCGGTGGGGTGCACAATCATGCGTATGCGGTCGCCAGATGGCGGCAGGCAATGTGGACCGACCGTGCAAACCGGCACGTCGATCCGTATGAGAAGCTCGCGGGCCGTCGAGCCCAGAAGCCGCTGCTTGAGTCCGGTACGTCCGTGCGTACGAACGATGACTCGCTGTGCACCGGTCTCCTTCACCAGTTCCGCGACAACATCCGCTGGTTTTCCCAACCGAACCGTCACGGCGTACTGTATGCCCTGGGCGGACACCTGCTTCGCCAACTCTTCCAGCACCATCCGCGCATCGTGGGCTCTCTCGGCGGGATCGATGTAGGCAACCTTGCCTGCTTCCGGCACAAAAGTCTCGTAAGGTGGAATGGCATAGACGAAGCGCAAAACCGCATTGGAGGCTTTGGCTTGGGCGATTGCATGTGGCAACAACTCCTCAGTATCAGTTAAATCAGTCGCTACCACGATCGTGTTCGGTGCGGCAAAGACTTTGGTCTCGAACGATTCTTCGATGGGATTCGGCATGGCTCATTCTCCTTTCAGGCATGTGTTGGGAACTCGTTGCGATCTACGCGTATGCGCCCACTTCTTCAACGACTTCCTGTTGAGAAGTTGTGCTGAAAGAGCGCACGCAAAGCACCGGACAGGAGACTTGTGAGATGACCTGCAGCACAGTGCTTGAATGAAACTCGTCCGGGGTAAGCTCGTTGACCGGAGCGCCAAGCACGACTAGATCCGCGTGCAGTTTATTGGCGTGTTCGGCAATCGAATCGGCGGCATTTCCCCACACGACAACATGATCGACCGGGACCGTATGCGACTCGTTGAATGGCGCAAGGAAGCGTAGCCGCTCCCTGCAATTCGCACACTTCCCCTCGTCAAAACAATGCGCCACATGGACGACAACCAGTTGCTCGTGAACGATCTGCTGCGCGCAGCTTAACGCAAAGCGGGAAACCGGGGAGAACTCAGTGGCCACCAGGACACGGCGCCAGCCTCCTCCGGCCCAGGGCAGGTGCGTGTCGGCTTCCGGCGAAACGGTCAGGATCGGGCATGGAGTCCTGGCGATCAGCTGCCGCGCTACTGTCCCGAGCGCTACTTTGCCCAGCTTGCTTTTGGCCCCTGTGCCCACCACCAGCAGGTCCGCATCGTGGTCGCGAACAGCTTGCAGGATGCGCTCGCAGATCACACCCGTCTCCACGACGGAATGAATCTGAATTCCCTCCTCGCGAATCTCTGCTTCGATCTTGCGCAGTTCGTCGCGAGCGGCCTTGTCGGCAACCGCGAAATCCGGCGCGCCGGCTGGAAACGCATAGCCGACCGGATCAATCACATGCACAATCACCAACGTAGAGCCGTGGAGACGTGCAATCGCCTGAGCGTAACGAAGGGTAGTAGACGCGGCGCTGCTGAGGTCTGTCGCTACTACGATGGTCCCGAAGTTGAGATTGTTGGTCTGCATCACTTTTCTCCCATTTCCTCTCAACTATGGGCTGAAAAAAACAGCGCGGCAGTGACGCAACTCACGTCTCGATGTGATCTGCATCACATGGACGGATCCATGGGGTCTTCAACCGGGATAGAGAGCTGCGTTGGACGCGGGGAGAAAAGGATTATTCGGCGAGCTGATTCAACCGATCCGGACTGAGAACTACGAGTGAGGAGCCGTGGCGCGCAATGAGTTGGTCGCGTTCAAACTGACTCAGGAGCCGCGTCACGGTTTCCCGGGAAGTCCCGGCCATATTCGCAATCTCCTCATGCGTGAGGGCCATGGTGAAGCGAAGCTCGGGCTTGCCGCAAGCCGCGGTTGCTGCCCACTCCAGCAGAAGGCGCGCCATCCGGCCCGAAGCAGAGCCGGATAGGGCAAGGCGGCGTGCATCCAAAAAAACCTCGCGATACTCCTTTGCCATCACCTGTGCTGTCTTCGTGCCAATTTCCCCGAAAGCCTGAAGAAATTGCAGGAAGTCGGCGCGACGGATACTCTTGAGCACCGTCGGCTCCAGGGTCTCCGCCGTGACTTCGTAGGGAAGATTATTCAGCATTGCGCTCAACCCCAGCAGGTCTCCCGGGCCAGCGAGCCTCAGGATCATGGTGCGGCCAGCACGGGAGGAAGTGGAAAGCTTCAACTGACCTTCGCAGACAATGTAAACGGCTTTTGAAGCGTGGCTTTCAGAAAAAACAACTGCCCGGCCGGGCAGCGTGACGTTCATCCCGATTTCGTCCAGGCGTTGTAGCGAGTCTTCAGTCAGGTTGCAGAAAAGGCGCAGCCCGCGATGCCCGCATTCCATGCAACTGTCGGAGAAGTGGTGGCCGGCAAGTGGCATAGCCTGTACCCCACCATCAGACTATTTCATCCCGCGAAAGAATGCTACGGAAATTATTCTTGAATAAAGTGTTAACCGGCCCTAGCCGCCCGCAGTAAGGCTCTCGGTGTGGCGCGACATCTTCGCGGTGCGCTCGATCTTATCCCAGGCGAATGGCCGTCCGTCGATCGCGCGCTTCAGCGTCTTGAAGAGCACCACCGAGAAAAGCTGCCGGTAGGCAAAGCGCTGCAGCCAGATGTGGAAGAGCAGCCAGCCATCGCCTTTGTTGGCCGGGTGACGGCGCTCGAGCGAGAAGGCCAGAGTCGAGGTCACGAAAGTCGATGATCAGGAAGGCGAGGAAGTAGATCAGCAGCTTCTCGAAGCTCGCGGCGCTGGCGGCTTCCGGATGGAAGTGCCGGTCGATGAAGTAGTGGATGACTGCCGGCCGCGAACATGATGTCGATGAAGGGCGAGACCAGCGGCAGCAGAATCTGGAAGATGAGAATGTTCGGCAGCGCAAACAGCCCCATCGCGAGATTGTTGCGAAACGCCTGCTTGTGCTTGAAGACGGCCTGAAGCGTCCCGAAGGACCAGCGGAAGCGCTGCCGCATCAGGCCGTTAGCGTCGATCGGCGCTTCGGTGAAGGCAAGCGCGCGGTCTTCGTAAATGACCTTGTAGCCCTGTTCGAGCAGGTTCATCGTGAGGTCGGCGTCTTCGGCGACGGTGTTGATCGGATAGCCGCCGCCGTGAAGCACCGCGGCGGTGCGCCATGCGCCGATCGCTCCGGGAACGACCGTGACCACGTTGAACAGATCGAGCGCGCGGCGCTCGAAGTTCTGGCTGGTGATGTATTCCAGCGCCTGCCAGCGCGTCCACAGGTTGACCCGGTTGCCGACCTTGGCGTTGCCGGCAACCGCGCCGATGCGCTCATCGGCAAAATGGACGTACCAGCTTCGAGACTGCGTCCGCGCGATCACCGTGTCGGCATCGATGCCGACGTAGATCTCTTCGTCCAGATGCTGCAAGCGCGAAGTTCAGCGCCTCAGCCTTGCCGGCGTTGGGCTTGGTCAGCACGGTCAGCTTGCCGGCAGCAATCTCTTCCGGATACGCCTCGCGCGCCACCTCGAAGGTGTTGTCCTTCGATCCGTCGTCGATCACGATGACGCGCAGGTTCCGGTAGTCGGAGTTGAGCACCGAACGCATCGTGCGCACGATCACCTTCTCTTCGTTGTACGCCGGAATCAGCACCGCGACGCGAGGCTCATACTCGCCGGGCAGGAATCTTGCGGCGCCGCAGACGATCGATCAACGCGAAGATGCCCGACGAGAATCAGGCGCGCGCTCATCAGCACGTCGCCGACGAAGAAGACATCACAACAAAGTGGCTGAAGAAGGAGAAGATGAAGAAGGCAACCGAGTCGATGCGCGCCTGCCAGCGCATCTTGCGGCGAAATGGGCGGCATGACTTCGGCGGTGGTCTTGCCCATCAGCTCCGAGACCGGAACAAATTCGTAGCCCCTTGGCGCGCAGCGTGGTAATGAGCAGCGGCAGCGCGGCAACGGTGGCCGAGCGATCGCCGCCGCCATCGTGCATCAGAATGATGCTGCCGCGAAACCACGGCCTGTCCTTCATCGATGCGCAGAGCTGCTGCGAGTACGTTGTCGGTGATCTCCTGCGGCGTCTTGCGCGGATGCTCATTCCAGTCGTCGGTGTCGATCTTGTTGCCGATGATGGTGTAGCCCATCTGCTCAATGCGATCGGCGGGCGCGGCCTGGTCGTTGGTGTCCGGCTCCTGATCGATCGAGTACGGCGGCCGGAAATAGAGCGGCTGCAACCAGTTTCGCGGCGAAGAGGCGCTCGGTCAGGTTCAGCTCCAGCTCCAGCTGGCGCGTGCGAAATTTCGCTGATGTCCGGATGCGTGAAGGTGTGGTTGCCGATCTCATGGCCTTCGCGCACGTAGCGCTTCAGCAGGCCCGGATTGTCCTGTGCCTGCTCGCCGATCACCATGAAGGCGCCCTTCACGTTGTACTGCTTCAGCACGTCGAGGATCTTCGGCGTCCACGTAGGATCGGGGCCGTCGTCAAAGGTCAGAGCGCCAGCTTCTTCGGGTGATAGCCGTACTGCCGGATCGTGTAGGAGTGGGGCAGCGACACCATGTGCTCGTCGGTGATCGTGAAGTTATCGGCGTCCATGTCGATGGTGCGGGAGCCTCGCTCGGGGCGCGCGACAGATCCGCAGGATGTCGCCTTCGCCTTCGGTATTTACATCGTGGCCGGGAGGCACGTCTTTCAGCAGTTGCGGCGCATCCGTGGTGCCGGGATGGTCCCAGACCGACCACAACGATCCGTCTTCGAACCCAGCCGCCACAGCGCGAAGGTGCTGAGGCCCATCTGCCGCGCAGCGCGCAATTCGTTCAGAGCGGTGACGCCGTCGAGGAACCACACCTGGTGACGCACGTGCTCGTCTTCGTCGTCATAGGCGAAGTGGGCGATTCAGCTCGTCGCCTTCGAGGTGCACGTCGGCATCGGCATCGGCGGCGCGCTGCCAGGCCTCCTGCACGCGTCAGGTCGTCCAGTGTCGCCGACCTTGTTGCTGCGGCTTCTTGCCCTTTTCCGGCAGCGGCGCGGCCCAGTCGTAGCCGTAATTGCCCATAGCCGCAGATCAGCTTCTGTTTGGGAACGAGCTTCAGCACGCGCGCGAGATTGCCCTCAAACCAGTCCTGCGCTGCGACCGGGCCCGGGTCGCTCGTCTCTTCGTGCTGGTCGTAATTCATCAGGATGATGCCGTCGCTGTTCTTCGCGATCGCCTTCATCACCCAATCGTCGGCGCTCTGACTCTGCACGTTGACATAGAGGCGCAGGTTCTTTGCGTGCAAATCGCTGTAGAGTTCGCCGATCCACTCGGCGTATAGGCCTTCAGTCCTCGTCCGGAACCTGCTCAAAATCAAGACAGATGCCGCGATAGTTGCGGATTCGCATAGAGAAATTTGTCGATCTGAAGATGCAGACTTTCCCGCGCCGCCGGATCTTTCAGCATCTCGCCGATCATATCGCCATGCCACTGACGAGTCGGCAGCGTCGTAGTCGTTCAGCATGGGGAAGACTTCGGTGTCTTCCTTCGCGGCAGCGATCGACGCGCTGACCTTATTTTCCGGGTCGACGCCGTGTACCACGCCAGCTGCTATCGACTACGTCATAGATGCTGACCGGAAAGAGTGACGTCGCCGCGCATCAGCTTCGCCATCGGCGGAAATCACGTGCAGCCAGTCGGGAAAGAGCAGGTCGATCTGGTGAATGTGCGCCTTCAGCGAGGAATAGCTCGCCTCGATCGTTCACGTAGAAAGCGGCGCGCAGGCCTTCATCGCGAATTCAGCGGAATCTCCGACGGCTTGCGATGCGTCTTCCGCCGCGCCGGCCGCGGCGCGCTCTTCTTGAGGGATCGCCGGCTGCCCTCTTCAGCGCCTTGTAGTTTCGCTTCTGCGCGGGCAGCAACAGCTCGGGCAGCGACTGCCGCTTGATGACGCTGAAGAAGAAGACGATCGAGCACAATGGTGGAGCACGACTGCGGTAACGTCCAGAATGCGGCGGAGGCGCTTCCAGCGTTTGCGTTGCGGATCGTAGAAGATTTGTTTCATCAGGCCGTCGGGCGAACTTCCAGCTTACTGCACAAGGTGTTTTGGCTCTTCGTATAGGTTACTCTGGCGGAGAATTTCCTGAAGCCGCTTCCTGCTGCCCTTGTATGATTCATCTTCATGCGAGTTGCGCTTCCTCGTAAATGGTGGGTTGGGCTTTTGGCGCTGGCCGCCGGGGCGGCTCTGCGGCTCTGGTTTATTCACGCCTACCCCGAGGTTCAGGGCGATCCGCTGGTCTACGGAAGCATTGCAAAAAACTGGATACTGCACGGCGTCTATGGAACCACGACCAGCGGAAGCCTCCGTCCCACGCTCATCCGCCTTCCCGGATATCCGCTCTTCCTGGCCGTATGCTTCAAGCTTTTCGGCATGGAACACTACCACGCGGTCATGTTCCTGCAGACAGCCATTGACCTCGCAAGCTGCCTTCTGATCGCCGCGTTCACGGCCCGCATCTGGAGCACAAAAGCGGGTTGGTGGGCGCTGTGGCTTGCGGTGCTTTGCCCCTTCACGGCAAATTATGCGGCGGTTCCTCTGACTGAGACGCTGGAAATCTTCTCAATCTCCGTCGCGCTGTATGCCCTGGCGCGCTTCCTCGACACAGCCACGCCGCGCTGGAGCTGGACCCTCCTCCAGGCCCTGGCCTGGAGCTACGCCGCTGTGCTGCGTCCCGACGGAGCCCTTCTTGCCGTCGCTCTTTGCCCTGCAATGCTCTGGTACGGAAGCAGGCGTTGGGGCACAAAGCGCGTGCTGCAGTACGCGGCGGCCGCGGCGGTGCTCTCGGTGCTTCCTTTCGTTCCGTGGACCATACGCAACTGGCGCACTTTCCACGTCTTTCAGCCGCTTGCTCCGCGTTACGCCACCGACCCCGGCGAGTTCACCGATCCCGGATTCAACCGCTGGACGAAGACCGTCTGCGTAGATCTCGCCTGCACCTGGGAGGTCTATTGGAACGTTGACAGTGACGTAATCGACGTCGCAAAGCTTCCCTCGCGCGCCTTCGACAGCTCGACACAATACGCGCAAACCCGGCAACTTCTGGACGATTACAACAAGACCCTCAGTCTCACTCCGGAGATGGACGAGCGCTTCGCGCAGCTTGCTGCGGATCGAGCGAGCGCCCACCCGCTGCGCTATTACGTGGCGCTGCCGTTGGCGCGGCTGGCGGATATGTGGCTGCGTCCGCGCACCGAGCTGCTTTGGATCGAGCTGCGCTGGTGGGAGTTCGATCCTCATGAAGGCGAGACGGTCTTTGCCTGGGCATACGCCGGACTCAATCTGTTGTACCTGGTCGCTGCTCTTTTTGGGGTCAGGCGCTGGCCGCCTCTTGCAGGGGCGATGGTGGCCTTTGTCCTGCTCCGTTGCGCCCTTCTCGCCACCATCGAAGCGCCTGAGCCGCGCTACACCCTCGAGTGTTTTCCGATAGTGATTGCATTCGCGGCAATTGCCCTCGCTCCCCGCCGGCTATAGCATTTCTCCGGTCGATGTAATCCGGAGCCGACACCCTCAAGTGGACTTTTCCTTGAGAAAAGGCCACACGGCACACGACTTTAAGTGCTATAGCAATCGGAGAAATGCGTTAGGCCGCTACTTCCTGACTTTCTGCGTCCCCGGAGCGAGGACCAGGGCAAACGCGCTCGCAGGCACGCTGTTCATCCGTATGTTCGAATACACCGCCGTGCGCCAGTCGCCGCTCGACTGAAATACCTGTTGCTTGAGCGAGATTGCCCGCTTCGGATCCACCCAGACGGTTATGTGCGTGAACTCGTTACTGGCCCCCGTCTGCTTCGGAGTCAGATCCAGCTTCGCCGTCTCTACATCGCCGATCTTTTCCGTGCCCTGGTACGCGATGTTCCAGTGGGCCGCCAGGTCCTTGCCGCTGCCGCCAAACCCGAGCGTCAGATATCGCTCAACGTTTGCGCCCGCATTCAGAATCGTCTCCTGCTTCACCGTCGGCTGGTAATAGTCGAGCTCGCCGCCCTTGTACAGCACATCCTTCGGCGACGGCTGATCGTTGTCGGTCTTGATGTGCGCCACCATCTCGGTCGCATTGCCCACACGCCGAAACGCAATCGTTCCCTTTTGATAATCATGGCTTTGCACGACTGCCGTGTACTGGTCCCACACAAAATCGGCCTGCGCGCTTTGAAACTTCGCTGAAGCTTCATCCATGTCGGTGAGGACTTTTTGCAGCTCGGCGTTCTGCGCCAGTGCTGCAAGGGGCGCGAAAATCAGAAGAGCTGCGAACGTCCGCAGCAGAATACATTTCTTCATACAGATTCTATTTCTGCTCCGTTGAGATTGGATGCGCGAGCGAGCGGAGTGTACTCAGGCTTAACGATGGGCCCACACACGATAGACGAGAATCTTTCCGTGCGGTTCTTTCACGGCCTCGTAGCGATCGATCACCACGGGCCCCGAAATCGATTCCACATTCTGCTGGAGCTGCGCATCGAGCGGACCCTCCCCGTGAATCTGCACCGCCGGGTATTTCATAGACGAAATCCCCAGGACCGGGCGTCTTAACCAGCACGCTGCCCGGAGCCAGCTTTTCGTCCTGTGGGCGGTCGCCGTAATTCCAGATCCTCGGCGTGAGGAAGATGAACGCGAGAATCAGCGTCACCATCACGTCGTAATGAAAGCTGCCGCGCTCGTAGGTCCAGAAAAAATAGCTCCGTAAAATCCGTGACATGCTCATTTGCCCTTCGCGCGGATCACTGTTTGCCCGCTCATATAGGGTACCAGCGCTTCAGGCACACGAACCGAGCCGTCGGCGTTCTGGTAGTTCTCAAGAACCGCCAGCCACGTCCGCCCCACCGCCAGCCCGCTGCCATTGAGCGTATGCACAAACGCCGTCTTCGACTGCCCCGCCGGCCGATACCGGATATTCGCCCGCCGCGCCTGGAAATCTCCGAAATTCGAACATGAAGAAATCTCGCGATAAAGCTGCTGGCCTGGCAGCCACACTTCGAGGTCGTAGGTCTTCGCCGAGCTGAAGCCCATATCTCCGGTGCACAACAGCATCCTGCGATACGGCAAGCCCAGCCGCTCCAGAATCTCTTCCGCGTCGCGCGTCAACTTCTCGTGCTCTGCCTCGCTCTCTTCCGGACGAGTGAACTTGACCATCTCCACCTTTTGAAACTGATGCTGGCGAATGATCCCGCGCACATCTTTGCCGTAGGAGCCCGCCTCCGACCGAAAGCACGGCGTGTACGCCGTCAGCGAAATGGGCAGCTGCGCATCGTCCAGAACCTCGTCGCGATAAAGGTTCGTCACCGGAACCTCGGCCGTCGGAATGAGCCAGTGATCATTGTCGCGATACACTTCCCGCTGCATCCTTCTGCTCGTCTTCACACCGGAAAAGATCTTCGGCAAACTTGGGCAGCTGTCCCGTCCCAAACAGCGACTTGCTGTTCACCATGAACGGCGGCAGAACCTCGGTGTAGCCGTGATCGCGCGTATGCACATCGAGCATGAAGTTGACCAGCGCCCGCTCCAGCTGCGCGCCCTCGCGCCAATAAACCGCAAAACGCGCTCCCGATATCTTCGCTGCGCGCTCGAGATCGAGAATGCCGAGCTGTTCCCCAATTTCCCAATGCGGCCGCGGCTCAAAATCGAAGTCGCGCAGCTCGCCCCAGCTCCTGATCTCGACGTTGTCCGCTTCAGACTTACCGATCGGCACATCAGCGAGCGGAAGATTCGGAACACTCGAAAGAATCTCCGACAACGTTCGATCCGCTTCCGCTGCGGCCGCCGCAAGCTCTTCGATCCGCGACTTCAGCGCGCGCGTCTCATCCATCACCGCGGTCGCGTCCTGGCCGGACTTCTTCAGCCGCGCTACCTCTTCGCTCAGCTTGTTGCGCTGCGCCTTGAGCTGCTCCGCCTCGGTGATGCGCTCGCGCCGGTTCTGATCGAGCGCGCGAAAATCTCCCAGCAGTGCCGCCGGATCCTGTCCGCGATCGCGGAGCTTCTTTTCCACCAATTCCAGATTGGCGCGTACAAATGACAAATCGAGCATATAGATCAGATTACAA
>CAVTLP010000023.1:0-75846 GCA_963735555.1 uncultured Acidobacteriota bacterium
ATGCGGAGTCCTTCCAGGCGGTGATTTGGCACCTGGTGGTATCGCATCCACGGCTCAAGAGAAATGAGATGAAATGGGAAGAGACAAGCCTGGCGGGCGCAGAGCGGTCTTTCTCGATCGCGATGGCGTAATCAATCGCAATGTCCTGAACCCGGCGACCGGAGAATACGAGTCGCCGTTGACGGCTGATGACTTCGAATTTGTGCCGGGCGCGTTCGGCGCCATGCGCTCTTTGCGCGCGGCAGGTTTCTTTTTGTTTCTGGTGTCGAATCAGCCGAACTACGCTAAGGGAAAATCCAGCCTGGAAACGCTCGGAGCGATCCACGAGAAGCTCCTAGCGGGATTAGCGTCGGCAGGAATCGAGTTCGCCGCCTTCTACTACTGCCTTCACCATCCGCACGGGAGTGTCGCAGGCTATTCCGGGGCCTGTGAGTGCCGTAAGCCGTCGCCTCACTTCCTATTGCGAGCCCAGGCGGAATTCGACGTGGATCTTGACCGCTCCTGGATGATAGGTGACAGGCAAACGGACGTAGAGTGCGGCAAGGCGGCGGGAACAAAGACAATTCTCATCCGTGCATGCGAAACTGCGGCCGAAACTGGAGCGCAGCCTGATGGGATAGCGCCGAATCTGTCCTCGGCTGTGAGATTAATTCTGGCGGCAGGCTAGCATCCATATATCCCACGGCTATTCTATGCCGTCGCCAATGCGGCTGTTTCGATGCGGTAGGCCGCGTCGCAGGCATCGCGGTAGAACATGCTCACGGTTTCGAGGGAATAAGCGGAAAGGTCCTTCCCGACGAGGCTCAATTTTTGCAGGATCTCGGGCGGTACGGTGATGATGTGGCAACCCGCGTCGTTGGCTTGAAAGATGTTGAGCAGTTCGCGAGGGCTGGCCCAGAGCAACTCAGCCCGGGGATCGGCAGCTCAGAATTTCAAGCGCGCGCCGCATGAGCGGGACAGGGTCGATGCCCGTGTCGGCGATGCGGCCGGCAAAGACCGAGACGATCGCCGGAGTTGCGGGATGGAGAGCCTGGGCGACGCGCTCAACCTGATCGAGGGTCAAGATGGCAGTCACATTCAGGACGACTCCCGAGCTAGAGAGGCGCTCGATCAGCGGTCCCATAAAATCGCCCGCACGATTTGTAACTGGAATCTTTACATTTACGTTGCTTCCCCAACTGGCAATAGCGACGGCCTGCGCCTCCATGCCTTCGATGTCGTCGGCAAAGACCTCGAGCGAGACGGGGCGGTCGGGGACGGCGCGAAGCAGTTTGCGGCCGAAAGTCTCGTAATCGACGATGCCGGCCTTGCGCATCAGCGTAGGGTTAGTGGTAAATCCTTTTATCCAGGGATTGGCGTAGAGCGCCATGATGCTTTTGAAGTCGGCACCGTCGCTGAAGAGTTTGATGCTAAGGCTTTCGATACCCGGCAAGGTCTTCTCCTGAATGTTGTGAGATCTGGGATCAAGCTCCCAGCGAGTCCGGCGATTCGACAAGAGATGGGTTGCAGGTTATGGGTTCGCTGGTGGTTCGAGGAGAGCCCACAATCCACTGACGCATTACAAGCAGAAGGAACTGGGTATTTCCGATCAGATAACGCCGCCACAGACGGCGGGGTTCACGAAGAAACCGGTACAGCCACTCGACGCCCAGTTTGTGTGTCCAGCGGGGGGCGCGTTTACGCAGTCCAGCCTGCGTATCGAGGGCAGCGCCAACGGCGATCGCCGCGCCGATGGGCAGACTCGGGCAATTCTCATGCATCCATATCTCCTGTTTTGGCGCTCCGAAAGCCACGCAGAGCAGATCGGGCGCTGCGTCGGTAATCAATTGGCGGATGTATGCGGACTCCATAGAGTCGCTTTTCAAAACCACGGGGCGGGCAATAGGTTCCTGCGACCCGGAGCGCGGGATAACGCCGCACAAGATTCGCGGCGGCTGAGACCGCCGCCCCGGCAAGGCCGCCCAGGAAGAAAACCGAGAATCCATGCCGCGCCGCTTCCGCGCAAAGCCGTTCCATCAAGTCCCCACCGGTAACACGCTCGGGAATGGGTTGCCCCAGTAATCGCGATGCGAGGACGACTGAGATGCCATCGGGAACGGAGAGATGCGCTGCACGCAGGGCTTCGGCAAAGCGCGCGTCGCTTGCGGCTAGCGTTACCAGTTGCGCATTTGGCCCCATGATGAGCAACGGCGAGAGCGCTAAGCGCTGTTTGAGGGCGTGTACGATCCACGCTTCCGCGTATCCCATCGGTACACGATCAATGGGCACGCGATCCATGATGAAGCGGGGAGGCTTGGGAAGCAGATCCAGCTTGGACGGAACACTTGGCCTGAGATGCTGTCCGGACTCTAGACCAGCTTGCTGTCCGCTCAGCGTTGGGCTGGAAGAATTCATAGCCAGAGCGCCTCCTGCCGTTCAAGAAACAGCTGCGGTGAAACGCCGTTCGAGATACTTCGCGAAGGATCAAGCTCATCGCAGATGCGTCCCAGGACATATCCGGGTGAAGCAAGGATGGAGTTAGCGAAGGCCATGATCGCTGCGAACCGCTTTCCCTCGGTCAGGAGTATGTTTAAGCAGCGCAACCGCTCCTTGGCGAGAAACTTAGCAGCCGGCAAAAGACCTTCAAGATGAGACCGAATATCGTCGATAGGTCGAGGAGAGCGCCTCCAGAGATGTGACAGCAGGAGGTACTGGACGTAGAGTCCGCCTGTGAACTGTCGGGCTAGATTTCGAGCGCTTACGCTTGAGTCGTTCTGGCGGAAACCTACCAGCGCTTCTGGAATGAAGTGAATGTCGTATTTCAGGGCCATGCGCCACCACAAGTTGGCGTCCTCGTTGTGCAGGCCCAGGCGAATAACCGCCTAGGGCCAAAGTCTTATGCACATGGAGGGCGACGGTTGGATGGCAGATCGACAGAAGGTAACCGGAGAGGACGATGCTGCGCAACTCACGCGGAGATCCGCGCGAGCATCGAAAGGATCCAACGGTTCGATCGCGCGGGTGGTAGTTAGCAAGCGAATAGCACATCCCGGCATCCGGAAATTCGCGGATCGCCGCGATCAGGCGCTCAATACGCGCGGGATGCGAAACATCGTCGGCGTCCTGACGAACGAGCCATGGCGTACGGCACTCGCGCAACATCCGGTTGAGCGTTCTGCGTTACGCCAAGATTTGGCTGAGTGATGATCCGCAGCCGCGGATCGCGTATGGACTGCAGGTAGTCGAGGCTCGCGTCGGTGGCGCCGTCGACGATGGCGAGGATTTCGAACCACGATGTTGTCTGCGCGAGCAGACTTTCCATTGCCTCCGGCAGAGTACGGCATGGCGTTGTAAACAGGCAGACCAACAGTAACAAGAGCGTTCAATCCCAAGGCTCCTTCACAATCTCATGGTCAGTCTGACACGACCTTGTTGTGTCTTCGAACGTATCAACTGCAGAGACGGACTCTGTAGTCACGACACATTCGCAGGGCGAATAAGTTCCGGGAATGCTTTGTATTTGAGTGCTGTGCCCATATAGCAGTCTTGAGTGGACTCGCGTCAATGCGCAATTAGCAGGCATTCATAACTTAGGTAATCTGTCCTATTTCGGAACGGGATGCTAACGTTTCCCAAATTCATCAGAAATAGTTTGCTGTTCAGGTTCTTACTTCTTGAACCTCAGGCACAAGTAGGTTCCCGCGGGGAGGGGTGCGGGTACGGTGCGACTGAGCGTCTTCAGAAGTAATCTGCGCCTGTAGCTGAAGGCCGCAGAAGACGAGTGCGGGGGAAGCGCAAGAAATGTCGAAGGGATCGCTCGAATTGATTCGCAGACAAAGTTACTTCCTGGCGGGCGGGGCAGGGTTTATCGGAAGCCACTTCACCGACAGATTGCTGCGCTTCGAAGGCGTGTACGCAAAGTGACCGTCTTTGACAACTTCTCGTCCGGCCGGGAATGGCATTTCGAAGAACATCGCGCGCGGGGCGATGAGCGGCTGCAGGTGCTTCGCGGCAACGTGAATGACCTGGACGTGTTGACTGACGCGATGAGCGATCACGACGTGGTCGATTCACCTGGCCTCGAATCCTGATATCTCACGCGCCGCAACCGAGCCGGAGATCGACTTCTACCAGGGAACCCTGCTTACAAACAATGTTGTTGAGGCTATGCGCAGTCCGGGGTCACGCGTCTGCTCTATGCCTCGGGCAGTGGCGTGTACGGTGACATGGGCGACACGGTTCTCGCCGAAGATCATGGTCCGCATGAAGCCTGTGTCGACGTACGGCGCAAGCAAGCTCGCCGGAGAAGCGCTCATCGCAAGCTACTGCGCGATGTTCGGACTCACGGCTTGTGCGTTTCGCTTCGCCAACGTCGGTAGGAGCGCGGCAGACGCACGGAGTGGGCTTCGACTTTGTCCGCCGCGCTGAGCGGTAGATCCTCAAGGTCTCTGCGGATTCTCGGGGACGGTCAAGCAAAGCAAGAGCTACATGCATGTCTCCGATGTGGTCGATGCGGTTCTCGCTGCGTTCGAGCAGGTGAAGAAGGGCTTCGCCGTCTTCAACGTGGCGACCGACGACGCGGTGACGGTAACTGAGATCGCTGAGATGGCCGTGGAGTGCCTGGGGCTGGGCGCGAAGCCGCGCTTCGAATACACCGGCGGAGATCGTGGCTGGCAAGGGCGATGTGCCAGTGGTCCGCCTCGACACCCGGCGGATCCGTTCACTCGGCTGGCAGCCAAGACTGAATAGCGGCGAGGCGATACATCGATCGTTGAAGGAGCTGATCGCAGATGAACGCACATTCGTGCAGTGACTCGCCTGGTTACGCATTCCGCCGCTCGCCCTGCTCGCGGGTGGGCTCGCCACCCGACTCGCCCGGCCACGACAAGCGCGCCCAAGTCGCTCGTTGACCGTAGCAGGCGAACCGTTCATCGCCCATCAACTCCGGCTGCTTGCCGGATCAGGGGGTTCGCGATGTCGTGATCTGTTGTGGTCACCTCGGCGAACAGATCGAGAATTTCGTGGCGACGGAAGCCGGTTCGGCTGCCGCGTTCGCTATTCCTATGACAGTCCTGGTTTGCTGGGCACTGGAGGAGCGATCCGGCGGGCTCTGCAGCTGCTGGGGCCGCGCTTCTGGGTGATGTACGGAGATAGCTACCTCACCGCGCCGTTCTCCCCGGTGTTGGAGGCGTTTTATCGGTCTGGCAAAGCAGCACTGATGACGGTATTTGCGAATGGCAATCACTGGGACACAAGCAATGTCGAGTTTGCCGGCGGAGAGATCGTGCGCTATGACAAGCGTTCGCGTGGATCCGGGATGCGGCACATCGACTATGGACTGGGGCTGTTTTCCGCGGAGGTCTTCCGCCGATGGCCGGGCGCTACTATTTTCGATCTATCAGACCTCCAGAGCCGCCTGGTAGAGCAGGGTGCAATCGCGGGATATGAAGTCACCGAACGTTTCTACGAGATCGGTTCGCCTTCGGGTCCAGGGGGACAGATGCGTTTTTGACGGCGCAGCTGAGTACGCCGGCTCCAGACGCAAGCATGTACGGACGCCGCGGCCCCTATGGAGTTCGAACGCTGATCATGACGCGCACTCCGCTGCGGATCTCGATAGGCGGTGGCGGAACCGATCTTCCTTCGTACTACCGTGAGTTCGGTGGTTTCGTCATCTCTGCGGCGATTTCGAAGTACATCTACATCACGATCAACAGGAGCTTTTTACCCGGATATTTCCTGAAGTACTCGGAGACGGAACACGCGCAAACACGCGCCGAAGATCCGGCACCCACTGATGAGGGAGGCGATCGAGATGCACGACGTCCCAATGCCCCTTGAAATCGTGAGCCTCGCTGACGTGCCGGCGGGGACTGGACTCGGGTCTTCCGGAACATTCCTTGTGGGTCTTATGCACGCGCTGCATGCCTACAAGCGCGAATGGGTTACCGCGGAGACGCTTGCGCGCGAAGCAGTGGATGTGGAAATGAATCGTCTCGATGAGCCCGTGGGCAAGCAGGACCAGTACATCGCTGCCTATGGAGGCCTGTTGTGCCAGGAGTATCACCAGGACGACCGGGTTACGGTTGAGCCGTTGAAGATAGGCGAGGCGGCAATTCGTGAACTGCGCGATTCGCTCATGCTGTTTTTCGTGGGCCAAACGCGCTCTGCTTCGACCCTGTTGAATGACCAGAAAAAACGTTCTCAGGCGCGCGATGTCGAGATGCTGGATGGCCTGCACTTCACCAAGCAGCTCGGCCGGGAGATTCGGAGTTTGCTGGAAGCGGGACAGACCGCGGAGTTAGGCCGGCTCATGCACGAGCACTGGCTTAACAAACGGGGGAGGTCTGCGGGGATGAGCTCCGATCGCATCGACGAGCTCTATACGTTGGCAAGGAAGGAAGGCGGCGCGACCGGAGGAAAACTCGTAGGAGCTGGCGGAGGCGGCTTCTTCCTGTTCCAGACTGAGGATCGCCGACGGTTGCGTGATTCGATGACGCGTGCCGGGGTTGAGCGAGATGGATTTCACATTTGATTTCGATGGCTCGGTGGTGCTCATGCGGAACGCATGAAGAGAGAGTAAGTCATGAAGACGGCTTCAAAGTTGCGAGTGCTGGAGGTGGACGATCTCACCGCCGCGGATCGCAGGGAATGGACGCTCGGAGAGCTGTTCAGCGTCTTCCGGCGTCGGCGCGCCTATCTCAACTGGTCTGTGGGCGGATTGCTGCTGCTGGTGACCGCATATTGTGTGCTGGCGACGCCTCGCTACCAGGCGACGAGTGAGATCGAAGTTCAAAAGGAATCGCCGGGCGTCTTTGGTCTTGAAAGCAGCGTAATGGGCAATACCTCGAACGCTGACGCCGACTCTCTTGACTACACCATGACGCTCGAAACAGAGGCTAACATCCTCCAATCGAGTACGCTCGCGCTCGATGTAATCAAGAACCTGGGCCTGGAGACGACGAAAGACTACTATCCAGCGCACCAAACTGGATTCCGTATCCCCGGATGGCTGTTGTTCTGGAAGAAGCCCGTTGAACCTCTGAGCGTGGCGCTCGATGACGCGCCGAACCGCCGGTATGTTGTGTTGAAGATATTTTCGAGCCACCTGAAAATCACGCCAGTCCCCGGCACGCGTCTCATCGAAGTCAGTTACTCCGATCCCGATCCGCGAATCGCGTCGATGGTCGTCAACCGCTTGGTCCAGGCGCTGATGGACTACACCTTCCAGGCGCGATTCAACTCGACCGTCCAGGCGTCGACGTGGCTTGGCGATCAGCTTACGGGGCTGAAGAAGCAGACAGAAGCCCTGCAGGAAAAGGCGATCCGGCTGCAGCGCGATACCGGAATGTTTGGCGATGATGAGTCCCACAACATTGTGTTGGCACGCCTCGAGACGCTGAACGAAGCGCTCGCCGTCGCCGAATCGAATCGCATTCTGAAGGAAGCCGTCTACCGCATTTCGCAGGTCGGCGATCCGGAGTTGATCTCCGGTCTCGCCGGGAACGCGGGAGTCGGTGCGACTCCGGCAACGACAAACTCGCTTGCTCTCATTCAAGCACTCCGTGGGCAGGAGGCGACCCTTCGAGCCGAGATCGCCGAAGACGATACGAGGTACGGTGCAGCCTATCCGCGCCTCGCCGAGCTGCATGCTCAGCTGGATGGGATTGAAAAGTCAATTCACGAAGAAGTTCGCCGGATCGGGGAACGCTCACGCACCGACTATGAGATTGCCGTGCAGGCCGAAAGCTCCGCGCGCCACTCCTTCGAAAAACAGAAGGCACTCGCCAACGAGGCGAACGACAAGGCGATCGCATACGGATTGGCCCGGCAGGAAGCTGATGGCAGTCGCAATATTTATCAGGGGCTATTGGCGAAGCTGAAGCAGGCGGGTGTGCTCGAAGGGTTAAGGTCGACGAACCTGACGGTCGTGAATCCCGCGCGCATACCCCCGACCAATCGCCCACATAGTCCGAACGTGCCTCTCTACTACGCGGCTGGATTGGCCGCAGGGCTCTTCGTCGGCTGCTCGTCCGCGCTTGTGCGTGAGCTGCGGGACAATAGCGTGCGTTCCCTCGAAGAGATGGAGCTGATGTTAGGTGGCCCACTGCTTGGCGTGATTCCCAGCCTCGACGAGCGGGGCTGGCGATCGCGGTTGCTGCATTCGCGTTCGACGGGAGGAAACGGGACGCAGCAGGATTGGGGTCCGCTGTCTCAGGTTTCCGTCGCGACTGCCAGGCTGCGCGAATCCACGAGATACGATGCGGGGCCATTTCTGGAGGCGCTGCGTTCGTTGCGGACCTCACTGTTGCTCTTGCGCGATGGGCAGCCTCCGCAGGTGGTGTTGGTTACCAGCTCGGTGGCCGGCGAGGGGAAGAGCAGGCTCACGGCAAATCTGGCCGGAGTGTTAGCGCAATCGGGCGCTCGAGTGCTGTTGGTGGACGCCGATCTGCGCTGTCCAGTGTTGCACTCGCAACTGGGCTTGAAGGACGCCGCTGGCCTCGGAGCGGTTCTGGCAGACGGTGCCGCGCCGGTCGTGTACAAGCACCCTAAACTGGCCGCGCTTGTCGATACTCTGCGGCGGGGCGACCCCAGCGCTTCCGTCTGAGTTGCTGGGGTCAAAGCGGATGATAGATCTGCTAGCTGGGTGGCGTACGCAGTACGACTTTATTCTGCTGGATAGTCCTCCGGTTCTCCCCGTCACCGACGCCCGGGTTCTCTCCCGAATGTGTGACGCAACTCTGCTGGTCGCTCGCCACGGCTTCACGTCTCGCCAGGCCATTCAACGGAGCCATCAGCTCATCCAGCAGCAGCTCCCTCGGACGTTCCGTCCTGGCAGCCGTCCTCAACGGAGTTTCGGCCGAATCGGCTGATTACTACGAGTACTACGGCTACAAGAGCTCCGCCTACAAACCGATCGCCGGATCAAGGAGAAAGGGGCATGCGAATGCTTAAGAGTGTCTGGATAGGCTTGCTCATAATGACGGTGATTTGTTGTGCTGGCCCGTCCCTCGCGCAAACCTCCGCAAATCAGGGGCGCGAAAGCCTCCTGATCGGTCCCGGAGACCTGCTGCGCGTCACTGTGTTGCGCGAGTCCGATCTCACCCAAAACGTACGCGTACGCGATTCAGGCGAGGTGACGCTGCCGCTGATCGGCAATGTGCAGGTGCGGGGCCTCAGCGCGGCAGACGCGGCGGCGGCGATTGCTTCCAAGTACGTAGAAGGACAGTTTTTGAAACATCCCGATGTTTCGGTCTTTGTCGAGGAGTATGCCACGCAGCCAGTCTCGGTATTGGGCCAGGTCGTAAAGCCGGGCCTGATCTCCATTTCCACACCCCGCAGCCTGGTCGATGTGCTGGCAATGGCCGGAGGTTTGACGGATCAGGCCGATCGTCATATCACGGTCGAGCGTGGAGGCAATGCCCGCGGATTGGAGGAGGTGTTTTTGTCCAATCGACCCGAGGACGCGTTGAACGCGAATGTCGAGATATTTCCCGGAGACAAAATCCTGGTGCCAAAAGCAGGCATCGTGTACGTGCTGGGCGATGTCGGGAAACCCGGTGGATATCTCATGCAGAACAATTCCCGGCTCACAGTTTTGGAAGCGGTCGCTATGGCCGCGGGCGTGAACAGAACAGCATCCGAAAACCGCGCGCGCGTGATCCATAACCAGAACGGGCAGTATCAGGAGCGCGAACTCCTCCTCAAGGACATACAGGAAGGTAAAGCGCCAGACCAGCTCCTGGAGGCCGACGACGTCATCTATATCCCGTTCAGCTTTGGGAAGAACATCCTGATGGGCACGAACTCAATCGTCGCCGCCACCAGCTCGGCGCTGATCTATGCGGGACATTAGCCCGGGAACAGGACAGCCATGCGTGAGGTGAGCCTCGAAGATCTCGGTTGCGCGGCTATTCTTGCCTTTTTTGCCGTGCAGGGGTCGATCCCTTTCATCGCGCCCAACCAGGCGCTTGAATCGACACATGCCCCCGCCTCGGCCCTCATGTTCTTTGGCGGAATCATCTCTCAGCTCCTGGTTGACGGAGGAATCGTGTTTCTCCTCCTGCTACATGCCCGCCGTGTCGTTCGTTGGCTTGGCGCCATGCAGTGGGCGGCCGCGCTGGCTGTGCTTGTGATTGCATCTACAATTTGGTCCCAGTTCCCGCTGTATACCATCCGCCGTTCGCTGCCCTTTGCGCTCGCCGGACTCTTCGGGCTCCATCTCGCTCTGCGTTTTCCCGTGCGGCGCCAGCTTTCGATCCTTTGGATGGCCATGGTGGCCCTCGCCATCGCGACGGCGGTACTCGCGGTATGTTTCCCGAAGTTAGGCCTCGATGCCTCTCCCGGTCATCATCACGATTGGCAGGGTGTCTTCACGCAAAAGAATGCGTGCGGTCGAATGATGGTGTTAGCCACGGCCGTCGTACTGGCCAACTGGCGGCTCTCTCCGCTCAGAATCATCAGCCTGATGACCTTTCTCTTCGTGCTTTTCATGAGCGGCTCGCGAGGGGCGTGGGTGATTGAAGCGGTGGTTCTGGTGCTCTATGCCTTGCTCGCAGTCGCGAAGCGTCTCGACGACAGGAGTCGCCTGGTGCTGGTTCGGGTCACGGTCTGCCTGGTGGCGATTCTGGCTGGCGTCATGTTGCATTACCTGCCGGTGCTCTTGCCGATGGTCGGCCGCGATACCACCTTTACAGGTCGAACAGAAATCTGGAAGCAGGTATGGAGATTCATCCTGCAGCGCCCCGTCCTGGGTTGGGGTTACGCTGCGTTTTGGCGGGGTATCGAGGGCGAGTCGTTCAAGGTAGTCGCCGTTGTGCGCTTCATCGTCTTTCACGCCCACAATGGATTCCTGGAGATCTGGCTGGAACTGGGCTTCGCTGGGGCTCGCTCTGTTTGCGCTCAGTTACGTGCGTGCATGGCGAAGGCTCTGGCCTGTGCTTCGCTCGGGCGACATCAACCGCGGGATGTGGATGGTCTTCGTTCTCGTGCTGATCGCTCTTTACGATCTCGATGAGAACACGCTGCTCATCTACAACGGCCTCTTCTGGGTCGTTTACGTGGCAACTCTTGCCAACATCGAGCTCCTGGCCGTGGAAGATCGCCTCGCCCAGGGCTTGAGAATGGCCGTCCTCGCAAGCGACTCCGCTCCATGCAGAGGCGACCTGGCCATCGGGCAGGCGCACGCCTGACTTGAAACGCGTTCTGATCTATCGAAACGAGCTCCTCCCCGCCTCGGAAACCTTCATCGCCGCGCAGGCAGGCGCATTGCGGAGATACGACGCCTGGTTTGCCGGACTAGGCACGTCAGCAAACGGGATAACTCTCGCACCGTCGCGCGTTACGGTCGCAACGGAAAACGGCAGTGTGCGGGACAAATTTCTGCGCCGCCTCTATCTCGCTTCTGGATACGCGCCGCGCTTCCATCAGGAATTGCGAAGTCTTGAACCGGCGTTGATCCACGCGCATTTTGCCGTCGATGGATGCGCCGCGCTCTTCCTGCCCAGAAGGAGCTGCGAGTGCCGTTGATTGTGACCCTGCACGGCTACGATGTGACCACCTCGGATCAATCCCCAAGCAACTCAACAGGAAGGGCCTACCTCGCCCGCCGAAAAGAATTGTGGGAACGAGCGAGCCTCTTCATCTGCGTTTCAGAACACATCCGCCGGCAAGCCTTGCAGCGCGGTTTTCCCGGACAGAAGTTGTGGGTGCACCGCATCGGAATCGACTTGCGTGCCTGCGAACCAATGGTGCCCCGCGATCGTCGGCCGACGGTGCTGTTTGTAGGCCGGCTCGTGGAAAAGAAGGGCTGCATTCATCTCATCCGAGCCATGGCGCAGGTCAGCGCGACGCTGCCTACCGCGCAACTCGTGGTAATTGGTGACGGCCCATTGCGCTCGGCTCTTGAGGGCGAGGCACGCAAGCGACTTCCCGGCACAATCTTTCTGGGAACGCAGCCCGCCGCCGTGGTCCGAAGATGGATGCAGCGCGCATGGATCCTCGCAGTTCCCAGCGTGGTTGCAAAGAATGGCGACACCGAAGGTCTGCCGACGGTTCTTTGTGAAGCCCAGGCTTTGGGATTGCCGATCGTAGCCTTCCGAGGACCCGGCGTGGCGGAAGCGGTCGTGGATGGAGAGACGGCTCTGCTTGTCCATCCACTTGATGAGCAAGGTCTGGCTTCCGCTATCGTTCGGTTATGTCTGGACCCACGCCGCTGCAAGCCCGCCTTGGCGCGGCTGGAAGGCATCACGCTGAAAAATACTTCGATCTCCAGGAACAGACCGCGCTTCTCGAAGACAAATACGACGAGGTCCTTGAGCGTCAATGAGCGAACGGCTTCTCCAGGGCTCACTGTGGATGATCTCCGCCCAGTTCGTTATCGATGGCTTTCCAGGCCGTCTATTTCGTGCTGATGGGTAGAACGCTGGGGAGCCGGGAGTACGGAGCCTTCGTCGGAGTCGTCGCCCTGGTCGCTGTGCTCGCCCAGTTCAGCAGCGTGGGCATGGAAATGATCCTGCTGCGCAACGTCAGCCGCGACCGAACCTCCTTCGCCGTCACCTGGGGCGGCGCGCTGCGCATCACCGCCTGTGGCTTTTTGATTCTTCTCGTCATGGCATCCCTCTTCGGCCGCCTCGTCCTGCGTCCCCAGCTTCGCATGCTGGTTCCGTGGATCGCCGTCTCCGATGCATTGTTCGGCAAACTGGTTCAACTGGCCAGCCGCACCTTCCAGGGCGCGGGCCAGATGCATTCCAGCGCTAAGCTGACGGCCTTCATCAATGTAGGCCGAGCCGGTCTGGCCGCTGCCCTCTATTTCTATGCGCGTCATTGGGGCGCGCATCCTGACGCATATACCTGGGCGCGGATCTACTGGCTCTCGCCCTTCTCGGTTGCGCTGGCGGGATTCTGGATGGTGACGGCAAAGTTCGGCTGGCCGCGATTTGAACGCTTGCGCCTCGGCGACCTGAGTGAGGGCTTCAGTTTCTCGCTCTCCGGATCTTCGATCTCCGCTTACAACGATATTGATAAGACATTCTTAGTAAGTCTGGGCCAGACCTACGCCGCCGGCATTTACTGCAGCAGCCTACCGCGTCGTTGATGTCGCCAGCGCGCCCCTTTACGGCATCTATGCAGCTGCTACCCCGGGGCTGTTTCGCGAGGGAGCCAGAAGTGTAGGCCATGCAAACGCCCAAACGAGGAGACTCCTGCTGCAAACAATTCCATACGGAGTCGCCATGGCGCTGGCTCTATACTTCGGCGCCGGGCTGCTACCTCGCCTCTTCGGGGCGTCCTTTCAGGGATCGGTTGCGGTGCTGCGCTGGCTTTGCCTCTTGCCGCTCCTGCGCGTGCTGCACTATGCGTGGGGAACGACAATCACCGCCTCCGCCTCACAGTGGAATCGCACAGCGACGCAGCTAGGCGCAGCGGGACTGAACCTGCTGCTGAATTTTCTTCTCATTCCGCGCTGGTCATGGCAGGGAGCAGCAGTGGCGAGCCTGCTCACCGACGGTTCGCTGGCCCTTTCCAGCCGGATCGTGCTGTGGCGGATCCAGCGCCGCGAGGAGCTTGCCCGTCAGGCGTCCCCCTTGTCGTTGGTCCCAATGCCCTCGGCAGATTAGCTAATCCGAACGCCGTTCCGAGCCCTCCACATCGAGCTCCCGCAGGAGGAACGCGTAATCCATCGCCACTTCCTTCAGATAGTCGTAGCGTCCCGAAGCCCCGCCGTGCCCTGCCGTCATGTTGGTGTGCAGCAGCAGGGAATTGCCGTCGGTCTTGAGCGTGCGCAGCTTGGCCACGTACTTCGCCGGCTCCCAATACATCACCTGGCTGTCGTACAGCGATGTCTTCACCAGCATCGCCGGATAGGCTTTCGCTTCAAGATTGTCGTAAGGCGAGTAGCTCAGCATGTATTCGAAAGGCCTCGCGTTGATTCGGGTCGCCCCACTCTTCGTATTCGGGCACCGTCAACGGCAGCGACGAATCGAGCATCGTGTTCATCACGTCGACGAAGGGCACGTGCGAGAGCACGGCGCGAAAAGATCGGGCCGCAGATTCGCCACCGCGCCCATCAGCAAGCCCGCCGGCGCTACCGCCTTCAATAGCCACGCGCTTCCGGATCGCCATACCCCTGCGCAAGTCAGGTGCTCAACGACGGCGATGAAATCGGTGAAGGTATTGCGCTTCTCCATGCAGCCGCCCGGCATCATGCCAGGGCTTCGCCCAGGTCGCCGCCGCCGCGAATGTGCGCATACGCCAGCACGAATCGCCGCGATCGAGCAGGCTCAGCCGATTGCTGTTGAAACCGATCGGCAGCGAGTAGCCGTACGATCCGTACCCATATACATAGAGCGGATTCCTCCCCGGCTCGCGACGATCCTTCCGGTACACCAGCGGAGACCGGTATCTCGACCCCGTCCGGCGCAGTGGCGAAGAGGCGCTCCGCTCGCATACAGAGTCCGGTCGAAGCCGCCCGGAACCTCGAGCTGCTTCAGCAGCGTCGACTCACCGGTCGCCACGTCGTATTCGTAGACCGAGCTTGGCGTGACCAGCGACTGGTAGCCATAGCGAAACTTCGCCGTGTCGAAGACGCGATTGATGTGCGGATGAGCGCTGTAGACTGGCTCCGGAAAGGCGATCTCCGCGCGGAGCGCGTTTCGGCCCCGGCCCCCGCAAAGGGCACGACTCGCAGGTGCTGCAGTCCGCACTCACGCTCGCATGCCACGTAGAATGAGCCGAATAGGTCAACTTCCTCAAGCATTACATCGGTCTGTGCGGGATATCTCCGTCCAGTTCGATCGCGCCGGGCTTTCCACCGGCGCAGTCACCAGTCGAAAATTGCGTCCATAGTCGTTGGTGCGAATAAAGAACAGGCCGTTGCGGTGTTCGACGTAGTACTCAATGTTCGTCTTCGCGCGCGTTGATCAGGCGCCACTCGCCGTCGGGTCTCGTCCGCAGGCAGAAACCGCTCTTCGCTGGTGGTGTGGCTTGCGAGCTCTCCAGGACGATGTACTTGCCGGTCGCGTGTGCGTCCGGCTCCGATGTTGAAGCGCTCGTCGGTCTCTTCGTAAACCAGCACATCTTCGGTATGCGGCGCGCCCAGCATGTGCCGGTAGAACCGGAACTGGCGCTTCTGCTCCTCGTCCTCGACCGTGTAGAAGAGGGTTCGATTGTCCGCAGCCCACACGATCGAGCCCACCCGCTCGACCCGCTCCCGCAAGCACCTCGCCTGTACGCAGATCCTTCACCTGCAGCGTGTACTGGCGGAAGCCCTTGTTGTCCACCGAATACGCCAGCAGGTTTCCGTCGTCCGAGACCGTCTGTGCCGCCGATCGCCATGAACGCACTCGTCCCTCGGCCAGTTCGTTCACGTCCAGAATGACCTGCTTCGGCAGCGCCGGCATCCGGCGCGTCGGGCGAGCCCGGTCTTCCGGCAATAGATCGGGTACTGCGCGCCCTCCTCTGTCCGCGAGTAGTACCAGTATTCGCCATCGCGAAAGGGAACCGACACGTCGGTTTCCTTGATATGACTCAGCATCTCGGCGTAGAGCGTCTTCTGCAGCTCGACTGTCGGCTCCAGAACGGCGGCGCAGTAGGCATTTTCCGCTTCGAGGTAAGCGATGACTTCAGGATTGTCGCGCTCGCGGAGCCACGCATAGTCGTCCACCAGCGTATGGCCGTGGAGGGTGGTTTCGGTGTGACGGGGAGCAGCGATGGGAGGAGCAAGTTCGGTGTGCGTGGACATACTCATCCAGCATATAAGAGCGGTACCCCCTCCCCCTACCCCCTACCCCCTCCCCCTTACATTTGTTATCTACATCAAAGTAAACGGGTTAAGGGGGACGTTCGATTTTGACATCCCGTAACCGTTTCATTCTGAACGGGTTATAGGGAACGGTCTTCCGTTGTACCTTTGTTTTGTGAGGGTTACAGCCGCTACTTTGATTTCAATGAGTTACGGGTAAGTCTAATCTTATGTGTGAGGTATCGTCTCCAAAGATAAAGCCCGACTGCTGTGGCAGCCGGGCTGATTTGTCTCTATTTCCATTCTACCAAGTAGAGCGAAATTTCACGCCAACGATCTGCCCGAGCGATCATCTCAACGGGCCATCAGGCAGCCCATGCATCGAATCGGCGCATAATCTCCATGAGCTTGCATCCCAACAGGATGAGAGAGCCCCACAATATGAAGGGGACACCTTGGAGTAGAAGATGCTTGCGCGAACGGGCCAACTCAAACACCCGCACCTTTACGATGGCGTATACGTTCGCCGAGAGATAGGCAACGACCAAGCAGCTTACTACCAAGTTATTCATCTTGTTGTTCCTCCTTTTACCGTGGGAGTTCCGCGCCGGTCGTGAAGATAGCGCCGAGCACAATGTTTTCTCTTGGGCGGAGCGCGCAGTGGCGACGACCGAGCCACCGCCACTGCGTTCGCTATTGCATCAAGTGCGCCATGGTATGCGAGTCATTGAGGACCGTTCTCGATGCCAGCTTGCCCTCCCGGACAGTCCACGTCTTAGAGTTGAGACCATCCTCCGTCTACCGGAAGCTCTATTCCCGTCGTGTAGGTTGCGTCAATCGCCAGGAATGCCACGGCTTTGGCAAGTTCCTCTGGCAGGCCAAGACGCTTCATCGGAACGCTTTGCGCCATCTGAACATAGACCTGATCTGCCGCCTCCTTCGGCATTCCTACCTTCTGGAGTATGGCCGTCGCTTCAATTGGACCCGGGCTCACCGCATTAACCCGTATTCCACGGGGCAACAACTCACTAGCAAGGCTCCGAGTAATTGAACGAAGCGCTGCTTTAGCGGCGCCGTAAGCGCTCAATGGCGCCACCGCCTTCACGTTGGCCATCGAAGTGGTAAAGACCACCGAACTTCCTTCTGGCATGAGCGGCACCAGTTTCTGGACGATGAAATACGGTCCCTTGGCGTTCAGGTTAAGCATCTCGTCCCAAACTTCCTCAGTCACGGCCTCAAATGGGATAAATCGACCATATCCCGCGTTGACGAACAGGACATCGAGCTTGCCGAAGGTCTCCTTGACCTTCTGCGCTAAGGCATCCATATCAGGAAGCGAGGTCGCGTCGCTGCGGACTACGATAGCGTTATCGCCAAGCTCAGCCTGAGCCGATTTGATCGTTGCAGCGGCGCGGCCAGTCACGATCACGCGGGCACCTTCGTTGATGAATAATTTGGCAGTCGCTAAGCCGATGCCGGTGGTTCCGCCTGTGATAAGTGCTGTTTTCCCTTTGAACCGATCCATGTTGTCTCCTGTGTTTATCTGCTTTAAAGTATTACATACCCTAGAGTACGATAATCACAGCGACGATGCAAGGCATTTCGTACGAAACAGTAACTAATCTTGAGAAGCGCGCCCTTCAGGACACCGCGCTTAAGGATGCTGGCTAAGACAAGTCGACACCGGAGACCTTGACGACGGCCTGCCACGCGGCTTCCTGGCTAGCGCGATCGTAGAGGTGTGGCTGGCGCTGCACCTCAATTGGGCCTGAGAACTTCCCTTGAGCCGAGGCGAAGAATTGCCCTGAGACGTCGGTTCCGAACTCCGACGCCTGGAGGTACCGACGGGCAGCGGTCTCTGGCGTCTGATTCATGCCGGGAATGAGGTTCACGATTGGGATAAACAGATACTTCAACGCCGGGCCAGCGTTTCGCACCACCTTGGTGGCGGTCGCCCCACCGGGCGAGACAGCGTACACGGCCATGCCGGAGGGTAGCCGGCGCGCCAGCCCCGCGACCCACCAAGCGATAATGAGCTTCGCGTCGGCATACGTATTGTTGGGCACGTACTTCACGTTTGGCCCGTTGCGAATCAGGGCTTCGATAGCGGCGGTCCGGTCTCCCCGGAAGTATTTGGCGGCGAAGGCTGGCACATCGGTGTAGCTGAACATCGGCACGCCCCCACGGGCAGGTTCTGCGCCGGCGATAACAATCCGCGCGCCAGGGCTCAGCAGGTTGGCGCGGAGCAACCCGACAGTCAGTTGATGATGGCCGATCAGCGGGGCCTGAGCCGCCTCGACGCCCGCCGCAGTGAGCACGCGCTTCTTACCTGGGACCATCCCGGCATTGAGCAGTAGGAAATCGATCGGCCGACCTTGCTTGACGAGCGCGGCGAGGGCGGACTGGACGCTGGTCGGTGCGTTCAGATCCAGCTCCAGCGGTGTGAAGGCCTGTCTTTTGGTCTCAGCCGCGAGCTGAGCGGCCGTTTCCTGGACCCGATCCAGGCTGCGCCCGGTGACGATGATCTCGCGCCAGCCCTCTCCGGCAAGTGTGCGGGCTGCCGCATAACCGAGCCCGGAGGTGGCGCCGGTGACGAGCACGATCGAATGTTCCATCGGCGTCTCCGTTGTGGAGGGTGAAGGGCGTGCTGTTTTTCCTTTGAACCTATCCATGTTGTCTCTCGTGTTTATCCGTCTTGAAGCATTACAAACGCGAGAGTACGATAATCACAACGGCAATGCAAGGAGTTTCGTACGCTATGGTAACTAATATTTCAAAGCGCCCCCGAGGACGTCCAAAAGGCTTTATCCCCGACGAAGCACTCGACCGTGCCGTTGAGATGTTTTGGGAGCATGGGTATGAAGGAGTCGACGTGGATCGGATCGCGCGCGCCGTGAACGTCACCAAACCCGCGCTATACCGAGCCTTCGGAGACAAATCCACCCTGCTGCTCAAGGCGGTCGAGCGCTATGCGCTGACGTATGGAGCTCCCAGAATGGCAGCATTTCAAGCGGAACCGGACATCCACAAGGCCGTGACCGCCTTTTGCGAGGCTACCGTCAACACCTCATCGGATGAGGCTCGCGGCGGTTGCATGATGGCCGCCGCTGCGATGGGAGAGTCGGAGCGGATAACGGAGATCCGGTCGTGTGCCGCGAAGGGCCTCACCGGAACCGCTGATATTTTCGCGAAACGTTTCGAGCAGGAGATAAAGGCGGGGCGCCTGACTCGCACACCCTCTGCCAAGGTGCGAGGCCGTGCGCTCGTTGACTTGTTGCAGGGTTTGCAGCTTCGCGCCAAGGTTGGTATTGCGCGCGAACAATTGCTGCAAGACGCCCGAAGCTATGTGCTCCTGATTCTTGGCAAGCAAATCTAACGCACTTCTCGGAAGTATCCACAGATTCGGACCACATGCCCGGCGAAGCGCTTGCTCTGAAGGTAAGTGAGAAGCTACTTCGGGTGTTGTGAGAGCGAAAGCACATTCCCGTCGGGGTCCTGAAACCATGCCACTTTGGCGCCCCCGGGTGCGTTCCACACACCAGATTCGGTCTGTTCGAGCCAGGGATAGCGCTTGAACGAGACGCCGCGCTTGATCAGAGTTGAGACCTCTTCTTCCATGTTTTCGACCATCCATCCGAGAATCGTGAAGGGGAAGGGAGTATAGTCCTTCACCTGCACGATCCGGATCATCGTGCCATTCGATTCCATGACGACGGCGAACAGGTCGTCGCTGAGAAATCGCAGGCCCAGCGTCGTCTCATAAAAATTGCGCGCTCGTGCAGCGTCTTTTGAGGGGATAAAGCCGATCACATCGCATTGCGCAAGCATGGTCTCTCTCCTGAGCGTCCAGCATACCGGAGAGAGGAGCCGGAAGCAGCTGTCGATGGCTGCCCCGGCCCATGAGAGATGATGTTAGAAGTGGAAACCGATCTGTGCCGTTACTGCCCGCGGGGTCACGTAGTGCGTGCCGCTGAAGGTTGAGAGGAAGTTATACAGCGCATACTTATTTGTGAAGTTGATCGCTGTAAGCCTGAAGCTCCAGCGGTAGCGGTCGCCGTCGAAGATGTTGTCGTCGCCGATGACGGCGTCGAAAAGGCTGCGTGGCTGGATGCGCGGCGGGTTGTGGTCGTTGTTCCGGTGCCCGGAGCCGGAATCTTCACCAGCTTGAGCTGTATTCCCGACGCGGGGCATGGAGTAGGCAGCGGCGTGGTTGGCGTCGCCCTCACGCCATCGCAGATCAGCCCGGCCTGGAATTGCTGGTCAGCAGTCAGACCGCTCAGGTCGACTGCCGGTATGCCCATCCGGCAGCGTGGTCGAGAACGCCATCGCACGGAGTATTAGGATCTGTTCGGACGCCAATCTGTAACAGGGCACCGAACCGGCAACCAGCCCGCTGTCATAGCGCCAGTTGAAGCCCACCCACAGCCGTGCGTCTTGCGGCAGGGAAGTTGTATTGGAGGTGCGTCGTCTGGTTGTAGCTTCTCATCGTGATCGATGCGGAAGGGATAACCGCTGTACGGCCGCCGTCGCGCCAGCTCCCGCAGATCTGAGGCGGAAAGAAGCGCGCAGCCACCGACGACATGACCACGTAGGCGGAGACGTTGTGGATAGTCGGGAACATCTGGCGCGTGAGCGCGAAGCCGGGAATCTTCGAGTTGTGCCAGTCGATAGGAAAGGTAATCGGCGTATTGCCGAGCACGCTGAAGTCGAAGGCGTTGTGCGTGTATTTCCAGATGTACTCGCCGCTGACGACCGCATACTTGCCGAAGGCCTGCTGAAATCCAGCGTGGAATTCGTTGCGGAAACCGGGCTTCAGCGTTCCGACACGCCGGGCGTACAGGCCAGCAGCGGGGAGAGCACGTGCGTCTGCGCAACCCTGGCTCGAGAGCACGAGGTTTTCGTTGAACGGCGTTTCCAGCGTCCGCGCGTAGGAGACGCGCAGCACCGTGTTCGTCCGCTTGATGTTGTAGGCGACGCCCACACGGGGCTCCGCCTGGCGCGCGATGGCAAGGCCGTTGTACAGATCGCCGCGAATGCCAAGATTGAAAAGCCAGTTGCTGGCCTTGATCTGGTCTTCGACGTAGATGCGCCAGCTCCTTCACGTCGGTGTGGCCGAAGAAATCGTAGAAGCCGCCGCCGCGCGTCAGGTCGTAGGGAGCAAGCACGGGGAGATAGTCAGGATTCGCCGGTATCTCCGTAGGCATCGCACTGCGAAGGGTCGCTGAACCCGGGCAGGGGATTGCCGTCCGCGTCGACGCAGGGCGAGTTGAAGGTGGGAGCGATGACGCCCAGGTTGTCGTTTTCGCGCAGGAAGGTCTGCTCGTAGACTGCGCCGGCCTTGATGTTGTTGATGCCCTTCACATAGGAGTAGTCTGAGCGGACGCCGACGTTCAGAAGCGTGCGGTACTGGCTGATGGTCTGGTTCTGAGATCCGGCGGCCCGAGGTCGGCGAAAGGATTGCCGCTCGGGTAGTAGTTGTAGACATCCTTGCGGGCGTAAGCGCCAAGATTGAAGACCGAATTGTGCCGATCACGCGTGTGTAGGTCGGGGCGATGTTGAAGGTCTCGATCTTGGACTTCTGGTCGGTGTTTCCAACTTGCTGAAGACGGTTGGATCCCTCCGCTGGTGACAGAACATTCAGGTTGTCGTATGCATTCGGCGTCTGAAACCACGAGCGGCTGTAGTTCAGATTCAGATGCATCGAGTCTTTCTGCGTGAACGTGTAATCAACCCGATCAAAGATATTCTGCTCGTTGCCCTTATCGTGAAAAACGACAAACTCCGGCGGATCGAGGAAGCGGCCGGTATTGAGTCCGTTGGCATCGATAAAGTTGCCCCAATTGTCGCCGCCGTATCCGAGGTCGAAACCTGCTGTGGCCGACCCGAAGGTCCCATAAGAGGTGGAGATGCTGCCCGTAGGCTTGGTCAGACCCTGACCTGACCGCGTCGTCACCTTGATCACCAGGCTTGTCTTATCGCCATATTCGGCAGGCGGAGCGCCGTAGATCACCTCCAGCGACTGAACCGATTCGGCCGGAATCTGATTGGAAAAGACCTTGCTCTGCTGGTCGGTAATGGGCTGACCATCGACGGAAAACGAGTTCTGCGCATGGTCGCCCAGTCCATGGAAAAGCCCGTTGGAATCTGCCGCAACGCCGGGAGATGCCAGCGTCACCAGTGAACTCAGGGACGACGATTGGCTTTCCAGCGGCAGCTTCTGGAAGAGGTTGCGGTCAATGTCGGTGTGCATGGTCGGGTCGTTCTCGACGAGGTCCTCACCGCCTTCAACGGTCACTGTCGTCGAAGCTGCTCCCAGCGCCAGGGTGGGGTTCACGGTGACAGGCACAGTTGAGGCCACGTCAACGTCCTGGACCAGAGAAGCAAACCCGGTCGCGTTCACGGTGAAGTGATATGGGTTGAACGGAAGGTTGGGGAAGCGGTAGTGGCCGGCACTGTCGGTGGTGGCCGTCCGGGAATATTGGCTGACCGGGTTGTTGATGGAAACGGTCGCGTTCGGAACCACAGCGCCGGTCGGATCGGTGACTGTTCCGGAGATGGTGCCCGAGTTAGCGGCGGACTGGGCGTAGGAGAGAGAAAAGGCTGCCTGCAAGAAAGCTGCAAGTAAGAAGACGGCGAAGCATCGCACCGAATGTGCGCATGAAAACGACCTCCTAAGATCCTGCTGAATTGTGAAATTGACTCTGCTTAGGCGAAAGCAGGGTCAGCAGGTGGAGGCCGGGATGCCAGCTTGAAGAAGAAGTATCTGCCGGGCCGCTTGAGAAGGGGCTCCGGAGCCACGCCAGCTGACCGCCAGACTGGAAAGGGCGAGCGTGACCAGAGCGACTACCTGGATGACTTGATGCGCAGTCGTGCAAAGGGAACAGTCGTGTTCGGGCTGTCCGGATGGATGGCTGTGGGCAACCTGAACGATGCCGCTCATCAGGACCAGCGCAATGCAAACAATCCCCAGTAGAGACAACACTGAGAAGTGCGAGCGCTGCTGTGACAGGAAACGGGGCATTATTCAAACTATAGCCCAGATTGAATCGACGGGACAATTTTGCCGTTTTGACCGGAGCACAGCATCAGCAACAGCCGCAGGCGTGTCCATGCCAGGCCGAACGACCCTCTTTCAGCAGGAAAGGCACGGCAATGAGTGCGGCAAGAGAATCGACCCAGGGAGCATGGAACAGCGCGTTGATCGCCAGCCCGGCCAGGGTGGTGAGGGCGAGATAAGCGCAGGTGGCCGACTGTACTGCGTCGGCGGCAAGTGCGGCGTTCCGGTGACGCCGCGCCTCCCGGCGCTTCAGCACGGCCAGGATTGGCATGGCGATCAGGGCGGCGAAGGTGATCGCCATTCCTAAGCGGCTCGTCTCCGGCCGCAAGTGAAGGAGCAAAGACAGAATCGCCGTTGCTGCCACGATCGCTGCAAGAGCAAAGAGCAGGACTGCCGCGGCGCGATGCGCTTTGCGCTCTGAGACGGAGATCGCGGGTGTCCACTGCATAAGCACGACCGTCGCGGACAGCAATTCCACGAAGCTGTCTGAGCCGAAGGCAAACAGGGCAGGGCTGCGCGCTGTCTTAGCGGCATAAATTGAGACCCCGCACTCGATCAGCATCCATGCCAGCGTAACAACCTGAAGCCAGAGGATTGTGCGGGATCGCGCGGGCGGAGCACAGACGGCGGGTTGCGCCGAAGATCTGGTTTGACCGCCGATCTGGACGAGCTCCGCCATTGCCCATCAGCATAGCCGCTTCGCTTAATAGGCTCAAGATGACAGATCAGGAATCGGGCGCTGCGTTTGCTTCACCTTACCTCGACTGCAGCTTCGCGCGCAGTCCGATAGTAAGAAGGCTCCGGTTGCTCGGGTGGGCGCTTTCGGTAACCCTCGGCGGCGAGATGCTCGCCCATCTGTGCGTAGATAGCCTCGTCATGCGGCTGCCATGTGCCGAGTCCGTCGACGTAGCGATTAAACATGCGAGAATGCGGCGGCGATGAGAACCGTATCGTGAATCTCGAGATCGGTTGCGCCGAGCGAGCGAGCGTGTTCGACGTCGCTGGAGGTGACATTCTTTCCGCCTTGCTGCACCTTGCCCGCGATGGCGAGCAGGGCCTTGAGCTTGGGCGAGACCGGCGCGGTCTGAAAATCCGTCTTGACCTGCTTCACGACATCGCTGCTGCCCAGATGACAGGCCGCGGCGGCTCCGTGGCTTGTCTGGCAGAAGTAGCAATCGTTCTGCGATGAGACGTAGGTGGCGATCAGCTCGCGTTCGCCGGGCGAAAGGCTGTTCGGCTCGTGGAGCAGGATGTGCGCGAGCTCGCGCATGGGCTTGGCCGTCTCCGGGCGAAAGGCAAAACCGGCGGTGATGCCAGCCAGTCCTTCGGGAAGGGAAATATGTGGCATGGGTTTCTCCTATTTGGCTACCGCTTCTGCGGGTAGATATTCCTTGCTGACGGTGACGTATCCTTCACGGGCCACGCGCTTGCCGCGTTCGCGATACATGGCTTCGTCGTGCGGCTGCCAGGTGCCGAGTCCGTCGACATAGCGGTTGTACATGCAGAAGGCAGCGGCGATGAGCACGGTGTCGTGAATCTCCAGATCGGTCGCGCCCAGCGAGCGGGCATGCTCGACGTCTTCGGCGTGACGTGCTTGCCGCCCTTCTGCACTTTGCTCGCGATGACGAGGAGCGCCTTGAGCTTGTCCGAAATATCGGCGTGCTGAAAGTCGGCCTTCACGCGCTTGACCAGCTCTTCAGTCGCCATCGAGGCTGGCGGCGGCGATAAAGCCGTGGATCGTCTGGCAGAAGTAGCAGTCGTTGAGATAAGAGACATAGGTAGCGATGAGTTCGCGTTCGCCCGGCGGGAGCGTGTTCGGGGCATGCAGCAGAGTCTCCGCGAGAGCGTTGAGTGGCCCGGCGGTTTCAGGGCGAAAGGCCATCGCGGCGCGAATACCGGGCAGCTCCTTCAGGCAATTCGATGTGGGGCATGGATTGATTCATCCTTTCAGGGGAGGAAGATTCAGTCACCGACGCCTCGGCAACCGGCGAAGTTTTAGTAGGAGAGAAAACACCGCTGCAGCAGACCACCGGCAAGCACGACGGCGACGCCGATCAGCGCAGGCAATGGATTGTGCATAAGGATCAGCAGCGCAACAATCGCGCTGCCGGTGAGAAAGACAATCGGCGCCGCGGGATACCACCAGCGGCGCACCGGCTCTCTCAGCCGGAAAAGAGTCGTCACCGACAGCGCCAGAAAACACATCGCCGAAAAGATGATGTAAGCGAGAATCTTGTCGAACGCGCCGAAGAGAAGCATCAGCAGCGCGCCGCAGGTCTGCAGCAGGATCGCATTCGCCGGCGTTCCAAAGCGCGGATGCAGCCGCCCGAAGACCGAGAAGAATGCGCCGTCTTTCGCCATCGCGTAGTAGACGCGCGGCGCCGCCATGGTGAACGCCATCAAACCGCCCGCGACGGAGAGCAGGACGCACGCCGAGAGAATCTTTCCGCCCGCCGAGCCAAAAAGCGCCTGCCCAAATTGCGCAACGAAGGCGGTGTTCGAAACGATGCGATCCAGCGGAACAACCGACGAGGAACGCAAAGCTCACCAGCAGATAGACCGCCGTCACCAGCAACACTCCGCAGGTAAAAGCCAGCGGCAGCGTGCGGCGTCGGATTGCGCACTTCGCCGGCAAGCTTTCCCGCCTCCCACCAGCCGCCAAAGCTGAAGAAGGCATTCACCACCGAGCCCCGGCGATGGCACCGAAGAGCACTTCGGAGCCGGGTCGCCGCGCGGTGAGCGGCAGCAGATTCGTCGTCGAGGCATGGCCCGACACGAAGGCCCATGCCACCAGCGCAAACAACACGGCAATTTTGAGCAGATTGGCGGTCGCCATCACGCGGCCGCTCAGCCGCGTTCCCGCGATAGTTGATGACCGCCGAGCACGAGCAAGAATCACGGCGGGCAGGAACGCCGCGGTCCGCGGCGAAATCGCGACGATGGACTGCACATAAGGGACAGCGCCGACTGCCAGAGCCGCGGCAAGTCCCCGGATCGATCACCGCAGCGGACATCCATCCATAAAGAAACGCGACGCGCGGACCATACCCCTCGCGCAGGTAGACATATTCGCCGCCGGCGAGCGGATAGCGCACGGCCAGCTCCGAGTAGCAAAGCGCCCCGGAGAGAGCCATCAGCGCCATGCCGCACCACACGGCAGCCAGCAGCGCGGGCGAGCCCGAGCGACTTCGCCATCGCCGCGGGCGTGAGAAAAATCCCCAGCGCAATCGACTGGCCCGTGACCACGGCGACGGCCGCCGCCAGGCCCATCTGTCTCTTTGGTTCCATGGGGTGGTTAGCCTGCGTTTCCGCCCATCCTATCCGAAAAGAGACAGCGCGGTCATCCACCAATAGGTTGAGGCGAAATACCTAAGCTGAAGGAACTCAGTTCGGACAGCACGCTACAATGCTCCGGAGATCGCCGCCGAAATCTCGAACAGAGAAGACAAGCCAGCATGATCAAACCCAGGTCCGACACCTTGCTGCTCGCAGTTGATTTTGCCGGCACATTTCTCTTCGCGCTGGAGGGCGGAATGGCTGCGGCCCGGGCCAATCTCGATCTGCTTGGCGTGATGGTGCTTGCCTTCGCCACAGCGCTCGGCGGCGGCATTATCCGCGATCTGCTGATCGGCGCAGTTCCTCCGGGCTCCATCTCGAATTGGCGATACGCCGCCATCGCCTTCGCTGGCGGCTTCTCCGTATTTCTCTTCAATCAAGTTGTCGAGGAGATTCCGCCGAATCTGCTGATGGTGCTCGATGCTGCGGGCCTTGGTCTCTTCGCAGTGGCGGGAGCGGAGAAAGCCCTCGAATTCGGTATACATCCGTTGATCGCCATCCTGATGGGAGGCATTACCGGCGTCGGAGGAGGCACGATCCGCGACGTGCTGCTGGCGCAGGTTCCCGGCGTATTGCGCTCCGACATCTACGCAACCGCAGCTCTGGCGGGCGCTGCGCTGGTGATTGTCGGGCTCAAGTTGAAACTGCCTCGCACGCCGGTGACTATCGCCGGTGCGGTACTCTGCTTCGCGCTGCGCGTGGTTAGCGTCTGGCGGCACTGGAACCTGCCCAAAGGGCAGCGCACTAAGACCATTCAGCTGCGCAGCAAAAGCTGATCTGGACCGAGAAGATCCGCGTCGTGACGAGATAGCTGGCGACGAAGCATGCCAGCGCCGACGCCGAAAAGATCGTCGACAGCACCACGAACTGATAGAGCGCCGCATAGAGCGGCGACGCGCCCGAAAGCACCATGCCGGCCATAATGCCGGGAATCCAGACAATCCCGAGCGACCGGATGTTATCGACCGCAGGGATAAGACTGGAGCGAAAGGCTGCGTGCAGATAGCGCGCGACAGCGACCTCGGCCGACGCCCCCAGCGCAAGGGCCGATTCGATTTCGCCGACATGCGCGATGACCTCCCCGCGAAAGCGATCGAGGAAGATCGATTGCGTGTTCATCGTGTTCGCAATGACCATGCTGCCCACGGGGACAAGGACAAGAATGCGGAGCGGGATGACTCCCGTCGCCGTCATGATCGCCAGAATGGAGCCTGCGCCGACGCCAATGGCGATGAGGGCCAGCAGAAAGGCCCTGGGGATTTGTTTCGCCCGCTTGCGAACGATGCTCGCCGCCGCGAGGATCATGCCGACGAGAACGAAGATCGAGGTCCATGCCGGGCCGTGCAGCAGGGCCGCCAGAATCGCGCCTACGGCAACGATCTGCAGCAGGCCGCGCAGCTGGGCGAGCGGGACTTCGCTTGAGCAGGTCCGGCGCGCGCCTTCGCGCCAGAACGATGACGACGATGGCAGTAAGCGCGGCGATGAGGCACTCGACCACTCCGCGCGCGAGTTGGTTGGGAAAGAAGTGTTCAACCATTACGCATCTCCGGGTAAGACTTCGGCCGGCGTTCCGATCGCCGTCATGCGGCCCGCTTCAAGCCGGAGAATCCGGTCGCCCATGGTACGCGCCTGTTCCGGGCTATGCGTCACCCAGAGGCAGGTAAGCCGGCGTTCGCGGATCAGCGACTCGAGCAGGCGCTCAACCTCGGAGCGCGCAGCCCCGTCGAGCGCGGAGGTCGGTTCATCGAGAAGAAGCACTTCGGGTTGGTTCGCCAGGGCGCGCGTAATCGCCACCCGCTGCGCTTCTCCGCCGGAGAGAGTGAGTGCATCGCGTTGGGCATAGCCGGCGAGTCCCACCTGCCCCAGGAGGTCGGCGATTTGTTCCGCCTCCATGTTGATTCCGTGCTGTTGAGGGCCAAACGCGATGTTCTCCGCAATCGTGCCCGGAAAAAGATAGGCCCGCTGCATCACCATGCCAATCGACCGCCGCAGTGTTGAGGTCGGGAGACCGCGGTAGTCTTCGCCGTGGAAATAGACTGTGCCATGGGTCGGCTCATCGAGCCGGTTGATCATGCGCAGCAGGGTGCTCTTGCCTGCGCCGCTAGGGCCAACAATCGCAAGCACTTCACCCGGCTCAACGGCAAAGCTGATGTTCTGGACGAGAAAACGTCGCCGGCGAAGCAGGCAACTCGCGGCCCAGTTCGCGGCATTCAACTATATGTCGGGCAGGATTCACGGCGCTTGAGCAGTGCCAGTGTACATGCAGGGCCGCGAATGCTTCGACCAGGAGGAATCCCCAATGATCTCGAAGCGGCTATTTACCGTGTTCTCAGGCACCGTTCTATTGACGAGCCTTACTGCCGTCGCGCAGATGCGTCCCAGCGACGGCGCGCAGACTACGAGTCCGTCCGCCAATCCCAATGGCAATCCCGGTGTCAACTCACCGGAAAACATCCAGGCGCAGCAGGCCGCAGCGTCCGGGGCTATGCAGGACAAGGCTTTTGTGAGGAAGGCCCTCGAAGGCGGCATGGCCGAAGTCCAGCTGGGCCAGCTTGCGGCCGACAAAGGGTCGAGCGACGATGTGAAGCAATTCGGTCAGACCATGGTGACGGATCATACCAAGCTCGGCGATCAGATGAAGGTGGTCGCGCAGCAGATGGGCGTTACACCTCCCGCGAGCGTCTCGAAGAAGGATAAGGAGCTGATGACGAAACTGCAGGGCCTTTCAGGTACGGAGTTCGACAACGCCTACATCGTGGCCATGGTGAAGGATCACAAGAAGGACGCGGACGAGTTCAAGTCGGAAGCTCAGCAAACCCAGAATCCAGCCCTCCAGCAGGTAACGCAGCAGGGCGAACAGGTGATCGACCGTCACCTGGAGATGATCGACAAGATCGCGGAGAGTCATAATCTGATGAACAGCAAGGGCAAGATGACGCGCTTCGGGTCAATAACTGGCTGACGGGTACGGCAAGCCAGCACAAAAGGCGTCCTCAGTGCGGGACGCCTTTTCTATTTCCGGTAGAATTGCGGCGATGCTTCGAAAAATGTTAGTTCGCGGCTGGACCGTCGTGGCGGTTTCGCTTTTGACTCTATCGGCGCTGTGCCAGCCGGTGAAGAGTCTGCCTAAGCCCACCGATTATGTGAGCGATTTTGCCCATGTCATGTCGCCGACGGTCGAGCAGCAGATCGATCAACTCTGCGGCCAGGTGGAGCACCAGGCGAATGCCCAGATTTTCGTCGTCACCGTAGAGACGACCGAAGATGAACCAATCGAGCAATATGCGGTGGATCTGTTTCAGGCGTGGGGGATCGGCAAGAAGGGAATCAAGGAGGGCAGCGACCGCGGCGTGCTGATTCTGTTTGCGGTGAAGGACCGCAAGCGGTTCATCTCCACGGGGTATGGACTGGAAAGCATCCTGCCCGACGCGACGGTGAGCGCGATCGGCCGCCAGATGGTGCCGATGCTGCGCAACAACGACTTCGACGGCGCCGTCTCGCTGGCAGTCACGCAGATCTCGCAAATCATCGCGAAAGATGCAGGAGTGACGCTGACCCCGCTTACCCGGCGGCAGGCACAGCAGCCGGTTCATATCAGCCTCGGCAAGCTGATCATCTTCGGCATAGGGCTGATCTTCGTTCTCGCCTTTCTGGCCCGATCCGGCGGCTCAGGACTCATTGGCTTCCTCCTGGGAATGTTCATGGGCGGCGGCTTTCGGTGGTGGCGGCGGCGGTGGTCGCGGGGGAGGAGATGACGGCGGCAGCGGATTTGGCGGCGTCGGTGGCGGCAGCACCGGCGGCGGTGGCGCCGGCGGCGATTGGTAAGATAACGGTGGCTCGGGAAATTGTGAGTCAGGGGAGACAGGCAAGATGATGCGTCGCGGTTTGTGGATTGCAATTGGCGTAGTAGTAGTGATTTTTCTGGTGATTCTGATGGTTTTCGGCAGCTACGTGAGTGCCAAGAACCAGATGGTGGCGAAGCAGGAAGCTGTCAAAGCTCAATGGTCCCAGGTCGATGTGGTCCTGCAGCGGCGCGCGGATCTGATTCCGAACCTGGTGGCGACGGTCAAAGGCTATGCGACGCACGAGGAGACAGGTCTTCGACGACATCGCCAATGCCCGGGCGGCGTCTGCTGAATGCGCACGATCCTGCCGGCAAGATTCAGGCCAACGGGCAACTGGATGGGGCGCTGGGACGGCTGCTTGCCATCTCAGAAAACTACCCGAACCTGAAGGCCGACCAGAACTTCCTTTCGCTTCAGGCCCAGCTCGAAGGCTCGGAAAATCGCATCGCGGTCGAACGGCGGCGGTATAACGAAACGCTGCGCGACTACAACACCTTCATCCGGCAGTTTCCCAATAGTATCTGGGCCGGCATGGCAGGCTTCCAGGTGGACAACGCGTATTTCGAGGCCAGCGAGGGATCGCGGCAGGCTCCGACCGTGAAGTTCTAGAAGCATTCCGGCACACAAAGAGGCTGCCTTCGGGCAGCCTCTTTTGCATTCGGAAGGAGGAGTGGTTGGCTTGAGCTAAGCGCGGGTAAAGGAAGCGATTGCGCTGGCCTCGTCGTCCTTGACGTCGAAGACCGTGTAGAGCTTGGTGATCTGCAGCAGGTCGTGAACCTTCTTGGTCAGGTTCAGAAGCTTCAGTTCACCGCCCTGATTGCGAACGGTGGTGTAAGCGCTGACCAGTTCGCCGATCCCTGAGCTGTCGATGTAGTTCACATCGGCCAGATTGAGCAGGATGAGCTTCGAGCCCTTGGCCAGCAGGTCCCGAATGGCATCGCGCAACTGCACACTGCCCTCGCCCAGGGTGATGCGTCCGCTTAGATCGAGAATGGTCACGCCGTCCACCTGACGGGTGGTCACTTTCATGCTCACGAAAAAGTCCTCCTTAGCTGCCTGTTTGAGCCGTCCCCAGATGCTTGATAAGTGTCAACTCGGTTCCGGGATGCAATTGCTTGAAGTGTACCTCATCCATGAACGATCGAATGAGGAAGATGCCGCGGCCGGAGCCGCGCAGTAGATTCTCCGGGAGCCAGGGGGTCGGGCAGCGTTTCCGGATCGAGCCCCTTTCCCTGGTCGGCGATACGAATGACCAGTGATTCGCCGGTATTTTCAAAGGACGCCGTAATACGCTTTTCGGGATCGTAAGAATTGCCGTGGAGCACCGCGTTGACGGCCGCTTCCCGAACTGCCATCGTAATCTTGAAAATTTCGTCTTCGTCTATGCCGGCCTTCTGGGCCATCTGCTCGGCGGTTGCCTCGACTTTGTTGACGCTGTCCAGCGAGGACTCGAGCGTGTACGTAATGCGGCTTGCCTGTTGTCCGGTCAAATGCTCTTCCTCGCTCTGCCCCATGTCTTCCTTTTTGCGAAACCTCAAACCGCGATGTTCTTTAGCAGGCAGTTTGCTTGCTGGAGAAGGCAATGTCAAGCAAAGTCAACCTCTCCATATGTAGATAGTAGCAACCGACCTCAGTTTGGAGCGCAACTGGCAGCGGCGGGTTGTCCGTCCGCCTGTTAGACTGCATCGCAGACGGCAGGCCAAAGTGAGCGACAAACAAGCCAATCCGACCCTGACAACCATGCTCGGAACGCCCGTCACCGACGCGCAGGGGCGTTTGCGCGGCCGCGTCGGCGATCTGGCGGTTGGAACCGGCGCGGACGCGGGCAAAGTCGCCGGCCTCGTCCTCAAGACGCGCAATGGACTGGAGCTGGTTGCCGCTACCGAGGTGCTGCAGACACCCAGCGGAGCCCTCGAGCTGCGCTCCGAAGCCTCGCCGAAACCGCTGCGCGGGGAAGACAACTTCATTCTTCTGCGGCAGGACCTTTTGGATCGCCAGATCATCGACGTTCACGGCCGCAAGGTGGTTCGCGTCAATGACGTCGACTTGCAGTGGTTCCCGCAAAACGGGTCAGAGGACCTCCGCGTGCTGGAGGTCGAGGTCGGGCTGCGTGGCGCGGTTCGCAGACTGTTCAAGGGCACGATGCCCAGGCAGACGCTCGACTCCTTCGCAAGGAAATTTCCGGCGCGCGTGATTCCCTGGGAATTTGTCGACGTGATCGAGGTCGACCCGGCGCGGCGCGTGAAACTGAAGATCGAGCATGAGCGCCTGGCGCAGCTGCACCCATCCGATATCGCCGACATTCTCGAAGACCTGGCCCCTGCCGAGCGCGAGGCCATTCTCACCACGCTCGACGAGGAGGTAGCCGCCGAGGCGTTGGAGGAAGTCGAGCCGCAAGCTGCAGAAGTCAATGATGGAAGGGCTGACGTCAGAAGCCGCTGCCGGCATCGTCGAGGAGATGGACCCCTCGGCCGCTGCCGATCTGTTGGCCGAGCTGTCCGACGCGCGCTCCGAAGCCATCCTCGAAGAGATGGATCCGGAAGAGCGGCAGGAAGTCGAAGAGCTGCTCGAATTCCGGGAAGACTCAGCCGCCGGGCGCATGACTACGGCGTACGTCTCCGTTCCTCGATCAGCGATCGTTGGCGACGGCATCCAGGCACTGCGCGAATTCGATGGAGACATCGAAACCATCACCGAGATTTATCTGGTCGACGAAGCCGAAGTTCTGCAGGGAGTCGTTTCTCTGGCGCGCATGGTGCTGGCCCTACCGGAGACACGGCTGGACGTGCTCACAGAGCCGCGTTTCATCTCCTGCCAGGCGGACGCGCACCAGGAGCAGGTAGCCGAGCTCTTCGACAAATACAATCTTCGCGCACTGCCGGTACTCAATAGCGCAGGCAAATTGGTAGGAGTGATTGAAGCAGATCACGTGATTGCGTTTTTAAGGCAGAGGTGAAAGAGCCATTAGCCATTAGGGATTAGCGATTAGGGATTACAAAACGGGAAGGGTTGTGATCATTCTTTGGTAACGTTGACGATCAGCTTCCAGCGCAGTTCTTGATCTTCTCGCGTTTACAGTGTGTGCATGTCGAGCACGCTGTCACTTCAAGATGATTCCTGCAGTTCCTATCGCGATCTCAAAGTCTGGCAGCGTGCCATCGAATTGTCGATTGCGCTTTATCGATTCACGGCGGATTTTCCTCGTGAAGAACTATACGGGCTTTCTAGCCAGCTTCGACGGGCGGGAGTTTCAATTGCCAGCAATATCGCTGAGGGTTGGGGCCGCTCGTCGAGCGGAGAGTACAAGCACTTCATCGGCATTGCCCGCGGTTCAAACTTCGAGGTGCAGACCCAGATCGTGATTGCGCGAAGCCTTGGCTTGGGTGCGACGGAAAAATTGCAAACCGCCGAGGACCTTTCCGTAGAAGTGGGTAAGATGCTGGTAGCGTTGATGAAAAGGCTTTGATTTCGAAACGCGTTCGATCTGAAAATCGCAGCCAGTGAGCCGGGAGCGGTGCGGCATTCGTGAGCCTCGCTCTAATCCCTAATGACTAATCCCTAATCCCTGCCCCCTGCTTATGCTCAAACGCTGGAGAACCCGGATAGTGCTGTTCCTCGCCGTGCTCGGCCCGGGGTTCATTACAGCCAATGTGGACAACGACCCGAACGGCATATTCACCTACTCGCAGGCCGGCGCGCAGTACGGCTACGCCCTGCTGTGGACGATGATCCCCATCACCCTCGCGCTCATCGTCGTGCAGGAGATGTGCGCGCGTATGGGCGTGGTGACCGGCAAGGGGCTGAGCGACCTCATCCGCGAGGAATTCGGTCTGCGCATCACCGTCATCGTGATGTTTCTGCTGGTCCTCGTGAACTTTGGCAACGTAATCGGCGAGTTCTCCGGCATTGCGGCCAGCCTGGAGCTCTTCCACCTGAGCAAATACATTTCTGTGCCCATCTGCTCGCTGCTGGTGTGGCTGCTGGCGGTGCGCGGCGACTACAAGAGCGTCGAGAAGATCTTTCTGGCCGCGTCCGTCTTCTACATCGCGTACATCGTTGCCGGAGTCCTCTCGCAGCCCAGCTGGCACACCGCGCTGGTGGCGACCGTAAAGCTGCCTCCGCGCTCGGTCTGGAAGGATCGCGACTATCTCTTCCTGGTGGTCAGCGTCATCGGAACAACGATCGCGCCGTGGATGCAGTTCTATCTGCAATCCTCGATTGTCGAGAAGGGCGTGAACGTGAAGAACTATGCGGCATCGCGCCTCGACGTCATCGTGGGATCGGTCTTCACTGACGTCGTCGCCTGGTTCATTATCGTGGCCTGCGCCGCCACTCTCTGGGTGCACGGCCTGGGGTCGATTGGCGATGCCTCCGATGCCGCGCAGGCGATGAAGCCTCTCGCCGGTCCGTACGCCTTTCTGCTCTTTGCCTTCGGGCTCTTCAATGCATCGTTCTTCGCGGCGTCCGTGCTGCCGCTCTCGACTGCATACGTGGTTTGTGAAGGCCTCGGCCTGGAATCGGGAGTAGACAAGCGCTTCAAGGAGGCACCCGTCTTCTACTGGCTCTACACGATCCTGATCGTGGGCGGCGGCGGCAGTCGTGCTGGTCCCGAATTTTCCGCTGGTGAAATGGTCGATCGAATCGCAGGCGCTGAATGGAATCCTGCTTACCGATCGTGATTATCCTCATGCTGCTGCTGATCAACCGGAAAGACCTGATGGGCGAATATGTGAATCCCCGGTGGTTCAACGCCGCCGCATGGCTCACCGCCGCAATCGTGATCGTGCTGTCCGTCATGCTGATGGTGCAGCAGTTCCGGCATTAGCAAAGGTGATGCGATAGCCGATCCAGAGTTTGTAGGGAGTCACTTTGGATTGCGTCACTTTCTCTCTTGACAAACCATAACCAAATGGTTATGGTTTGTGTGTGAAGCCGGCCAATGCCAATTACGTTTTCCGCGCTCTTGCCGACCCGACCCGCAGGGCCATTTTCGAGGAGCTGACTCGGCAGGGTGAACAGACCGTCCACGCATTGACTCGCTATGCGGGCGTCTCCCAGCCCGCCGTCTCCAAGCACCTCACCGTGCTGAAGCGGGCGAAGCTGGTACGGCATCGCCGCGAGGGACGCGAAACTCACTATCGCGCACGGCCCGACGCGCTGGCGCCGATGGTGGACTGGCTCAATCTCTACGGCGCCTTCTGGCGTGACCGGTTTGACCGTCTTGAAGCACTTTTGGAAAGGATGGAGTAATGAGCAATACAGCAGAGAGTACCCGCACCCTTGTGGTCGAGAGGGTATTCCGCACCCGCCAGAGAAGCTGTGGCGCGCGCTCACCGAGAGTCCGCTCCTCGCGCAATGGATGATGACCAACGATTTCGAGCCGGTGGTCGGGCGGAGGTTCCAGTTCCGGACCGACCCCAAGCCGAACTGGAATGGTGTGGTCGACTGCGAGGTGCTGTCGTCGACCCGCTCCAGCGCCTGTCCTATAACTGGGGTGTTGGCGGTGGCGAACTCCGGGCTTCAATGGGTGGTGCTCTGGACGTTGACTCCCGCCGAAGGCGGCACGCACGTTCGCATGGAGCAGTCCGGCTTCGGTCCCGATCAGAAGGCAGCTTATCAGGGTGCAAAGTACGGCTGGCAGAAATTCTTCGGCGGTCTGGAGCGGGTGCTCGGGGGGATCAATGATCAGTAATACGACTCAACGATTCTTCGCTGGATTCACATCCTCTAGCCATTCCAATCATCGGCTATATCTATAGCCCGTTTGAAAAAATTCCGCAGTACGCACCCCCTACCCGGTTGATCTTCGTGCCTGTACTTGTCCTTTCGGGATTGTGGATGTGGAAGGGCCATAGAGTTCGACGACTTTTTTCAAAGAGACCGGCCTGATGAGCATGGATCAAACACTCCCAAAGAGTAAGACAAGGAACAAAAGACGCGGCCCAAACCGAGAAGCTAACAAGGAGAAGCGAAATGAAAATCAAAGTGACCAGCGTATATGTGGACGACCAGGATAAGGCACTGCACTTCTATACCGAAGTGCTGGGCTTCGTGAAGAAGACTGACTTCAGCCAGGGGCCGTTTCGCTGGCTCACGGTGGCCTCACCCGAAGATCCGGACGGCACCGAGCTGCAACTGGCGCTCAACAACAACCCGGCGGCCAAAACCTACCAGCAGGCCCTCTTCCAGCAAAGCCAGCCCGCAGCCATGTTCTTCACCGACGACGTGCAAGCCGACTACGAGCGCATGAAAGCGAGCGGCGCCGAGTTCACCATGCCACCGACCGACGTGACCGCCTCCGTGATCGCCATGCTGAACGACACCTGCGGCAATCTCATTCAGATTACGCAACTGAAGCGCTGGTAAAGCGCAAGCCGTCCGCCAAAATTAATTTTTAGACAGCCCATCTTGACGATGGACCGATCGACCGCTACTGTCCAAAGTGATAGTCCTCTGGAATCAAAAAACAGCTCTAACATCTCCACCAAGGTGGCAATCACAACTGAACGGAGGTTACCTCAATGAAATACCGAGTTGCTCTCGTTGCGGTCACAATGATCCTTGTGTGCAGTATCCCGCTATTTGCAAAAGGTCCTTCAGGAGCATCCGCTGATGCTGCCTATTGGGTTGCTTACTGGGCAAAGCCAAGGGTGATTCTCTATGGTCCCGAGGAGCAGGCCTTCAACGAAAACGTGCACGAAGTCACGTTTGCCCATGATCGCTTCGACCATGCTTTGGACGAGAGCACGCTCAATGCCGATGTCCAATGGTTGAAGGATCATCCAAATGTTCGCTTTTTTGTCGAAGGTTACGCCTCCGCGACGGGCACCGAGGCCTACAATCTGCACCTCTCGGGACAACGAGCCTGGTGGGTCAGAGAACTTCTGATTCGCAAGGGCATTGCGGCGGATCGGATCCTGCTGGCGGTGCCATGGGGGATGCGGTATCCCGCCTGCCTCGAAGACACCGAAGAGTGCCATGCTAAGAACCGGGTCGTCCGCTTCGCTTACTATCCAAATTCGAGCGACACTTACTATCCAAATGTGAGCAACCCAGCCGAATGACGCCGATCGACCGCTGGGGCGCAAGATCAGTCGTGGGAGGGGACGAAGTTGTCGGAGCGGTCAGGAACCGTCGCTGACGATCCGCTTGGGGGCCGGCAGCCAACCAGTCATGAACGGATGTCGGGGCGGCCCTGGGATGCGTCGTACCACGACGGCCCTGCGCCCTGGGATATCGGCCATCCGCAGCCGGCAATCGTGCGTCTGGCATCCGAAGGCGGATTCGCCGGAGCCGTGCTCGATGCGGGCTGCGGGACCGGCGAGAACACTCTTCACGTCGCCTCGCTGGGATTGTCAGTTCTCGGAGTCGACGTGGCGGAAACGGCACTGGCGATCGCCCGGGAGAAGGCCCGCGACCGTGGGATCGATGTCGAGTTCGTTCTGGCTGACGCCTTTCAGCTGGACCGTTTGCGGCGCATCTTCCAGACGGTGCTCGACTGCGGACTCTTCCACACCTTCAACAGTGACGAGCGGCCGGTATACGTGGCGAGTCTCGCCTCCGTGACCGAGCACGATGGAACCCTGTATGTGCTGTGCTTCAGTGACGATGGTCCCGATACCGGCCCGCATCCCGTCAGTCAGCAGGAGCTCAGAGCGGCGTTCCACCCCGGCAGTGGATGGAATGTCGCCGCCATCGAACCGGAGCGGATTCAGACCAGATTCCACGACAACGGCGCACCGGCCTGGTTCGCTACAATCAAACGGGTCTAGACTGCGGGACCGGTCGCCCCGGTGAGCCGCGCCAGTGGAACCTGCTTCTTCATTGGAGAACTATGTCACCCAGCGACGCAAACGTAAAAGCACGAAGCGTAACCTTGCACGTGGTTTCCAGCCTCGATGGGTTCATCGCGAAGAAGGACAACACTGTCTCGTGGATGGATAGTCCCGGACGTGTCTACGAAGCTGGAGTCTCCATTTCCGCAGAGGAGATCGCGGCCTTCGTCAAAGCCATCGACTGCTATGTGCTTGGTTCCCGCACCTATGAACACGCGCTTGAACTGGGCTGGCCGTATGGCGATACTCCGGTCGTAGTGGTGACGGGGAGGAATTTGCCGCCGGCAGGGAAGAGTGTCGAGTTCTACTCGGGCGACCTCAAGACGCTAGTTGACGAGAAGCTCGCGCCTCGATATCGAAATATCTGGCTTGTGGGCGGAGCCATCCTGTGCCAGCGTTTTCTCTCGCTCGGCCTGGTGGACGAAATCAGGTTGACGATAGCGCCCGTCCTGTTGGGTGACGGTCTGCGGCTTTTCGGTTCCATGACCGAAGAGAGATGGAACTTAAAGAACGTGGTCGCTTACAAGAACGGCTTTGTTGAGTTATCGTACTCCGCCCCTACCGCGTGAAGCTTTGCGAGGGACCATCGCCGGGTGCCCCATGTTAGCAGGAGCGAAGTCCGAGACTTCGCGGGCTAACGTGGGGCAAAACGACCGCCGTCGAAAGACGGCGCTCCCAATTTAGATGCGCCGACCGCATCTAGATTTAACTGCGATAATTGGAGCTCTACATGGAATCTGCCTCTACATTCATCGATGAGAAGATCAAGCAGCTTGGAGACTGGCGCGGGAAGATGCTCGCGAAAGTGCGCGACATCATCCACAAGGCTGACCCTGAGATCGTCGAAGAGTGGAAGTGGAGGGGAACTCCCGTTTTCTCCCACGGCGGCATCGTCTGCACGGGAGAGACGTACAAGAGCGTCGTCAAGATGACCTTTGCCAAGGGAGCTGCGTTGGAGGACCCTTCCGGTCTATTCAACTCCAGCCTCGACGGGAATGTCCGCCGCGCCATCGACATCCACGAAGGCGACAAGATCGATGAGGCGGCTTTGAAGGATCTCATCCGCGCCGCAGTGGCGCTCAATCTCAAGGTCAAAAGCCAGCCGATGCCCAGGCCGAAGCCCCGGCGAGCGAGCAGCAAGCAGGCCGACTAGCTCCGGACGCAATTCTAGGCTAATCACGCGCTCGCTTCTCGTACAAGTCCTCGATAATTGCATCTAGATTCTTGAGCGCTGTTTCAAAATCGAATTCGCTGATCGTTGTGCTGAGGACATCTAGGCGTGATTTGACGACCCTTCCAGCTAGTATTTTTTCAACGGCCAGAGACGCCTCGGCGGCATCCCCATCGCTTGACTCAAGAAGAGCCCGAAGACGCCCGATCGCCGCTGATGCCACTTCAGCGTCGAAATCTTCATGGCTATCTTCGAATGATCGCTTATCAGGCATGACCTCTTGCAGTGCCTGGCGAATGGACTGAACCTGATGGCTAAGAACTCGAGTAAATCCTTCAAGCAGCACCGCCTCGACTGCACCTCCATGACGGATTGCTTTTTCGAGCCTTTCCGCCGCAGCGGTGACTTGTTGAAGTCCAAGATTTCCAGCGACGCCCTTCACCGTGTGCGCGATGCGCTCGGCGAGTTTCTGGTCTCCGCTCTCGATCGCGGCCACGATCTGTGCGGGAGCATCGGCCTGCTTGGACGCAAACTGCACAAGCAAGTCTCGGTAGAGCCGCTTGTTCCCGACGACGCGCTTGAGTCCGCCTTCGAGGTCAACACCTTCAATCTCAGGCAGCACGATCTCATCGCGTGTCATCGTAGGTTTAGTCTCTTCACCAATGGCTGCCTGACGTGGTTTGGCCCAACGGAGCAGTGTCGCAAGCAGAGCATCGGGATCGATAGGCTTGGTGACGTGATCGCTCATTCCCGCATCGAGACAGTTCTGCCGTTCCTCGACCAACGCGTGTGCTGTCATCGCAATGATTGGTACGCCGTCAAGGCGCGGCTGCGCCCGAATAAGCTTAGTCGCCGTGTAGCCATCCATCTCGGGCATCTGCAGGTCCATGAACACAACGTCGAACGGCGGAGGACCGTTGCCTTCCGTCAGGATGCTCACTGCTTCGCCACCGTGATTGGCGATTCTTACGATGGCGCCCGAGCTTTCAAGAAGCTCAGTCGCAACCTGCTGGTTTACCTCGTTGTCCTCGACCAGGAGAACTCTAATACCGTTTGCGGCCTGCGAATGTGTAGCGTCGCTTGTAGACCGCGAGCGGTCTCCTTTGATTTCGCTGCTTCCGAACAAGTCGATCATCGTGTCATAAAGTAGCGATGGGCTCACTGGTTTGAGCAGGAAGCCTTCGATCCCCATGGCTTCGGCCTGGGTGCGGATGTCCTCTCGTCCGAAGCCAGTAACCATGACCACCTTGGGAATGTGCTTCAACGTGCCACCATGCTTGATGATGCGGCTGACCTCTAGGCCGTCCATGCCGCCGGGCATTTGCCAGTCGATCAGAACCACCTGATAGGGATCGCGCGGGTCGGCGGCGGAGAGTTCGCGAATCGCTTCCTCTCCCGAGAAAGCGGAATCGACCTTGAGCGCAAACGCCGTCAGGCCCTCCGAGAGAATCTCGCAGGCCAGGGGGTTGTCATCGACTACCAGCGCCCGAATACCTGAGAGGTCTGGGACGAAGCGCTTCTGTTCGGGCTCAGCCGCCCCGACCCCAAGCCATGCGGTAAAGAAGAATGTGCTGCCCACGCCATAGGTGCTCTCGACCCAGATCTCGCCACCCATGATCTCGACCAGTCGTTTGGAGATCGAGAGGCCAAGCCCGGTGCCGCCATACTTGCGGCTGGTGGAAGTGTCTGCCTGGCTGAATGCTTGAAACAAACGTGCGGCCTGTGCCGAAGTCATCCCGATACCGCTGTCACGGACGGAGACTTTTACTTTGACTCGGTCCGAGGTTCTCTCTTCCAGCGCCACCTTCACGACGACCTCGCCACGTTCGGTGAACTTGACGGCGTTATTAACAAGGTTGATCAGGATTTGACCAAGCCGCAACGGGTCGCCGATCAAGACTTGGCGGCAAATCGCTCGGCGAAGCGATCAGGAATTCAAGATTCTTGTCATGGGCCTTCTGGCTGACGACGGACGAGAGATCTTCAAGCACCTTGTCCAGGCGGAACTCGGTGTTCTCGACTTCCAGCTTGCCGGCTTCGATCTTCGAGAAGTCCAGGATGTCGTTGATGATGCCCAGCAGCGCCTGGGCGGCCACCTTTGTTTTTGTCAGATAGTCGCGCTGCTTGGCGGTCAGTTCGGTCTTTAGCGCCAGATGAGTCATTCCGAGAATGGCGTTCATGGGAGTACGGATCTCGTGGCTCATGTTGGCCAGAAACTCGGACTTGGCCATAGTGGCGGCGACGGCCTGTTCTTTGGCGGCGAGAAGGTCGGCTTCTGCCTGCTTGCGATCGGTGATGTCTTTGGTCATGTTGAGCAGGTACCGCGGGTTTCCCGCAGCGTCCCGGATGACCGAAAAACTTCCATCTGCGATGACGATACGTCCATCCGGACGGATGAACCGTTGCTCCCACGCGTCGTGATCATTCTTGCCTTCAATGAGCTCGGCATATCGCTTTGCACCCGAGGCGCGTTCGTCCGGATGCACGATCTGGTCCCATTTCTCTACCGAGCTCAAGTCGTCGTGGGTGCAGTCAAGCATCTCGTGCAAGGCACGATTGGTGAAATATTGAGATTTGGCGACGTTGTAAAGGCCGATACCTACGGGGGCATTTTCAAAGATGGAACGGAAGAGTTCCTCGCTCGACTGAAGGGCCTCCTCGGAGCGCTTGCGTTCGGTGATATCTTCCGTCAGCGCTACCAAATACTGCGGCTTGCCTGAAGCGTCTCGAAGTAGCTGAAACCGTCCTTTACCAACGACGATGCGGCCGTCGCGGTGGACATACCGGTTCTCGAACTCGTCCTCGTTTCGCTCGCCAGCAATGATAGCCTTATATCGTCTTGCGCCTGAGAGACGTTCATCCGGATGAACAATCTCATCCCATTGTTCCACCCCCCGCAGATCCTCTTCCGAACGGCCCAACATCTCTTGCAATGTGCGGTTGGTGAGATGTATTTGCTCGTCGATCTCAAAGATGCTGATCCCAATCTGGGCGTTCTCAAAGATCGAACGGAAGAGCGTTTCTCTCTGCGCCAAAGCTTCCTCGGCGCGCCTCCGTTCGGTGATGTCCTCAGTTAAGCCGAGGACGTACTGGGGTTTGCCGTCGGCATCCCTGAGCAACCGAAATTTTTCGTTAGCAACAACGATGCTGCCATCGCTCCGAATAAGGTGTTGTTCATATTCGTCCGTGTCCCGTTTTCCCTGAATGAGTTCGGCATATCGTTTTGCCCCGGAAGCACGTTCCTCCGGAGCGACAATCTCATCCCATTGCTCGATGCGGCTTAGCTCTTCACCGCTGTAACCCAACATCTCCTGGAGCGCCCGGTTCGAGACGCTTTCTTGAGTGTCAATCTTGAAATAGGAGATCCCGATCTGGGCATTTTCAAAAATCGAGCGGAATAACTGTTCGCTCGCCTCCGCACTATCCTTGAGGTTGGGGGACACGGTATCGCTCCGGAGCAATACTAGGCCGAATTGCAGCCTTGTCGCTACTGGCAAAAATGACAGTTTGAGTACCTCGACTCGATGCCTCGTTACCTAGTTTCCTCTAGCTATGCCAAAGAAGGCGTCCGCTGCTCGGAGCCGATACCTAGATATAGTTGGCCGACTAATTTGCTTGCTCCGCTATAATGGAAATAGAAGAATCACGAAGGCCCGACTGCCGATGGCAGCCGGGCTTTTTGAATTTTGGGAGAGGGCTAAAGCCTTCCGCGTCAAGGATGAGGTTCTATCTTGCCTGCTTTCAATGGCGCACTGTAAATCATTTGTTTTCTGTTAAGTACAGACAAGTACCATAGTATGTATTAGTTGTGAGGTCAGGCATTAATTAACCACTTCAGAATCTATGAGTTACGAAATGTAAGGGGTCTAAGGGGGAGGGGGTGGGGGTACCCAGTCGCAGCTAGAGCAGCTTCCCCGCGGCCAGATCGCGGATGAGGTCGCGGTCGGCGGCCAGAAAATCGTAGGCTGTCAGGTCGCGCAGCGGAACCCAGCGCACTTCGTGGAAGATGCGATTCGTGACCTCGCCGCGAAACGAGTGGACCGCGAAGAACTGCAGATCCACAGCTCCGCCGCTGCGGTAGGTGTGGCGAGTATGCGTCACGTGCGAGCCGATATCCGCGTCGATGCCGAGCTCCTCATCCAGCTCACGGACTAAAGCCTGTTCGGGCGTTTCACCGGGCTCTATTTTTCCGCCCGGAAACTCCCACTTGAGGGCCATCGGCTGGTCAGGGCGCCGCTGGCAGACCAGAACCTCGTCGCCGCGCAAAATAAGGGCAACGACGACGAAGCGTACGGTCTTGGCTCCGTTTTGTCCGACACTTTCCTCCACGCTCATTTCAGTTTAGACGTATCTGCCGGAAATAGATCGATTTGGCGGCCCGAAGTGCTTGCAATAGTGCCAAAGTGGTCAGGATGGATCGCCTGGGCGAGCGCGTAAAGCCCGTCGATAAGCGTTGGCGCGGGTGTGTTCAGCAGCTCATCGGCAATGCAGTAGACCCGGCGATCCTTGACCGACGCGCAGCCCCTGCCAGTCGCGCTGGACCACGATGCGCTCGAGCGGCACCCGGTCGCCCGCACCGCACCACGCCGCGACGATCACGTCTGGATTGGCGGCCGCGACGGCTTCGGCCTCGACGGTTGCACCGGGTTCGCCAAGAAAGATCCCGCCTGCGGCTTCGACCAGCTCCTTGACCCAGAGCTGCGATTGGATGAGCGGCTTGCCCCACTCCTCGCAATAGACCAGGGGCCTGTCCGGAATGGCGGCGCGTGCGCGCCTTCACGTCTTCGATGGATGCGCGCATCGCGGCGATCAAGGCTTCGCCGCACGCTGAAGCCTGAACGACCGAGGCGATCAGGCGAATGTCCTGGTAGATGTCTTCGAGAGTACGCGGCGCGAGCGCCAGCACCGGGCAGCCGGATTTGAGGATGGCGGTCAGCGATTCCTGGCGATACGGAACCGAAGCGATCACCAGATCGGCCCGAACGGGCAGGAGTTCTTCCGCTTTGGTCGACCAGGAATCGTGGACCACCAGGCAAGGAGCGCTCGCGGAGAGCGGGCACCGCCTCGAGGCAATATTTCGTGCAGGCCGCCAGCGAATCGAGGCAGCCAAGCCGGTCGAGGATGATGCTCACGCTCGGCTGCAGGGAAATGATCTTCATCCGGCTGCTACAGCTTGCTGTCGGCGAGTACAGCCCCGGGATAGAAGACCGGCCAGCCGTGCTCGGCAGCGATCTCCAGCAGCGCCGGCGTCGGATTTACCGGAAAGGCCCGCTTCGCCATGACCAGCATGGCGGCGTCGTGAACCGAGTTGCCAAAGACCGCATCGGGGCTCTCGACACCCGCCCCGGCGCAGCGCTGCGGCCTTGCCTTCACCGCTGGGCACGTCGAGCAGGTCGCTGGTGATGCGGCCATCCGACGACTCGCACCCGGGCAGCCAGCACGCGCGATGCGGGAATATCGAAGCGAGCCGACGCCCTCCTCGATCACCCAGTTATTGGTCGAGCTCACGGCCCAGATATCGGATCCCCGGCGCTGCAGCTTCGCGATCAGGACTCGCGCAGTTCGGGAAAGATGTGGGCCTCAATGTGAGAGCGGAAGTAGTCGGCGGCAGCATGGCGGATCTCCTCTTCCTGCAGCCCGAGTAGATCTGCACCATCTCGCCGCACATCTCGCTGTCTCGGAGACCTCACCGTTCAGATACAGCCGATAGCGGGAGTCGATCCAGTCGCTCGCGTTCCGTGAAACCAGTCCGGCCTCGATCGACCAGACCATGAAGCCGTAACCGGCATCGCCGCTCCAGAGAGTGCCATCGCAGTCAAAGACAGCAGTTGCAGGAGACAGGGCGAGAACGGCATCCTCGAATTCGGCCGGGGTATAGCGCAGCAGGCGCACGTAAGTAGTAGTCAACGTTAAGAGCTCCTGTTTATTACATTGTGCGCGATGCGCAATGAAATTGCACAGCTGGATATGTAAACGTTGCATGACTCAGTTCCGAACTCGAGTCTGCTGCTGAAGTTGGTTCCTCACGGTTTGACTACCGCACTGCTGCGAATCTTCTCCGATAATCGATGAGTGCCCGAAACACGCAATGCCGAGCTGCATGCGCGAATATCTCGCCTATCTGCGCGTGGAGAAGGGGCTGCGCCCGCTGAGTTGCGAGGCGTACAAGCGCGATCTGCTCCAGTTTGCCGAGTTCGTCGAAGGAGAGAATAGGCTTCTGGTCTCCGGCGAGGCCATGCCCAGGTGGCAGGATTTCTGGCCCATCTGGGCACGCATGGCGTGGAGTCGCGTTCGGCGGCGCGCAAGCTCTCCTGCCTGCGCGGCTTCTATCGGTGGCTGCTGCTCGACAAGCGCATCGAGCGCGACCCCACGATCAATCTTGATTCGCCTTCGTCGTGGAAGGTTCTGCCGAAGTCGCTGGCACAATCCGAAGTGAGTGAGATGCTAGAGCGCGCGGGCGTGGCGGCCGATCATCCCGAGGCCGACGCCATCGCGCTCCGCGATCGGGCGATTCTGGAGCTGCTCTATGCCGGCGGGCTGCGCGTCTCCGAGCTGACCGGATTGAACGTGGCCGATCTGTCGCTCGATGCGGGACGCGTGCTGGTGCGCGGCAAAGGCGACAAGGAGCGCATCGTGCCCCTGGGCAGAGCTGCCGTCGAGGCCATTGAAAAATATCTCGACGCAGGGCCGTCCGGCGCTCCAGAAGAAAGGTCGCGCCGCGGGCCGACTCTTTCTCTCCGTGCGCGGCGAACCACTCACACGCCAATGGATCTGGCGTCTGGTGAAGTCGACGGACGGCCACGCCAGCCCGCACATGCTGCGCCACAGCTGCGCGACGCACATGGTCGAGCATGGCGCCGACCTGCGCACCGTGCAGACCCTGCTCGGCCACGCGGATATCGCGACGACGCAGGTCTACACGCATCTGGCGCTGGGACGGCTCAAGGCCGTCCACCGGCAGCACCATCCTCGCGCGAAGAGAGCAGTCGAATGAGCGACCGGTCACTTATCACTCTGCGTGTCGATGAATTTCTCGGCCGCTTGGCGCACGAGCGCGGCAGTCTCTCCGCACACCTCACGTGCCTACAGCCGCGAACTGCACGCATTTGCTGAATACGTGGTCGGCACCTCGGCAGCAGCTTTTCAGGTCGAAAAGCTTGAGCATCGGCAGATTCGCGCGTACCTGAGCGAGCTATACGGGCGGGGTTTGTCGAAGGCGTCCGTGGCGCGGGCGCTCGCCGCCATTCGCTCGTGGTTCAAGTGGCTGGCACGGCGCGGATATGTGGAGCAGAATCCCGCCGCGCTGGTCGCGACTCCCAAGCTGCCCAAGCATCTGCCCCGCGTGCCGACCATCGAGGAGATGAATCGTGTAACCGACGCCGCAGCGGCGATGATCGTTGCCGCATGGCCCGAGCGTGACCGCGTGATCTTCGAACTGCTGTATGGTTGCGGCATCCGCAACGCCGAGCTGGTCGGGCTGGATCTGCGCGACATTCACTGGGCGAACGAAGCCATCCTCGTGCGCGGCAAAGGACGCAAGGAGCGCTATGTCCCGCTCGGCGATGCAGCAGCGGAGGCGCTGCGGAAATATCTCCCGCTGCGCGAGGCAAAACTAGGCGCAGCAGGGAAGTCTTCAGAGGCACTGCTGCTCAATGTGCGTCTTCGCGGGACAGCAACGGTTGGGCCGCTGACCACGCGCAGCGTAGGCCGCATCGTGAAAAAGATCGCCCTGGCCCACGGGTTGGCCGCGGATGTGCATCCGCACACGCTGCGTCACGCCTTCGGAACCCACATGCTCGAAGAGGGTGCCGACCTGCGCGCGATTCAGGAACTGCTCGGCCACGAACGTCTCTCGACCACGCAGCGCTACACGCAGCTCACGGTCGGACAGGTGGCTGAGGTGTACGACCGGACGCATCCACGGGCGAAGTAGAAGAAGAAATTGCGCGTCATGAAGAAAAAATGGCCAGCGGTATTGATTGTCTTGTTGTCGCGTCCGAAAATAAGCTTATGAGTTCCAGAAAATTAAAGACGAGTTTGCCGCCACACGCAGCTAATCGTCTTGCCACTGAGCGAGTCTGCACAGGACGAGAGTTGGCGGAGCGTCTTGCCCGCGTTCGTCTTTCGCGCGAAGAAGCAGAAAGCTGGTCGAATGACCTCAAGGCCGCGCGCGAAGAACTCCAGGCTCCAATCGATAAGTGGGGCGAATCCTAATCATCTGTCTACTGGTCTGCAACGTCAATTCGCTTTCAATTCTTGACCGATGCACTTCTACGCGGGAACTCCGGCCAGGTTCAGCTACCCTGCAGAATCGTGCTGGGTCGACTACACTAAGGAGAGTACATTGCGTAAGTTTTGCCGTGAACCTGGGGCGAAGCTGGCGATAAAGGAATTCTCTTGATTGGCAAGGCATTAACGAAGGTATTTGGGACCAACAACGAGCGCGTGGTGAAGCGCCTGTTGCCCCGTGTTCAGGCCATCAATGCGCTTGAAGCCGCAAACGCAGCAGCTCTCCGACGAAGCAGCTGCGCGCGAAGACGGCGGAGTTCCGGGCGCGGATTGCCGCAGGCCCTCGAAGGTATCGAGGACGCTGACGAGCGTGCGGCGGCCGAAAAGCAGGCGCTGGACGAGATCCTTGCCCGAGGCTTTTGCGGTGGTGCGCGAGGCCGGCCGCCGCGCCGTGAACATGCGCCACTTCGACGTGCAGCTTGATCGGCGGCATGGTGCTGCACCAGGGCAAGATCTCCGAAATGAAGACCGGCGAAGGCAAAACGCTGGTCGCGACGCTGCCGTGCTATCTGAATGCGCTGGCCGGACACGGCGTCCATGTCGTCACCGTGAACGACTATCTGGCCAAGCGCGACGCCGAGTGGATGGGCAAGATCTACGAGTTCCTCGGGCTCACCGTCGGCGTGATCGTGCACGATCTCGACGACAGCCAGCGCCGCGCCGCCTACGCCGCCGACATCACCTACGGCACCAACAACGAGTTCGGCTTCGACTACCTGCGCGACAACATGAAGTTCGAGCTGACCGACTGCGTGCAGCGCGGCCACTACTTCGCCATCGTCGACGAAGTGGACTCGATCCTGATCGACGAAGCGCGGACGCCGCTGATCATCTCCGGCCCGACCGATCAGACGACCGACAAATATGCGCGGGTGAACCGGATCATTCCCGGCCTCGAGCAGGGTGAGGAGATCGAACAGGGCGAGACCAAGATTCTGACCGGCGACTACGTTGTTGACGAGAAGCACAAAACCATCTCGGTGACCGACGAGGGCTGGGAGAAGATTGAAGGACTGCTCGGCATCGGCAACATTGCCGACACGGAGAACTGGGACCTGAAGCACCACGTCGAGGTGGCGATCAAGGCGCACAACCTCTACAAGCGCGATGTGCAGTACGTGGTGAAGGACGGCGAGGTCATCATCGTCGACGAGTTCACCGGACGCCTGATGCCTGGCCGCCGCTGGTCTGATGGACTGCACCAGGCCGTCGAGGCCAAGGAAGGCGTGAACATCCGCCGTGAAGACCAGACGCTGGCGACGATCACCTTCCAGAATTATTTTCGCCTGTACAAGAAGCTCGCCGGCATGACCGGTACGGCGGAAACCGAAGCAGCCGAGTTCGACAAGATCTACAAGCTCGACATTGTCGTCATTCCCACGAACAAGCCGATGCGCCGCCTCGAGAATTCGGATGTGGTGTATCGCACCGCGAAGGAAAAGTATTTCGCCGTCGCGGACGAGATTGCAGGGCTACACGAGAAAGGCCAGCCGGTGCTGGTGGGCACTACATCGATCGAGAAGTCGGAGCTGCTCTCGCAGATTCTGCAGCGCAAGGGCGTGCGCCACGTGGTGCTGAATGCGAAGTTCCACGAGCGCGAGGCGGAGATTGTCGCGCAGGCCGGGCGGCTCGGAATGGTCACCATCGCTACCAACATGGCCGGCCGCGGAACGGACATTCTGCTGGGCGGTAACGCGGAGTTCGTGGCCAAGCAGGACCTGGTGAAGAAGGGCCTGGCCCGCTCGATCAGCGTCGCCGAGGGAGCGATCAATCCCATGGCCGCTCCGGGCATGTTGCGCTTCTACTACCAGGGGCAGGAGTTCGAGACGACCCAGGCCGAGTGGGACGAGACGTTTGCGGCGTATGCGACAAATGCCGCTAAAGAGCACGACGCGGTCATCGAGGCCGGCGGCCTGCACATTCTGGGCACGGAGCGGCACGAGTCGCGGCGTATCGACAACCAGCTTCGCGGCCGCGCGGGACGCCAGGGTGATCCGGGCGCATCGCGCTTCTACCTCTCGCTCGAAGACGACCTGATGCGCATCTTCGCGAAGGAGTGGGTGTCGACTCTCCTGCAGCGCATGGGCATGGAAGAGGGCGTGCCGATCGAGTCGCGCATGATCTCGAATCGGATCGAGGCGGCGCAGAAGGCGGTCGAATCGCAGAACTTTGAAGCCCGCAAGCACCTGCTCGAGTACGACGACGTGATGAACAAGCAGCGCGAGGCCGTTTACGGACTGCGCCGCCAGCTGCTGGAAGGACTCGACCAGAAGGAGCTGATCGTCGAGGACTATGTTGCGAATATCCTCAGCGATCTGCTGAATGAGTTCGCTGCCGGAGAAGATTCATCCCGACCAGTGGAATGTCGACGGCTTCAAGGCAAAGCTTGTCGAGCAGTTCGGTTTCGATCTCGAACGCCGAGATTCCAGACATGCACGATCTCACGCGGCACGAGCTCGGCGAGACGCTCTTCGACAAGCTCAAGGAGCGGTACGCCGCCAAGGAGCAGTTTATCGGCGAGAAGCAGATGCGCTTCCACGAGCGCATGATCATGCTCAGCGTGCTCGATGGTCTGTGGAAAGATCACCTGCTGAACATGGACCACCTGAAGGAGGGCATCGGCCTTCGCGGATATGCGCAGCAGGATCCTCTGGTGGCTTACAAGAAGGAATCCTTCGACATGTTCGAAGGAATGATGACCCGGTTCCAGGAAGATACGGTCCGGTACCTCTTCCTGATGCAGATCGTCGGGCCGGATGGACAGCCGGTGGCGATTCCAACGCGGCCGCGGCCTGCGAGTTCCTGCGGCGCCTCCGGTGGCTTCCGCGGATGGGCATGTCGCTGCGGTCGTGGGCAATGGGCATCGCACGCCGCCGCCTCCGGCATTGCCGACACGCGATGTTTCGGCGGCTCCGAGCACGACGATCGACGCTATCGAGCGCGAGTTCCAGCGCAAGAAGCAGCGCGAATTGCAGCACGCGCGCATGGCCGGCGCGCGGCGAGGAAGTCGCGACAGGTTGCGCAGCGCCGCACCGGCGACAAGGTGGGACGGAATGATCCTTGCCCCTGCGGCTCAGGCAAGAAGTACAAGAAATGCCACGGAGCTGACGAGGCTTAATAGCGAGACGAAACTATGCAGAGAGTCAGACAGTTGGACGAGACATCATCTGAGGCTAATGGTGACACTACAAATGACTGGCGATGGCTGGATGAGATAAGGGGCCAGTTTGATGAAGATGCTTTGGCCTCTGCGCTGGAACAGCCGGAAATGCAGGAACGCGAGGGCCTGAGCGAGCTCTTCGCTGAATAAACTCTTAGCCCCCGAACTCTGAATTGATTCAATCCCCGTAGACTGCCGCTGGCTTGCGCGCGAAGCTGGGCTGCACGGACGTGGTATGCAGCGCTGAGCTGGTTTCCTCGAGCCGGAATTTCCCGATGTGCTCCTGCAGCCGTTTTGAGCCGTGTTCCACCGACTCGACAATGCTGTTTGTGGCCGGGATCGATGCGGCGCTTTCCTCTCCCAGCTGATTGATCGCGTCCACGCTTTCACTCGACTGCCGCGCGGCTTCGGCCTGCTGCATCGAGGCGGCTGCGATCTGCGCGATCATGCGAGTCGACCTGATCGGCCATCTGGATGATGCGCTTCAGCGCTTCGCCGGCGCGATTGGTGGTCTCGACGCCCTCGTTGACTGTCTGCGTGCCGGTCTTCCATCGCGTCGACCGCGCCGCGCGTGTGCACCTGGAAGTCTTCGACCATCTTGCCGATTTCGCTGGTGGCGTTGCGCGTGGACTCGGCCAGGCGGCGAACTTCGCCCGGCGACCACAGCGAAGCCGCGTCCCTGTTCGCCGGCACGCGCCGCTTCGATCGCGGCATTCAGACGCCAGCAGGTTGGTCTTCTGCGCGATCTCTTCAATCACGTTCACGATGCGGATGATCTGCTCGCTTTCCTTGCCCAGTCGTCTGCACCGTGGCGGCCGTGTTGCGGACCGACTCCGCGATCGACTGCATGCTCACCAGCATCTGCTCGACGATCGAGCCGCCGTCCCGCGCCGTGCTCGCGGCCTGCTTTGAGTTCGTCGGCCGCATTCTGCGCGTGACGCGATACTTCGGCGATCGAGATCGACATCTCCTGCATGGCCGCCGCGGCCTGCTGCGTTTGCAGGCTCTGTTCCTTGGTGCGCCGGAAAGACTCGTTCGCCGAGCGGCTGCAGCTTCGCCGAGTCCTCGCTCACGATGCCGGAAATCTCCATCATCGTGCGAATCATCTCGCGCAGGTTGTCCTGCATGCGATTGATCGAGCCGGCCAGGCTGGTGACCTCGTCGTTCGAGTCCATATGCATCGGCTCGCCGGTCAGGTCGCCTTCAGCGATGCGTCTGGGCGCGGCTCACGACCAGCACAGATCGATCGCACCACGCGGCGCATCGTCAGCTCCGACATGGCCACCCCCACCAGCCCGCCCAGAAATATGAACAGCCACAGATGAATCGCTTCCAGCCGGTTGATCTCGACCACATGATTCAGATCCTGGTTGGTCGCCGTCCACCAGCGTGTCCGACAACCTCCGTCACGCTGTTGAGGAAGTCCGCATTCGCCTTGGCCGCCGGACCCTGCAGCAGATCGAAGGCCCGGCTGGTATTGTCGCTCGCCCTGGCCCACCGCCAGGTCCTGCACCTGCTTATCGATTTCCTCCACGACGCGGTACTGGTCGAGCAGGGTATCGATCTTTTGTGCGCCCACCAGGCTGTCATAGGTGGACCGCAGCTGGGCGATGCGCTGCAGCGTCTCCGCAGCGTTTGTCCGGTAATCCTGAATCTCGGCGCTGTAACGCTGCGCCATGGCAAGGTCGGAGCCGAACAGCACGTACGATTGCAGAGCCGACGATTCACCCAGCTCGGCAACGTGCAGATCCCGTACTGCGCTCAACGCCGGGATGCGCGTGCCGGCTACCGCTTCCGAGAGCCGGCTAACCTGCCGCATCTTCAGGTAGGCGACCAGCGAGCCCAGCAGGACAAAGGTCAGCAGCACCAGGGTGCTGAGACGCAGTTTGTTCGAAAGTCGCGAATTCATCAGGGCCATGACCGTCTTTGTCCTCGATTGAGTGCAGTTCTTAGCTGGCCGGATCAAAATTGACATCGATATTTACTGTCGATTGCGAAGCCCCGGCGACGAACTTCCATTTCTTAACCGCTTCCTCGGCGGCGAGCCGCTAACATTTTGTTGCCGCTGATCGTCTTCACGTCCGTGACGCTGCCGTCCGGAGCGACCGTGACCGAAATCCGGACAACGCCCCAGATGTGCATCCGCCTGGCGAGTTCCGGATACACCGGCGGCACGCGCTTCTGCACCTTGCGGTCCTCGGCCGCCGACGGCAGGTGGAAGCAGATCAGCGTAGAGAGCATCAGCAGAAAGGCTCCGCCGCGCCTGCGCAGAGCCGTCATTTAGAAAACCAGGGTGTCATGGGCGTGCCTCAAGGCAGTGGAAAGTCATCGGATCCAGGTCCGAATAAGATGCCTATCGGCGGGAATGTGGGGGACTTGAGGATGGCGCGGTGAAGGGTCGGCTATTGGGGTTGTGAGCCACCAGGAATAGCTGCGAAGGTAAGGTCGGATGCCGTGCTCCCTGTCCGCTCGCGCCAATCGTCGAAGAGCCGTCCATAGCTGAGTGTGCTCAGTTGAGAGGCGTCAAGGCCAAGCCGCGCGCTCGTCGAGTCGATCCAGTCCTCGGGACCTTCGAGCTCCGCGAAGATGCCGATGGGCGTCTCGTCGAGCACGCAGTGCCCGGAGGCATCGGCATATTCCGTGCGCCATTTCTCATAGGTGAAGGCCGGCTCGTATCCCAACTGGCAAAAGACCGTTCCCAGCGCCTCGCCGTCGGCGACTTCCGTTTCCGTTTCCACGCGATGCTTGTGTCTTGCGCGCGGGATCGTTGTTCAGCCGTGAGGCATTTGTGCGTCATCAGCCAGCGTTCTCCATATTTGCGAATGCGCAGAATCGACTGCTGCGCGCGCAGCCGCCTGATCCCGGGTGTCATAGAGCACGTTGCGCTCGAAGGTGCGCGGCGTAATGCAGCGGAAGCCGATTTGGCCCAGCTTCGCCTCCAGCGCCGCCGGATCGGCAACGCGGAACTTCACCTCGATCTCTACTCCGCTCATGGAATGAGTATAGGGCCTCCGGAGTTTCGCAGTGCGACAGTTCGTGCTTGCGGTTCGTTGAGTCCGGCAAGGGGGAATGCTAGACTCCACGCATGAAGCCCGCAATGGACGCTGACAGCATGCTGGCCGTCGCCCTGGAACAAGCCCGCATTGGACTCGCCGAAGGAGGTATCCCGGTTGGCGGAGCGATCTTCCGCCCCGATGGCACGCTGCTGGGCGCCGGCCGCAACCGCCTGGTGCAGAACGGCGACCCGTCGATGCACGGCGAAACCGACGCCTTCCGCGCCGCCGGCCGCCAACCCACGCTATCGCGACCTGATCCTGGTGACCACGCTTGCTCCGTGCTGGTACTGCACGGGATTGATCTATCAGTTCCGCTTCAAGCAGGTGATCGTCGGCGACAGCGTCAACGCACAGGGCGGCCTGGCGTTCCTGCGGGAGAATGGATTCAATATCCTCGACCTGGCCTCGCCGGAGTGCATCCAGATGGTGGGCGAATTCCAGCGGACGAATCCTCACCTGTGGAATGAATGCATCGGAGAAGGTTGAATGAACAACCTGTCATGAGGACGCTGCGGTTGATGGTCGATGCGGACGATCTGCAGCATCCCTTATCTCAAGCCTCCATCGCGACGGCCGCCGAAATCCTTCAGGAGGGCGGCACCGTGGCCTTTCCCACGGAGACCGTTTACGGACTCGGCGCAAACGCCCTCGATCCCGAGGCTGTCGCCAAAATCTTCGCCGCCAAGCAGCGCCCCGCCTGGGACCCGCTCATCGTGCATGTCTCCGATCGAGAAATGCTGGACCGTGTCGCCGCCGCCGTCCCCGGCAATGCCGCCCGTCTCATGGACGCATTCTGGCCCGGACCGCTTACCCTGCTTCTGCCGCGCCATCCCGATGTCCCAGCCGCAGTGACCTCTGGCCGTCCCCTGGTTGGCGTGCGCATGCCGCAGCACCCCGTCGCCCACGCCCTCATTCATGCCGCCGGACTGCCCATAGCCGCGCCCAGCGCCAACACCTTCGGCCGCATCAGCCCCACGCTGGCCCAGCATGTGGTCGAAGATCTCGACGGCCGCATCGACGCGATTCTCGACTCCGGCGAGACGACCCACGGCCTCGAATCGACCGTCGTGGATCCAAATGAAGACCCGTGCATTGTCTACCGCCCCGGTGTGATCACTCTCGAGCAGATTCGCGCTGCCGGCGTCGACGCCATCGCCTACCACGAAGCCGGTCCGACATCCGCTGCCGAACCCGAGTCGCAGCCCTCACCCGGCATCGTGCTGCGGCACTATGCGCCTCGCGCGCGCCTCATTCTTGTAGAGGGAGAGGGTGAGGAACAGAGACAAGCCTTCGAACAGGCGATCCTCGCCGGGGAGAGCCGCCGGTGAGCGGGTAGGCCTGATGCTTCCCGGCGGACTTGATAGCTGCTGCGATTGGTAAGCAGGAGTTGGTCTATCGCTGGGGAGCGCTGGAACGATCAGGAGGAACTGGCGCAAAGGCTGTTTGCAGGGCTGCGCTGGCTGGATTCCGCCGGAGCGACGGTTATCATCTGTCCGGTGCCGCCCGCACACGGCATCGGAGTCGCCCTCCGCGACCGCCTCAGAAAAGCCGCGCGGAACGCGTAGCTCGGGAGCCTTCGAGGTCTACTGACCGCAGGCTTCGCCTACCTTGTGCAGATACTTGATGCTGGATTTATAGATAAGCGTGCGGCTGCCGTTCCTGACCTTAATCGCGTTGCGGTCATACCACTCGATGTAGCCCTCGATCGTCTCCCCATCTTCCAGCACAAACGCCATCAGCGTCTGCGTCTGGATCTGCTTCTGGAAGTAGAAGGCCTCGGCGTGCGAGCTCTCATCCGAGGGCGAATTCGTCAAGGCCTCGTGGTGCGCGAGGATGGGTGACTCGCCGCGCGGGCCCAGGCCGCGCTCCCTGAACGCGCGGACTGGCAGCGTCGGGCGAATCAGCTTACGCGGACCATGCGTATTGCCAGCTGTTGCCCGATCGCCGTCTATATGGTCGGAAGTGACAGCGCGTGGACCGCCCGCAGAACGAGCCGACGGCGAATCTGGACGTACTTCATGCAAGCCCGTGACAGGGATGTAAGACGAATTCGCCATAGCTCTCAGGGCAATACTGAGCACGTGAGATGCGGCCAACTGCTACCGCCGTCGCCTGCGCAGAACGCCGTTTGTTGTATTTTCTTACCGGTAATCTTAGCTGAGATATCGTCGAATATCTACCGCGTTTTCCACCATCTATCGGAGGAAATCGTATTCTTCATCAAATTTACATTTTGTGAGGCGAAAATGAGTGACTCGTGCTTCTGCGCTGTTTTGCGTCTTCGCGGTGAATTACCGCGCCATCTCCGTCGCAAACGCATCCAGCGCGAGCGAGCGCAGCAGATTGCGCCGCATGCCCGATCTCACCTGGTCCACTCCGCGCTCCGCGGCTTCAATCCACTCCAGGCTCACCTGCGGAGCCATCGCGGCCAGTCTCCTTCTCAATATCGATGTTACGAACCAGCTGCGGCGCTCCGGACTGCAGCAGCAGCAGGTCTTCCAGCAGACTCAGCATTGCCCCCAGCAGCTTCGAGGTCTTCTCCTGGCCCTCGGCTCCGGCGCGATACGTCTCCGTCATGCGAAACAGCGCGGAGTAGTCCGGTTCGCGCAGCGCATTGCGCAGAATCAGCAGGGCATCCGCCCGGCTGGCCAGATAGCCCTCCAGATCGAAGCCCAGCGCTTGTCCGACCGCTCCCTGTGCCAGCCGCGCCACGAGAGAACGCTGCGCCGGACGCCAGTCCGGTCGCCGCTCCGCCAGCAGCTTCTCAATCTGATCCAGAGGGATCGCCCCCAGCCGGAAGATGCTGCCCCGCGACCGGATCGTCGGCAGCAGATCGCCCAGATTTTCCGCCAGCAGCACGATATTCGCATGCGCCGGCGGCTCCTCCAGCACCTTTAGCAGCGAGTTGGCTGCCTCCTTCATGAACGACGCGCTGGTAAAGATGTAAACCGCGCGCTTCGCCTCCGCGGGCATGCGATAGATTTCGCGAATCACCGTCCGCACCTGTCCCAGCTTGATCAGCAGTTGCGGAGGATCAGGCGGAATCACCAGCACATCGGGGTGCGTCTGGATGAGGATGCGCGTCTCTTTCTTGTCCACGTCGCGCAGTTCCTCGCGGGCCGCAATCGCCTCGTCGACGCGCGCCTCCAGATCCGCCGCCTGGCCAATGCGCACGCAATTCGAGCAGACTCCGCAATAGTCGGGCAACCCGTCCGTCTGCTTTGGATCGAGGCAATTGACCGTCTGCGCCAGTTTGAGAGCCAGCGTGTACTTGCCCGCGCCGCGCGGCCCGGAAAGGATCAGCGCATGCGGCAGGCGCTCCGCCGCGATCGCCTCGCGCAGATGGCGCACCGTTGCTTCATTGCCGAGAAAGTCGCGGAAACTCACCGTCCCAGACTAGCAGGGCCGGCATCCGAAGTAGATTCCATCGGATTCGACACCGCCGCAAAGCGTGTGCGTGGGAAGGCTTCCGGATAATTCTCTTGGATAAACTTCACCATCTCTTCCCGGGCGATGCAGCGAAGGTCGAAGAGCTCACTCGCATTGCGCGCGCTCAGCAGGCAGCGAATCTCCATCGTGCGCTCGGTGAGGTTGGTCACCTGCGTAGAGCACACTTTCCGATCCCAGAGCGGCGACGCCTCCAGAACCTTTGCGAAGTGTTCGCGGATAGCATCCACCGGCACCGAATAATCGGTGTAGAGAAACGCCGTGCCCAGCAAATCGGAGTGCTCGCGCGTCCAGTTCTGGAAAGGATGCTCAATGAAATAACTCAACGGCACGATCAGCCGCCGCAGATCCCAGATACGGATGACCACGTAAGAGGTGGTGATCTCCTCCACTCTGCCCCACTCGCCCTCCACGATCACCACGTCGTCGATGCGAATGGGCTCGGAGAATGCAATCTGCAAACCCGCGAGCAGATTGGCGACCGTCGACTTCGCCGCAGTAGCCAGCACCAGGGTGGCCACGCCGGCCGAGGCAAGGAGTCCACTCCCATAGTGCCAGAGTTGAGGATCGGGAAACGTCCACAGGATGCAGCCGATGTCGATAATCACGATCAGGCCGACAAGGATGCGGCGAAGAAAATGGGTCTGCGTATGGATGCGGCGCGCGCGGACATTGTTCTCCGCCGTCAGGTCGTAGCGGCGCATCAGCGCGTCCATGAAGACAGACACGCACCCGATGGCGAACCACCCCATCAGGACAACGAGCAGAATGTGCAGCCCCACTCGCAGGTTGCCAGACAGCACGGCGGGAATCGGCAGAAAGGGAAAAGTGATCAGAATGCAGATAGTGAGGAAGACCCATCGCGCGGGATGGTTAAGGTGTTCGCTGACATTGAAGAGAATGCGGATCTCTTTGGCGCTGGACTCCTTGCGGCGGTGACGGATAATCGTGAACGCGATCCAGTGAACGATATTGCCGAGCAGGATCGCGCCGGAGATAAGAAACACGGCGAGTATCCAGTTGTGACGGGTTAGATGATGAAATTGCATTTGCCGAAGGAGATGCAGACCCGGTGAAAAAGGGTTATCCAGCGTGGAAAGATGTGGCTCGCCTCGTCATCGCACGCGATTAGCCGGAGGAAGAGCCGCGCAGTTCCGGAACCATACGAATACCATACTTCGGTCGCAGAGTAATCTTGGGTTGAACCTCCAGCCGCTGCCCCGGAACAAGCCGAAGCTTCCAGCGCTGCGCAATCGTCGCCAGAAGCAGCGTGCCCTCCATCCACGCGAAGGCCTCGCCAATGCATTGCCGGCTGCCCGCGCCGAAAGGGAAGTAGACGAACTTCGACCGCCCGGCCTTTCGCTCCGGGGTAAAGCGCTCCGGATCGAATTGCAGCGGATCGGGAAAATGTTCGGCGCTGCGTTGAATAATGTACTGGCTGAAGAAGAAATAAGTCCCGGCCGGCAACAGATACGGCCCCAGCGCCACATCGCACGTGGCCTGCCGTCCCATGGCCCAGGCCGGCGGATAAAGCCGCATCGACTCCGCCAGCACCATCTCGGTGTAGCGCAGCTGAGGCAGATCGTCGAGCGTTGGCAGTCGTCCTCCCAGCACGGCATCCAGCTCCGCGTGCAGCTTTGCTTCAGCCTCTGGATTCTGCCCCAGCAGCATCCACGTCCACGAGAGCGCGTTGGCTACGGTCTCGTATCCGGCCAGGAAAATCGTCAGCACTTCGTCGCGCAACAATTCGTCGCTCATCCCGGAGTGGTCCTGCTCGTCGTCGCGCGAGCGCAGCAGCATCGAGAGCAGATCGCCGCGATCCACGCCGCTGGCGCGATGTTCGGCAATCATGCGATACACGACCTCATCAAGCCGCTTGCGCGCCCGGCGAAAGCGCATCAGGCCGGGAATCGGCAGGTGCAGATACTCTTCCGCGCGAGGCAGCGCAATCAGAAAGTTGTAGAGCTTCATGATCGCGTTCACTTCGCGGTTGATGCTCAATATGTCCGGCGTCACCTCTTGCGCGAACAAGGTTCGGGCGACCACCTCCAGCGAAAGCCGCATCATCTCCGCGGCCACATCGATTTCAACGCCATGTCCCCACGTCTCGCGCATCGCCGCTGCGCGCTCCACCATGATCGAGCCGTAAGCCTGGATGCGCTGCCGATGAAAAGCCGGGGCGGCAATGCGCCGCTGCCGCTTGTGGCTTTCGCCGTCGCTGGTAATCAGCCCTTCGCCAAGCAGAATCTTCATGCGCTTCTGCGTGCGCTCTTTGATGAAGTTTTGCGGCTGCATGATGAGAATCTCGCGGATGAACTCCGGCTCACTCACGAGGACAATGTCGCTGGGCCCCACGCGATAATGGGCCATCCGGCCGTACGTCGTAGTGAGGTGCTCAAAAAGCAGGATCGGATTGCCCACGCGAAAGAATCGCCGGGACAGATAGAGCGGCAGGTTGAGCTTTAGCCCCGGTGGAAAGCGGTAGCCATTGCGCTCCTCGACAATCCAGTTCGAAGCTTCAGTCATTGATGTGAACAAATTGAGTAGGGAAGCGAGATATCACACGCGGCTCTTCATGCGTTCCTGCACTACTTGTACGATGCGCTGGTGAACCTGTTCAATGCCCTGATCGCCATCGATTACCACCACACGCAAAGGTTCCCGACGTGCAATTTCACAATATTTATCGAAGACGCGCCGGTAGAAGAGCTCATCCTCCTTCTCAAACCGATTTTCGTCGATAGGATGTCCGGCAGTCCGCGTGTTGCGCCTGCGTGCGCGCTCCAGTGACCGCGAAAAATCCGGCAGGAGCAGCAAAGTCAGGTCCGGCTGCAGACCGCCGCACATGGCAGCATGCAGATCGAGAACAACCTTGCTGCCCAGCTCGCGTCCGCCGCCCTGGTAGGCTTCCGTCGAGTCGGTGTAACGATCGCACAGGACAGTCCTGCCCTTCGCAAGTGCCGGTGCGATGATCTCGGCAATGGCCTGCGCCCGGTCGGAGAACATCAACCCCAGCTCGGCCCGCGGTGCAAGATTCTCCGTGCGCGAATCCAGCAGCAGCGCGCGAATCCGGTCGCCGATGCGCGTCCCGCCCGGTTGCCGAGTTACAACGATGGACTCGCCCTCTGCTTCCAGCCACTCCGCCAGTTTGCGCAACTGCGTCGATTTGCCCGAACCGTCGAGCCCTTCAAAAGTAAGAAAGAAACCACGCGACATGGCCGGAGTGTAGCATCTGCGCCCAAGGTTGCTCGATGATCACACCTTGCAGCAGCAGCTATCCTTGAGCATTATTTGTCATGGAGCGGCCTACTGCGGCAGCACCTTATCCAGCAGGACCTTACCCACATATCCTGCAGAGAATCCAACAAAAAGGCCACCGTAGAAATCTTCTATCGAAATGAACGGTTGAGTGTCCTTTTTTCTAGCGAAGGCAACGACCAGGACACCACCTAAGAGGATGCCTGCAAACGTCTCGCCAAGAAATTGGAGATAAGGATGCTGTTGGCCTGTTGTTCCCGGGGCGGGGTAAAGAAACTTGTAAAGAGTGTGGAGTACACTGCCTGTAATCGCGCCCCAGAATGCTCCGCGTAATACGGCTCCTAAGGGAGCGCGGATATTGAATTCCTGCCGGATGGTGTCTTGGTTTACGATACCGTCAATCTTGTACTGAATCTGAAACTGCATAATATAAGCTGCGGGCATAAAGAGCGTGGATTTCCATGTCTTCAGCGTGAAGCGCTTCAGTGAACTATTGCCATGTTGTAACACGATCTCGCCGGACGGTTCGGGGGCACCGGATTGAGTATCGTTTGATGCAACGACATTCTGAGCTACGACCACTCTTGCCTTAAGTTCCTGTTTGAATTGATTTTTCATCGTAGCCCACAAGCCGGCGTCCTGATTATCCTTGTCCCGAAACTCCGTCGGAAGCGACGCGCTGACTCCGAGAAGGGTAACTGGGGACTCGTAGGGATTAGTCACGCGAACAAAGACCGAAAAGGCTCTACCCGCCTCTAACTGGGGAGACGACGTGTCCACGTCATATCGCAGGGGGCCACGAAGAAACTTTGGGCTAGTCGACATTGGTGCCAGATTGTCTCCCGGATCAGGAGACGGAGGAGGTTCTGGTACCACTTCGTCGTGTTGCTCGACCTGCTGGATGTCATCCAAAGGTGGATGTTGATTGGCGGCCAATTCAGTGGCTAAATCTGTCATACGACCTCCGACGGGGCTCGAACAAAGAGCAGTAGGCTGACATCGGGAGTCACGAGTATAAATTGCATTATTCTAGAAAAGTCAACAAAGCTGTAAGGCTTGAAGTAAAATTCGCGGCTTTTGCGTCTAACATTCGACAGTCACCGTTTACACTTGGATCGGCCTTTTGGGGAGGATTCCCGTTTGAAGCTTCGCTTTCTGCCTGTACTTTTGCTAGCCGCCACTGTCGCCGCTTCGGCTCAAACCTCACCCCCCATTCACGTAACCGTCGACGTTACCGATGCGCCCCGCAAAAAGCTGCACGCCACGCTCTCCATTCCCGTCCAGCCGGGTCCTCTCACGCTCGTCTATCCGCAATGGATTCCGGGCGAACACGGCCCGACTGGTCCAATCGACAATCTTGCCGGGCTGGTGATCTCCGCCAACGGACAGCAGCTCGCCTGGAAGCGCGACGACGTGAACATGTTTGCCTTTCACCTCACGGTGCCCGAGGGAGCATCGTCGCTCGACGTGAAACTCGACTTCCTCGCCACAGCCGCAGCCACAGGCTTCACCGCCGGAGCCTCGACCACCGCCAATCTCGCCATCGTCAGCTGGAACGAAGTGCTCGTTTACCCCGCCGGACATCCTGCTTCCGACATCGCCGTGCAGGCTGCGGCTAAACTTCCCCCTGGCTGGCAATACGGCACAGCACTCACGAAAACAGGCGAAGCGAACGGAGCCGTTCAGTTTGAAACAGTCTCACTCGAGCAACTGGTCGATTCGCCGCTCCTGACGGGGAGATTCTTCAAGGAGATTCCCGCTCGCTCCCGAAGTCACGCCGAAGAACTTTCTCGACGTCGCCGCCGACGGCCCCGAGGATCTGCGCATCAAGCCCGAAGCCCTGACGCCTACAGCAACCTCGTCCGCGAAGCCGGAGCGCTCTATCAATCGCGTCACTATGCCAGCTATCACTTCCTCGTAACCTTGAGCGACCAGGTGGCGCACTTCGGCCTCGAACATCACCAGTCGAGCGACGACCGCATCTCCGAGAGGACTTTTCTCGACGACAATCTGGCTCTGATCACAGCCGATCTGCTGCCCCACGAGTTCACGCATTCGTGGAATGGCAAATATCGCCGCCCCGTCGGACTCGCAACCGGGAATTACGAAGATCCCATGAAGGGCGCGCTGCTGTGGGTCTATGAGGGACTCACCCAGTATCTCGGCGAGGTGCTCGCCGCGCGCAGCGGCATGGAAAGCGCCCGACGAATTCCGGGCCTCCCTGGCTGCAACGGCCGCTACGCTCGATAACCGCCCCGGCCGCACCTGGCGCGACCTCCAGGACACCGCCATCGCCGCGCAGATTCTGTACGACACGAGCCCGGAGTGGGACAACTGGCGGCGCAGTGTCGACTACTACCAGGAGGGGGCGCTGATCTGGCTTGAAGCCGATACCATCATCCGCAAGCTCACCAAAGACAAGAAGAGCCTCAACGATTTCTGCGCGCGCTTTGAAGGCGTCGGCGGCAACACTCCGCCTAAAGTCGTTCCCTATACCTTCGACGACGTGATCGCCAACCTGAACGCCGTTGCGCCCTACGACTGGGCAGGATTCTTCAACGACCGGCTCACCTCCAAATCGCCCCATGCTCCCTTGGGAGGCATCGAAAACGGCGGCTACAAGATCGTCTACACCGACACTCCCAGCACGTTCATTCAGGCGCGCGAAACCGCAACCGGCGACTCGCAGGCCTGGTGGACCCTGGGCATCAACATAACCACCGACGGCCACATCGACGACGTGCTCGTGGGCTCCGTTTCCGACAAGGCCGGCCTCGGTCCCGGCATGCAGATCGTCGCCGTCAACGGACGCCAGTACACAACAACGCTGTTGAGCGATGCGATCACCGCAGCAAAAGACAGCGAAGGACCCGATCGAGCTAATCGTGGTCAACACCGGCTACTACAAGGTCGCGAAGCTCGACTACCACGGCGGTCTGCGCTTCCCACATCTCGAACGCGTTCAAGGCACCCCCGACCGCCTCGACGACATTATCAAACCAATGACGCAGCCGCCGCGAAAGGGAAAAGCTCAAGCCTTAGCCCGCCGGATAAATCCCGCGATCTCCAGTTCCAGGCCGCCATACTCCGGGATGCTCATTCTCCCGCAGCTTATAAGCCAGATGGACCACGCTGCCCATCGTCCAGTCCCATCGATTGCACCCGCTCCGCCCAGCTCCAGCCAAGCGCCGCCATGTTGCCGCCACGAGGCCCCTGCGTCACCTGCAGCCGAACATGCTTCTCCTTCATATAGCGCGGAGGGCCGGTCACCAGCACGTTCTGCGCAAGAAATACAGGCTCCGCGTTGCCCATCCCCATCGGCTCCAGCCGCTTGCAGCCATGACCACACCGCCGGAGTCACGCGATCCAACGGCAGCACGGCATCGCACCGCAGCGGACTCCCAAGATCCTCCTCGCTCAGATGAATCGCCGCATAGCCGAACACAGCCGCGCGCGCAACTCCTCGACGCGTTCTGACGGCAGCGAGAACCCCACCGCATGCGCATGTCCGCCAAAGCGCGTAAACAGATCGCGGCAGCTCTCAATCGCATCCAGCAGATGAAAGCCTGGAATCGACCTGCCCGAACCATGCGCGGTCCCGTCCCCGTCTTCCGTTCTCGTCGTGCAGCGCAATCACCATCGCCGGCTTGCCCGTCCGATCCACAATGCGCGACGCCAGAATGCCGATCACTCCCCGATGCCATCCCTCACCATCCATCACAATGCAACGCGCATCGCGGAAGCGCTCTTCCTCCAGCCGCTCGACGATCTCGGCAAGCATTGCGGCTTCGGCGTCGCGCCGTTCCTGATTCAGCCGCTCCAGCTTCTCGGCGATTTCGTGCGCGCGCTTCGGGTCCTTCGTGGTAAAGAGCTCGATTACCTCGGAAGCCACATCCATGCGCCCTGCGGCGTTGATCCGCGGCGCAATGCGAAAGGCCACGTCCACCGGAGTCAGCTTTCGCCGCGCCGGATCGAGCTGGCGACCTCCATCAGCGACCGTAGCCCCGGATGCACCGGGCTCTGCAACTGATCGAGGCCAATCGCGACAAAGACGCGATTCTCGCCCAGCAGCGGAACGGCATCCGCAACCGTGGCAATCGCCACCATCTTCAGGAACGACGGCAGAATCTTCGCCCGCGCCCGCTCGCGATCCCATCCCTCCAGCAGCGCCTGCGACAGCTTGAACACCACGCCGGCGCCGCAAAGGTGCTTGCACGGTAACCGCATGCCGCCTGGTTAGGATTCAGGATCGCCAGCGCCTTTGGCAGCCCCATCGCAGCCTCAGGCAGATGGTGGTCGGTCACAATCAGGTCCAGACCCAGCGTCTCGGCCGCTTCGGCAGCCGCAAAGGCCCGAATGCCCGTATCCACGCTGATCACCAGCCTCACGCCATCGCGCGCCGCAGCATCCAGCATCCTCGCTCTGCATGCCGTAGCCTTCGCGCAGCCGGTGCGGCACATGAAAGTCGCCCTGCCCGCCGAGCATCTCGATGGCTGTCTTCAGCAGCACCACGGCGGTCGTCCCGTCCACGTCGTAGTCGCCGTAGATCAGGATCGTCTCCTGCGCCGCAACCGCCCTGCTGGATGCGCGCGACCGCGCGCTCCATACCCAGCATCGAGTAAGGATCGAGCAGGTGCTCAAATTGTGGATGAAGAAAGCGCTCGGCCTCTGCCGCTTGACCGCACGCCGCGCGCCACCAGCAGTTCGGCAATCAGCAGCGGCAGTCCGGCCTCGCGCGCCAGCGCACGCGGCCGCACTTGGATCATTTCCGAAAGTATCCAGCGCCTGCAGAGCAACGCCGGCGCCGCGTCAGGCGTGCTCACGACTCGTTCGTCGGCATCCTCATCATCTCAGGATGATGTTGCCGTAGTCCTCCAGCGACTCCAGCAGCTGCTGGTAGCGCTCATACCACGCCGTGGTGTTCTCGTGCAGAAACACAATCCCCTGGTGCGCAAAGCCCAGCTGGATATACCCCACGCGACCCACATGCGTACGCCAGCGACTGCGCCTCTTCGATCGCGGGAGACTCCTCGTCCGGAAAATTCGTCTCCTGCAGCTCTTCGACGCAGCAGCTCCAGGTCTTCCTTCTCCAGCACCACGTCGCTCATGGTCAGAAAGGCCGCGCCCGCCGCCTTCGCGGTCTCCACAAAATCCTTCCAGCTGTCGGCATTCGAATCGTCTTCCCACAGCACCGTCGGCACTTCTTCGCCCACGTACAGCGGGGACGCGCCGCATTCCATGGCCTGCAATAAAGGCCACCATGTCGTCTTTGAGCGAGATCAAACTGTCTTGCAGCATAGTCGGATCTACGAGTTGTCGCCAGCCCGGGCCCGTGGAAAAATCGGGTGAAAAACCAGGTGGAGAATCTCACGTAACATGAGAGAAACAACCTGCATCAAAAGGAGCCCCCGATTGGCGAAATTCGAGCGCCACGTCTTTGTCTGTACGAACGTTCGCGAACCGGGCAGCGCGCGTCCCTCCTGCACAACCGACGGCAAGGGTGAGCTCCACGGAGCCCTCAAAGACGCCGTGAAAGCCGCCGGCCTCGTCCGCCCGCGTCCGCGTCAACAAGTCCGGATGCCTCGACCAGTGCGAGCACGGCCCGACCGTCGTCGTCTACCCTGAAGCCGTCTGGTATGGCGAGGTCAAAGTCGAAGACGTCTCCGATATCGTCAGCGAGCACCTCATCGGCGGCCGCCCCGTCGAGCGCCTCATCATCGCAGACGACTGCCTCAACGCCGCCGTCTGTCCGCACCGCCCTGCTCTCGCCACCCGCTCATAGCGCCACGCTCGCGGCAGCCGGTTTTGCCCACTCATTTGTGCTATATTTCGAACGAGATAAATGATTTTTTCACGGGAATATGTAGGATATCTTGCCCGCCATACGGTCAAACAGCTGATCGACGCCAAGATGATCCGCACGAATAAGTTGTCCGTTGTCGAAGAGCGCGTGAACGCCGGCCTCCTCGAAGAACTGTCCCTCGAAGACCGCATCAACGAAGAAGTGCGCGTCATCCTCGACGCCTACCAGGACGAGATGCACCGCACCGGCGCCGCCTACGCCGAGATGTTCAAGAAGGTAAAGCTCGAGCTGGCCCGCAAGTACAAGGCGGTGCTGTGAGAATCTCCCGCGACAAGCTCAACAAGCTGGCCCACGTCGTCTCCGACGTCCTCGCCGAAACCGACGAGTGCCGAATTCCTCGAAGACCGCAACACCATCCGCCAGGAAGCGCGCAAAGCCCTCGAAAATCTGCTCATGCAGGAGACGCGCATCGACCAGGCCGCCCGCCTCAAGATCCAGTCCCAGCGCCGCATCATCCCCGAAGGCAGCCAGGAGTGGGACATCCTCTACCGCAAGTACTACAACGAGGAAGTCAAAAAGCTCGGCATCTGAGAATCTGCGCGTCCAGCGACATTCCGGGTGCCCCATGTCCAGATTTTCGGACATGGGATCCCGTTTGATTACGACACCGGGTACCCCACCTTCGCGAAGCAATGTGGGATCCGCCCAACACGGTCGAAGCATCTCCGTTTCCCGTGTTCGGACACCCACCGAATCCCCGCAAATCGGGAACAGGAACGCCCGTCCGTTCTGATATATTAAGAAGGTTGGCGATTCTCGCCACTCCCCTCCGGCGCCATGGTGTAATTGGTTAACACGCCGCCCTCTCAAGGCGGAGAGTTCGGGTTCGATCCCCGATGGCGCTACCACAAAATCAACAACTTAGCTTGGATTTAGCACTGAATCTGCCAATGTATCGGGCAATTTCAGGGCAATTGCCTTTTCGAGCCGTCGCACTGTCTCGATATCGACACTCGCGCTCAGCGATCCAGACTGGGAACCCCTACCCCCCTTTTTGTCGAGGCTTCAGAGCCGGGAGCCAAGATCCGTCTCCCCTGAAACTGAATTCAGAATTGGGGTATGACCCCAATATCGTAGCGATCATCGTAGACAGTTCGCTACAATAGCCGCGATGCCTTGCGAAGACTACAAGCAGCTTCAACTTAAATATGAATCAGCGCGAGATCGATTCGCGCACGTCGCTTTATCAGCAAAATTCGCATCTCTGGGGCGCAACATCCGAGCGAAAGCGTAACCAGATAGTGAAGGAAGAACGTGATGCGATGACTGAGTACAGTCAGCAGATGTTCAGGCATCGACAACACTGCGAAACCTGTAAAGCTGAATAGCTGCGTGATCTCACCAGCGAACAACGATGGGTAGCCAGAATCAGGATTCGGTCAGTGGTCAAATCCTAGCGATCAAACGGATGTTCGTGCGCTTGTGCAGCGCCGAGGTAGATAGCCTTGGACCGAACCGTAGACCAAGCCGAAAACGAAGCCCCGAAATCACCAAGGCGCAAGTCATATCGCGATTCGCTGCTACGCGTCTTGAGATTCAGTCGAGGGGACACTCTCTGACACAACTACTGACCGTTTTGCAGAATAATCATCGAGCGGATTGAACAAGTTCAAGAACTCAGGAAGGTTGCTGTTCTTCAGGAAAAAATAAAATGTCGAATCAACAACCTGTAGCAACTTGGAACTTTGATCGTAGTCGATGATTGGAGGTGAGATATTCTTGGCCGCTTGGGTAGCAGCTAGATTGTGAAGTAGATTGCTCATGTCACTTGCTCTGACATCGTCTGGACGATGATGGATATGCTGAATTCGTTCCTGGATGGTAGACCTACGCATTCCATTAGCTAACCCATCGAAGCCCTCTTCACAGATTACACGGACGAGATATATACGGCAGGAAGAGCGGAACGGAGTCTCCTCCACACCGGGGATTTCCAGCAGCGATAGATTCAAGTGCGCGTTCATGACGCGTCGCGTAGTCATACGCTTTTGTACGACTAGCCGTATGGAAGCACTCCAGATCTGCAATCTGTTTATGTTCAGACTGCTTTTCGGAAATCCGGGCTGCCGCGCAGGTTTGCTTTAGGAACTCGTTGAAATTCTCCGCGTTGTAGCGAACTTATTGGGGATTTGCGTTTCTGCCCAGTTGAAATCTGTTTGAATCGCGCATTTTGCCAGTGCTCATCGGGGTTTTACGGGCATGGAGTATCCCCTTAGCAACCCCGGTTCAGGCACACCGCTCCCTGAGCATTGCTGGTGGTTGACAATGAGTTTGGGGAGCCGGATGAGATTGTGCGCAGCGCAACTGACACGAACAGCCAGTCCACCTTCTCCAGTCCGCGCAACTTGACTTGCCGGAGCGGACCAGTTTGCTTCAACCACCCAAAGCCCTTTTCGATCAGCCAGCGGCGGCTCAGGCTGATTGCATAGCCAGGCTGTCGCGTGGTTCTGCGGTCCAGGTTGCTGCTGCGGTTCTTGTCGTTCTTGGTGATGTGCGGGGTCACATTCAGCTCCCGTACTGTGCGCACGAAATCCTTACTGCATATGCCTTGTAGGCGCCACAAGTGATGCGGCGTGCACGGCCTTGTTGCTGCTCGGCGAGCATCAACAGCGCGGCATCGCGCTCTGCATAGCCATCGGCGTGTGTAACCATCGCCGCGGCGATCAACCCGTTGCGGTTCTCTACCAGGGCATGGCCGAGATAACTCAACTTCGACTCCTTGCCGTAGCTCTTCTGTACAACCGCGCATCGGGATCCGTGGTGGACTCGTGGTATCGTTGCTGCGCTTCTGTCCGCGAAAGTCCATACCATCGTCATCGTCAGAGCCGTCCTTGGAGCGAAAACTCTTCTGCGAGGCCCAGGCCTGGATCAGCGTGCCGTCCACGGTGAAGTGTTCGTCGGACATGAACTTCTTCGCCTGCTTGTTCACCTCGGCGAAGAACCGCTGCGCCCATCCGAGGTCAGCAACCGATCGCGGTTCTTGGAGAACACCGCATGGTTCCACACTGTCATCGTGGCCATGCCCAGACCAACAAACCAGCGAAACAAAGGTTGTAGTCAATCTGCTGGGCATTGCGTTCTACCGAGCGAGATAGAACACCTGCAAAAGCAGCGCTTCGCAGAATATACTCCGGCGCGATCGACGGCCGCCCGGAGGCTGCGTAGAGCGCATCATACGCCGGGCTTGAGCAAGGCCTCCCGAGCACGCAGATCCAATTGCACGAAGCGGATGACCCGGAGTGAAGGATGGAACTCCAGTCCGCACGCTTCATCAATGGCCACAATCCGCTAACGCTAAGGCATGCAGCAGTTCAGAGCGAAGTATTTACTCCATTCTAAGACTGTTGAAGAGAGCCTTCCACGGGGACGGACTTGCGAGATCATCATGGCTGAGTTCTGTTGAGCGTATGGCGCAAGCAATGAAAGACAATGCCAAGTTACACTCGCTTGTTTCGAAGTTGGCTCAACACAGTTGAACCACCCAAGCTAGCAGCCCCGACAAGGGAATAACGTGATCTCGCACCCCATCGCACGGCACCACTATCCACAGGTACGCCTCCAGACGTATCATCCTCACGATCCTTCCACTCCGAACAGGGATTGACACGCACTCTGATCTGTGTCATTGTCCCTTCTGTAGCTGGCCGCTCTCCAGTCGGAATGGGCAGCCAGTTACAGCAACACCCTCGCAGTCGCGAGCGGGTCTGAGCCAGTCGGCTATCCCTGAATGCGAACAACCATTCCATTCGAGGATAACCAACATGGCACAGACACAGATTGCTGATGTAATCGTTCCTGCGGAATTCACCGCCTATCAAGTCGAAAATTCAATGGTCAGCACAGCCCTGTATCAATCAGGCGTAGTGCTTCCCAATGGCGAGATGGCATCGCAGCTCCAGGCCGGAGCGCAGTCATTCACCGTACCGTTCTGGAGTGACATCTCGGACACGGAAGCCGACATCACTAGCGACAATGCATCCGTGCTCTCGCACTCCGCAGAAGATCACCGCAGCAAGCCAAGTTGTCCGCAAGATCGTTCCTGCATCAAAGCTGGAGCGAGATGTCGCTCGCGTCTGAGTTGAGCGAAAGTGAAGCGTTACAGCGAGTGCAGAATCGCGTTCAAGCCTATTGAGATCGGCAGTTTGAAAAGTCACTCCTTATGACCAGCAATACGCGCTATCTGATCTATATAGCTCAGACTAAGATGCTTCACCTCTTTTGCCGAGGACGAGCCAAAGTAGTCAAGGCAAATACTATGACCAACTATGCCTGAGAGTACTTTACCTTCCGCAAAGGTTCCTTCTAGGAGGCTGAGGGAAAGCATCGCCGGAACCTACCACATTCGGCTACATCTTGCTCCTCAAGAGCTATTCCAAAAGGCTACTCAAAACCATCACCCCGACTAACCCCTTTTTAATTCCTGCAAGTGCTCCTAAGGATCCGCGGTTTCTGTCCCGGAAGCTTGCCAGAGTTTGGGATGCATCTCGATGAAAAAAACAGGACGAAAGAGCTCAAAAGCACTGTTCCAAAAGGTGTGGGTTAAGGAACGATTCATCTCACTTGCGTCCTCCCGACACTCCGACGTAAACCAACACGCAGGACTCTTGCGGTCCCTGACGGAATCGGTGATTTCACCGACAGTTGAAGTGAGCGAAATATGGCTAAAGTTCAGGCCTGACGGCGGAATCGTCTGCAAGGGCCACAAACTCTGGTTCCGCGCCGGAGGAAGATGATCGATTCTTGGACCACTGTTGTACCAAATTGCTCAGTCCGCCCGGAGCTCGCGGGAGTATAGTCCTTCGTGACCGGTAAAACGAAATAGCAGTCCCCGGACAAGGAGTAATTCAGTGAAATTCAAGTTGAGATACGTGGCAATCGCTTGTCTTGCGGCATCGATTGTCACACCAGCATTTGCGCAGAACGCCGGCGCGGACACCTATAAAGCGAAGTGTGCCATGTGCCATGGCCCAAGTGGTCTTGGCGACACTCCTGCCGGCAAAGCCATGAAGGCTGCGTCCTTCAAGGATCCGGCTATCGTCAAGGCCTCGGACGCGGAACTGATTGCTTTCGTGAACAACGGTAAGAACAAGATGCCTGCCTATAAAGGCAAGCTAACTGACGATCAGATCAAATCAGCCGTGGCATATATCCGCACATTGCAGAAGTAGGACCTCATAAACAGAAATCAGGTGGGCTCAATAACCAAAGGCGGGAGTCATTGTCTGTTGCCCATCTCGCATCCCCTCATCAGCCGTGGCGCGCCGGATTGCGTATCCGCGTCGTTATCTGGCTGGCTTGTGGCCTGCAATCTGAATGAGGGTGTTCTGCCTTCAGCAAGATAGGTCCTTCTAACCTCGTAGTCTGTGATACAGATCACAGACCAAAGGGTCACCCAGCTCTCAAGATTCTCCCCAAAGAAGCACGGAAGGGGACTTCTGCCATGGAAAAGTTCTTGATGGCTTGTGTGCGTGCTGGTTTTAGGACTAGCCGTTGCGGCTGTACTGTTTGATCGCCCTGCCACGGGAATCGCTACTCAATTACTTTGCTACTTATCCCGCAGCTGGGAGTAAACTTCGCGCTGAATCTGGCCGTCGTCATTTGCAATCGTCTGCAGCTTTTCCAAACCATCTGGCTGCGGCAGATGGAAGCGCACTGTACAAGTACTTTCCGCTTGACCCCGTGAAAGGTTCTATGTGGCTTGCAGTCCGAATTCAAAGTGGTTGCGGCAGGAGGTGGTGTGAATGAGCGCTGACGAGATTTCACCATCGGGAACGACGCGTCGCCGCGTGATTGAATACTTCGTTGGCGGCGGCCTGCTCGCATCTCTGGCTTCATTCCTTTATCCCGTCATGCGCTATCTGGTTCCACCTCCGGTGGTCGACCTTGGCGGAGACGAGGTGATCGCCGCCAAAGTTGGGGCGCTGAAGCCGAATTCCGGACAGATCTTTCGTTTTGGTAGTCATCCGGGCCTGCTGATCCTGACCGCCGACGGCACATATCGTGCCCTCTCCGCTACCTGCACCCACCTCGGCTGCACAGTGCAGTATCGCGCTGATATGGGCGAGGTGTGGTGCGCCTGTCACAACGGCACCTACGGTATCGATGGCCGGAACATTTCGGGTCCGCCGCCAAGACCGCTTGATGTCTTCGATGTGCATGTCCGGGGAGATGAGATCTACGTGAGCCGAAAGCGGGAGGCATAGCTTGTTCACAGCTCTCTTCCGCTGGTTTAACGAACGGCTTGGTCTGGACGATATCATCGCCCTGCTGAAGCACAAGACCGTCCCCAGGCATCGTCTGTCGTACTGGTATTTCTTCGGCGGCATCACCCTTTTTCTCTTTATGGTGCAGGTGGTCACCGGGATTTTGCTGCTCCTGTACTACCGTCCTGGCGCCAACGAGGCCTTCGAGAGCGTTCAGTACATCATGACCAAGGTGCGGTATGGCTGGCTGATTCGCTCCATCCACTCCTGGTCAGCCAACCTGATGATCTTTTTCGCCTTCGTCCACATGTTCAGCGTGGCCTTCCTTAAGGCCTACCGCAAACCCAGAGAACTGACCTGGGTCACCGGTATGTTGCTGTTGTTTCTGGTCATGGGATTCGGGTTCAGTGGTTATCTTCTGCCTTGGAACACGCTAGCCTTCTTCGCTACCAAGGTTGGGACGGAGATCGCTGGCCAGGTTCCCATCGTTGGCAAGCCCATGATGGTCTTTCTCCGCGGTGGCGACGAGGTAACCGGCGCTACACTGACCAGGTTTTTCGGATTTCATGTCGCCATTCTCCCTGGAATAGTCGGCGTGCTCATCGCAGTTCACCTGTTTCTGGTTCAACGTCTCGGCATGAGCGTTCCTCCTAAGACTGAAGTTGAGTGGGTTCAGAATCCTTCCGCCCGGCGTGACATGAAGTTCTTTCCCAACTTCGTGCTCCGGGAAATGATGGCTTGGTACGTGGCCATGGGAGCGCTGGGTGCCTTAGCGGCGATCTTTCCATGGGATCTCGGGACCAAGGCAGATCTTTTTGGGTCTGCCCCGGCGGGAATCAAGCCCGAATGGTACTTCCTCTTCATGTTCCAGACGCTCAAACTCATTCCGTCCAAAGTGTGGTTCATCGACGGAGAGGTTTTGGGTGTACTCGGCTGCGGCGTGGCCGGTTTGTTGTGGGTTCTGCTGCCATTCTTTGAGAGCGAGCAGCCCTCACGTCCAAGGAAATGGATCAATGGGCTAGTAATCTTTGCGCTTGTGTATGTGATCGGTATGAGTGTCTATGGCTTCCTTGCGAAATAACTCTCGGCTATCAAGCGCAGCCCGCTATGCCGGGTTGGTCGGTCAGATCGTGCTCGGACTGTGTTTGGGTTATGGGCAGACCACGAGCCCAACAAGCACCACGAACTCCTGTCTGGATTGTCACTCTGCTCTGCCTGATCCGCTGGAAGTTACTCAAGAGAAGTTTGCCCAGGACATCCACGCGCAAAAGGGTCTGACCTGCACCAGTTGCCACGGAGGCGATGCAAGCAGCTACGACCCAACCGTCTCCATGGGGAAAAAGGCTGGGTTCAAGGGCAAGATTGATCGCAAGCAAATCCCGCAGTTATGTGGAAGTTGCCATTCCAATCCGACCTATATTAAAACGTTCGATCCCGGGTTACGTACCGATCAGCTGGACCAGTACCGTACCAGTGTGCATGGCAAGCGCAATGCCGCTGGAGACACCAAAGCGGCCGTCTGCATCGATTGTCACAGCGTCCATGATATAAGGCCACCCAGCGATCCTCGATCCACGGTTAATCCTGTCAACGTCGCGAAAACATGCTCTCGTTGCCACGCCGACGTCGAGTACATGAAGTCATATGGCATTCCTACAGATCAGTTCGCAAAGTACAATACCAGTGTGCATCACGATGCGCTGGCGGTGCGCGGCGATCTGAGTGCGCCCACCTGCACAACTTGCCACGGAAACCATGGTGCCGCGCCCCCGGGTGTCGACAAGGTCCAGAATGTTTGCGCGAACTGCCATGTCTTCCAAGCCCAGATGTATGGGACGAGTTCGCACAATAAAGCATTCGAGGCGCTTAATCTGCCCGGATGCGTCGTGTGTCATAGCAATCATGGCATCCAGCATCCAACCGACGCGAAACTTGGCACCGGCCCCGAAGGCGTTTGCATGAAATGCCATCAACCCGGTGACAGGTGTGATCGAGCCAGGCTTAACATCCAGAGTGGGTTGATGCAATTGGATGGGTCTATCAAGGAGGCAGACCAGGCTCTTCGAGTTGCCGAAGCCTCTGGCATGGATGTGAGCGAAGCTCGGCTTGTTCAGGACCAGGCGAAGGATGCACTAACCAAAGCTCGCGTTACCGTCCACAGCTTTAGGGCGGACCTCGTGAATCAGGATATTCAAGTCGGCTTGAAACTCGCCGCCAGCTAACCTGAAGGCCGGGAAGGACGCGATGGTTGAGCGCAATCAACGTCGTATCGGACTCGGAGTGTGCCTCGTTGCCATTGTGATTATGTTAGCTGGACTTTGGCTGTATATCAGGAAGATTGAGAGTTAGGAACTTGTTGAAATAGGTTCGCGGTCTCGTTTGATTTCTTTGTCCGCTCGTCTATGGAGTATGCGTGGAGACGAGCGGGTGCAGGCCGGGATATTCAGCTATGTTACGTTGGAGCAGCGTGTTCCTCAGGATCATCCATTGCGGGAGATACGCAGTCTGACGGATGTGGTTTTGCGGTCGCTGAGTGCGGAGTTCGACCAGATGTACGCGGCTTCTGGCCGTCCTTCCATCGCGCCCGAATATGTGCTGCGGGCGTTGTTGCTGCAGGCGTTTTACTCGGTCCGTTCAGAGCGGCAACTGGTCGAGCAACTGGACTACAACCTGCTGTTCCGCTGGTTCGTCGGCCTTGGCATGGACGACGCGGTGTGGAACCACGCGGTGTTCTGGAAGAACCGCGACCGGCTGCTCACCAGCGAGGTGGCGCAACAGTTCTTCGCCGAGGTGAACAAACAGGCGAAGCGCTTCATGAGTGATGAGCACTTCACCGTCGACGGCACGCTGATCCAGGCATGGGCGTCGCAGAAGAGCTTCCGCAAGAAGGATGGTTCGGACGACGATGGCGCGAACTTCCACGGCCAGAAGCGCGCGAACGACACCCACGAATCGACCACCGATCCAGACTCGCGGTTGTACAAGAAGAGCTATGGCAAGGAGTCGCATCTGGCGTATCTGGGCCATGCGCTGGTGGAGAACCGCAATGGCCTGATCGCGGCTGCGATGGCGACCCAGGCGGATGGATACGCCGAGCGCGAGGCCGCGCTGCTAATGCTTGAAGAGAAACAAAAAGGCAACAAAGGTCGCATCACCGTCGGGACCGACAAGGCCTACGACAGCAAAGACTTCATCACCGCCGCGCGTGCCCTCAACGTCACCGCGCATGTGACGAAGAACGAAAACGGACGCCGCTCGAACCTCGACCGTCGGACCACGCGGCACCCCGGCTATGCCATCAGCCTGAGCCGGCGATGGCTGGTCGAGAAGAGCTTCGGCTGGCTCAAGCAAACCGGCCCTATCCGCCAGGTGAAGCTGCGCGGACTGCACAAGGTCGACTGGATCTTCGTCTTCAGTTGTGCCGCTCATAACCTCATGCGGCTGCCAAGGCTGTTCGCGCAGCTCGCGGAGCAAGATCTCCCGCAGAACTGCGCCTGAAAACGCCCTGTTGAGTGTTCAAGAAAGCCGTAGCCACAACTGCCCAACAACATACCTCGCCAAACAGCATCGCAAAACCAATATACCCAGTAATGGCAGCACCAATGAAC
>CAVTLP010000024.1:0-57615 GCA_963735555.1 uncultured Acidobacteriota bacterium
GGCTGAGCGAACCATCAGTCCGCCAGGCAACATTGAGGATCCAGTCCCCAAAAGCCGGCTCCTGGAAGAGTTCGCAAACCGCACGCTGCTGCAATGTGGCACCGGGACGGCTTTCGCCGTTCCCGGTTGTTGAGTCTCGCCTACTTTGCTTCGTTAATCGCCGGCGGTTTCCAGCTTCCGTCAATGATGGAAGGTGGAGTCTCTTTCGGCCAGTACAGACGCATCATGGGAATGAACTTCGCCTTTGGCGCGGGCAGCCAGTTAGCTTCCTTCGCTTTGCCCGGTGAGTCGGCTTGTAGATACAGATCCACCGATCCATCTGCGTTCGTGACGAACTTATTACGTTGGCTCAGCGTGTAACGGTTGAGCGAGTTGGGTACAAAGAAATACGACGCATCGTACATAGTGATAGACCAGAAGCCATCGACAGGGGGCATCTGGCCTTTATCGAAGTGAATGACATACTTCTTCGAAGCGGCATCGAAGTCGCCTCCGCTCCCGTCTTTTTCCCCAGTGGGATATATCGCATCCTGGGGACGGTTGGCGCCGAGTCCGATGGCGGTTATCAACGCGCGCTGTAGATAATCTGTGCCGTAGATACCCGTTTTGGTGGTGAACATCCATCCGTTGATGGGTTCAAGCTGTTTGAAGTGCTCCATAATCTTCACCTGAGCCAGCTTCGGCACAACCTTGATGGCCTCTTTGTCGAATGCGCCGAGTTTGCTGGGATCGAAATCCTGGCCGGGTATCAGGCCGATCTTCGCCATGCTTGCAACCATCGGTGCATCTTCAGCCGCTGGCGGATTGTTCTTCATCAATTGCGCCAGGTAAGTGAAGTAGGCGACAACATCCAGGTGATCGACCTGGTCGCGGATGGCGGTCTTCATGTCAACATTGGGGTCAACCTGGCCCGCAGGAGGGGTGTAGGGCTTGCCGTAGGAACTCAGCGGAACGAGCGAGAATTTGTCCTGGAGGGCGTGTACCGCAGCGTAGTCGGCCGGAGTGCCCGTGCAATAGATACGCCCGAGAATCCATACCGTGCTCGTGGGGGACTTGTATTCGGTTACTCCGGCGGGGAGCGTACCCGACCAGCCCGGTCCGGTGATGGCGTACTTCGCAGCCTTATCGCCGGTGGTGCGCTTTCCGGGAACCTGGAACACGTCCGTCCATCCGTCCAGCATCGGCAGCAGGTAGTAGCGATCTCCCATGTCAGGGACGCTGAGGATCCAGGGCTCCTTGGAAACATCGAGCCACGCGCTCGTGTACAGCGTATCGGCGTTGGGGGCGGTGACGGCGTGGTTATCGACTGCGGGATACGTCCGGAACTTGAGAATCTGGCCCATGGGTGCGTGGGCCGCATCGGCGGCGGCTACGTTCGTAAATTGCTTGCGAGTCATGTCCATCGTGACCAGCGGATAGCCGTACACGTAAGCGTCGGTCGCCGTGGTCACGGCTTCTTTAAGTCCTGGTGCTTCAGCGCCCGTCTCCTGTTTCGGACTACAACCAAGAATGGCCAACATCACAGCCGAGATCGGCAGGACTGCCAGGTATCTTGTCTTCAATTTCCCCTCCACGTGCTTAATAAGTCCTGTCGACGAACACATGCGTCCTTACAGTTTTTGCAGCACGCCGGACACTTTAAATGAAAATTGATGCTGGAAGACACTGGCAAAACTACCAGCCAGGAGAAATGCAAGGCGAGCTTCCACCCTGCCGTGCCTGGAAACTCTCGATTTCGGTAACCATGCCTCGCCAAGCAGATTGGCAAGGCCGAACCTTGCTCAATACGCCGTTTGCAGGGAACCACGACAGCGCTTTTGGATTGCCGGTGGAAGGATAGCTTTCGGATCGCCAATTAACCCGGAATGTCGGGTACTGTCTGAAAACAGCGTTAAGACAGTGCCGAATGTCGGTGGGCGCAGGATTAAGCTCAAAATTAATTGTCAGTGCCGATTCCGATATAATTTCTGACCGCAATTCAAACCGATGGAGGTTTGCAATGAAAAAGCTGCTTTTCCTTATCGCATCTGCGGCCCTGTTTCTGCCCACGCTGGCAATGGCGCAAAGCGTTTTCGACGGCACATGGAAAATCGACACGAGCAAAGTCGATTTTTCCAAGAAGCCGAACGTGTTCCTGCTTCAGAACGGCATGTATGAGTGCAAGACGTGCACTCCGCCTTACAGTGTCAAAGCGGATGGCACAGACCAACCCGTCAGCGGACATCCCTACTATGACACTGTCGTGATTAAAGTCGTGAGCGATCACGAGGTCGACGAGACGCACAAGAAAAGCGGCAAGGTTGTTGCGACCTCGACTACGACCGTCTCGTCAGACGGCAACACCATGACGTTCTCCTTCAGTGACAGCAGCAACACCAACGGAGGGCCTCCGGTCACCGGCAAAGGCGAGGCGACACGCGTGGCGAAAGGGCCAGCGGGATCGAATGCAATCTCCGGTTCGTGGCGAACCACCAAGATAGAAGGCCTGTCAGACAATGCCACCGTCTGGACCTACAAGGTTAGCGGTGACGAGATCACTATGACCAATCCGACCGGCCAGACTTACACCGCCAAGCTGGATGGCGCCGACGCGCCGATGAAGGGCGATCCGGGCACCACCAGCGTGTCCGTAAAGATGAGAGGCAAGGACACCCTGGAGGAAACTGACAAGCGCGACGGCAAGGTGATCGGCGTCTGGAAGATGACGGTCGCGGCCGACGGTAAGACCGCCAAGGGCAGCTTTGATGACAAGCTGCAGAATAGGACTGATGACTACCCCAGCATAACGAAGCAATAGACCTGCGGTCGTCAGTCAAACTCCACTGAAACTCGGATATCCGCCCCAGCTGCCGCCACCAGGCGGCGCCCGTTGGAAGTGTTTCTGGATGACGGCAGTTCTGGAGAGCTATCCCGTTGTGCCCCGTTAAATCAGATTTTCAATAAGTCCGCTTCGCAAGGCCAATCTGGCCGGCGAGGAAAATGATGGACTTTCGCCTTTTATTCGCCTACCGTCATTCCCATGTTCCAGGGCCCATCCAGCCAACGCGCCTGGGTGTCTGCTGCAAGGGATGCCGAAAGAACCTCCCTGCTCCAGTCGGAGACGTTGCCCGCATCGTGGATCGCGGTGAAGTGTCCTCTGTGTGGTAAACACCGGCGTTACCTGCCGAATGAGATTTTCCAGGGTAGAGTGTCTTACGAGGTGATGAGGAAGCCTGTGCGCTCTTCCAGAGCGGCGCGAGGTAACGGTGTTCGACCCTGACGCAGAAATGCCACGAATCAATCGAGGGATGGTCTACCTCGGTGCGTGTCTCATCGCCGGTATCCGGCTGGCGCGTGAGAAGCAGGTCAACGTGCGGGTGATCCCCACCAGTCAGGCAATCAACGAGTCCGTGGATTTAGCCCATGAGATATTCAATCGCGTGTTCCGGAAGGTGCCGGAATCAATACACAAATGAGACAGGCGTCGCCAGACCCTTCCCTACAAACTCTACCGGACGCGTTGTAACTTATCTCAGTCAACCGGAACACGATAAACATCACCGTAACCATCATGCGAAGTGTATATGAACGCCACGCAGTCTTCAGTTGTCTTAGTTGATGAATCTTGCGTCCGCGGGTCTTCCTTGTCGATCAAAGCTATCAATGCTTTTGCCAGTTCAACCGCTTTATATAAGTGATGTCGCTCATACGCCTCTGTAAAAGACCGCTCAAGTGCTGGCACGCGATAGTGAACATCGACTAATATTGATGCGTATACATCCAGTCTCGGGCGTAGGTATTTTACTCCTCGACTCTTGGCCTCACTGAACATCGTGTCCAAACTAAGGAGATAATGCTCGGCAGTACGGGTTACGTATAGAGACTCGTCTATCTTCATTTGTCGTAGTCTCTTGTTGATAATTCTGTGACTGATAACTGAATATAATGCAGTCGCCGCAAGTTGTATGTGAGCGACAGTTTGATCGTCGGGACTGACACCATACGGAACCACCACCGCTACTGGTCTACCCTCGGTCCAAAGCTTCAAGTGCATTAACTCATGCTCAACCAGCATGGTTCTCATGTCTTGCTCTGTTAATTTCCCGATTTGGACAGTAGGCACTGCCGCCCCAGTTAGCGCGTCTGCGTCAGCACCTGGGACATCCTCACAGGCAATCTTGACCGCATAGTGCTTCTCAACATCATCACGGATTTTGCCAAGCTGGACCGGCAGCTTTACACCGCACAACGTGTCTTGCTGACAACCGGCATTCGTGACCACAACGCAGACAGTGAGAAGAGCCAGCGTCGATACGCGACGGAAAGTATTACCTGTGAACATGCTTTCTCTTCGGGGGGTGCAAGTCATTATAAATGCATCTAGTGGAGCGTAGTAACGAAGCCATTCTCTGGCCTGAGGAAGACCGCAAACGAAAATGTGCAACGCACGGCTTAAGGCAGTCGGGAACGTTGGCGGGTATGTTGAGGTCGCCTCGATACCACGGATCCCGGCTGACAGCGTTCCAAATCCTCGGGTTGTCAATAGCCGCGCGACCGCTTGTTTAGGGTAACCGCTGTAAATTCATAGGTATATGGTTCCAATATAGTTGGCCGGATATTTCCCCGAAATCTCTATAATGGATATAGAGGGTAGAAAAGAATTCCAGGGCACGGCTTCGGCCGTGCCTTTTTCTTTTGAGGTGTCTTTCTCCCGCGTCCCAAGCAGCGCCCGCGGCTCACCCCATCCTCAGCACCCAAGGAAAAACATGAGCAATATCTTTCAGAAGCTCGGAATTGGTATCGCAGACTTCGGCAAATGGTTCGCCTCGGCCGTAAAGGACACCGCGAGCCTGGCTGCCAAAATTCAGGCCATCCTCGCCGCCGAACAGCCGCTGCAGAAGCCCTTCGTCTCCGGTCTTTCGACGGTGGTCGCCGATGTCGAAGCCCTGATCGCCTCCTCCTCGACCGCCGGTTACCTCCGACGGCCTGAACTTCCCGGCCGACTCCCAGGTCTATCGCCAGTTCCTCACCCTCATCGCGGATTTCAAAAATCTGGCGCCCGTCGTTGAGCAGGCTGTCACCACCCTCAAGGCCAAGCCCGCGGCCAAATAGGTCAGCGTCTGTTGGTGGCGGGCCCTCCGCCATTCAAGCGGCCAGCCCGGAGCCGAAAATCCGGGTCCCTCCCTCATTGCGTCTGCCACTCATCGCTCTTCAGCAAGAGAAAAGCCTATTGGAATGAAACGATTACGAGCCCTGTACATTTAGAATGAAACGGTTACAAACTCCAGCTCGTAACCAGCCAAGCTCCAACTCGTAACCGGCTTTAGAATGAGACGGTTACGGACCATGGCTTGTAACTGGTAATAGAATGAAACGGTTACGGACATGGCTTGTAACTGGTAATAGAATGAAACGGTTACGAACCCGACCAAAATAGGGGGGAGGGGGGGCTGGCACCACGGTGTACTCTGTCAAGGCATGAGCACACCGGAATTCTCGCTCTGGATATTCCTCAGTTCGCTCCTTGCCGGCCTGCTGGGCTCGCTTACCGGACTGGGCGGCGGGGTGGTCATCGTCCCCGTGCTCACCGTCCTTTTCCACATTGATATTCATTACGCCATCGGAGCATCCCTCGTCTCCGTCATTGCCACCTCCTCGGGAGCGGCCGCGGCCTACGTCCGCGAGGGCTACTCCAACATCCGCATCGGAATGTTCCTCGAGATCGCGACGACGATCGGCGCGATCTTCGGCGCCTGGCTCACCACCCGTGTCCCCACGCACGCCATCGGCATCATCTTCGGCGTCGTGCTGCTCTATTCCGCCTACGCATCGGTGCGGATAAAGGACCACGCCCATCAGGCATCCGCGCCCGATGCTCTGGCGGCGCGGCTGAGGATGACCGGAACCTTTCCCGGTGAGAACGGCCCGGAGGCCTACGCCGCCCAGCGAGTTCCCGCCGGCTTCAGCCTCATGTTCGTCGCCGGTTCGCTCTCCGGACTGCTCGGCATCGGGTCGGGGGCGGTCAAGGTCCTGGCCATGGACCAGGCCATGCGTCTGCCCTTCAAGGTGTCAACGACGACCAGCAACTTCATGATCGGCGTGACCGCGGCGGCCAGCGCGGGAATCTATCTCAGCCGCGGATACATCTCGCCCGGCCTGGCCATGCCGGTAATGCTTGGCGTCCTGGGCGGGTCGCTCGTCGGCTCGAAGATCCTCGTCCGCGCCCAGGTCAAGACGCTGCGTATCGTCTTCGCCGTCGTCATCGTCGCCCTGGGCCTGGAGATGGTCATCAACAGCATCACGGGAAGGATATAGCGATGCAGGTAACCGATCAGAAACTGGAGATCGCCATCGGGCGCATGCTTCAGACCGGAGTCTTCCTCGCCGCTGCCGTCGTCCTCATCGGCGGGATCCTCTACCTGCATCAGTCCACCGGCCCCCGTCCCGACTACAGCCACTTCACCGGAGTCGCCGAAGCCTTGCGGTCGCCCGTAGACATCTTCGCCAATGCCCGGCACGGAGACGCCCCGAGCATCATCCAACTCGGACTCCTGTTGCTGATCGCGACCCCGATCGCTCGTGTGATCCTTGCAGCGGTCGGATTCCTCTTCGAACGCGATCGCCTCTATTTCTGCATCAGCCTGATCGTTCTCGCGAGTGCTGCTCTACAGCCTGCTGCACGCCGCCTAGGCTTCGAGCTGCAGGCCATACTCGATCATGCTCTCAAGCAGCGGCTGAAACTCGGGTGCGTCGGCACGAACATCGCTGAAGACCCAGCCCGCCAACAGGAGCACCGGCGCCGGACCCGGCTCAGCGAACCCAGCGCACCGAGAGTCGTCACCGTGATCTGTTGATCCGGTTGCGCAGCGCGTGAGATGGCGATGCAGGGGAAGTTCGCCGGCAGCCCGGAGGCCCTCCATTCGGCGGCAAGCGCGGAGAAGTCGCGTCCCGGCATATAGACGATGCGTGTCGGCTCAGCAACCCCGGGGCTCCGCCCGTCGCATGATGCGCCCGAACTGAAGACGATGCTCGACGAAGCGCGCCGGTCGGTGAGCGAGCACTGGAGCGACGCGGCGGCAGCGAAGGCCGCGGTAATACCCGGCACGATCTCAAAAGGGATGCCGGCCTGGCGCAGCGCATCCATCTCTTCGGCAGCGCGGCCAAACACGAGGGGGTCGCCACTCTTGAGGCGCACCACTGAAACGCCCTGCGACGCCTTCTCAATCATGAGTTGATTGATTTCCGCCTGCGTAATCTTCTTCGCGCCGCAGCGTTTGCCGACATTCACTGTTAGCGCGCGCGGGTTGGCGAGCGCCAGAACGGCGGGCGTCACCAGATCGTCATGGAGAACGATCTCCGCAGCCGCCAGCAGGCGCACAGCCTTAACCGTTAGCAGCTCAGGATCGCCAGGACCGGAACCGACCAGGTACACCTTGCCGGGGACATTCATGCGGACACCTCCTTGTGCTCAAACGCGAGCCTGCGAGCAGGACACTCGCGCGACTCGCAAACCTCCCGCTGGGCGAGTGTGTGAAGCAGGAGCTTCCGCTCTTCCCCGGCTGGATACGCCGCGAGCACCTCGCGCCGAAGCTCGCCCAGATTGCGCAGCCAGGGGCCGAGGTCGCCGGGAAGCTGCTCGTCAATCTCGCGCCGTAGCCGTTGTGCCAGGGCGGGGCTCTCCCCGGCAGTCGAGATGGCGATCTGCAGATCGCCGCGCGCGACGATGGAGCCGAAATAGAAATCACAGTGCGGCGGATCGTCGACCGAATTGCACAGGATATTGCGCTCGACCGCCGCACGATAAATGGCAGCATTGACCGCCGGCATGTCCGTCGCCGCTATCACGAGAAAAACCCCATCGAGATCAGCCTCGGCAAACTCGCGCTCAATCACTTCCAGGCGGCCTTTGCGAGCCAGCGCGGCAATCTCCGGCCTCACGCGTGGTGCGATTACCCGTAGCCGAGCCTCGGCCGCCAGCAGCGAAGGAATCTTCTGCACGGCAACCTCGCCCGCCCCGACAAGGAGGCAACGGCGGCCGGTGAGCTTCACGAATATCGGCAACAGGCTCATGTGCGTCTTCTTCCTTTAATCAATCGCCGTCTATCGCCATCGCGGCCACGTCGCGTTCAACGGCATCGAGCGATTCGCCGGCTAACCGGGCGCGAATTTCCTCCGCGTCATAGCGAGAAAACCAGGACTGAAGGTTCTCGCCCGGAATTCGCTCTTCGAGATAACTGCTCAACAGCCGTTCCAGGGCCGCCGGAACTTCGGTCGCGGGAACCCGGTACCCAACCGGACGCGCGATAGCCGCATGCTGACCCACACCGCCGCCCACACAGAAGTAGAACGCGTCGACCATCCTGCCCTCGTGCTTGATCTTCTTGCCTTCGAGCCCGATGTCGGCGATCCAGTGCTGGCCGCAGCTATTCGGGCAGCCGGTCACGTGCAGCTTCAGGTCCTGATCGAAGCCCGGCAGCCGCCCTTCCAACTCCTCCACCAGCCACCGCGTAAAGCCCTTCGTCTCGCTGATCGCCAGCTTGCAGAACTCGGTGCCGGTGCAGGCGATCGCGCCGCGCCAGAACGGTGAGCCTTCCACGCGCAGTCCAATCTCCTCGAGCTCGCGTGCCAGTTCTGCTGTCTTGTGGGTTGGAATATTGATGAACAGCAGGTTCTGCATGATGCTCGTCCGCAAGCTGCCCGTCTCCGAAGCGTTCCGCCAGCTCCGCCGCCGCCGCCAGTTGGTCTCCCGAGAGCCGCCCCCGCAGCACTGACGCGCCCACATAGCTCAAGCCCGGCTGCTTTTGCCGATGGATCCCCACGTGGTCGCGCATCACATCCCTGGGCAAAATCTCATCTGCAGCCGGCTCGAAGACGTATCCGAGTCTGCGTTCCACTTCTGCAAGAAAGCTCTCAGCCGTCCAGCCCTCCTTCATGAAGAGGTACTTGATTCGCGCCCGGTCCCGGCTCTCGCGTAAGCCCTGCTGATCGCGAAATATCTCCGTGATCGCACGCGCGACATCGATCGCCTGATCGGGTCGGATGAACGCATCCAGCATGACCGCGAGATGCGGCTCGTTCGAAAGTCCTCCGCCCACGCGCACGGTATAACCAATCTCTCCGCCGCGCCGCACAGCCGTGAAGGCGACGTCGTTGATCTCCGGATAAGAGCACCACGCCGCGCAACCCGTCGCCGACATCTTGAATTTGCGCGGCAGATTATAGAACTCGGGATTCGCGACCAGTGCGTGCGCCATTTCGCGGGCAAGCGGCGAAGCGTCGATGATCTCGTCGTGCGCGATACCCGCGAGTGGGCAGCCTGTCACATTGCGGACCACATCGCCGCATGCTCCTTTGGGAGAGAGTCCAATCCGGTCGAGAGCATCCACGATCTCCGGAATCGCCTCGATGGTGAGCCAGTGGAGCTGAATGTTTTGTCGAGTGGTGATGTCTGCCAGGTTGCGCGCGTGGGTCCGCGTGATGTCGGCGATCACACGAAGTTGCGCTGCGGTGACGATCCCGTTGGGCATCCCGATGCGCATCATGAAGTAGTCGCTGGCCAGCCCTTCGCCACCCTTGCCGCCGACCGCCCCCACTCCGTCGCCCTGCGTGTAGATGCCCCACCATTTGAAGTAAGCGCTGGCCCACTCCGGGACGACGCTTGATCGGCCCTCACGGGCGAATGCGCGCACCTCGTCGAAGACTTCCCATGGATTTTTCTCGCGCTTAAGACGCTCGATGCGCTGGGCTTTGGTTTCTTTGGCTGGGAGAGCGGCGGTTGCGGTCATTGTTCTCTCGTTTTCTGGGGTAAATGAAAAACCCACCGGAAGTGGTGGGCTGAGCGAGGACTCTGTGCGTGGGGTTGGTTCGGTTACTCGCAGGTCCGGCTCAGCGTGGGACAACACACGCGACAGAAGCAAGCCGGAATGGAGCAAAGATGCACTCCAATCAGAATAGGTGTGTTAGTGGTGCGGGTCAAGTGACCAGGACCACAACACCACCTACTGGCCGAGAAAAGGCGGACGTTAAGTCCCGCCTCCGAAACGGAACCGCAGACCTAGAAGGTGAACACAGCCTGCAGGAAGATGCGGCGGCTCGCGGCCCCCGAAGAGTAGATCTGTCCGGCCAATGCGTTGGATTTTCCGAAATTCGGCGACTTAAGCGTGCCCGTGGGTGGAGCGAGGTTAATGTCGTTGAACAGGTTCAACGCCTGCGCGCTGAAGGTCAGGTTGAATCGCCGATTCGGGCCGCTATTTTGCCCTCCTGGCCCTCCCGGGCCGCCGCCACCGCCGCTCAACCCGCGCCCGCCAAGACCGCCTGGACCGCCACGTCCGCCGCCACCGCCTCCGCCAAAGAAGCCGCCCTGTCCGCCGCCGCTGCCCGCAACCTTAGGACCGAAAGCAATGGTCTTGCTCGCGCGCAGGTTGAAAGTGAAGAGGGCAGGTCCATTCCCGTAGTTGATGGGAATCCGCGCCTGGTTCTGCGACGGATTCAGGTTGAACGTGCCGTACGAGGTCCTGATGATGTCAGTATCGCCCGGTTGAGCGAACGCGGGGCGGTCGTTGAAGAAGGAGTCGCCGTTGAGATCCTGCCCCACCGTGATGTTAAACGGGCGGCCCGACGCCGCGACGATAAAGGGGTTGAAGCGCAATCCCCACTTCGTTGACCAGCTGCCAACCAGGAACATCTGGTTGCGGACATCGAACCCGGCTCGACCATAGTCGAGTTTGAGGTTATCGGAGTTCGAGGGATTGCTGTTGAGGCCCGCGCTGTCACTGTTAACGAAGCTCAAGGTGTAAAAGCCAAAGAGCGAGAGGTTCTTACTGAATCGGGCGTTGAAATTGGATATGAACTGGTTTTGGGTGAAGACCGATTCCGAGAAGTACTGATAGACGTTCGGTCCCGTTGGGTCATATACAGGGGAATAAATCGCATTCGCATTCCGCGTGATGAACTGGTGCCGCCCCAGCGAGTTGAGATAGGTAAAGGAAACCGTGGCGGACTTGGTCAACTGGCGCTCGACTCCGATCGCGGCCTGTTCGGTGACTGCTGCATGCAGGTTCGAAGCAATCTGATACACCGCCGCCTTGCTGCTCGTGCTGCCCGCCTGCGAGCAGGCTACGAGATCACTCGGCACAATCCCATTGGGAAAATAACAGGTCGGATTTTGAATGACGGCTGCATGTTGCGGCGAATTGACGCCCCCGCTCTGACGTGTCGATTGCAACACTGGCGAGATCGGAAGGCGATCGTAGAAGAATCCATAGCCGCCTCGGATGATCGTCTTGGGCGGCTTGTTCCCCTTGCCGATGCCGTAAGCGAAGCTCAGGCGCGGAGCCCAGTCATTTTTGTCGTTGATGTCACTCTGCGACTCCCAACGCACGCCGTAACTGATAGTCAGATTCTGCCGAGCCTTCCAGTCGTCCTGATAGTACAAACCCACGTCGACAAGGTTTACGGTCGTGCTGGGTTTGCCGTAGGTCAGATTCAACTGGCTGGGTCCACCGCCGAGGGCCTGAATTTGCTGGAATGTCTCGCCCGTGCCCTGGCCGTGAATCGTGATGCCATAGGCTGTCGAGGCATCGGTGTTGATGCAGGCCGTGCTCCCGCTGGCGCACTGGTGTCCGCCGAAGGTGAAGACGCCGTTGAAGCTGGAATTGGCCGTGTTGGCGTCACGATTCACGCGGAGGCGGCCGCCAAAATTGATGGCGTGTGCCTTCCACGCGATCTCCGTAAGGTTCTGTAGCTCATAGTGCAGCGAGTGATCGTTGATCGTCTGCTGGCTGTTGCCGCCGAAAGTTTCGATGCCCGAGACCTGAACCTGGGGCGTCGTGTTGGCCGGAGTCTGATCTGAAAAATCTCGCAGAAACTGGAAGCGCGTTTCGTTGATGACCTTATCGTTGATGATCTGCGTGTCGCTGATCTGGACTGTGTTCTCGGTCGACGACGAGTGATAGGCCTGCGAGTTCAGGGAGAACTGGCCCACTCCCTGATTCTGATCAGTGTTGCCGTAATACTGGTAGCGAACGCTCAACGTATTCTTCTCGCCCAGTTGCAGATCGATGCGCGGGCTGACGTTGGTACGGGTGCGCGGCGTTAACAGCGAATCGCTGAACGGAGCGGTCTCGTAGTCGGTGGGACTGTCGTAGATGCCGTTCGCGAAATCGCCGTTGATCTCGCCAACCAGGCGGAAGGCGCTCACAATGGCGGCATCCTGTGTGTTGCGGCGCTCGGCGCTCACAAAGAACGAGGCGTTCTTGTTGATGGGTCCGTTCAAGGTGCCGTTGAACTGATAGCTGTGATAGTCGGGGATATTGCTGGTAAACGGATTGCCGGTGTTGAACTGTGAAGCATTGCCTTGCGCGAAGACCTGGCCGTGAAACTTATCCGTTCCGGGCTTGGTCAGGATCTCGATCCGTCCATAGCCGAGCTTGTCATACTGCGCCGAAAACGGATTCTGGTTGACCCGGATTTCTCGGATGGCGGACTTCGGCGGAAGCTGACCGCCGGTAAACCCGTCAATGTATATCTGGCCGCCGTTCGGCCCGGCCGCGGGCCCGGCAAGCGCGTTCAGCTCGTTTTGCAACTCGTCAGGATCATCCGATAGAGCGTCGAGGTCTTTTCCCTTGATGACGAGACTGTTGGCGTTGCTCGACGCGTCCGTGCTGACTGTGGGCGTATCTTCGTTGACGACCACCTGCTGCTTCTCCACCTGAATCGCAAGCGCAACGTCGAACTGCTTGCTCTGGCCGGCAGCGACCACGACGGCCTTCGAGGCTGAGGGTGCAAAGCCCGGCGCAGTGGCAATCACGATGTAAGTGCCGGCTGCGAGACCGTGTGTCTTGTAGGCACCCCCTGCGTCCGAGGTTGCCGTGGCCACGGTGTGTCCGTCCGCTGTGGTAACGCTCACGGTTGCACCGGGAATTACAGCACCGGTGGGATCGCTGACCGTGCCGCGAATGACCGCGGTATTGGCCTGCGAAAATCCAGAAGGGGCAGACAACCAGAACAGCAACATCAACAAGAGACAAAAATAGCAACGTATGAATTTCAAATTCACAACTCCCAGAAGAAACAGACGTTAAGTAGAAGGAAAACGATCGATTAGGGCGTTGCTGCCGCGTCGGCCCCGCCCCCGCCGCCGAGATTCCACGAGGCCGAGAACAGGCTCTGGCTTGCGGATGGAGATGCGGTGAGGATGGGTTCGACGCCAGCCAGCAGGGTTACTGCGGTTGCGGCTTCTGGAGTTCCTTGTGTTGCGACGATCATGATGGCGTCGCCTTTATGAAGATCGGACAACTGGAGAGCGGGGGCGTGTTGCAACATCTGCGAGAGATCACCGCCGCGCTGACCTCCGGCACCCGAACCAGCGCTGCACCGCCGCTGGCGGCCGCGCCTGGTTCGGCACCGGCTCCCCCGCCCTGCTTCCCGGGGGCGCCTTGGGGCTGACCCGTGCTTGCCGCAGTCCCGGCATTCGGGCCGGCGGTTGCACCCTTCAGTCGCGCCGCCAGTCCTTGCGCCATCGTCAGCGGCAGTTTGTGCAGTTGCGAGTCACTCGTCACGTGAATCACGACGGGCTTTTTGGTGGCGAGATCGGTTACTGTGACCGTGTTCGCCGAGGCGTCAACGGAAACGACCGTTCCCGCGATGTTGCGGAATGTTCCCGTGACAATTTCATCCGCGAGTCACGTCGCCGCCATCAGGGCTGCGCTCTCCCCGCGCCCGCAGTTGATCGCCTGCGTGAATCTGGTCGAGCGAAGACGGCTTGGCATCGGAAAACTTGATGGATGACGGATCATAGCGCCGGACGATCGTCTTCGGCGTCGCGTGAATGATCAGCGTCTTCCCGGCCGCCGTGACGGTCACCGTTCCGGCCGACGCGTCGACCGCCTTCACCAGACCGCCAACGCCGCGCTTTTGCCAGTCGGCCTGATCCGCCTGTTGTCTCTGGGCGATATCTTCCTGCTTCATTGCGACGACGGTCGTCGCCGTAGCCGTTGAACCATCGGAAGCAGGAGCCACAACCGCCAGTACGCGGTCGCCCACAGCCAAATCGCTGAATTGAATGGGTGTTGCGCCGGCCAGTGCTCTTCACCCCCGGTGCGGTTCGCAGCAGACGAGCGTTATCGTTCACACTCACTGTCGTTGTAGCACCCGCATCGGATTTAATCGTCAACGATTTGCCATTGATGGCGGTGACCGAGCCGACAATCCTCGTCGATTGAGCCGAGGTCGTTCCCGTGGCCTGCGCGAGCGCGGGCTGCGCCAACATTGGGAGCATCGGCAGGGCACTCGCCAACGCCAACCCGCATGCGAGCCTGAGTGAAATTGTCATTCTTGCTGATCCCATCAAATTTCTCTCTGAGCTCGGCCGGTCCGCGATGAATTGGCCTACATTCACAGACGTATTCACTCCGCGAAAGTTTCATGAATCGTGTAACATACGCCGGAACAACTGCATCACAACTGAACAGGCTTAAGATTACTGGAATCAAACGGCAAAGTTTCATTTTTGGCTTTTACGGATTCCAGCCAAAACGTTTGAGCAGGTATGATCTCCGAGGGCAGATTTTCCCCCGGCAGTCGATTCTGAATCCTGACCGGCCTGCCGCTTTAGATGCCATGAACACGAGGGAAACCCAAAACAATGGCAATTACCAACGTCAGTAGTTCCACCAGGATCACCGCAGCTCCCAGTGGAGGCTCCAGCTACAAAAGTGCGTTTGCGATGGTCACCACGTTGTTCTTCATGTGGGGATTTCTCACCTCGCTGAACGACATCCTCATACCGCACCTCAAAGCCATATTCGACCTGAACTACACCAGGGTCACGCTGATCCAGTTTGTGTTTCTTCTTCGCTTACGCGATGTTTGGATTTCCGGCCGGCAAGGTTGTCGAGTGGATCGGATACCAACGCACAATGGTGGCGGGCCTGCTCACAATGGCGGTCGGCGCCTTGTTGTTTATCCCGGCGGCCAGTCTGCCATCGTTTCCGCTTTTCCTGGGGGCGTTGATCATCCTTGGAGCAGGCATGGCGGCGCTCCAGGTCGCAGCCAATCCTTACGTGTCCGTACTCGGGCCGCCGGAAACGGCATCGAGCCGGCTTGAATCTTTCCCAGGCATTCAATTCGCTGGGAACCACGATTGGTCCTCCGCTGGGCGGGTGGCTGATTCTGCGCGGGGCGCAAAAGATTGTCGCCGATGTGCAGTCGATGAGCCCCGAGGCGCTGCATGCGTATCGCCAGCATGAGGCAGCGACGGTCAAAATTCCCTATCTGGCATTCGCACTGATGCTGGTGCTACTGGCGCTTGCTATTGCTCTGTACAAATTCCCACGCATCGATACTACGAAGGACTTTCGCCCGATGAAGGACAGGCGCGAAGGGGCCGGGCATCTGGCGGTATCCTCATGTGATTTTGGGCGCGTCGGAATTTTTCTGTACGTGGGAGCCGAAGTTTCCGATCGGAAGCTTTCTGATCAATTACTTCGGCCAGTCGTACATCGCGGGACTGGCGGCGACGGTAGCGGCGAATCTGGTCGCATTTTACTGGGGCGGCGCAATGGTCGGCCGCTTTATCGGCTCGGCGCTTCTGCAGAAGATGAAGACCGGTCAATTGCTCGCAATTTGCGCCGTTCGCTGGCCAGTGACGCTGGTGCTGATCTCGATGCTGACCTTCGGACATGTGGCGATGTGGAGCATTCTTGCGGTGGGTTTATTCAACTCTATCATGTTCCCAAGCATCTTTACGTTGGGAATCGCAGAAATGGGTCCGTTGACCGGCGAAGCCTCGGGATTGCTGGTCATCGCGATCGTCGGCGGCGCCATCGTTCCAGAACTGCAGGCAGTCCTGATCGACCACATCGGGATCCATCACGCTTTCATCATTCCGGTGCTTTGCTACTTGTTCATCGCGTATTACGGCCTCAAGGGATCGAGAGATCATCCAGCCGGCGTAAGCCTCAATCCGAGGATCAGCGCGGGCGGCCTCCGGGTCGCCCGTTTTGATTTCCGGCCCGCGAGTCGCGAGAGGTCGCGGCGACCTCTGCGCAACCGGTGACGAAAAGACCAGGCTCGTTGTAGGTATGCCATAGGGCAGCAGTCGTCTCGATCAACCGCTCCAGATCCTCCAGTGAACGAGTGGCCATCTCAAGGAAGAATGCATCGCCTCCGGTCACGTGATGGCACACGCGCACTTCAGCCAGCGTCTTCACAAACTTCACGAAGGGATGATAGTGCGTTCCGTCGCACGTCATGCGAATGACCGCCAGAATCGGCAGCCCCAGAGCCGCCCGATCGATCTGCGACGGTGTAGCCCCCAATGATGCCTTCCTCTTCCATCCGTCGCATGCGTTCAGCCACCGCCGAAGGCGAAAGGCCCACGCGCCGCCCAAGTTCGGCGTACGAAGCCCGGGCGTTGCGTTGATAGCTCGATCGAGAAGGTTTCGAGCGAATTCATCTAGAGTATTCCATTGTTTCCATCGAGAATCACCCATAACCAGCGGTTCAATAATTCTATCTGGCACGGTCTCGCGTGGATCCCACATGTACACCTGCTCGACCTGCCCGTAGCATCTTTTTCGATGAAAGAAGTTCTGAAACTCGATGGTCAGTTCGCTGTCGCTGAAAGAAATCGCCTCTGTCGCGCTGCGACAATCACCCCGTCGCAATCGCGGAGTAAGCTTATCGGCGCATGAAACATTCGCGCGAAGTCGTCGAAGATCTCGTGGCGCGCGGAGAGACTGCCTACGGCATCAACACCGGCTTCGGCAAAGCTCAGCGACGTCCGCATCGGCTCCACATCAACTGGAAGCATTGCAGCGCAACCTGGTCCGCAGCCACGCATGCGGCATCGGCGAGCCTCTGCCGGAAGACGAAGTCCGTGCCATGCTGCTGCTGCGCGCCAACGTGCTCGCCAAAGGCCTGAGCGGAGTTCGCCCCGTCGTAGCAGACACCCTCGTGGCAATGCTCAATCACGGCGTCCACCCCGTCATCCCGGCCCGCGGATCGGTGGGAGCCAGCGGCGACCTTGCGCCTCTGGCTCACCTGGCCCTTACCCTGATCGGCGAAGGAGAGGTTTTCTTCAAAGGGCAGCCGCGAGCCCGCGGCAACCGCGCTCGAACAGGCTCGACATCAAGCCTCTGACGCTTGCAGCCAAAGAGGGCCTTGCGCTGTTGAATGGCACGCAGGCTATGGCCGGGCGTGGGCGCCCTTGCTGTCGAGCGCGCCCTCCGCGTCGTCGAGTTGTTCGACCTCGCCGGAGCAATGTCGCTCGAAGCCCTGCGTGGCACCCCCGCAGCATTCGACGCGCGCATCCACGAGGCGCGCCCTCACGCCGGACAGATCTGCCGCCGCCGCGCATCTCCGCGAGCTTCTCGCGGACAGCGAGATCCGCGAATCGCACCGCCACGACGATCCCCGCGTCCAGGACGCCTATTGCCTCCGCTGCATGCCGCAGGTGCACGGCGCCGTCCGCGGCGCTCTGGCGCACGTGCGCGACGTCATTGAAGTCGAGGCCGGCTCCGCGACGGATAATCCCTTGATCTTCGGATCAGCGGATAGAACGACGGTGAAATCCTCTCCGGCGGCAACTTCCACGGCGCGCCGCTGGCCCTCGCCCTCGACTACGCCTCCATCGCCCTTACCGACCTTATGAGCATCAGCGAGCGCCGCATCGACCGGCTCATCAACCCAGACATCAACGAAGGGCTCCCGGCATTCCTCTCGCGCGACGCCGGTGTCTCCTCCGGTCTGATGATCGTGCACGTGGCCGCAGCCGCCCTGCTGAACGAGGCCAAGGTCCTTTCGCATCCCTCCAGCGTCGACAGCGTTCCCACTTCCGGGGGAAAAGAAGATCATGTCTCCATGGGAATGACCGGAGCGCTCAAACTGCGTCAGGTCGTCTCGAACGCCGAGCACGTGCTGGCGATAGAGTTGATTTGCGCTGCGCAGGGCCTTGAGTATCGCCTCCCGCTGAAGCCCTCCCAGCAGGTAGCCGCCGCTGCCGCCGCTGTGCGGGAGACAGTCACGCCGCTCAGCGAGGACCGTGTCCTCGCCGGAGAAATCACTGAGCTCGCCCAGGAAGATTCGTGAAGGACGATTCGATCGCTGGAGAGGACAGGAACATGCCTGAGACAGCAATTGCAGAGGCTCTCGCCCACCAATCAATTCGCGCACCCCGCGGCACAAGCTGAACACCCGTGGATGGCAGCAGGAAGCCGCACTGCGCATGCTGATGAACAACCTCGATCCCGAAGTGGCCGAGCGCCCCGAAGACCTCGTCGTCTACGGCGGAACCGGCAAGGCCGCCCGCAACTGGGAAGCGTTTCGAAGCCATCGTGCGCACCCTCAAGAGTCTTGCCGATGACGAGACCCTGCTCATCCAGTCGGGCAAGCCCGTCGGCGTGCTGCGCACCCACGAAGCCGCCCCACGCGTCCTGCTCGCGAATTCCAATCTCGTCGGACGCTGGTCGAACTGGGAGCACTTTAACGAGCTCGAGCGCAAGGGCCTCATGATGTACGGACAGATGACCGCCGGATCGTGGATCTACATCGGCAGCCAGGGCATCGTGCAGGGAACCTACGAAACCTTCGCCGAAGCGGGCCGCCAGCACTTCGGCGGGAGCCTCGACGGCAAGCTCGTCGTCTCCGGCGGAATGGGCGGGATGGGCGGTGCGCAGCCTCTCGCTGCGACCATGAACGGCGCTCGCTTCCTCGGTGTTGACGTCGATGCCGACCGCGTCCAGAAGCGTCTCAAAAGCGGCTACTGCGATCACATCGCGTGGAGCGCTCGACGAAGCGCTCGCAATCCTCGACGACAGCGCGTCGCGACAACAAAGGCCATCTCCGTCGGATCTGGTCGCCAACGTCGCCGACGTGCTGCCGGAGTTCATCGAGCGCAACATCGTCCCCGATGTGCTCACCGACCAGACCAGCGCCCACGATCCGCTGCATGGATATGTGCCCAACGGCATGAGCCTCGAAGCAGCACTGACACTGCGCGAGAGCAACCCGAAGAGTACACGCGTCGCTCGATGGAAACCATGGGCAGGCACGTCGAAGCCATGCTCGAATTGAAGCGCGTGGGCGCCGTCACCTTCGACTACGGCAACAACCTGCGAACACAGGCAAAGCTTGCCGGAGTCGAAGACGCCTTCGACATTCCCGGCTTCGTGCCCGAGTACATCCGCCCGCTCTTCTGCGAAGGCAAAGGACCATTCCGCTGGGTTGCGCTCTCCGGCGATCCGAAGGACATCTACCGCACAGACAAGCTGATCCTCGAACTCTTTCCGGAAGACGCAAGCCTCCGCCGCTGGATTGAACTCGCCCAGAAGCGCATCCATTTCCAGGGACTTCCCGCGCGCATCTGCTGGCTCGGATACGGCCAGCGCGCAAAGTTCGGCGTCGCCATGAATGAGCTGGTCCGCAACGGCGAGATCATCCGCGCCCATCGTCATTGGACGTGATCACCTCGACGCCGGCTCTGTCGCCTCGCCCTACCGCGAAACCGAGGCCATGCTCGATGGCTCGGACGCCGTCGCCGACTGGCCGCTGTTGAATGCGCTCGTGAACACCGCCGCAGGCGCATCCTGGGTCAGTATCCACAACGGCGGCGGAGTCGGCATCGGCTACTCGCATCACGCCGGCATGGTGGTCGTCGCCGACGGCTCCGATCTCGCCGCGCAACGTCTCGAGCGCGTGCTCACCACCGATCCCGGCATGGGCGTGCTGCGCCACGTCGATGCCGGATACGACCACGCGATCGAATTCGCCGAGAGACGCCGGCATTCGCGTGCCCATGCGGGAGGAGCGCGCTTGAGCAACGCTGCTCGTCGCGAACATGCTCCCAGCTGGTGACTCTCGCCGGAGCCGCGCGTCCGCGCATCGGCACAGAGCTGCGCGAGCTCGCTACGATTCCGGATGGCGCGATGCTCGTCGACAATGGCTGCATCATCGCCGTGGGCACGCGGGCGGAGATCGAGCCCCTCGCTGGAGACGCCAAAGCAATCGATGCGTGCGGACGCTTAGTGACACCGGGCTTCGTCGACGCCCACACACACCTGGTCTTCGCCGGCAATCGTGCCGACGAATTTGAGAAGCGCTGCGCCGGTATCAACTACCAGGAAATTTCCGCTCAGGGTGGAGGCATCCGCTCGACCGTTCGCAAAACGCGTGCCGCCACAGAAGAGCAGCTCTTTGCAGCCGCATCGCGCCACGTACAGTGGTTCCTTCACGGCGGGACCACAACTGTAGAAGCGAAATCCGGCTACGGGCTCACCGTCGACGATGAGTTGAAGATTCTCCGGGTCATCCGGCGCATTGGCCAGACAACACCTCTGCGCACGGTGCCAACATTTCTCGGCGCGCATGAAATTCCCGAGGAATACGCAGGCCGCGCCGACGATTACGTGCGATTGATCATCGAAGAGATGCTGCCTCGCGTGAACGCTGAAAACCTGGCCGAGTTCTGCGACATCTTCTGCGAGGCAAAGGTTTTCAATCTCGACCAGGCCCGGCGCGTCTTCACCGCCGCGAAACAGCACAGCCTCGGCCTGCGCATGCACGCCGACCAGTTCACTTCGTTCGGTGCGAGCGATCTGGCAGCGGAGCTGGGCGCGAAGACCTGCGACCATCTCGAACAGACGCAGCCCGAGTCGATCACCGCACTCAAGCGGACCGGAGTCCAGCCTGTTCTCTTACCTGGATCCGTCTACGCCATCGGCTCGCAGAAATATCCCGCGGCGCGGGTAATGATCGACGCAGGTCTCGCAATCGTGATCGCCACCGACTTCAACCCCGGCTCCTCGCCGACAACTTCCATGCGAATGATCATGTCGCTTGCCTGCACGCAGATGAAGATGACTCCGGCGGAAGCTTTGACCGCCGCGACCATCAATGCCGCGTATAGCCTGAACCGCGGCGGCGAAATCGGCTCACTCGAACCAGGCAAGATCGCTGACTTCGCCGTCCATGATGCCGAAGACTATCGCGAGCTCCCGTATTTCTTTGGAGACCATCAGGCCGCAATGGTCTTCGCCCGAGGCGCGCAGGTCGTTTGACTTAGCGCGTCCACTCTGTTTTCATGGCGACATTCGTATGCAGCCCGGAATGACCAGCTTCGACGCTTTGAAGACAGTCCCTTCCAGCATTGCCGGCCGAATTATTGCGTCCATTCCGATTCCTCCTCCATAGAGCGGGCGGCTGGCAAGCAAACGAAGCAATCAGGCCACCACCGCTCAGCGGCTGGTGGCTTTTCAGTTTTCAGGAGAAGAATTTTAGATGGCCGTGACCCTTCAGGACGTTCAAGCCGCACATCGCCGCATCCGCGGCTTCATCTATTTCACGCCCGCCCCGCATTCGGACGAGCTTTCGCAGATTACCGGCCAGCAGGTGTATCTCAAGCTCGACAATCTGCAGCGTACCGGAGCCTTCAAAGAACGCGGCGCGCTGAACAAAATCCTCACCCTCACTGACGATGAAAAACGGCACGGCGTCATTGCCGCGAGTGCCGGGAATCACGCGCAGGCCGTTGCCTATCATGCGACCCAGCGCGGTATTCGCGCGCGTATCGTCATGCCTCTCATGACTCCCCTGGTGAAGGTCTCTTCGACGACGAACTTCGGCGCCGAGGTCATCCTGCACGGCGCAAATTACGACGAGGCGTGCGCCGAGGCCACGCGTTTGGGCGAAGAAGACGGCATGACCTTCCTCCACCCGTTTGACGACGACGCCGTGATCGCGGGGCAGGGAACCATTGGCCTCGAATTGCTCGACCAGATATCCGGCCTCGAAGCGATCGTGGTTCCTATCGGAGGCGGAGGGCTGATTGGCGGTGTAGCCTGCGCCATAAAGGAAATGAACCCTCGGATCCGCGTCATTGGCGTGCAAACCGAGCGCCTGCCCTCGATGCTGCGCGCCGCTGACGCCGGGCAGCCTGTTACCGTCCCAGCCGAGGCAACCATTGCCGACGGTATTGCTGTACGCCGCGCGGGCGAGCACACGCTGCCGTTGGTACTGCGATATGTAGACGAGCTGGTAACAGTCGACGAAGAGGAAATCGCGAACGCGATTCTTGTCCTCCTGGAACGCGAAAAAACGCTCGCCGAAGGCGCAGGCGCAGTAGCACTCGCATCGCTTCTGCAGCACAAGACCTCGTTGAAGGGCCAACGTACAGCCGTCCTCGTCTGCGGAGGCAACATAGACGTCAGCCTGCTCGCGCGGATCATCGAGCGAGGGCTGGTCAAGGACGGCCGCCGCACCCGCCTCCGCATTCACCTCACCGACCGCCCGGGTGCGCTGCATTCGCTCACGCGCATCCTCGCCGAAGCGCGCGCCAACATCGTGCAGACTGCGCACGACCGTGCCCACTATGGAGTGAACCTCGGGGACACCGTAATCGATGTCACCCTCGAAACCCGCGGAGACGCTCACATCGCTGAAATAGGACAGATGCTCACCGATGCCGGTTACCGCCACCAACGCATCGAATGACGCTACTGGATAGCTGTTGGCTCCGGAGCAGGCAACTCTTTCCGCCGCAGCCAGAAGTAGAGTCCCGTGGCGCCAATCGTCAGCACCAGGCCGAAGCCGAACTCCGTCGTCACGTAGAGAGCCCGGCCCACCGGCGCCGTAATGCGATCGAGAATCGCCTGAATGAAAAGATTGTGGCTGGCATGCAACATTGCGCAGGGCCACAAGCTATCAGACTTAAGCCGCAGCCAGCCCATGATAAACGACATGGAGATCACCATCAGCGTAAAGCACGTGAGCGCATAGCGAGGATTCGTCCCTGCGTTATAGTCAGCCCACAGCAGCCCCGGATAATGCCACACCGCCCAGATGCATCCGCTCGCAAAGCAACCCACAGTGAAGCCGAACTGACCAACCAGTCGTGGTAGCAAAACCCGCGCCACCCGATCTCTTCGCCCAACGCGTTCGCCAGGCTGCCGATGACCCCCAACGTCGCCAGCAACGGAATTTCGAGCACAAACGCGGTGAACTGCGGCCACTCGGGCATATTGAAGGATGTGGCTACAGCCGCCTCGAAGCTGTGAAGAGCAAACGATCCCTTGATTGCGATCCACGTGGCCGCATACACCGGCATCGCATAGAGCAACGGCAGGAAGTACCCATACGCCTCATACTTCGCAGGCAGCCAGTTCCAGCCAAGCGTGCTTGTGTCGATGCGCCGCAGTGCGCATGTTGCCAAAGCAGCAAAGGTCGGGCACCACATCACCAGCCTCACGACCAATCCGCCGCCGGATCCAATATGGTGCGAATGGATCATCAGAGCATAGGGGACGGAGCTGAAAAGAAAGACGAGAAACAGAAAAGTTAGGATTTCTCTAGCGAGCGGGCGCATGGTTGGGCCTCACGACACCTGGGCCGGACTCTTTGCACTCCGTCGAGTAGAAACTGGACCCGTGGACTTACGCTCGACGAGGGTCGGTTGAATCGTGAACTCAGCTCCTTTGGTGGAGGAGTTCTGCTTAAAGTCGTAGAGCGCGCGGAAAGCGATCTTGGCGATTTCCTGGCGTGACAATCGCACCGTCGTCAACCCTGGCTGGGTAAATGCGCTCAGTTCGATGTCATCGAACCCGATCAGCGATATGTCCTGCGGCACCTTCAAGCCTCGCTCAAAGATCGCTCCCATCGCACCGATCGCTGTCATGTCGTTAGAGGTGAGCACCGCCGTTGGGCGTATCTCTTTGTCCAGCAATCGCGCCATCGCCTCGTGTCCGCCGTCCATGCGGTGGTTGCCTTCTTCAATCAGGTTGCGGTCAAGCTTCAGTCCTTTGCGCTTCATGCTGTTCGTGAAGGCGCGACGGCGTACACGCGCGGAGGTCAGATCCATTGGACCGCTGATAAAGCCGATGGTCGTGTGACCAAGGGCAGAGAGATGCTCGACAGCGGCATCGATTCCACTAGCGTAGTCGATAGCGATATTGCTGATGCCTTTTTGCGGGGTGCCTGTGTCGAGGAAGACCAGCGGAATGCGGCGGCTGCACATTTCGTCAATCAGGTGCTCGTCCATCTCCGACGTCATAATGGCCACGCCGTCCACCTTGCGCTGCAGCATGCGGGTTACGCATACTTCCATGCGATGCGGATCGTAGTTCGTGTTGGCAATCAGCACTTCCTGCCCGAACTGAACGGCCACATCCTCGAAACTCTTTACCAGCTCCGGGAAGAATGGATTGGTGATATCCGAGATGATCAGCCCGTAAAGGCTGCTTCTGCCCGATCCCAGCGCCCGGGCATTCGTGTTCGGATAGAACTTGAGGGTTTCAATCGCCTGGCGCACGCGTTCAGCTGTCTCAGCGGTGACCTTTTCGGAGCCGTTGATCGTGCGCGAAACAGTCGCAGTCGAGACTTTGGCGAGCCGTGCAACTTCCTTAATGTTCATCAGCGAGAGTGGTGGCCAATGAGAACGTTATACACCGAATTTCTCATACATTATGCAACCGATTTCATCTACCAGCACAATTACTTTCCGGCCATCTTGTAAATCGATTTTCTGATCGGAGGAGAGGGGGAAGGAGCGTCGCAATTGTAACCGATTTCAGAGGGGACCCGCTTCACAGCTCTGCATCGAGCGGAGCGACTAAGCTCTAACCATGGATCTTTCTGCTATTCTCACGGCGTATCCCCGCCTGGGAGTGTGTCGGTTGTCGATCGGACGTTTATGGGCTGCGAGTCTCTTCGCGCTTGTGTTTACTCTCTTTTCCTTTGGCCAGGCTCCGCCGTCCAATCCCCAAGCCATGGGCGGCGGAAACTCGACCGCTGGCGCTCACGCGGCGATCCACGACGCCGAGAACCGCCCCATCACCGCGGGTGGCTTCGTCAACTCGGGCCCGGTCGTTTTCGAGGACATCACGAGAAGTCGGGTCTCGACAAATGGCATCACACGATGGGCACACCCGAGAAGAAATTCATCATCGAGACTAATGGCTCCGGCGTCGGCCTTACTCGACTATGACAACGACGGCTGGCTCGATATCTATCTGGTGAATGGATCCACCTATGACGCTCTGCAGCGGCAAGCGTCACGCCACCCCATGCGGCGCTCTTCCACAACAATCATGACGGCACTTTCACCGACGTGGCCGCCAAGGCCGGTGTCACCAACGACCGCTGGGGATTCGGCGTTGCCATCGGCGATTACGACAACGACGGCTGGCCTGATATTTACGTCAGCAACTACGGCAAGAATCGGCTCTACCACAACAATCACGACGGCACCTTTACCGACGTCGCGGAAAAGGCCGGTGTCACGCTCGGCAACTGGTCAACCGGAGCAACCTTCGGCGACTACGACGGCGACGGCCGGCTCGATCTCTTCGTTCCCGGCTACATTCACTACGACATGAGCAACCCTCCCGATCCCGGGGTCGAAGGCAGTGGCCTACAGCTTCTGCAATTTTCGCGGCGTCAGCGTCATGTGCGGCCCCCGCGGACTGCAGGGCGAACACGATCATCTCTTCCACAACAATGGCGACGGTACTTTTACCGATGTGAGCGAGAAGGCCGGTGTCAGCGATCCAAACCGCTACTACGGATTCACCAGCATCTTCGCCGACATCAATAACGACGGCAAAGTGGACCTTGTGGTCGCCGACGACTCGACGCCGAATTATCTCTACATCAATAAGGGCAACGGCACCTTCGAAGACGACAGCTACGCCTCCGGCTTCGCGCTGAACCAGGACGGCCGCGAAACAGCTTCCATGGGTCTCGCTATTGGAGACTACGAGAAGCACCGGCCGTCTCGACCTGATGACAACCACTTTCTCCGACGACTACAAGGTCCTCTATCACAACGACGGCGACGCCAACTTCACCGATGTCAGCTACCACGCGCGGGGTCGCGCAAGACACCATCCCGTTCCTCGGCTGGGGCATCGGATTCATCGATTACGACAACGACGGCTGGAAAGACATCATGATGATCAACGGCCACGTCTATCCCGAAGTCGATAAGCAGGACTGGGGCACAACATTCGCCCAGCGCCCGCTGCTCTATCGCAATCTCGGAGGCAAAAAGTTCGAGCTGATTCCACCGGTCAAGGACACCGGACTCGCTGTTGTCACTCCCGGTCGTGGCGCGGCCTTCGGCGACCTCTTCAACGACGGCAAGATCGATGTCGTCATCAACTCGCTGGACAGCGACGCCGGTGCTTCTTCGCAACGTCAACACCGACCATCACCACTGGGTCGAACTCAAGCTTGTCGGAGGCCCCAAAAGTCCCCGCGACGCGGTTGGCTCAACCGTTTATCTCACCGCCAATGGCATCCGTCAGCGCGGAGACGTGCTCAGCGGCGGCAGTTACATGTCCTCGAACGATCAGCGTGTCCACTTCGGGCTCGACGACTCCACAACGGTGAGCGAAGTCGAAATTCACTGGCCGAGCGGAGCTGTTGAGAAGATGAAACCGCCTTCACTCGACCGCATCTTCACCGTTGAAGAGGGCAAAGGCATTACCGGCGAGCTCTGCACGGCCTGCAAATCGACATCCGCTCCCGTCCAGAAGAATAAGTAACCGTGCGCTGGGAAAAATCGACGAAACATCGCGGACCGTTCCGATACACTAGCCTTTCCTCAAGGAGATATCTCCCGCATGTCCTGCTGCCTGACCTTTCGCGCCGCTTTGTTGGCATCCCTGCTCACGCTGTTCCCCGTTGTCCACGCCGAAAGCGCCGCTCGATCTCAAGCTGCCGCAACCCGTCCCGACACCGCGACTTTAGACCGCTACGTCGGTCTCTATCGCTCCGCAGACACGCCGGAGATCACAATCTCCGTATTTCGCGATGGCGACCACCTGGCCATCGAATCTCCCCGGTCGGCTCGCGAGCAGCTTACTGCCGAATCCGCCTCTACCTTTACTGACAGCCAGTCCTATGAGCACCTGAGTTTTATCACCGATGCCGCCGGCAAAGTCACCGGAATAAAAGTAAAAACGAAATCGTCCGAAAGGCTCTTCGAACGCATCTCCGATCAGCCCATGCACAATCACTTCCGCCCCTACAGCCGGCAGGAAGTCATGATTCCCATGCGGGACGGCGTCAAGCTCCACGCCATCATCCTGCGTCCGACCAACGCCAGCGAGCCTTTGCCCTTTGTCATGCAGCGCACTCCCTACGGAGTTGACGGCTCCAACTCCGACTCCATCAATGAGCGCTACACCGAGCTCGCCCAGAGCGGCTATATCTTCGTGATGGAGGACATCCGTGGCCGCTACGAATCCGAGGGCCAGTTCGTCATGATGCGCCCCATCGCCGCCCACCACGACCCCAAATCCGCCGACCCAACGCAGATCGACGAGAGCACCGACACCTATGACACAGTCGCCTGGCTCATCAAAAACGTCCCTGACAACAACGGGCGCGTCGGCGTCGTCGGCGTCTCTTATCCTGGATTCCTCGCCGCCGAAGCCGGCATCGATCCGCACCCAGCCGTCAAGGCCATCTCGCCGCAAGCGCCCATGACAGACGTCTGGATTGGTGACGACTTCTTCCACAATGGAGCCTTTCGCCAGACCTACGGCTACGACTACGTTCTCGGCATGGAGTCCAGCAAGGAGGCCACCTTCACCAAGTTGAATGAGGATGCCTACACCTATTTCCTCAACGCCGGCTCGTTCGCTGCTGCCGGAAAGAAATCGGGCACCAGCAATCTTCCTACATGGAAAGGCTTTCTCGATCACCCAAGTTATGACGAATTCTGGCGTTCGCGGGCCGTGCAGCCGCACCTTACGCAGGTCGACGTTCCCACGCTCGAAGTGGGAGGCTGGTGGGACCAGGAAGACATGTGGGGACCGCAGGCGGAATATGCCGCGCTCGAGCCTCACGATGGCAAACACGAAGTCTTCATCGTTCTCGGCCCTTGGAATCACGGTCAGTGGGGGGCAACAACGCGACGTCTCGGAGTCGTCGATTTCGGAGCCGCCACCGGAGACCAGTTCCGTCAGCAGATCGAAGCGCCCTTCTTTGCGCACTATCTCAAGGATCAGTCCGGATTCGACCTTGAAGACACCGCATCCTTCCAGACTGGAACCAATCGCTGGATGCGCTACAACCACTGGCCTCCCAAAACTTCCTCCGAACGCGATCTCTATCTTGGCGCTAACGGCGCGCTCAGTTTTGAAAGGCCCGCGAACGACAAAGCCTTCACTGCCTACACCTCCGACCCGGCTAATCCTATCCCCTATCGCAAAAGGCCGATCGAGGCCACCTATGCGCCCACAGGTTCAGGCTGGCGCCCGTGGCTCGTCGAGGACCAGAGCGCCTATAGTCGACGCAAAGACGTCGCAACCTGGGTCACGCCCGTTCTCGATCACGATCTCACTGTCACCGGCGATGTCGTCGCCGACCTTCATGCCTCGACTTCAGGCACCGACAGCGATTGGGTCGTCAAGCTCATCGACGTCTATCCCACTGATCCAGCGCTCGGAAAAATGTCCGGCTATCAACTCATGATCGTCGACGAGATCTTCCGCGGCCGCTATCGCAAGAGCAATGAGCACCCTGAAGCCATTCCGGCCAACCAGGCCGAGGAATACAAATACAGCCTGCATGGTGCCGATCACGTCTTCCTCAAGGGACATCGCATCATGGTGCAGGTGCAGGGCAGCTGGTTTCCCCTGTACGACCGCAATCCGCAGACCTTCGTACCCAACATTATGACCGCGATGCCTGCCGACTATAAGGCAGCCGAAGAACGGATATACAGCGATTCCCACATAGAATTGCCAGTCGCCGAGCAATAAATCGGCGGCGGTTCGAGTACCCAATCTAGAGACGAGAGACGATCAGGAAGCCGCATCCGACGGCAATCAAGTCTTCAACCAACGCTACGCCCAGATCAGGCAAATTTGCCTTGGTCACCAGGGCATGGCGGACGCTGTATCCGGCAAAAGTTCCGGCGAGGGCGCCGATGATGCCAACAACGACAGTGACGATGAGACTGCCGCCCGCGCTGACCGCAAGGGCCACGGCGCTGCACCCGCCAAAGAGAACGCGCGGAATGATCTGTGGGATCGAAGTACGCGCAGGGGTCTTTGGCAGCTTGTCGTTGACGATTTCTCCGAGAGCCAGCAGGCTGAAAATAACCAGTGTCACGATGTTGTCGATAAAGCCAAATCCAGTTCCCGCGAAAGCAGCCAGCCTAAATACGCGCCCCAGCAGACAACTGCTGGTGGAGTAAGAGCGCGCAGCCCTGCTACGGCTCCAATGAGGAAACAAAGCAGAAGCAACGTCATGTGTGGCCTCACCTTTCGTAAATCGAGTAGCGCAATCGTAAAGGCCACAGCACGTGAAATCTTGACCGATGCTGCCGAAAGTTAGCCGATTCTGCCGTCAGTGTTGATGTGGAGGGATACCGGGTAGTCGAAGTTTGCCGACGACGTTCATCGATCCACTGCAGATCGGCTTTTCCCGGGCTCAGGATAGAAATCCTAGCCTACGAGGGTAAGATGCCTCTCGCTTTCCATGAAGCTGACAAGCTAAGGGACCAATCACTTTTCGACGAAGGTGATTTCGGCGTGCCAGGGAGCATATCCCATTGAATTGACGGCCGTGGAGGTTCTTTGCATCGTGACTTCGTAGGACGCGTCTGAGAGCTGGCGGATCGTCGCGCCCTTGAGCGTGGCGATCTTCCACGGGGTCCTTATTTGAAAAGTAGCATTCCCGGCAGAGTTTACGTCTGCATCTATGGACATTATTTGATTCTGCAGATCGAGCCTGCTTATCTTCATGCCCGTGCTTCGGTCGCCGATCTGTGGCAAAGGTTGTATCTGGATGAGGGATACTCCGCCTTCGAATCGGATGCGGCAATGACTTGCTCCGGAGGGAGCTTCGATTTCCATCTTCGCGTGCTTATCCTCGGGAAATAACTCCGGAGACGCAGATACCGGGTGGCCGTCAAAGTCAGCGCTAAGGATGCGCGCGCCCAAGGGGATCTGAGGTTCAAAGAGGATACTGGCAGGACTGCCTTCGTTTTGAATGTCCAGATCGACTTCGTTGATGCTTTGAGTGACCGAAAAGGCAAGCGTGGATTTTGGCAGGTGGACATGCTCCACAGAGAATCGATTCCACTCTGCCGGAATATGCGGAGCAAAATGAACGCTGTTGCGGCTTCCCTGAATCTCGAGTCCTGTGAAGCCGCTGATCGCCGCATCCAGGAAGCCGGCTGAAGACCAGGTCTGCTCGGGCACCGACTCTTCCTCCTCGTGATAAAAAATGCCGGCGAGTACCTCATGGATATGGCCGAGCGAATCGAGAGAGTTCCACGGAAGAATCGAACTCCAGAGTCCGAAAGCGATATTGGGGCGATGCAGCTGCCAGAATGCGACCGCGGCCTCGGTTGTACCCAGCGCAGAGATGCTTCCCCTCGAATAAGAGTCCGGGTCGAATACCGGAGAGCTAACTCCGACTTCGCGCATACCCCAATCGGCCTGAAAATCTGAGGAGGCAAGCTGGTTCAGCAATTCTTCATTTTGCTGCGGCGAAAAGACGTTCTGCACAATCAGCTGAGACGGTCCCCTTGAACGGTTGAAGATCTCCTCTCCCGATCGCAAATAGCCGTCGATCCAGAAGTGATGCGCGGAATCCCAGAAACGTGTCGCGATGGATTTTCGCGCGAGTTGATTCGCCTTCAGAGCTTCGTTTGCCAATTCAGGATGACCGGTGAGGCCGGCCAGCTCAGCGAAACTTTGAGTTGCTGCAACCCAGTTTGTGGAGAGACCGATATCTTCATCCGGCACACCCTGTTCATCGCTCCCCTCTTTGTCAGACGGGATATGCGGAAGATTGTCGGTAGAGTTTATGAGCGCCTGGCAATACCGGTAGGCTGCGGCAATCGATGGCCAGTGATCGATTGCGAATGCGGTGTCTCCACTGGCAGCAACATACCGCGCGACCGTGTTCACATAGTCAAAACTTATATCTACATGCACATACATGTAGGGATACTTTGACCAATCCATATATCCGGCACTTTGCGAAAGCTCATGCCAGATCATTCCTGTCTTCTGATCCTGATACTTGATGATGAACTCGAGCTCGTCGCGCGCCCGGGAATATTCACCGGCGGCAAGCAGCGCATTGGTAGTGACCAGCCCGTCGCCCCCGAAGAACCAGTCATACTGGGGACGCCGCGCGTCCCGCGAAGGACCGTAGCCCGCCACGATGCCGCAGCCAATCCGCGGGTTACACACCCACGTCTGATCGAGAGCGATCTTTGCCCACGCCAGTGCCCGATTTATGTCCTCATTGGGAGTGTGAATCAGGAGTGCATGGCGTTGCAGTTCCGCATAATGCGTGACGGCCTGGGCCTCCATGTCCGCGCGATGGGCGGTCATCTCGTGGAGCGTCGCTACCGCGTTCTTCGCATCCCCCGTGCCGGAGGCTACATAGACGGTTGCAACCGCCGGGCTGTTGCCGGTTGCGACAGGCCGGATGGAAAAGGAAATTGCGGACGTGGTGCGCAGCGTGGTGTTCACAGTATCGTCGTGCGCCACTATCTCGTGCGAAGCTATCACTGCAGACACGCTCTGCAGAGGTTCGGAAATCACATAACCCGACAGATCCGGATGCCACCTTGTGAATTGCCCGCCGGTGGCGGCAGGCCACATCAGATTAAGAACCGGGGTGAAGTGAATCTGGATGTCGATGGGTTTGCCTTCAAGTTCATAGCTGAGGATCGCGCCGGGCTGGTCCAGAGGTACAAAGAGCTTTTCGCGGACGATGTAATCGAGTCCGATATAAATGCGGGTGATGGCCTGTGGTTCATAAATGATGCGCCTAAGTTGGAGGCGTCCATCCGACTCGGTCGTTGCTCCCCCGGGCCTAAAGCCGATTTTGTAATCACTGAAGATCTGGAAGGGATATACCCAACTCTCAAGTCCTGTTTCGGGATATCCCATAATGACCGCACGCCGCCCGTGGACGGCCACGAAGCGGATGGGCTCGACTGCGTCTGTGCTTATCGCAAGCCGGTCGGAGAGAGATTGCTCCGTGCTGGATTGTCCTTTCGGTCCTAATTCCTGCGCAGTTGAACAGGTGAGAACGATGAAAACGAACAATAGACACTGGCCCAGCGAGAGGCAAATTCGCAGCGCTCGATTGCTTCTATGCGGCTCGTCAGGCGTGTTTTCTCTGCTCACTGGATTCATCGCCTTCTAACTCAAACTGATTACCAGTTGAAGGTAATTTCTTTTTCGACATAGCCGCTGCCCGGCGCGAATTCCACCTGCAGCTTTTGCAGCGGCGTATTCGCATGCGGGAATTCCACGCCGGTGGCATGCACGGACATGTTTTTGTTGTTGATACGCAGGAACATAGTCTGGCTGCTTCCTGCGGGTGCGGATAGCCGCAAGGTGAGCGAGTGCGGAGAGCTCTGCTGGTCCAGGACTTTCATCTGCTGCGTGATAGAGCCGGGCTGTGGAAGATCCTGAGTGATGCCTGCTTCGACCACGGGCAGGGGAATGTGCAGTGCGCCGTTTGAGAACTGTGCTCCGGTGGTACGTGACTTGAGGTGAACGTTCGCGGCGGCCGGCCCGGCGACATGGACGACCAGCGCTCCCTCCTCTCGTGTCATTTCGAGGTCGAGACGCTCTTTGCCGAGCGGAATGTTCGAGAGTTTTGCGTGGTCCCATTCGGCGGGCAGCGAGGGAGTTACACTCAGTTCGTTCGCCGCGGCGTTCCACTCGATTCCAAACAGGCCGCGAATCATCGGCGAGATCACCATGGCCGAGGACCAGAGTTGGTGGGCCGTACTGCGTCCCAGCGGCTGAAAGAACTCGCCGGAAAGCAGTTCCGTTGTGTTGCCAAGATCCTGCGCCCAGGTGAGACCGGCGTTTTGCCTGAGGTGCGCATAGGCGGAGAGACTATGTCCGGCGCGGTATTCGGCCACCGAGACCCAGCCCGTGTAGAGCGGCCAGACGCTGCCCTGGTGATAACTGATAGGGTCGTAGAAGCTGACCCGATCGCTCAGGATGCGGGTTCCCCAGTCGGTAGAAAATTCAGCGGAAGCCCAGCGGCTCATCATGGATTGGCTGTGATCAAGCGCGTAGGTCCAGTCCCACCAGGCGACCGAGGGGAAGATGGTCGGGGTGTCATCCGTTACATCATGGCCATTCCAGCTGAAGGCGTAGAAATTGGCCTGCGGGCGGAAGTATTCTTTCTCGATCAGTGGGCGGATGCGATCAGCGCGCGCATCCGCGGCGCTGGCTAGATCGGCGTGGCCGGTAGCGCGAGCGAGATTCGCAAAAGCGAGGCTGGCTTGTTCATCAAGGGCGGCCATATAGATTTCCTGGTGCGGCATGCTGGGCACCCACGATTCCACCCAGCCCGAGCCCTCGGAGTTGTCAAAGATGCCGTCGCCATCCGTGTCGTGCTTGGTCTGGAAATTCCAGGCGCGGGCAAGGGCCTCCCAGTTTGCAACAATAAAGGCCTGATCTCCGCTGATGCGCAGGTAGTCGTTCATGGCCATGGGCAGGAGGAGGGTGGCGTCGGCGGAGGCATACTCGTAGGGCAGGCTCTTCCAATCGACGAGATTTGCCGTTTGCGACCACTCGTGCATGATCTTGCCTTCCGGACTTTGGCGGTGGAGGAGGAACTCGATTTCCTTGCGCGTGGTCTCAAAACCGCCGTAGCTGTTCACCGCATAGAGCGACCACAGGGCATCGCGGCCGAAGAACCATCCGAAGCCGGGACGTGCTGCGTCACCGGAGCCGACGAATCCTGCCGTGAGCGCCTCTTCATCGTGATTCGGAGTGGTTTGCACGCGGAGCTGGTCGATCGAAACTTCGGCCCAGGAGAAGGCTTCGTTCAGCCTCGGGTCGGGCGTGTCGATGATCATCCGCGACTGCAGAAAGTCGCGATAGTATTTCTGATTCTCCTCGTAGATGGAGCGAAAGGAGCTGTCGAGTTGGAAGAGTTGCTGTGCCAGGGCCTCTTTCGTTGACGTCTCGGTTGTGTTGCCGAAGGTCAACAACATCGGAAAGAGTGCGTGTGCGTCGCGCGCCGGATCGAAGTGCAGGACGAATTGCAAGGGATAAACCCGGGCGAGCTCTTGATAGGGCTGAAGGATGCCGGGCTCGGCGGTGGGCATGGCAATGGCCGAGGCATGATCGGGAAGGTTGAGATGAAGGATGTAGAAGCCGCCCGTATTTCCGGTCTTGACCCACTCCGGCGAGGGCCGGTCATCGGAGAGTGCCGGCCACATTCGCTTCATGATGGGAGTAAAGCTGAAGGTGAGGGTCATGGGCCGCACGGCCTCAACCTGATAAAGGACAAGAGCTCCAGCGCCTTCCGGAACCTGCCTGGGAGCGAGGATGATCTCACGCACGGTGAACGCGGCGTGTGAAAAAGTGATGGTAGTCGAGTCTGGCCGGACATCGATCGACGATGCGAGCTCATTCACGTCGATAGGCACCGGATAATCCTTGATTTCGGCGGAGATGCGCATGCCGCTGAGCACCTTCCAGGGAAAAAGCCAGACCTCGTAAGAACCGTTCTGCTGTCCGAGAACCGCTCCCCGCGGGCCGACGACGGAAAATGGCCGCGAGGGTATTGCCTCGCGTGAGATAGCAAGCCGCTCCTGCGAATGTAGGGGGAACGCCGGCAAAGCGGGTAGCGGCTGCAAAGATGTCTGCGCATTGGCTGTGCCGATCATCAAGAGGATGCCAAACAGGGCAAGGATTCGGGCAGCGCCATGGTTTACCACAGGAGCTGTACTCCAGAATGACCGCAAGACGCGGCTTGAATTTTCCAAATATTGCAGAATGCTACACCAACGTTGATTCCATTCACTATCCAGAAATAAGGCCAGCGCGCATGTATCCGCATGGCATCCCAATTTTCATCGAGTCGTCCAGCGTTTGCGGCATGCGCAAAGTGTAAGGGATGCCGAGCTGTTTGACTCGACATCCCTCGTTCCTGACCGCGTTTCAGAACTGGAACCGGGCTCCAAACTGAAGGTTACGCATGGACGTCCCTTCCTGGTTGCTCACGGTGCTCGATATTTGACCAGCACCAGAGTTCTGGCAGTCGAAGCACGAATTTACACCGCCCAGGTTTACATGATTGAAGACATTGAAGGCTTGAACGATCATCTGGAAGCGAACGCCTTCCCACAAGTTAAAGCTCTTTGAGACTGAAGCGTCCACATTGTTGAACGTCGGTCCCCAAAGGGCGTCGCGGCCAACATTGCCCCAGGTGGCGACCGCTGGCCGGGCGAACGGACCATTGTGGTTAGGAGTCAAGGGCGCCGGATCATTGGGAGAAGACAGAATATAAGGGGAAGGGGTGAAGTACTGGACGTAGTTCCCGGCCACGTTATACGACTGCTGGTTAGGAGAGAACTTACCCACCTTATTCAGGAAGCCGGCGCACTGATCGTTGTCATTGCCGCAGTTGAAATAATTCGAGGTGAAGGGTAGTCCGCTCTGGAACCGCCACGCGGCGTTCACCTGCCATCCACCGATGATTTGGTTTGCCCAGCCGGGCACGCTTGAAGCGAACTTCTGGTCGCGACCGAAAGGCAAGTTGTAGTTTGGGGCGAAAATGAACGAGTTTCGGCGGTTGTAGTAGCTATTGCCGCGCCCGATTTTCGGATCGATCAGGAACTGATAGGCCTCATGGCCAAGCGCGTGCGACCACACATAGCTGGACAGAAACTGGAGACCCTGCGTAAAACGCTTGTTGAAGACGACCTGCAACGATTGGTAGCTGCCTGTCGCCTGGTTTGCGTTGTAGTCGATTCTTTGCTCCCATCCATAGGCAGCGCCTCCCTTAACGCCCAACTGTGACTGCGCCGTGCCGTTATACCAGGGACTCCGTTCGGATTGCGTGTAAAGGCACTCCGACGGCACGCCCGGCTGCCCCACAGGCAGCACGCCGAGGGGGTAAGTGGAGCAACTGGCGCCGGTCGTGGTCACATGGTTGGGATTGACCCGGCTGAAACCGTTCAGAGTTGGCTGGTTAGTGTTATACGACGGAGAGGAATCAAACATGTTGTGATAAGACTGGCTCGCCACATAGGCAACTTGCAGGGACATCGAAGAAGTAATCTCCTGCTGGACGGTCACGTTCCAACCTTGCACGGTTGGTAAAATTTCCTTCCGCGGACGCGCGGTCTGGGTGATCCCATCCGGCAGCGGATAGATGCCGTTCGATGGAATCGCCGGGAAAGTATAGCCGGGAGGTCCCTGAGTCAGGTTAAACGCATAGCCAAGATTGCCGCCGGTCCCGAGCGTCTGCTGGATCTGGGTGGGGTAGGAGCCGGTAAGCACCTGGCCAAAAGTGTCGCCGGCCCATCCCTGGCCATAGACCATGCCAAAACCGGCGCGGACGACGGTCTTGGGCATCGCCTGATACGCGACGCCGATACGAGGAGCGAAATTCAGGTAGTTGTTGGCAACGTTCATCTTCTTGTTGATGGATCCGATGCCGCCAATCAGAATGGCGCCGTTATTCAGGTCAAGCAACCCGCCCGATCCAGCCGCGGTGATCGACTCAGGCGAGTAATATTCCCAGCGCAAACCGTAGTTCAGAGTCAACTTTGGAGTGACGCGCCACTGGTCCTGGGCATAAAGGAAAAATCGCGTCTGACGCGTCTGAGCGTTCACGTCGGCGGTTTGGGTCCGCCAGAAGAGCGAGGTATCGCCCAGCAAGAAGGTGGCCCACCCAAGTCCCGGCGAGGAGACGGTTGAGTCGCCGTTTTGTACTGTGCCCGAGGTGGTCGTTTGAAAGAACTGGAAGGTGCCGGAGCGCAGAGCGTTACTGCTTACCGAAAGTGAGTGGTCTTTCGCATAGCGGTAATCTCCGCCGAATTTGATGTTGTGGGTTCCCAGGGTATGCGACCAGTTATTCACAAACTGGTATTGGCTCTCCTTCAGCAGACTTGGGTTGGCAGTCGTTCCCATGAACTCCGCGCCGCCCTCATTTTGTCCGTTGGCCGGCACGTCGATCTCGAATTGTGGCATTCCGCCGTAAAGCGAGAGCGGCTCGCCATTAGCATTGGGAATACCCAGCTGATTTCCCAATGGCTGGTCGGCGTCGGGGCCGACGACGCTGTTGTAGATTCGATAGTAGCCAAAGCGGAAGTCGGTTAACCATGACGGTGAAACGACATAGTCTCCGCCCGCCGCGACGCTCTGGTCCTCCCCCGAGGACGTACCGGCAAAGCCTCCTGCGCCGTAACCAAACCCGCCGGCAATACCGAAATAAGGGGCACCGGAAAGCGTCGAGCCGAAGTAGGTATAGCGGCCGAACACATGAAGCTTTGCACCCAGTGTCGAATCGATGCGAACATCCCACTGATTCGTATTAAAGATGCCAGATCCTGAAGTCGCGTAATTGTTGAAAGTCTGGCCGGGAGTGCCAGTATTTGGCGCTGGCAGCAACTTGAAAAAGTTCACCGACGGCGCGGAAAGGTCGGCTGCGGGGATGATGTTACCGCGAAAAGGAGTGCGCCCGCTGTTGGTGGTATCGTTCGGGCTGTTCGGGGCAAACGCCTGGCCTCCAATCGCCAGATAATCGCTAAGATTGCAATCCCCTCCGGAGGTGCAAGACGTCTTTGCCAGCGCGGTCGGTACAGTGGTCAGCACTGAGCTTCCCGTCTTCTCCCGCAGTCCCTGATAGTCACCAAAGAAGAACAGCTTGTTCTTCAGCACCGGACCGCCCACGGAACCGCCGAATTGATTGTGCAGCGTCGGGCTGAGATATTTTCCCGTGAGCGCATTGACGTATTTGTTGGCGAACGGATCGCGCGCTTGCTGGGCATCGGAGCGGCGATACTCAAATGCCGAACCATGGAAGTTGTTACCGCCAGACTTGGTTTGTGCGGTGACCAAGCCGCCCACCGCCTTGCCGAACTCCGCGTCGTAGTTTTGCGAGGTCACCTTCTCTTCAGAAACCGAGTCGAGGTTCGGGTTGATAACGGCAACACCGTTGATCGGGTCCTGGTTGTCTGTGCCGTCGAGTTCATATCCTGTGGCAAAGGGAAGCTGGCCCTGGACTTCGATCGATTCGCTTCGTTGCGGATTGCCGCCGCCTTCGCCAGGCCCCCACCCAATGTACGATGTGCCGGGCGTCAATAATTCAAAGGATGTAAAGTTGCGATTGAGATTAGGAAGGTCTTGGAGTGCGCGATCGTTAAGAATGGTGCTTACATCCGCGCGGGCCGTCTCCAGCAGAGGCGCGCCGCCGGTCACGGACACGGTATCACTCACGGCGCCCACGGTGAGCTTGATGTCGACCTTAGGCTGGGTGTCCACGTAAACGACAACGTTATCAACCACCGTCTTACTGAACCCCGGTGCTTCCGCCTGCACCTTGTAGGTTCCTACGATGAGGTGCTGGATAAGGTATCCCCCACTCGCGTCGGTATTGCCAGTGACCGATGTGCCTTTGGAGATGTCGGTCACGGTGATGGTGGCATTCGGAACAACGGCGCCAGTCTTGTCAGTCACCGTTCCAAAAATCGATCCGTAGACCGCCTGGGCTCCAGCCGGGGAAACCGTGCTGAGTGTCCAAAGCAGCAGGACCGCCACGCTCAACAGAAAGCGGATGAGGTAAGACATCTTGCTCAATGGATCTTTTTGATTACCTGACTCCTGCATAAACTGCCTCCTGAAACCTTCAAAATGGCAACTAATTCGAAAAGGCCTGCGAGGGAGGAGAATGTGTCCTCTCCAGCTAAGGCCGCGGAAATACACTACAAATCCGTCACGAAAGGCCGATCGGACGGCTTAAACTTGACATGCAACGCTTCGAATGGCCGCCGGCTACTCTGGCCGGTCGAGTCTTTAGCTTGATGCGAACGAAAGCATCCTCGCTCTCAATAAGAGCTGACAAGTTTTTTACGGTGATTTGACCTGTGAAATGCTACGGTGAAATACTTTTCTTCTTACCGATGTCGGCCCCTGATTTAGCTCCCGAAATCAGTAGCGAGGTGCAGGGAGACGCGCGATGGGTCCTGATCGAGCGCATTGCAGCGAGCCAGCACCTTAAGTCTTCTCCTCGCCTGCGCGACTTCCTTTTCTACGTAGCTGACTGCGCTATCCGTGAAGCCCCTGAAGAGGCAACCGAGCAGCAGATCGGTATCCGCGTCTTCCATCGCCATCCCGGTTACAACTCCAGCGAAGACAGCATTGTTCGCACTCATGCGCGCTTGCTGCGACAAAAGCTCGCGGCCTACTTCGCCGAGGAGGGCATCGGCGAAGAGTTTGTCGTGGACATTCCGAAAGGGCACTATCTTCCGGTATTTCACCCGAGAGCGGAGCAGGTTCAAGCAGCATCAGGGGAAATCAAGCCAGTACCTGCCCCCATCCCTACTGCCCCGGACTCCAAAACGCGCTCAATTCCGTGGAAATGGATTGCGCTGTTTCTGCTTATCCCGATTTCTGTAGCCTGCGTACTTTTTCTCTGGCATCCGTGGACGAGAGCTCTCCCGTCACAATCGGCCGTAGACAAGTTCTGGAGTCCGTTTTTCACGGACGACCCGCCTTTGGTGATCTACAGCAACGCGGTGTTCATCGGAGATTCTAAGAATGGTCTACGCTATGCCCACCTTCAGGAACAACAAGGCGCATTAAATACAGAAGACTATGTGGATACATATACAGGTATTGGAGAACTTGCGTCTGTCTATGCGCTTGACCACGCTGTTCGACGCTCACCAGGCGCATTTCATCCTAAAGCGAAGTCTGCTGATGACATGGGACGAAGCAAAGGCCAAGAACCTGATCTTTATCGGATCCACCGCAGAAAACCCTTCGCTGCGTGTCTTTAAGTCGACGACGGACTTCACCTTGACCGCTGGCCCCGACTTCGCCGGGTTCGTCAACCATCATCCGAAGCCTGGAGAACCGGAGGTCTATTCCCGGCCCGAGCACCCGCTGACCAAAGATTACGCAGTCCTCGCGATTCTTCCGGGAATTCAGCCAGGCAAGCGGATGCTCATCTTTAGCGGATTGACGACCTTCGGAACGCAAGCCGCTGTGGAATATGTATGCCGCCCTGAGAGCGCTGCAGATCTGCTCCGGCAGATTACCGGGCCAAGGGGAGAGATTCGACCTTTTGAAGCCTTGCTCGAGACGACAATGGGGGGTGGCGTCCCGCTGCAGACTCACCTGGTGACGATCCGCGTGCATTGAGCGGGTCGAACACTGAGCGCTCTGTCAGTCAATCGGCAGGTTGCAGCTTCAACTGGCTATCGGCATGAATCTTTGACGCCAGATCGGTTTCGCGCTTTGAGTCCTCCTCCTGTCCGACTTTGCGATATGCCTGTGCCAGCAGGGTGTGGGTGATGAAATTTTCCGGGTCCATCTTTTCAGCGTGTTTCAGGTACATGATTGCTGTCACAGGATCATTGCGATGCAAAAGTACCTTTCCCATCTGAATAAATGGCCCTGTGCTCGAGGTGTCGAGCGAAATCGCCTTGGTCAGCGCTTCCTGTGCTTCCTGCAGTCTTCCCGTTCGGGTATAAACATCTCCCAGGCGGTCGTAGATAGCGGCGTAACCCGGATTGATGTGACGCTCCTGCTCAAATTCCTCGGTCGCGTGCGCTACATCCGATTTGAATAGATAGACCTCGCCCAGCATGAAGTGGGCCATGGGGAGATTCGGCGCGATCTCGAGCGCCTTGCGCGCCTGATCGGCGGCCAGTTCAGGAAGATTAGCGCGCATCAGCATCGTAGCCATCAATAGATAAGCAGACGCCGAGGCCGGCTCGACGGCAAATTCTTTCGCAAAGGCTGCCCGGGCATCATCATAACGCTGTGAATTCATGTAACAAAGCCCGAGGACGTAATTGGAATCGGCATTAGCATTCGGCATCCACTCGCGAACCCGTTCGAGATAGGAAATGGCCGTTGCGGGCTGGCCGAGGCGGTAAAGCGTCAGCCCTTCCATTTGCACCGACTCAGCATCGGAGGGGTCCTCCTGAATCGCGGCGGCAAAGGCCTGTTGCGCTTCCACAAGTTTGCCAGTCCGGTAATAGGCGACCCCTAGCTCGTGTTGAAGCCCTTTCACTGGAGGCTTTGTGTTCGCCAACTGTTGCAGGATGGCCATCGCCTCCGACACTTTGCCCTGTTGAAGGAGTTCGTGCCCACGAGTGAGGGACTGCTGAGGAGTTTCGACGGTGCCGGTTTGGTTCCACCCAATCGAGGGCGCGACAAACAGGAGAATGAAAAGCGTTAAGATACGCATGACGCATTTAGCATACTGCGAGACAGGGAATGATGACTGCTGGAACCCGCTCCCCTGCAAGGCTGCTGACCTGTATCGCATGCTTCCACGCTCTCGCCATGGTGTGCGCCGCGCAAACACGCGGAAGTCATCAGGAAAGACTGCCGGTTCGTCCTTATCCCACCAGCAGAAATTATTCAGGACCTGCCTGGTTTGTAAACGTGGCACCAGAGGCCGGGTTGAACATGCTGAATGTCAATGGCGAGCCAACGATCAAGAAGTACATTATCGAAACCACCGGCAGCGGCGTGGCGATTATTGATTACGACCGCGATGGATGGCCGGACGTCCTTCTCCTCAATGGAAAGACGTTGAATGGCGAACCGTCCGTAGACCCGCACCCTACGAACCATCTCTATCACAACAATCACGACGGAACTTTTACCGATGCAACTGCCGCCGCCGGCGTGGCCGACTCCGGCTGGGCGCAGGGGGCATGTGTGGGAGATTACGACAACGATGGCTACGACGATGTCTATATCACTTACTACGGCAAGAATCGGCTCTACCACAACGAGCGCAATGGAACCTTCAAGGAGGTAGCGGGTCCGGCAGGAGTAGCCGGCAATGGCAGTGTCTGGGGAAGCGGCTGCGCCTTTGTAGACTATGATCGCGATGGCACACTGGATCTCGTAGTAGCGAACTACGTGCAGCTTGATCCAGCAGCTTTGCCGAAGCCGGGTGAAGGGCTCACGTGCATCTGGAAAGGCACGCCTGTCATGTGCGGACCTCGCGGGCTGCCCTATACAACGAACATCCTCTATCACAATCTCAGCGGGGGAAAGTTTGAGGATGTAAGTCAGGTAAGTGGCATTACCCACACAAATGGGCATTACTGCCTGGGTGTCTCCACTCTCGACTACAATCGCGATGGCTGGCCGGATATCTATATCGCCTGCGACGGCACGCCAAGCATCCTTTATCGCAATAATAAGAATGGAACCTTCACCGATGTAGCTCCCGATGCCAGCGTGGCCTACGATGAGGACGGCCGGGAACAGGCCGGCATGGGCTCGACGATAGGAGATTACGATGGCGACGGCTGGCCCGACATATTCAAGACAAATTTCTCCGACGATATCTCTTCGCTCTACCGCAATAATCGTGACGGAACTTTTACTTCCACCATCTTCGATGCCGGTCTCGGCCTCAATACGCAATACCTGGGCTGGGGTGCCATGTTCTTCGACGTGAATAACGACGGTTGGCCAAGCATTCTCATTGTGAACGGACACGTTTATCCCCAGGTCGATGCGGCGCACCTGGGAGCGTCTTATCGAGAACCGCGGCTGCTCTACCTGAATCTCGGAAACGGCAAATTCAAGGACATCAGCAAAGACGCCGGACCGGGCTTGACACAGCCCGCATCCAGCAGAGGCCTGGCCACCGCGGATCTTTGGAACGAGGGGCGCATCTCGGCGGTCGTGAACAACATCGATGAGAAGCCTATGCTTCTCGTTAACCTCGCGCCCAACACAAATCATTGGCTAGGTGTCGTTACGCAGGGGACTCGCTCCAATCGCGATGGCATTGGAGCGCGCGTGACGCTGTCTGCGGGTGGACGCAAGTGGGTACAGGAAGTACGGAGCGGATCAAGTTATATTTCGAGCAGCGATCTACGCCTGCACTTCGGACTCGGCTCTGCCGCGGTCGTTGATCGCATCGAGATTTTGTGGCCCAGCGGTGTCGAGGAGATGTTCAGGCCGACCGGTATCGACCGGTTCGTGACCCTCGTGGAGGGCACAGGCACTCCAGTGACGCAGACTAAATGAGGCTTATTGAGGCACCGCCTCAATGAGCACTAACTCTGACGAGTTTTCAAGAGGTAATACCACTTCAACTCCTTTTGCCATCAGGTCTCTTCCGTATGCGATGCGGTCGGGTGAACTCCGATCCTGAAACGTAAGTCGATAGCGTGTGAGCGGCTGCAGCCCTTGCAAGGCAAAGGTATGCCTGGTCTCCTCCAGTGAAGAGCCATGAAATGCAAAGAGAACTCCGCTTCGCCGCACCGCATCGAAGTACTCGATTCCATCCCAGTAGATGCCATCCGGTCTTCGCGACACGTGATATAAATTCGCTTCCCTGATAAGTGGCCGCAGGCGTGACTTATAAAGCGAGATAGCTTCTTTTGCCGCTCTGTGCTGTTCAGGGGTCCATGCCGTTGTATCCAGCATCAGAGTGAACCAGCCCATCATGCCGCTCCGCAAGACATAGAGAAAATTCTCCATCTTTGGCGCGGGCCACTTCTCCACATATGTTTCAAGCATGGCCGGCGGCAGAACGTAGCTGCTGTCGTAAAAAGCCTGTCGATTCGAAACCGGATCATAAGCATCCGAAATTGAAAAATAATCTCCGTGGGCCGCACTTCCAAAATCCACCATTCGGCCGCCGTCATTGCATATCTCCAACAGGAGATCGGGATGCTCTTTGCGCAGCCTGGCATAGATGTCGTAATACGAGCGCGTTGCATGATAGCTGACATCAGCAGAGTTAGAGCTTTCGACCCAGAGAAATCCCGAATCCTCGTAATGCCGGGTCGATTCCGGATCCGGCGGTGCATGCGGATGGTCGGTGCGGTCGCAACCCTGCGCGACCACGTAGCCGTCGTGCTCCAGCATATCCAGGCGATAGTCTCGCACGACGCGACTGACTTCCGCAGCCGCCCAGTCGTGAACCGCCGGCACACCTAAATCGATAGTGACCCCTTTGAATGCATCGGCGGGCTTCCAGCTTGGAGGAGGATCAGTCGTCAACCAGCTGCGTATTTTCGGGTCGCGCACATAGAGGGAGCCGGGGCGCGGATCCAGACCGGCCTGTGCCCAGTCCATCCACAGCCCAAATCTCAGTCCAAGGGCGTGGGCATACTCGGCAATCGGCGCCAGTCCATTTGGAAACTTCTCCGGGTCGGGTTGCCAGTCGCCCACGTTACGAAACCATCCGGCGTCCAGGTGAAACATCTCGAATCCCAATTCGGCCGAGTCGCGAATCATACTGCGGGCCTGCAACTCATTGATCGCCATCCCGCTGCCCCAACTGTTATTCACCACCAGAGGGTATTCCGGCTCTTGAACCGTCTTCGGATTGTTCAGCACATCGCGAACCCAGCGCCGTAAAATATTTCCTGCCGCGTCGGGTCCTCCCTGAAATGTGCCCAGGAAGACGGTGGGCGCCTCAAAGCTTTCGCCCGGACCAAGATGTGTTCTGAACGGTTCCGGTTCAGGATTCAGACCGGCAACTCCCTTCAGGGAATTTCCATCGCGTTGCAGCGTGATATGAGTTCGTCCGCTGAATTCAATGCCCAAGAACCAGCCGATTTCATCGGCGCCGGGTCGATCGACCAGCACGTAGGGGATCATCTCCCGCTGCTGCCCCGCCGCTGGATGAGCGTAAGTGCTCGACGTGCCAGTCCATTTGTAACCGATACCGATTGGAATGCGATGGGTCCCATCCGGCGATGGACCACCTGCGCCCTTCTCGACCCACAATTGTTCGAGTTTGTTATCGGCGGGAGTGCTCCAAGCAAACCGAAAGCTGTCCTGCAGGGGAATCCAAATACTTGTCCCGCTCAGGTTCTCAATTCGTACCGTGTGCTCGAGAGGTCCGTGCTTTGCGCGCGCCCGCCACGCCCAGAAAAGCCGAAGCCGCGGCGCTTGCGAGTCATAAACCAGGCGTACAACGTCCGGCTCGATTTGACTCGCCTCAAGATTCACCTTCCAGTGCAACGCGCTGAGTTCGTTGTTGCTTTGGACATGATCGATCAATGCCTCCGACATTCCGCCGTTCCAAACGAATCCATCTTTCTGTTTGAGCTGTGTGAGGCGCGGCGATTCCACACCGGCTTCCAGCGTAATCGTAGTGTCCGCATTCGCAAGCTGGACTGCTTTCGTCTGAAGACCCGCTGAGGTGATCGTGCTGAGTAAGAATGCGCATGCGACAGCTCCGAGCTTCCACATTCTTCTTACACCTCTGCAGCAGCCACACATCTAGAGTCCCGCATACCAGTCGTAGCCGAGCTTGGTCCAGTAGTCATCCGGCTTTATGTCGGAATAGGCGATAACACCGATGCGCTTGATCTGCTTATAGCCGTACTTTGTCGGTGCATGTAAGCGCAGGGGCGCACCGTGAATCTGGGTGAGCGGTTCGCCGGCCATTTCAGTGACGAGCAAGGTCTGCGGATGTCGGCAAACGTTCAGATCGTAACCGACGTAGTAGTCGCCATTCGGCGTCTCCATGTAGACATAGCGAGGAAGGGTGCCATCAGGCTTTCTAGCTGGGGGATAGGCTTCGATGAAATCGGCCATGCGAACGCCGCCCCAGTGAATGATCTGGCTCCAACCCTCGATACACTTGAACTGAGTGACCAACTCGCGCTTCGGCAGCCTAAGGATATCTGCCAGCGGAAGCAATAGACCGGGTGTTCCGGCGGGAAGTGTTGATCGGCTTGGGCCCGCTTCCTCGAGACCGCGAACGGATTTGCCAGCGCGCTCCCGATGCGGCTCTTCGCCCCCGGCCGTCGGCTTCGACATCGCGTCCTGCACAGAGTCCGGGTCATCGTTTCTTACCGGCGACTGATACACGTATTCCCATGCGGTGACATCAGGAACGAATTGGGGAAAGCTCGTTTCGTTCTCGACGCCGACCAACTGCAGCCGCCAGCTGTCCGCGACCAGATCCTGCTTGAGTCCGATGCGGCCATTGGCCCGTGGACTTTCAGCGTGGCTGACGGGATAGGTGGGCGCTAATGCCCGCTCATCGAAAATTGCCCGCGATAACTCCGCATTCATCTGGAAGGCGCGACGGCGCGGCAATGGCTGCATACCATCGACAGGGCTGTAGACGACCCAGCGGTAGGCGCCGTATCCGGCTACAGCGCCTAATGCCGCAAATGCGAAGCTTCGGCGCGTGTGTTTTCGCGATGCTGCCAGTACTCTAGCATTCTCGGCCTCGATGTCGTCAGCCTTGTGATTGATTCCGGAGTCGCTCATCGCCCGCTCTTCCTTTCCACATCGAGCGAAGCCTCGCTGGCCGGTCTGATCTCGAAACCGCTGACCATGCCGCGGAAGTTATTCCACCCAGCGAAGATTACCTGTATGAGGTGTACCAGGAAGAACCCGCAGAAGCCCATCGTAAGCCAGAAGTGTTCCCAGCGCGCCCATTCGTAACCGCCGAGGAGCGTTGTCAGGTAGTGTGCCTGCGTCGGCTTGTAGATGGCGAGTCCGGTGATAAGGCTGCCCGCGCCCATGGCGATGACGGATGTATAAGCGATTCTCTGCGCGCCGTTGTATTTCTTTTGGGTTGGGAGTTTCTTGCGCAGACGGAAAAAGGCAAGAGTCACCTTAACCGCCTCTTTGAGGCTTTCGCGGCGCGGCGCCAGGAAGCGCCACTCGCCGGAGAGAGCGAGAAAGGAGATGTAGGCGATGCCATTGATGGCGAAGATCCACATGAAGAAGAAGTGATCGCCTAGGCCCTGGGTCACATGCCAAGGGATGTCCAGCGCCTTCCAGACAGGGGCTGGGAAAAGACGCATGAGTGTGAACGAGCTGACGCCAATGCGATAGACCGCGTGTGGGTGCAGGTGGGCATTGTCTGTTGTGTTCCAGTAGATGCGGATGCCGCTCAGGATCATGATGAACAGTACCGGGAAGTTGATCCAGTGCATCCAGCGGATGGCGAGCGGATGCTTGCGTTCAAGCCGCAAAGCGGCGTGGGGAGGGACGTCCCTTACTTCATCGGGATCATGATCGTCCAGCATAAAGTCGACCATAAGACAGGCTAGTCGCCCTGCCGGTGAGATACAAGGGCTCAACGGAGCCACGTAAAGACGCCGGGATGCAGACCTAGAGAGAGACACCCCGCTTCCAGGGAATGAAATCGTTCTGCCCAAGCAGCTCCGCCTTTGTCTGAGTCCTTCCGCTGGCTACTTCTAGAATCGTTTCCAGAATAGAGTCGCCGAGTTGCTCGACGGTCGCTTCCCCGCGGATGATTGCGCCGGTATCAATATCGATGATGTCGGCCATGTGTCCGGCCAGGCGTGTATTGGTCGCGACCTTGATGACCGGCGTGACCGGGTTACCCGTAGGCGTACCAAGACCCGTGGTGAACAGAACGATATTTGCTCCGGCTCCAACCTGGGCAGTAACGCATTCGACATCGCTACCCGGTGTGCAAAGCAGATTCAACCCAGTAGTTGTTACATATTCCGGATAATCAAGCACACCGCGAACCGGGGAGGTCCCGCCTTTTCTTGCGGCGCCCGCGGACTTCATCGCATCCGTGATCAGACCATCCTTAATGTTGCCGGGAGAGGGATTCATTTCGAAGCCTGAATGAACTGCTTTCGCACGCGCGTTGTAGTCGCGCATCAGCTGAATGAAGCGGTCCGCATCGTCGGGATCTGGAGCAGCGATCGATCAGGTTCTGTTCGACGCCGCAGAGTTCGGGGAATTCTGAAAGGATCGACCTGCCGCCAAGGGCGGCGAGTAAATCGGAAACTTGCCCCAGCGCTGGATTCGCCGAGAGTCCGGAGAATCCATCCGAGCCGCCACACTTCAAGCCGACCGTCAGTTTTGCAATCGGAGCTGGTTGTCGCACCAGTTGATTAGCCTGCAAAAGACCCTCGAAGGTAGCTTCGATCGCCTCTGAAAGCATAGTAATTTCAAGGCCGGACTGCTGCTGCTCGAAGAGGAGCACAGGCTTGCTGATGGACGGATTTCGCTTCCGCAACTCTTCGAGGAGGTTGGCTATCTGCGCATGTTGGCAGCCGAGACTTAGGACGGTTGCGCCGACGACGTTGGGGTGGTGAATGTATCCGGCAAGCAGGCCGCAGAGAGCCTGCGAATCCTGTCGCGTGCCTCCACAACCCCCTTCGTGAATGAGAAACCGGATGCCGTCGACGTTAGGAAAAACTCGCTCGCGCAGGACGGAGTGTTGTAGGTGGGGTGCGGAGGTTTGTTGCAAATGCCGGTCAACCAGTTCTCTGACCTGTTGACTGTATTTTTTAGGACGGCTGTAGCCCAGTTCTTCTTCGAAGGCCTCGCGCAGCGCTTCGACGTTACGATTCTCACAAAACACCAGAGGGATCACCAGCCAGTAATTTCGCGTACCGACCTGCCCATCTTCGCGGTGATAGCCATGGAAGGTGCGTTGCTGCCAGCGCTCGACATTGGGGGGCGTCCATTCGAAATGTGTCTTTCGCCGCGCGAAGTCCGTCGCGTCATGCTGAACGTTCCGCGTGCTCAACAGGCCGCCCCGTGGAATCGCCTCCCGCGTGCGTCCAACGACGCCGCCGTACATGATGATCTTCGAGCCGACCGGGAGATCCTCGATCGCAAATTTCTGCTTTGCCGGAATGTCTGTCAGCGGAACATAGGTCGCGCCATCGTGGGAGACGGGCTCGCCCCCCGGCAACGTTGTGAGGGCAACCAGGACGTTATCGAGCGGATCGATCTTGAGTAATTTTTCGGCGGCCATCGTGTGGATCGATTCTCTTGCGGCAGCAACCTATCCAGGCTGTGCGTGTAGCCTACCAAAGGGCTCGGATGGCGTCTAATATGGACATAAGATCGATCGCTCCAAAAAGGGAAGGCTTGAGACGATGACAACTACGACGCTACCCGAAGTCAAGATTGCAAAGACACCCTCACCGCCCAGCTTCCAGACCGTTGGCGAAGAGCGATTGCATCGCAAGCAGCGCGTAGCATCTGCGTTCCGTCTATTTGCGAAGTTCGGATTCAGCGAAGGCGTCGCCGGACACATCACGGTCCGCGACCCTGAGTTTCATGACCACTTCTGGGTGAATCCCTTCGGCATGCATTTCGCGCACATTCGCGTATCGGACCTGATCCTCGTTAATGAGAGAGGCGACGTAGTTCAGGGCAACCGCCCCGTCAACGAGGCCGCCTTCGCGATTCACTCGCGACTGCATATGGCCAGGCCGGATGTGGTGGCAGCGGCCCATGCCCACTCCCTTTATGGAAGGACCTGGTCCACACTCGGCCGCCTGCTCGATCCGCTGACCCAGGACGCCTGCGCGTTCTACGAAGACCACAGCCTGTTTGCCGATTACACGGGAGTAGTTTACGAAGCCTCGGAAGGCGATCGCATTGCCGAGACCCTTGGGCATCGCAAGGCCGTAATCCTGCAGAATCACGGCATCCTGACAGTCGGAAGCACGGTCGACGAGGCTGCATGGTTTTTCATCACCATGGATCGGTCCTGCCAGTCGCAACTGCTGGCAGAGGCGGCGGGCAAGCCGATTCCTATTTCACATGAGAGCGCCGTCGTGGCGCGCAAGCAGGTTGGAAACGCGCGAGTGGGCTGGTTTCAGTATCAGCCTCTCTGGGAGTTGATTGTCAGAGAGCAGCCGGATCTGCTGGACTAGCTTTCGCCGATTAGTATTCACCGCGCTCGCCCGGACCCGTTCCTAGCCTAACCACTTGGGATTATTGAAGGTGCCGTCATAAATATGTGACGACTTGTACGCCTCGAATTTCCCGTCTGTGCCCACTGGGGCCGTCTTTTGCAACACCGCGATCTTCTGCTCCTTATCCATCGGCTTGAAGTTTTGCGCCACACCGAGCGCCTGTTCCAGGTTAGGTAACGACTCGCAGCCGGTAATGGTCATCGTCACCGGCACACTCATCGCATAGTGCAGGGCTTCTACGGCGGTCACCGTGCCGGTCTTCAGAATCGCCCCATTGCTAAGCGGCTTCATGCCCAGGATTCCCATGCCATGCTTCTGCGCCACCGGAATCACTTTCTGCCCGAAACTGTCATAGTGTTCGTCGAGTGCGTTAACTGGCATCTGTACCGTGTCAAATGTGAATCCGTGCTTGTCGGCTGTTTCGATCATGTGCAGGTGCATCTCCGGGCTCTTGTGTCCAGTAAACCCGATGAACCGGATCTTGCCTTCTTTCTGCGCCTGCTTCAGCACTTCCACCACGTTGCCGGGCTGGAAGGCCTGCTCGGGGTCGCCCATGCGAATCACTTCATGGATCTGCACCAGGTCGATGTGGTCCGTCTTGAGCCGCCCAAAAGACTGCTCCAGCTGCCTCCGCGCCGCTGCACCTGTACGCCCGTCGATCTTCGTCATCAGAAAAGCCTTTTGGCGATAGCCATCCTGCAGCGCCTTGCCCATGCGTTCTTCGCTCACGCCGCCGTTATAGTCCCAGCAGTTATCCAGAAAGTTGATACCCTCATCGAGTCCTTTTCTGACGATGCGAATTGCGTCCTGCTCGGAAACACTCGACAGGCCGAGATGGTAGCCGCCAATGCCGATGATCGAAACCTCGGCATCCGCGCGCCCCAGTTTTCGTCGCCCAATCCCATTCACCGTGGTCACAATCGGCAAAGGAGTCTGCGCCGCCGCCCCCTGCAGAACCGAACCTGCGCTAACATTTTGACCCGTGGCACTCTTTAGTCCGGCGAGTGCCGCCGCCGCGGCAGCCTGCTTTAGAAAACTACGTCGTTCCATCCCGATCTCCTTTATGCATCTTTGATGCGTCATTGTTCCGAAGGACGCAAGTCCGCTGGTTAGCCGTTTCCCTACAATTTACGTCAAGGCGTTATTCGGAGTCATGAGTGTCCACTCCGCTAGGGATGATGAGGAGCCGACGTCAACGTGGTTTACTATTCCGCTCCGCGCCCCGTATTCGGGGGCAGTTGGAAAGTTGATGGGGCGCTCCTCGCAAAGGCGCTGGGGTGGGGTGCTGCCTCCCCGACCGAATAAGCAACGCAGCAAAACCAATGCGGGTTGTTCAATGAATGGTAGGCGAGACATCTACCGAATGGCGCCTATAAGCTATTTATGTCACAGCACAATCCATCCGATCGCTGCGCAAGTTGCCCCCAGAGTTGCCCCCAAGCGAAAAATTTTAGCACTACCCAAATGAATGCGGGTTCTTGGAGATCACTTTTGCTGTTGAATCGGGTTTTATCCCCTTGGCGATGAACCGCTCACCTTTCTTATCCCTCACCTGATACTCCCGCCTCGCCATTTAGCCGCTCTGGCACACGCACCGGAGACAGAATTGAAGCTCTGGCATTAACTGAGCTGAGTACCGCCTAAGAAACTAATCTAGCGTTAGAACGCTTGTGCTGGACTCGGCGTTCTAAAATACTGCAAAATACTTCCCCTCTATTTGAGAGCCATCGAGCCCCTGGGGACAGGAGACGCTCATGGCACTGCTTCCCGTAAGCACGCGTACGTCAGCCGCATCAAGCGAACCGGAACCAACTCCGAACGGACTCAGCTTGATCCGCTTACCCAAACTTCTTCAACGCGTCCCTAAATCCAAAGCATGGATTTATCAGAGCATCAAAGAAGGTTCGTTTCCAGCGCCCATCAACATTGGCGCCCGGTCGGTAGCGTGGGTCGAAAGCGAGATTGACGACTGGATCAAAGCCCGCATTCAGTCTAGCCGCCGCAGACACCCCGAGACTGTACCCGCACGCCAGGCTGTGGAGGCTGGCCGTGCTAACGGCGGTTCCAAATGAGTGCCGCTGCCCAAACCCTCAATGGCTCCTCGCCAGCCCATCGCTTGACGGCTAGGGACCTGGCTACCTTCGCGAGTCTGGGCATTCCTGAAGAATTGCTCGCGGAGGCTCACGTCCAGCGTGTAAGTGATTCTGAGGCGCGTGAGGTCTTCGGAATAAAAAGCTCGATGACGATGGACATGCAGGGAATATGTTTTCCCTATTTCTCGCCTGTTACCGGATGCAGGACCACGTGTCGCATCCGGCGCGACAATCCCGAAGTGGATGAGGACGGAAAGCAGCAAAACAAATACTTTACGGCGTGGGGCGACCGAAGACATTTGTATTTTCCACCCGGCGCGGCTGAAAAACTCGAAGACGAGAGCTGCCCTATTGCGTTGGTCGAGGCCGAGAAATCGGTGCTCGCGCTTACTGCTTGGGCTGAGCGGACGGGAATGAATCTGCTGCCGCTGGGGTTGGGTGGATGCTGGAGCTGGCTTGGAAAGTCTGGCAGGACCGATGACGAGCACAACGCGCCGCTGCCGGATTTGAGCTACTGCGATGGCCGCAAGGTCTTCGTGTTGCTCGATGCCAACGTGGCTACGAACCCGAAAGTCAAAGCCGCACGGTCTCGTCTGGTCACTGAGCTGGAAAAGCGCCAATGCGAAGTTCTGATTTGTGACCTTCCCATCACGCCTGACGTGAACGGCCCCGATGATTACGTTGCTGTCCGTGGCGACGAGGCCATGAGTCAAGTCTTCGTCGCAGCGCGCCCACCTAAAACTTCAGAACCAACAAACCGAAAAGGCCGCAGCGAGATTCGTGACGAGATGCAGGCCGTACTTGACGACCCACGCCCGAAGGTGCGCCTGCCGGGTGACAACTTGCTCTTGTCAGAAACCGCTGCCGCACTTGGCAAACAATTCGCCGATCAAGCTCTGTTTCTCCGCAATGATGAAATTGTGACCTTAGATAACGGCGAGTTGCGACCCGTCTCTGCCCAGACTTTTAGAACTTTCATAGAGCGACACGTCATCTGCTATCGCAAGGGAAAAAACGGCAGCTTCGACGTGAACACTACCATGCGGGACGACGAGGCACGCGGCATCATGGCATCGCCGCAATTCATGGAGAAATTGCGGCGAGTGCGGCGTCTCAACTCGTGCAGGCTCCCGATATTCAGGGCCGATGGCACACTCGAACTGCTGCCGGAAGGCTACGACGTCGAATCACAAACCATGACGGTCAGTACAGTGAACTACCGGGAAGACATGCCGCTCAGCGTCGCCGTCGAAAGAGTCGACGATTTGTTCGGTGAGTTCCTTTTCGCGGATCGTAATCGAAGCAAGGCGGTCGCCGTCGCCGCCCTAGTGGGCTTATTCGCAAATCATCTCTTAGCTGAAGGCTCCCTGCGCCCTTGCTTCATCGTGACCAAGAACGCCGAAGGTGCCGGAGCCACGACTCTAGTCTCCTGCGCAGTGGTCTCGGTACTTGGCCGATTGCCAACAGGAGTGGCATCCGGCGAGGACGCCGAAATGCGCAAGATTTTGACCGCCGCCATGAGGGAAGCCCGGTTGGTTTTACTTTTCGACAACCAAAAGTCGCGCCTGTCATCGCCTCCACTGGAGGCGTTCCTCTCGTCGCCGACATGGAGCGACCGCCTGCTGTGCGCAAACCAAACGGTCACCGGCCCGAATTATGCCACGGTGTTTGTGACTGCGAATGGCGCAACCATTAGCCCGGACATGCGCCGTCGCAGCTTAGTCATAGAGCTGCACCTTGAGGTTGAGCGCGCGGAGGATCGTCAATTTCGTCGTCCGCTCGACGAATCCGCGTTGGTTTCGATGCGCCCGGAGATTCTAGCTGCATGTTGGTCGCTGGTCCGCAACTGGGACGCGAAGGGCAGACCGCAGCCAAGCAGATCGCATTCGGCGTTTCCTGCGTGGGCAAAGGTTGTCGGTGGCGTGGTCGAAGCTGCTGATTGGGCGTGTCCACTCGACACCGCCAACGTCGCTCTCGCTGCCGACGAGGATGGCGAGTCGATGCGAATGCTAGTCGCGGCGATGCAGTCGGGCAAGGAATATACCTTCCCGGAGATCGTTGAGTTGTGCCGGGAAAACGAAGCATTTATTGGACTTTTAGGTGAACCGGAAATAACAAAAGCAAGTCGGTCGACATTTGGGCGTTTACTTGGCCGCTACGACCACAGGCTTGTTGAACAGCGCCGGTTCGTCATTGATGGCAGCGGCCACAAGCGGCGCTACTACATCGAAACGGTCAATTCTGCTGCATGGTCGCATGGTCAGCACGGTATTCCAGGCGAGAGGGGAAAAATACCAATACGCGAGAACGGACGGAAAGACTATGCAGACCATGCTGACCATGCACAGGGCATAGGTCCCAAACCAGACGACCCGTCACATCCGTCACACGAATTGAGGGGCGCAGCCCAACTTGCTCACGTAGAGGTCGAGCGCCTTGAGGACGACCAACTGGTTGGCGAAAACAGCGAATCGGAGGTGTGGCTGTGAGCAGCACGGCGGCAGAACTCGTTCAGATTGTCGAATCGGCTGGTGGGCGATTCAAGATCGACGGTGATCGCCTTGGGATTGTTCCAGGGAAGGCTGCCGAGCCAGTAATGGAATCACTACGCCAGCATAAGAGGGAAATTATCAACTTGCTTCAGACTCGCAGCGACAGCGAGCCAGACCCCGACCCGGCAAGAGCGGAGCCGATGCCAGCACTGCCAGGAAACATGCCAGCATTGCCTTCCGGTGTGCGGCTCATCCGCTGGGAACCAAAGTCTGCGCCGATTAAGTTGTCGCGGTGTTCGACCGTCACCCACGCGGAGAAATTCATCGCCACGACGCTGCTGCAGCTATCCGCACGCTTGAGCGGTCAATCTTGGCAGTCAGGAAATTGGTCGTTGTCAACTCTCATTGAACGTCTGGCCGCCTGTGGCTGCGTTGTGGCTCTCGACGATCCGAAGCAGGCTTTGCAATGAGCGAGCAGACCACCATCTTTGCCCCCACTCCCCGTTTGGTCGAGGAAGCCGACTCGTTAGCCGCACTGAGCACGGCAAGCTGGTGGTTCTGTGGCGTGATCTCACTTACATCAGACGGTATTATCCCGACACGTAGATGCCGGCAGAGGCGGAATGACTCTTGATAGCAGGACCGAAATCCGAGTCGTGGACGTGGCACCGGCGCGCATTAACCAGGGCTTCGAGGGTACGGTGCTTTGTGGTCCGCGACCGAGTCAGCGGCTTGCCGCTGAGCCCAGCCAGGACAATGGGAGGATTCATGAGTTCTTTGATGGCGCAACGGATCATCTTTTCGACCCACACCCACTCCGGAGCGGAGTTGATCGTTCTTAGTGCCCTGGCATGGCACGCAGATGACAACGGGGTGGTATCGACGATCAGCGTACCTGCTTTGGCTCTCCTATCGCGCTTGTCGGAGAAGCAGACAAGTCGTGTCCTCAAAAAACTGACTTGCTCGGGAGCAATTTCGGTGGAAGCTGGTCGCGGTCGCGGTCACCACACGGTCTATGAGCTGAATCGGCAGATCTTCAATAGAACCAAGCGCTCCGTGGAATATAAAGGGGGCGTAGCTGAGGTCTTTAATGAAGCCGCCCCCTATGCCAGTCTAGCGGCTGCCGGTGAGAGGCCAATACCTGACGGGGATGGGGACTTATTCATTGCTAATTTCGAGGGCAACCCGGGGGGGTCGCTTTTCTCTCCGTCCAGGCTTGACGGTAGCGGCCGGCCCATCTTGAAGAACTCACTCAGGAGGAGGATTGCGCGGGCGCGGGAAGCTGAAATAAAGTGGCACGTCGAAAGGGACATTAGTGCCTTTTCGGAGCGGTTTCCTCCAGAGGTTCCGGTACTCAAACCTATTCAGGTTCACCCTACCGCTCCCCTCGGGTTCACTTTGGAGCAAGCTCTCAAGCTGATCGTCACCGCCAGCCCTGAGAAGCACTCACCAATCACCATTGAGCGGCCCTTCCTCGAAGCGGTGCAGTTGATCCTCGGCAGGCATGAGGGTGATGCAGGCCTCGCGGCTACCTGGCTCATGGGCCGGGCGTTAAAGTATTACGAACTCACGGCGACGTGGGACGCGGAGGAGCAGCAGTACGTGAAGACCCCGGCGAAGTTCTTCGAGGACCGGGTGTACGACGAGGACCGGCGCTTATGGGACCGCTCGGCTACACGAGCAAAAGGAGGAAAGGCAGCTCGTAACACAGGGGCCAAACGTAACAGCAGCAGTGGACGCACCGAGCGTGATCTCGACGCCGTACAGCCGAGCTTTTCCAGATGAACCACCTACCCCTGCCCGCACCGGATAGTCCGAGCGACAAGCCGGCTGATGGTGACCCTAGACCGGGAAGTAAACCCACAACTATTGCTGATCTATTCGCAGCTGCTCGACCGGTTCTCAGCGGACCAGTTGGCCAAGGCCTACGAGCGAGCGGAGGCCTCCCTGGAGGGGTGGCCATCCCCCGCAAGCGTCGTTAAGCTAATCCTCGAGCGGCGCAGGGGCGCTTTGTCTTCGTCCAGGCTTTACGGTGGCGGCTCGCCGAACGTTATGTGAACCTCGTCCTGGAGCGGTTTTCGATACATATCCCGGTACCCAAACCCACTTCCGAAAATGAGCGTCTCGATTCCCTTCGAAGATTCAATCCCGCGTGGAAGGGGGGTGGAGGGTTTAGGTTCGCTGGGCAAATTGAATTGGGCACTCCAGATTTCGACGAAGAAGTGAGATTGAAATGCACTATTGCTCGTTCAGGGTCCGCCCTCTCGGACTTAGCAGCTTCGTCACGGGGCGAAGTAGCTGGAGATGTCGAGGATGAGGTTGGTGAGGTTGTAGGCGTAGGCGTCGATCTTGCCGTTGTTGGTGGGCACGATGGCCATGTTGGAGGTGATCGCTCCGTCGTCGGCGTTCAAGGTCGAGACGTTGGGGAGCGTTTCTCCATCAGGCCACAGGGTCAGGTAGTTGAGCGGGCCCGGAGGCACTACCGTTGCGTTCAGCACGTACCCCTGAGCTGTCGAAGACGGCGCGCAGACGCTCGTCTCCACATTGACCGGCAGTGTTCCGGTGAAAGCTCCGGGACTGGTGCGCGTGTCGATGACCCGGCAGGGCGTGACCGTGTAGAGCGACAATCCACCGGTTGCCGGAGGCGCGAAGTAGCCGTCGATGTCCAGGATCACGTCTGCGTCGTCATACACGAAGACGGAGACGTCTCCGCCGGTGCCCGCCGGCACGATGGCCGCATTCGCCGTCACCGTTCCGGTGGAAGAGTTCAGGGTCGACGCATTGGGCAGCGTCTTTCCCGTTGGCCAGACGGTCAGGTAGTTCAGCGTGCTGTGCGGAATGGCGGTCACGTTGAGCGAGTAGGCCTGCGCCGTGGAAGGAATCTTGCACGTGCTGGATTGCACCGGGAAGGCGCGGCTGGTCTTGCCTGAAAGGTACGGGCCTCCCAGTGAGCCGTCGGCGTTGCGGGTGTCGGCGATGCGGCAGGGCGTGAGCGGATAGAAGGCCAGCGCCGAAGTCGTTCCTGCGGGCACGAAGTAGCCGTCGATGTCCAGGATCACCTGGGTCGGGTCGCTGACGTAGACGCTGACTCCGCCGTTGGCGCCGGCGGGCGTGATGGCGGCATTGGCCTTGATGCGGCCGTCGGAGTTCAGCGTCGAGACGTTGGGCAGCGGCTGGCCGGAGGGCCACAGGGTGAGGTAATTCAGGAAGCCGTTCGGGACGACGGTGACGTTGAGCGAGTAGGCCACAGCGGTCGATGGGATGCTGCAGGCGCTTTGCGGGATATCGAATTCACGAGTGGTCTTCGCGGCGAGTTCCGGGCCACCGAAGGGACCGGTTGCGTTGCGCGTGTCGGCGACTCGGCAGGGGGTGACGGGGA
>CAVTLP010000025.1:0-27400 GCA_963735555.1 uncultured Acidobacteriota bacterium
TGTTTTTGTTTGCCTGGACTAGTTACGTATTGCTAGGAGTCAGGCCGCCGTCTTTGCGCTCCTGCACTCGAGCCAGTTCGGGTACGCCTACCCGCGTGTTTATCTGCGCGGTCTCGATCCGAAGGCGCAGTATCGGCTCCACTGGATCACCGAGAAGCCTGGCGGCAATCTGCCTGAAACTGCGAGCGGCGAATACTGGATGAATGGCGGTATCGAACTTGAGTTAAAGGGCGACTTTCAGGCGACGGCGTTGCGGCTGGACCGGGTGCCATAGGAGGGGGGTACCCCCTCCCCCCGATTTTATTCACTTTTGTAACCGTTTCATTCCAGGTTACTTATTCGGGCAGGTTTGTAACCGTTTCATTCCATTGAGGAAGTCTCGTAACCGTTTGTTCCGGCTGGACTTACAGAGGCCGAAGCGGGACGAATCCCGTAACCGTTTCATTTCATTGGAGCAACCTGTAACCGATTCTGCTGCTGGGAGTTGCCGGCATCGGGAGCAGGTAGGCAGGATTTCGGTGAACGGCGGACGGTAGCATGATTGGCTCCTGAACAATGAAAAAGCCCGCCGGGCGGGCTTCTTTGGTCTCTACTTCTATTTTACTGGATTGGGGGAAATTGTCGGCCAAGAAAAGGCAATCCTACCCGGCACTTCCATGCCGGGCTAGAGATTGTTTCGTCCCTACGGGACTCAGCTATTTGCCGGCGCTCTCGGGTGAGTTTTGTGTGGAAATTCATGTGGCGTCCCTAACGGGACTCGCGAGTTCCTGTTCTCTAACCCGGCACTGCCGTGCCGGGCTACAGTTGTTTCGTCCTCCGGACTCGGATAACCACAGGCCTTCAGTTGCGCGTCCTTCGGACTCGGAAATTTGCGGGCGGCTCGCTCCGAGTCCTTCGGACGCTTCGCTCGGGATGAGAGCAAATTGATGTACCGTCCCTGACGGGACTCGCAATGTTTTGTGTTTTCCTTCCCGGCACTGCCGTGCCGGGCTAGAGATTGTTTCGTCCTTCGGACTCGGAAATTTGCCGCGCTCGCGAGTGAGTTTTGACAGGAAATTGATGTGGCGTCCCTGACGGGACTCGCGAATGTCTGTTCTCTTTCCCGGCACCGCCGTGCCGGGCTAGAGATTGTTTCGTCCCTTCGGGACTCGGCGATAAACCTTTGCTCTTCCCGGCACTGCGCCGTGCCGGGCTAGAGCTTGTTTCGTCCTTCGGACTCGGCTATTTGCAGGAGCGCGTCTCGGGTGGCACCGTGAGGGCAAATTCATGTGGCGTCCCTAACGGGACTCGCGAGTTCCTGTTCTCTTTCCCGGCACTGCCGTGCCGGGCTAAAGATTGTTTCGTCCTATGGACTCGGATTAACCACAGACCCCTCCGCCGCGCGCCCTTCGGACTCGACTATTTGCGGGCGATTCGCTGCGCGTCCTTCGGACGCTTCGGTCGGGATGACAATTGTTCATCTGTGCCGAAGAGGGTGAGGAAAACTAATTGCCCACATCAACACGATTCCTGGAGGCCGTGCTTTTTCAGAAGCAGGTCAAACTCCTGCATCGAATCCATCCTCCTATGGTGGTCCTTCTGATTCGCGATGTACCGCCGAATTGTCGCGACCTGCGACTGGCTGACGCTGCACGCGAAGTATCCCTCCTGCCATTCAAACCTTGTTCCGGGGTGCTCGTTCATCCATCGGGATGAATTTGCCTTTAGTACCTGGGCAGCCTTCGCAATGCCGAGGGTCGAACCGAGATTGAGAAGTGCGTGAGCATGGTCCGCGATTCCACCGATGGCAAGCGCGTTCATGCCATGGTTTTTTGCAATTCCCGCCATGTATGCCCATAGCTCAGGTTGGAGCTCCTCACGGATTATCTTCAGGCGGTTTTTGGTGCTGAAAACAATATGGACGTGATTGCTGACATACGAACTGGGCATTTGTGTCGTCCCTGCGGGACTCGGTCTACAAACCTGATCCTACCCGGCACTGCCGTGCCGGGCTAGAGATTGTTTCGTTCCTTCGGAACTAGAACGTGCCCCAGGTAACCTGGTGCAGCCAATCATCTTCCGGCAGCTGCTTTGCGGGGCTAGAGAGTGTTTCGTTCCTTCGGAACTAGAACGTGCCCTCAGGTAACCTAGGGGCAGCCAATCATCTTCCGGCAGCTGCCGTGCCGGGCTAGAGATTGTTTCGTTCCTTCGGAACTAGAACGTGCCCTCGGTAACCTGGGGAAGCCAATCATCTTCCGGCAGCTGCCGTGCCGGGCTAGAGATTGTTTCGTTCCTTCGGGACTAGAACGCGCCCGAAGTAACTGGGGCAGCCAATCCGCTCCACCTGCCGTGCCGGGCTAGAGATTGTTTCGTCCTTCGGACTCGGAAATTGGTCGATGTGGCGCCGTTCGTCTTCGCCTTCGCTCGGCGCGGATGAAGATGGCGACGCCGATTCCGATCAGGACGGCGGTCGAGATCAGCACCTTGGCGACGGCGAGGAGTTTGTGCGGCTCGTCGTCTCCGGGGATGACGGAGAGGACGATGGTGAGGGCGGTGCTGAGGAGTCCGATGACGGCGAGCGCAGTGGCTACGGGACGGCCTCCGGGGACGCGAATGATATCGTCCTCAGGGGCTAAAGCCCCTGTATTTGGGTCAGTGTTTATGGACGGGCTAAAGCCCGTCCCTTTCGAAACTGACCCGCTACCGGTACGAATTTTGTCTGGGCTTTGGAGGCGGATCATCGAGGCAAAGAGAAACAGATACGGAATGAAATAGGCGATGATCGACATGCTGACCAGAACGTCATAGGCTCCGCGCACGGATGTGCCAGCCTGGCTGAGAAGGGCGACAACCATGCCCGCGAGCCCGTAGGCGCCAATCGCGATCCATGGTGTTTTGAAGCGCGGATGGATGTGGCCGAAGATGGGCGGGAAATAACAGTCAATGCCAGCTACAAATGGCAGGCGCGAGGTTGAGGACAGATAGGCGGCGGCTCCGCCTACCGCGTTCAACCCCAGGAGCAAGGCCACGGGAGCAGCCAGCCATGCAAGGTTGAGACGCGTGCAGAGGGTCATCATGCCGCGCATGAATCCGTCCACGCCATCGACGGCGCTCGAAGGAAGTGCCACGAGGAGCGCTGCCGTCCCGGCAATGTAGGCCGCGGCAAAGAGGGTTCCGCCGGTCAACAAAGCTCGCGGAATGGTACGGCGGGGATTCTCAATCTCCTCGCCCATGAAGGAACCCGCCTCGCAGCCTCCGAAGGCGAAGAAGATCGTCGACCAGAAGATCGCGTTCTTCAGGCTGGGGCGCGGGATGAGTTCGTGGAAGGCGAAGCTGGTCGCCGAGCCATAGTGCTTTGCCGAGATGACGGCCAGCACGATCAGCAGCGAGATGGGCAGGATGCCGCCGAAGGCACTCACGTTGTTCAGCCATTTGCCCGCGTTCACCCCGAGGATGTTCATCAGCGTGATGAAGCCGAGCCATCCCAGCGCAAAGATGAGGAAATAGCGGCTGTCTCCGGAAAGATGCTGGCCGCGGGCTCCGAAAGCGAACAAAACCGATCCCGCTCCGAAGTACAGAACACCGGGAAAATAGGGCAGGTTGCTCATCTGGTACGTCCACGCCGCGATGAAGCCGGAGAAGTCTCCGTAGGCTTCGCGGGTCCAGACATAGAGACCGCCTTCGGCGGGGTAGCGCGAGGAGAGCTCGAGGACGGAGGCGGCGAGAGGGATGAAGAATCCGCATAGCGCCAGCATCCAGACGACCAGCGTGCTGGGGCCGGCAGCGGCAGCGGTGGCCACCCAGCGCACGCTGAGTCCGCTGACGATGTAGAAGAGCGTGAGATCGCGAAAGCGCAGAGCGCGCTTCAGGCCGAGTGGCGGTGGAGCGGCGGGGTCTCGAGGACAGGGCGGCGGGACAGCGGCGGACATTTAGAGGGCAGCATACGCGAAGGCGGGCGAATCGCGAAGAAGAATGCTAGCCCACTCAAGCCAAAACCGGGCTTGAATGGGGCACCTTCGCTCAGGATGACAACAAAATTCAACCGTGATCAATTCCTGTGAAGGTACCAGGGGATGTTGATGACGAGGATTCGTTGACTGCCTTTGACGAGCAGCATCAGCTTGAGCAGGTTGGCGCGCTGGTTGTGAAGGAGATTCTCCCACCAGTGCTTGACAACCAGCTCGGGCACCAGCACGGCGATTTGCCGGTTCTCGTTGGCCTTCTCCTGCTCGAGAACGAAGTCGACCACGGGAGCGACGATGAAGCGGTAAGGTGACGTGAGATTGACGAGCCGGGGAACGTTCAGCCCGCTGCTGCGCAAAGGCTCGGCCACCTTATGCTCCCATTCGTCGCAGATACTTTCCTCATCGTGGCCGCTGTCAACGTGAACGGCAATGATCTCCGGTGACATGCTGAGAGCGAACCTCAGAGCCTTCTCCGTAAGCCTGCTCCAGCGATCGAGTGGGATGATCACGATGGGCGGCTTGATGCCATCCATGCGCAGCGGGGCGGGGTTCGCGGTTTCTTTCGCGGTGCGCACATAATGCCGCTTCACGATGGTCATGGCGAAGATCATGAACGGCACAAGGAGGGCGGTTATCCATGCGCCGTCGAGGAACTTTGCGACCAGGACGACGAGGAGGGTGACGCCCGTAGCGATGGCTCCAATGCCATTCACCAGAGCGCGCGTTCGCCAAGCGGGGCCTTTGCTTCGGGCCCAATGCACGACCATGCCAGCCTGCGAGAGGGTGAAGGCGAGGAAGGCTCCGATGGCGTAGAGGGGGATGAGGCGGTCGGTTACGCCTCCGAAGAGGATGAGAAGCAAGCCGGTAAAGGTGACCAGCGCGGCGATGCCGTGCGAGAACAGGAGGCGGCGACCGCGCACCAGGAAGACGTGGGGCAGGTAGTCATGGAGCGCGATGGCTCGGGTGAGGCGGGGAAAGTCGGCGAAGGCGGTGTTAGCGGAGAGCGAGAGCACAAGGAGGATCGAGGCGATGGTGATCCAGTAGAAGACGCCGTTCCCCATGACGGCCGCGGTCAGCTGCGAGAGCACGCTCTGGTAGCCGGGGCCTTCGGGGTTGGTCGCTCCGATTCCGTACCAGCGGCAGAGGAACGCGATGCCAGCGAGTAGGATGATCAGCAGCGCGATGATGATGGTGAGGGTCAGCTTGGCGTTCTTTGTAGTTGGCTCGCTGAAGGCTTTGACGCCGTTGGAGACGGCTTCGACTCCGGTCATGGCGGTGCAGCCGCTGGCGAAGACTTTGAGGATGAGCCACAGAGAAAGTGCTGCCACTGCTGGCGGCAGCTTCGGTGGGGCGACGACGGGCGTGGGATGTCCCCCGCTGGCGAGAGTGTGGAAGAGGCCGACGAGAATCACGATGAGCAGCGTGCCCAGGAAGAGATACGTCGGGATCATGAAGGCGACGCCGGTGTCGTGGACGCCGCGCAGGTTGATGATCGTGAGGATGAGCAGAATCGCGAGACAGATCAGCAGGGTGTGTTTCTGCAGACTGGGAACGGCGGAGATGAGGGCGCCTACTCCAGCGGAGATGCCGACGGCTGCGGTGAGGATATAGTCGATCATCAGCGCAGCAGCTGCGAGAAGCCCGGGGCCTTTGCCGAGGTTTTCAGTGGCGACGGTGTAAGAGCCGCCGCCCTGCGGGTAGGCTTCGATCGTCTGGCGGTAGGAGAAATAAACGATCACCAACAGGATGATGATGGCTGTGGTGATGGGAACGATGAGGTGGACGCCGAGAAGTCCAAGCGGAATGAGCAGCGTCAGCGCGGCTTCAGGACCGTAGGCTGCGGAACTGAGCGCGTCGAGGCCGAAGATCGGAATGCCGGCGACAGGGCCGACCTGTTCCCCGCGCTCTTCGCTGGTTGCGAGCGGCTTTCCGAAGAGCAGGTCAGCAACTTTCATGCGGTCTCTGAGCGCGTGGAAATACCGCGACGTGAACCACTATAAATGGCGATTCCTAAAGAAAAGATAAATGGGGCTTTCTCCGACGAGTACTGCCAAATCCAGGTGATGATTTTCACCGCTAAGGCGCAAAGGACGCAATCACCACAGAGATCACAGAGGACACGGAGGAATCCTAGGCATGGATACTAGCCGTCGAGCCTGCGGGTGACGAGTTCGTTGAGCAGGGCGGGGTTGGCCTGGCCCTTGGAGAGCTTCATGACCTGGCCGACGAAGAAGGCGGCGATGGTCTTCTTGCCGCCGCGGTACTGCTCGACCTGCTTGGGGTTGGCGGCGATGACCTCGTCGATCATCTTTTCGATCGCGGAGGTGTCGGTGATCTGCTGCGGCTTTTCGCGCTCGTAGACGACGGGGAAGTCCTCGCTCTGTTTCGAAGGCGGTGTCGAGGAGCTGCTTGAGCTGTTTGGAGCTGATGAGCTTGCCGTCTTCGGCGAGGTCGGCGGCCAGGACGACGCCGGCCATGGAGATGGGCGACTGCTCCAGCTCCAGGCCGGCGGCCTTGAGGCGGCCGGTGAGCTCGCTGATGACGAGGTTGGCGACGCGGCGGGGGTTCTTGGCAGCTTCGGCGGCGGTCTCGAACAGGTCGGCGAAGGCGCGGGTGGCGGTGAGGGTGGCGGCGTCCTGGTCGCTGAGTGCCGTATTCGGCGATCATGCGGGCGCGGCGGGCCTCGGGCAGCTCGGGCAGCGTGGCGCGCGACTTCGGCCTGGCAGGCCGGCGATCGACGATGAGCGGCGGCAGGTCGGGCTCGGGGAAGTAGCGGTAGTCGTGGGCCTGCTCCTTGGAGCGCATGGAGTAGGTGCGGCCTTCGCCGGCGTTCCAGAGGCGCGTCTCCTGGACGACGCGGCCGCCGGACTCGATGACCTCGATCTGGCGCTCGATCTCGTACTCGAGGGCGGCGCGGACGAAGCGGAAGGAGTTGACGTTTTTGACCTCGACCTTGGTGCCGAACTTCTCCTGGCCGCGGGGACGGACGGAGACGTTGGCGTCGCAGCGGAGCGAGCCTTCTTCCATGTTGCAGTCGGAGACGCCGGTGTAGAGGAGGATCTCCTTGAGGCGGGTGAGGTACTCGTAGGCCTCGTCGGGGGTGCGGATGTCGGGCTCGGAGACGATCTCGACCAGCGGCGTGCCGCAGCGGTTGAGGTCGACGTAGGTGCGCGTGGCGGAGTCGGCGAAGCCGTCGTGGAGGCTCTTGCCGGCGTCCTCTTCCATGTGCAGGCGGGTGATGCCGATGCGCTTGTGTTGCCGTTCGGCGCGTCGGGGACTTCGATACAGCCGTGCTCGGCGAGGGGCTTGTCGAACTGGCGAGATCTGGTAGCCCTTGGGCAGATCGGGATAGAAGTAGTTTTTGCGGGCGAAGATGGAGCGTTCGCGGACCTGGCAGTTGAGGGCGAGCGAGGCCAGGATGGCGAACTCGACGGCCTGCTCGTTGAGGACGGGCAGGGCTCCGGGCAGGCCGAGGCAGACGGGGCAGACGTTGGTGTTGGGCTCGGCGCCGAAGCGGTTGGCGCAGCCGCAGAAGGTCTTGGTCTCGGTGAGGAGCTGGACGTGGACTTCGAGTCCGATGACGGGTTCGTACTTGGCGAGAATGTCGGGAGGAAGGCTGATCGCGGTGCTCATTCAGTCTCATAGTTTAGCAAGACTGTGGCGAGCGTTTTGAGGTAACGTTGACTCGGCTGGGTTGAACGGCCGGGGAGATCGCTGACATTTTAGACCGGGCACATATCTGACAGTTTTTCCTTATCAGAAAGGTTTTTGTTTTTTGCCGGGCTGCTTTTGGGCAGCGGGGACAGTTTACAGGTTCGGCCGTCGAAACGGGCCAGGGGCAGGTGCGCGAAGTGGACGGTATAGGTTTCATCCTCGACGGGCAGCAGTCCCACTGGCTCGCCCCACAACACCTCAGAAAGAAAGACATCTTGCTGGTTCCAGCGGAAATGGCCGTGACTCCTGATGGTGCGCACGATCATGGTGTCCGGATACTGCACTTCCGGCACCCTGGCGGGATAAGGGCGCGGCGAAGGTCGTGCTAGACTCCTCGGCAAGGGCATCTCACGGGGGTGAGATCGTGGAAACCCGGGCGAACAGCGGGCAAGCCTGGCGTTTCGGCGTCTTTGAAGTCGACGCGCGCGCTATGGAATTGCGCCGCAGTGGCACGCCGGTCAAGATACGAGAGCAATCGTTCAACATTCTGGTTTTTCTTCTCGAGCATGCCGGTGAGCTCGTCACCCGCGAAGACCTGCGCGCGGGTCTTATGGCCTTCCGATACCTTCGTAGACTTCGACCACAGCCTGAACACGGCGGTGATGAAACTGCGCGAAACCCTGGGCGACTCAGCCGACGCGCCTCTTGTATATCGAGACCATTCCAAAGCGAGGCTATCGCTTTATCGCTCCAGTTGAGGCAATAGGAAGGTCAGGTAGCGAGCGAAAACTCAGGGTAAGTGATGCTCCGGTAAGCGATGTTGTGCCGCCCCGAAAGAAGCGCACGGTCAGAACAGGTATTGCATTTGCCACGTGCCTTCTCCTGGCCGTTGCGGGATGGTTTGTTTATAAAAGATGGCGTCCCAATGCTCCGGCATCGCCCGTCCAGCGCTCCCTTACCCGCCTGACCTTCGACGACGGCCTGCAAACCGGAGCCACCTGGTCTCCCGACGGCCGCTACATCGCCTACAGTTCCGACCGCGGCGGAAAATTCGACATCTGGGTGCAGCAGATCAGCGGCGGCGATCCCATTCAGATCACAAAAGGTCCCGGCCAGAACTGGCAGCCGGACTGGTCTCCTGACGGCAAATACATCGCCTATCGTTCCGAGGAAGGCGACGGCGGAATCTACGTCACCCCGGCCCTCGGAGGTGTAGGGCTCGAACGCAAAATCGCGCCTTTCGGCTACTATCCTCAGTGGTCACCCGACAGCTCACAAATCTTGTTTCAGACGCACTTTACGGCGATTCGGCTATTCCAACCGGTTCTACGTCGCGCAGCTTGATGGCAGCCCGCCCCGCGAAGTGCTGGCCGAGTTCCTCGCGCAAAACAAACTGTGCGGAGCTTCAGCCGCCTGGCATCCGGATGGAAAGAGGATCACCGTCTGGGTCGGCGATCCGTCTCGCCGACTCCCGCTTTTTGGACGGTCGCCGCTTGCCGGTGGTCCCGGAATCGAGCTGGAGATTGCGCCCGCAGTCCAGAGAGAACTCGCAGAGGCTTCCGGGGTACGTTAAAGCCGGTCTAGCAGCTCGGGGAATACTCCTTTTGCCTGGTCACCTTCGGGCGACGCTATCTATTTCGAGCGGGGCTTCAGAGGAGCGAGAAACATCTGGAAGCTGACCGTCGATCCCGGAACGCTGCGAGCTACTCGAATCGATCGCCTGACCACCGGCCCCGGACCCGATGCCGCACTCGCGGTTTCGGCCGATGGCAGGCGGCTGGCCTTCACGGCGAAGTCGCAGCGGATTCAGACCTGGCTCTTCCCGTTCGACGCCAGAACTGGCCAGATCAAAGGCAGCGGTAATGCGGTCACGTCGCCCGGAAGGACATCAGTCGACCCGGAGCTTGTCGCGTGACGGCACGAAAGTCGCCTATGTGGTTCCCCATGGCGAAAGCTACGGACCTGGTTTCGGCGACGTCCGAAACGAAGTGTGGGTGAAGTCGCTGGTGGATGGCAGCGAGTTTCCGGTTCTCTGCTGACGACTATTCAAGTTGGTGCTCAGCTGTGGTCGCCCGACGGCACGCATCTTGTCTACGAGCGTCGGAAATCTCCGGACAAACGACCGACAGCTCATGCTCTGGTCCAGCCAGAGCCACGAAGAAGAGCCACTCCAGGTGTGACCGAACAGGGGATCGTGATGGATTGGTCTCCGGACGGCAAGTGGCTGTTGATGTACAACACCGACAGAGGACTATGGCTGGTTCCGTTCCCTTCGTCGCCAGCACGCCGAAACCGTGGCACAAAAAATTGCTTCCGATCCGGAGTATCAGCTCTATCAGCCCCACATCTCTCCTGACAATCGATGGATCGTCTTCGAGGCCGCCGCAAACTCACCGAACCCGGAGTCCACGCTCTACGTGGTACCCGCGTCGGGTGGTCCGTGGACACGCATCACCGACGGCCGGCACTGGGACGACAAGCCTCGCTGGTCTCCCGATGGACGGACCATCTATTTCGTTTCCGGACCCGGCGGCTTCTTCAATGTCTGGGGCATCCGCTTCGATCCGGCTACGGGAAAAGCCTGTCGGCCAGCCGTTTCAGGTCACAAAATTTGATAGCCCGCGATTGATGATTCCCCGGTTCATACCACCGGTAGGGCTTTCGCTCACCCAGGACAAGCTCGTGTTGACCATGGCGCAGGAGTCCGGCAACATCTGGGTGTTGGACAATGTCGATCGATAGATTGCGGATGAATACAGAAGGCAAACGGTAGCAGGCGGCGTGTATAACTAAGGGGCGGGTTGCCGTTGAGATCGACGCAGACTGCAGGACCTTGCGTTACACCGCTGATTCCCATACCACTCTGAAAAGGAATTTTGAATGATCAGACGCCTGGCATCATTTCTCGGAACGCTGGCGCTCGCCACCCCATTGGTGCTTGCGCAAACCTCCACCTGGGTCCCAGACAAAGCGCATAGCGAAGTCGACTTTTCCATATTGCACCTGAGCCTATCGAACGTTCGCGGGCACTTCGGGAATATCGGCGGCACGGTCGTCCTGAACGAAGGCGATATCACCAAGTCCACTGTTAACGTGACTATCGATGTTACGACTGTAGATACCGGCGTAGCCGGCCGCGACGCAGACCTGAAGAGTGCGAATTTCTTCGATGTGGCGCAGTTCCCGACCGCCACTTTCGTCAGCACGGGTATTCGCAAGAGCGGCGGTGGCCTGTCGATCTCAGGCAACCTGACCTTGCACGGGGTGACCAAGCCGGTTGTCCTGGAGGTGAAGGGCCCCACGGGACCAGTGACGGGAATGGACAAGAAGCAGCATTCCGGCTTCTCGGGCTCGACAACTATCCAGCGAACCGCCTTCGGCATTGGGGCAAAGGTCCCGGCTGCTGTTGTGGGCGACGATGTCACCCTGACGATCGACCTCGATCTGGCGAAACAGTAAGCCACGCCCAGGCGAATACGGAGAGCTACCCGGAGCCGCTGCAGAAGACCCGGCAATCCGGGGTTTCTCCGGTAAAATGGGAGAGTGACTCTATCTCTTCTCGACGAAACGGTTGCGGCCGTCGTCGACTCTCCGAAATCCGCTGATTCCCTTTCGCGCCTCCCGGTACGTCCGAAGATCGGGTTCGTCAGCCTGGGCTGTCCTAAAAATCTCGTTGACAGCGAGGTGATGATGGGATTGCTCGATCGCGCGGGCGCCGAGATGACCTCGGATGTCGAGGCGGCTGAAATCCTCGTTGTGAACACCTGCTCGTTTATCGACGCGGCCAAGCAGGAATCGGTGGACACGATTCTGGAAATGGCGCAGCACAAAGTGACCGGCAAAGCGCGACGGCTGATTGTCGCCGGGTGCCTGGTGGAGCGCTATCGGGACGAGATTCGGAAGAACATTCCTGAAGTCGACGCCGTGGTTGGGACGGGCGAGCTGGAGCAGATTCTGGCTGCGGCGGGGCTGGATGCTCCGAGGGTTGAAATTCAAGAGCCGTCGCCTTTCAGGATTTTGAGCACAGGGCTCAGCATTCAGCATGCCGCGCCCACTCAAGCCAACACCGGGCTTGAATGGGGCACCGTCCGACAAGCGGGTTGCGGCAAGAGCCGAGGGCGACCTGCGCGAGTCGCAGGGGCGCTTTTCGCGGACGGAGTGGGACGGGGCCGAGGCGCATCTGCCGCAGTATCTCTACGACCACACCACCCCGCGATTGCTGGCGACGAAGAAGGCTTCGGCATACATCAAGATCGCCGAGGGATGCGATCATCCGTGCAGCTTTTGCGTGATTCCGAATCTGCGCGGCAAGTTCCGCTCGCGGCGGTTCGAGTCAGTGATTGCGGAGGCGGAGAGCCTGGTGGCGCAGGGCGTGCGCGAGATTACTCTGATCGGACAGGACACGACCTGCTACGGCGAAGACCTGGGACTCAAGGACGGGCTGGCGCAACTGCTGGATCGGCTGGCGGCGATTCCGGGGCTGGTGTGGCTGCGGTTCCTGTATGCGTATCCCAACAAGATTACGGGAAGGCTGCTGGAGACGATCGCGAAGCATACGAAGATCTGCAAGTATCTCGATGTGCCGCTGCAGCATGCGGCCGGACCGGTGCTGAAGAGCATGAAGCGCGGGGCGAATGCGGAGATCTTCCTGAAGACGATTGAGAAGGTTCGGGCGGCGGCACCGGGGATTGCGCTGCGGACCTCGTTCATCGTGGGTTTTCCGGGCGAGACAGAAGAGGACTTCAAAACACTGTGCGATTTTGTGCGCGAGGCGAGGTTCGACTGGCTGGGAGTGTTTGGCTATTCGGATGAGGATGGTTCGCGGGCGTTTGGGCTGGAGGGTAAGGTGCCGGCTCGGACCATCGAACGGCGCAAGCGTGAGCTGATGAAGATTCAGCAGCGCATCAGCAAACAGGCGAAGGCGGCGTGGATAGGCCGGGAGCTGGATGTGCTGGTGGAGGGTGAGTCGGAGGAGACTCCCATGTTGTGGGAGGGCCGGACGGAGTTTCACGCGCCGGAGATTGACGGGACGGTCTACATTAACGATTTCGGCCCTTTCGAAGAGCTGACGGCTGGCCGATTCTATCGCTGTGAAATTACCGAGGCCCACGACTACGATGTGGTGGCGCGGGTGATTTCGGCAAGCGCGGAGTAATGGGATGGAAACACAAAAGATGGTGTTGCGCTGCCCGACCTGCCGGACGCTGGTGACCGCTCAGGGCGAGTATTTTCCGTTTTGCAGCGACCGGTGCCGGCTGATCGATCTGGGCAAGTGGGCAAGCGGCGCTTATCGGATATCCTCACCTGTGCTCGATCCAGAGGTGCTTGAGGGACTGGATACGGGAACCGAGCGCCGTGAGGATGATGAACACGGGTCCAATTAAAACAGGCCGGGTTAAGACAGGGCAGGCTAAAACCGGGTGGGCGTGGGCGATCGGGACCTTTTTCGGGATCGGGCTCATCGGGGGAGGGCCTGGAACGTGGGCGTCTCTCGCAGCGACGGTGATATGGTTTTTCGCGGCGCGGGCGGCGCATTTGAGCAGTGCGGAGCTGACCCTGATAACTGCGCTAGCCGCGCTGGGGGCCACGTTGATCGGGATTCCGGCGGGCTCGATTGTAGAGCGCGAGAGTGGCCGGGAAGACCCGGGGCAAGTCGTAATCGACGAAGTGGCGGGGCAGTGGATTGCGCTTGCCGCCTGCCCGGTCGAGATCCGGCATGCACTACTGGCTTTCGGGCTGTTTCGTTTGTTTGATATTGTGAAGCCCTGGCCGGCGCGGCAGCTGGAAAGGCTGCATGGCGGGCTGGGCATCATGATGGATGACGTGGCGGCCGGGATTTATGCGCTGCTGGTTGGCCTGATCGTGCATCATTGGTGGTAGCGGACGGGTCCGGGAATGACGACGTATGACGCCTCTTATCAAGTCTGAAGCAAGCCACGCGCCTCGCATTGACGAAATACTGCCGGATATTGCTCTGCCGGGCGGGGAGATCGAGGTGCTGGGGACAAATCTTGGGCCGATTTCGTACCGCAGGCCGGTGGCCATGGTGGGCGATCTGTCGGCGCCGGTATTGTTGAGCCGCGGCAAGCGCATGGTGCTGCGGGTTCCGGAAGAGGCGGAGAGCGGAACGCTGCGCATTCTGCAGAATGGCGCGCAGAGCAATGGCGTGGGAGTGAAGGTCGGGAGCATGATCGCGAATGGGGTCCACATGGTCGCGAACCCGGCGATCGACCGCGAGGGGAATATCTACGTGACGCTCTCGGGCTCGCGCGGGCAGGAGACTCCGGTTTCCGTCTTCCGCGTCGAACGCGACGGCGAGATGCGGCCCTTCGTGAGCGGCATCATGAACGCGACCGGACTGGCGACCGACGGTGAGGGGAACGTCTACGTCTCGTCGCGGCATGAGGGCACGGTATATCGCGTGACTCCGGCGGGGGCTGCGTCGGTCTATGCAGAAGGCATGGGCGTAGCAACAGGGATCGCCTTCGATCCCGAGGGAAATCTGTATGTCGGCGACCGCAGCGGGACTATCTTCAAGATTGCTCCGGACCGGCAGATTTTTGTCTTTGCCACGCTGGAGCCCAGTGTAGCCGCATACCACCTGGCGTTCGGAATTGACGGCACGCTTTATGTCTCCGGACCGACGACCTCGAGCTACGACAATGTGTATGCTATCGACCGCGATGGCGCGACGACGGTCTTCTATCGCGGGCTGGGACGTCCGCAGGGCCTGGCAGTCGACATTGCGGGCAGCGTCTATGTGGCCGCATCGCTCGGCGGAAAACGAGGGATCGTGCGCATCACGCAGCCGAATGAGGCCCAGCTTGCTGTCGCCGGGTCGGGCATGGTCGGCTTTACCTTCATACCTGGCGGCAATGCGCTCGTGGCGACGAGTAACGCAATTTATCATTTGGCGATGGGGATAGAGGGTTGGCGCGTCCTTTAATGCTCCGATCTGAAGAGCACATTTCACGTTCAGTCTGGTCCGAAGCTGCGCCTGCCAGACCTGTGAGCGCTATCGGGGCTTGATGAACTCGGAAATCATAGCGATTGGCTCGGAGTTACTGTCGCCCTATCGCCAGGACACCAATTCCCTTTTTGTCACAGAGCGGCTGAACCAGCTGGGCGTCACGGTGGCGTTCAAGACGATTGTGGGTGATCGTCCAAAGCACCTGGTGGATGCGATACGCAATGCGCTCGCCCGCACGGACGTCGTTGTGATTATGGGGGGCCTGGGCCCCACCGAAGACGATCTGACGCGTGAGGCTGTGGCGGAGGCGATGCAGATCGGTCTCAACCGCGATCCGGAGCTGATTGCCCAGCTCTATGCGCGGATGGCCGCGCGACGGCTCACCATGACACGGAATAACGAAAAGCAGGCCGATGTGCTCGATGGCGCGGTTATCCTTGCGAATCCGCGAGGCTCTGCGCCGGGACAGTGGCTGGACGTTGTCTACGGCAAACATCGCAAGCTGGTAATGCTGGTGCCGGGGCCTCCGTCGGAATTGAAGCCGATGTTCGACGAGGAATGCGTGCCGCGGCTGAAAGAGGCGCTGCCGCGACGCTTCATCGCGACGCGAGTGCTCAAGGCAGCGCTGATCGGAGAATCCGCGGCCGATGCACGTATTGCGCCCATCTACACCCAGTTTGCCGATGTCGAGACGACGATTCTGGCGCACCTGGGCGACATCCAGCTGAACCTGCTCTGCGGCAAACCGACGCTGGCCGAGGCGCAGGCGCGCGTGGACGAGCTGGCCAGCCGGATTGAAGAGGAGCTGGATGACCTTATCTATTCGTCGCAAGGCGAATCGCTCGAGCAGATTGTGCTGTTCTACCTGGAAATGCAGGGTGCGACTCTGTCCGTGGCGGAAAGCTGCACAGGCGGCATGGTGGCGGAGCGCCTGACGAGCATCAGTGGCAGCTCCCGCTCGTTTGCCGGCGGCGCGGTGGTTTACAGCAACGAGCTGAAGACGGAGTTCGCGGATGTTTCTCCGGCGCTGATCGAGCGGCACGGCGCCGTAAGCCGCGAGGTTGCGGCAGCGCTGGCCGAGGGCATTCGCGTGCGATGCGATACGACCCTGGGCGTGGGAGTTACGGGCATTGCCGGGCCCTCGGGCGGGAGTGAAGAGAAGCCCGTCGGCCTGGTGTACCTCAGCGTGAGCAACGGCAAGAGCACGGAGGTGGTCGAGCGCAGGTTCAGCGGTGACCGCGACCGCATTCGCCATTATGCGAGCCAGACGGCACTGGACCTGGTGCGCAGGCGACTGATGTAAGGCTGCTGCTAGACTCATAGGCGCAATGCCCTTCCTGACTTATCTTCTGGTTGCTCTGACAGCGTACCTGCTGGGCTCGATTCCCTTCGGCTACCTGCTGGTCTGGCTCTTTCGAAAGGAAGACATTCGCTCGCAGGGCAGCGGCAACATCGGCGCAACCAACGTGGTGCAGGTCGGGCGCGAAGGGTCTGGGCGCGCTGACCTTTCTTCTCGATACCTGCAAGGGATACGTGGCGGTCGTGGTCGCAAGCCATCTTGCGGTGTGGCCAATGCTGACGCCAGTGCCTCTGGATAGCGCTGCGGCGCTGGGAGCCTTTTGTGCCATTCTGGGACACATCTACACGGTGTGGCTGGGATTCAAGGGAGGCAAGGGCGTGGCAACGGCGTTTGGCGTGTTTCTGGCATTGGCGCCGTGGGTCGCCGTGGTCGCGCTGAGCGCATTTATTCTGGTTCTGGCGATTTCACGTTATGTATCGCTGGCGTCCATCATGGCGGCAATCGCAATTCCCATCTCCGCAATCCTTTTGCCGCACACACCTTACAGTCCGTGGATTTTGGCGGTGATCGTGGTTGTGCCGACGATTGTGGTCGTCAAACATCACCAGAATATTGGGCGGCTGCTGCGCGGAACCGAATATCGCTTTGGCAAGACCGGGACCACGGCATGAGCAGGATTGCCGTGATGGGCGGTGGGGCCTGGGGCACCGCCATTACTCTGAGCCTTGCGCGGCGAGGCGGTCATTCGCTCACCTTATGGACCCATTCGCCGGCAGTCGCAATGGCGATTCGGGCATCCGGCGAAAATGCCGCGTTCCTGCCGGGATTTCCGATACCGCCTGAGGTCGAACTCACCAGCGACGCGGGTGAGGCTTTGCGTTCCGCTGAGATTGTGGTCAGCGTGATGCCGTCCCACCACGTTCGCAGTACTTATGAACTATTCGCGCCGCATCTCAACTCTGGACAGCTCCTGGTGAGCGCGACCAAGGGCATTGAAGATCAGACCTATCTGCGCCCGAGCCAGGTGATTTCAGAAGTGCTTAAGCCTTACGACTTGAATCTGAGCTGCGGAGTGCTGAGTGGGCCTTCTTTCGCACAGGAGGTCGCCGCGGGATCGCCGACGGCCGTGACCATTGCTTCCAGAGACGCGGCCCTTGCGACGCGCGTTCAGGGTGAATTCGGCAGTGCAACGCTACGGCTTTACACGAACGACGATGTGGCGGGAGTGGAGCTTGGCGGCGCGCTCAAGAATGTGATCGCCATCGCCGCGGGCATCGTGTCCGGGCTGCGGCTGGGACACAACAGCACTGCGGCTCTTATTACCCGCGGCATCGCGGAGGTGACACGCCTGGCGGTGGCCTGCGGGGGGCGGCGCGAGACGCTGGCAGGCCTTTCCGGACTGGGCGATCTGGTGCTGACCTGTACCGGCTCGCTTTCACGCAACCGGTGGCTGGGTGAGGAGCTGGGCAAAGGACGGCCGCTCTCCGAGGCGATGGCCGGGCTGCACGGCAAGGTGGCCGAGGGGGTTCGGACCACGGGCGCAGCGCTTGGGCTGGCCCAGCGGCAGGGAGTGGAGATGCCCATCGCCGAACAAATGGCCGCCATTCTCCACGGCGGGAAGCTTCCGGTGCAAGCCATTCAGGAGCTGATGAGCCGCCCCGGACGCGATGAATAGGTGCTTCCTTCGGTTGCTCTCTACGACTTTCGGGTGAGAGGCAATCGGTTTTCACGACAGTAGACTAACCGTGGGTGGTTTTCATTTCGCCGGTAAGTTTTCTTTCATGAAGCACAAATCCTCAACTCGCCGGCGCGTGTTCTGGCGCATTTTTCTCCTCATGAGCTGCGCCTGCGTTCTAACGCTTCTGCTCGATGCGTTGGCGACTCACCTGGGCTGGAGCCTGCTCTATCCTCTGAGCGCGGTCCTCGTGCTCTCGGCGGTGACTGGCGCAGTGCTTTCGCGCAGGATTGCGGGATTGAGCAGCAGTCTCAGCACGGCCATTGAATCGAGATCACTGCATCAGGCCGAGCGACAGACGGCGCTTTTGCGCGGAACGATCTACGAGGAGCCTGCGACGGAATGGCAAGCGGCTCTGCACAGCCTCCAGAACACCTGTTTCGACAAGCAGGCTGAGGCGAGCCAGCACTACGCAACCCTGACAGATTTAATGCGCATGGTCGCCAAGGCAATCGACGAGCGCACATCCTATCTGCGTGGCCATTCTGAGCGCGTTGCCGCCTATTCCGCGGATATCGCGAGGGAGCTGGGCATCGACTCCAACCAGATAGAGCGGATCCGGCTTGCGGCTCTGCTGCACGATATCGGGACGGTTGGCATCGAAGACTCTATCGTGAGGAAAGAAGCGCCCCTCACTCCGGAGGAATTTGAGATTGTGAAGGCTCACACGGTCAAAGGCGCATCGATTCTGCGGCCGATCCAGGCGATCGGCGATCTGATCCCCGGAGTTGAATTGCACCATGAATCGCTGGACGGACAGGGTTATCCGTATGGGCTGCGGGGAGACGAAATTCCGATGATGGCGCGCATCATCGCGGTTGCGGACAGCTTCGATGCCATGACCACAGCGCGTCCTTACCAGGCAGCCATGGATGCTGAATATGTTCTGGAGGTACTGACTCGCCTGGCTACAAAACGCTATGACGCCTCAGCAGTGAATGCACTGGTCTCGCTCGTGAAGCGCGGGAGCATTGTCGTCAAGAACCCGCGCACTCCGGTGTCGTTTCCCCAACAGCGCGTGCTCTCCGAGGTCATTTGAAGCAGCGAGCGCAGACCAAGTTGCTACACTTCTTAAAACGATTCTGAGGATCACGCAGTCATGATTCAAACGCTGTTCGGCAGCCTGCAGGAAGAGTCAGAGCCGAAGAAAAAAGGCCTCCTCGATCGCATGAAGCAGGCGGTTTCGCGCACCCGCGAAAACCTGGAGGAGCGCATTGACAGCGTTCTGTCGCTCACGCGAACTGTCGATGAATCGGCGCTTGAAGATCTGGAGATGAGCCTGATCGCGTCGGATATTGGCGTGACGACTGCGACCGAGATTGTAACTGCGCTGCGCGAGCGCGCGAAGCGGCAGCAGATTCGCGATGGCGCGGAATTGAAAGACCTCCTCAAAGAGCAATTGAAGGCCATTCTGGACGAGCATCAGCCAAGCGAGAAGGCCGCGGTTGCTCCGCCGGAGGTCGTCCTGATGGTCGGCGTGAATGGCACAGGCAAGACCACGACCAGCGGAAAGCTGGCCGCGTATTTTCGCGCGCAGGGCAAGACCGTGTTGTTGTGCGCGGCAGATACTTTTCGCGCCGCGGCTATCGAACAGCTCGAGGTGTGGAGCGAACGCAGCGGCGTCGAGATTATCAAATCACGACAAGGCGGGGATCCCTCCGCCGTGCTCTTTGACGCGCTGCAGGCAGCGAAGGCGCGCAGCACGGACATGTTGATCGTGGACACGGCCGGCCGGCTGCACACCAAGAACAACCTGATGGCCGAGCTGGACAAAATGCGGCGCACGACGGAGCGGCTGGTTCCTGACGGCCCGCACGAAGTGCTGCTGGTGATGGATGCGACCACCGGGCAGAACGGGCTGCAGCAGGCAAGGCTGTTTACCGAGTCGGCCGGGGTAACCGGCATTGTGCTGACCAAACTCGATGGCACGGCGAAGGGCGGAATCGCAGTGGCCATCGCTCGCGAACTCAAGTTACCGGTGCGCTATGTCGGCGTCGGCGAAAAGATCGATGATCTGCTGCCCTTCGACAGCGGCGTATTTGTTGACTCACTGCTCGATACATAAGCAGTTTACGCAAGACCGGACTGAAAGGCATGTCTGTGCTCGACCCTACCTCTTTACCGACCGAGAACAACCCGGCGCAGATTCACCAGGACGAGCGCTGGATGAGTCATGCGCTCGATCTGGCTCGGAAATCTGTCGGCCTGGCTTCTCCGAATCCCGCAGTGGGTTGCGTGCTTGTCAAGAATGGCGCCGGTGCTCGGCCAGGGGTTTCATGACTACGAGCGGCGAGACCATGCCGAGGTTGTGGCCCTGGCGATGGCCGGGGATGCGGCTCGCGGCGCGACCGCTTATGTGACTCTGGAGCCCTGTTGCCACACTGGGCGAACGGGGCCTTGTACTGAGGCACTGATCGAGGCCGGCGTGGCGCGGGTGGTGGTGGCTACGGCGGACCCTAATCCAGCGGTGAATGGCCAGGGGATCGAACGGCTGCGGGCTGCGGGGATCGCTGCCGAAGTCGGGATTCTGGCCCGCCAGGCGCAGGAGTTGAATGACGGCTTTGCGTGTTATATCCGAACCAAGCTGCCTTTTGTGACCCTTAAGGCGGGATTGTCGCTCGACGGGCGGATCGCTCCGGCTCCGGGGAGAGTCCCGGTTGGCTCTCCGGTGATGCTGACAGGAGAAGAATCGCAGGGGGTAGTGCAGCTCATGCGGCACGCTTCGGATGCGCTGATTACAGGCATCAACACGGTGCTGACCGACGATCCGCTGCTGACAGACAGAACGGGGCTGCCGCGGAGGCGGCGGCTGCTGCGAGTAGTGCTGGACTCGGCGCTGCGGCTGCAGGCTGGACGCGAAGATCGTGCGGACGGCGCAGGAGGACGTGCTGGTCTTCTGCACGATTCCTGTCTCGGAGCGCCAGCGGGCTCTCGAAGCGCTTGGGGTGAGGGTGGAGAGGATCGAGGCCGGGGCCGGCGGGGCGCGGGTGTCGTTAAAGCGCGTGCTGGAGCGGCTGGGCGAGATGGAGATGATCTCGGCGATGATCGAGGCGGGCTCGCAGTTGAACACATCGGCCCTCGGACTGCAGGCGGTGGACAAGCTATCGCTGTTCTATGCGCCGGTGTTTCTCGGGGCGGCCGGAGTGCCGCTGATCAACACTACTGAATCATCGAAGCCGCAATGGGCGCATCTCACTACGGGACAGATGGGACGTGACTTTTGGTTCGAGGGATATTTGCGGGATCCCTGGGCATAAGGCGGTTGCATGTTTACGGGTTTGATTGAGGCGAAAGGGACGATCCTTTCGGTTATAGAGCGGGCGGGAACGATGCGGATTGCTATCGAGGCTCCGGGCATTGCGGACAGGCTGAAAACCGGCGACAGCGTCGCGGTGAGCGGCGTCTGTTTGACTGCGCTCGATATCCAGGCACCCATTTTTCATGCGGATCTTGCCGCGGAGACGGTGACTCGCACTTCTCTTGCGCAGCTCGCGCCGGGGGTGACGGTGAATCTGGAGCTGCCGACTCCGGCTGGGGCGCCCCTGGGTGGGCATGTCGTTCAGGGGCACGTGGACGCGACGGGCACTCTGCTATCTCTGGAGCCGGTCGATCCGGTGGCGGACCGGGCTCTTACCGACTGGTGGCTGCAGGTCGAAGTGCCGGAAGCTATGCGTCCTTTCATGGTGGAGAAGGGCTCGGTGGCCATCGAGGGCATCAGCCTGACCATCGCCAGCTGGGACGGTAAAGTGGCCGGGGTGGCCATCCTTCCTCACACCTATGCGGCGACCAATCTGCACACGCTTGGGGCCGGATCGCCGGTGAATCTGGAGGCGGATGTGCTGGTGAAGCTGGCCGTACAGAGGCAACAGGGTCGCTCTACGTTTGAGCTTACGGTCGATTACCTGATAGCCAACGGATATTAAGCTCGCCCGAGAAGAGCCAGTTGGCTGGCAAGTTGACGGCACTGGGGATGCTTCGAGCGTATGCTTAAGGCAGTAGCCAGGATATTCGCCTCTCGCCTTCAGCCGCCACTGCTTCGCTCCAGACGAGCACCTTTCAGGTAAGCAACAGGACGACAGGAGCCGCGGTGAGCCTCATCAAGAAAGCCGACGTAAGAAGCTATTTCTCCGGACGGCGAAGAAAGAATGTCCTTCCCCTTCGATCGAAGAGTCAGCCCGATGCTACCGGTTACTCTGAAATCGAACCTGATAGGGCGAGCGTGAAAAGGCCCGGCCCCGACGGCCCAGCCGGGGCGTCGACTCCGGCGATCCTCGAAAAATCGTAAGTATGAATCGCGCCGGCCTGAACTGGCCCGGCCGCCTTCCACGACTGCTTTGGATACGCCGAGTGTGCCCTCTGTGCAGCTCATATGAATTCAAGGAAGCGGAGTCGCAGTTACTGGATGGGCTGCTGGGCATTTTTTCCCTGCATCCGATTCGCTGCGCTAATTGCTGGCGGCGGTACTACTGGTTTGCGAAGAAGGCCGGAATAGCGGGCACTTCTCCGAATTCGTTTTCAAAATGAACGTCATGACGTCATTCGAGTGGATAAAGCAACCCTCCGATGACAGAACTCCCGCCGCCGATTGCAACCGAGCGCCTCTCTCGTTCCATCTTCGCAATCTCAATCGCCGGTCTGATCCAAGTCTTTCCCCTGGCCCACAACTCTCGATATGAAGAACTGTGGGAGCGATTGCCGTCCCGGTGATGCGAGATGATCGGTTTTCGGGTCTCCTGCCGGCGAGCGGGCTGCTCACCGGAATTGAATCTCTCGACGGGCTCGTGGAGGCGATAGCGGCAAGACGCTGGCGGAAGCAGAAGCCCAACCGAAGTGAATTCACGATAGAGTGGGGCTATAGGACGGGTCGGAGAATGGAGGCGATCGGCAAATGAAACTGGGTCCGGTTATGCTTCTGAGCCTGTTGCTGTGCGGGGTTGGGTTTGCGCAAACGGCTCCGGCGAAAGCGCCGTCCAATCCTCTGGCCACGGCTGCGCAATCGGCGGAACAGCCGCCGGCTCCGGCGGTTCCGGAAGATCCGCTGGGGCGGTCCTCTCCTCACGGGTGCGTCGTCGGCTTTCTGCTGGCAGCGCAGAAGCAGGACTATGCGCGCGCCGCGCAGTATCTGGATGTGAAGAAGCCTCCTGAGAAGGCCGAGGAGTTGGCCCGGCAACTGCAGGCCGTGCTCGACACCGGCCTGACTGGAAACCTCGACGGCCTGTCCCGCGAACCGACGGGCGATCAGACGGACAACCTGCGCACTACGCGGGATCTGGTAGGGACGGTAAAGACTGCCCAAGGCAGTCTGGATATTGTGCTTACGCGGGTACAACGCCGTGGTGAAGAACCAATCTGGCTCTTCTCTTCGGATACGCTTGCGGAAATTCCCAGGGTAAGCGATGAACTGCGCGGCGGAGACTGGGAAAACAAGCTGCCTCGCTGGATGGTGGAGACCAAACCGTTTTCTGTCCCGCTCTGGCGCTGGCTGCTGCTGGTTGTTTCGTTGGCGTTGATCCTCGTATTCGCCGGGTTGTTATCACGACTGCTGCAGTGGATTCTTGCGCGTGCTTTGGGAAGGATGTTGCCGATAAGCGGCGAAAGAGTCATTCGTAAGCTTCGCCTGCCGATCTTCTTCCTTCTGCTCGCTGCAACCTTGCACTTCTTTTCTCAATATTCGCTGACCGTGCTCGCGCGGCAATTCTGGAATGAAGCCGCAGTTGTACTGCTGGTAGTGGGCGTTACCTGGTTGCTTATACGCATTAGCGACCTGGTTGCGGTCTATGTCACTCAAGGCCAAACCAGCAGCGTGGCGATCGCGCGCGCAACCTTCGTTGCCGTCGCTGTGAGAGTCTTCAAGATAGCCGCGGTGCTGTTCGCCTGCCTCGCGTTGCTGAACCGCGCTGGCGTCAATGTAAGTGCCTTGCTGGCTGGACTGGGGATCGGCGGGATCGCGCTGGCGCTGGGCGCGCAAAAGACCCTTGAAAATTTCTTTGGGGGCATCACCATCGTCGGCCAGAAGGCTCTGCGCGTGGGCGACCTGTGCAAGATAGGCGACGACATGGGAACAGTGGAAGACCTCGGCCTGAGTTCTCTGAAGCTGCGGACCTTCGACCGTTGCGTGGTATCCCTGCCGAATTCAAAAGTCGCCCAGCAGAGCATTCAGAACTTCTCGCTGCGGGACAAATTTCTGGTGCGCGAGTTCTTCAGTCTGCGCCATGACACGCCGGCGCAGCAGGTGAGCGCAGTGGTGGCGGAGATCGATCGCGTATTGCAAAGCACGGAGGCGGTCGAGAAAACGTCGGCCCGCGCGCGGCTGGTCGGCCTCGATACTTCGGGTTTGCGGCTCGAAGTATGGGCTTATCTGCTACTGCCGCCAGCGGACGCGGCACGATGCCTGCGCGAACAGGAACAGCTGTTTCTCGCGATACTGAAAATCATGGACGCAGCGGGCACGGGGCTGGCGCTGCCCGTGCAGACTGCGAACCCGCCGAGCGCGGGGTCGTGATGCAGGCCGGACCAGGGCCTAGTCGTAGCGCTCGAAAATGATCTGCTTGCGCTGCCATCCGCGTTCTTTGAGGCGGTCGCGGTTACCGGAGACCATGTTGTTCAGGCCGCAAATGTAAGCGTGGATGTCAAAGCCCGCGCCTTCCGCTGTCGTCGGGACGGGCGCGGAGTGATTTTTCGACTCGCGCCGCGTGAGGATTTGGGCAACGTGGTCCTGCACGTAGCCGCGCAGGCCTTCCCAGCCTTCATGGGGACGGCTAAGCGTGGGGAGATAGTGGAAGTTCTGGCGCTCGGCAGCGACCTTTTCGAAGTATTTCCGGTAATAGATTCCCGTCTCATGGCGCGTGCCGTATACGAGCCAGAATTGGCGGTCATGGCTGCGGTTCTCTCCATTCTCGGGGAACAGATATTGGACGAATCCGAGTATGGGGGCGATGCCCGTTCCGGTGGCGATCAGGATACCGTCGGTGAGTGGTTGGCGCAGCGTGAAGAAGCCGTGCGGTCCGTGAAATTGAATCGTCTGGCCAACTTCCAGATCGCAGAGGAAATTCGAGAAAAAGCCGCCCTCTACGCGATTTACACACAGGTCGAGCATGTTTGCGCGTGGCGCAGAGGCAATGGAGTACGCGCGGGTCTCCGTTTTTCCCCGGTAATCGACGGCGACACAGGAGATGAACTGACCTGGCATGAAGTCGAAATGCGTCAGCTCATCGACAACGAATTCGAGGTGATAGCACTGCGCGGGTTCGGAAAGCAATAACTTTTGCTGAAGCCGGGCGGTAAGGATCTGTTTATCCAAAGTGAACTCTTTCCTTTCAAAATTATCGCCTGTGCCTTACAGCAACAGCAATGAAGCGAGACCACCCTCGAGCTGAGCGGCACCTCGCGAGCTCTAATTGCGTTATGTTGTCCGAACGCGGCCGGGTTTCTAGAGCCTAGTCGATATACTCGATCTGACAAGATTCTGAATTCCCAAACGACCTTATGAGCGCGCAACCGCAGAAATACACCCGGAATAACCCATATATCTCACGCGTGCTCGTCAACGTGTTGATGACCTTGGCTGGCTCAGAAAAAGAAACACGCCACATCGAACTGGCGCTTGAGCCAGGGATGGAGTACACGCCTGGCGATGCCGTCGGCATCGTGCCTGAGAACCGTCCCTCAGAAGTAGCCGAGGTACTAGCGCATTTGCATTGCAAAGCTGACGAGCGCGTATTGGATCACTACAAAGTCGAGATCAGCCTTGAGGAAGCGCTGCGTACGCGACTGGCGATCGGCAAACTCACTCGCAGCGCCGTGAATGCCTACGCAAAGATCGCTCCGGAGTCGGTACCGGGACTTGGGGAGCTGAAATCATTGGCGTTGCCGGATAACCGCTCTTTGGCAGAGGAGTACATCTGGGGTCGCGAGTTCATTGATCTGATCACGGAATATCCGGGCGGGATCACACAGCCGCAACAGCTATTTACAGTGCTGGCGCGCCTTACGCCACGCATGTATTCGATCGCGTCATCGCAATCCTGGGTGAAGGATGCCGTGCATACGATCGTGCGCGTTGTTTACTACACAAGCCATCAACGCGACAGACAGGGGCTGTGCTCCGGCCATCTGGGAGAACGCGCACCAGAAGGCTCTACCATGCCGATCTTTTTGCACTCGAACAACAATTTCCGCCTTCCGGAAAATACTGACACTCCGATCATCATGATAGGTCCCGGCACAGGCATCGCTCCATTCCGCGCGTTTCTGCAGCACCGCAAGGCGCATGGCCACAAGGGGGAGAACTGGCTTTTCTTTGGAGAGCAGCACCGTGCCTCAGACTTTCTTTATCGCGAGGATCTGGAGGGGATGTTCAAGGACGGGATTCTGACACGGTTCGATACAGCCTTTTCTCGCGACCAGGCACAAAAAATCTACGTGCAGGATCGGATGCGCGAGAATGCCGCCGAGTTATACCGGTGGCTCGAGCGCGGGGCTCATTTTTATGTATGCGGTGACGCGAATCGCATGGCAAAAGATGTGGAGATTGCGCTCCTTGATACTATCGCCAACGGACAGAACTGTTCTCCGGACGAAGCGCAGGAGTATCTCGCTGGCATGAAGAAGGCGAGGCGCTACCAGACGGACGTTTATTAGTGCTGCGAGGAGACGCTATTTGATGGGTGAATCCTCGGTGAAGACCACGCTGCATCGTTCGCCGCTAGCAGAAGCGAGACGGTTGCAGTTCTCCAGAGCCTTTCTGCGCGCTTCGTCGGGATTCATCTGGGCCACCGAAAAGGCGTAATGATGGGCGGACATGGCGAAGGCCTTGTGCGGACCCAGAGTGAGGTAATTGCGAAATGCTTCCTGCCCGTGGTCCGACAATCCGGGCGGCGGCGGAATATTGGGCGGAACGACTTCAGGCAAGGGCTCGGGCAAAGGCACGAGGTCGTGAGCCTTGAGGAAGGCGTCTACCAGGGGAGTCCAGACGGCAATACCGCGACTGAACAAGGTGTGACCGTCTTGACCGAAGGCAGGGGCCTGGATGAATTCGTCCTGGCCTCCACTGGAGCGGAAGGCAGCGTCGAATTGCTGCGCCAGTTCCGGCCAGAAATACTTGTCGTTTTCCGCGTAGATCCAGAGCATCGGAATGCGGGAATGCTTTCCGAAATTGCGGTATGCGGCGACCAGCGAACCAGGATTGCAGACATCGTGGTCGGCCTGTGAGCCGCGGCCGCCGGCGAAGTTGATGGCGGCGACAAGTCCCTTCGGAGGATCAGAGGTCAGAGCGACGGTGGCCATGCCTCCGGTAGAAATGCCGAGACAGCGACAATGCGCGTAGCGTCAACCTGGGGAAGCTTGCTGCCGTACTCGACGGCGATCCTCATGTCTTCAGCAGCCTTGCGCGAGGCACCGTCGTAGTCGGTCTGCGGGCAGTGTCCGTTGCCGAGATAGTCCCGGAGCCCCCGGAGCTCCCATACCCGCGGCGGACGACGACCAGCGCGACAAAACCCCGGCGGGCAAACCAGCGTGCCTGAGGAAGCAATTGCCACGGAGTCACATTGTTGCGAGGTTCTGTGTCGCGTGCTGTGCCGTGCGTCAGAACGACCAGGGGATATTTCCCCGGGAGATCGGTGTAAACCAGAAGAGCGTCAAGGCCCATTCGGTCCTGCCTGTGTCCAGACTATCCGAGTCTCCTGCTCGCGGATGGTAGCGGCGTGAGCGACAAATGCGACCGATAAAGCCAAGAGGCACGAGCAGGATCAGGTTTTGTCTTCTGAGCACAGAATAAAAATAGCCCAAATCCGCATTTG
>CAVTLP010000026.1:0-48848 GCA_963735555.1 uncultured Acidobacteriota bacterium
GAGCAGGTATCCGCCGGTGGGTTCCATGAGCTGCAGCACTCCGCCGGGACCGTGCGGGCTGAAGACAGGCAGGCCGGCGGTTCCTTCAACGAGGTATAGGGCAAGCGCGGCGATGGCGGCGGCGGGTTCGAGCGTCCAGGCCCAGCAGCAGGACGGCAAAGGTCTGCAGCGTCAGGGGTACGGGCGTAAATAACAACGGAACCGACACATGCGCGCAGAGGACAACAAAAGAGGGCTACGGCCACGACGACGAACATTCGAGAAATGGCTGGCGAAACTGATGCGAACGTGTGACGCTTCCAGGAAGCTATAGACTTGCGTCTGGTCCATATCGGCCTTTTCTCAACCTTATTATTCGAGGTGCTTGAGCGGGATCGTAGTTGCTATTCGTTGCAGGTGGAGCGGGTCTCGAGTTTCAGAGTCGTGATTGCGGATGTGGCGCGTGACCGCGAGGATGGTAAGGACAAGCCGAACAGGCTCGACGAAGCAGCATACAAAACACTCATGGAAGCCTGGTCAAGGATAACAAAGCCCATCGCGATGTGCCATCCATGTGCGATCCTCCGCGACTGCGGCTACCGGCTTAAGGCGCAACCGCCGCCATGAGCCAGTCGGGATCGGCCTGGTTTCCCGACTCTAGGGCTATGACAACAAACTCGGGGATCTCGTACGAATGCATCTCGCGCAGCGCGGCCTCCAGTTCCGGAAGTACTCCCGCGAAGGCGCGCCGGATCTGAGCATCAGGATGCGTAGTCTGTTGGAACCGCCCTGCCAGCTGTATACGGAGGTCAGATTCGGAATGAGGTTGACGCAGCCGGCGAGACGCCGTTCGACTATGGTTCTGGCAATTTTCTCACTTCGTCGTCCCGCAAACCGGCGGTGGAGAGGACGAGCCGGGCGGAAGGTGGTGGATTCTGAGCCATTGTTTCGATCGGGAAAGCCAGTTTGAGGACCGTTGTAGGACATCTTAATCGATTGTTGATGCCAGACTAGATTCCCCCGGCACGAGTTTTTGCAAGGAATGCGGGCGGCGGCGGGGGATTCACGCAGAAGTGATAGACGTTTGGGGGAACGGGTCCTGCTAACTATGCCGAACGCGCCTCTATAGAGCCAAAGTCCGGGGAGTCCACGCCGGCCGCATCCATGGAAACGGCGCGGGTTGCGGGGTTTCTGCGCGTACGCGACGCATGCGACGGGCCTGGGGGTGATGCTGGCTGGCCATTCTTGGCTACCATGTAATCGTAGGCGCGACGGCGTGACATTTATAGCAGAAACGCATTGAAGACCGTGAACTGCACGAACAGATTGAGACCCTGCAGCAGGAGAACGACCGGCTGAAGGAACATGTAGAGCGGCTGAAGAGCGACCCGGATGCGATTCAGGACGAGGCCCGCGAGCGGCTCCATTATGCGCGGCCGGCGAGGTGATGTACGCATTAAATGATTCTCGAACGGCCGAAGACAAGACACAGGCTCCGGCGGCGGTGAATCCCGACGGCAAGTAATCGCTGCGCGCCTAAATCTTTCCCCTTTGCTCGCTGAGAACCTTGCTTTCCTCATACCCTCCTATACTCGTAAGTGAGGTTAAATCCGGTTGATAGCGGCCATACGATTCGTCTGGAATGCGACGCGCGGCAACCGCCTGCGTCCATGGCGGAGTGAATATCTGAAGTGGCGGATCGAGACGTACTCGGGCATGAAGGCCGACGAAATTACACCGAAAGCTATGGTGCGCTTTGTCTGGCGCGAGAAATGGAACCTGCTGCACTTCCTGAAGTGGACGGGCCAACTGGAAAAAGCGGGGAACAGGGGGTAGGGAGCCATTAGCGCTCCGGGGAGAGAGTTGCGGACACGGCGGGAGTTTCTAAAAATGGCGACGGTAGCAGCGGGCGCGCTGCCTGCCCCAGGTTTGTTCGCGCAAGGGACAAAACCGGATGTGAGCGGGGCGGCGGAGTCCCTGCGCGCGCACGCCGAGGGCCGCGGCTGCTGGTGGGCTGCGCGGTTGTTCCCGGGAAGCTTGAGGGAGAGCGGGATTACGCCGATCTCGTGGCCGCGCAGGCGAACATTCTGGTGGCAGAAAATGCGATGAAGTGGAAGGCGCTGCGGCCGGCTCCGGATAAGTTTGATTTCCGTGGGGCGGATGCGATTGTGGCCTTCGCCTCGGCACACGGGCAGAAGGTGCGCGGACACAATTTGTGCTGGCACGAGGCGCTCCCTGACTGGTTCGACGGCACGGTGACCAAAGACAATGCCCGCCAGATCTTAACCGAGCACATCAGAACTGTGGCTGGACGCTATGCGGGAAAGCTGCATTCCTGGGACGTCGTGAACGAGGCTGTCGATACAAAGAGCGGTCGGCCGGACGGATTGCGGAAGTCTCCGTGGCTTGATCTGATCGGTCCGGACTATATCGACGTGGCATTTCGCACGGCGCGAGAGGCCGATCCCACCGTGTTGCTGACTTATAACGACTACGGCATCGAGCAGGACTCGGCGGAACAGACGGCCAAGCGGGAGCGCGTGCTGCTGCTGGTGCGAGGGATGAAGAAGCGCGGGGTTCCGATCGATGCGGTGGGGGTGCAGAGTCATCTTTCGGCGAGTGATCCGCTGCCGGGCGCGGGGCTGCGGGAGTTTGTGCGCGAGCTGGGGAGTATGAAGTTGCAGGTCTTCGTAACGGAATTGGATGTAAATGAACGTAAGCTAGTGGGCCCCGTCGCTGAGCGGGATGCGGCGGTGGCGCGGGTCTACAAGGATTACGTAACCATGATGGTTCCAGAACCAAATGTGAGCGCAGTGCTGACGTGGGGCATCACGGATCGCTACACCTGGCTGGATGCGCCGAAATATGGACGTCCAGACGGCCAGCCTCAACGGTGCCTGCCGTTCGATGCCGATGGTCAGCCTGCGCCTGCGTTCTTCGCGCTGCGCGATGCATTGGACACACGCCGCTCAAGCGGGCAATAGCAGGCAGACTTGGCAGAGCCGGGTGCATCTGATGTGATGAGAGCTGCGGGGTTTCCTTCTTGCTGAGCCAGACGTTCAAGATCTCCAGCGTGGTATTCCTTTTCGCAGCGATGTCCGTGTTATGTGCGGCGCAGGAGCCGTTTCCGGGCGAGCCGCCTTCGCAGCAACAGCCAGCGCAGCGGCCTTCGCAAGCACCACCGGTGCAGACGCTGCCGCCGCCCGTTTCCGCTGACGAATACACAGTGCCGACGATTCGCGTGAACACCAGCGTGGTGCTGGTGCCGACGCTGGTGGAAAAGTCCGGCGGTACGGTGGTGTACGGGCTGAAGCCGGACGATTTCAAGCTACTGGATAACGGCGTTCAGCAAAAGGTTCGCGTCGAAGAGGATCTGGATTCGGACCCCGTGTCGCTGGTGATCTGCCTTCAGCGGGGGCGCGATGCGGCGCTCGAATACGACACATTTGCGCGGCTGGGGCCGCTGCTCGAGCTATTCACGGGCCCGGGGCGCGGCGAGGTGGCCCTGGTGGTCTTCGACTCGAAGCCGGTTTACCTGGAGGGCTTCGAAAAAGATACGACATACATCGAGCGCGACTTGCGGCAGCTTCCTGAGGGTGACGGAGGCGCCGCGATTCTGGATGCGGTGGGGTATTCGGTAGAGCTGCTGGAGAATCGTCCGCAGAATCATCGACGGGTGTTGCTGCTGATCAGCGAGTCGCGCGACCACGGCAGCCGGCATGTGACGATTCCGGAACTGGTGGAGCGCATTGGCACAAGCAATACGCTGGTGTTGAGCCTGGCGTTTTCGCCGTCGAAGGCGGAGCTGATCGACTGGGGCAAGGGCAACACGAATGGCGGCACGGAGCTGAATCTGCTGGCGCCGCTGAAGATGACGATGAACGCGATGCGGAAGAATACGCCCAAGACACTGGCCTCGATGAGCGGGGGCGAGTATGAGCCGTTTACGCGGGAGAAGGGCTTCGAGAATCGCGTGGCGGAGGTGGCGAGCCATTCACGCAACCGCTACATGCTGAGCTTTCGTCCAACGGATTTGACGCCGGGCCTGCATACGATTCAGGTTTCTCTGACTCAGAACTACGGAGCGCGCGTGGTGGCGCGAGGCAGTTACTGGGCGGTAAACGATGCAGCTGATGCGTCCAAGACATCTCCGGCCAGTGCCCCGACCGACGACCCGCCGAGCAAGCCATAAGAAGGAAAATCGTGAGCGAACACTTGAAGCTGAAGGCAGAAGATGGACACGAGCTCGACGCCTATGTGGCGAGACCTGTGGGCGCACCCATCGCAGGACTGGTTGTGGTGCAGGAGATTTTTGGCGTGAATGCGCATATTCGTTCAGTCGCGGATGGCTTTGCGAAGGATGGATTCCTGGCGGCGGCTCCGGCGCTGTTTGATCGCTACGAACGCGGGGTCGAGCTGGGCTATGAGGGCGAAGACATGAAGAAGGCCATGTCTTTTGTGCCCAAGCTCGATGTGGACGCCGCGGTGCGGGATACAGCGGCGGCTCTCGAGTATGTTCGCAGGGAGACAGGAGAGAAATGCAGCGTGATTGGCTACTGCTTCGGCGGGACCATTGCGTGGCTGGCGGCGACACGCCTTAAAGCCGACGCCGCGGTGGGATACTACGGCGGCCGCATTGCCATGTATGCCGCGGAAAATCCCATGGCGCCGGTGATGCTGCACTTCGGCAGGAAGGATCAGCACATTCCCAAGGAAGAAGTGGATCGAGTGGCGGCGGCGCATCCCGAATTAGAGATTTACTGGTATGACGCCGGCCATGGCTTCAATTGCGATGCGCGATCGAGTTTTGACGCGGAGTCGGCGAAGCTGGCGCGAGAGCGGTCGCTGGGGTTTCTCAAGAAGCATTTGTCATAAAATCGGGATGCAGATTCGGCGTCGTTTCGGGCTTCGTGCGCATCTACTTTCTATCGCTGCACATAAGCAGATGACGCGTGCGCTTCCCGTGCCCTGCAAAACCCTGAAAGGAACGCAAGAGACGAATGGCGGCAACGGCTGTAGCGGCGGAGCCCAAACTTGTCGCGCAGGAGAATTGGCGGCCCAGGGCGAATCCCTGGGTGATCGCCGCCGTGGTTGCGATGGCGGCCTTTATGGAGGTGCTGGACACCTCGATTGCCAACGTGGCGCTGCCGCACATCGCCGGCAGTCTGGGCGCCAGCCAGGATGAAAGCACCTGGGTGCTGACCGCCTATCTGGTTTCGAACGCCGTCGTGCTGCCAATGGGCGGATGGGCAGCTAGTATTATCGGGCGAAAGAGATTTTTTATGAGCTGCATCGTGATCTTTACGATCAGCTCTTTTCTTTGCGGCATTGCGGCGTCATTGCCATTGCTGTTGTTATTCCGCGTGCTGCAGGGAGCAGGCGGCGGAGGTCTGCAGCCGATGGCGCAGGCGATCATGGCGGATTCCTTCGAGCCCGCGAAGCGTGGTCTGGCATTTGCGCTCTACGGCATTGTCGCGGTGCTCGCGCCTTCGATCGGTCCGACTCTGGGCGGTTGGATTACAGACAACTACAGCTGGAACTGGATTTTCTATATCAACATCCCGGTGGGCCTGCTGGCTCTGTTTCTGACGAACAGGCTGGTCGAGGATCCGCCATGGAACGTGCCCGATAAAAAGAACTTCTTCAAGCTGGACTATGTGGGGTTGAGCTTGCTGGTGCTTTCTATGGGCGCGCTCCAGATTATGTTGGACAAGGGCGAAGAGAACGACTGGTTCGGCTCGCACTTCATCGTGGGATTTGCGATTACCTTTGTGGTGTCGTTCATCGCCCTGATCGTGTGGGAGTGGTTTGCCAAGAATCCGTTGATGGACCTGAAATTGTTCAAGGGTCGGAACTTTGCGGTGTGCTGCTTCCTGATGCTGCTGACCGGCGGCTTTCTGAATGCCACAACCGTTCTACAGCCGCAGTTTATGCAAAGCGCATTGGGATACACGGCGACCCTTGCGGGGCTGGCGCTTTCCGGTGGCGGACTTGTACTGCTAGTTGTGTTTCCGATCGCCGGGCAGGCGGTAACGCACTTTCCGGCGCGGAATATTATCGTGTTCGGCTTCGTCTGTTTTACGGTTGCCTACTTTATAACGGCGACCAGGCTCAACCTGGGATTGAGCTTCGGAGAGTCCTCGTGGCTGCGTGTCCTGCAGGTAGTGCCGATCCCGCTGGTGTTTATCTCAGTGACGACGGCTGCTTATTTCGGCATGCCTCGGGAGAAGAACAACCAGGTAGCCGGACTGATCAACTTTGCGCGGAATATCGGCGGCAGCATTTTGATCTCATTGACGAATGCAGCGGTGGTGGAGCGGGCGCAGTTCCACCAGGACCAGCTTTTGAAATACATAACGCCGGCGAATGGAAACTTCCAGCAGCAGGTGCAGACGCTGACGGGATATTTCGATGGCCGCAGCGGTCCTGGGAATGCCGGCGGGTTTGCACAGGGCAGGATCTATAACGAGCTCATCCAGCAATCGACGGTGCTGGCGTATGTGGATGTGTTCTATATCCTGTGCGGCGCCGCGATCCTGATGATCCCGCTGTCGTTCCTGCTCAGAAAGAATAATCCGCATGCCGGCGGCAGCAGTGAGATTGCAGTGCATTAGGATAAAGATGTGAAGCGTCGATCCACATTTGCGGCTGTGTTGGCAGCTCTGCTGTTGGCGATGTCTTTGTCCGCGGCCTTGTGCGAGACGAGCTGCGTACTTCCACGCGACACGCACGGTTGCTGCCCGGCACACGTCGACGGCGGCAAGTCGAGGCTGGCACAGCAGCAAGACTGTGAGCATGCGGTACGAACCGTAGCAGCAGTACCGGTATTGCCCACGGCTGCGACGCCAACGGTGACGACAGATCGGGTGGCGGCTCCGTTATTGTTGGTGGCCGAGTCCATTTCGCGAGCTGTCCCTGAGTCTGCCTCTCCTCCAAAATTCAATCTACGAATCTGATTTTCTCTCCGACTGACAATGCAGCGGACGTGTGTCTGCTGACGGGCTGTTTCTTCGCGGAGAGTTTTGTGTACAGACGTTGGATTTGCTCACTGTTGCTGGCGGTGAGCCCGTTTACCATTGCGCAGCAGACGATGAAGATGCCGATGAATATGAGCGGCAAGGCGACATCGTTTCTTGAAGAGGTGGAACTACATGACACCTCAGGCACAAGCGCGGAACCGAATACGACGCCAGTACCGATGCTGATGACTATGCACGGCGACTGGATGCTGATGTTCCATGCAAATGTATTTGTCAATGACATTCAGCAGACGAGTCCGCGTGGCGGCGACAAGTTTTTCTCGACCAACTGGTTTATGCCCATGGCGCAGCGCGATCTGGGACCCGGGCTTCTGACGCTGCGCGCCATGTTCAGCCTGGAGCCGGCAACGGTGACCGGTCGACAGTATCCGCTTCTCTTTCAGCAGGGTGAAACGGCCTTTGGCAAGCCGATCGTGGATGGGCAGCATCCGCACGATTTTTTGATGGAGCTGGCCGCGCTTTATGACTGGCGCCTGGGTGAGAAGACTCTGCTGACGCTGTATGCGGCGCCGGTAGGCGATCCGGCGATTGGGCCGACGGCTTATCCGCACCGTGCTTCGGCGATGGAGAATCCGCTGGCTGCGCTGGGGCACCATCAGGAGGATTCGACGCATATCGCCGATGATGTGGTCACGGTCGGGTTCACGCAGGGAATCGTGCGCATCGAGGGAAGCGGCTTTCATGGACGCGAGCCTGACGAGCATCGCTGGCAGGTGCAGCAGGGGGCGATCGACTCATGGTCGACGCGGCTGACGGTGCAGCCGGGGCAGAACTGGAGTGGGCAGTATTCCTATGGGCGCATTCACAGCCCGGAACAGCTCTTTCCCACGGAGAACCAGGAGCGCATGACGGCTTCGATCATGTACAACCGGCCAATGGGTGCGCGGGGGAACTGGGCTTCTACGCTGGCGTGGGGAAGGACGAGATCGCTTGAGGACAGTGTGATCCAGAACAGCTATTTGTTCGAGTCGTTGTTACGTTTTGCAACGAAGAACTATGTATGGACGCGATTGGAGAATGTGGACAGAACGACCGAGTTGCTGCTGGGAGAGAATCCTTTGCCGCCGGGATTTGTGGAGGAACCGGCGGGACGCGTGCAGACGTATACGTTTGGCTACGACCGCGACTTTGACGTGGTACCGCATCTGGCGACGGCGATCGGTGCACAGGTTACGGGATATACAGTGGGTTCGCTCCTCAGGCCGGTCTATGGGTCGGACCCCGTCGGTGTGGTGGTGTTCCTGCGCATGCGAGTGGTGGGCAAGGGACAGCGATAGAGGAATCGGTGCGATGATGGCGGCATCCAATTGAGTAATCAATGAGCGCTGATTCCTCAGAGAAAGAAGTGAAGGACGCCCCCGAGGTGCCGGCGAGCCGCGATTACTCGCACGCCTGGCGCGCGCTGCGGCACCCGAATTTCCGGTTGTTTTTCGGCGGGCAAAGTATTTCGCTGATCGGCACGTGGATGACGCGCATCGCGACGGCGTGGCTGGTTTACCGGCTGACGAAGTCGGCCCTGCTGCTGGGCACTGTAAGCTTCGCGGGGCAGATTCCGACTTTTCTGCTCGCGCCGTTCGCTGGCGTGCTGGTGGATCGTCTGGACCGGCGGCAGGTGCTGATCTGGACACAGGTTCTCGCGATGTTGCAATCGCTGGCGCTCGCTGCGCTGACGCTGACACGACTCATCACGATCCACGAAGTGCTGGCGCTGAGCGCGTTTCAGGGCGTGATCAACGCCTTCGACATGCCGGGGCGGCAGGCTTTCATGGTGCAGATGGTCGAGGATCGCGCCGACTTGTCGAATGCGATTGCGATCAACTCCTCGATGGTGAACCTGGCGCGGCTGGTGGGTCCGTCGCTGGCGGGGCTGGTGATTGCAGCGACGAACGAGGGCTGGTGCTTCCTGATCGATGGCGTGAGCTATATCGCCGTGATCGTATCGCTGTTGCTGATGCGAGTGCATGTGCCGGAGGTGAAGCGGGCCGCGGCGTCGATGTTTGAGCAAATGCACGAGGGGTGGCAGTACGTCTCCACTTTTGTGCCGGTGCGGAACATTCTGCTGTTGTTTGCGCTGGTCAGCCTTATGGGCATGCCCTTCATGGTGCTGATGCCGGTCTTCGCGGCGCAGGTCCTCAACGGCGGTCCACACACACTCGGGTTTCTGACGGGCGCGGCGGGAGTGGGCGCTCTGATTTCAGCGCTGTCGCTGGTGGTGCGGAAGTCGGTGCGTGGATTGGTGAAGATGCTTCCTATTTCGGCGAGCATGTTCGGGGTGGGGCTGGTGTGCTTCGGGCTATCCCACCTGCTGTGGCTTTCACTGGGGCTGATGGTCGTGGTTGGCTTCGGCATGATGCAGGGACTTACGGCCAGCAACACCATCATTCAGACACTGGTGCCGGAGGACAAGCGCGGGCGGGTTATGAGCTACTACACGGCTGCGTTTGTCGGGATGGCTCCGTTTGGCAGCCTGCTGGCGGGGGCGCTGGCGCACTGGATCGGGGCTCCCCGCACGGTCATGATAACGGGAACGTGTTGCATTCTTGGGGCGGCCTTGTTCTGGTCACGGCGCAAGGAGATTCGCGATGTGATGCGGCCGATCTACATCCAGCTTGGCATCGTGCCTGCTCCACCGGAAATGGTGGAGGAGCAGTGAACCAAAGGGTTTAGCATGAAGGCTTAGGTGCAGGGCGATGACTGTGGCCCAAAAGGCACTCTTTGCATTGCCCGCGAAAACTCACCATGTTATTCTTGATGCAGACACTTAGGAAGTGTAGAGAACAAGAAACAGGAGTAACGCACCTACCGTGCTGGCACCTACAAAAAAGACCGACATTATCACGCGTTTTCGCACGCATGACTCCGACACCGGCAGTCCTGAAGTGCAGATCGCGATCCTCAGCGAGCGCATTGGCGAGCTGACCGAGCACTTCAAGACCCACGCGAAGGATCATGGTTCGCGCCGCGGTCTTCTGATGCTGGTGAGCAAACGCCGCCGCCTGCTTGACTACCTCAAGACGAACGACTCCGACCGCTATCGCGAAGTCATCGGCAAGCTCGGCATACGCAAGTAGCCGCGACGATTCCATTGTCCCTCAAGCAGACGCGACGGAAATCGAATTCAGGATGGAATACGCGGGCTCGGCAACGGGCTCAGGTGTATTCGCTGCCGGCACTGTGCGGTCCGTACGGCACGCATCGTCGGCGCAGGAGAGTGTCGCTGTGATGCGAACGCTTTCCGCGGCCCCCTGCACGCCTTCGGGCAATGCAGCAGCCGTTCCGACGATGAGCCATTTTCGCCAACTTTCCCACCTAAGAATTTTCCCACCCGCGATTCGCCCTTCAGGTCCGAGCCTGGCCTTCCATTTTGACGTTGCGCCGCATGGAGCGGCAACGGCCGGCTGTGGATTGCCCACAATGCGGGGCGCGATCGCCATTTGTTATTAAGAAATGAGGAGTTTATGAAGCACGAAGTTACAGTTGAGCTTGCCGGTGGCAGGCTGCTGAGTTTTGAAACCGGCCGAATGGCCAAGCAGGCGTCGGGTGCCGCGCTCGTCACCCAGGGTGAATCGGTAGTGCTGGCCACCGCCGTCGCCTCTCCCGATCCAAAGGAAGGCATCGACTTCTTTCCCCTCACCGTCGATTATCGCGAGTATGCCTACGCGGGCGGACGCATTCCCGGCGGCTTCATCAAGCGCGAAGGCCGGCCGAGCGAGCGCGAGATTCTGACTTGCCGTCAGATCGATCGCCCCATTCGTCCGCTCTTCCCGGAGGGTTTCCGCAACGAGACGCAGGTCATCGTACTGGTCTTCTCGGCGGACAAGGAGAACGATCCGGATGTGATCGGCATCAATGCGGCGAGTGCGGCGCTGGCTCTTTCGGACATACCCTTTGCGGGTCCGGTTGGAGCGGTGCGCGTGGGCCAGGTGAACGGCGAGTTCGTTGTGAATCCGACCTACACGGAACGGCGCGACAGCCCGATCAGCATTACCGTGGTCGCGACCAGGCATGGCATTGTGATGGTCGAGAGCGGGTCGAGCGAAGTCTCCGAGGAGACCGTGATCGGCGCGATCGAGTTCGGTCACGAAGAGATCAAGAAAATTGTCGCCGGGATTGAGAAGCTGGTCTCGCTGGCTGGCAAGACGAAGCGTGAAGTTGCCGCGCTTGAATTCGACACGCCTTATTACTCCGCGCTGAGCGCGAAGATTGGCGATCGCCTGAAGGATGCATTGGACACCAGCGCCCACCCTAAATTTGAAAGCTATGCGCTTGTAAAGCAGATCAAGGACGAGCTGGCCAAAGACGTCGCCGAGGGCGAAGACGTTGCGGCGGCCAAGAAAAAGCTGGCGAAGTACTACGAGGCTCTGCGCGAGAACATCTTCCGCGAGCAGGTTACGAAGGAGCGGATTCGGCCCGATCGCCGCGCCTTCGATCAGATTCGCCCCATCACGATTGAAGTTGGCGTTCTGCCCCGCACGCACGGCTCGGCGCTGTTCACGCGCGGTGAAACGCAGGCCCTGGTTACGGCAACGCTGGGCACGGGCGACGACTCGCAGCGTCTGGAGACATTCGAGGGCGAGCAGAAGAAGCGCTTCATGCTGCACTACAACTTCCCGCCGTTCTCAGTGGGCGAAGTGGGCCGCATGACCGGTGTCGGACGCCGCGAAGTGGGCCACGGAGCATTGGCTGAGCGAGCGGTTACCGCCGTTCTTCCGAATGAAGACGAGTCGCCCTACTCGCTGCGCGTGGTCTCGGACATTCTGGAGTCAAACGGTTCTTCGTCGATGGCCTCGGTTTGCGGAGCCAGCCTGGCGCTGATGGATGCGGGAATTCCGCTCAAGGCGTCGGTCGCCGGCATCGCGATGGGCCTGGTGAAGGAGGGCGAAGAGTACGCCATTCTGACCGATATTGCCGGAGCGGAAGATCACTACGGCGATATGGACTTCAAGGTTGCGGGAACCCGGAAGGGAATTACCGCGCTGCAGATGGACATCAAGATCAGCGGCATTACGGGCCAGATCATGCGTGAGGCGCTCGAACAGGCGCGCCGCGGCCGGCTCTTTCTGTTGGATACTATGGACGAAGCGCTGAGCGGACCGCGCGACATCAAGTCGAAGTATGCGCCGCAAATTCGCACGCTGCAGATTCCGACCGACAAGATTCGTGACCTGATCGGGCCGGGCGGCAAGACGATTCGCGGCATCATCGAGGCCACACAGGTCAAGATCGATGTTGACGATACAGGTCGCGTGAACGTGGCATCGAGCGACGAAGAAGGCTTGAAGAGAGCCCTCGCCATGATCAACGACCTGACCGCCGTACCGGAGATTGGCAAGACGTATCTCGGCAAGGTGGTTCGCCTGGCGGAGTTCGGCGCGTTTGTTGAGATCTTCCCGGGGACCGACGGTCTGCTGCATGTGAGCGAGATCGCGGAGCATCGCGTGAAGGAAGTCAAGGATGAGCTGCGCGAAGGCGATCAGGTCCTGGTCAAGGTCCTGGGCGTCGAAGGCAACCGCATCAAGCTATCGCGCAAAGCTCTGCTCAGGGAGCAGCGAGAGAAGCTGGGTCTTCCCGCGCCGGGTGCACAGGGCGGTTCGGTGGGTGACATTTCAGCGTCAGGCGAGTCTGGTTCTTCTGAGGACCGTCCACGGCGTCAGCCGCGACCGGAGCCGGTCGAACGGCAGCCTTCTTCCAACGCCAGCACCATTACCATTGAAGGCGGTGACGACTTCGATGATGCCGGTGGCGAGGAGGGCGGCGAAGAGATTAACTTCAACCGCGCCGATGGCGTACCGGCTGCCGTGGCTTCCAGCGGTGAGCGCCGTCCCGGTGGAGCAGGGCAGGGCGGTGGAGGACAGCGGCGTCGCCGCCGTGGCCGTGGCCGCGGACCGGGTGGCGGTGGTGGCGGTCGCGGACCACAGTAAGTCATACCAAGAGGGCTGCGTGTTGAGCGCGGCCCTTTTTCTTTGCTCCCGTATGATCGAAGCGAATGAGTTGGCGCACGGCATCGGTTTTTCTTGGTGTTGGAGTTTTGTGGGGTAGCGCATGGATTCCATATTCGGTGCTACTCCACCATGTTCCTGGGCTTTTCGCCAGCACGCTACGTTTTTCGATCGCGGCTGTCTTCGCAACGCTGATTGCACTGGCGGGCAGGCAGCGGAAAAGTCAAGCATCAGCGGACAACCCTCGCGGGGTACTTATTCCTTCCGTTGTGCTCGGGGTTACCGAACTCGCCCTGCCCTGTGCGTTGGCCGTGTGGACCGTAGACCGGGTTTCCAGCGGCGTGTCTCTAACCCTGTATGCCTTAATACCTCTTGTCGCTCTTCTGCTGAATAAGGAAAGCGAAAGCGCCGTCATTCCAAAGCTGGTTGTGGGCGCTGGCGGGGTGGTCGTTCTTGTGTCGTCGGGACTCTCCATCTCTGCCGGACAACTGATCGGTGCGCTTCTAATGGCGGGTGCGGTGACCTCACAAGCATTCTCCCTGAACTATGCCAGGCAGCGTCTCGACAAGCACAATGTAATCACTTCGGTCGCAATCCAGTTCGTGGTGGCGTCGCTCCTTCTCGGCCTGCTCAGCCTTATAACCGAGCATGGCCAGTTCACGAGCATCAACCGTGAGATTGTGCTCTCGCTGATATTCCTCGGCGTCGCCATCAGCGGTGTAACCCTGCCGCTGATCTACTGGATGCTGACGGAATGGGACCCCTGGCAGGTCGGCGCCGTGTACTGGATCACAATCCTTGTCAGCGTGGTCGAAGCGGCGGTATTGCTGCGCGCCGGGCCCTCAATGGAAATGCTGGCTGGAGCGACTTTGATCGTAGGGGCTGTCGTCTGGGTGCTGCGCAGCGATGACGGCACATGAGGCTCACAGCCGTAACTCTTCAGATAACAAGCCGTACCTTTGACGCTTCAGCGGCATCCGAATCTGAAGTACGATCAGATCAACGGTGAGTTGGCTGAGTCAGGTACTCTAGAGGCAGGCTGATAATGAGCGCGTCCATGTACATCGTCGTCGAAGGCGAAGATCCGGGCTACGACATCTTCGTCAACGGACATGCCTTGGCGCGCAATGAGGATGCGCTGGAGAAACTGGCCGTGCGGTTAGGTGTGAAGCCGCTCCTCGAGTTCTTTTCGGCTGATCAGAACTCCATGGCCGTGCTGCTTGAAGAAGGTGCGGGCGACCCGGAATGGGCCAAGACGTTGCCGCCGCCGCAATGGTTTTCTCCCGAAGATGGCCTGGCCACGATCTCGACTCTGCATGACTTTCTCAAGGATGCGCCGACCACCCTCGGGACGGAGACCCTGCTGATCGTGAACGAACTTGAGGAGTACGAGCGCGTATTGCGAAAGACCGCGGCGCGCAACCTCCGTTGGCAGCTGGCCGTCAGCTGGAAGTGAATAGCGCGCCCTTTATCCTCTATTTCTTCCAGGCCCCCAGCTCTCTTCTCAGTAACACCATTTCGCCCAGATGATAGCTAGTGTGATCGCACACAAGCAGGATCTCGCGCAGCAGGGTTTGACCGTCACCCCAGGGAATTTTTGCGTACAGGTTCAAATCCGGGTCTTGGAGCAATTTTTCGAAGGCGGTGAGGTCGGCCTTGAGAGCCTTCACGGACTTCTGCCAATCACCTGGTGAAGCCGGGGTATCTTTCGCAGGCCAGTATTCGTCAGGCCATTTGGGCGCAATGTATTTGGGATCCGTGGAGAAGATCAGCAGATCGTTGACCGTGAACCGCATGTGTTCAAGCAGCTGCCAGGGAGTAAAGGGCGCGTTCTCGGGCTTGCTGCCTTGCAGCTTCTCAGGAAAATCATCGAGAACAGTGGCCAGATCCACATGCGCGCTGCCGCCGCGCATAAACTCCAGAAGGTGATCGCGTAAGACTCGGTCATCCGTGGGCATTCGTCTCTCCTCAAACGATGGGATGCTGAAAAGAGAACGAATGATCCACCGGAAGACGATTCATTGATGCTTTGCTGGAAAGTCAGTGAGCTTCTGCCGCTGCCAGTTCGCGTTTATCAGCAAAAACATTGCCCATGCGGCGAATCTGAGCGCCGACACCACGCAGCTTCTCTTCGATGTGCTCATACCCTCGATCCATATGGTAGACACGATCGAGAATCGACTCCCCGTCGGCGACCATTGCCGCCAGCACCAGCGACGCCGACGCCCGCAGGTCGGAGCACATGACGGCGGCGGACGAAAGCGGCGACTTGCCGCGAATGGTCGCTGTGCGCCCATCGACTTTGATGTTGGCACCCATGCGGACCAGCTCTTGCACGTGCATGAAGCGGTTTTCGAAGATATTCTCGGTCACGACGGACGTGCCTTCAGCCTGCGTGGCTAGGGCCATGTACTGGGCCTGCATGTCGGTGGGGAATCCGGGATATTCTTCGGTCGAAACGTCAACGGCCTTCAGGTTGCCTTCGCTGCGGACGCGGATCGAGTCCTTGCCAAGGATGTCGATGCGCGCGCCGGCCTCTTCGAGCTTACCGATGATGGCGCCCAGGTGGGCCGGATTGCAGTTGGCGACGCAGAGGTCTCCGCCGGTAATGGCTCCCGCGACAAGAAACGTCCCGGCCTCGATGCGGTCGGGATTGATGCGATGCCGCGCACCGTGGAGCTTGTCCACGCCCTGCACGCGAATGACGGATGTGCCCGCGCCTTCGATCTTCGCGCCCATGGCCGTGAGCAGCGCAGCCAGGTCAGTGACCTCGGGCTCGCGCGCGCAGTTTTCGAGCACGGTCTCGCCCTCGGCCAGAACGGCGGCCATGAGCAGGTCTTCGGTGCCCGTGACTGTGATCTTGTCAAAATTAATATGCGCGCCCTTTAGCCGCTCGGCGCGCGCTTCGATATAGCCGTGCTCGTAGGTGATTGTGGCGCCCATCGTTTCCAGTCCCTTGATGTGCAGATCGATGGGACGCCCTCCAATAGCGCAGCCGCCGGGCATGGCGACGCGCGCCAGACCGGTGCGTGCGACCAGCGGGCCAAGGACCAGCGAAGAAGCGCGCATGGTCTTGACGATTTCGTATTTCGCGACGGGGTCGGAGAGCAAGCGACAGCTTATGGTGGTGCGATGTTGCGCGCGCCCGTAGCCCAGCTCAACCTCGCCGCCCATGGAAACGAGCAGCTTGCGCTCGGTTTCAATGTCGCGCACCTGAGGGATGTTTTCGAGTACGACCTCATCTTCGGTAAGGATGGCCGCGGCCATGCAGGGAAGCGCCGAATTCTTTGCGCCGCTGACGCGAATGGTGCCGAGCAGGGGATTGCCCCCACGAATCACGAATTTGTCCATAGTTCTGTACTGATCCTTGCTGCGTTCCTGTTTGCAGTAGTGTAAATGCGCGGGCTGTGGGAACGGAGAGCAGGTGCTTAGTTTGAAACCGGCTCCGAGTTGGCTTCGAGCCATTGCGCCAGCCCGTCCTCGGAGAGCTTGCCGGCTGCAAGGTCGTAGAAGGCGAAATAGCGGTCTTCTTTCGGGGCGGTTAGGCGGAGCCCATTGACAAGCAGAAAAGTCAATGCGACCACAAGGGCCGTGCGCTTGTTGCCGTCAACGAAAGGATGGTTGCGCGCGATTCCGAATCCGTAGGCTGCGGCAAGCCGGGCGAGGGATGGCGTTTCCTCGGAATAGGCGAGGAGATTCAGCGGGCGTGCCAGAGCGGATTCGAGCAGCCCCTCATCACGCACGCCATCGCTGCCGCCATGCGTGGCGAGTTGCTGTGCGTGGATGGTGAGGGTTTCGTGCTTGTCGATCCAGGTTATTTCGGACAAGCTATTCGGCCAGCTTTCTCAGGACATCGCGGTTTTCGCGCATGATCTGATTCGCCGATTCCATGACGCGCGCAAACTTCTCCTCGTAAGGAGTGAGCTGCACCCCATCAGGTGTTTCCGTTACGTAGAGCACGTCGCCCTTCTGAATATTCAACCGCGTGAGCATGTCCTTGGGCAGGACAATGCCAACGGAATTTCCGACAGTGGTTACTTTGACGGTAGCGGTCATGACATCCTCCCGTATAAATTATAACAAGCATTATAACCGAAAAGGTTATGCCTGCAAATTAAAAAACCCGCCGTGGCTGCACAGCGGGCTTTATGAAGTTGCGGGTCTCGACTCACAGATCCATCGTCGTGTCTTCGATCGCCAACCGGACATTTCCATCCGATTTGGCCAGCCTGCGCACGGCTTCCGGCTTGTCGACTCCCGCTTTGAGCATTACCAGCGCGACAGGCACGCTGCGTCCGGCGGACTTGATGACATCGACGGCCTTGTCTCGCGTGATGTGGCAGGCGCGCATCAGAATGCCGATACCGCGCTCGACCAGCTTCGAGTTCTGCATGTGCACGTTGACCATAAGGTTTTCGTACACGTACCCGAGCCGCGTCATCGCGCCGGTCGTGATCATGTTGGTGATCATCTTCTGTGCGGTTGCAGCCTTCATGCGAGTTGAGCCGGAGATCACTTCCGGTCCGACGTCGGCGATGATGGCGATATCCGCCGCTGCCGCCAGGGGTGCGTTCTGATTGCACGTAATGCAGGCGGTCTTGGCTCCGCGGGCACGCGCATAAGCGATCGCAGCCACGACATACGGAGTGCGTCCGCTGGCCGAAAGACCGATGATCATGTCTTTGCGAGTCGGGCGGCGGCGCGCGATATCGCGCTGGCCCAGTTCTTCGGAGTCTTCGTTGACCTCAACCGGCGATGCGAGCGCCTTGGGGCCGCCGGCCATGATGTACTGAACCGTCTGCGGCGTGGTCGAAAAATAGGGAGGACATTCACAGGCATCGAGCGAAGCGATGCGGCCGCTCGATCCGGCGCCAATATAGATCAGGCGGCCGCCTTCGCGGAGGCTTCGCGCCACGGAATCGATGACCTGCGCGATCTCGGGCAGCGCTTTTTTTACAGCGGCGGCTACCTTCGAGTCCTCGTGGTTAATGATGCGCGCGATCTCTAACGCGGACTTCGTATCAAACCCCTGCGATGCGTCGTTGGGGCTTTCCGTCATTAGATCGTGTAGGTTTGAATTGGAATGGGTGGGCTTATGATTTGAACTTTTGATGTCAGCCTGCGGGTGCGTCAAAGTGGCCATAGTTTATGTGTTTCCGGAACGTGTGCTGCCTAATTCTAACGCCAACTCACGCGTCTTGCATCTGAATTCGCACCACTGCGGAGATCGTCAGCGCAATTCCGATGCGATGGCATCGTGGAATGCGGGACGGGCCGTCTGAATCGCCTTGCTTGCGCGGTCGGGCCAGGTGCGATTCGTGAGCAAAACCGCCGCCAGCTTGCGCTCGGGGTCGATCCACAACGAAGTTCCCGCGTAACCAAGATGTCCGATGGAGCTTTTGCTGAAGTAGGTGCCCGAGGACGATGGCTCGCTCGGTGTATCCCATCCAAGGGCGCGAGTGGTGCCGGAAGGTTCGGTTTGACACGTCGCAAACAGCTTGACCGTCTCGGGTTGAAAGAGTTGCCGTCCGGCCGCCGTCCGACCGTCCCCGAGAATACACGCAGCGAAACGCAGTACATCCAGAGCATTTGAGAAAAGCCCGGCGTGTCCGGCAACTCCGCCGAGCGCATGGCAATTCTCATCCTGTACCTCGCCTTGAATCACGCGCCGCCGGTAGACCCTGTCATCTTCCGTGGGAGGAATGTGCTCCCGCCAATCCTGAGGCGGGCAGAAGCGCGCGGTCTCGAGGCCAAGGGGCGTGGCAATTTCGCGCCAGAAGAAGCGCCCAGTCAGATCGCCGGAGAGAACCTCCAGAGCTTTGCCCAGCAGGATAAATCCGATGTCTGAGTACTCCGAGCGCGCGCCCGGCGCAGCTTCGAGGGGAATGCGCAAAGCTGCGCGCAGCAAAGCCTCCGGAGTGCGGTGGTCCTCGAAGAGCCGCCCGTAACCCGGCAATCCCGATGAGTGCGCGAGCAGCATGCGCAGCGTGACGCGTTCTTTGTGCGAGCCCGGCTCCATGCCGATCACAAAGCCGGGAAGAATATCTCCGAGGGGCGCGTCTAGATCGAGCACGCCGCGATCTCCGCTGCGGGTGCGGCCTCGATCGTAGAGCAACATGGCCATGGCCGTAGTCGCCATCACCTTGGTGATGCTGGCGAGATCGAAGACGGTCGCGGGCGTAACTTCAGGAGCGCCTGAATCATAGGTGAATCGGCCTACTGCATCGAGCGCTATGACGTCGCCGTCCAGCAAGACACCGTAGGCCGCTCCGGGGAATGCGCGCTCGGAAACTGCTCGCTCCAACACTTCGCGCGCCGCGCGGAAGCGTTTGCCGCCGTCTAAAGCTGTTTCGGGAATGGAGATTGGCGGCAGAGGCATGGAAGTTTGCTTATCTTAAGGCATTTTTCCACTTGTTGTAGCCTTTGATGCAGTAAGCCGGGTGAGCTTTCCTGAAGTGCGTCGGAAAGCAAACATGGCGGAAATGAGAAAGATGACTAAGAGGCAATTCTGGGTTTCGCTTCTGTTCACACTGATAGCGTCTCCCGGTCTATACGCGCAGTCCACGCCCGAACCGGACGCCGCGCTAGCAGCCAGACTGCGCTCAGTCACCTCTGCCCATCACGGCAACGTTGCCCTCTATGCTGAGGACCTGACCACGGGCCGGACCGTCAGCCTCGATGCAGATACGCCGGTGCAGACTGCGTCTGTGATCAAGTTGACGGTGTTGTATGAGGCGCTGGAGCAAATCCGCGAAGGCAAGGCGCATTTTGAGGACAAGGTCACGCTCACCCATAACGACCAGGTCTCGGGCTCGGGAATTCTTCCGCTTTTCGACACGCCGCAGACGCTGACATTCAAAGATGCGCTGACGCTGATGATTGTGCTGAGTGACAATACAGCGACGAACCTCGCGATCGATCACCTCGGACTCAGGAACATCGACGATCGCATTGTCTCGCTTGGCCTCACGAACACATGGCTTTACAAGAAGGTCTACCAGCCAGCCGTGGGGCCGATGCCCGTCGATCGGAAAATCTTTGGTCTGGGCAAGACCACGCCGCGAGAGATGGCAAGCGTCATGAAGCGCTTCGTCACCTGCGATTTGAATCCGCCTGGCAGTGCTAAAGGGGCAACCCCTGCCGATCATGCGCTATGCGATGCTGCCCTGCACATGCTCAAGAACCAGTTCTACCGAACAAGCATCCCACGCTACCTCGAAACGCTGGATACGAGCGAAGGCGAATCGACTATTGCCAACAAGACCGGCGCGCTGGACGCCGTCCGCAACGACGTGGGCGTGGTCTACACGAAGCGCGGGCCGATCATTATCTCCGAGTTCACATACGCCAACCAGGACCAAAGCTGGACTCCGGACAATCAGGCTGAAGTGCTGATGGCGAAGCTGGCGAAGGAGATCGTGGACGCATGGGATCGCCGCTAACTCGACGTGATCCATCTTCGTCTATTAGTCAAGGTCTATTCATTCAAAGTCTATTAATTCAGTGCCGCAGGCGCGCCTTTGCGAGAGAATAGCGGGAGTGGGGCAATCTATGAAGAAAATATTCGGATTCGTGGCCTGCGCATCGTTTCTCTGTTCTGTTGCCGGCGCGCAGACGGCGTCCCCTGCTCCTGCCCCGTCCCCGGCACCAGTCGCGACTGAGGCGCCTCCCGCGACGGCTGCAACACCCGCGCCGCCCCAGACAGTAGCCTCCACGGCCACAGCGGGAGCGGCAACTCCAGCAACTCCGGCAGCGACGCCTTCCGCGAAGACGATCGAAGTGCCGGCTGGCACCAAAGTCCTTCTCGCACTGCACAGCGGCGTGAATACCAAGACTGCGCAGCCGGGCGACGGAGTGTATCTCTCCTCCAGCTTTCCCGTGGTGGCGGATGGTCACGTCGTCATCCCCTCCGGCGTTTATGTCCAGGGGGTGATCGATAACGTTGTGCGTCCGGGTCACGTCAAGGGCCGCGCGCAGGTCACGATGCACTTCACCACGATGATCTTTCCTAACGGATCAGTGGTCAGCATTCCCGGCGCCGTCAATAGTCTGCCAGGGTCCAATGGGCCGAAGGTGAAGGGCAGCGAAGGCACCATCGAGCAGGAAGGAACCAAGGGCAAAGACGTTGGCGCTATCGCTAGTGGCGCTGCGACCGGCGCCGGCCTCGGAGGCATCATCGGCGCGGCTTCCGATCATCCCGGGGCGGGTGTCGGCTACGGAGCGTTGGGTGGGGCCGTCGGCGGCGTGCTCTACACCCTGTTTACGCGCGGCAGCGAGGTCATGCTCGAGCAGGGCCAAACCATCGAAATGATTCTGCAGCGGCCGCTTGAGTTGCAGGAAGCAAACCTGACCGGGCCGGACGCCCCGGGATTTGTTCCTACTGGCCAGCAGCCACGGATGCTGCCGAAGCCGGTCCAGCATCCTAAGGTACTTTGTCCCCTCGGAACCATCGGATGCCAGTAAGATAGAGACAGGCAAATCCCAGGAATGACTGACGAGACCCAACAACCACCGGCTCAGCCCGAACCTGCAAGGTCGGCAGCGGCACCAACCCACTTGCGTCTGTGGGTTCGCGACGTGCTCATCTCCGTGGCGGCGTCCTTCATGATCATCACGTTCCTCTACCAGCCGGTGCGCGTCGAAGGCACGTCGATGCAGCCGCAGCTACGGGATCAGGATCGGCTCTTCATCAACAAATTCGTCTATCGCTTCGGAAGTATCTCTCGCGGGGATATCGTGGTCTTCCACTACCCGCGCGACCCGGAGAAGAGCTACATCAAGCGCGTCATCGCGCTGCCGGGCGATTCGCTGCGCATTGACGGGGGCCGGGTATACGTCAACGGGCAGCGCATCGACGAGGATTACGTGCCCCGTCCCTACCGTGATGTCCGCTCTATGCCGGAGATGGTTATTCCGCAGGGCGAGTATTTCGTGATGGGCGATCACCGCTCCATCTCCAGCGACAGCCGTGACTTCGGCCCGGTCGACCGGAATCTCATCTACGGGAAGGCTGCCTTTGTCTACTGGCCTGCGGATGATCTGGGAGTGGTCCACTAGAGTCTTGGTTGGCTGCCACCCCACCCCCTACCCCCCCACCCCCCCACCCCCCTTATCTTCCATTTTCCTCGCAACTCATACATTCTGTTGAGCTTTCATTTCAGCATGAAATGTAATTTATTGATTCCAGGGTAGTTTTACTCAAATCATTGACTGGATTCGGGTTTAGGTTTGCAGTCATTCAGTCATTGATTCTACTGGTGCTGCAAGCAGATCATAGATTCCATTGGGCTTAACGCTTGGCAGAGCCAGAGAGGTGAGACGCATTTTCCTACTTCTATTTTATCGGACATACCTTAATTGTCCGCCAAGTCGGTTAAAGAGATGCAACTGTAGAATGAGTCAGATACGAGCATAAATTGAAGCTAGGGCTTGACAACAAGATCGATGCCTATCGGCGACTGATACGCAAGTCCGGGGTCAATTAGCTTGTAAAAGCGTGCCGGCTGGACTACGCTTCTGCTCATTCGCAAACCTTTGGGCCCCGGCGGGCAAACGAGCTGGGATTTCAGGCACCTGGCAGGAACGCCCGCCAGATACGGACTGGCGAAGCAATGCCTCTGGAGGCGAGTTCTCGACTAGGCCCTTACGAGATCAGGTCCACGCTCGGCGCCGGCGGCATGGGCAAGGTGTACCGCGCCCACGATACGCGGCTGAACCGGGATGTCGCGATCAAGGTTCTCCGCGAAGATGATGCGGCCAGCGCAGAGAGCCGCACCCGCTTCGAACGGGAAGCACGCGCCATTGCCGCGCTCAACCATCCCAATATCGTCGCGGTTTTCGACTTCGGCGTTGAGGCCGACCAGCAATACATCGTCAGCGAACTTGTCGAGGGCGAGTCGCTGCGCTCGCTGCTCACGGGCAAGCCTGTTCCGGTCAGAAGGCTCCTTGACATCGCCACACAGGTGGCGGATGGACTGGCTGCGGCGCATGCCGCCGGAGTGGTCCACCGCGACCTGAAGCCGGAAAACATCATGCTTGCCGGGGATGGGCGGGTGAAAATTCTGGACTTCGGCCTGGCGAGGCAGGGCAAGCCGGCTGCCCGGCCAGCAGTGGTGACGGCGCAAACTCGACCGCAACCTTTGCCTCTGCCAATAATGACTCGGAAAGCCTCACTGAAGCTGGCATGGTCCTCGGGACCGCCAGTTACATGAGCCCGGAGCAGGCTCTGGGCAAACCGATCGATTTCCGCTCCGACCAGTTTTCCTTCGGGCTGATCCTCCATGAACTGGCTTCGGGAAAGCGCGCTTTCGCCAAGGCGAGCACAGTCGAGACGATGGCCGCCATCGTGCGCGAAGAACCTCCGCCGATGGACGAAAAGCTGCCGGCGCCGCTGCGCTGGATCATCGACCGCTGCCTTCAAAAGGAGCCTCAACAGCGTTATGAGTCGACGCGCGATCTGTTTCGCGAGCTGCGCAATCTCCGCGACCACTTCTCGGAGGCCCATACGAGCGCGGTATTGCCCCAGGGTGCGGCACCGAAAAAGCGAAGCCGGTGGAGAGTTTCCGGCTGTCTGCGCGGGGTGCATGCTTCTCGCCGGATTGCTCGTGCTATCTGCTCAAACCGTCCGGTCAGGACATTGGCAACTATCGCTACACGCCGTTCGCGACAGATGCAGGGTGCGCTGTCTGGTCTCCGGACGGGAAGGCAGTGGCATATACGAGCAAGGTAAATGAGACCTATCAGGTCTTTCTGCGTTATCTCAACTCGCCGGTTCCGATGCAGCTGACTCATGACAAGCGCGACATGTCGACCACTTGGATGGTCGAGCGACAGGAGCCACGTCATTGTGGGAGAGTGGAAAGCATCAGCCACCGGAGGCAATGCAGGCTCTTCTCGGTACGCAACGGTGGGTGGCGATCTCGAATTCATCATGGACGTTGATTGCTCTACCTGCGACATATCGCCGGACGGCAAGGCTTTTGCGGCGTTGCGCGAAATGGGGAAGGATGGGCTAGCTTGAAGTCTCTGATCCCTGGGCTCACCGCTCCGGGCATATAAGCCCGCCTATTCGCGAGTAAAGAAATATTGGTTACCCGCCTCGCCTTTCGTTTTCGCCTGACGGCAAGAAAATTCTGCTCTCTTCCTGCTGGAGCCGATGAACCCAGGAGGAAGTCTGGCTGCTGCCTTACCCGCCGGGAGTAAGCCTCCGCGTAAATCGCATTTTGCAGCAGTCGCCTTCCTTCGTCTGGGACGCCGACTTTCTCCTGGCTGCCGGATAGCCGGCATATTGTCATTTCGCGTATCGCATATCAGGGTTCTCCTACCCACTTGTGGATGGCGGACATCGGGTCGCATGAACTGACGCCGCTCACGACCGGAACAAGCACGGAGTTTTCACCAGTGGTCTCACCTGACGGCAAGAGCATTCTCTACGATCAGGATGTGAGCCGCTCGATGTGGTATCGGTTTCCGTTGAGGATGGCACAGCGAAGACCCTCATCAACACTGGCCATAACGAAAGCATGGCTGCATGGTCCGCAAAGCAGGCGAAGCTGGCTTGGGTTACGAATCGCAAGCGGCCCGTGGGAAATATGGGTTCGCCTGCCCGACGGTTCCGATCGTCCGGCGGTGACGGCGGCGGACTTTCCGAGTGGGAACCATCGAATAGTTCATGAACCCTTCCCTGTCTCCCGACGGCGACCGGGTCATCTACGGCAGAATCGATCGTCCGGGATGGATCATCGCTTGTGGATCTCATCCCTCTCCGGCGGAGCGCCTGTTCGGCTCACCAATACGGACACAGCCAGCAGCCGGAATGCGGTGGACATGGTCGCCTGACGGCAGCCGGTTCGTTTATTTCGCAATCGGCAGGCCGGCAAGCACTGCTGATGACGGTCAAGACCAGCGGCAACGCGGCGCCGTCGTGCTGAAGGAGGATGTGGACGAGTGCATCTTCCCGACTGGTCGCCCACCGGAGACTGGATCACCTACCGGGATGACAAAGGGTTGGAGCCTGATCTCACCGGACGGCAAGACCTCGAAGTTTCTCGGCAAGATCGAGACTGCTTATCTCGCCTTCTCCAAGGATGGGAAAGCTGCTCTACGGAATCCAGACCGGCGAAACCGAAGCCGATACAGGATCGCGTGACGCTGTTTTCGCTCGACCCGGTGACGCTCAAGCAGAAGGTGATCAAGGAACTGGGCAAGGACCTTCGACCACAGTCATCCTACTAACCCCGGCATTCGCTTCAGCCTGGCGCCGGACGGGAAGAGCTTTGTGTACTCGCACTGTACAATCCCAGGTTCGATCTCTGGATGCTGCAGGGCTACCGGCAGCCGGGCTGGCGTGGGCGAATCGCAGACACCCTGAATCTGAAATAGGTGAGGGCGGAAGCTTCTCTGGCTAAGATCGCACGAATCTCGTGTACACTACTTTCGTGAAGAACATTACCCTCAGCGCTGACGAGCACCTCATCGAGATGGCTCGAAACAAGGCCAGGGAGCAGCACACGACCCTAAACGCGGCATTCCGGGAATGGCTCGTCCAATTTACCGCTCAGGAGGATCGTGCCAAAGAGTACGACTTGCTCATGCAGCGGCTTCGCCATGTCAGGCCGGGCCGGCATTTCTCGCGGGACGAGCTGAATGAGCGGTAAATACTTTCTCGATAGCAATGTCTTGATTTATTCCTTCGACGACAAGGATCCGGCCAAGGCGCAGCGAGCATCGGAACTGATCAGGCAAGCCGTTGCCACTAACGAAGGTGTAATCAGCTATCAGGTCGTACAGGAGTTCTTCAATTTCGCCCTGCGACGAGCTGCTTACCCGATGACAACGCGTGAGGCGGAGGAATATCTCGATCGGGTATTGCGCCGTTTGTTGTCCATCTATTCCTCACCCGCGCTCTATGTCGAGGCGCTCCATCTCCATGGACGCTACCGGCTTTCATGGTACGACTCGCTGATCGTCGCAGCGGCGATGCAGGCCAACTGCGACGTTCTTTACAGCGAAGATCTGCAAGACGGCCAGCGATTCGGCAAAATGCTGGTGAAGAATCCATTCATCTAAGCGCGGCCTACCGCTCCGTCACCCGGTCCAGCAGATCGAAGAACTCGGGGAAGGAGATCGCAGCAGATTCGGCGCCGCGAATCACGGTGTGGCCCGGGCTCGGAGAGCGGCCACGGAGAAGGCCATCGCAATGCGGTGATCGCCGCCTGAGTCGATTTCGGCGGCATGCAGGCTCTGGCCGCCGGGTACGTCGAGGCCGTCCTCGAACTCCTCGACTTCGGCGCCCATCGCGCGCAGGTTGCGCGCGACCAGGGCTATGCGGTCAGACTCCTTTACGCGCAACTCTTTGGCGTCGCGGATGCGGATGCCGTTCTTCGTATATGGGCCGATCGCGGCAAGCACGGGCAGCTCGTCGATCAACTGCGCGGCCAGTGCGCCGGAGATGGTGGTACCGGTCATGCCATCTTTGGGAGCATTCACCTGGACCATGCCCAACGAGTTCGCCGTGCTTCTCCTCAAGATTCAGCACGCCGATATGCGCGCCGAGCGCAGTAAGAACGTCGAGAAGAGTGGCGCGCGTGGGATTGAGCCCCAGGCTGTCGAAGACGAGGTTCGAGTCGGGAAAGAGCGCGGCGGCGCACAGGAAGAATGCCGCGGAGGACATATCGCCGGGGACGGTGCCTTCAATGGAGTGCAATTGCTGTCCGCCGGCAATCGAGACGGAGTCGAGAGTGCGATCGACCCTTGCGCCGAAGGCACGCAGAGCGAGTTCGCTGTGATCGCGCGTGCGGACGGCTTCGCGCACGGTGGTTGTTCCGGACGCTTGCAATCCGGCAAAGAGGACGGCGCTCTTAACCTGCGCGCTCGGCACTGGAGTGGTGTAGTCGATGCCGTGCAGCTGGCTGCCGCGAATCATGACCGGCGCGTGGCCGTCGGTGAGGTGGATATCCGCGCCCATTTGCAGGAGCGGCTTGCGCACGCGCTCCATGGGACGGCGGCTGAGAGAGGCGTCGCCGGTGAGGGTATAAGCGAAGCGTTGCGGAGCGCCAGAAGACCGGCAAGCATGCGCATGGTAGAGCCGGAGTTGCCGCAGTCGAGAGGGAACTCGGATGGCGGAAGTGGCCGTCGTGCCAACGATCTCAATGGTGCCGTCGGCTCGCGCGGGTGACCGTCGCGCCCGAGAGCTGCGACGCAGGCCAGGCTGCTGGCGCAGTCCGCGCCGGATGAGAAATTTGTGAGCCGGGTTTTTCCATGGGCCAGCGCCGCCAAGCAGCGCGTAGCGATGGGAGATGCTCTTATCGCCAGGCAGGCGCAGGCTGCCGAGGATATTGCGCGCGGGCTCGATGATGCGTTCGTTTGCGACTTCGGTCAAGGCTGCCGGCTCCCGGGAGGAATGTTCTTTTAATCCTGAAAGCACCCGCAGCACCACCACGGTCTCATCGTCGAAGCGGTCGCGATCGGCCTGGAACTTCGAGACTTCGGAGAGAATCGCGTCGGCGATCTTCGATGCCGATTTCTGATGGTTCTTCTTGACGACGGCCTTGAGCCGATCGTCGCCAAACATGTCGCCGTCGGCATTTTGCGCGTCGGCGATGCCGTCGCTGAAGAAGATGAGCGAGTCGCCGGGCTGCGTCGAAAGGGTGAACTCCTCGTATTTCACGTTGGGAAACATGCCCAGCGGAAAGCCCTCGGCCGTGCACGGTGTCCACTTCGCCGTTGCGGACAGAAGAGCGGTTGCGAGGCGACCGGCATTGGCAATCTGCAGGGTCTGATTCTCGTCGTTCCAGAGCGAGTAGAGCATGACTCACATACTGCGAGTCGAGCTTGCGTTCCTGCAGCGAGTCGTTCAGCGACTTCGAGCAGCTCCGAGGGCGACAGAAGCTGGTTGGCTGCCGAGCGCATGATGCCGCTCACCAGCGCCGCGTACAGCGCCGCCGGAGCGGCCTTGCCGCTCACATCGCCCAGCACGATGGCGCTGCGGTTCGCAGTCGTAAGTCACGAAGTCGTAGAGGTCGCCGCCGATAGCGTCGCGCCGGGACGAAACGCGCCGCAGAACTCCGCGTTCGTGTGCTTGGGCTTGATCGGAGGCAGCAGGCGCAGCTGCACCTCGCGCGCCATCGCCAGATCGCGCTCCAGCCGCTGCTCCTGCTGGGCTACGCGCTGGTAGAGCCGCGCATTTTCAATCGAGATGGCAATCTGCGCGGCCAGCGTGGTCATGCGCGCGCTCGTGGTCTTCGTTGAAGTAGTGGGCGCGTGTGTGCTCGATATCGAGGACGCCGATCACCTTGCCCTTGTAGATCAGCGGCACGGCCATCTCCGAGCGCGTCTTCGGGATTGACCATGACGATAGCGCGGGTCTTTGCGCACATCGGGCACATGCACCAGCCGCCGCTCCGCGATCGCGACGCCCACCAGGCCGCGTCGAGCGGGAGTCTTTTCGGTCGGGATAGAAGCGCTCGCCAAAGCGCACCGCGAAGCGGTTCTCCAGCACCTGCTCGCGTTCGTTCACCAGCCAGACGGAGAACATCTGGAAGTCGATGATGCGTCGCAGCAGCTGGCCAATCCGCTCCAGCAGCGCGTCCAGATCGAGGATCGACGTGAACTCGCGGCTGATCTCGTTCAGCACCTTCAGTGTCTGCGCCTGGCGGGAGACGCGCGTGTAGAGCCGCGCATTCTCAATGGCTCCGCCAATGCGCGACGCTGTCAGCTTGAGCAGCCGCAGGTGCTCGGGCTGAGAAGTAGTTCGGGCTGTTCGGACTGAATATCGATGACGCCGATCACGCGGTTCTTGACGATCAGTCGGCACGGCCAGCTCGGAGCGCACATCGCGGGTTGGCGTCGATATAGTTTTCCGCCTTGCCGCACGTCGTTGATCAGAATGGCCTGCGCGCGTCTGCGCCACCTGACCCACAACGCCCTCTGCCCATCCTGATGCGCAAGCGCTGCAGCTTCGGGCGTGTGGCCGATCTGGAAGCGCATGCGCAGATCGCTGGTGCGGTCGTTGACCAGCAGGATGGCGAAGATGCGGTAGTCGATGACCGCGCGCACCAGGTCCGCGGTGCGCTTGCAGCAGCGTTTGCAGGTCGAGGGTGGTGTTCAGCGCATCGGCCAGGCGGTTGAGGAATTCAGTCTGACAGCGGCTCGACGCGCATCTGAGTGCGGCGCAGGCGCAGGCGAGCTCGGCCGATAGTCGCCCTCGAAGCGGGCCCTTCTCGGATTCTGCGGGATCTCGCGTCTTTTCTTCGCTCACAAATCTCCTGAATTTAAAAAACTGAGCTTACAAAACAGGACTTACCAGACAGCGGCTCGAAAACTCGTCAGCTCGCGGCTTCACGCCGCATCCTGCACAGAGCAAACAGGGAAGTAGTGCACAGACGAGCCATGATATCGCGTCCGCCGTACACCTTTGGATGTCCGATGCGCGTTGGGTACCGAGAATGGCTCTGATGGGTTGAGGTCAGCCGTTGCAGTTCGCCGCAGATGGTCACGCAGGCGCTGGCTCCGATGCGGTTCGCGCCGGCTTCGAGCATCGTCCGGGCGTCAGCCAAGAGTACGTATTCCGCCCGAGGCCTTCACGCCGCAGCGGCTGCCGGCAACGCCACGCAGCAGGGCCACGTCCTCAGGCGTTGCTCCGCCGGTCGAAAAGCCGGTGCTGGTCTTCAGGAAATCGACCCCGGCGGCAAGGCCAGCTCGGAGGCGCGCAGCTTTTCTTCGAGATTCAGCAGGCATGTTTCAAGGATCACTTTCACGATGGCGCCCAGCTTCGTGCGCGATTTCCACGACGCCGCGAATGTCCTGCTGGACGCGCGTCGTTTTCGCCCGACTTCAGCAGGCCGATATTCAGCACCATGTCGAGTTCGTGCGCGCCCAGCTTCACGAGCGCCGCGGCCTCATTCGCGCTTGGTGGTGGTGAGGGACGCGCCCAGCGGAAAGCCCAGCTACCGACGCCGACAGGTACTCCGCTGCCGGCCAGCACCGCGTACGCCGTGCGTCACCCATGCCGGATTGACCATGGCGCAGGCGAAGCGGTATTCGGCGGCCTCGCGCACAGAGCTGCATGCACCTGCTCGCGCGTGGCTTCCGGCTTCAACAGGGTGTGATCGAATGACTGCGGCCAGCGCCTCGGGGCTTGAAAGAGCCTGTTTGCGAAGGCCACGGCGTCAAAGGTGCGTTGTCAGTTCTCGATTTCTTCAAGGTTGTGAGGTGTCATGATTGGAGGCTCCTTTGCCGGGTCGGAACTCAGGCCTAGTGCAGTTCGGGATAATCGGGCGGCATGAGACAGATATCGGGCAGGTTGCGGAAACGCTCCGCATAGTCCATGCCGTAGCCGATCACAAAGTGGTTGGGGATCTTGAATCCGACATAGTCGGCGTCGATCTTTTCCAGGCGGCGCGAAGGCTTGTCGAGCAGCGCGGCGATGCGCAGAGATCGGGGCTTGTGCTGCTCAAAGAGGCTGCGCAGGAAACACAAGGTGAGGCCGGTATCGAGGATGTCTTCGACGATGATGATGTTCTTGCCTTCGATCGGCTGGTCGAGATCTTTGATGAGTTTTCACGGCGCCGCTTGTTCGCTGGCCTTTGCCGTAGCTCGAGACAGCTACGAAGTCGAAGGTGCAATCGACGGTGATGCTGCGCGCCAGGTCGGCAAGAAAAATCGCCGCGCCCTTGAGCACGCCCTACCAGCACAACGGCCTGGCCGGCGTAGTCCTGGTCGATCTGGCGGCCGATTTCGGCAGTGCGCGCTGCGATCTGTTCTTCGCTGAAAAGGACGGGGAAGTCTTTGTGGATGTTGGCGTGACTCACGTCGTTTAGGATATCGCGAAATGGGCGGGTCATCTCCAAAGCCCACGGCGGAAGTTATACTTGAAGGAGTAGCTTCCGCATGTATCCATACATCCATATTCCCGTTCTATTTACGATCCATCTCTTCGGCCGGAGCCTCCCGGTTGGGGGTGACATCGGCACCTTTGGCATTATGCTCTGGTTCGCGGCAGTTTGCGCAGGGTGGGTGCTCCATCTGAATTTTCGTCGCTGGAAGATCGATGCCGACGCGATCGGCATTGTCGCCGTGTCCACGGTCGCCGGCGTGGTCGGCGCCAAGCTCTGGCATGTGCTCGAAGATCCGCAGGCTGCTGATTCAGAATCCGCTGGCGCAGCTCTTCGACCGGGCGGGATTCGCCTGGTTTGGCGGCCTCGTCGCCGGCATTCTCGCGCTGATGTGGCAGGGGCGCAGCTAGGCATCGGCCGCCTGGCATGCTCGATCTCGCGACGGCCGCCGCGGCTGTGGGCTACGGCGTGGGACGGCTGGGCTGCCTGACTTCGGGCGACGGGGATTACGGCATCCCGACCAAGCTGCCCTGGGGCATGGCGTTTCCAGGCGGGCTGGTGCCGACCGATCCCGGAGTGCGCGTGCATCCCGACGCCGATCTACGAGTTGATCGTCGCGCTTTTCATTGCATGGATTTTGTGGCGACGCGGCTCACCGGAGCATCCCAGGCCGATCGGCCAGTTGACCGGCGAATACCTTGTCCTGAGCGGCATTGCGCGCTTTCTGGTGGAGTTCATCCGCATCAATCCGAAAATCTACTGGGGCATGAGCAACGCGCAGGTGGCGAGTATCGGGTCAGTGATTGCGGGCCTGGGATTGATTCTCTGGGCGCGACGCCATGCGGCCTTTCAGCCTCTTGGAACGCCGGTGGAGGCTGTGACGGTGGATTCGCACTGACGCTACAGCGTCTTCAGGTACGCCTTCACGCGCTCCAACTCCGGAAACAGCCGCTCCTCGGCCTGAAACTCGCGCCCGTGCACGCAGCGTCGTCCGTTTTTCGCCTTTACCGGATGCTTGAGGTGGAGCATCTCGTGGTACATCAGGTATTCGATGGCGAAGCGCGGCGTATTCCTGCGGTCGAAGACCCGGCTTACCATGATGGTGTTGTGCGCGGCGTCGTAGTGGCCCAGAAGCCGCTTCGCTGTGTGCTCGCTCCAGGTCAGCTGCGGCCTGCCCAGCAATCCGTGGAAGAAGCGGACGTTGACGGCCTCAAAAACTTCGTCGAGATCGTAGTGCTCGCCGCGGGCGGTTGAGATGCGCTTGCGTCCGCGCGTCTGCCGGATGCGCTCGCTTTGGCGGACGACGGCTTCGCTCGACGTAAATCGCCGATAGCGGTTGGAGCGCGCCGCATCGATGGGCTTGCGGTAGAGCTTGGCGATGAGGATGTGGGCGATGGCCCGCAGCACGGGCTCCGGCGCGCCCTCGAGAATGTCGGAGAGATGCACCTTGATGCGGCCTTCGCGCAGGCGGATGGTGGTGTTGAGGCTGGTGAAATGGTAGAAGCGAACATCGAACGGAGGCATGGGCGCGCGCGGACGCAGCAGGCGATACTCCTCCTCAAACCAGCGGGGAATCTCAGGGTTCACTGGTTCGAGCCTAGCACAGCGGTGGGCGGCAAAAAAAACGCGACCCCGAACGTTCAGGGCCGCGCAAAGGGAATCAAAAGCCGCGGATCGGTTGAATGAGACAAGAGAAAATTCTTCCGCGCCTCCACGGGACGCAAGGCAGTCAATGGTTCTGCATCGTCACCGTCTGAAGCAGAGTGCGCGAGACTCCGCCTCCGGTTGCGGTCACGCTGATTTTCACGGTGGAGGCGGGGATGGGCGAGGCCGCAGTCAGGGTAATGACCACGCTCCCGGTGCCGGGCGCGGCGATGTGGTTTGCGAAAGCGCCGCGGTCACGCCGGCGGGGAGTCCGCTGACGGAGAGGTTCAAGGCAGAGTTGAACCCGCCTCCCGCTGCCGTCCGCACGGTGAAGGCTGCGCTGGTTCCGGGGCGCAAGGACACGGCGGGCGTACTAGAAGTAAATGTGATTCCCGAGACGGTCACCTTGATGTTGGCCGATCGCGTGAGCCCTTCACTCGTGGCGGTGATGGTAAGCGTGTAAGTGCCGGGCACGGTAGTCGACGCGGCTGTCACGTTCAGAGCAACAGCGCCCGGCCCCGGAGCGGCCAGCGTTGCGGGAGAGAAGGACGCCGTCATTCCCGCTGGCATGCCGGCGACCCGGAACCCAATCGGCGCGCTGAATCCATTCGTTAATGCCGCAGTGACTTGCGCTGTTCCGCTGCTGCCCTGTTCGACTGTGAGCGTTGCCGGAGCGCTGATGGTGAAGGCTGGTCCCGGCTGTACCGTCACTTTGAGGGTAGCTGTCCTTGAGACGCCGCCGCCCGTGGCCGTCACCGTCAGCGTGAAGGTGTTCACGGTCGTGGCCACGGTGGTGGTCACATTCAAGCTGCTCGAACCGGAGCCTGGAGCGGCCAGCGATGCAGGCGAAAACGCTGCTGTCATCCCGGCAGGCATGCCACTCACGCGGAGCGCGACTGCGGCGTTGAACGAGCCTACGAGGCTTACCACCAGTTGCGCCGACGCGCTACTGCCCGCGCTGAGAGTGAGGGTGGAAGGAAGCGTCAGCGTAAAGCCCGGAGCGGGCTGTACGGTCAACGTGAGCGGTGTAATTTTTGATGTTCCGCCGCTGGTGGCCACCACGTTGACGGTGTAGGTCGAGGCTACGGTGGCGGCTGACGCGGTCAGCGTGAGCGTGCTTTGCCCGGCGCCCGGAGAGGCGATCGATGCAGGACTGAAGACGGCGGTCACGCCACTGGGAAGTCCGGTTGCGCTCAGCGCTACTGCTTTGGCGAAACCTCCGCTGACACCCGTTGTAACCGTGACGGTTACTTTCTGTCCGGCGGCCACGGCCGCAGTGCTCGAACCAAGACTGACGGTGAGCGCAGGCCCCGCACCGCCGTCGCTCCAGTGGTTCACAAGCAGGTTAGCGTCGACCGATCCCAAACCAGTTACAGGGTCGTAGCCGGAGGCCGCTGTGTATCCGGTCACTCCCGGCACAGTGTTATTGCCGGTGGTCACGTCGTGAAAGACGGCCGCGCCGCCGCCGAGGCTTTGCCGGGTGGCCAGCCCGTAGAGAACAGGATTGACGTTGCCCTGCCGCGCGCCAGTGCTCTGCGCCACCAGCCCTATCAGGCCGGCAAAGCTGGGAGCTGCCGCGGAGGTTCCGGCGATCACCATCATCTGGCCGTGGATGTAGATCAGATATCCGTCGTGTCCGGCTGCGGTCAGGGCCACATCGGGGACATCGCGCATGCCGTCGGACGGCACCCCCGGGCCGCTCTGCCACGCAGGCTTGGCGTAGACGCCGCTTGCTCCGCCTCCCGTAGACCAGAGTCCGCCGCTCGCACTTTCGTTCCATGCCGTCTCCGGAATGTAGCCGAGCGCGGAGGCGTAGGTGGCCGAGTTCGTGCTGGACCAGTACTGGCTGGAGTTGGCTCCTTCGTTGAACTCGGTTCCGCCGACGCAGGTGTCGTAGGGAGTGGAGCAGATGCCGTTGACGGCTCGGCCGCCGGTTGCACGGCTCTCACTGCCTCCGTCGCAACCCGCCGCTCCGGAGTCGCCCGACGACACCAGCACGGTGATCCCTTGCGCGGCTGCCTGCTGCCACAGGCCATTCAGAAAGCTGTTTTCCGCCTGCCCCAGATCTGCTTCGCACAATCCGTAGCTGACGGAGAGCACGGGTGCGAGATTGTTGTTGACTGCATATTGCGCGGAAAGGTAGGTTCCGTCGCTCGCGGCCGTTGATTCGGAAACCACGACGTCGATGGTTGCGTTCTGTGCGACGGCTCCGGACCACTCCGTGTCGAGCGTCGTTTCATCCAGATCGTCCTCGTCCGCAATGCCCGGGTTCGGCCCATTCAATACCACCACCGGAGCCTTCGCCGGGAGACCGAAGCTGCTGCGAAAAAGCTGCACATCGCTCAGGTTGATGTTGGTGCGCGCAACAATCGCTATGGTTTGTCCAGCGCCGGTGTAGGCCTGGTTGTAAAGCGCGGCAATGTCGTAAATCGAGGCGTAATCGGCGGGGGCGAGATAGTGCTGTCCGCCGGAGCTGAACTGCGGCGCGGGAGAGATTTGCGAGTGCAGGGGAGTTGTATGGAAATCGTGCAGAGAGACGATGCCTGCCACGACCGGCGCGAGTGCTCGCGGAATCTGCGGATCGGCAGAGTTCGCGAGGTGAGTCTTGCCGCCGACGGAGTAGAGTCCCATCTCGGTGTGAAACGCGGAGGAGACCTGCTGCGCGGTTCCGCTGAAGATCACCGTGCGGTGTCCGGCGGGTATTTCGTCAATCGTGAAGCCCTGCCGTTCCAGCCAGGCGACCACTTGCAGCACGTCTCCGTCGGCCACCCCAAAGCTCGCTGCGTAAGTCTGAGGTGTGAGCCATTTGTGATAGGACGGCGACTGCGGATTCTGCTGCTCCTCAAGGAATGCCTCGAGCGACTGCTGCTGGACCGCATCGGGCTGCATCACCAGGATCATCTTTTGCATGGCCAGGCTGCCGGCTGCCGTACCCGTGCGCGTTGCGGGCGTGGCCAGCAGGGGATGATTGCCCTTGAGCGAGACCAGATCGTTGTCGTCTATTTCGGTGTCATCTATGCGGGCCGTGATGCGTGCGTGGCTCAGGCCGGTTTGGCCGGCAGCTCTCGCCCCGGCGAAGATTGAGCCGCTTTGGATCAGGTTGAGGAACAGGAAGAAAAGAAGAACTGTCCAGACCTTACGACAGCGACTGCGCAACATTCGAACCTCGGAGAAAGGGAATTCCCAACGAGGCGTTCATCGGCAAAAGATTAGAAAGCTCTTAGACGATCACAAAATTCTAATGCTGGAATTGCGACACACGCATGACTCAGGTAACAGGTCCTAGCTGGGGCCAGTGCCGTTCTTGTTCGCTTCATCCTTATGCTCGGCGAAGTATTTGGTCTGGCTTTCCAGTAGCTTCTTCGCCTCATCGCTGGTGCTTTCGGCGGCATCGAGGGCCGTCTTGCGGGAGAAGTCGTACGCCGGGTCGGCTGCGGCCTGCTTCAGGATCTCGGGCCACTTGGCGCTGGCAGGCACGAGATCTTTGAGCGCCTTGCGGATGTCGGCATGCGCGTCGTCAAAGGTGTCGAGATTGTCCTGTAATTCGTCCGACAGGCGGGTGAACTCTTCGAAGCGGGCGCGCAGTTCGGCTTTTCGATCTTCGGCCTTGGGACTGGGTCCGAGCTCCTTGATGGCGGCGATGCGCTGCTCGATGAATTTCTGGTAGAGCTTGATGCGCGCGACGGGCTGATCCCGCACCTCGGCAACCTGATCGGATTCTGCTTCACTGAGCGGGTCTTTGTTTTGTTGCGGCGATGCGATGACGGGTGTGGCAGCCAACAGCATGGGAACCGGGAGCAGGAGCAGGTATCCCAGGGCCAGGACCGCCGATGCCTGTATCACTGAGTTTGTTGAGAAGACACGTTGCATGGCCCAACCCCCCAAACCTTGCGGATACTAAGATGCTACATCCGGCTTGAAGGGATCGACTCGTTTCGAAAAACAGAGCTTCGGTTCTTGTCCGATGCCGGACAGTCAATCCTCACAGGTGGACACTTCGCCAGGCCGCGTGGTTCACCGTATCTGGCTATCTGCCCTGTTTCGAGCACATATTCGGCGATCAGACGTGGAACCGTGCGTGCACTTAGTGCTATGAGGGTCCGATTATGCCGTTTCAAGCCTTCCGTCCTGCCGATATCCGCTTCAGCATCCGTCAGCTCCGCAAATCGCCCGGCTTTGCGCTGACAGCCATTCTGACGCTTGCGCTGGGAATCGGCGCCGTGACGTCTGTCTTCAGCGTGGTGAATGCCGTCCTGCTCAAGCCTTTTGCCTTTCGCGATCCCGGCCAGCTGGTAGTGTTGCGCGAGGTGGTCGAGGAGATGAAGGCACAATACCCGGCCATTCCCTTCAATTATCTGCACTACACGCGGTTGAAGAAGGACTCGAAGACGCTTCAGGATATGGCGCTATTCGAGAATCACGGGGTGAGTGTTTCGACGGGAGGCGACCATCCACGAATCATCGGATCCATGCTGGTGTCGCCGAATTTCTTTTCGGTGCTTGGCGTCCAGCCGGCCGTCGGGCGGGGCTTTACGCCGGAAGAGGCAACTGAGGGCCATTCCGCCGTGATTGTCCTGAGCTGGGAGGGTTGGCGGGAGCTTTTCAATAGCGATCCAAGCGTTGTTGGCCGCACACTGCGCATGGGCGGGGATCCGAAGACGGTGATTGGCGTGCTGCCGCAGAACTTTCGCTTTCCTGATGTAGCCATGGCTCCTGGCATGCCCGCGACTCTGAACACGGTGGAACATTCGCTCGCCAATATGATCTTTGAACCTTTGGTCCCCAGCCCGCAATGGCTCAAGGATGATGTCTTCGATTACAACCACTTGGTGATCGCGCGTCTTCGCCCGGGAGTGAAGATCGAACAGGTGCGGGCGGAGCTGGGAGGTCTGCAGAAGGCGCACACGCTCACTGCTCACATGCCCATCCACATAGGCATTTATGTGCAGCCCTTCCTGCAGGACGTAACCTCGGGCATCAGCAGCTCGTTGTGGCTGCTGTTTGCCGCAGTGGGTGGGGTGCTGCTTATCGCCTGCGTCAATCTGGCCAATCTGCAGCTTGCCCGCGCCGTCGCCACGGAACGCGAAACCGCGGTTCGCGCCGCTTTGGGAGCGAGCCGGGCGCAGCTGGTGATCACGCGCCTGATGGAGAGCTTTGTGCTTGCCGCGGTGGGGGGTGTTAGCGGAGTGGCCCTGGCTTTCCTCGGCGTGCGCCTGCTGATCGCGGCCGCGCCGGCCAATGTCCCGCGGCTCAGCGATGTTCAGGTGAGCGTGCCGGTGCTGCTCTTCGCGGCGGGGCTCTCATTGTTTACCGCTTTATTTTTCGGCGTTCTGCCCGCTCTGCGCTCGCTGCAGGTGAATCCGCAGGCGGCGCTGCAATCGAATCCTTCGCGTGTAGCGAACACGCGGCAGGGGAGCGCCACGCGGAATCTGCTGGTGGCCGGCGAAGTCGCATGCACGGTCGTGTTGCTGATTGTCACCGGGCTCGTGCTGCGCAGCTTCTCGCAGGTGCTGCGGCAGGATCGAGGCTTCGACTCCAGCTATGTCAGCGTTGGCCAGGTCGACCTTTACTCGCCGCAGTATGGAGATTCGCAGCCGAATGCCAAGGCAGCGAAGGTAGCCTTTATCGATCGCGCGATCGAGGCCCTGCGCGCGCTGCCGGGGGTGCAGTCGGTGGGGATGACAAGTGAACTGCCGATGACCGGAGATACATGGATCGACGGGCTGGATCGGTTGGATCATCCCCTGCCTCCAGGAGAGCAGCCGAAGGTCAATCTTCGTTGGATCAATCCAGGCTATCTTTCGACGATGCACATTGCGCTGGTTTCCGGCCGGGACCTGTCGGACGCGGATCGCGCCAATCCAAAGCAGGCGCTCATCTCCGAGAAGACGGCTCGCGATGCGTTTGGAGGCGAGAATCCGATCGGGAGAAAGATCAAGGGATTCGGCGGCGATGAATCAATCATGACCATTGTCGGGGTGGTCGCGGATGCGCGCGTGAATGGGCTAAAGGAAGTCGCCGATATGGTTTACCTGCCGTATTGGGACAATCCGCCCTGGCGGGTGTCATTGCTGGTGCGCAGTTCGCAGCCGAGTGACGCGCTGATTCCGGAAATGCGGGCCGTCATCTGGAAGCTCGATCCGCAGGTGGCGATTCCCACGCTGAAATCGCTCGATGAGCAGGTCAGCGACTCCGTCGCTTCCGACCGCTTCCAGACCATGCTGCTGACGAGCTTTGGCGCGGCGGCGTTACTGCTCGCTCTGCTTGGCGTCTACGGAGTGCTGGCCTATTCCGTATCGCTGCGGCAGCAGGAATTCGGCATCCGCATCGCGCTGGGCTCGGATAAGTCGCGGCTGACGGCCCTTGTGCTGAAGCAGGCGGCGTGGCCTGTGCTCACCGGGGCGGGCGCGGGCCTGATCCTTGCTTTCGTCGCGACGCGTTGGGTGCGCAGCCTGCTCTACCAGACGCAGACTGCCGATCCGGTGGCGATTGGCGGCAGCCTCGCGTTGCTCATCGGAGCCGCGGCCCTCGCGGCTGTCTTACCTGCGCGGCGAGCGGCCCAGGTGGATCCGATCGAGGTGCTAAGGAATGAGTAAAGAGATCAGCTTTGGATTTACGACAGGCTGTCCCTCCGATCCAGATTCGGAAATCTCCAGAAACCCCAATGACACCGGCAGCGAGAACCTCCTCGGCCCGGCGCTGCCCGGATTGAAATAAAGCACGCCCTTCAACCAGTCGATTGCCGGGGAATGCGAGTGTCCGTAGATCACCGCCGCAATGCCCGCCGACGCCGGATCGAGATCTAATTCCATACGGTCATGCAACATATAGAGGCTCTGCCCGCCCAGTTCCACCAGCTCCGTCTCCGGAAGCCGCCCACAGCGGCCGCCGCGATCGATATTCCCGCGAATCGCCGTCACGGGCGCAATCTCTCCAAGCTGGTCGAGGATGGCCGCATCGCCCACATCGCCCGCGTGCAGAATGTGCTCGACGCCGCGCAGCGCGGCAACCGCCTCGGGCCGAAGCAGCCCATGCGTATCCGAGATGACGCCGACCAGCACGGCTACAGCCCGATACTGAGTCGCGTCCGCGGGTCGAGATAGTCGCGCAGAGCGTCACCCAGGAAGTTGAAGGATAGTACGCAGCACATCACCGCCAGGGCAGGGAAGAGAACCAGGTGCGGTGCGTCGAAGAGGTGGGAGCGTGCGTCGTTGAGCATCGATCCCCAGCTTGCCGCCGGAGGTGGAATGCCGAGGCCCAGGAAGCTTAGTGTCGCCTCGGCCAGGACCGCTCCCGCCATGCCGATGGCCGACTGCACGATCAGCGGCTGCACGATGTTGGGCAGGATATGCCGGACGAAGATGCGCAGGTCGCTCGCGCCCAGAGCCCGGGCCGCCTCGACAAACTCCTTCTCCCGCACCGCCAGCACCTGGGCCCGCACCAGCCGGGCGTACCCCACCCACCCTCCAATCGATAAAGCTAAGATAAGATTGATCATCCCCGGACCGAGAAACGCGACAAACGCAATCGCCAAAAGAATCCCAGGCAGAGCAAGAAAAGCGTTCATCACGAAGATATTCAGCATCGTATCCAGAACACCGCCGTAGTATCCGGCGATACCGCCGAGCACGATACCCAGCAATAAGGAACAGCCCACCACCGAAACCGCAACTGTCAGCGACAATCGTGCTCCATAGACGATACGGGACAGGATGTCGCGGCCCAGTTCATCGGCGCCCAGCCAGTGGGCGGCGCTGGGCGAGGCCAGTCGATGGTTCAGGTCAATGGTGGCGGGGTTGGCGGGGGCGATCAGCGGAGCGAAGATCGCGGCGAAAAGGAAGCCGGCGAGCAGTATCACGCCAAGCGCGGCAAGTGGCTGAGAGGTAACGCGTTTCATAACCGGACGAGACATCAAATGATAAATTTAGGTTCTCACGTCGAGTAATTCCGCGGAATCGAATATGCTAGATACAGGACTCCTTCTGTACCCCCTTCGACTGGCTCCGATCTGCGGGCCCTTAGCCAGAAAGGACACCGAAATTTGCGCATTCTGCTGCTGGGATTGAACTATACCCCTGAGTTAACCGGCATCGGGAAATATTCCGGCGAGATGATGGAATGGCTCGCCGGGCGTGGCCACGAGGTTCGCGTGGTCACGACTCCGCCCTACTACCCAGCCTGGAAAGTGCGGGAAGACTACAGCTGGTGGAAGTACCGCAAAGAAGTCTCGCTGGCTGGCGTGGTCATCTATCGCTGCCCGCTATGGGTTCCTTCGCGCCCCAGCGGCATCAGCCGTATGGTGCACCTGGGCTCTTTCGCCACCAGCAGCCTGCCCGTTATGCTGGCCCTGGCTGGGTGGCGTCCGGATGTGGTTCTTACTGTGGAGCCTGCTTTCTTCTGCGCGCCCACCACGATCCTGACGGCGTTCCTCTCCGGCGCCGCCGCATGGTTGCACGTCCAGGACTTTGAAATCGACGCTGCCTTCGATCTAGGCCTGCTGCCCGCTGCGGGCGCTATCCACAACTTTGCCCTCACTTATGAGCGCCTGGTGATGCGCGGATTCGATCGCGTGTCCAGCATCTCGTCGAACATGGTGAAGCGTCTGGCGGACAAAGGAGTCCGCAAAGACCAGACGGAGCTTTTTCCCAACTGGGTGGACATCGACTCCATTCGGCCTCTCGATGGTCCGAACCAGATCCGCCGCGAGCTCGGCCTCGGCGATGATCAGATCGTACTGCTCTACTCCGGCAATCTCGGCGTGAAACAGGGTCTTGAAATGCTGCCGCCACTCGCGCAGAGGTTGCAGGACGATCCCCGTCTGCATTTTGTCTTTTGCGGCGATGGCGCTTTCCGTCCGCAGCTGGAGCAGATGACCGCAGGCCTTCAGAATGTCACGCTCCTGCCTTTGCAGCCGCTCGAGAAGCTGAACGAGTTGCTCAGTGCCGCTGACATCCATCTGCTGCCGCAGAAAGAAGACGCTGCGGCCCTCGTCATGCCCTCGAAGCTCACCGGCATGCTGGCCAGCGGACGGCCTGTCATCGCGACTGCATCTCCCGGTACCCAGGTCGCCGAAGCGGTCTCCGGATGCGGGATTAACGTCGCCCCGGGCGATCTGGACGCCCTGCATAAGGCCGTTCTCACGCTCGCCGGGGACGCCTCGCTGCGCAAGGAAATGGGCCGGGCCGCGCGTCTCTACGCGCAGGAGAATCTGGGCCGCGAACAGGTGCTGCGGCGTTTCGAGGCGGCAATGCAGGGTTTGTTGAGAAGCAAAAAAGCGATTGCAGTCCCGGCGGCAGCAAGGCCCGAGCCCCCTTTCCCGCGTCCGGAATGAGTTTTGGCGTCATCGCTTAGAATGAGAAGCGTTCTCTTCTCTCCAGACAAGCGCTGAGTCATACCCATGCGCCAGCCACAAACAGATAGGAGTGAATTCCTTTGAAGAAGGCCCTCATCACCGGTGTTACCGGACAGGATGGAGCATATCTCGCCGAGTTCTTGTTGAAGAAGGGTTACGAGGTGCATGGCATCAAGCGCCGCACTTCGCTCTTTAACACCAATCGCATCGATCATCTCTACGAAGACCCGCACGTTTCCAGCCGCCATTTCATCCTGCACTACGGTGAAATGACCGATACGAGTGTGCTTACTCACGTCGTGCAAAAGGTGCAACCCGATGAGATCTATAACCTCGCCGCGCAGAGCCACGTCCAGGTCTCGTTTGAGGAGCCCGAGTACACCGCGAACGCCGATGCCTTGGGCACGCTGCGCCTCCTTGAAGCCATCCGCATCCTTGGCCTCGAGAAGAAGACCCGTTTCTACCAGGCCTCCACCTCCGAGCTTTACGGTCTTGTGCAGCAGATTCCACAGACTGAGACCACGCCGTTCTATCCTCGCTCGCCCTATGCCGTGGCCAAGCTCTACGCCTACTGGATCACGGTGAATTATCGTGAGGCTTACGGCATCTACGGTTGCAACGGCATTCTCTTCAATCACGAGTCGCCCCTGCGCGGCGAAACCTTTGTCACCCGCAAGATCACGCGCGCCCTGGCCCGCATCAAGGCCGGGCTTCAGGACACTCTATACCTCGGCAACATGGACGCCTTGCGCGACTGGGGCCATGCCCGCGACTACATCGAGATGCAGTGGCTCATGCTCCAGCAGGACGAGCCCCGCGACTATGTCATCGCCACCGGCGAGCAGCACAGCGTCCGCGACTTCGTGAACCTCAGCGCCGAGTTCCTCGAAATACCCCTGCGCTGGGAGGGCATTGGCGTCGATGAGAAGGCCTACGACCCCAAGGGCAACCTGGTCGTCGCCGTCGACCCGCGTTACTTCCGTCCCACGGAGGTCGAAACCCTGCTCGGCGATCCTTCCAAGGCCCGGCGCGAGTTGGGATGGGTCCCGCGCATTACCTTCCGCGAGCTGGTCAGGGAGATGGTCACCGAAGACTTCTCCACCGCCGAGCGCGACGCCCTGGTGAAGAGGCACGGCTTTACCACCTACAACTTTCACGAGCTGTAAACGGCGGAGACACGCGATGGAAAAGACCAGTAGGATTTTTATCGCCGGCCACCGCGGCCTGGTGGGCAGCGCCATTCGCAGAGGGTTGGAGCGGATGGGTTACACCAACCTGCTGCTCAAAACTCGCGCCGAGCTCGACCTGATGAATGGGCCGGCAGTCGCGAGCTTCTTTGCCGGCGAGCGTCCCGATTACGTTTTCCTCGCGGCGGCAAAGGTGGGGGGAATTCTCGCCAACAACACTTATCCGGCAGACTTCATCCGCGATAACCTCGAGATTCAGACGAATGTGATCGACGCGGCGTATCGCTCTGGCGTCGAACGGCTGCTGTTCCTCGGTTCAAGCTGCATCTATCCTAAGTTGTGCCCGCAGCCCATCAAGGAAGAGTACCTGCTCACCGGCCCGCTGGAACCGACCAACCGCGCCTACGCGCTGGCCAAGATCGCCGGTATCGAGATGTGCTGGTCCTACAACCGCCAGTACGGGACAAAGTTCCTTGCGGCGATGCCCACCAATCTCTACGGCCCCGGAGACAACTTCGACCTTAACAAGTCGCACGTCCTCCCCGCGCTCATTCGCAAGGCGGCCGAGGCCAGGGCCACCGGCGAAAAGAAGATCACTGTCTGGGGAACCGGCACACCTCGCCGCGAGCTCCTCTACAGCGACGATCTGGCTGAGGCCTGCGTCTTCCTCATGAATCTGCCCGAGGCGCAATTCCGCGACTCTGCTCAATGCCGAGGAGCCGCCCCTCATCAACATCGGCACCGGCCACGACCTCAGCATTCGCGAACTGGCGGAGCTGGTCTGCCGCGTGATCGGCTTCACGGGCGAGCTTGATTTCGACACGTCAAAGCCGGACGGCACACCGCAAAAGCTGATGGACTCGTCGCGCATTCATGCCCTCGGCTGGCACGCGCAAACCAGCCTCGAAGAGGGCATCCGCCGCACCTATGAGTGGGCCAAAGACAGTCTGGTTCTTACTCCGGCCTAGGTTACAGAAGCCAGCCATTGCACGTAGGGAAGATAGGTGAGCAGGCAGGAATGGTTTCCGCCCAGGTCGCCGGTTTGAGCGCAAAACATAACTACATTCTTCGCCAGCCCCGGATAAGTAAAGTCGCCGATGTTATAGGAGTCCGTCACATGAGCCGTTGTCACATTTAGCGACGTGTTGTTCACGATCGTCGACGGCGGCAGCACCGGCACAATGTCGCAAGCATGCACGATACGGAAGCTGTTTGGGACCGCCTGCTGATAAGGCTGTAACAGACCGGATGTCCCCGCCGAAACATAGAAGGATGGGAATCCAAAGCCGAGGACCCAGCGCGGAGCTGCCAGGCTGTACATCGAAACCGTGCTCCCCGCCGGCTTGAGGATTGAGGTAATGTCCCATGCGCACATGGGCGCCAGCGCCCCGCCCAGGCTGTGTCCCGTCACATAGATCGGCAGATTCGCCGGCAGCGCTGTCTGGGCAAAGTACCCGGCCACCTGATAGGCGACTGACCCCGGTGCCCGGTTACTCTGCAAGGGGTCAAGCGGTGTCTTCGACGACACACCCAGCGAGCCGGTGACATAGAGTCCGTAGAAACCGCCGTGGACCAGCGCCAGGCCAAGGTTTCCATTCGCGAACACATCCGGATAGGCCTCCGCGTCGTTGACCCATTCGTCCCAGGTCTGCGATCCGCGAAGGGCAACCACGATGAACTCCGGCGGGAACGGCGACGGAAGCCCGGACTGCGAAATCACCACGGCAAAACCCGCTGAAACCGTCGTGTAATCTCCGGGATCGGACATGGTCGATGCCGGACCATTGGCCTCGGAGACCGTGAAGGGCTGCAACAACGAAGTTGTGATCGTCACACCCGTGCCCAGCGTCAGAGTGGATACATCCGGAGGCGTTGCGTTGTCATACTGCTGATAAGTCAGATTGCAGCACTGGCCGAGCAGCCAGGCCATGTTAGCGTTAAAACCGGCAGGCAATGTTTCCGTGTTATTCGGCGGTTCGGTAAGTGTAGTGAACTGAAAGCTCGAAGTTATCACCTCTGTACCCTCCCTTGTATCTCATCACGCCTATTATGCGACGCTGAGAGCAATGAAAGCGTAGTACACCCCAGGAGTGTTGGGAAGGAGAAAGATGTTAACTTCGGTTAAAAGTGAAAGCGGTAGCGCACCTCTCCGTAAATCTCGCGGGGATCGTTGTAGTGAAAACCTCCGAACGTCAGGCTGTTGTCGAGCAGCACGCGCGTATTCGCGACGTTGATCGCCGTCGCAGAGACGTTGAACTTTTCTCCGAACGCCCTTCCAACTGAGATATCCGCTGTCGTGTGCGCTGGTAGATAGTTTCCGCTATACGGCGACGGCGGATCGGTAAAGCCATTCGAGAAGCCCGAACCGTAGTACACGTTGAACGAGCCGTATACATGATAGGGGAGCTTGCCGTTAAAGCCCACGTTCAACGTATTGCGCTGGTCGTGATCGAGCGGCGAATAGCCGGGTTCGACGGCGCAGGCTGCAGAGTCCGGCGGATAACAGATGAGGCCGCCAGTGGTGGGCCCTCTTTGCTGTGCGATCTGGTTCGAATACGCCAGGTGGAATTGCCCGTAGCGCCATGACTGCGGTGAGCGCAGTGTAAGCTCCCACGCCTGAATTAACGCCCCCTGCACGGTGACGGGAATAAAAATACTCGACTCGCCGATGTTGCTGTGATCGAGAAAATTGTTAACCCGGTTCTGGAAGGTGTCCGCGTCGAGCAGCCATCCCCGGAAAGGAATCTGCACTCCGAACTGGTGCTCCTCATCGCGCTCGCCGGCCAGCGCAACAAAGCTGGTGTTGTTGCCGTTTGCAAATTCAAGCAATGGCCCGGAGATGCTGGTCAGCGGCGGCGGCTGATAGTAACGCCCGTAGAATCCGCGAAAAACCCAATGCAGCCTGGGAATCTGCACTGCAACTCCAATGCGCGGATAAACAACATTCTCGGTGATATCCGCCTGAAAATGGCTCTGCCGCACGCCACCGATCAGCGCCAGCCACGAGGTAGGTCTGTAGTTGTCTTCGATGAACGTCTCTTCCACTCCTCCAGCTATATTCTGTTGCTGCGAGAAGTTCGGATAGCTCCCGTCGTTGAAGACGACGCCGAAAAGATCGCTCTCATGCTGGTAGTAGCCATACACGCCGCCCGTGATCGAATTCTTCGCGACCACCGTCGAGATAGAACCTTGCAGCCCCGCGTAATTTCCGGTTTGATCCGAAGTCGTCGCCGTCGGATAATCGTCCGCGCCTGGCTCGTACCTGGCGCTGTTGAAGTGGTAGAAGGGCGAAAGTTGCAGCAGGGTTGAAGCGCTGTAGTTGTGCACCCAGGTCGGGGCGACATAGACATCGGTCTCATGCTCGCCATCACGCAGCCCGCTCGAATTGTAAAGCTGGTTTTGCCAGCTGTCGGGATTGGGATCGTACGGAATCTGGTAATAGTCGGCCCGCGCCTGTGTCACCAACCGAAGCTGGTTCGCCTGGTCGTGATTGTAGATAAGAGAGGCGAAGCCTCCGTAACCATTCTCCGCGTCATGCACCGGCTGCTCTGTAGGAGGCTGCAAGCCGTAATTGCTGCGATTGCCGTTAACACTGGTGTACCAGGCGAACTTCTCCGAGTGATCGCCCAGGTTGAGTTGGTCGTTCGTCTGGTAAAAGTTTCCCAGAGTCATCACCAGTTCGCCGTCGCGGCTCCGCTCAAAACCGGTACGAGGAGCAATGTCGAAGATGCCGTAGATGCGATCCCCCAGATCCGCGGTGTAGCTGCCGCGCTCCGCTTCCAGATAGTCAATATCCTTAGGATCGATCTGTGGAGCGATATTGCTCGCAATATTAGTGTTGGGTATGGCTACGCCGTCAATGAGCCAGCTCACCTGGTGGCCGCCGCGAATGTGCAGCATGTCATGTGTGACATAAGACCCAGGCACGAAGTCGGTGATCATCGCCAGGCTGTTCGTGCGGTCGGCCCCCGGTGTTGAGGCGATATCCTCACGGCTGATCAGGGTAGTCGGCGTGGCCGAATCTGGATTTGTTGCGAGAGGCAGTTCCGTCACCTCCGTCGATTGCCGCACCGTAGCCAGCGACAGTTGAAAATGCAGGTTGACTCCTGAATCCGAGGCCACTGTGATTGGCTGCTCGACCGTGGCGAAGCCCGTCTGCGCAATCGAGATGGTGTATTCACCCAATGGAACGGTCTGAAACCGGAACTCGCCGTCCTGGTTTGTCTGTTGCGTCTGAACGAAATCGGAATGCGCTGCGTGCAGCGTCACCCGCGCGCCACCGATCGGCCGATGATGAGGATCGTGAACAACTCCGCCAACTTTGCCGAACACCGTGGCTCGGGCAAGTGTGGCTGGCAACAAGCATCAAAAGCAGAGCGAACCATGCGCTCTTCCGCATATAAAAGCCTCCTCGCCGCAAAGGCGGCGACGAATCGTATCTGGCACTGTTACGAATAAGCTGATCAGGGCCGTCAGCAGAATCGGCGACTCTGACAAGCTCCCTCAGGAGAACGGATTAGACGAGGAGGGTGGGAGGGCCGCGCTTTTGGCGGGAGCGATCGAACGAGATGCGAAGCTGCGCATCCGTCTGCGGCGAAATCGCGGGATGGCGCGTTACACCGGCAAAAATAGAAGCTGCCGTTGAAGGCGTGAACGACGGCAGCAATAGAACTGCGGCGGTCGCAGGTGTGTACGGGCATTTGTCGCTGACAATGCTGAGGTCAGAACCCCGGGTCGCGCCCTCGGAAGGCATCGCGCATTGGTGCCTGCCGGCTCTCCGGCAGCAGACCGGCAAAGCCGCCTCCGCCATGCGTGGCTGAAACAAAGGCAGCACAAGCGGCAGGCTGAAAAGCAGCACAAGCGAGATGGCCAGCGTGCGTCGCACAGCACATTGTAGCGCGAACCACCAGAGCGTGGACAAACGCAGCGTGGCCCCGCTACGGGGTCTTAGTACTTCGAGTAATAGCCCTCACGTGTTTGTATGATCCAATCCTTCTTCGCCGCAGTCAGCGCGATCTTATGATAGCCGCTGTCGCTGCTCTCCTTGTCCGGGGTATAGCCCAGCATGTACTGGCCGCGCATCTCCTCTGCAATGGCCGTGTAAATCTGGTCGGTGGTCTCTTTCTTCGTCACCTCGAACATGCGTCCGCCGGTCTGTCCGCAAATCTGCTCCAGTATCTTCTTACCGTCGACGCGGGGTTCCTGCTGTTGCGGATGCTGGCCGCCCCGCCCGCCTCCCGGATATCCGCCGCCGCCCGGATAACCCCCTCCGCCACCCGGATAGCCCCCTCCGCCGTGATGCCCCCCACCGGGATATCCGCCGCCGGGAGAGCCGCCTGAGCTGTGCCCCTCTTCTCCTTTGTAGTAAATGGCGTAGACCACCGTATCAGAGCGTTGTGCAGCCTCGATCGCGCCGTTTATCGACTCTTTGCTTCCGCGATCGACGCCATCGGTGAGCAGCACAATCGCCTTGCGACCCTGTTGCTGTTTCATCACTTCGTTGGCGGCCAGATAGATCGCATCGTAGAGCAACGTTCCGCCGCCGTAGCGATGGCCGCCCGAGTCTCCGCCCGAAGGATCGTCGTTGCTCCCGCCACGTTGGAACTGCGGCGCCCCGAGCTGGTCGACCGCCGCCCTCAGCTTATTTTTGTCCGACGTCAGATCTTCCAGTAGATCCACCTCGCGCTCGAACTGAATCAGGAAGGCTTTGTCCTTGGCGTCCGTGAGCATCTGGTCCAGGAAGTGCTGGCTGGCCGTGCGCTCATCGTCCAGCACCTTACGCTGGCTCATACTGGTGTCCACCAGCAACCCGAGATTCAGCGGCAGGTTCGTGTCGTGATTGAAATATTTGATGGTCTGCGGACGGCCATCCT
>CAVTLP010000027.1:0-110773 GCA_963735555.1 uncultured Acidobacteriota bacterium
AGCCTGGGGCAGGTAAGTACCCCAGATAATCCCGTCACTAACTTTCTTGAAGGGATTGGTTCTCTTAGTTTAACCAATGGAACCCCGACGATCCCTTTTACGGAAAACGACTTCGCTCTCTACTTTCAGGATGATTGGAAGATCCGTCCAGACCTGACCCTCAATCTGGGCCTACGCTGGGAGTTCTTCGGCCAGGCGGCGAATGTACTGCATAATTTAACAGTGCAGCGCGAAACCGGTCCTAATCCATTCTGGGATACGTCGCTTCCGCTCTCCGTGCGAGAACTTTCCAGGAAGTCCCTAACCGCTGGAAGAACTTCCAGCCGCGGATTGGCTTCGCGTACAACCCGAATCACGGACGTCTTGTGGTTCGCGGGGGATATGCCATCAACTTCGACCCGGCTTTCTACAACATTTACGGCAACGCGGCCATCCAGGCCCCGGTATCGATTGCCGGCGGGCCTCAACTGCGGCGGAGGATACCAGTGCCTGCCGGCAACCGGCACTACGGGCGCGACGGTGCGCGCGCAAAACCTTGGAGCGATCCAGCCTGGCCAGGATCCGCGTTTCTTCGTTGAAGCGCCTCTTTTGCCCAACTTCCGCAACCCATACACGCAGACCTATTCCCTTGGTATTCAGTATGGAATCGGCAGCGCGGCGGTCGTCGAAGTGCGGTATGTGGGCAATCACACCGCGGCTCTCTTTCAGGCGCTTGACGGGAATCCAACGCTCCAACCGCTTGCCTCGGCGTTTCCCAGCTACGTTTCTCCCGAGTGCACTGTGCCAGGACCCGAACGCACCCGGATTCCAGACTCTGAATTGCAATGTGGGAGCGTTGCAGGCCGCGGTGGGCAACACTGCCTTCTCGAACTACAACAGCCTTCAGACAAATGTAACAACACGCAACTTCCATGGTCTGACGGGAACGATCCAGTACACCTATAGCCGGACGATCGACAATACCAGTGAGATTCTCCCGACCGGCACCGGAGGAAACACTCTGGAGTTCGCGCAGAACCCCCTGAATACCAATGTGGCTGAGCGGGGGGTGAGCGGCATATCCTACCCTAACGTAATGGCCTTCGGCCTCGTGTACGAGACGCCAAAATTTGTTCAGGGAAATGGCTTCCTGGCCAAGGTGGCGAACGGGTACTCTCTCAACCTGGTGTATGGGTATAACAGCGGCCAGCCATTCACGCCGTTCGAGGGGCTTCAGGGCAACGGACCGGGTGGAACTTACTGCGATGACCTGTTCAACGAGTTCGTTCTGGGAGTAACCAGCTGCCGCCCGATCCAGACAAACCCGAAAGCTCCGAATTCGCCATCGTCCTGGGACTTTAACACCGTGGCTGCGGCCAACGCTCTCAACAATCCCTACCCTGGAGTGGGCCGAAATACGCTACGCGGACAAACCTGGAACAATCTGGATTCGAGCATCTTCAAGACGACTCCGATCACCGAACACATCAATGTGCAACTGCAGTTGAATGTCTTCAACACCTTCAACCGGCAGTTTCTCGGCACACCCGGCACTTTTCTCGGTGCAAACAATTTCCTCTCCTTAGACCAGAATCAAGGTTCAAACCGCACAGTACAACTGGGTGGGAAGATCATCTTCTAAATCCTGTCGAACCGAAGAGGCGATGGCCGTTCTGCATCTCCTCTTCGGCTCACACCCAGTCAAGGACTTCTTTACCCAGTTTTATTGAACCTTCCCCAGCGGACGCAGTTTTCGCAATTCCATTGCGCATGCGAGCGCGTTGAGCGAAGCAACCTTCAGGTTGTCGAGCGAAGCCCAGATCCAGAAGCGATTGGTTGCTTCATCGACGCCCTTGTGGGTGCGTACACGAACCAGCACATCGCTCTGTCCAGCGCTGCTCAGATTGTTGGGCGGGTCGACAGCGCCAAGCACTACATCGATGTGCTCACCGCCAAGTGCCGCTTCCACGTGTTCGAGCGAAAGCAGCTGACCGAACTCGACAGCAAGCGAGATGCCCTGTCCGTGAAACACGGGCGCGTGCAGCAATTGAATACCAACTTCCGGTAGATGGTCGCCAGAGAGCACTGTGTAATGTCTCCTTATCCGAGCCTCGCTCTCTCCGAGATTCACTTTAGCCGACTCGCCGAATGACGGGACCACATTGAAGGCGACTTGTGTGTCGTAGATCTCCTTCGGCAGGCTCTGGAAGCTCAGCAACCCAACCGTCTGCTGGTGCAATTCGTCCATAGCCGCGCGGCCATATTCCGATGCCGGCTCGAGCACGGTTGCCGAAGCGTAGCGAACCTCACTGAGTTCCTGCAAGCGAACCAACAAAAGCCGCAAAACCAGCGCGGCCGGATGAGCCGGCACAAGAGCCGGCGTGCTCAGATTCAGCTCTTCACTATGCGCGGCCGTTTGATCCAGCAGCCAGGGTGCCCGGACCAGAACACCCGCCTCTCCTTCAAGCGCATAAGAAAGGTCAACGATGCTCGCTCCTGCGCTGAGGGCCGCCCTCCAGTGCTTCTGAGTTACATCCGCAGAACCTGCGAAGAAAACGAAGTCGGCCTGATCAAACGAATCCCGGTCGATGCGCCGGATAAACGTAGGCTCGTCGCCGGCCACTTCAAGCTGGCCCACTTGCGACTCATCGTCGATCAAAACAAACTCTGCGGTGCCGAATGCGGACTCGGTCAATACTTCATTCAGCTCTTTGCCGCGAAGAGATGCGGCCCCGACAATCACGATCTTGTATTTTTCCGTCATTGCACCGTTGTGCCCGTAGAAGTTGTACTCGTTGATGAAGTCAGCGGTTCATCTTGCGCAATTTTCTTGTGGCGTTGTCGCGCATATGCGGCGCGTGCCGTGATGCCAGAAAACATGTACACCAGAGCCAGCATCAACAGAACTATGCGTGAAAAAAATACCAGCAGGTAAATTGCTAAGCCCATCAGTACGATCCATCGGAATGGATGCCGTCGCGACAAGTTGATCTCTTTGCCGCTCCAAAACCGCCAGGTACTGACCATGAGGAAACCAACGAGACCCACTAGAAGCAACCATATAGCTGCCAGCCACCAGTTGAAAATCGGCCGTTGGAAGCCGTGCACGACTGCGGCAATCACGCCTGCGGCAGCTGGGATCGGCATGCCAACAAAATACTTGCGGCCCGGCCTTCCCGGATTCTTCGGCAGCGGATCATTGCTGATATTGAAGCGAGCCAATCGGCTGGCTCCGCAGATCAGAAAGAGAAAGCAGACGAAGCCTCCCAACTGAATCAGCTTCTCGCGGACCCACGGGTCCATAGTGACGGGCAGCATGTGAAAGCCCCAGCTGAATGCCAGGATGCTCGGCGCCACTCCAAATGTAATCACATCGGCCAGCGAATCCAGTTCCTTGCCGAAGTCGCTCGTCGTATTTGTCATGCGCGCAATTCGGCCATCGAGCGCGTCGAACGGTATAGCAAAACCGATGGCAAGTGCCGCATAGTCGAAGTGATGCGGCTCCTGTATCGAACCTTGCAGGCTCTGCGTGATCGCGTAATAGCCGGCGGCAATATTGCCTGCGGTAAATACCGAGGGCAGGATATACATACCCCTGCGTCTGCGGCTACTGCGCACGTGATCGGGATTCGTCAAACCAACGTCTCCACCAACAGCTCATCCTGAGCATCGAGCGGCGGCGCGTCAGGAATGTTGGCCAGGATACTGGAACCGCCCTTCACATGGTCGCCATTCTTCACACGCAATGCAGCGGTGCCAGGCAACAGGACATCGACGCGCGAGCCGAATTTGATCAGGCCGACACGCTCGCCACGCTCCAGCCGGGCGCCGGGCGCCGGCTTAAATACAATGCGGCGTGCCAGCAAACCGGCGATCTGCTTAAACGCAACCGTGTATCCTTCGTCCGCTTGAATCACAGCCAGATTCTGCTCATTTTTCTCAGCAGAGGCTGGGTTCATTGCATTCAGGAACTCGCCCTTCTGGTAGCGCACCTCACGCAACACCCCGCCAATGGGCGAACGATTCACATGTACGTTGAACACGTTCAGAAAGATACTGAGACGCAACATCTCACCATCAGGAGTGGTCACGCGAAGGACCTCTGTAACCTTACCGTCGGCAGGAGAAACTACCAGCCCTTCTCCCTGTGGAACCGTACGTTCAGGGTCGCGAAAAAACCAAAGAAAAAAGACCGCCAGAAGAACTGGAACGATGGACCACATCCAGCCGCCGAGAAAGAAATGCAGCGACGCGGCTACCGTCAGAAGAGCAACTCCGTAAAGATATCCGTCACGAACCATAATGATGAGAGCGCAGTAACGTAACTCCAACTCATTATAGGTTCTTCGCCACCTTTAACGTCGGCAAAGCGCACAAATCCCGAATCCGGGCAACGAGGAAGCCACGGACGGCGAGTAGGGAATTTTTATGAATTGCGAGCGCTCGTGTCAGGCGACATACGCTCGGTGATGACTACTTCGTCGAGCCACCAGTTGGTCTTTTATGTAGAGTTTCAGCTTTTTCAGCCGGACTTCCTCAAGCTGCTCCTGCTCGGACGGATATGGCTTCTGGATGAGGACCTCTAACTGTTCCGAATAGTGACGATGTTGCGCTTCCAACCGATGAATCTCTTCACTATCCGGCGACCCATTTGCTTCTATGTCCATGCGAAGATACCTCCTCTTCATTCAGACTCTTCCAACCTAGCACCGCGATGGTACGACCATCAATCGGTTTTTTGAGGAAAGTTTTCCACCGTCCAAGAACCTGAATCCAGGCGTTTTCCCATCAAAACAGCATCCTCGTTCGGGTGGCGGTAGTAATCGCGCCGCAATCCCTCCTTGACCAACCCAGAACTCTCATAGAAACGAATCGCGTTCTCATTGCCTGCGCGCACTTCGAGTTCCATCCTCACTGCACCATGGGCAAGGGCCAACGCTAAAACCGCTTTCATGAGCGCCTTCCCAATGCCCGTCCGTCGAGCATTTTCTGCAATCACAATCGACTCAAATTCGCAGACGTCGAGGACGAGCCGCGCGACGGCGAATCCCCTCAGCTCGTGCTCGTGCACTGCGACCAGGGCCGCATAGCGAACGTCTCCGGCGTCCGAAGTCGCGAGAAATCGCTCATATGCCGCACGTTCCCAGTGTGGAGCCTCGCATGTGCGAGCCTCAAGGCCCAGAACCTGATCAAGATCGGCGGCGACCATTGCCCGGATGGCAATCATTCAGGCCTTCGCACCTGCAGCCTTGGCCGCATGATCGTCACGCTTCGCAAAAAGCTCGGCGTCAGATCGCCGGACATAGTTCCCGTCGAGCGTGGACACATCGTCGAAGTCCTTCGCTAACAAACGCGGCATAGCAATGAGGAGCGCATCGGCGGCACTCAGCGAATCGACAAATACGGCCTCGGGAAAGGCCTGTGCAGCACTCTCCTCACAAACGCCGAGCACACCATTCAGCTGCATGCGGATCTCATCCGGGGTAAGCAGCACTTCTCGAGATTGGGCTCGGAAATAGAATTCTCCTCGGCCTGCATCGAGCACCGCCGCATCCGTTCCCACCTTGTGCGCAAGCACCGCCAGTCGAGACACAGCCAGCAGAGGGGTGCCCAGCGCTTCCGCGAGGGCCTTGGCTGAACTCACGCCGATACGCACTCCGGTGAAGCTGCCTGGCCCGTTTACGACGACGATGGCCGTCAGATCCCCGGGACCTGAGCTCAACGCTTCCAGGAGATCGTGAATTTTAGGGACGAACTGCGCCGCATACATCTTGCCCGCCAACTCGGTTTGCGCCACCAGCGAAAGAGCATCATTGCTCCACCGCGCCAGGGCGATCGTTCCCGTCGAACCACACGTGTCAATTCCAAGGAGGAGCATCTATGAGTCCGAGCCCGGATCCTGACAGATTTCAAGCAACACCCCGTCTGCACTCGACGGATGGACGAAGAAATAAAGATGCCCTCCTGCGCCCACCTGAATTTTCTCCGATATAACTCGAACACCCCTGGCCTGCAAAGCCCGCAGAGTACCGGCAATGTCATCGACGTGCAGCGCAACATGATGCAACCCCTCGCCACGCTTCTTGAGAAACCGCCCCACGGGTGAGTCCCCGCTCGTAGGTTCAAGCAACTCGATGCGGCTATCATCCACGGGAATCATCGCGGTACGCACCTGCTCGTGCTCAACCGTTTCCTCGTACGAGACACTCAGACCCAGCGCCTCATAAAAGCCGCGCGCGGCCTGAATACTGTTCACCGCGATCCCGAGATGATCGATTCTGGTCATCACTTCACTCCATGGACGTCCGCCGCTTCGTGACGAAAGACCTGTGCCACCAACCGCGGCACCAGCCGATATGGATCTTCCTGTCCCGCGGCGATGCGCTCCGCATGGCCGCCAAGCTCGTCAGCGCTTAAACCGTGGGTAGCCGCCTCCTTCAGCAACGACTGCCGCACCATCTCCTCGATTCGCTCGCGCCAATAAGCTTTGCGACGTGCTCCCAATCGTCCCTCCATTGCCAGCCACGCCTTCATCTGCTCGAGCTGGCCCAGGAGATCCTCGATTCCCTCACCAGTCGTCGCAATCGTCTTTACAATCGGTGTTACCCAGGAATCATGTTGTCCCGCAAGCGATTGCATCGCGCGAACTTCCTTCTCCACTCGATCCGCCCCTTCGCGATCGGCCTTGTTGATCACGAATATATCCGCGATCTCCATGATGCCTGCCTTGATGCTCTGCACGTCATCGCCCATGCCGGGAACCAGCACCACAATCGTTATGTCGGCAAGTCTCACTATATCGATTTCATCCTGGCCCACACCCACTGTCTCAATAAGGACCACTTCCTTGCCGCTTGCCTCGATCACCTGCGCCACATCTGCCGTCGCCCGCGCCAGGCCGCCGAGTGAACCACGGGTCGCCATGCTCCGCACGTAAAGCCCGTCGTCGCCAATCCGCTCTGGCATGCGAATGCGATCCCCCAGAATCGCCCCTCCCGTGAACGGACTGCTTGGGTCGACGGCGACGATACCCACCGGCGTCTCCGACTCCCGATAGGAGCGGGCTAGCTTATCCACCAGCGTGCTCTTTCCTGCGCCTGGCGAACCCGTCACCCCAATGCGCAGAGCACCGCCGGTGTGAGGAAAGCAGCCGGACAGAATCTCGGTGGCTTCCGGCGCGTCATTTTCCACCAGTGAGATCGCCCGCGCCAGCGCACGCAGATCGCCGGCACACACCCGCTCCACCAGATCTCTCACCGCGCTATCTGTCATGGCGTCATTCGCAATTGATCATAAACAAAGCGGTGTGCGCCCCACCTTCGCGAAGCTATGGTGGGCCAGTACTCACCCGCGCGACGGATGGACCTTAAGGATCTCACGCGCGATGACCATCCGCTGAATCTCGCTCGTGCCCTCGCCGATCGTGCACAGCTTCACATCGCGATAAAACTTTTCCGCAGGATAGTCCTTGATGAACCCGTACCCGCCGTGCAACTGCACTGCCTCGTCGCAGATGCGCACCGCAACCTCACTCGCGTACAGCTTGGCCATGCTCGATTCGCGCGTCACTCGTTGCCCGGCGTCTTTGAGCACCGCTGCCCGCTGCGTCAGCAACCGAGCCGCATCCAGCTCCGTCGCCATATCCGCCAGTTTCCACTGGATCCCCTGAAACTCCGCGATCGCCTTGCCGAATTGTCTGCGCTCTTTGACATATTTCACTGACGCATCCAGCGCCCCGCGCCCAATACCAAGCGAGAGCGCCGCGATCGAGATGCGCCCGCCGTCAAGCACCCGCATCGAATCGACGAATCCCTCACCCAGCTTGCCCAGAAGATTCTCTTCCGGAATCTCGCAATCCTCGAAGATCAGTTCCGAGGTATCACTCGCCCGCAGCCCGAGCTTGTTTTCCTTCTTGCCCGGCCGAAACCCCGGCGTACCCGTCTCCACCACAAAGGCCGAGAGCCCGTGCGTGCCCTGCTCGCGCTCTGTCACAGCAATCACGACGGCCACATCCGCATAATGCCCATTTGTGATGAATGTCTTATTACCGTTCAGCACCCAGCCGTCGCCCTTGCGCACGGCTGTGGTTCGCGCCGCACCCGCGTCCGAACCCGATCCCGGCTCGGTCAACCCCCACGCGCCCAGCCATTCGCCGCTGGCCAGTTTGGGAACATATTTCCGGCGCTGCTCCTCATTGCCGGCAAGAAAAATGTGGTTCGTGCACAACGAATTATGAGCCGCCACAATGATGCCCACCGACCCATCCACGGCCGACAGTTCCTCAATCGCCAGCACGTAGTCCACATAGCCCAGGCCAGCTCCGCCATACTCCACCGGAAAGATGACGCCCAGCAGACCCATCTGCCCCAATTGCCTCACCACATCGGCGGGAAATTCACTCGCCTCATCCCAGCGCATCACGTTGGGAGCGATTTCGCGCGCAGCAAAGTCGCGAATCTCCTTGCGCAACTGTTCCTGATCCTCAGTCAGCGTGAACGGATAAGTAGAAACGGCATTTTGCTCTGCTGTAAGCGGATTCATAAAATGACTCCAATACGACGGGTTTCGCCAAAACTTGTGATCTTACCATTCGCAGCACAGCATTGTCGCCGCTCTCGCGGGAAACCCCAACACGTTGAGCATAAGATGTTCCCAGATCAGTATGCGCAAGATCGTCCACATCGATATGGACGCGTTCTATGCTTCGGTTGAACAGCGGGATGACCCTCAGCTGCGCGGCAAGCCGGTTGTTGTCGCCTGGCGGGGCAATCGCTCGGTTGTCTGCGCTGCATCCTACGAAGCTAGAAAATTCGGCGTGCGATCGGCCATGCCCGTCTCCCGCGCCGAGCGCCTCTGTCCAGATACCATCTTCATTCCCCCGGATTTTCCGCGGTATCGCGCAGTTTCAAATGGCGTTCGCCAGATTTTGCAGCGGCACACCGACCTGATCGAACCGCTGTCACTCGATGAAGCTTACCTTGACGTAACGGAGAACAAGAGTGGTTTGCCGACCGCCACCCGCGTCGCGCGAACGATTCGAGAGCAGATCCGTGAAGAGCTGCAGCTCGCAGCTTCGGCCGGTGTTGCGGCGAACAAGTTCCTGGCAAAAAATCGCCTCCGACTGGCGCAAACCCGACGGCCTCTTCGTCATCCAGCCTGAAGACATCGACACATTTCTACCGCCGCTTCCCGTCGGGCGTATTCCAGGCGTGGGCAAAGTGACCGAAAAGTCGCTGCAGGAGCGGGGCGTCACGACCGTCGGGGACCTCCGTGCCCTGGAGTTGGCAGCTCTCGAAGCCAGTTTCGGCCGCTATGGCGTCAGACTATATGAGTTAGCTCGCGGCATCGACGAGAGCCCGGTTGTTCCAGACAGGCCGACCAAATCCATCTCTGCCGAAGATACCTTCGAACGCGATGTGCCGCTGGAGGACACCGAGCCCATGATCCGCCGTCTTGCGGAAAAAGTCTGGTCGGCTTCGCGGAAAGAGTCGCGGATCGCGCGCACCGTTGTGCTCAAGCTCAAGACAAAAGAGTTTCACATCCTCACACGGAGCCTGACCCCTGAATCTCCCCCGTCCTCCTGTCAGGAATTGACGAGCATCGCGCTGCTGTTGCGCGAGCGCGTGAACATTGGAACCCGACAGCACTTTCGCCTCGTCGGCGTAGGCTTGAGCAACTTTCGAGATGCAAGGGAGATTTCCGCACAGCCCGCCCTCTTCGAGTAGTCAGTGAAGTTGCCAAACAAACAGCAGAGGCGAACCGCACTTCCTACCTGTGAAGGCGCGTTTAGATTGTTGGATCGAATTGGTGGACCTGATCGGGATCGAACCGATGACCTCTTCCATGCCATGGAAGCGCGCTCCCAGCTGCGCCACAGGCCCACATTTGGATGGTTCTCTTATTGTCGTTTACGGCATAAAATTCGTCAAACGGGCAAACGCAATCAAAGCGTTGGCAACTGGCCCTACGATTCCCGCATCGTCACATGGATATGTTCGTTCCAACCCGCGTGAGCTTCCCTACAGTGTTATCTGCAGCTTTGTTCCTGGCGTACCTTCCGGCACTTGCCCAGCCTGCAGCGGTTTCCACTACACCTATTGCTCAGCCGATGCTCCCATCCGCCATCGTTCAGCCAGCGTTGAGTGATGTGCAGCACAGCCTATCGGGTCTGAACATCCAGCGCTGGAAGGCTCCGAGCGAGGTGCGAAACAACGCGCAGCAAAATGCCGCGTCGATACAGCGCGACTTGACGAACACACTGCCCTCTCTGCTTGGCCAGGCGGATGCTTCGCCTGGAGCCGTGCCTCCGGCTTTCTCCGTGTATCGCAATATCGATGCCCTTTATGATGTTCTGCTGCGCGTGAACGAAACTGCCTTGCTGGCAGCGCCTCAAAGCGAGTCGGATGCACTCTACTCTGCACTCCAGAAACTTGAGGCAGCGCGAACGCAACTTGGCGACACGATCTTCACCGCTTCGCAAGAGCGCGAAGCGCAGTTGGTCAAGCTCCAGGCTGCTGTGAACGCCGCCTCGACTGTACAGGCGCCGGCAACTCCGGCGAAGACTGCCGTGGTCGACGATGGCCCCGCAACGACTCCTGCCGTCAAGAAAAAGAAGAAGCCTGCCGCCAAGCCGCCTACGGTCGCCCCGGCTCCGTCCGGTTAACTTCTGGCTAAAACAGCACTTCTCCCGGGAAACAATCCCTCCTTGACCGGTGTCTAAGACAGATAGAGTGAGCGAGACACTCGGCCGCCGGCGGCGTTTCGATCGCGCACTCGCAGATTGTGCATTTTCCCTGTTACTGTAGGAGGAGTTTTTCCATGCAAGCGGGAACGGCCTTGGGTAATCTGGCGAGCGCAATTGGAATCCGTGCCGAAGAAACTGCCTTGATCGCACAGCTCCGGGCAGGGTCGGAGGAAGCTTTCGCCTGGCTCATCGCCACCTATCATCAGCCCGTTTACAGCCTGATTGCACGCACCCTGCCGGTCACCTCCGACGCGGCTGACATTACCCAGGAAGTCTTCGTCAAGGTCTACCGCGGCATCTCCGGATTTCATGGTGACGCCAGCCTTCGTACCTGGATCTACCGGATTGCGCTGCACGAGGCCTCCAACCAGCGCCGCTGGTGGTCGCGTCATTGCCGCCAGGAGGTGACCATCGAGGCAGAAACTGGCGAGTCGAGCGAGGGCCAGCCCCTGTGCATCAAGGACACGCTGGTCGACGAGCACGAGTCGCCCTTTGAAATGGCAGCGCAATCGGAGATTCGCGCGCGCGTCGAGGCCGAATTGCGAGAGGTGCCGGATCCCTTCAGGACGGTCGTCATACTGCGCGACATCGAAGGCCTGGCCTATGAAGAAATCGCCGAAATCCTGAACGTGAACCTGGGCACTGTAAAATCTCGTCTCATGCGCGGACGAGCTCATCTCAAGGCGCGCCTGGCTCCCTTTGCCGAGGCCGCCCGTAAGCGTCCGTCACAGTCATCACCCCCTCTCCAGCCGTCGCTGGCAGCCGAGGAGGCGCAATGAAAAACTGCAGATCCATTCGTGAACAGTTCTCCGCGTATCTTGACGGAGTCGTAAGCGGTGTGGCCATGCAGCAGATCGCGGCCCATCTGGATCACTGCTCCGCCTGCTCAGACGAGTTCGCAGGCTGGCTACAGATGCAGCGGACTCTGGCTGATCTGGGGCCAGCCAAGGCCCCCCCCGATCTCGCCCTGCGGCTGCGTGTAGCTCTGTCGCAGGAGCACAGCCGTACCACCCGGCAGAGCCTGGCAAAGTGGCAGGTGCGGTGGCAGAATACCCTGGCGCCCTTCCTGCTGCGAGTGTCGGCCGGCTTTGCCAGCGCGGTGCTGTTGATCGGATCGGTGGCACTGCTCATTGGGGCCTTCGCATCACCGGAGACGGTGGAGGCACGAGACGAACCCTCCAGTGCGGCCATTAGTCCGCGCTTTCTGTATTCGATGGTAGAGTCGAATGCGCCGCAGTCGAGCCTCGGCGAAACAAAGCACGTGGCACGACATGACAAGGATACTGTCGAGGCGATTGACGGGAGCGCGAACCAGGTCGTCGTCGAGGCTTATGTAAACGACGAGGGACGGGTCTACGACTACCGGATCATCTCCGGTCCGGATACGCCGAGTTCGCGGGCGCAGGTGGAGAATCTTCTACTCTTCAGTGTCTTTGAGCCGGCACGAGTCTTTGGGGAACCGGTCCGGGGCGTGGCGGTGGTGTCTTTTTCCGGCATCTCGGTTCAGGGCTGAGCAGCCATCCCCTCCCCCCTTTGCCGGGTACCTCTTACAGATCATTGATTTCATTGACTATTCATATAGGCGCTCGTTGTCAGATCATTGATTCTGAAGAGTTTACGAGAATATGGTGCCTTTTGTATGACTTGCAGCCGGTCGTTGATTTCATTGGGTCTGTTTCCGCGTCATTGATTCCAAAGGATTCCCTTGTTCAGCCCTGGATCCGTAAACACAGAAGGCAAAGGCCCGGCTTGGCAGCCGAGCCCTCTATTTCTATTCTATCCGGTTCAATGAAAAGTTACGCCAACTGCGCTTGCCGGTAAGCTATTGTCTGCGAGTTGGTTAGCTCGGTCACAAAACGATGACGACTTGACATTCGAACGTTCCGGTCTAATCAGCGATCAGGCAGTTTATGCGAGGTTGAAGAGCAGGACTTCGCTCGGCTCCCCGGCCTTCACCGTGATGGACGGCTCCTGGCTGATCGCAACGGCGTCGCCGCTGGCCAGTGCCTTGCCATTGACGGTCACACCGCCGTGAATCACCTGCAGCCAGCCATACCGGCCATCCCCGAATTCGTGGGCGATCTCCTCACCGGCAGCCAGTTCCGAAACGAAGACCTTCGCATCCTGGTTGATCACCGAGACGCCCGGAGCCTTCACAGGACCAGCCAACTGCTTCCACTCTCCCCGTTTTTCTTCCGCACTGAACGCGAGCTGCTCATAGGTCGCGGGCAGACCGTTTTTGGCCGGCTCGATCCAGATTTGCAGGAAATGCACCGGCTCGGTCTTCGATCCGTTGTACTCGCTGTGCATCACGCCCGTGCCAGCCGACATGCGCTGGATCTCGTTCGGTCCCAGCACCTCTTCGTGGCCCATGCTGTCCTTGTGGGCCAGTTTGCCCTCCAGCACGTAGCTCAGAATCTCCATGTCGCGATGGGGATGGGATCCAAAACCACGTCCTGGCGCAACCCTGTCTTCATTGATGACGCGCAGGCTGCGAAAGCCCATGTGCCTGGGGTCATAGTAGTTCGCGAACGAGAATGTGTGATGCGAATCCAGCCACCCGTGATCTGCGTGTCCGCGTTCTTCACTCTTCCGAATCTGTAACATTGTTTTCTTCCTTCCTTTGGTGCGATAAAACTCATGATTTCCAGGGGCTGTCACGCCTTCTGTCGCGCCTCGGCGGCCGACAAACCCAGCTTTTTCAGCAGGCTGTAGAGCTCGCTCCGCTCTGCGCTGTCCAAAACACCCATCAGCGCCTCGAGATCCTGAGAGTGCGCATCGAAAACCGTCTTCACCAGCCGTCTTCCCTTCGGAGTGAGCTGAATCACTCGCGCCCGCCTGTCTTTCTCGGTGAGCTCGCGCCGCACGAGGGCCATCTTTTCCAGCCGGTCGACAGCCGCGGTCATCGAGCCGCTGGTCAGCAGTACCCGCGCGCCAATTTCGCCTATGGTCAGCGGCCCCTTGTGCAAGAGAGCTTCCAGGGCCATGAAATCGCTGAGACACAGCCCGTGCCGGGCGACGCTTTCCTCGACATGCGCGCTCACGGAGCGATGGGCCTTGGCAAACACTGTCCAGAGTTTTGCTGCTGCGATGTCTTTTGGCTGGCTCATACACAACATAAGATGTATCTCTCGATAAAAAGATTCTTGATATCGAGATATATGACGAACCGGCTCTTACGACCGAAACGCGCCCCGGTATAGCCCGGGAGTTTGACCCTCTACTTTCGGGCGCATAGACTCGAATTGGTGAGCCAGCTTTGTCCCCGATGCGGTTCCCGACTTGATTTATGCGGCTTTCCTCTCATCTGACTCTTTTTTGCGTGCCTGTGGCCGCGGTTGTGCTGGTCCTTTCCTGCCCCGCTTTCGCACAACAACCGGCGAAGACAAAGCCCGATCAGACTCAGGCGCCCAAAATGCCCCCGCCGCCAAAGCCTCCCGCGCTGGTGGACCCGGCGGGACCGGCGATCAGCCTCCAGACCAGCGAGGCCGTCTTCGATATTGCCGTGGCGCTCAATGCCTGCGGATACGACAACGGACTGGCACAATCCGATCCGATACGCGAGCACATTCGCGAGCAGGTAAACCAGGCCACCGAGCAATCGCCGGACGCGCGCCAGGCACGTTACCACTTGTGCCAATACATCGATCAGCACCGGCAGGCTGAAGCGGGGCGCGACCTGGCGCAGTACATTTCGCTGGCGCTGTACGTAACGCCTCCGCCGGAGCTTGCTCCCAGCGTGGACACAACCGATCTGCCGCCGGACTCGACGCAGGTAGAGAACGTTTTGCCGCTGCTGCGGGACTTCGCGGAGGCCATCCATCTGCATGCGATCTGGGTGGAGAACCGGCCGGCCTATGACGAGGAAATTGCGCGGCTGCACGATCCCCTGACCAAAATGATTTTGGATGCAAACATCTACCTGAAGATGCCGGCCAGCACCTACGACGGCCGGCGCTTCCTGGTGGTGCTCGAACCGATGATTTCACCCGCGGAGACGAATGCCCGCGTCTATGGCGCAGATTATGTGGTGGTGGTGGCGCCGGTGAACGGCACGATCCACATGAAGGAAGTGCGCCACACTTATCTGCACTATGAGATCGAGCCGCTGCTGTACGCGCGCGCGTCGGCTATGGATCGGCTGCTGCCTTTTCTGAAGACGGTTCGGGACGCGCCTCTGGACTTTGTATATCGCAGCGATATTGTTTCGCTGGTGATCGAATCGATGATTCGCGCCATCGAAGCGCGCACCATGGATACGGGCATTGCGATCCCGGCGATTCCGGCAAACACTGCTCACAGCGAACTCGATCCCGTGTACCGTGCGCATGCGGCGGCGGTGCAAAAGGACAGCGCGATACGCGAGGAGCGCGTGGGGCGCGATATGACCGAGGGGTATGTGCTGACGCAGTACTTCTACTCCCAGCTGATAGCGTTCGAGCATTCTCCAACGAGTTTGAAGGAGAGCATCGGCGAGATGGTCTACGGGATGGACGTGCCGCAGGAGCTGGGCCGTCTGAAAAACATTCATTTCGTCGAAGAGGGTTCGGCGGATATTGTCCGGCGCACCCCGTCGAAGCCGCATGGCCTGGACCTGGCGGAGCTTGACCTGGTAAAGGGCGATCCGAAGATGGCTGCCGATCTGTCAGAAACGGCTCTGAGGCAGCACACGGCAGAGGCCGCGCGCGCGAATTTTATCCTCGCCCGAGCCGACCTGATGAGCGGGCGGATCGACGACGCCGAAGTTGCCTTCCGCGAGACGATTCGCCTTTCCAGCGATCCGCGCATGCTGGCGTGGGCGCACATTTATCTTGGTCGCATACTGGATGTCGAGGACAAGCGGGAGGATGCGGTGGCCGAATATAAGAGCGCGCTCAACGTGCGCGACAGCCAGCCGGATACCCGGAACGCGGCGGAAAAAGGCGTGAAGGAACCTTTTGCGTTGCCAAAGCACAACGCTCCGGATGGAGATGACGACGCCGGGGAGCCACCGTCAAAAATAAAGGCCCCGGCAGCACCACCATCGCAGCATCCGCAATAGAGAAAAATGCGAAGAGCGCGGTCATTGAGGAGAACCCTGCAAGTTGAAAGAGCCACCGGGTCTGCCGGAACTTGAGACGCTGCTGAGGCATCGCTTTGCGCGGCCGGAGCTGCTGACGCGCGCTTTGACCCATCGCTCACTGGCCTACGAGCAGCGCCTGGCGGCTCCGGACGGCGGGTGCGCGAGTGGGACTGAGGCAGCTTCCGGCGCGGGTTCTGGTCCCGACTCGGATAATGAACAGCTTGAGTTTCTGGGCGATGCGGTGGTGGGCTTTCTGGTGGCGGAGGAGCTGTGCAAACGCTATCCGGACCTCCACGAGGGCGAGCTTACAAGGCTGCGCGCCGAGCTGGTGAGCCGGCGGCATCTGGGATTGGTCGCGGCAAGGCTGAATCTCGGCGAGCACATGCTGCTCGGGCGCGGAGAAGAGCGCAGCGGCGGACGCAAGAAAAACGCCCTGCTGGCAAATTGCATCGAAGCCGTCGTAGCCGCACTCTATCTGGATGGGGGCATCCAGCGCACACGTGCCTTCATTGTGCGCGAAGTGATTGAGCCCTCGGCGGCCGGTCTGCGGGAGCGGATGATGGGCGGCAGCAGCATCGGCGACCACAAATCGGCGCTGCAGGAATTGCTGCAGGCGCAGAAGCAGGGCCAGCCCGAGTATGCGGTGAGAGCGGAGGGCGGACCCGACCACCGCAAGCGATTTCTGGTGGAAGTATTTGTGGCGAAGAACGGCAGCAAGGTGAAAGCGCTGGCGCGTGGTTTGGGTAATACCAAGAAAAAGGCCGAGCAGGAAGCGGCCCGCCGCGCCATCATGAAGCTGAAACGCGGGAAGCCTGAGACGGAGACGGGCGCGGAAGTATGAGCGAAAGGCTTCACAATCCGGAAGTATCTGCCGAGGAGGACGAAGCGGAAGCGATTGCGGCGCCAGTGCCCCTGGGGGCTGCGCAGTCTCCGGCGCAGAAGCACTTTGTCTATCCCTCGCCGCTCGAAACGGTACGCTCGCTCCTTACCATCATCGTGATGGCGCTCTTTGCCCTGACCTTTATCCTGCAGCCCTTTCGCATCCCGTCGGAATCGATGGAGCGAACTTTGCTGGTGGGCGATTTCCTGCTTGTAAACAAAAGCCTGTATGGCCCCAAGGGCATCTGGTCGCACTTACTGCCGTACCGCGACGTGCAACGCGGAGACATCGTTGTCTTCCACTTTCCGCTCGATCCGGCAGAGCATGTCGTGAAGCGGGTGATCGGGGTCCCGGGCGACCGCATTCACCTGCGCGACGGCGTCGTGTATCGCAACGGCCAGCCGGTGACCGAGCCTTATGTGGTCTACGAATCAGCCTACTCGGACAGCTTCCGCGACCAGTTCCCAACGGCCATGTACACCGACCCCGGAGTAGATACGCACTGGTGGATGCAGATGCGCAGAGACGTGCAGGACGGGGACCTGATTGTGCCGGCGGGGCAATACTTTGTGATGGGCGACAATCGTAACCACAGCCGCGACAGCCGCTACTGGGGTTTCGTTCCGCGCGCGGCAATTGTTGGGCGGCCGTTTGTCATCTATTTTTCGCTGCGGCAGACCTCCACGACCGACCTGCCCGAACTGCCGCGCGTCTCCGCGCTCAATTCCTCAAGTGATAAACTCGGACACGATAACGACGCGATCGACAAGGTAATGGAGTTCGCGCGGTGGGACCGCATCCTCCGCATCGTTCGCTAACGCTCGCGTCTCTTTTGACGGCGCAGGGAGACTCAGACAGGAAACATGGAGCAGACGCTCGAAAAAGACACTTCGAAGACCAGCCACAGTAGTGAAGAAACACCTTTGGAAGCCTTCGCGTCGATCTGCGGCGTGCTCGTTCTGGGCCTCTTCGCTCTTACCTTCGTCTTCCAGAATTTTGCCATTCCCTCGTCTTCCATGGAGAAAACGCTGCTGGTCGGCGATCACGTGCTGGTCGACCGCATCACCCTCGCACCGCCCACGCACTGGGCACCGTTCGTTCACTATCGCGATGTGCGCCGCGGAGACATCATCGTCTTCTTCAAGCCCGGCGAACCCGATCTCTATCTCGTGAAGAGAGTAGTGGGCGTTCCCGGTGATCATATCCACCTGGTGAATGGCATTGTTTACCTGAATGGGCAGGCGCAGGACGAACCGCTGGCTGCCAAGCCGACCGAAGATAATGCCTATCCTTATCGCGACGACTTCCCTGCCATTGCACCTCCGGACGGCGGCGAAGTGACGGCGACGTGGTCCCTGGCTCTGCCCAGATTACATTCACGATGGCGATCTGGTTGTACCTCCGGGCCATTATTTCGCCATGGGCGACAACCGTACCGTCAGCCTGGACAGCCGCTATTGGGGATTTGTTCCCCGCGCAAACATTGTGGGCCGCCCACTCTTTGTCTATTGGTCGTTTGTCACTCCGGAAAACCAATACGAGAAGACCGGGATCGCCGATCGTATTGGCTTCATTGGACACATCATTCTTCACTTTTTCGACCAGACGCGCTGGCGTCGAACCTTCCACCTGGTGAAGTGAAATGAGCGAACCCGCTGCGGGTATCGCGATCATCAAAGACCATCGCAGCGGCAGGTTTCTGCGCTGGATCCTGCTCGGACTGGCTTTCGCGTTCGTGACAGCGTCGGTGGTGTTGCCGCTGATCAACATTAATCGCTACCACCGCACCATTGCGGAAAGCCTGACCCGCAGCCTGGACCGCCCCGTCCATCTGGGGTCAGTGCAGCTTCAAGTCCTGCCTCACCCCGGCCTGGCGATTACAGATTTTGTGGTCGAAGAAGATCCCGGTTTCGGCGCGGAGCCGTTGTTACGCGCTCCTTCGGTTACAGTCTCGCTACGGCTCACTTCGCTCTGGCGAGGACGCCTCGAGGTAAGCCGTATTGACCTGGACAACGCCAGTCTTAACCTGGTTCGCGATACCAGCGGTCAATGGAATTTTGGCTCATTGCTCATTCAAGCGGCGCGTATTCCGAATGCTCCCACGGCACAGCGCCACGCGACCAACGCGCTACGCTTCCCTTACATTGAGTTTCGCTCCGCGCGAATCAATTTCAAGACGGACGCGGAGAAGAAGTCTTTTTCTTTTCTTAACTCCGATCTATCGATCTGGCTGGCTGAGCCGAACCAGTGGCAGCTGCGCTTCGAAGCCCAACCGGCACGCACAGATCTCGACCTCGATCTCGCCGATACCGGCCTGATGCGCCTGGAGGGCTCGTTCAATCGCGCCTCGACACTGGACCAGATGCAGGTCAAGCTCCACGCTGAGTGGAGCAAAGCGCCGCTTGGGCAGGTAAGCCGCATGATCCTGGGGCAAGACAGCGGCTGGCGCGGGCTTCTTCGCGCCGAAGCGGAATTCGCCGGTGATATACGCAATCTGCAGATGAATACTCGCATTCGGGTTGACGACGCGCACCGCCAGGAATTTACTCCGCTGACGCAGCTCAACATCGATGCCCGATGCCGGGGAGTCTATCGGCGCGCGACGCGTTCGATCGATGACCTGACCTGCCTTTGGCCGGTCGGAGACGGGCACTTGCTGCTCACCGGCAGCGTGAGCAGGCCGACCCAGCCGGAGGCGCATCTCACACTCGAGATCAACCACACACCGACCGCATTTGCGGTGAGCGCCCTGGGGCTTCTGCGTAGGGGATTGCCGCCGTCGCTCGGCGCCACTGGCCTGATCAATGGTCAATTCATCTATTCGGGCCAGTTTGCACCGGCGAGCATCGCACCGACGCTTTCCGGACAAGCCACCGTCGAATCGCTGACCCTTGGTTTTCCGGGAGTGGAGAGACCCCTAGCATTTCCGACACTGCACTTCGTAACTCCGGAGCTCGCGGCTCCGCCTCCGCGCGTAAGACAAGGTGCGTCGAAACAAAAGGCCCACCTCTCCAGGGAGACGCGCATGCATCCCGCGATCCTGCTCGAAACCGCGCCATTAACTCTAGGCGCGTCCAGTCCTCTTGACCTCTCTGGATACTTCACTGGCGCAGGCTTTGTCGTGCGCGTTGCAGGGCAGGCTGACCTCGGCCGTCTGACAGCTCTGAGTAAATCGTCGGGGCTCCTGGGGCCTTCGCTCGCTGATGTGACTCCACCAAGTCCGGGATCTCAGGCGACCGCGGCTCTCGACCTCACGCTCTCGGGACCATGGATGACGCCGGTCAATGAGTCTGGAGGAGCGGCTACAACCCAGGGCTGGCTCCGAATCGAACATGCGCAAGCAAAACTGGACTGGCTGCCGGAGCCAGTCGAGATCGCCTCGGCCACTGCGAATTTCTCAGCGGACAGAGTAACGTGGAGCAATGCCAGCCTCACCGTCAACGGCATCGTCGCACACGGGTCGTTTATCTATCCCTTGCACTGCGATGGGGCGGAAGAGTGCGCGGCCTCCGATAGCGGTGGTGAGAGCAACCCGGCGCCAGCGGAGGCAAGGCACTTTAACCTCGAGATCGCCAGCCTGGACGCAGCCACGCTCGAATCGGCGCTGATCGGCGCGGGCCGCCACGGTGAGCTGCTCAGCTCTATCCTCGCGCAGGTGGAACGGAAGAGGGCTCCCTGGCCACCGCTCGAAGGGACAGTCCATATTGGCGTACTGTCTGTTGGAGGTCTCACGCTCCACGACGCGCGGGGAACGCTGGCCGTGCACGGGAGCCGTGTGGAGATTACCTCGTTCGACGCAGGCACGCTTGGCGGTTCGGTCAGCATTGCGGGAGGCATTGAAACTGGTGGAAGCCGTCCCGCCTATACGCTCAATCTCAATTGGTCTGGAGTCGGTATGGCGCAGACTGCGGCGATCTTCCACGAAAAATGGGGCGCGGGCACGTTGAGCGGCAAAGCCGCTCTTTCACTTGAGGGGTACTCTGCTTCCGACCTGGCCTCCTCGGCGCGCGGCACGTTTCAGTGGGATTGGAGCAACGGGTCGTTGACCGTGGGCGCGCCGCTGAGCGAAGAAACATCCGCGCGTTTGGAGAAAGCGAGCTTCGCCAGCATTCGCGCAACCAGGTTTTCTCCGGCACATTTCTCGCGCTGGCCGGCGAGCGGCACGATCGCCGACAGAGCGCTCAAATTCAACCAGGCGGATCGAACGAATCCTGTCACCGGAACCATCAGCTTTGAGCGGGAACTCGATCTGCTGTGGCCCGCACGAGATGAATCGATGCTCCGCATCCGCGGCACGCTCGCGCATCCTGTGCTCGAATCGCCGCAGACCGCATCTGAACACTGAGTTTGGGTGAGTTGAGTATTCACGGAAGCAGCTGCGCCAGCTCCTTCTTGAGGGTGGCGTACTCTTGCTCGGTAAACGGCCCTGAGTTCTTCCAGCGGATCTTTCCATCGGGCCCGAGCAGGAAGATGTAGGCATGATCGGAATCGGTGAAGCCCAGCCTCTGCTTCCACAAATCTTCGTCTTTCTCCATCGCAATGCACCGGTCCTGCGCAGCTGGCGGCATGTCTTTTTTTGTGCCGGAGATGATCATGCCACGAACGAACCTGGGAGCCGCTTCGATCATCATGAGCGTATAGCTGGGCGCGACGCTGGGGAAATCCTTCCTTACGCGATCGCTCCACGCACTGCTGTCTTTGCCGCCCGTTTTGCTAAACGAGAAAACCACGATTGCCGGTTTGCCGGCCGTATCCGCAGGCAGCGTTAGTTGCCTGCCCGAGAGAGTCTGGCCGGAGAGCTGCGGGAGCGCGACGCCCACATGCAGGGGTGCCGATTGGGCTGACGCAGCATGTGCCAACCATGCACCGAGGAAAAGGGCAATCAGCAATCTATAGCGGATCGTCGCGGGACTGGTTTCCATGGGTATCGGTCCTCTAGAGATGGACGAGAGTACGTGCTTCGATGCGGCCGGGTTCCAGGTTCGTCACCCGCGTTCGCTTTAGTTCTTATTTGTGATGGCTCGCTTGTGAATGCCTGCCTGCACTTCCGGCACGGTGCCGTCGTTGACGATGACCTCCTCGGGCTCGGCGCGGGTGAGCATGCGACGCACGGTCCTCGCTTTGCCCGGCAGGCGGACCCGTTCCGTCAGTGTGTTCTCGTGCGAGCGCACGGTAACGGGCACCTCGACCTCGGCGAAGCCGTCGTTGGAGAGATCGACGGCAACCAGATATTCGCCTTCGTGGGCGGCGGCGCTGGTATAGACTCCGACGATCGAAAGATCGGGCAGACCGCGATCACGATATACCCAGTTGTCGAAGAACCACTTCAGGTCCTTGCCGCTGGCATGCTCGACGAGATGCTCAAAATACTCCGGACTCGTGTCCTCGGCGGCGTTATAGGCCTGGAGGGCGGCGGCCAGTTGCCTGTCTCCAGCGATGTCGCGGAGCATCCAGAAGACGTATGTCGCTTTTGTCCTGTAGTAGACGGCATCCGATGCGTGCAGGAGATCCTGACCGGGCGCGGAGCCGGGCGTTCCCGGCTCGGCGAAGGCCAGGGCTCCACGGGAGGCTTCGAGTTTTTCCAGCGCCAGATTACGGTCGTGGATGTGCTCGATCCAAAGCGTGCCGATGAAACTGGGCACGCCCTCGTTCAGCCATTCGCGGGGCGACTGGAAGTAGGCATGAGCCAGCGCATGGCTCATACCCTCAGCCAGCTTTTCCGGCGGATCGGAGGCGATGCCGGTGAACAGCACTGCGCCCTGCTCATACGCCTGCGTCGTCAACCTCGGGCAGATCGACGATTGTGAGCGGCTGCTTCTGCTTCGAGCCCAGCCATTGCTCGACCAGCGGCTGCACGATGGTTACCGCTGTCAGGACGCCCTGCGCGTTTGCCGCATTCTCCTCGCGCATGTAAAGACGCACGCCGTTGCCCTCGCTCAGGGTTCTTGAAGCAACAAAGAGCGACGGTACGGCGAAGCCCAGCTTGGTTGGTGGAATCCCGCAGGTGACCACGCCCGGATACTCCGCCGTGGGCATGGCCGTGGGTTTGTCAATCTCGACGACGTGCCCATTGAGAACGGCCAACGTGGGAGGCACGCCAAAGAACTCGACCGACAGCTTTATCGTCGCTGTGGCGTCCGACTGGCGCAGTTTTTGCGCCGCCGATTTCCGCGAAGATCTTGGCACCATCGCCCAGCAAAACGGGCACTGAGCTGACCGGATACCACACGGTATAGCCGAAGCCGCGCAGACCGCTGAAGGTCTCCGAGATGCGATCCCAGTCGGAGCGCTCGGCCACGTCGTCGGGCGTGCCGAGTTGCAGCAGCCGCTTAGCATCGATCTCCATCGGACCGCTGTAGACCGTTTCCAGCCGAAGCGGCTTTGGGCGCGAGCGGAGTAGGCAATTCGACGGCCGCTTCGTTCAGCTGCCCGTGTGATCGACGTCGCTGATAATCTGACGGCCCAAAGGCAGCCGCTTGCCGTCCAGGCTCACGTCTTCAAAGTGCAGCGACGACGAAATCTGCAGCGGGACGACGTCAGCGGCTGGTCGCCGTCATTCCGCAGCTCGATCCGCGCCCGAACCGCCAGCGTGTGCCCTCGGGGCGCGAGATGCACGTCGAGGTCGTAGGCCGTGAAGGTAACCGCGGCCCGCTCCTGGTCAGTCGCCTGGTCTGTAACCTGGTCGTCGCTTTCGCGCTTCCCGGCTTCGCTGCATCTGTCTTCGGCGGAATTTCATCTTCATCCGACCGCGAGAAGATCACCTTCGCGTTCGGATTCGCCGGCTGCGGCGCTTCCTGCACAGTGGCTGGTGATTGCTGGGTCGCGGGTGGGTTGCGGTGCCGGAGTTTGCTGTTGTCGCAACAGCCCCGCACAAGGCGCCGCAGACTACCGCCGCGGCGATCGACTTCCAAATCGTCATGAACCCAAACCTTTTTTCTCCTTGCCCGGAGAGACGGAGCGCGGAGAGACACCGACCGGGGCATTTTTCGCGCACCGGCGCTGCCGGGCGGCCTCGAACATAACCACGGCTCCCGCCGCCGATACATTCAACGACGACACCTGGCCGGCCATGGGAATTTTCAGCAGGTGATCGCAGGTGCGGCGAACCAGATCATGCAGGCCGTCGCCTTCCCGCCCGAGCACGATTACCGTATTCGACGTGTAGTCGTACTCTTCGTAACTGGATGTACCCCGCTCGTCGAGGCCGACGCACCAGATGTTCTTTCCTTTGAGCTGTTCAAGCGCCCGGACCAGGTTGACGACGCGCGCGATGCGCACGTGCTCGGCAGCCCCCGCCGAGGCCTTGATTGCCACGGGGCTCAGGGGAGCCGCTCGCCGCTCAGTGAGCACCACGCCGTCGACTCCTGAGGCATCGGCGGTGCGCAGGAGCGCACCGAGATTCTGCGGGTCTTCGATGCCATCGAGCGCAAGCATCAGACGCGGCTCCGGACCCTCGAAGAGATCTTCAAGCTCGAGGAACTCCCGGCCGCGGACAATCGCGACGATGCCCTGATGGCCGGCGGTTTTGGCCAGTCGCGTGAGCTCGTCTTTCGACTCGGGGCGCACCCGGATGCCGTTCTCGCGGCAGGCATCGATCACCCGTTGCAGGCGCGGATCGTGACGGTCGTGCCGTTCTCTGGCCACACAGACATGATCGAATTTCCTGCTCCCGGAGCGCAGCGCCTCCTCTACCGGATGCAGGCCGTACAGGATTTCCATCCCGTTTAGTTTACCGGGACTTGTCCTCGCAAGTGCATCCGCATCATAATGGAAGAGTTAGCAGACCCCAACTCTCCTGCTCAGGTCTGCGCTTCCATTCGGTCCCGGAGATTGCCGCATGAGCTTCGCGCGCAAGCTTGAAATTCTCGTCGAAAAGAGCGTCTTCCGCAGCCTGTCATCCGTCTCTAAAGACGAGATGACCACGGCCACGCTAACCCTCGCCGAGCAATCGCGCGCCGAGAACATCCTGATTGCGCAGGGACTCAGGCGGCACGACGCCGAGTTGCTCGATCGGCTGATCGTTCAGTACCAGCACCGCCTGCTGCGTTACCTGCTCTTCCTCACCGGCAATCGCGATCAGGCCGAAGACCTGTTCCAGGAGACCTGGATGCGGGTGCTCACGCGCGGCAGTCAGTACAACGGCGCGGCCCGCTTCGATACCTGGCTCTTTACCATTGCGCGCAATTTGATGATCGATCTCCGCCGCAAGCGCACCATGGCCAGCCTGGAAGAGATGTGCGAAATTGACGGCGAGGAACGGCCCTTCGAAGTGTCCAGCGATGAACCGACACCCTTCGATTTTTATCAAAGCCGCGAAAATGGACAGCGGGTTACGGCAGCACTGCTTACGCTCGATCCATTGCACCGCGAGGTGCTTGTGCTGCGCTTCCATGAAGAGCTTTCTCTGGAAGAGATCGCGCAGGTCACGCGCGCTCCTCTCTCTACCATCAAGTCGCGACTCTATCGCGGGCTGGCAGCGCTCAAGCCGCGCATGACAGAAGCCGGCGGCCGACAGGAGGGAGCATGAACCGTCCTTCCGGAATGAATCCTGCTGCACGGAAAATCTCCGCTGCCGGCGATGAACAACTTGTGGATGCACTTTCCGGCCTGAACGCTCAGTCCGATCTGGCCGTCGTGCAACGCACCCGCCGCGCCGTGATGGCGGCCGCGCTCCAGATGGGCGACACGGAAATTCGCCGCCGCCGTCACATGGGCATCGTTCTGCTGGCCCTTATCGCGCTCGTTGTGCTGCTTACGCCGGCCATCTGGAGCGTGGCCGACGACCTGTTCAGCGGCGAGCACTTTCAGGATATGCCGGCGATGACCATGTCGCTCATCGTCACCCTGTTCTCCACGATCTTCGCGGCTCTCATCGTTCACTGGCGAAGCCGCAAGACACAGGACGAGGAAGAGTTCTGAGCTGGCCTAGCCGATGAGTAACATGACCCAGCAACGCGAACCTGCAAACCGAAGCGACGCCTTTCCGACGAACTCCGTCTCATTCCCCGCTGGGCCATTGCAGGAGCTCTCCTGGCCTTCGCCCTTACCCAGTACTACTTCTGGATTGTCCTTCCGGAGCATCGCCATCACCCCAGCGGAGTTCCAGTTCCCTTGCGTCTCTATTTGATAATTTCGTGGGGAGCCCTGGCCGCTCTCTACGTGCTCATGATCGGCTATATCAGCAACGACGCTCCGCGGCGCGGTATGAGCACGCGCTTGTGGATGGTCTGCGTCGTCATGCCGGGCGGCGTTGGAGCGGTGCTCTACTTCCTGCTGCGCCAGCCGATCACGGCTACCTGCCCCTCCTGCGGCGCCCACATTGAAGGCGATTATCACTATTGCCCGCAATGCGCCTACCAGGTCTCCTCCTGCTGCGGAAACTGCTACCGCAGCGCACGCGTTACAGACATTTTCTGCGTCCACTGCGGGCACGACCTGACCGCCAGCCAGCCTCCTACCCGCCTGCACGCGTTTACCCGTTAGTATCCGGCGCTGGACGTACCTTGCCGGGCCTTCCTATACTCAAGCCTGGCTTCGCCCATGCACACCTCGGCACCCCCCATCACCGCGCTCATTGTTGACGATGAGCAGCTCGCGCGCGAAGAGCTGAAGTATCTGCTCGACAGCGCGGGCAGCGTCGAAGTCGTTGCCCAGGGAGCCAACGGCATCGAAGCCGTCGAGCTCATCCGCGAGTATCAGCCGGATGTCGTCTTCCTCGACGTGCAGATGCCGGGCCTCGACGGATTCGCCGTGCTGAAACAGCTGATCGAGCACCGCGACCGGCTGCCGCAGATCATCTTTGCCACGGCCTTCGACCAGTATGCCGTGCGCGCCTTCGACGTGAATGCCATCGACTACCTGCTCAAGCCCTTCGACAAGGCGCGCGTGCTGCAGGCTATCGACCGTGCCCGGTTGCGCCTTCAGGAGACCTCGCAGACGGAAGGTGAATCGCTCGGCGCCGGCGGAGGGGGAGGCATCAAGATCGACGCGCTGATTCGTTTGATCGAACAGCAACAGCAGAATCCGCGAACGCACAGCGGCAAGATCGTGCTGCAGGCCCAGAGCCGCCTGCTCCTCATCGATCAGAAAGATATCTGCTTCGCCTCGATTGACGAAGGCATCATCTCGGTGGCTACCCAGACCATCGATGGGCAGTCAAAATGCCGGACTCTCGAAGAACTGCTGGAGCTGCTCGATCCCAGCATCTTCTGGCGCGCGCATCGCTCCTACGTCGTGAATATCAACCACATCAAGGAAGTGGTTCCCTGGTTCAAGTCGAGCTATCAGCTGCGCATGGACGACAAGAAGCAGACCGAAATCCCCGTCAGCCGCGCCCAGACCAAACGGCTCCGGGAGTTGTTCAAGCTGTAGGCCTCGTCCCTTAGACTTTCATCATGCCCGCGATTTCTTCCCTCGAATGCTCCCGCTGCCACCAGCACGTTTCTGCCGATCATCCTCAGACCGTCTGCCCCGCCTGCGCCGGCGCGCTGTATGTCCGTTATGACCTGAGCACAGTAGACCGCGCCTCAAGGCCCGAAGACGGCGGCATCCAGAGCATGTGGCGCTACTCGGCCGTCCTGCCCGACGTCGATCGGGTTACGCTGGGCGAGGGCTGGACGCCGATGCTGCGGAGCCGGCGGTATTCCGGGCTCTATCTGAAGGAGGAGGCAACCAACCCGACCGGGAGCTTCAAGGCGCGCGGCATGTCGATGGCCGTCTCCATGGCCAGAAAGTATGGACTGAAGAAGCTGGCTGCCCCCTCCGCCGGCAACGCCGCCGGAGCCCTCGCCGCGTACGCCGCAGCCGCAGGAATCGAGGCGCACATCTTCATGCCACGCGACGTGCCTATGGCCAATTATCTCGAAGGCGTGGCCTATGGCGCGCATGTGACGCTGGTCGACGGATTGATCTCCGATTGCGCGCGCCTGGTCGCCGAGCGGAAGGAGCAGAGAGGCGCGCGGCGGAGAGAGGATGGTTCGATATCTCCACCCTCAAGGAGCCTTTTCGCGTGGAAGGCAAAAAGACCATGGGTTACGAACTGGTCGAACAACTGGGCTGGGAGTACCCCGACGCCGTCTTTTACCCCACCGGTGGAGGCGTCGGCCTCATCGGCATGTGGAAGGCCTTTGAAGAAATGGAAGCCCTTGGCTGGGTCCGCCCCGGCAAACGACCCAAGATGATTGCTGTCCAGGCTACGGGATGCGCCCCCGTCGCCCGTGCATACGAGGCCGGCGATGCGTTGAGTAAATTCTTCGACAACGCCGACACCTTCGCTGCTGGATTGCGCGTGCCCAAGCCCTACGGCGACTACATCATCCTCAAAATCGTCCGCGAATCCGGCGGAACCGTCGTCTCCCTAGACGACCAGACCATCCTCCAATCGCTCCTCGACTGGTCCCGGAACGAGGGCCTGCTGCTCTCTCCAGAAGGCGCGGCGGCAACAGCCGCGTACGATCATTTGATTGCGACCGGCTTCCTGTCGCCGGCGGACCGAGTCGTGATCTTCAACACCGGCGCGGGCTTGAAATATGTCGACATGATCGCGGACGCTATGAGCCTGAAGCGGCCCTCTGAGAAGAAGCTGCCCGAGCGCAGCCCGGTAGGCGGCATCATTACTCCGGTGTAGTTAGGTCGGCCCCGATATCACACGAATCGCAGCGAGTGTCTCATTTTGTAGTTCGCTAAAATGTGCCAAGTAAATCGGATGACGAAAATCATCAACATGCCGCATACCGATTCGAGCGCCATTCCGAAGACCGCGATCTTCCTTCCCTGCGTCATCAGCGGCCCTCGATTAAAACACACAAACGAGATTGTGAAACTCACCAAGGCGACACTAAAGGACAAATGACTTGCGAACCTGCTTGAGAAAGGCTACCTTGGCGTCTTTACGCATCACACTACCCATGACTATCCGCGAACGCTCCATCCTCAAGGGTGCCTTTGCCGGCCTGATCGGCGGACTCGCCGGTGCTGGTGCCAAAGTCCTCGCCGAGCAAATCTTCCCGCCGCGCGTCCAAGGCCAGACGCCCCCGCCCGTCATCCTCGCCGAGCAGGTCGCTGGGCATGGATTGCCGGCCGGCCAGCAGCAGGCAGCCAAACACGGTATTCACTGGGGTTTCGGAGCCGCTGCTGGAGCCGTCTACGGCGCGCTCGTCGAGGTCGAGCCATCGCTGGGGGCATGGAAGGGCGCTGCTTTCGGACTCACCCTGAACAAGCTTACCCACGAGTCCATCCTGCCCCGGATGGGGCTGGCGCGGCCAAGAGAAGAACAGCCCGCCCAGGAGCGCATCAGCGAATGGGTGACCCACGCTGTTTATGGGATCTTCACGGACTCGGTAAGGCGGATTGTCCGCCGCATCCTGTGAATCGCGTTAAGTGGCCTGCTCGGATGCGGCCTCTGCCACAGCGAGAGCTTCTTCTCCCGCATGCTCGCTCTCTTCAGAGACTTTCTTCAATGAGACGCCCTCAAACCGAGCCCAAATCAAACCCACAGGCACAATGGCCAGAAACGTGACCAGCAGCAGAGTCGCTGCGCAAGCAGTGGCCGCCTCAGCGGTAGCTCCAGAAACGCCCGAGATCGCCGCAGCGACAATCCCGATTTGCGTGAACCAACCGAGCACAGGCAGCTGAATAATGCTGGCCCCACCACTGGCAATCATCAGGAGGACGCATTTGGAGAAGCTGATAGCCGCCAGTTGCGGACTCGCCACAAAGGCTCGGCATCCCACGAAGTAAGCAAGTGCAATCAGCCCCCACATAGCAAGGGAGAGGGAAGCGGCTGCCCCAAAATCCGAGAATGATCGCATCGTGTCCAGCCCAGAGTGGAAGGTGCGAATCTTTTCTGCAATGGCCTGCCCCAGCTTCTTTGAGAAGAGGCCGAAGCTGCGCTCACAGAAGGCAGCGACAGCGTTGCCGCTCACGCGTACAGCTACCAGAAAGAGCGCACCCAGTATCGTCAGCAGGAGTCCCCCGTACCGTGCGATGAAGGTGGATAATTGTGGCCAATGTAGCGCCAGACTGGAGAGATATCCCGAATGGCTCGTCGCCTTGACGATCTCGGCTTGCGGAACCGAGAGCACGCCAATAGAGAAGATCATCGCCATGGCTCCCGCATCAAAGAGCCGTTCGACAATATACACCGCGATCTGTGAGCTGAGGGGCAGAGCAGTCTTCCTGGACACTAAGTAGGGCCTTACCAAATCCGCCACACGCCCGATGAGCGCGATTGCCGTAAAACCGATGACCTGCGTCCCGATTAGGGACAATGGAGAAACTTTCTTGTTGTGCCGCAGCAGTAGAGCCCACCGTATGGAGCGAAGGATGTAGCCAAGGTAAATACAGCCGACTCCGATCCCGATATCCCGCCAGTCGGCCAGCTTGAGCTGCTCGGCGAACACCCGCCAGTCGAAATGAATTCGCTGCCGGGCCACCAGCACCAGCGCCACGAGGGCGATGGCCACTACCAGCCACAAAATCCAGCCCTTGTTCTTCAAAATCACTTCTCCGTGCGAAGAAAATTAGCGCGCAGCGCTTGCGACCTGCGTCCCCGTCGCGACCGTCCGGACACTATTGCGTGCTGCAATGCGCCGGTTGAACTCGTGGATTACACGCGCCACGTAAATGCGAGTTTCGCGATAAGGGGGAACCCCATGCCAGCGGTCGACCGCCGCCGGTCCAGCGTTGTAAGCTGCCAGGGCGAGGGCTAGGTTGTCGTGATACCGCTTGAGCAGGCTGTCGAGATAGGCGGTCCCACCGTTGATGTTCTCGCCCGGTGCGAAGGCATTTCCGACTCCCAGCTCCACTGCTGTCCCTGGCATCAGCTGCATCAGCCCTAATGCACCTGCCCGGCTCACGGCTCGCGCGTTGCCGCCGCTCTCCTGCCTCACCACGCTGGCCAGCAGATCCACATCGAGATCGTGAGCCTTCCCGGCTTTTGTCAGCAACTCGTGCAATTCTGATTCGGTGAGCTTGCCATCCCGGGGTGTGGATGCGGTAGCCGGATTCTTCGCGACATTCGCCGGCAGGTCAACATGCTCGCTGGCGGTAATTTCCTCGGCCTTAACTTCGACGAAATTCGTGTTGTCCGCGTCCAGATACAGGCGCACCTTGTCGCCCAGTGCGGAGCGATGATCGCACACCAGATCGAAGCCATTGGCAAGCATTACGTGCTCGGCGGCATGTGCCGCTCCAGAGGTTACGAGCAGCGCGAAGGCCAGACGTAAACCCGGTTTCGCTCCGGTCCAGCCGGTTCTTGGCCCGATTCCTGGCATCTGGCCCACTCTATCACGCCGGTGTTTCAACGGCTTAACCTCTCGCCATACTGGACGCCGGCGGTGGCGAGAGCGCTCTCAATCACCTGGGCGACTCCGTCCTCGTCGTTGGTCGCGGTGATCTCCCATCCCCGCTCTTGTGCGATTTGCACCAGGCCCGGCGCGCTGTTCGCCATAACCACGGGGTGGCCGGCAAAGCTCAGCATTTCCAGGTCATTGAAGTTGTCGCCGACGGCCATGATTTCTTCCCGGGAGATCCCCAGCGTGGCTGCCACTTTCTTGAGGGCAACCCCCTTGGAACAGCCCTGAGGAAGGATATCCAGAATCGACAAATCCTTCACTGGATATTCGGTCCTGTGCAGCTCAATCTTTTCTCCAAACTCACTCGCCGCCAGCCACTTCTCCGCTACCCTCATCTCCACCACGGTCCCGCACAGCATCCCCTGAACCGGCGGCTGGCCTTCATCGAAGCAGCGCTCCAGAGGATTGAACTCCCGAATCCACAAGCGGTTCGCAGTTACCCAGGGCAAAATCCGCGTACTCAGACGATCGATTGATTCCAGCACCAATTCGCCCGGACCTTCACGGTCGAAGGTGAAGACCGTCATCCCGCCAAACTGCCTGAGCGCATCGCACAACCCGCGCGCCGTCTCAACAGGCAGAAAGAAGCGGTCGATCCGCCTTCCGGCCAGAGTTTCGGTCCCCAGCGTTCGCGTCACCGTGCCGTTCGAGGTGATCAACAGCGTCTCCGGCTTCAGGCCCACCGGCAGGATCAACGGAGCTGCATACGCCTGCCGTCGGCCTGTCGCGATCACGATGGCGATGCCGGCGACCTCGGCTTCGAGCAGAGCCTGGCGCGTGCGTTCAGTAACCCGCCCTCCAAATGAAGGCAAGAGTGTTCCATCGATGTCGATCGCTATCAACCTTACCGAAGGGGGCATGGATACGAGTTTACCGGACTGCGTATTTGAGGGCCTTCACCCGAATGGGGGTACCCCCTCCCCCCCCGCGCTTTATTAGCTTTTGTAACCGTTTCATCCCATGTTACTTATTTCGGCATGTTTGTAACCGTTTCATTTCATTGAGGAAACTTTGTAACCGTTTGTTGCGGCTGGACTTACAGGACGCGAAGCGGGTCGAATCTCGTAACCGTTTCATTCTATTGGAACCGCCTGTAACTGATTCTGACATCAGGGTTTAGGGATTAGCCATCAGGGATTAAGAGACAACGGAGCGAGTGAATCCAACAAGGGAAAGGCGCGGCTGGTGGTGGCCGCGCCTTTTTAGTGAGTCCGTACTATTTCAATTTTATCAGGTTGAGTGTATTGTTCTGCCAGGATTCTCGCGCGCTAACCATCTTATTTTGTGTAGATTGGCGACAGAATTACTTTGGGCAGGGCTTGACAGCATGTTGGGGTGAACCCCTGAGGGGAGACAGTTGAAGTTTTGACAGTTTGCCGTTTGCTGGATTTTGGTTCTCATTTGGCCTGTTCTCCGCCTTCGACTCAGCCGCGTGTCGAAACTCGAACGTGTTGAGGAGATCGCGACTCTGGGCACAATAGCGATCCATGCAGACACCTCGATTCCGGCGAGGCTTCTACCCCGTATTTCATCGCTGTGCGGATCGCGATGTTGCTTGTTCCGCGCCGGGACTGGAGGTAGGCTTTAGGAATGGAAGTGCATCTGACTCCGGATCAGGAAGCGTTTGTTCGCGAGGCTCTTGCCAGCGGCCGTCTGCACCGCGCCGAAGAAGCAGTGGAGCAGGCTTTGTCGCTCTGGGAGCGACGTGAGCGCAGGCGGGCAGAGATCCTGGCTGCTTTGGATTTAGCGGAAGGGGATTTGGAAGCGGGACGGTTTACCGACTACACCGATGAATCGCTGTCTCAGCTTGCGGAAGAGTTGAAGCACGAGGCGCGCGCTTTGCCGCGTTCTACTGTCGCCAAGTGACCTACCGCGTCACAAAACAGGCGCGCCGCGATCTGCTGCAAATCTGGAACTATATCGCCGACGATAATGACGATGCCGCAGACCGCTTCATTAGTCGGCTGACGACACATTTTAGGAAGCTGGGGAGAAATCCGTACCTCGGACGGAGCCGCGAAGAATTGCGCCGCGGCTATCGCAGTTTCCCAGTCGGACAATATGTGATTTTCTACCGGTTGAGCGAACAACGCATCGAAATCATGCACGTTCTGCATGGCAAACGCGATCTCGACGCGTTCTTCGAGTAGAACCCCGGCAAAGGTTTTGAAGGCAATCGGCATCATCCGGGGCAAAACAGTGTTGCCTGGGACACGGGAAAAGACTGGCCATAGAGCCCGGTGGTCATAGGCGTCAAGGCTCATCGCGCGCTGGTAGAATTGACCCAACCAGATGAAGTGTCCTTACTGCGGGTTTGCGCAAGACCGGGTGGTTGACTCGCGCGAGAGCAAAGAAGCCGATTCGATACGCAGGCGTCGCGAGTGCGAGGGCTGCAATAAGCGCTTTACCACCTATGAGCGCATCGACGAAATCCCCTACATGGTTGTGAAGAAAGACGGCCGCCGGGAGAAGTTCGAGCGGCAGAAGGTGCTCAGCGGGCTTTTGCATGCCTGCGAGAAGCGGCCTATCTCGGCGGGCAAGCTGGAAGCGCTGGTCGACGAGGCAGAGACATTCCTAATGGACTCATCGGAGCGCGAGCGCACGACGAGCGAAATCGGCGAGTTGCTGATGAACCGGCTGAAGTCCCTCGATACAGTTGCCTATATTCGTTTCGCCAGCGTGTATCGCGATTTCAAGGATGTCCGCGAATTCAAAGAAGAGCTGGAGCAGTTGCTGACAACGCGGGAACCTGGCAGGAAGAGCAAATCGGCAAGCTAAAGAGGTCTATGAGCGAAAAGAAGACACATGCAGTTACGTTGATTCCCGGAGATGGGATCGGACCAGAGGTAACCGACGCAGTTGTTCGGATTCTGGAAGCAACGGGCGTGAAGTTTGCCTGGGAGCGTTACTCGGCTGGAGCCGATGCGTTCGAGAAGTTCGAGGAATACATTCCGAAAGAGCTTTATGACTCTATCGAGCGAACCAAGCTGGCGCTCAAAGGGCCGGTGACGACCCCGATCGGCGGAGGCTTTACGTCGATCAACGTGACGCTGCGGAAGAAGTTCGAGCTCTACGTGAATTTCCGGCCGATCAAGAATCTGCCAGGTCTGGAGACTCGTTATCCGGGTGTGGACCTGATCATCGTCCGCGAGAATACCGAGGGCGAGTATGTGGGCCTGGAGCACGAGGTAGTCCCGGGGGTGATGACCTCGCTGAAGGTCATCACGGAGAAAGGCTCGACGCGCATCGCGAAGTGGGCCTTTGAATATGCGCGCAAGCATGGACGCCACAAGATTCACGCGATCCATAAGGCGAACATCATGAAACTGTCGGACGGTATGTTTCTGAAGTGCGCGCGAAAGATCGCCAAGGGTTACCCGGATATCACCTACGGCGAGCACATCATCGACAACACCTGCATGCAGCTGGTGACGAATCCGTACCAGTACGATACGCTGCTGCTGCCGAACCTGTATGGCGATATCGTGAGCGACTTGTGCGCGGCGTTCGTTGGCGGTTTGGGCCTCGTGCCGGGAGCGAATATCGGCGAGATGCCGCGATCTTCGAAGCCGTCCATGGGTCGGCTCCGGACATCGCGGGCAAGGACATTGCGAACCCCACTGCGCTGCTGCAGTCGGCGATCCTGATGTTGCGCCATATCGACGAAAATAATGCTGCCGATAAAGTCCAGAAGGCCCTGGAGCACGTCTATACCGAGAAGAAGACGCTCACTCGCGACGTATACGGGACGGCCGGAACAAAGGCCTTCGCAGACGCAGTGATTGCGTCTCTCGCTTCCGAACCCTCCCCCCGGTAGCGGCTTAACTTTCAGGAGAGGGTGAGTTCGAATGCTTAAACAGAAAATAGCTGCGGCGGCGCTATGTACGCTGCTGCTCGCCGGTGCCGGGTGCAGAAAGAAAGCCGAGGGACCGGTGGTCAGGCGGAGGGCGTTTATACGACCATTGATGAGAACACCGCGGGAACGGTCAGCGGCACCATACATTTTGCCGGTCAGGCGCCCAAGCGGGTGGAGATCGATATGGCGCAGGACCCCGTTTGCAGCGTGGCGGACGCCAATTCCAGCGAGCAATACATGGTGCACGACGGCACACTGCAGAATGTATTTATTTACGTGAAGGACGGCCTGGGCAACAAACTCTATGCGCCGTCTGCCGACCCTGTGGTGATCGATCAGAAGGGTTGCCGGTTTACTCCGCATGTGGTGGGCGTGATGGCCGGACAGCCGGTAAAGTTCACCAACAGCGATCCGACGATGCACAACGTTCACATGACGCCGCAGATCAGCACCAATCAGATCGGTCGATATTTCTCAGCCTCCGAACGGATCGGGCGAGATGCGCACGCTGCCCACGCCGGAGTTGATGGTGCCGGTGCGCTGCAACAATCATCCGTGGATGGAAGGTTTCATCAATGTGGCCGCAAATCCGTTCTTTGCTGTCTCGGGAGCGGAGGGGCACTTCACGATCAAAGGATTGCCGCCCGGAACTTACACAATTGTCGCCGTCCATGAGAAGCTGGGGCAGAAGACGGCAAGTGTTACTGTGGGGTCAAAGCAGACCGCAACGCAGGATTTTACCTACGATGCTCCGCAGTAACTGAGATCCGGTGTAAGCTCCAAAACAGGCCTGCCATCCGGCGGGCCGTTTCATTTTGAGATTCCGCGTCGCTCGCTTATGCCTTCGCGTTCATCTCAATGTAAGAAAACGATACACTGTCTTCACGACCCAAATGGGACGTGCCGGGGCTCTGTGTCCGGCGAAGACGCCAGCAAGGCAGGCTCATATAGAGATATGCGGCAAAAGATTGGCATTCTTGGCGCGACGGGAATGGTCGGCCAGCGGTTCATTCAGTTGCTTGAGCATCATCCATGGTTTGAAGTGGCGTGGCTCGCGGCGAGCGACCGGTCGAGCGGAAAGAGGTACGGCGACGCGGTGAAGTGGAAGCTGGATACGGGGCTCCCTGATCGAATCGCTCAGATGCCGGTTTCGCCGGCTACGCCCGATGGCGCGCCCAAGGTGATTTTCGCCGCGCTCGATGCCGACATCGCCCGTGACCTGGAGCCTTGCTTCGCCGCCGCGGGCTGTGCTGTGATTTCGAATTCGAGCGCCTTCCGCATGCACGAGGATGTGCCGCTGGTGATCCCGGAAGTCAACGCCGATCATCTGCCCATCCTCGAAAACCAGTCCTGGCGCAGGGAATCGGGCGGTTATATTGTTACGAATCCAAACTGCTCGGCCATTGGCCTGGTGCTGGTCCTCAAGCCTCTCGCCGAGCGCTTCGGCATCGAGTCGATTTTCGTGAGCACGATGCAGGCGGTTAGTGGCGCAGGGTACCCGGGCGTTGCGTCGATGGACATTCTCGGAAACGTTGTGCCCTACATCAAGAACGAAGAAGAGAAGATGCAGGCTGAGACGTTGCGACTGCTCGGCAAGCGCGACGGCAAGGATCCGGCCTCTTCCGGCGAAGATGACGGCTCACTGCAATCGCGTGGCGGTTGAAGACGGCCACACGGAGAGTGTGAGCGTCAAGTTGTCGCAGGAAGCCGAGCCGTGAAGAGATTCTGGAGGCGTGGCGCGAGTTTACAGCCGTTGGCCGGCCGCGATCTTGCCCACAGCGCCTGCACAGCCGGTGGAGTTTACAGCTCGTCGAAGATCGTCCGCAGCCGCGCCTGGACAAGATGCGGGGCCGCGGGATGACGGCCACGGTCGGAAGGCTGCGGCCCTGCGGTTTACTCGACTGGAAGTTCACGGTGCTCTCGCACAACACGATTCGCGGAGCTGCGGGCGCGGCACTGCTGAATGCGGAGCTTCTGGTGTCTCTGGGTAAGCTCGAGGCGGAAAAACTCGATACGGTCACGGTCACCGCATGAACCAGCTGGTGGTGATGAAGTTCGGCGGAACCTCCGTCGAGGATGCAGTTGCCATTAATCGTACTGCGGGCATTGTTCGCGGCAGGCTCGACGAACGGGCTCTACGCCCATCGTCGTTGTCAGCGCGATGGCCAAGGTCACTGATCAGCTTCTGGCGGCAGCCAATGCGGCGGGCCGCGGCGACCGGGCGGGAGCCCTGGCCATCACGGCACGGCTGCGCAACCGGCACTTGGAAACGGGTGGGGCTCTGCTCCCGGGCAAGATTATGGGCGAGCTCGGCCAATGGATCGATACGGAGTTCTGCAGTCTGGATGAGGTCCTCCGCGGGCTGGCGGCGGTCGGGGAACTGACGCCCCGTATCAGTGATATGGTCGTCTCCGCGGGCGAGCGCTTATCAAGCCGGATGATTGCCGAAGCGTTCTCGGCATCGGGAAGTCGACGCGATTTACGTTGACGCGCGCCAGTGCATTGTCACCGACGGGCAGCACGGCAGGGCTATTCCGCAGGTTGCATTGATTGAGCAACGCCTGAAGCAGCACGTCCTGCCCCATGCGCTCAGCGGGTAAGGTGTGCGTGATGGGCGGATTCATCGGTGCAACTGAAAAGGGTGTAACCACGACGCTCGGGCGTGGGGGTTCGGACTTTACGGCCGCGCTGGTGGGCGGCGGTCTTGACGCTGGTTCAATTGAAATCTGGACCGACGTGAACGGCATCATGACCACCGATCCGCGGATCTGTTCGAACGCGCTGCGCGTGAAGACGATCAGCTTCGAAGAGGCCGCGGAACTGGCTTACTTCGGCGCCAAGGTGCTGCATCCGGCAACCATTCTGCCCGCGGTAAAGAAAAATATCCCGGTGCTGGTGCTGAATTCTCGAAATCCTGAGAACGAGGGCACGCGGATCATCTCGCTGGCGCCGCATTGCCGAAGCCCGTTCAAGTCGATCGCAGTGAAGCGGCGGCTGACGATCATCGACGTCGTCGCCAGCCGCATGCTGATGTCCCACGGCTATCTGAAGGCAATCTTCGATGTCTTCGACAAGCACAAATGCCCGGTCGATATGGTTTCGACTTCCGAAGTGTCAGTGTCTCTCACGGTCGACTCGAACGATAAGCTGCCGGAGATCGCCGCAGACCTCAGCCAGCTGGCCGATGTGAAGTACGAGGGCCGCAAGGCGCTGATCTGTATGGTCGGAGAGAATATCCGCGGCCAGAACGGCATCGCGGCCCGCGTTTTTCAGGCCATCCGCCATGTGAATGTGCGCATGATTTCGCAGGGAGCATCGGAAATCAACATGAGCTTCATGATTGAGGAGGATGATGCAGAGGAGGCGATTCGGTCACTTCACGAGGAGTTCTTCGCCGATGCCGATCCGGAGATCTTCGACGTGGAAGCTTTGAAAGAAAGCGTGAGGTAAGCGTTGCTGTTTCTCGTATTGGGGCGCGGAAAGACCGGTAGCCTGGTGGCGGAGGTCGCGCATGAGCATGGTCACGGTGTGCGCGTGCTCGGCGAGGAAGAGAATCGCAACGCCTCGGGATTGAACGCGCCATTTCTCGCCGGGTTTGATGTAGTAATTGACTTCACGACCCCCGAAGCCGTGATCCCCAATCTGCGTGCCTGTTTGGCCAACGGCGCCCGAGTGGTCGTCGGTACGACGGGATGGTACGACCGGCTCGACGATATGCGCGATCTCGCCAGGCGGAAACACGCCGGATTGCTCTACGGCACCAATTTTTCGGTGGGTGTGCAGGCGCTGCTGCGCCTCACGCGGGAGCTGGGGCAGGCTCTCCCACACTACCAGTACCGCATTACCGAGACACACCATGCCGGCAAGAAAGACGCTCCTTCCGGGACGGCATTGTCGATCAAGCAGGTCCTGGAATCGGCGAATCCCTCCCTTGCCGTAGAGATAACTTCGAAGCGTGAAGGTGACGCTTCCGGTATCCACCTGATCGAGGCGCGTTCCCAAAACGACTGCATCGAGATCAGGCATGAAGCATTTTCGCGGCGCGGTTTTGCCGAGGGCGCAATACGAGCAGCTGAATGGATTGCGGGCAAAACGGGCGTATGGGAATTCAGCGAAATTGCAACCGAGCTTTGTTAGGATTTATCGCGCATCAGCTCGCGCGTCTTCAGGACAATCAAGTATTCATAGATGCATTGCAGGTTCGCATAAGCGATTCCCGCGCCGCCATCGAGAATGGCTCGGCGAATGAACACCATATAAATCCACTTGATCACCGGACGAGCCGGAAGACGATAGAAAATACTCTTCTGGGCGACGCGCCGAGCGTGGAAATCCTTCCCAAAGAGCGCTGTTCTCCAGGATGCGTCTCTCAGTGAAAGGCCGCTCGCGACGACCTGCGCCTCCATGGTCGAGTAGGTGTTATGCTTGCTCACCCAATGCGCAATTCCCTTCGAAAAGGGAAAGTGATCAAGCGGGAACTTGAGATCGTCGACCCTCCCATCGACCTCCAGAACCTCGTTGATTTCGCGCGTATAGCGAGCCTTTCCGCGCCGCACGAGACGAATGTAATAGGGAGAGATCTGGGCGTGTTTGAGCCAGTCCCATTGAAGAAATCGCGCCTCGCATGCGAAACGCATTTACGCATCGGCTGGCGTGCTAACTACTCGCGCATCTCTTCGACCAGTTCCGGCGTGAGGACGCTCGTCCGCGTCGAGGATAAAGATCCAGTCGTGGCGGAAGGGCAACTCATCCAGGGCGGCGTTCCGTGTTTGGAGTAGCCGTCGAAGTTACGCTGCACGAAATTTACCGCCAAATTGCCGGGCAATTTCAGCGGTACGGTCCGTACTGAACGAATCGAAGACGAAGACGTCGTCGGACCAGGAGACAGATTCGCAGGCAGCCGGGCAGGTCTGACTCTTCGTTTTTCGTGAGAATGAGTACCGAGATCATCGATGGTTATAGGCTTTCTAAGGGTGGTCTGTGATCATTTTATCGTTCGCCGAGGTCACGGCGCTTGAGCATTGGCCTGCGCGAAGCAACTGTAGACTCAATGCGTGATGGACGTATCGACAGGTTGTGGAACGGCTTTGGTAACTCCTTTCCGGCAGGACGGGAGCCTGGATGAGCAGGCTCTCTATGCGCTGGCGCAGTGGCAGATTGAGAGTGGAATCGATTGGCTGGTAGCCTGCGGAACAACCGCAGAAACGCCAACGTTGACCGACGACGAATGGCTCCAGGTACTGCGTATCGTTACCGAATCAGCGGCGGGACGGGTTCCGGTCTGGGCCGGCTGCACCCATAACGCCACAAGACAGGCCGTTGAGCGCGCGAAGATCGCCGCGCGCGTGCCCGGCGTGACGGCAATCCTTTCCGCCAGCCCTTACTACAACAAACCAACCCAGGAAGGCCAGTTCGAGCACTTCAAGGCGGTAGCGCGGGCGGTCGACCTGCCCGTGGTGCTGTACAACATCCCTGGACGTACCGGCGTGAATCTGGAACCGGCAACGGTGATGCGGTTGGCGGAGGCTGCAAAGAACATCTGCGGCGTGAAAGAGTCAAGCAGCAATCTGGCGCAGATTACCGAGCTGATCACGCTTGCACCGCGTGATTTCAGGGTGTATGCGGGCGACGACAACATGTCGCTTGGCGTGCTTGGCGTAGGCGGCGCCGGATTGGTGTCAGTCACGTCCAATGAGATTCCGGGCGAAATGGCGCAGATGGTGCGTGCGGCGCTCGAGAATGACTGGCCCACAGCTCGACGGCTGAATCGCAAATATTATCGGCTGATGCAGGCCAACTTCTGGGAAACGAGCCCGGGGCCGGTCAAGGCAGTTCTTGACATGATGGGTAGGATCGGCGAGCAGTATCGTCTTCCGCATGCTTCCCGTTTCTCCGGGAACACGCGCGCGGTTGGAGCGGCTGGCAGGCGAACTGGGATTGCTGGTGCACGGGCCTCAGCCCGAAGGCGATTTGCGCATGTTTTGAGCGTGGAAACGGCACAAAAAAATGAAACGATCATGAGCACATCTAAGAGAACGAATTGAGGACGTATTTCAACGCGGGCGTTACGCCGTTGACGATCCCAGCCGCGATGTCCGCGTTTCGATGAGCTTCGCGCTGCCCTCGAGCGGGGCGAGATTCGCGCGGCGGAGCCGGATGCGGATTCGCCGACTGGCTGGCGTGTGAATGCCTGGGTGAAGCAAGGGATTCTCCTGGGCTTTCGACTGGGGCATCTGGTTCCGTCAGGAGACGGTCTGTCCGTGTATCGACAAGCACACCTATCCGGTGCGGCGGTTTCACGCCGGAAGACGGCATCCGCATTGTCATTGGCGGATCATCCGTCCGCGCGGGTGCGTTACCTGGCGAAGGGAGTCATCTGCGCGCCCCCGATGTATATCAATACGGGCGCGTATGTCGACGAAGGCACGATGGTCGATTCCCATGCGCTGGTGGGGAGCTGCGCGCAGGTAGGCAAGCGAGTCCATCTGAGCGCGGCCTCGCAGGTGGGAGGAGTGCTTGAGCCGGTGAACGCGAGCCCGGTGATTCTGGAAGACGACGTGCTTGTCGGGCGGAAATTGCGGCGTTTATGAGGGCACCGTCGTCCGCCAACGTGCCGTGCTCGCGGCGGGAACGGTGCTAACCCGAGGCACTCCGGTCTATGACGTCGTGAACGGTGAGGTGCTGCGTGCGGATGGCGAAAGCGCCGCTGATCATTCCCGAGGGCGCGGTTGTGGTTCCGGGGGCGCGGGCGGTCAACAAAGGCAAGGGGCAGGAGTGGGGGCTTGAGCGTCTACACGCCGGTGATTGTGAAGTATCGCGACGAAAAGACAGAACTGAGCACGGCACTCGAAGATTTACTGCGGTAAGGGTGGGATGGGTCCAGCCTAGGGAATGCTTGCGCCGTACCTGTTAACATCGAAGTTTCCATGGCAGACGCAAAGCTAAAAATCATTCCGCTGGGCGGACTGGGCGAATTTGGCATGAACTGCCTCGCCGTCCGCTAGCAAGACGACATTATCGTCATCGACGCAGGACTGATGTTCCCCGAAGTCGGAGTTGCTCGGCGTGGACATCGTCGTTCCGGACATCACCTACCTCATCGAGAACAAGCAGCGCGTGCGCGGCATCATTCTGACGCACGGGCACGAGGACCACATCGGCGGACTGCCGTGGATTCTCTCCGAGTTGAACGTGCCGGTCTATGGCACCGAGTTCACGCTGGCTTACGTCGAGGGCAAGCTCGAAGAGCACAAGCTGCTCGACCAGACGGAGCTGATCGAGATTGCTCCGGGCGCGAAGTTCTCGCTTGGCCCGTTTACGATTGAGCCGATTCGGGTGACGCACAGCCTGGTGGACTGCGTGGCTCTGGCCATCGACACGCCTGTAGGCGTGATCGTCCATACGGGCGACTTCAAGATCGACCTCTCTCCGCCCGACGGCAAGGCTTTCGACCTTCACACTTTTGCCGAATACGGCAAGCGCGGCGTGCTGGCGCTGCTGCAGGACTCGACCAATGTCGACCGCCCCGGCTATACGCCCAGCGAGTGGGCGGTAAAGCCGCGCCTGGATGAGATTTTTTCGCGCACGAAGAAGAAGCTTTTCTTCAGCTGCTTTTCGTCGTCCATCTACCGCATCCGGATCGCCCTGGATCTGGCGCATACGCATGCACGGAAAGTGGCCATCGTGGGCGGTCGATGGTGGAGTCGTCGGAGATCGCGCAGGACCTCGGTTATCTGGACCTGCCTCCTGGGCTGGTCATACACCCGGGCAGATCAACGATCACGCGCCCGAAGATGTGATGATCCTGATCAGCGGAACGCAGGGCGAACCGATGAGCGCGCTGAGCCGCGCCGCGGTGGACAACCACAAACATGCGCGCGTTCTTCCCGGCGATACGGTGGTGTTGAGTTCACGCGTGATTCCGGGCAACGAGAAGAGCATATTCCGCGTGATCGATCACCTTTGCCGCCGCGATGCCAATGTGATTTTCGACGATGGAGCATCGGGGCTGATCCACGTAAGCGGCCATGCCAGCCAGGAAGAGCAGCGGCTCCTGATCAATCTGCTGCAAGCCGAAGTTCTTTATTCCGGTTCACGGCGACTACCGGCACCTGAAGAAGCATGTCGAGCTGGCGCACGGGACAGGTGTGGTCGATCTGGCGCTGATTATCGAGGACGGCGACGTGCTGGAACTGGACCGTAACAACGCACAGAAGGCGGGCAGGGTGACGGCGGGACGCGTGTGCATCGACTCGGGCTCCACGGTGGACGTGGTCGAAGACCTGGTGATTCGCGACCGGCGGCATCTCTCCGAGGACGGAATTGTCCTGGCGATCCTGACGATCAACAAGCTGAGCGGCAAGGTCGAGCGCCAGCCGGAGCTGGTGACGCGTGGATTTGTCGGCGCGGACACCGAGTTGCTGGAGGCGGGCCGGCAGGTAGTCACGCACACGCTCGAAAACTCAAGCTCGGAAGAGAAGGCCGACTACGGCGTGATCAAAGAAAAGATCCGCATCGATTTGAAGCGGTATATCCAGAAGAACACGAGCCGCAGGCCGCTGATCATGCCGGTCATTCTGGAAATTTAACGCTAAATTTCGGAGGCATTCTATTCGACGGCTCGCAATGGAAGCTTGTCGAGATTCTGTGGGAAGCAGAGACACCCGAGGAAACCATCCCCTCGAAATACCTGCCTTGAAATCGGTGAGAACCGTACCCTCCACTGGTTACTCTTGAAGCCATTACGCTGATTTTCGGTGAGCATTCATGTATTCGCGCAGCACGGCATTGATGCGGCTTTGATAGCGTGTGCCGGTTTCGCGGAAGAAGGAAACCACATCCTCATCCAGGCGCAGCGTGATCTGTTTCTTGTTTTCAGCGGGGATCAGGGCTCCCGGACGCTGCCATAGTTTCCCCGCCTGCGATGGAATATCGCTATAGTCAATCCCGCGCTCGCGTATTGCCTTGAGCCTTTCTTTCTGCTTTGCTGAAAGGGCTGGCGGGTGGCTTGGATCCAGTCGAAATTTAACGGTTCCAGTACTCTTCGATTTCATAGCGATCGGCCTCTCGGGCGGAGATGATGCGAACTCTCTCCTCCCGCATGGTGTAAACGACGACGATTTCGCCGCCATCGATGAGACCTATGGTGACAAATCGAATCTCGCCGTAATCTTCGCTGTCGTCGATCCGCTCCAGGCGCCGCTAGTCGAGAAGCACCCGGGAGGCATAAGCGAACGGGATGCCGTGCTTCCTGACATTCGAGGCGTTCTTTCGTGCATCCCGCTCGAACTTCACACGAGATCATACTACATTTGTAGCTACAAACGTAGCGCGTTTTCCGCAGGATTCCCCAATACTTTTGGCCCTATCATGATCCTGATGACAAATACTTCTCTCCTCACCCTCGATGCTTTTCGCGACGCGCAGGTGCGCATTCGCGACGTGGCTGTGCATACCCCGCTCGTCCGCTTGCCGATTGCCGGCGCAGCAGGCGAAGTATACGTGAAGGCCGAGGGATTGCAGCCGATTGGCAGCTTCAAGCTGCGCGGGGCGTACAACAAGATTGCTCAACTCTCCGAAGCTGAACGCGGGCGCGGCGTGATTACCTACTCCAGCGGCAATCATGCACAGGGCGTGGCCTATGCTGCTCGAGCCGTCGGAGCCAAGGCGGTCATCGTGATGCCGTCGAATGCCCCGGAGGTGAAGCGGCAGGCCACCGCAGCTCTGGGCGCGCAGATCGTGACCGTCGGACCGTCGAGTTCAGAGCGCAAGAAAAAAGCCGAGGAGCTTGAGGCCGAGTTCGGATATGTAATGATCCCTCCGTACGACGACCCGCAGATCATCGCCGGACAAGGCACCTGCGGTCTCGAAATCCTCGAAGACCTGCCTGACGTCGATCTGGTGCTTACCCCCGTCAGCGGAGGCGGCCTGCTGAGCGGAGTCGCCGCGGCGATCAAGCATCAAAGGCCGGAAGTCCGCGTGATAGGCATTGAACCCGAGCTGGCAGCCGATGCGCAGGAGAGCTTTCGCGGCGGCAAGCTGGTGAGCTGGCCGGCGGAGATGACCACGCGCACCATCGCCGATGGGCTGCGAACCCAGAGCCTTGGCGAGCTGAACTTTCTGCATGTGCGAGCATTCGTGGATGACATCCTTACGGTTTCCGAAGATGAAATTCGCCGGGCGATGAGCACTTTAGTTCACACAGCTCGGCTCACTCCGGAACCGAGCGGCGCGGTGACGACAGCGGCCATGCTATTTCATCAGGCTGAGCTGCTGCCTTATCGCAAGGCCGTGCTGGTGATGAGCGGCGGCAACGTCGAGCCGGAGATGCTGCGGGCGATTCTGGCCGAATCGTGATCGGCCCATGGCGTATGCTACATCGAGACGTTTGATGCCGAAAGACCGTCTTACCATCGTGATGCGAAACCGAATCTCTCTCTGCTTTGTATTGTTTCTTCTGGCCGCGACCGCCCTGCCTGGCCAGAAAAAGATGCCTCAGGAACTGGCGCCGAAGAACGGCGCCAAGGCGACTTTGGTGCGCAGAGCTAACCTTTATGTGCAACCGGATGAAGGCTCCGAGCAGGTGGCGATCGTGACGCCGGGCCGGGAGATGGTCATTGCTGAGCGCAGCGGGCACTGGCTGCGGGTTTTCGCCAATATCGACGCGCCCGAGACGCGCCAGGCCGATCAGCCGGTCATGGAGCAGGGCCAGGAAGTAATCCCCATTTCGGGCTGGATGCTCGACAAGGGGATCATTGACACGAATACGCCGCATGGCGACGCGATTTTGTTTGGCGAAGCGGTCAGCGCGGAGGATGCGGCTTCAGAGCTCCATCCTCCTCCGGGTGCAGCCCTGGAGGCACGGCTTCTGTACCGGCGAGTTGTCGAGATGTTTCCGCAATCGCCGCTGATCGGGGAATCGATGTGGCGGGCGGCCGATGTTCGCTGGCAGTTGCAGAAGGCCGACGCCGCGGCGCTGCCATCCGCTCACGAAAAGGAGAACTACCTTCGCGAGCAGATGGACGAAGACGAGATGAAGAAGATCGAGAAGTATTTTCCCCATACGCGGTGGGCCGACTTCGCCGCATACGCACGGATCGATAACAAACTGTGCGGCGACTGGCAGGGGTCAGAGAAGTGTCCGGAAAAAGAGGCGCAGATGTACACGAAGTACGTCGAGGAGCATCCGGAGTCGCCTCGCGGCCCGGAGGCGCTATACAAAGCCGCGTGGCGCATGGCTGCGGCAGGAGATATGTGGACCGCGGACAATGACGGCCATCGCGCCCAGGAAGCGCGCGCGCGCGCTATCGATATTGCCGGACAGTTACAGGCGAAGTATCCGCAATCGGAATACGCGGCTCGAGCCGCCAGTCTGATATACAAAGTGCAGCAGGGTATTTCGATCTACGGCAGCGACCGGGAGTAGGACTGACCGTCGAGGCGTTCGCGCTACGCGCGCGTTTCGCGGGCATCTCTGCAATTCAGGGCACCAGTCAGGGCCGGAGGCCTTTTGAACGACTACATCGTTTCTGTTCTGCTTGGCATCGTCGAAGGATTAACGGAATTCCTGCCTGTAAGTTCAACGGCGCACCTGCGCATCAGCGAAGCGCTCCTGCACATCAACCTCACGGATCCGTACTGGAAGATGTATACGGTCGTGATTCAGCTCGGCGCAATCCTGGCGCTGCTGCTGGTCTTCGCTGCCCGGATTATCCAATTCATACGCACTTTCCCGAAAGGCGAGCAGGGAGACCGAACCATCTGGACGCATCCTCTTTCGCTGACCATGATCGCCTTCGTGGTCACGGCGATCCCTTCCTTGCTGCTGACCAAGACCATCGGCAAACATCTGGAGAGCCTGCACGTGATGGCGCTCGCGCTGCTGATCGGCGGCGTGGTGATGTGGGCGGTGGATGCATGGAGCAGCCGTTGGGAGCCGACCACGACGGACGTCGAACAGATGTCTCTCGGACAGGCCATCTGGATCGGACTTTGCCAGATCCTTTCGGCGGTGTTTCCGGGCACTTCGCGGTCCATGTCGACCATTAGCGCGGGACAGATCGCCGGTATGTCGCGCCCGGCGGCGCTGGAGTTCAGCTTCCTGGTCTCGATTCCGGTCATGGTCGCCGGAACCGGCTACGAGTTGTTGAAGACACTGCATCCGGGCCATCACGCGGCAGAAGCGGCGCAGGAGACCATCACACCGCTGGTCATGACGGGTCACGACTGGATCGTATTGCTGATCGGCCTGGTGGTCTCCTTCATCGTGGCTCTGGGCGTCGTGGAGTGGTTTCTGCAATGGGTCCGCAAGCATGGATTTGCGGCGTTTGCCCTTTATCGGATCATTCTGGGCATCGCGCTCCTGGTTTTCGGAGCAAAGCTGGCGGTGGGATGATTGACCGTTGCGAGGTCGATTCCCCCGGAAGATTTTCTCCAAACTTTCGCCCGCTCCGGGAACTGGCTCTGGGATAATAGTCTTGCTCTGGGGTTCTGACTGTGTAAGCCGTCTCGGACGGCGCGTACAGTATTGTGCCCTGATGAAACCCCTTAAATTGGTCACCACACCGACCCGCAATCGCCGCCTGAATGAGTTAATCGGGCTGCTGATGCTGGTCGCCGCGATCCTCCTTCTTCTCGCGCTCGTCTCCTATCGCCCGACCGACCCCTCGCTTAACACCGTCGGCGGATATGCAAACGACCGCCCCGCGCACAACTGGACCGGCCTCGTCGGCGCCTGGATCAGCGATCTCCTGCTGCAACTCGAGGGCGTCGACCGCATTTTGCCTGCCGCTGCTGGCTGGCGCACTGGGATGGACCTGGCTGCGTTCGCGTCCCGCCGGTTCGCCGGGGGCGAAGCTCATCGGCATCGTACTGTGCCTGATCTTCGGACCCGCGCTGGCTGCGCTGGTGCCGGGGCACCTGCACTTCATGTATGGCCTGCCTATCGAGGGGCTCACCGGCCGCCTCGCCTCCGATGCACTGGTGCAGTGGCTCAATTTTCCAGGCGCCTGCGTCGTCGCCGTCACCATGGTAGCCATCGCGCTTTACCTCTCCACCACCTTCAGCTTCAACACCGCGCGGGAATGGCTGGCCATGCGCTTCGCGTTTCTCTTCGCGTGGCGCGACCGCTGGGTGAACTGGCGGGCAGCGCGTGCCCGAGCGAGGGAATTGAAGGCAGAGGCACGGATGGAGAAAATCCGCGCGAAGGAACTGGCCAGGGCTCGCAAAGCTGCGGCAAAGATGGACAAGGCCGAGCGCAAGAGCGGGACGCCCGTTCCAGAAATAGAGGAAGACGACGACTCTCGCGGCCATCGCCAGCGGGGATTTGCGGAGATGTTCGCCGATGCGCCGGCGCACCAGGAGGCTCCTGCGCTACAGGAAGCGCCGGTGCAGCAAACCGTATGGGAGCAGATGCCCCGCGCGACCGTTTCCGATCCCGAGCCTGAGCCCATCGTCGAGCCGCCGCCCCCGGCGCCGTTGAAGCCGCAACTGGTCGCTCGCCGGGAGACGCCGCAAGCGCGGCAGGAACCCGCATTCGATCACATTGCCGTTCGCGAGCGTGCCGACGCCGAAGCGCACACGGTGACCGTGGCTCCAAAATCCGTGAGCGGATTCAAGCTGCCGCCGAGCACCCTGCTGCATCGCAGCGAAGACACGCAGATTGTTCGCGAGGATGCGCTGCGCATCGAGGCCCAGGTGCTGGTGGAGAAGTGCGCCGAATTCGACGTGCTCGGCCAGGTAGTACAGATCAATCCGGGACCCGTTGTTACAACTTTCGAGTTCCGCCCGGAGGCCGGCGTAAAGTACAGCCGCGTGACTGGGCTCGCTGAAGACCTGTGCCTGGCGATGCGCGCGGAGAGCATCCTCATCGAGCGGATGGCGGGCAAAAGCACAGTCGGCATTCAGGTGCCGAACCATGACCGCGAGACCATTTGGTTACGTGACGTGATCGAGGCGGAGAATTTCCGCAACGCAAAAAGCAAGCTGACGCTGGCGATGGGCAAGGATATCAACGGGCGCATCGTTACGGCGGATCTGACGACCATGCCTCATGTGCTGATCGCCGGCTCGACAGGCAGCGGCAAATCGGTCGCCATCAACGCCATGATCATGTCCGTGCTCTACAAGGCGACTCCCGCCCAGGTCCGGCTGATCCTCGTCGACCCAAAACGTGTGGAGCTGGGCATGTACGAGGGCATTCCGCATCTCTTTACGCCGATTATCACGGAGCCGAAGCTCGCGGCGAACGCGCTGCGCAACGCCGTTCGCGAGATGGAGCGACGGCTTAAGCTGCTCGCCTCGCGAAGCGTGCGCAACATCGATCAGTACAACAAGCTCTTTGAGAACGGCACGCCAAGCCTCTTCGACGAGACACCGGATGAAGAGCCATTGCCCTACATCATGATCATCATCGATGAGCTGGCCGACCTGATGATGCTCGACAAGGCGAACGTGGAAGAGGCGATCACGCGGCTCGCGCAGATGGCCCGCGCGGTCGGCATTCACCTGGTTCTGGCCACGCAGCGGCCTTCTGTGGACGTGATTACGGGCCTCATCAAGGCAAATGTCCCCACGCGAATGTCGTTCCGCCTGGCAACGAAAGTGGATTCGCGTACGATTCTCGACTCGAACGGAGCGGAATCGCTGCTGGGACGGGGCGATATGCTCTTTCTTCCGCCGGGCACCTCGCGACTGCAGCGCGTGCATGCGCCCTTCGTCACGGAAAAAGAAATCGCCGCGGTTACAGATTTCTGGAAGAAGCAGGGTCAGGCCGAATATGTGCAAGGCTTCCTCGAAGCTCCGAAAGATGCCGGCGGGCGCGACGCCGATATCAGTGAAGAAGACGGAGGCGAGAACGACGAGCTCTTCCAGGACGCCGTGCGACTGGTGCTCGAATTCGGCAAGGCCTCCACGTCTCTTCTACAACGCCGCTTGCGCATCGGCTATGGCCGCGCCGCGCACCTCATCGACCTGATGGAGCGCGATGGGATCGTGGGTCCGGCGGAAGGAACCAAACCCCGCGAAATTCTGAAACCTCCGGACTGGCTGAACGAAATGGAGACTACTCTGCGGTAAGAAGAGCGCGGCTTGTCGAATCTCGCGGCGAACGCGATGTAAATCCAGCTATGGAATTTGTGTAACAATCTGGACGCGTGGCAGATATGGATTTCATCAACATAAGTTCGACTAAGCGGAGTTTGTATCTTCATGCTTTATCGCCACTTAGCCGAAGTTTGATCCAGCCTGCGGACTTTCTTGCAATCCAGTCGGATGGCCTGGACGTTCTCAATGTGACAGTAGGAGATTAATGTCTCGCGAATCAAATGGCGCGACAAATCACCGCAAGTTGATGGTTATCGATGACGATGCACTTAGCCTTGCTGTGATTTCCCTGCTTCTTCGATCGGATGGCTACGAGGTCTTGCAGGCGGCAGATGGCGCGACGGCAATCGAACTGCTTGGCACTTTGCAGCCAGACACATTGCCTTCCGTCCTGCTGGCGGATCTGCGCATGCCCGGGATTCAGGGGCGGGATCTCGCGGTTGCTCTGCGGGCGACGGTTCCGCAGGCGAAGTTGCTGGCCATGAGTGCAACTGCCGATACCGCAGAAGGCTACGACGGCTTTTTAAAGAAGCCGCTGGATCTGGCCGCGCTGCAGTCGGCATTACAGCCTCAGGAATACGGTGTGCCTGAACCCGCTACTCCAACCGACCCGCAAGTGGACCTGGACGAAGCGGTCTATGCGAAACTGATGCGCATGATGCCCCAAGAGGCTGTTAGGGAGATTTATGAGACGTGCCTTAACGACGTGCGCGCCCGAGCAGCAGAAATGCGGATCGCCAGCACGACAAACGATTTGGCCTCCGTCCGCCTGACGGCGCATGCCATCAAGGGGGGCGCGGGAATGGTGGGCGCTCAAAAGCTGGCTGCCGTTGCCGCCGTGCTCGAACTGGGAGATTACAAGCCAGCCGACGTCCCTCAATTAGTCGACAATTTATTGTCCTCATGTGACCGGTTACAGCGTATCCTATTGGCCAAGCTACAAATATGACCCCCCTAACGAAATCAACCAAGAGCCCCCTGCCCACGACCAGGCAACGTGTGTCTCCAGCGATCCGGATTCTGCTCGCCGACGATCACCCCGTTGTCCGCATCGGCGTGCGCAACATGCTGCAGGCCGATGAGGCATTTACCGTGATTGGCGAGGCTGGAGACGGCGACGAGGCCATCACCCAGACCCTGGAATTATTGCCGGATATCCTGCTGCTCGACCTTTCCATGCCGCGCCTGCCCGGACTGGAAGCTATGCGGGCCATCATGAGCGGCTCGCCGACGGTGAAGATTATCCTGCTGACCAGCACCATCACGACGCAGCAGATCATCGAGGCTTTGCAGATCGGAGCGCGCGGCATCGTGCTGAAAGACGCCCTTACCGATCACCTCACCAGCTCTATCCGCACCGTTGTTGCCGGCGATTACTGGATCGGCGGACGCCGGGTTGTGAACCTGGTCGGCGCACTGCACGACCTGATGAAACAGGCGGCTGTCCCTGAGCGCAAGACCTTCGGCCTTACGCCTCGTGAAATGCAAGTCGTCGGCTGCATTGTCGAGGGTTGCAGCAATCGCGACATCGCAAAACAGTTCGGGTTGAGCGAAGAGACGGTCAAGCGGCACCTGTCGAACACCTTCGACAAGACCGGAGTCTCGACGCGTCTCGAGCTGGCGATGTTTGCCATCGCGCATCGATTGGTTGTCCCGCAAGATTAAGTTCCAGCTGCAGTGTCGGGCCGTTCTTTCAAGGGCGGCCTTTCTTTTGCAATCCGCTCAGGCCTCTCTCTCATCCAATCACCGTCGGGGAGAGGAATTGTATGCAGATCGCATTCTTGGGCCTGGGAAAAATGGGGAGCGCTGTCGCACGGCACCTCTTGAAGTCGGGTCACGAACTCACGGTATGGAACCGCTCGGCTGCGCATGCTGAGCCGCTTAAAGCACTCGGAGCGACGGTAGCCAGTTCGCCATCGGAAGCTGTCGTCCAATCGGAGGTCGCTTTCACCATGGTGATAGACGATGCGGCCCTCGAAGACGTGATGTTCACGGGCAATGCCCTGAAGGCCCTGCCGCCAGGCGCCATTCACGTTTCGCTCAGCACTATCAGCGTAAAACTCTCGGACCATCTTACCGAGGCACATCGGACGGCGGGCAGCGATTTTGCCGCTGCGCCCGTCTTCGGCCGCCCGAACGTTGCCGAAGAAGGGCGGCTCTGGACAACCGCCGCTGGCGACCCGGCGGCGATTGCCAAGGTTCGCCCCCTGCTCGAGACGTTCAGCCGCGGAGTCACCATCGTCTCCGAGAAGCCTTCGAGTGCGAATGCGCTCAAGCTGGGCGGCAATTTTCTGATTACCGCGATGATCGCGTCTTTATCCGAGGGACTGGTCTATGCCGAAGCCCTCGGCATCGAGCCCAGGGTTTTTCTTGAGACCGTCAACAACGCTCTGTTTCAATCGCCTTTCTATCAGAGCTACGGCAGGATCATGCTCGATCCTCCCCAACATCCAGGCGGAACCATCGCGCTAGGTGAAAAGGACATCCGCCTGTTCCGCGAAGCCGCTGGCTCTGCCGGCGTACAGACCCCATTGGCGGATACCTTTGAAGAAAATTTTCGGGTAGCTATTGAGACCGGAATGAAGGATGAGGACTGGGCCGCGGGCTATTATCGGCTCATGCAAAGCATCACGCGCGACGCAAAGTAACTTACGATATCTTCATGGGAAAACTGAACGGCTCGATTGTCTTTATCACCGGCGCAAGCTCAGGCATTGGCGAAGCATGCGCTTTCGCATTTGCGCAGGAAGGCGCGCAGCTCTTGCTCGCGGCCCGGCGAATCAACAGGCTGGAAGAAGCAAAGCCGAAACTTCTGGCAGCTGGCGCGGCGGGCGTTCATACCTTTTCACTCGACGTCCGCGACCGCGGCGCTGTTGAGAGCTCGATTGCAAATCTGCCCGGCGAATGGCAGGCCATCGATATTCTTGTGAACAATGCGGGATTGAGTCGCGGCCTGGAAAAATTATATGAAGGCAAGACCCAGGACTGGGACGAAATGATCGACACCAACGTCAAGGGCCTGCTCTATGTAACACGAGCCGTTGTGCCAGGCATGGTGCAGCGCGGCAAAGGACACGTCATCAGCCTCGGATCAACCGCCGGTGAGATAACTTACCCGAACGGCGCAGTCTATTGCGCAACCAAGGCGGCGGAACGCTCGATCAGTGATGGGTTGCGGGAGGATCTCCTGGGAACGCCGGTGCGCGTCACCAGCGTTGATCCCGGCATGGTGGAAACCGACTTCAGCAGGGTGCGTTTTCATGGAGACGCTGAACGCGCCGCCAAGGTTTATCAGGGACTTATTCCGCTCACCCCGGCGGATGTTGCCGATGCAATTCTCTGGTCGGCAACCCGGCCGACCCATGTCAATATCGCCCGAATGGTGATGACGTCGATTGATCAGGCAAATTCCCTGCTCTTCAATCGCAAACAGCAATGACGGGCAGAAACTACGAAATTGCCTGGAGCCGCGTTTCGATGTCGGCAAGAGCAGCATTGAGAGCGGCGCGTCGATGCGGACTGGACGTACGCTCGTCCAGAATCCGCTCGCGCTGTAGCTCCAAAGCCTGACGCTGGCGTTGCCTGTCTGCCTGCACGGCGGAGGCTTGTCGAGCAACCGCCGGCGCATTCTCGCTGTCAGTCTGCCGATCGATAACCTGTTCTTCCACTGATTTGCTCTCCCACCCTCTGGCCATGATCTGATGTTACAGCCAAGCCAACCGCATTCATGAGATATTCAGCCGAAGGGAGAGAAATGCTGCACTACTTTCGTAATGGAGACGCTATGAAGCTCTGGCAAGTTCCTTCATTCGGCATCGATAACCTGGAACTCGAGACGCGGTCCACGCCACAACCTCTTCACGGTCAGGCTCTGGTCCGGATACACGCCGTGTCGCTGAACTATCGCGATCTGCTGGTGGTACTCGGCAAGTACAATCCAAGGCTCGGATTGCCGCGCATTCCCTGTTCGGATGGAGCCGGCGAGGTTGTTGCGGTCGGCGAGGGAGTAAACCGAGTAAAGATCGGCCAGCGCGTGGCCGGCATCTTCATGCAGAACTGGATCGACGGGCCGCCGAATGCCGCCAAACAGCGCGGCGCGCTCGGCGGCGACATCGACGGCATGCTGGCCGAATACATCGTGCTCGATGAGAACGGACTGGTCGAGGTTCCCGAACACTTGAGCTGGGAAGAAGCTGCGACGCTGCCCTGCGCTGGAGTCACAGCATGGAACGCTGTCGTGCATGCGGGGCGTATCAAGGCCGGCGACACTGTCGTGATTCAGGGGACGGGTGGCGTGTCGGTCTTCGCGCTGCAGTTCGCAAAATTGCTGGGAGCACGCGTGCTTGGCACATCGAGCAGCGAAGAAAAGCTACAGCGGGCATATAAACTCGGCCTCGACTCCGGTCTGAACTACAAACACACTGCGGACTGGGCGAAGTGGGTGCTGGAGCAAACCAATGGCGCGGGTGCGGACCTGATTGTCGAAGTTGGCGGCGCAGGCACATTTGCTCAATCGCTCAAGGCCGTTCGCATCGGCGGGACGGTCGCGCAAATCGGCGTGCTCAGCCAGTCAAGTGAGCCGCTGCAGATCGGTCCGCTGTTACACAAGCAGGTCCATCTCCAGGGCATTTATGTCGGATCGCGTGCCGACTTCGAGGAAATGAATAAAGCCATTGCGATGCATTCCCTGCAACCCTCGGTGGATCATGTATTTCCGTTTCACGACGTTAAGAATGCATTCAGAACCATGGAGACCGGTTCACACTTCGGCAAGCTGGTGATTCGCATGGATTCGTGAATTTCTGAAGAGACTGCGACGTCCCTTAAACTTCGACATCTAAATTGATGGTAGAAGCCTTCCTCTGAATCAAGGCTCCCTCAATTCGCAGGAAGAAAGGGAGGTCGGTCTCATGATTATCTTTCGTGCGGTTTTCGACTTCTTCTATGGGATCTTCGCTGGCTGTCGCCACAACCGTCTGACCCGAGTGTTTACGCTGCACGAGGAGACCTACAAAGTCTGTCTTGACTGCGGAAGTCACATTCCACACTCTCCGATAACCATGCGCCCTTTGAGCGCTCGTGAAATACGCCGTCTGAAGGCCATGCATGCAGGCGAATTGAAGATTATGCCTGTGAGCAATCCGAATGCCTTGATAAAGCCGCGAGGTCGTAAGTCCAGCGCTGCTTGACGGATCTTTCGATTGCTCAGAGGAGCCCATCTGCGCTCCTTATTTCTGTACGATCAACACGACACGAATGTGACCCGTATACTGTAAGCAGGCACAGGGTGCCTACCTAGACGTTCTCCTCAGGCAGGCAGATCATTTGTGATCGTTGAGATTGCGGGCCTCACCAAGGTCTACCCCGATAAACATCAGCGCATAACCGCAGTCGACGGCATCGATTTGACGGTGGGACAAGGCGAGCTTTTCGGCCTGCTCGGCCCCAATGGCGCCGGTAAAACGACGACCATCGGAATCTGTACCACGCGCACCCTGCCCACCAGCGGCCGCGTTGCCATTGCTGGGGTCGATGTAGTCGCGCGACCAGCGGCTGCGCGCAGAAATATCGGTGTCGTGCCGCAGTACAACACACTCGATCGCTCGCTCACGATCTTTGAAAATCTCTATTACCACTGCAAATACTTCGGCTTCAGCGGCGCCGAGGCACGCGAACGGGCGAATACGCTACTGAAACAGTTTCTCTTGCACGAACGCGGCAAGAGCTTTCCCTCGCAGCTCTCCGGGGGCCTCCAGCAGCGCGTGCAGATCGCGCGCGCCATCGCGCACCGCCCGGCGGTGCTGTTTCTTGACGAGCCCAGCGCCGGACTCGACCCGCAAAGCCGCATCGCCATGTGGGACGCCGTGCGCGCGTTGCGCCAGGAAGGAATCACCGTAGTGCTGACCACGCACTACATGGAAGAGGCCGACGAGTTGTGCGATCGGGTGGCCATTATTGACCACGGCAAGCTTCTTGCCCTGGATGCGCCGCAGCGGCTGAAGACTACCCTGGGCGCGGACACAGTCATCGAACTGGTGTTGCGCCAAAGTGACGACACTCAACCGCTTGCCGGTAAGCTGAACTCCCTGCCGCAAATCAAAAGTATCGAAACGACGCCGGACGGCCTGCGTATCTTCGCCCAGGGAACCGATGGCCTGCTGCCCGAGATCGTACAAGCGGCGCAAAGCTACGGCGTGCGCGACATCTCCATGAACGAACCCAGCCTTGAGACGGTGTTCATCCGATTAACGGGGAGGGATCTGCGTGAGTAGCACTCAGGTGATTCCCGCAAGAAATGTGTCCTATGGCATCGCTTTTGCGGGTCTGCTATTGCGCGATCTGCGCGTCATGCGCCGCGAGCTGGGCCCATTCATCGTTCGCGTAGTTATGCAACCGTTGCTGTTTCTTTTTGTATTCACCTACGTGTTTCCGCGGATCGGTCAGGCGGGGGCTGTGGGAGGAGCTAATTTCGCAACAGTGCTGCTGCCCGGCCTGATGGCCGTCGCCATTATGTTCAGCGGGATCGCGGCGGTGGCGTTGCCGCTCTCGCAAGAGTTCGGCGTCACTCGCGAGATTGACGATCGTGTCATGTGCCCGCTACCCGTTCCTGCTGTGGCTATAGAGAAAATTTGTTTCAGCGCCATTCAAAGCATCCTGGCGGCGCTCCTTGTTTTGCCTCTCGCGTATTTCATTCCGGCGACACCGGTTCATGCGCACGTCGCAAGCTGGCCAATGCTTGTGGTTACGCTTATCCTGGCCAGCCTGGTGGCGGGCGCACTCGGCCTCACCATCGGCTCGAATGTCAAACCTCAGCAAATCGGACTGGTCTTTTCGATTGTCGTTATACCCATTACGTTTTTGGGTTGCGTTTACTATCCCTGGGCGGTTCTCAGCCATGTTCGCTGGCTGCAAATTGTTGTCCTCCTGAACCCCATCGTCTACATGAGCGAAGGCCTTCGCACGGCGCTCACCCCAGGAGTTCCGCACATGCCCGCGCCGATGATCGTTGCGGCTCTGCTTCTTTCCCTCGCAATCCTGGGCAGATTTGGAATCAAAGGCTTCCTCCGCCGGGTGATCTCCTGAGAGCGGGTTGTGACAATCTGTTGACCCACCCAGCGCGTGCCAGGTCTAAGATGGTGGCGGAGCATTCTCACCGCCAAGAACGCCGTATGCCGAAGCGACTCAAACCGCACATCGCATTTGCGCTCCCTTCTCTGCTCCTGCTCGCTGCCGGATGCGGCACCGGGCAGCTTGCCGGGATGAGCGCAAATAGCGGCGCGTTCTCGATCACGCCCTCGTCCGCGGCTATCACTTCAAACGGGCAGGCGAAGTTTACCGCTCTGATGCCGTCGGGCGAGACCGCTGCCGTGAACTGGTCGATCGCAGAGGGAGAGAATGCCTCTACATTGGGCGAAGGCCACATCGACGCCGCGGGCAACTACACTCCACCCAATGCTCTTTCCCGTAATAATGTTCAGATCCACATTCTGGCGCAGCTGCAAAGCGATCCTTCAGCAACCGCTTCCGCCGTCATCAACGTGACTCCGGGCTTTGTACAATCGCTGCTGCCAGAAAACGCGGCTCTCACTGCAGGAGGAACGCTGGAAGCTACGGCGGAGATCGCCGAGGTCAATGCAGGCTCAGTCGAGTGGTCCTTAAGCTCATCGCCCACGGAGAAAACAGCCAGCGACAGCGCATCGAATCTCGGCATGATCGATCACATGAGCTGCCAGCGCAGCCTGGATCAATTCACAACCTGCAAGGTGAGCTACACTGCGCCTTCTTCCCTTTCGGCAGGCAGCGCAGTCTACCTGGCAGCATCGGTTAATGGAACTACGGCTACGTCTCCCCTCAAAATTCTGCTGAATACCGACGGTTTGAACAGCAACCCCTCGACGAATCAGGCAGCGCAGGCCGGCATGATCGCTCTCGGCACGTCCGGCGGCAATGACAACGATTACGACACCTACCAGGATCACTCAGGAACTCCCTACATCGCCGACTGCTGCGGTGGAACGCTGGGCGCGCTGGTTGAAGACACTGCCCGGAATCAATACATCCTGAGCAACAATCATGTGCTGGCGGAGTCGGACCAGGCGATCATCGGCGACACCATCGATGAGCCAGGCCTGATCGACAATGGTTGCGTGCCGCTGAGCCGCGCAGGCTCAACGCTGCGGCCGGTTGGAGCTCTCAAGTATTACGTGCCGCTAGCGACCAGCCAGAGCAATGTAGATGCCGCGCTGGCAGCGGTCGTCTCCGGCGCCGTAGATCCTATGGGCAGCATTCTGCAGCTTGACGCGCCCAAGGCCAATATGCGCTCGAACCTGCCGCTCGGAGCAGCGCCACCTATGGCCGGATCCGGAGAGGCGCTGAACGCGGGCAACCTCGGCAGCATTGAAGTGGCAAAGAGCAGTCGGACGACCGGACTCACCTGTTCCACCGTCGAGACCGTTGATCTGAGCGTCAGGATCGACTACTTCAAGGACTGTGCGGAGACGCAGCCCTACTACTCCAAGACCTTCACTGGCCAGATCGGCATTGCGGGAGACAAGTTTTCGGATAGTGGCGACTCCGGTGCACTGGTCGTCGATTCCAGTAACGCGCAGCCCGTCGGGCTGTTCTTTGCCGGCGGGACAGACGGCGATGGCAATGGCCTGAGCGTGGCCAATCCCATCGGCGATGTCCTGCGCGAGCTAGGCGCCCAGGCCGGCAGCCGTCTGAGCATCGTGGGCACGACAACTCCGCACAAAGTAGCCTGCATTCGCTATGACGCGTCTCCGCCGACTGCTGTGCCGATTCTCCCTGTTCCCGCTGAAGCCATGGCGCGGGCGCAGTTTGTCGCGGAGACCACCGGCGCATCGCTGATCAATCCCGAGACCGGCATACTGGCGATCGCGGCAGGCAAGAGCTTCGACAGTCCCGGAGAAGCTGCGCTCATCGTGTATGCAGATAAGTCCAGGGCGCATGTCGACGTACCACCGATTTTCGATGGCCTGCGAACGCAGTTAATCACTGCGGACGCCGCGACACTCGCGCATAATCTTGCGCCGACCGCTCCGCCGGCGACCAGCGGCATTCATCTCTCCGAGAGCGCCCTGGCAAGCGCCGCCGCAGTTGTGCGTGAATACGCTCCCCGTCTGATGGCCGACCCGGCGATCTTCGGCGTCGGCGTGGCGCAAAGTCAGGATAATCCTTCAGAACCGTCGTTGCTGGCGCTGATCGATCTTAACCGCGCTCCGCAGTCCATGCCCTCTACCCTTGGCGGGTTGCGCGTGCGCTACATGAAGCTGCACCGCTTCCACGTGACGCAATCGAAATACTCAGGAGCCAATCATGCTTCAAGCTGTGCGCTCAAGGGCCTGACTCCGGCCGGGACATCAAGATCAAAGTGGAACGCGCCTCCCGCGGCAGAAAATCCAACCTTCCCCACAAATTGATCTCCACAAACTAGCCCGTCATCGCAACGCGGTCCAATGCTTGTTTTTCTTCCGCAACTGCATCTTCGTAGCCCAACGGGAAGCAGACTGTGAAGACGGTGCCGCTATTTCCCTTTTCCCCACGCGCGCGGCTGCGCACGTGAATCGTTCCATGATGCTTGGCGACAATCTCAGCGCTCACCCATAGCCCCAGCCCCGTCCCAGTCGCCTCCTTCGTCGTGAAGAAGGGCTCGAAGATATGCCGCCGGACCTCCGCTGGCATACCTGATCCAGTATCTGCCACAGTGACACGCAATCCTGGTTGGCCGCCGGCGCGCGCGCGGCGCACGCGCAATAGCAGCCGTCCCCCTCCGGGGGTCATCGCATCGAGGGCATTTCCGATAAGGTTGGCGAAGAGCTGCCTCACTTCACCTGCGAAACAGAAGAGCGTGGCGTCCTCGGCGTAGCGGCGAGTCACCTCAACATGTAATGAAACCACGCGGCCCTGGTGTAGCATCAAAACCGAGTCCAGCAGCTCGCACACATTGGACGAAGCGGCCAGTGTGGACTGCCGGTAGAAGCGCAGCATCTGCTGCGTGATTTCGGCAACACGGGCCAACTCATGCTGTGCCAGCTCGGCGTAGCGTTCCGAATCTGCATCTAGCCTTCCCTTGCGGATGAGGAAAACGAGATTCGTAATGGCCTCGAGTGGGTTGTTGATTTCATGCGCAATGGATGCCGCCAGCCTGCCCGCCGCAGCCAGCTTCTCGGACTTCCGCAGGGCATTTTCCGCACGACGCCGCTCGGTTGTTTCCACCAGGATTACTCCCGCCCAGCGCACAGTCTGCGCATCGGTTCGAACTGGATAAACATTGGCGAGCCAATTCCGCGTTGGGGAAGGCCCGTCCGTCGGCTCACCGCTCAATTCCAGATCCTGTACCGCCTGGCCGCGTTCGAAGACCTCTCGGATGCTTTCTTCCAGCGTGACTCCAACCGGCTCCGCAAAGATCTCGCGCATCGTACGTCCCAGGTGCCGGCTCACGGGCAGATTGTTCATCTTCGCCAAAAATTGGTTCACTCGAACAAAGCGAAGGCGGCGGTCGAAGAACGCGAAGCCGATCGGAGCGTTGGCCAGCATGGAGTCAAGCAGCGCCAAAGTGTCGTTTAGTCCCGCACGTTGTTCCTGGATCGACGCGACCATCAGGTTAAAAGCCATCGTGAGGTCGGCGGCTTCATTGGCGGAAGTAACCGCCAGGGGAAAGAAGTGGTGTCTTCCGGATTGCGGATGAGCTGGCGCGTGGCCCTCATGAGATCGCCCAGCGGCCGCGCGATGGACCTTGCCATGAGGCTCGCAAAGATGGTGCAGCCGATGATGCCGAAGAACGCCGAAAGCAGAGTGGAATCCAAAAGCTTGTGCAGCTGCGTCCGGTCTCTCGAATTGTCCGGATAGATCCAGACATATCCTCGTGTCTCACCGTCGATGCGCATCGGAGCAACGACTTCGCTGGTTCTTTCGTCGATCGAAAAGATCTCCGGTTTGCTCATCTTGCGCAGGTAGACGCGTTCATTCGGGACAGCGTGAGTTTTCCCTTCATGCCCGGGTCGCTGCTCACCAACGTGCGACCCTGCGTGTCCGTGATCTGAACGTCGCGAATGCTCGGCGCATCACGCATGTCGTCCACCACTCGTTGCAGCGTGTCGAGTTGGTCAGCACTGATCGCTGCGCTGGCCTGCACAGCGAGTACGCGTGCCTGATATTCCAGGCGGCGCTCAGTGCGTGAGCGCAATTCATCACCCTGTTCGCGGACCAGCACTACCGACAGAACGGCCAGCACGATCACTTCGAACAGAATCAGGCCGCTCATCAACTGACCACGAATCGTGCGCGGTCTCAACATCGACATGGTAAATCGTCTCGTTTACTCGGCACTCTGGCCACTGAGTTACCTTCAGCGTGCGACCGCGTCGAGCATGTTCCGCACGGCAGTTTTGCGTCAGGTCTGCCGCAATCTGCCGCCCGTGGAAGCGGCCGTTTTCGATAAAAATCTCGTTCGTTCGCGAACCTGCGACGATCACGCCCGCCAGGTAGACGCCCGGGCACGTTGCTTTCCAGGCTCTCTGCATCGCACACCGGGAGCAGGTCCTCGCCGTCCAACCGCAACGCCGAGCGCGGTGAGGAAATCGAAGTCGGGTGATAGCCGGTCAGCGCAAATACGCAGTCGTTCGCGAATCTCGTTCGCACCGTGCGGGGTTTCAATCCTGACGGTGTCCGTGCGGATATGGGTCACCCGCTGCGAAATACGCCGCGATCTCGCCGTTCTTGATGCGGTTTTCGATGTCCGGCAGAATCCAGTACTTCACGTGCTTGTGGATGGCCTGGGCCCCGGTGCACAAGGGTCACACGCGCGCCGTGACGCCAGAGATCGAGCGCCGCAATGGCCGCGGAGTTCTTTCCCCCGATGACCACTACATCCTGATCGTAGTAAGGATGCGGATCGTCGTAGTAGTGCATGCACCTTCGGCAACTCTTCGCCTGGAATATTGAGGTAGTTCGGCAGGTCGTAGTAGCCGGTGGCGACCACAATCAACTTGCGCGCTCGGTAACTCTGCTCGCGTCCGAACCTGTCCCTGGTCAGCACTGTGAAACTCGCCATCCGATCCGCTCACGCGACTCGACCAACCGGTACTGCCGCACATCCAGCTGGTAGTGCTCCGCAACCTTGCGGTAGTACTCCAGCGCCTCATTGCGGTTGGGCTTCTGATTGGGGCTGGGAAACGGAATGTCGCCGATCTCCAGCAGCTCCGGCGTCGTGAAGAACGTCATGTGCGACGGATAGTGGAAGATCGAGTTGCACAGGCAGCCCTTGTCCACGAGGACGCTGCGAATCCGGCGCGCTGCGCTCTCGATGGCGCAAGCCATGCCGGTCGGCCCGGCGCCGATCACCAGAACATCGAAACTGGTTTCCTCCGCGGCAGGCCTCATGTTGGCGGTCATGTCTTTAGATTAGACGATCAAGGCAAACCGCGGGTGTTCCGTTAGTCACGTTCACCTGTTGATCCTTCGCATCTTTTAAAGATTCGAGCCGGTGGAGAGCCACCAACCCCCACCGGAATACCAGCAATTTTCGCGTGCCGCATCGCCGCGATGCAGTTCCTTCACGCGGTCCCAACCGCCCTTGCGAAATGCCGCCGTAAGCCTTTCTGCCGTTCTCTCGTCGCGAGCTCCCACGCAAGGTACAAATTGCGCCTGGCATAAGAATCGAGCTGCATAGCTTTCCTGCTCATGCTTTGTGACCATCAACATCCCACCCGATCCATCTTCGCCGGTAAGCGGAAACAAAAGACGCCCATTGGGGCACAAGGCGTCAAGCCAGACCGGAAGCGGAGAAGTCGATCCAGCGTTGACGTAGATCGCGTCACACTCCGGAATCGGCCCTTCTGCGCCGGACCGATGGTTCACCGCAACGTGCGCAAACTCGGAGAGATTCACGATCGCGCGTTGCGCCAGTTCCTCGTCGATCTCATACGCGACCACCGTGCCGGATTCGCCAACCAGCTTCGCGAGCAGCGTGGTGTAGTAGCCGGTGCCGGCGCCCACATGGACTACCGTCTCCCCTCTCTGTGGAGCCAGCGCCGTGAGGCACAAAGCATGCAGAGACGGCTGTCCGTTATTCAGTGGTCCCTTGGCTCCCAGCGAGACGACCACATCCTGATAGAGAAATGCAGGATCGTCCGAAGGCGTACTGATGTATCCGCTGGAGGTGAAGACCCTCCAGGGAGGCTTTCCTACGAATTGTTCCCTCGGCGTGGAAGCAAAGGCCGCTGCGAGCTCGCTGTCGGCAGCGACACCAGCGTGCGCTGTTACGAGATCTGCGAAGAATCTCCGGCACGCATCCATACGATCCATGCGATCCGTGCGCTCCATGTCTCAACCCCGCCCGATCAGTGATGTGCACCATGAAATCACAACCCGGCTCAGACTCGCTATACTCAAACGTTGCGCTTCGCGAGCCATCTCGCAGGAACGCCCATCACCGTACGGGAGTCACACATGTCTGAAGTTCGCAAGGAAAAGGACTCCCTCGGGATTCGTCGAAGTTCCCTCACGCGCCTACTACGGCGCGCAGACGGCCCGCGCCGTCGAGAACTATCCCATCTCCGGCATGCGCGCGTCATCCGCTGCTCATCCGTGCCTTCGGGATGGTCAAGCGGGCCGCCGCTGAGGCCAACAAGAGTCTCGGCCTGATCGCCGACAGGCGCGCCGACGCCATCATTCAGGCAGCGCAGGAAGTGATCGACGGCAAGTGGAACGATGAGTTCGTCGTCGATGTCTTCCAGGCCGGTGCGGGTGTCAGCTTCCACATGAACACCAACGAGGTGATCGCCAATCGCGCCAACGAAATCCTCGGCGGCAAGCTCGGCGAGTACGCGGACGTTCACCCCAACGACCACGTCAACTACGGCCAGTCCACCAACGACGTCTTCCCCACCGGCATGCGCATCGGCTACGCTGCTGGTGCTCGAGACCCTCTATCCCGTGCTCGACACGCTCGGCCGTCACCTTCGCCGCGAGAAGGCTGCTGAGTTCGACGGCATCATGAAGTCCGGCCGCACCCACATGCAGGACGCCGTGCCGATTCGGCTGGGTCAGGAGTTCGCGGCCTACGGCGTCGCCATTGAGAAGAGCGAAGCGCGCGTTGCTGCAGGCCGGCGACTCTCTGCGTGAACTGGGCCTCGGCGGCAGCGCCGTCGGCACCGGCATCAACACGCACCCGGACTACCGCGAAAAGGCCATCGCGAATCTTGCGCGCATCTCCGGCGCAGAGCTCGTTCCCGCCGAGGATATGCGCTGGGCCATGCAATCGAACGCCTGCATGGCAGAGGTGAGCGCCGCTCTGCGCAGGGGTCGCGCTCGAGGTCATCCGCATCTCGAATGACATCCGCCTGCTCTCCTCCGGCCCCAACACCGGCTTCGCCGAAATCTATCTGCCCAGCCTGCAGCCCGGCTCGTCCATCATGCCCGGCAAGATCAATCCGGTCATGCCGGAGCTGGCCGCCATGGTCAGCTTCCAGGTCATTGGCAATGACGGCGGCCGTCGCCATGGCCGTGCAGGCCGGCCAGCTCGAGCTCAACGTCATGATGCCTACCATGGCCTACAACGTGCTGCAGAGCATCACCATCCTCGCCAACATGCTGCGGCAGTTCAACGACCGCTGCATCGCCGGCATCACCGCGAACAAAGAGCGCTGCGACTTCTACGCGCAGAGCACGGTCTCGCTCGCTACGGCGCTCAATCCCTACATCGGCTATGCCAAAGCGGCCGAGATCGTGAAGGAATCGGTCGCGACCGGCGAATCTATCATCAAGATCGCCCGCGCGAAGCAGCTGCTCAGCGAAGAGGAGATCGCCGAGATCCTCGACCCCCTGCGCATGACCGAGCCGCAATATCCGCTCGAGTCGGCAAAGAGCGAGATACCAAGGCCAAGGCCTAATAACGGCGGGCAAAGAAAAGGCCGTGTCTCGAGACACGGCCGCACTGCAATTAATGCTTTTTACTGCCGCCCAAACCGCCACACCACTCCGGCATTGAATCCCAGATTGCTCTGTATTTCGCTCCCGTAATTGCTCATGAGATAGTTCGGAGTCAGCCGGATCGCAAACGTCGGCCCCAGGTTGTAATCGATCGGCGCGCCAATGCTCAGATTGAAGGCATTCCCGTCGGGATACAGCCCGATCAGCGTGGGGGGCAGCCCGCCCGTGCCGGTGCCAAAGTTACCATGGCCTATGCCGACAAGCGCATTCGCGCTCACGGCCCAGTGCAGTTTTTCAACCACCCGCATTTGCGGACCGGCCAGAAATGTGTACTGGCTGATGCTTGGATGAAACACCTGAAACTCGTTGATGTACGTATAGGCCGTTCCATAGTAGCCGCGAAAATCCGCCGTTACGCCCAGCTTGCCTCTCAGGTAGTCGGTGAATCCCACATTCCAAGCCGCTTCGTTCATGTGCTGCAAGGTGCTGCCTGGTTGGAAACGCAGATATCCGCCGCCACCGTAAACTTCATATTTGTGCGTGTAGGTGTCCTGGATAATCTGCTGCAATCTCAACCTGCGCCGCGCATTCACTCGCTGCTGCGCCTGACGCAATACCTCGGTCCTTTGCGAAGGGGGGATCTGAGCCTGGGGCTGAGTTCCTGTTGTCTGCGGTGTCTGTTGTTGATCGGTGGTGCTTTGCGCTACCACTGCGGCCGGGGCGAAGAGAAGGGCCAGGGCCAAAACCGGATACGCACCGTATCCCTTGCGTTTTCCAAAATGCATGAATCTTGAAGCCTCCGCTACCTGCTGCCTCTGGGGGTATGAAAAAGACAAAGAAATTCTCCTGCAATATGTATTAAAGCACTTGCCAGCCCTCTCGTGTCCTGCTTTCCTGTGATTGGGCTACCAAAGTGTCGTAAAGCCGCATCCAATTTCCTTCTGAATCGAGGCGCAAGGACGTATGAAGGCATTTCTGCTGGGTTTGATCCTGGGGCTTCTCACTATTCCGTTGATCGTATTCTTTCACTTCCGATATGGTCATCCTCCTGTTGCCGTTGCCGACCAGGCATATCAACTGGAAGAGCAAGTGGTCAGAGTGCCGCTTCACGCGCGCATTGATAAAGAAATGCCCAAGAGCTCGCCCATCGAGCCAAGCGCGACTAATCTCGAAGCAGGCGCGCATATCTATCGCCAGCAGTGCGCCTCGTGCCACGGCCTCTATGGTCTCCCGTCGGCCTTTGCTGCACACATGTATCCTCATGCGCCCCAGCTTTGGGCGCCGCATCAGAATGGAGTCGTCGGCGTCAGCGACGATCCCGCGGGTGAGACGTATTGGAAGGTGGCCAATGGCATTCGCCTCAGCGGGATGCCGGCCTATGACAAGATTCTGAATCCGACGCAGATGTGGCAGGTGAGCCTGTTGCTGGCCAACGCTGATAAGCCGTTGCCGCCGGGCACGCTCGACCTGCTCAAACAGCCACTCGACCTTGACCCCGCTGCTTTGCGAGCCCAGACGCCCAACATCCCTAATCAGAAGATGACCGACCAGCAAATGAATGCGATGCCCCCGGCCATGCCTCCGGATACGAAGTGATGGCCGGCAGCGTTTCTAGTACTTCGACTTCAGCACGTACGTAGCGCCGAAGGTGAACTGGAACGAATTCCGCTGAGTCGGCGGCAGTGCTGGCGGCGGATTGTTCAAGTAGCTATCCAGCGTGCCAATCGAAAAGGCCAGACTCTTGTAGAACGGAACCGCCAGCGTGTTCGACTCAGTTGCCGAGTATGCGTTGGTGTTGTTGTAGGCCGGGATAAAGGCCACCTGCTGATTGAAGAGAAGGCCTCGCGGCAACTTGCGGACATATGTGCCCGAGAAGGTCGATCCGATCAGGTTCTGGTTCGTGCCATCGGTCGCATTGATGAAGTTCTGCTTTTCATACTGGATTGTGGCCTTTAGATCCAGTTGTTGCTTCGCCTGCTTTACGACCGTCCAACCAATTCCGCCGCCGTAGATCTGCTGCAGGTCCAGTCCCTGGCTGAAGTTGTGGTCGAAAGCAGCCGTTGCCAGGAAATACCACCGGGGGTTGAAGTACCAATCTTGTTCTGCATCGGCATGATACAGCGCGCTCTTGGTGTCGGTCGCTGGATAGAAGACGCCTCCAGAGATATACGCGTCTTGCGTGATCTTGCCATACGATCCGTTAAAGTCTACTATCGTCCGCTTCCGCGGATTGAGCCACGAAACCGTCGGCACCACGCGAACGAGAGCTACGGCTCCGTTGAAGGTGTACTGCTTCTGCGTCGCTTCCACAATCGTGGCGCCTGCAGTCAGAGCGCCATTCCAACCTGCAAAGAAGCCAGGCTCTTTCAGCAGCTGCTTCTCCAGGGTCGCCTGGTCAATGATGAAGCTCGCATCTTTGACCGGAATCGGCTCGATCATCACATTGTTGTCCGGATGCACGGTAATCATTTCGCCTGCAACCGTGATCGTGCCCTGAGGAACGTGGGGCGGGAGTTTTTTCTTCTCCAGCGTTACGCTCTTATCGAGGACGGCGAGTTTGGTCTGCGTGCGCAGTTCCTTTATCTTGTCCCAGCTAATGTTGATGTCTCCAACAATGTCGCTGTGAAAGGTGACCGTTCCGCCGATCTCGTGGACGAACGTGCCAGACAGCTGATCGCCATTTGTAAAGACAATGACATCCGGAGGAGGCTTCGGATCGTCTTTCTTCTTCTCTTGAGATCCAAAGAGCTCCCCTGCATGGCAGACGCTTCCCGTGGCGAACACAAGCAGCGCGAGCAGAAAGGCGGTGAAGGCAAGGGGATGGCGCGGGTTCGCAGTCCTGTTCAGTGACATAAGAAAAAATCGCTCCCTGGGATTGGGTTCGTTGACGAAACGATGTGCCTTTTCAGAAGCTTGAGACCGGCCGCGCGTACGAGCCGAGGAGCCTGTAGGAACCTGTCACAATCTTAACAGCCAGTTGGTTTTTTTAGTCGTTGCATCGCTGTGAAAGGAATCAGCAAGATTTTGTCCTGGTGACTCGCACAGATTTGGAAGCGGGCAAATTTTGACGATATAAAAGCTCACACCTCGATTGCTTGCCCGCACGCAAAAAGTCGCTTCATTGAAACCCGCGCCGAATATCCTCTAAGATTGAGATATGCCGATCACGCGCCAGCAGGCACTGGATTACTTCCACTCCGACGACCTCATCGGGCTCGGGATGGATGCCGACGCCATGCGCCGCAAGCTCCACCCTGAAGGCGTAGTCACCTACATCATCGATCGCAACATCAACTACACCAATTTCTGCACCGAATACTGCACCTTCTGCGCCTTCTACCGCCCGCTCAAGGGCAAGATGGCGAGCGAGGGCTACATCCTCGACTTCGAAACCATCTATGCCAAGATCGCAGAAACGCTGGAGATGGGCGGCACAGGCGTCCTCATGCAGGGGGGACTGCACCCCGATCTCAAGATCGAGTGGTTTGAGCGGCTGCTCAGGGGTATCAAACAGCGCTTCCCGCAAATCTGGCTGCATTGCTTTTCCGCGTCTGAAATCCTGGCTATCGCCGAATACAGCAATCTCTCCGTGCGCGACACCATCATCCGCCTGCGCGATGCCGGCCTCGATTCTATTCCCGGCGGCGGAGCCGAGATTCTCGACGACGAAGTCCGCCACCGGATCGCCCGCCTTAAGTGCGGAACGGAGGACTGGCTTCTGGTGCACCGCACGGCGCACCAGCTTGGCATGAGAACCACCGCCACCATGATGTTCGGCGTCGGCGAGACCTACGAGCACCGCGTGAACCACTTCGAACAGGTGCGACGCCTGCAGGAAGAGACCGGCGGATTCACCGCCTTCATCCCCTGGAGCTTCCAGCCCCACAACACTGCCCTCGGCGGACGCGGCTGGGACGAGGCCACATCGGTCGAATACCTCAAGGTCCTGGCCATCTCACGCCTCTATCTCGACAATATTGAGAACGTGCAATCGAGCTGGGTGACGCAGGGCCTCAAAGTCCTGCAGCTTGGTCTGCGCTTCGGAGGCAACGACGTCGGGTCAGTGATGCTTGAGGAGAACGTCGTCAAGGCCGCCGGCACCTCCAACTGCACCACGGAAGAGGAACTCCGCCGCATCATCCGCGATGCCGGCTTCAAGCCCGTCCAGCGGGATACGCTATACCGGACGATGTTCCTGAACTAGACAGAGCCTCTGATATTCTGAATGTCGGAGATTCTGTCATGGAGACCAGCCGGGTAGGAAAGCGTGGGACCCTTGTTATCCCCGTCAAACTGCGCCAACGCTTCAATATCAAGGAAGGCGATCTGTTTCTCGCCGAGGAGCGGGAAGATGGCATACTGCTCCGTCCCGCCGTCGCCGTACCAGTTGAAATCTACACTCCCGAACGCAAAGCCGAGTTCTTTCTGAACAATGCTGTCACCCAGGAAGACTTTGACGCAGCATGCGAAGACATTCGTGCCATGGGCCTCGATCCAGCAAGAATACCTCACACCGAAGATGTGAGCCGCGATGCCTTGCCGGGCAACGAGGAAATGGACAAACAGTGGGAAGCTATCCGGAAAAAGTTAGGCAAAAGGGCGTTGTTAAGCAAGCGCCATGCCTGATGCTCTTCGTGTCTTTTTAGATTCGAATATTCTGTTTTCAGCGACGCACATGCCAAATCATGGCTTCCTCCGATTTTGGACCACACCGGGGATCGTTGCGATGACCTCACTCTATGCGGTGCGGGAGACACGGCGAAATTGCAAGAATCAGAGCCAATCGGAACGGCTGGAGATTCTGCTTGAACAAACCGTGATTGTTTCAGATGCGCCCCGCAATCCTCTGCCGCCCGGTATCGATCTACCGGCGAAGGATGTGCCAATCCTTGCTGCCGCCATCGATGCCGGCGCAGACCTTCTTATCACCGGAGACAAAGACCACTTCTCGCGTTGGATGAATCGGCCTATCAGGACCCGGCATGGCAGCATCATAATCATGAAGCCTCGACTTTTTTTGGATTGGCTGCAAGATGAGTTTTGATCTGTTAAGAACAGTACAATGATTTGTCACGCCACTCGCGGGAGGCACGGCCCTGCTGAAATCGGTTGCTTTCGAATGCGCGCTTCGTCTTCACACCGCTTCTCTCGCGCTCTTCCAGCCGAAGCACGATCTCCGCCACTATCTTCGTTACCACTACGGCGACCACACCTTCGAGCATCTCTACCGCTGGAACTGGTTCGATACCACGCTGCTCATCCCCTACTTCATGGTCATGATCGTGCTCGCCTTCTACGGCATGCATCGATACCAGCTCGTCTACCTCTATTACAAACACCGCAAGAACGCCGCCAACGAGCCGCCGCGCCATTTCGCGCGAGCTTGCCCCGCGTCACGATCCAGCTGCCGATCTTCAATGAGCAGTTCGTCATCGACCGCCTCATCGACGCGTGCTGCTAACCTGGACTATCCCGCCGACCGTCTCGAGATCCAGGTGCTCGACGACTCGACCGATGAAACGCAGCAGGTTGCCAGCGCCATCTGTCGAGCGCTACCGCGCACTCGGCCACCCCATCGTCTATCTGCACCGCACAGATCGCTACGGATACAAGGCAGGAGCACTCGACGAAGGACTCAAAACCGCCACGTGGCGAGTTCGTCGCCATCTTCGACGCTGACTTCGTCCCCCCCGCGACTGGCTGATGAAGGTCATCCATCACTTCGCCGAGCCGGCAAGTCGGCATGGTGCAGACCCGCTGGACCCACCTCAATCGCGACTACAGCTTTCTCACGCAGGTCGAAGCCATCCTGCTCGATGGCCATTTCGTTCTGGAGCACGGCGGCCGCTCGCGCGCCGGTGTCTTCTTCAACTTCAACGGCACCGCCGGCATGTGGCGCCGCGTCGGCGATCGACGAGGCCGGCGGCTGGCAGCACGACACCCTCACCGAAGATACCGATCTGAGCTATCGTGCCCAGCTCGAAGGGCTGGCAATTCAAATATCTGCAGGACGTCGAGTGCCCGGCGGAGTTGCCCATCGAGATGACCGCCTTCAAGACACAGCAGGCGCGCTGGGCCAAGGGCCTCATCCAGACGTCGAAGAAGATCCTGCCCCAGGTCTTTCGCAGCGACGTACCCCGTCCACACCAAGCTCGAAGCCTTCTACCACCTCACGGCAAATCTCAGCTATCCGCTCATGGTCGTGTTCTCGGTGCTGCTCATGCCGGCCATGGTCATTCGCTTCTATCAGGGCTGGTTCCAGATGTTGCTCATCGACGTGCCGCTCTTCATGGCATCGACCTTCTCCATCTCGTCCTTCTATCTCGTCTCGCAGAAGGAGCTGTATCCGCGCACGCTGGCTCGAAGACCTTTCTTTACCTGCCTTTTCTCATGTCGCTCGGCATCGGGCTTACTGTCACCAACACGCGCGCCGTCCTCGAAGCGCTGTTCGGCATCAAGAGCTCCTTCAAGCGGACGCCGAAGTACCGCGTGGAAAAGACGAGGCGAAAAAGCGCAGGCCACGAAGTACCGCAAGCGCCTGGGCATTGTCCCCTGGATCGAGCTGCTGATCGGCTGCTACTTCGCCCTGACCATCTGCGTACGCCATGCAGCAACGAGAACTACTTCACCATCCCGTTCCTGCTTCTCTTTGTGGTCGGCTACTGGTACACGGGACTGCTCTCGCTGCTTGCAGGGCCGCTTCGAACGCTGGCGGTACAGGCGCGAACCTGGACGAGTCGTCGCCGAAGCCATTCCCGGTGGGTGTGTAAGACGGGGCGCGCTGGACTCTCGCGTCGTATTCACCTGGAACCTTCGCAAGTGCAAAACCATCGCAACTCACCCCCTCAGGCTGGCCATGGTTCATCTTATCCGTTTATGAGTTGACAGTTCATAAACTGACAACTCATTATGTGTGTCTTGAGGAATGGCTACCAAGCCTTTGCCCGACATGACCATCACGCCAGATCCTTTTTATGACCGGATATTGGAGCCGGGATGGCCGAACGGAGATAGACCTCATGGCCGAACTCGACGACGGAACATTTCTCTTCGGGGAGTGCAAGTGGCGCACAGAACGCTCTACGCGGCTCAGCGACCTAAGCGCTTTGCAAGCCAAGGTCGCGAGCTTGCCTGAAGACCGCTGGCATGACAAACCCAACTACATTCTCTTTGCCTTAGGCGGCTTCTCTCCCGAACTTCGACAACTTGCTGCCGATCCTGCGGAACGGTTGTTCCTGGTCACGAAGACAGATATGCTCAACGATGGTCGCGAGGCAAGTGCCTGATACGCCCTGGCGGCCCACAGAGCCCAACAACTAGTGGAAAGCGGTACAGAGGGCAACAATCATCGCCGACGAGAGTGACGACCATTTGCAACGATTGACAGAGGATTGTGACAATAAATGTCAACTCCAAAACAAGCGCCGTTCCCGACGATATTTACCAAGCTATTGCTCAGCTCTTCCTAGCTGCTCTTTCTGGGCATAACGAAGTAGGGCCGTTGAAGATCGACTGCAGCAGTCTCCGGTCGCATCTCAATGGCAGACTGAGCGTCCTTGAAGGTGAGCCAAACCGAGTGACAGTTGTTGGCGGGGGTAATCGTAACGGAGGCGTCTTTCACAACAGCTCCGCTGACCTCCGAGACTCTGCCCACGATCGAGCCGTAGACACTCTGCGCGCGGGTGGGCGAGCAAGCCCATAAGCTCAGAACCAGACTCAGGACTGGCGGGATAGCGCGTGTGCCAAAACACTTCGGGTTTAAGAACACCGCTGACGTCACCGAACCCTTTCGTGCTTCATTCCGCCTTCGCCAATGGCTCACAGAAGGCAGTCCTGCACGGCGCTGGGCAAAATCGTCGTAGCATTGGGTTCAAAACATAGCCTCAGCTCATCGATAACTTCAAACCAGCTTCTCTCTGTTTTGGCTTGACCCGCGAACCTGAACAGCCGAGGTCGTGCGATCAGGTCCGCCTGTGAAACTTGACCGGCCTGAATCGAGGATAACGAACTCACAAGCCGCTATCGTGATGTTGCGGTGATCTTTTTGTAAAGGAACCTGTGGCAAAGGATTTCCGGATTGCCAACCATCCACGTGTAACCTCATCCCTCTCCCCGGGACCGTAAGCGTGCGCATCCAGTTGTCTGTATCATCCACCTAGACGGAGTGATGAAGGTGGAGTGCGGTCGAGCATGATGGAGTTCCCTCCATTTCGTCTGGACACGGTTAAGCGGTGTCTCTGGCGGCGCAAGGACGGAGAAAACAACGAGTACATTTCTTTGGCGCCCAAGCCTTTTGCCGTGCTCAAGTATCTGGTGGAGCACGCCGGCAATGTGGTCACCCCGAACGAGTTGCTCGACGCCTTATGGCCCGATACGTTCGTCCAACCAGAAGTATTCAAGACCCACATCCTCGATGTTCGCAGCGCATTGGGCGACAGCGCCAAGAATTCCCGCTTCATCGAGACGCTACCCAGGGAAGGCTACCGGTTCATCGCTCCCGTCAGTTGACCCGGCGGCCGAAGCAAAGCTCACCCCTGTGTCGCCTTCCCGAAAACTGGTTGGACGGAATGCGACCCTGATCGAGTTGAGAAACTGCCTGGAGCGGAGCCTGCAGGATCACCGAGAGATCGTCTTTATCACCGGAGAAATGGGCATTGGGAAAACCGCCCTGGTCGACGAGTTCCTCCGACGGACTGCCGCGGATTTTCGCGGCGTGCGCATCGCACGCGGTCAATGCGTCGAGGGGTATGGAAGCAAAGAAGCCTACTACCCAATGCTGGAAGCGATGTATCAGCTGTGCCGCGCCGCCGGAGGAGACGCGGTGGTGCGGACACTTGCTGCCCGAGCACCCACATGGCTGGTGCAGTTTCCCGCGCTCGTGAACCGTGAACAACACCAGACGCTGCAACGGGAGATTCTGGGCGCAACGCGCGAGCGCATGCTGCGTGAAATTGCCGAGGCGCTGGAGACTATTAGCTCCGAAAAGCCGTTGCTGCTGGTGCTCGACGATCTGCACTGGGCGGATCACTCTTCTGTGGATCTCCTCTCCTCCCTGGCGCGCCGCCGCGCGCCCGCCAAGTTAATGCTGATTGGCACTTATCGCCCCGTGGACGTGACGCTGTCAGAGCATCCGTTGAAGACAGTCAAGCAGGACCTGCTGGTGCATCAGTTGTGCCGGGAGATCGCTCTGGAACCGCTGAGTGAAGCCGAAGTGGCTGAGTATTTGGAGGCCGAGGCTGGAGGCGCCGCAGTCCCTGATGGCTTATCCGAATTGATCTACCGGCACACCGAAGGCAGTCCGCTGTTCATGGTGGCCACCTTAGGCCATATGCGAGACCGGGGCGTGCTGGGCGTCGAGAATGGAACCTGGCAAATCATGGTGCCACTCGAAAAGATCGATCTGGAAGCGCCGAAGAGTTTGCAGCAGATGATCGAGCTCCAGATTGAGCGGCTGAACTTTGAGCAGCAACGCGCGCTGGAGGTCGCGAGTATCCACAGGAGATCGTCGTTGTCGGTCACCGTGGGAGCCGCAATGGCCAACGTGGAGCGGATATCTTCGAAGAATTGCTGGAGGGGCTTGCAAGGCGGCATCATGTTGTCCGCTTGGCCGGTTTTAGGAATTACCTGAGTGGCCCCTCTCCCTGTTACGAATTTGTCCATGTGCTGTACCGTGAGGTGGTCTACCAGCGAATAGGGCCAGCGCGAAGGAGAAAACTTCACCAGAGCATGGCCGAAAACGGCGAGGCGCTGCACGTCTTTCCTGACGCCAACGTAACCGCCGAGTTGGCGTATCAGTTCGAGCAAGGCGGTCACTGGCAGAGAGCCGTAAAGTACCTCCTATTGACAGCAGACACGGCTGGCCGGCGGTTTGAACCGAGGCAAGCTGCAGTCATCCTCGAGCACGCATTGGAGTTGGTGAACAAAATACCAGAGACGGAGCGCGCCCCGAGCGAAATCGAGGTTCTGCAAAAATTGGCTGCAATCTACTGGGCATCATACGATGCACGGACTGTGGACACCTACCAGGCTTTGGCTGATCGGGCAGCTCACTACGGTCTGGCCGACGTGGAAGTTCGCGCCCTGCTGGACATGGCGATTCCCTTGGCAGTATTGGGTGGTGCTGACCTTTACCTGCGAGCATTGGATCGTGCGCTCGAAGCACAATTGCGGTTGGGTGAGGGAGATTCTCTTACGCGAGCAGCCATGCGCGTCTTTACCTTTGCCGGCGAATGGGCGCGGGCAAATCACCCTGGAGACACGGAAGAGTGTAGGAACGTGATCGCACTGCTTCGTGGCGCCGGTGATCGTCGGCTCCTCGGGGAAGTTCAGTTCGAGCTCGGCTTCACGCTCCGCAATTCTTCCGAATATCGCGAAGCGCTCCGATGCGCCGAGGAAGGGTTTTCAATCCTTCTAGAGGGCTATGAGGAAAATCCGTATCTTAGCTTCAGTTTCAAAATGTACGAGGATCTCGTATCCACATGTCGTCTGTTTCTGGGAGAGTGGGGCGAAGCGCTGCGAAAGGTCGAACAGCGAGTCGAAATGGTGGAGAAGAATGGCGATCACCTGAGTGCGACATAGCGCGCCTAGAGCGGCCACGGTTACAGATCCATACGATGGAATTCACCGGAGCCAGGCAGATCCTTGAGTCGGCGCTTCCTGTGGTAGCTCCACACCCATTTCTTCGTCGCCACTGTCTGATTTACCTCGGTGCGGCTGAAGCAGGTCTTGGAAACCATGAGCGTGCCCGGGAGTGTCTGCTGACGTGCAGAGATGAGATGAGTGCTCGTCCCTGCGTAGGTTACCGCTGCAGAAATTCTCAGTTAGTCCAGTGTCCTTAGCGGCTTCCGAACCGGTTCCATCGCTATCGTGGCCATAAGTTCAAGATATCTATGATCAGCGCTGCGACAACAGTTGATAAAACTATGAGCAAGATGACCATCTGATAGATCTCCGATTCTGGAACTCCCCCGCAGAAGAAGCATTTCGAAAGTGAAACAGCCCGTGATAGCGCCATCGTGTCTGGATCCTCGACGTAGGATGTGGATCAGAAAAGCCGCTCCGAAGAGCGGCCGTTCCGGGGCAGGTTTGCGCCTAGTTGAAGATTGCACCCACGGTATCGTTGGTTGTGAGTGTTACCGTACAACTGTTTGGTCCGCGTGCTGTGACAGTTCCTTGTTGTGCGCAGTTGTAGGACCATCCGCCGAAGCTGACTCCAGTCTGGGCCGGCGCCGTCAACGTCACCGTGGTGCCGACGGGGTAGGTCGCTACGCAGACTGAGCCGCCAGTCCCTCCATTGTTGGTCCAGCCCGGACCGCAGTGAAGCACGTTCGGCGTACCCGTGGCGGAAGGAGCTGTCACCAGCCAATTACCGGCGCTGGTATTGGGATTCGAGCCTTCGTTATAGACAGTCAGGGTTGCCAGGAGTGCAGGCGCCTGGGAACCCGGATAGCAGGATCCTGCCGTTGTTGCCGTCGGGAGAACCAGCGGACAAGCGAAGGTTGCCGTGGCGGTCTGGATCGTCCCGTCATTGCCGGTTGCTTCAGCAATGATTGTGGCGCTTCCATTTCCGTAGGCCGTGACAATCCCGGCGGTAGCGCCCGAGTTCCCGCCGGTATTGGTGTTAACCGGGAAAACGCTGGGCACGGACGAGATCCAACTCAGTGTGGGCGAGTTTGTCAGGTCCCTGACAAATGGGGCAGTTGAGAAGGTTCCAATCGCGAGGAATTGGCCGGTGTCCTGCAAATTGCCGACAGTAATCGAGTTCGGAACAATGGTGAGTGAAAGCAGAGGCTCCGGCGCAGCCGTCAGCGAGACGGCGACGGTCGCTGTATTCGATACCACGCTGCCGTCGGGATTCGTCAAAAGCGCCGTGATGGTGCTGGTGCCCGCACTCAAGCCGGTGACGAGGCCGGAGGTACTCACGGAAGCAATCGACGGAATGCTCGAGCTCCACTTGAGCTGGGTCGAGTTGGTGACGTCCAGCAGAAGGCCGGTGCTTCCGGAGGTGCCAAGCGCAATCAATTGGCTGGTTTGACCCGACGCCGACAGCGCCAGGGAGCCTGGTATGACGGTCACAGCCGTATATTGTTCGGTTGTTCCGCCCACCACCGTGAATGTCGCGGTCCCCGTTGCCGCTGTACCGCTCGTGGCGTTGTTGTAGAGGGCAGTGATCGTAGCGGTTCCCTGGCCAACCGCCGTGGCAAGCCCGGTAGTCCCGCCGATCGTAGCAATCTGTGTGCTGCTTGAACTCCAGGCCACCTGGCCGGTCAGGTTCACCGTGGCCCCTGATGAAGTGGTTCCGATGGCGATGAACTGGCTGGTTTGATTTGGCGAAGAAACAGATTGAGAGCCGGGGATGACAGAGATCGAAACGATGCTGCCGGTGCCGCCTCCCGCTGCACCTGTAACTGAGAGTTGAGCGGTGCTGGACGCAAGACCAGGATAGCCGCTGATGCTTGCAGTAATGACCGTTGTGCCCGCTCCGACAGCTGTTGCTACACCGGAAGAGTTGATCGTTGCCACACTGGTATTGCTGGAGGACCAGGTCGCCGAGTCGGTTGCATTCTGATTCGAGCCGGGGTGAGACCCTTGATTGTAGGTCGCCGTCGCCATGAACTGTACAGTCTGGCCTACCGCCGCAGTCGCGGTCGAAGGGCTGACCTGCAGGGCGGTTACCGAAGCCGTGCTGCAACCGATGATTGGCAGGGCAAGACCGATGAGCAGCAACATCGGCAGACGACGATCAAACATGCAAGTCTCCTGACATTTCCAGCATCGGGTAGCAGGACTCATGTCGCTTCGCATGGTCCGCCTGACCAAATGGACCAGGTCAGCCGATTACTAAGTCCCCTACTCAACCGTGCGGCGCAGATCAATCCTTCTGCTTAGCCGATGCTTCTCTTTTCGCTAGTTGAGCAAGTGAATAGCCATTCACGCTTTCGCTCTTATTTTCCAAATCAGTCAGTTACACGGCGGAATCTGCCCCGTAGTGTCGTCGCGTGTATACAGACAGCTACACTGGGTATACAGACGGATAACTCCGCCGGTGAGAAGAGCTAAGATCCGGTTCCGGCTAAGTACGCATATGTTAAAGTTCGAACTAATCTAGGTTGTTGCGCGGGGCAGATACAGCTAGGAGAAACAGGTTGCATACCCTGAGGACGGCATGGTGAGAAAAGAGCAAGTCCAGTGAGAGACGGCATGCCGGACAAGACCGAGACGATGCGATCGCGGAAACGGAGTGGCATTCGCACGCTAGCCGGCGGAACTGGCATAGGACTGGCCATTGGATGTGCAATCGGTGCCTTTTGCTTTTACCGACCAAAAGCGAAACCCTCGACTCCGAAATTGATCCCCCCTGTTGAGCCAGTAAAGAGCACTGGCAAGCCAGTAAGGGCCACGGTTGATCTTCCGGAAGAAATTCGAGTTATAGCGGACCCGCCGGATGACACCGAGATAATGCCGGTGAGGAAACGGCGGGGCATTCGCTGGATTGCCGGCGGAATCGGTTTGGGCCTGGCTTTCGGATGTGCAATCGGGGCCTTCTACTATCACCGATCAAGACCGAAACCGTGGAACCTGACTGCGGTTCGCGCTGTGGAGCCAAGAACAGCGGCAGTCGATCTCTCAGTTGGCTTAATGCCGGACAACGATTCCTGCCCGGACAGTGCAGGACGGCAGTGCATCCACGCCCGACTCCGCCTCCATTAAGCCAACGGCTTCCGGCAAGGCGGAAACGAATGCCTCTGGTTCAGAGCCGTCGCAAAGTGCGGCGCCGGGACTGGCGGGTATGGTCATGGCGGGCTTGCGGAACAATACCCCTGAAGACATCACGCTCCCACACACGGTCATGGTGATGGAGTCCGAGGAAGGGACTCACGTTCTTCACAACTCGAAATTCGCGCTGGACCACGATTACTTCATTCCAACCGGGCGCGCCGTATCAGTGACGCTGGTGGCGGATGATCCCTGTGCGCCTGAAAACAGCCCTGAGATGTGTGTGGAATCGTACTTCAACGGGGTGGACGAGATCGTGCTCTTTGATAAATCGGCGCGCTATGAGGTGCACATCCCTCTCAAGGCGATTCGACTGCTGCGCATCGAACCGAAGCCGCAGCCGGAGACACATGTCGCAGTGCCTACCAGCACTGTCATGGTCCGTCAGCAACCTAAACTGGGAGAAGAATCCCAGCACCGTACAGCCGGACAAGTGGCCCCTGATCCGTTGCACCCGCACGACGAATAGATGCCCGTCCTCCTCTGTGTTCCGCAACTATTCACGAGGTGGGAAAGAGGCTGTTGGGGATCAGCCGCGCAACAGTCAGGTTCCCTGCAATCTGAGTAAATATAGCGTTTATGCTTGAGACTGACTTGCCCGCCGGGCAGCTGCTCGTGGTTCCGCTCTGGTTATCGTCGGAGTAAAAGGTTGCCGCACTGGAAGCTATTTTCGACATTGTGTAGCACGGGGAAGTATACGAGCCGGTGTCAGTCGTGCATCCCGTTGACGGCGAGCCGTAAGCGACCGCGTATACCGTGGTCCCGTGGTTCGTAGCATAGGTGGCAGCGGTGACGGCCTGCTGACACTCATTGTTATAGGACGGGTACACTCCGGTTCCATTCATATTTGCGTACGTCGTGTTATTGCTTTGGGCTTGGGTCGCCATCTGGCTCGACGAAGAGGTCGCCGCACCATCGCTAACCAGGATTATCACGTTCTGCGAACCCGGATACTTTGTCGATTCGGCGGTGAGCGCTGCCTGGGCGGCATAGATTACGCCCGCATAATAGGTCCCCTCACCCCCCGGACCGCCCATAGCAGTGCAACCGCTTTTCCCCCCAACGGCCTCAACGAGGTCGGAACTGGAACTCAACGAAGTAGCTGAATTAGAGCTGCGGTAATCGCTTACGAAGCCGTTTGTATCTCCAAGACCATATAGATCCTGGTACGTCATCTGGACCGTTGTTGTGCCGCTTTTGTATGGCATCGTCGACAGCGACGTTGCGCCGATTGCCGGGAATGTATAAACCTCCGGCGTGGGGTTAGTACTGGTGCAGTCGTACTGGTCCGCAGCGGTAGTCGTCGTAAAGTTTGGAAACGAGAACAGGCTGATTCTGTCGATGGGATTGGCGTAGTTCTGGCTGGTGAGGGTGCCACAGCCGGTCGCGGCGCAGGGTGAGAGACTCTGTAGCAGTGTTTTGACACCGTTCAAGGCGCACTGAAGGCGTGTCACACCCCCACAGTTACTGTCAGTATTACTGGTCATCGAATTCGTTGTGTCGACGATAATCGCCACGTTGTACGGGGAAGTTGCCGCGCCCCTCATGAGCGCGGTCGCAGTTGCCGTGAGCGTAACGGAAGAGGTGCCGAACATCGCGGCAAAATAGGTGGGTACATTCGCTGTCTGCTTCACCTGGATAGCATTTGCCGTATTGGTTCCGACTCCCGTAGCAACACAGGGTATGGACGCGCCCACCGTGGCCGTCACGCACCCCAGGGTATAGGTCGCGCTGGTAATATTCAGATTGCCTGAGGCGTTCAGATTTCCTGTTTGGGCGCTGTACCGGGTCGCATTGGTGACGGCCTGATTCGTAGTCGACGTATTCGAGGGAAGTCCCTGGGCTCCGGCCAGAGCCGCCGCATTTGTCGAGATGACGAGCTTGTTATAGCTGTAGTAAACGTCGCCGACGTCGACCACAACCGCTCCCATTCCGAGAAGACCGAGCATGAGGACTGCCATCAAGACGAGCACGCCACCGCTTTCATCTTCGACCGCGCGGTGCAGAAAATACCTGACGTTCTGGTTCATTGGATAATCTCCGTTACTTGCGCACTGAGACTACAAGTAGTTGCATAATTCGCTCCGAATACAGCAAGGCTGCAGGGGTACGTGGCCGTTACCACGGCGGCCTGTCCCTGGGTCAGATTCCCGGCTGCCCCGGTGGTAGTACTACTACTGCTGCAGGACGTCCCAGAGTATGAGGTGGAAGCGGAAGAAGAGGTATAGATCTTGGTAGTGAACGAAATAGATGAGGACACGAGGTAGGGTGCTGCTGCGGTAACCGCGGAAGAAACCACATTGCACGGGTCTGTTGTGTTGCCTCGGCTCACCGAAAGCGCCTGTGCGCCAATGCCCACAGCTTGCGTTAACTGCATATAGTTGTTGAGGGCGATGCCGAACGTAGTGATACCCGTAACGACGAGCAGCAGCACCGGCAGCACGAGGGCAAACTCAACGAGCGCCTGGCCACTTTCGCCGGCGGCGTGAAATCTGTAACGAAGCCATTTACTTCTCGACGGAGGTTCAACCCGCGGAGCCGTTGGGGAATGGTTTATTTTGCGCATGCCCACTACCTTTTTCACGCAGTCCTCTCCTTAGGATGGCTGAGGGATTCTTGCGGCGTAGGGGAACTTACCAGTATCGCTCCCCTGAAACGGTAAAAGTCAAGAGGGATAAATGTAGAACTAGCTATTTTCCCACCTAAGTTGTACTCAGTGCGGATAAGCCGACTTAGTTATCCCCCAAACCTCAAATTAGATCGCTCCCTGCCTGACCCGGGTAAAAATGACGGAGCTGTTATCCGAATACGCTATCTTCCAGTCATGCAATAGTGGCAGGACATTTGCCATGGGGGATTGGCGGTCCAGCAAACAGAAAGCAATTCCATACTTGTCGAGAAGCTTATGAGGGTCACTCTGAAGTGACATCCACTGCCCATATTCCTCGAAGACTCCGCTCCACTCGAAAACGTCGGCACGGCCGTCGATGAAAACAGGATGTTCCGGGGACGCCCAGATCAGATATCCCCCGTAGCCATACTCGTTGAACATAGGCCCGGAAAGATGGTGGGACCTGATGAAATCCACCGCTTTTACGGGACTCTGCTGAGCCACTTGCTCGGTCAGATTCCGGCGCGCTGGAAACATCCAGAAAGCGAATATCAATGCTGCCCCAATGAGAACGGCATTGGCCCAGGGCAGATCCTTTTTCGAGCTGTAGTTGTCCCACTCTGTCGAGAGGAGCCGCGACAGAACAGGGGCGGCGAAGATGCCAAAGACAAAGAGCATACGCTCGTGACTTGAGGCCAGCCACGCTCCCAGTGCCAGCAACAGTAACTCGTGCCAAAGTAACTCGGACCGGCGCACGATCACCACGAGAAAGACGCACCCAAGAGTTACGATCCATGCAATTCCGCGCGCGGCATTCAACTGAAGCGGCCGCCACTCCTGCACCAAGCTCAGGCCGATTGGCTGGTGCAGCAGGGTGTCGAGGGGGTAGGAGACCTGCCTGAAGCCAATCGGATTCAGGAACAGCGCCATGATCGATAGCCCCAAGGCCAATCCCAGCATTCGCCGACAACGCGGTTCCCACCGTGACGACACGAGTGAGCCCATCCGGAAGTCAAAAAACGAACTGAAGAGGAATATTCCCACCACAATAAGCCCAAGAAAGAAAGATCCGTGGCAATTCACCCATACCGCAAACAGCGGCGGAAGCCCCATGAACCAGCGGGGATTTCGAGTGCGCCCTGCATGTATCAATAGCAATTCAAGGACCAAAAGAAGGTAGCCGACCATCTGCGGTCGAATCGCAAGACCGATTGTTGAAAACAACCAGATGATCATCGCGCCCAGGAAAGCCACTTTCGCATTTCCTGAGTAACGCCAACATAGCCTGTACCCGGCAATGAGAAAGAACGAAGCAAAGAAGCAGAGCCACAGCATCAGGCCGGTATAGCCGCCCAGCCTGTAGGCGCCATAGATGGATACCTGTGAAAGCCATTCGTGCGGCACGGAGGCATGATGGTTGGTGGTGTAGGAGAAAATGTCCGCGGAGGGGATCGCGTGGGTTGTCCAGATGATTTCGCCCGACTTCAGATGCCACCACATATCGGGATCATCAAAGCGCGCGCGTACCGTCAGCACCGCAAGCACTACGAGAGAGACTGCCAACATGACCGGGAAGGAGGCTACCTGGCTAAAAATGCGACGGCGCCCTGGCTCAACCTTGAGTTCCTCGGCCAAGAACATCACCGTCATGCTGTGCCTATCTCCTGGTTGCTTGATTCGAGTATGAGATTCGGCTCGTCAATCCTGATCAGGCGATGTAAGTAAGCCCGCGAAATCTGAAGGGTCCGGGCTGCAAGGGTCTTGTTGCCGTTGTTGTCCCGCACCGCGTTCGTGGCTAGCTTCACCTTGTACTCGTAAACCTGCTGCTCGAAAGAACCCACGGGAAGATATTCATCGATGCAGAGCACATTCTCCGACTGGAGATTCTCAGGGAGATCCTCTATCCGAATTCGTTCGTCGCTGGCGACGATGATGGCCCGTTGAATGACGTTTTCCAATTCGCGCACGTTTCCTGGCCACGCGTAACTCTGCAGCAGGGCCATTGCGCCAGGTTCAATATCCTTCATCGGCTTCTCGTACATGTCTGCATATTGCCGAAGAAAATGCATGGCGATCAGGGGAATATCTTCGGGATGCTCCTGAAGGGGCGGAGCGTCGATTCGCATCACATGGATGCGATAGTAGAGATCCTGCCGGAATTTACCCTGAGCCACCAACTCAGCCAGGTCCCTGTGAGTAGCGAAGACCAGGCGCGCCCGCAACGGGATGAGCCGGCTGCTTCCCAGTCGACTGAATTCGCGTTGCTGCAGAACGCGCAGCAACTTGACCTGAGTGGACTGGCTGAGCTCGCCGATCTCATCAAGGAAAAGTGTGCCGTCAGCCGCCTTCTCGAGGTATCCCTCCCGCGCACCGACCGTTCCGGTGAAGGCACCCTTCTCATGCCCGAACAGCTCAGCTTCAATCAGGGTTTCGGGGATGGCCCCGCAGCTAACAGCAACGAATGGACGACTGGAACGGGTACCCAGGTTGTGGATTGCCCGGGCTATAAGTTCCTTACCGGTTCCGCTTTCTCCGGTCACGAGTACCGAGGCATTGAGATTCGCAACGCGGCGCACGAGATCATAGACCTGTCTCATCTGGGGTCCTGATCCAATCAGCTGGTCGCAGCTGCAGGATGTCCCGAGTTGCTGCTGCGCTGTCTGAAGCTCGCGCTTGAGCGAGGCGGTCTCGGATATCCGGGACAACATCGTCTTGAGATCCCGGATCGAGGGTGGTTTGCGGCAGTAACCAAATGCACCTTGCCGAACCAGTTCCGTCGCCGTCGAACGAAGATCGTCATCCGCCATGACCACGGACGGAATTTGTGACGCGATTAATCGCTCAGAGCATGTTATTCGATCCTTCAGAAAGCCCTGCGTGGAATCCAGGTCCAGTATCAAGGCGTCACAGTCTCCTGCAGAGAGCAGGCGTTTCATTTCCGGCTCATCCGACCCTAGACAAACTTGAAATTCCTTACCCAAAGCAGAAGAAAGAAGCGGCTGCAAAGTGCGGTCCCCCGAATACAATCCGATCCGAATCATGTAAATTAACGCCCTCCTCGCGCCGATTTGCAATCAATAAGTCTTCGCTATCTTTGGGGAAGCTCGATCCTAAAATCATTACTATCGTTACTGAATAAAACAATTAATTGTTACGGATTGTCCAGCGTAAAGTGGTACTACTGCAACAAAAGTGGTATGACTTAAGTTTGGTGGCCTTGGCCCTTACGACAGATGGCAATGAAAAAGGTTTTCTCTGCCTGCACTCTGCTTGCCAGGCATCTCGTCGGCAATCCGGAGCGGACTCTAACCTCTCACCTCACTTATGGATACCCCAGATAACACTAAGGGGTGCTAGTCGGGATTTAGGCACTCGCGAGTGCGTACCAGCGTAGTCACCGGAGCGCCGATTGCATCGTGCACATGGTTTACTGGTCACCGCTTTCAGGCGAAATGATGACTATGATCGTCCCCTGTAACCGGCTGTCCGCCATCGGCGTACACAGATAGCCCATCAACTCTCTAGTTACTAAAAGACTATTGTCAGTTGTTACTTTCGGGGTACTTCGGCCGACTTTACTGTCTATGTTTCGCTTCACACCGGGAAGCCGCATGTAAACAGCCGTGCACACCAGCTTCCCCGGGTAATCTCCTAATCCCCTGAATTGACGATTGGTCCCGCCGCCGTCGATTGGGCTTTGAATTGCACAACTGCCAGCGAAAGCCGAATTCTGTAGGAAGGAGTCAGGGATATGCATTCAGTTGCCTGGTGGCCGACACTGATCGTTCTGGCGATAGCGACTTTTACCGACCTGCGCAGCCGCCGCATTCCGAATTGGCTGGTTTTTCCCTTTCTGCTGGCGGGAATCGTCGTTTCAGGTTGGCTGTACGGTTGGCACGGGATATGGCAAAGCATGTCCGGTCTCGGATTGGGAGCCCTACTGTTTGGAATTCTGTTTTTCATGGGTGGCATGGGCATGGGCGACGTGAAACTCTGTGCGGCCATCGGGGCCTGGGTTGGACCTCGCCAGTTGTTAACGGCAATCGTTCTGACAGGAATCACGGGAGGAATCATGGCTGTGAGCTGGGCCGCCGCCGGAGGTTTTCTCGGCGACTTGTTCAAGGGCTCAGGTGATCTCGTTTTTGGTTTGAAGGATCGGGGGATGCGGCCCCATCCGGAATTGGTGCTCGCCAATCCCAAGACACGCAAACTACCTTATGCCCCCGCTATTGCGATCGGAACATTGGTTTCATTCTTTTCCCGCTGAGGGTCAGCATTCGGATCATGGATATTTCATCAACAATATGCGAAACACCTCACAATCCGCAGGAATGCCGCAAGCAAAGAGTCAAAGCCTCGTGACCGCGAGTTCCTCAAAGCATCCCGGCGCACTCGGCGACGACGTCCTCACGATTGCTCTGATTAGTCCGGAAGAGCATCGTCGCGACGCGGTGGCAGGAGCTATTTCTGGTCCACAGGCTCGGGTGACTCGCGAGTTTTCTTCCTATCCTGACCTGGATGATGTGCCGCGATTACTCGAGGAAGATTATGACGTCTTCATACTTGACCTGGATAGCAACCCAGAGCACGCCCTTGACCTGGTAGAGAGCATTTCTTCTGGGGGCCCTTCAACCGTGATGGTTTGTTCGGCGCAAGCCGATCCCGAAATGCTGGTGCGCTGCATGCGCGCCGGCGCTCGCGAGTATTTGGCGCAGCCCTTCGCTCCCAGCACCATCGCCGAAGCCCTTGTTCGGGCAGCCGTCCGCCGTCCAGCAAATCGTCCCACTAAGAAGGCAGCAGGCAAACTATTGCTGTTCGTTGGCGCTAAGGGCGGTTCTGGCGTCACGACCATCGCCAGCAATTTTGCCCTCTCTCTTTCTCAGGAATCCGCTAGAAACACCCTGCTGATTGATCTCGCTCTCCCTCTTGGCGATGCAGCGCTTGATCTTGGTATAAACACTCAATATTCGACAGCCAATGCCCTTCATAATTTCGAGCGGTTGGATTCGAATTTTCTTTCCACACTTGTGGCGAAACATAGCTCGGGGTTATATGTGCTCGCAGCTCCAGATCAATACACCCCGATCCAAACTTCTGATGAAGCTATCGCACGACTGGTAGCCGTTGCCCGGCAAGGCTTCGATTATGTGGTGGTGGATGCCGGATCAAGGCTGGGCATGACCGCGAAATCTCTGTTCGAAGAAGCCGCCATTGTCTACCTCGTGACACAGGTCAGCATCCCCGAACTGCGCAATTCCAACCGCCTGATCACGGAGTTCTTCAGGGAAAGCAACGCCAATCTGGAAATCGTACTGAATCGTTTCACGCCTCGCTCACTGGGCATTGACGAGGAACATGTTACGAAGGCGCTGACCAGGCCAGCCCAGTGGAAAGTGCCCGGCGACTATGTTGCCGCTCGGCGTGCGCAGAATACTGCCAGTCCGCTTGCTCTAGAGGATTCTCCCATTTCAAGAGTAGTCAGGCAGATGGCCAGAGCAGCGTGTGGTCTACCTGCAAGCACCAACAAGAAAGGCCGGTTCAGCTTATTCGGTAAGGGCTGAAGACCGATGCTCATGGATGGTATGACGTGGAACAACTGAGTCTTGAGAAGTTAAAAATCGAAGTGCATCGGACTCTGATCTCAAAGCTGGATCTGGAAAAGCTGTCGCGCGTCAATTCCGGTCAGGCGCGCCAGGCAGTTAAGGGCGTGATTAACGAGATTATCAATGATCAGCGTGTACCCCTGAGCTTTTCTGAACAAGAGAGGATTCAATCCGATCTGCTTGACGATGTCTTTGGACTCGGGCCCCTAGAACCGCTGCTTGCGGATAATACGATCTCCGACATACTTGTCAATGGCACGAAAAACGTCTTTATTGAGCGGGGCGGGCTCCTTTCGAAGGTCGACACGACGTTTCGCGATGATCGCCACTTGCTGCAGATCATCGACCGCATCGTATCTCGTGTGGGCCGCAGAGTGGATGAATCCTCGCCGATGGTGGATGCACGTCTGCCTGATGGTTCCCGCGTCAACGCCATTATTCCGCCGTTGGCTCTTGACGGTCCCTCAATGTCCATTCGCCGTTTCGGAACCGGTCCACTGGCAGCGAACCAACTGGTGAAGCTGAAGAGTATCTCGGCGGAGATGATGGAAGTACTAACAGCCGCCGTGAAATCACGCATCAGCATCCTGATCTCCGGCGGCACCGGCGCCGGCAAGACCACGTTTCTGAACATTCTGTCGCAATACATCCCACAGGGAGAACGTCTGGTCACCATAGAGGACGCTGCTGAGTTGCGGCTGGCGCAGGAAAACATCGTGCGCCTGGAAACCCGGCCGCCCAACGTCGAAGGACAGGGTGCGGTTCGTCAGCGCCAACTGCTCATCAACAGTCTCCGTATGCGGCCGGATCGCATCATCATCGGCGAGGTGCGTGGAGAAGAAGCCTTTGACATGCTTCAGGCCATGAACACTGGTCACGAAGGCTCTATGACCACGATTCACGCTAACACCCCCCGCGACGCCCTGAGCAGACTGGAGTCGATGGTGGCAATGACGAGTATGGGCCTGCCGGAACGGACCGTGCGCCAGCAGATCGCCTCGGCCATTTCCATCGTTGTTCAGGCTTCCCGTATGAGCGACGGCACACGCAAAGTGACCAGCATCTCTGAGATATCCGGCATGGAGGAGAACATTATCAGCATGCAGGAAATCTTCAGCTTCAAGAAAAAGGGCATCGGGCCCGATGGCAAGGTGATTGGCACTTTCGAGCCGTCGCGCATCCGGCCCCGTTTTCTCGAACAGCTCAGGACATCGGGAATTTTCCTGCCGCCGAGCTTGTTCGAACAAGTAACGGAAGTTAACTAAGTAGGCCTAGGGGAAGGTCGAGGGTTATATGTTTCTGGTCGTGGTGCTTGTATTTCTGGGAGTTTTCGGCGTCTTCGTGCTGCTGATAGTAGCCAGCAACGTGGGCGGCTCCGGACAAAGCAAACAAGCACTTGCGGCCCTTCAGTCAGCCCTGGCTACGGACAAATCCGAATGGCGAGACCAGGTCGTCGATATTCGAAAGAAGGAACTGCTCAGCGCTATCCCCTTGCTGCATCGCTGGCTGCTCAAGATCGAACTCGCGCCGCGCTTACACAGGCTTCTCTATCAGGCCAATCTGAAGTGGACTGCGGGAGGCCTGATGCTGATGTCGGCCACATGCTTTGTGATTCCTGCATACCTGCTGTATCGGCGAAGCGGAGTTCTTATCTTTTCTGTACTGATCGGGGTGCTTCTTGGCGGCACTCCATTTGCATTCGTTCTCTGGAAACGGAGCCAGCGTTTCAAGAAGTTCGAACAGAATCTTCCAGAGGCGCTCGATTTGATGGTGAGCGCCTTACGTGCCGGCCATAGTCTCATCGCTGGGTTAGGTCTGGTATCTCGTGAGTGTGCCGATCCGATTGGCAGCGAATTCCGGATTTGTTTCGAAGAGCAGAACTACGGACTCGAACTAAGAACCGCTATGGAGAATCTTGTAACCAGGATCCCATTGCAGGATCTGAAACTTGTCTCGACGGCCATTCTGATTCAAAAAGAGAGTGGAGGAAACCTCGCTGAGGTGCTCGACAAGGTGTCTCAATTAATTCGGGAACGATTCCGCCTGAGGCGTCAGGTCAATGTTCATACCGCTCAAGGTCGGATGACCGGGTGGGTGCTCAGTTTTCTGCCGATTGCTCTCGGGCTTGCTCTATGGCTCGTCAACCCTAAAACGATGAGCCTCCTGTGGACGAATCCTCTCGGCCTGAAGCTCATCTACGCGGCATCTACCATGATGGTCATTGGCGGCCTGATCATTCGGAAGATCGTCAATATGGAAGTTTGAAGGTAAGTTATGGGACTACTTTTCTTTACATTTTGCGCCATTTTCCTGTTGATAGCCAGCGTCGGGTTGCTCATGTTCTACAGGGAAGCGATGATCGCGCGCATCACTGCGGTTATTCACCCAGAGGCGAAACCAAAGAAAACCCTACTGGGCAGCATTCAGCAGACGGGCGTGTCGCTGGGCGGGATCGTGGAACGCCTGGAAGGCGTTCTGCCTAAATCTCAAGCAGAAGTCTCCGTGGTACAGCAACGCCTCATTCGTGCCGGCTACCGCAATGACTCAGCGATCAAGGTCTTCTATGGAGTGAAGATATTAGTGCCCCTGATCTTCTGTCTTCTGGTTGCACTTGGGCGCAGCAGCAATTTCGTCTTCTACATAGCGGCCTTAGGGCTGGGGTTTCTCCTTCCCGATTTCTGGCTGGGGAAAAAGATTACCAAACGGCAAAAACGTATTCGGCTCGGTCTGCCGGACGCGCTCGATATGCTGGTCATCTGCATTGAAGCCGGGCTTGGCGTCGACCAGGCAACAGCGCGCACTGCCCAGGAGTTGCGGTCCGCTCAACCTGCGCTTACCGATGAGTTGGGCATCATCGTGCTTGAGCAGCATGCCGGAAGGCCTCGGTCCGACGCCTGGAGAAATTTTGCAGAACGCACCGATGTGGACAGTGTCCGAAACCTGGTCACCATCCTGATTCAATCGGAACAATTTGGGACGAGCGTCGCGAAGACCCTGCGAGTTCATTCCGAGACAATGAGATCTCAGCGCCGTCAGAAGGTAGAGGAGCAAGCAGCCAAGACAACTATCAAGTTGATCTTCCCGCTTGTGTTTTTCATTTTTCCCTCTCTCTTTCTGGTGACTCTAGGCCCTGCGATCATCATCATCACCGCATCTTTCACGCAACTTAACAAATAAAGAGGAAGGAGAATGGACATGGCCGATACAACAATTATCCGGGTAGTCGCTGGCGCGCTCTTCGTCGTTGTGCTGTTTTTTCTGGTCCAACGTCGCCGTAAAAAGGTTCACTAGACTGCGGCTCATGATGGGTAAAACCTCTTGTGCACAGGGCTTCACCCCGGAGGTCTTGACTTAGAGTCACAGTAGGCTCTTAAGTCCGGAACTCCGGGGGATGAAGCTAGCTCCAGTTAGACTTCTTGATTTTTTGGTACCTTCTTCAGCTGGATGACGAAAGCCAAGGCCCACTTACGGCCCGCTGATGTCAGAGAAGGAATGATTTGATCCAATTAGTTGGTCATGACGGTCGACCGGTATATGGAGATTTACTGGTTCGCCACTTACTCTCCGAGGACAGGGATACAACGTGGAAAGACGGACATATTGCGTATACAACCACACCCGCGAGTGCTTTCTAGGCTTGCGTATTGCCCCTGCCGATACAACCTTCACGCGACTCAAGGGATTAATAGGAAGACTCAGGCTCAGATTTGATGAGGGCATCTGGGTAGTCCCATCCAGCGGAGTTCATACGCTGGGAGTGCTGTTCCCTGTTGACTTGATCTATCTCGATGAAGACCTTCGCGTCGTTCACGTCGTCGAGCACTTTCCTACATTTCGAGTCGCGCCATTGAAGACGCAGGCTGCCAGTGTATTGGAGCTGCCGACGCACACGATCTATTCGTCGCAAACCCAGGCAGGGGATCAATTAGAAATTTGCAGAGCCGAGGAGATGGAGAATCGGCTACGTAACGGCAACGCCACGTGTCTAGCCGCCTCGATGGAATGAACGGCTTTTAGAACAGGAACATGTGATTTATGAAGTCATTTAAGCCTTGGTTTAGTTGGTTATGGGCTAGCGACCGCCGGGCGGCCAAACGGCACCCTATGCCTGCGTTGGCCGCCTATTATTGGAACGGCGGCAATCCGAAGGCCCACATGGTCCGGGATATCAGTTCGACCGGCCTATTCCTGATAACTGACGAACGCTGGTACCCGCGCACCCTGGTCAGGGTGACCCTGCAAAAGACCGATAGCGTATTCGATGACCCGCAACGTTCGATCACATTGGAATCGATGGTGGTTCGCTGGGGCTCTGATGGCGTCGGCCTGGAGCTCCTCCCGCCAGACCGCCCCAATTCAAACGGTGATCACACCCCCAATGGTGCAGACAAGAAAGCACTGGAGAGGTTCTTAGAGCAGATCTCGTCGAACCAGGTCCAGGCTATTGTTGAGGGAGTTCTGCTGGCAACCTGATTTCACGTAGGGTTGGCAGCGCGATCGGCACTCACGCGACCTTATTCCTGTTCCTCGGGGATTATCAGCAATACTTCCACTGTTGTGACTTGGCCATTTTGCATGGCAGGTCTGAATTTCCACTCCCGGAGCGTGTCCAACACAAAGTCCTTCTGCGTAAACTCCAGAGGAGAGACAACAGCCAATTGCTCGAAACAGCCCGCGGTATTGACGAAGCCATGAACCATAATGGCATCGGCATTCACTTCGGCGGGTGCGACGTGTGGGACTTCGATGTAGAAGGCCCAGGGGGCATCGGGCCGGACAACATCTCCGGCAGCCGCAGCATCTGCGGACCCCGGCACAGAGTATTGAAGAATCCAGTTCCTGGCCAATCCCACGTGCACATAAACGGTGTAGGCCAACCTGCCTCCCCATAGCCCAATCGTCTCTGGATACGCTTCCGCCAGCGAAGACCCCACCACCACGACTCCAAATCGACCATTTTTCGGCAGATTGATACGATCGACCAAAGACCCGTTGCTGGAGACGGCAACAGACGCCTGGTTCGCTCCCGCGTTCGGGTTATTCTTCGCGATGGAAGCGATTGTGGCTGTTCCCTTCCCCTCTTTATTTCCTGCGACCTTGCCTGTATCTTTGTCTCCCTTATCAGCTCCGCCCACTCCGTTTTGCGTGCCACCGGCTCCGTGCCCGGTTAACAGTACTCCCGAGGAAGCTGCAGGCGCAGTCTGGTTGGCCGGCGGCAATGCGATGATTCCGTCCGGCATCTGGAGATCGGAGATGGACATCACCCTGGCCGGCGTTGGCGGCCCAGATGGACTCGATGCCATCTCCGGAACCCGCTGCACGGGTTCGTGTCCGCTAATGACGAGTGGTGAGGTTGTGCCGGGAGGGGGCGCGGGAGCGGCCGTGGCGAAAGGGGTTGAGGCTATCCTGAGGTCGGTCACATTCGACTCGTGATTGGGTGGATCTAGGGAGGGAGTCACGTCAGGGGTTGTCGCCAGCGGCTGTCGAGGCGGATACACCTTCTTAGACTGGCTAATCCCCGGGGACCACAGCAACGCGGCTGGAATCGGAGTGTCTGGCGGCAGCAGAACATCCGGCGGGAGATCCGGTTGCACGAGCGTCCGAGGCGCTTTGATCAATTGTGCGAGGTGCGGCGCAGCAGAGGGCGAAGCAGCTGGCGTGCCGCTTGACAGAGCGGCACTCGTGAGAGGGCGAGGGCCCGGGTACAGCACGCCGTTCCCGGCAGACGATCGCGTCTGCGACTGTGCGCTGTGCACCTCCAGAAGGCGTAGCGCAAATCGTTCTTTGATGTGCCGGTCTTCTACGATGTGAGTTCTATGCCCTAGTCCAACGGACACCATGCCGAGAGCGGTACTATGCACCATCATGGAGACCACGAAGGACGAGAGTCCTCCTCCTGTTGGCGGCGGGGCCGTAAACAGCGTGATGATGTGGGAAGACGTCATCATCGGATCAACTCCCACATTTCCGGAGCCATTGCGGCCTCTTTGCCAACTGTGGTGTTGTTCCGAATGAAAACGAGTGGCCCTCCAAGCGATTCAACCAGTCCTCCTGGCTAGAGACTCTTCCTGAGGTGTTGCAATTTAGCCGCCAAGCGTTTTTGGCGTGGGTCCCAGCCAGGGTTTAGGCCAGATCCTACAAGCGTGTCTACGCGGCTACACAGGCACTGCCGTTGGTATACACACGTTCACACTTGGTCCTTAGTTTTCCTTCTAAAGTCCTGATTCAGCGGCACAAGGTGCTCTCCGCCTCTTTGGTATTTGAGTTGCCAGATATGGGGATGGCGTAGCTGACTCTACAGTCAGCTCGAATAGGTCCCGAATGAATCGAAGGCTTACAAGTATTCTTTTGAGTGCTTTTCTCCTTGCCGCCGGTTGTAGCTATCTGGTCTACCGTCTGGTCGTCAAACGTCTGTCCGCCGCCGCACCGGCGAAGACCACGCACGTAATTGCGGCTGCCGCAGACGTCAAACTCGGAAGCGTTCTCCGTGATGCCGATCTCACGACGGTGGAGATGGCCGGAATCCTGCCTAAGGGCGTTATCGTCAAGCGCGAAGACGCCCTTGGCCGCGGTGTGGTCTCAGATCTGCATCAGGGTGAGCCTATCCTGGACAGCCGTCTGGCTGCCGTCGGATCAGGCGGAGGCCTGGCCGCGACCATTCCGTCGGGGATGAGAGCGTGTGCGGTCAAGGTCGATGACGTTGTTGGGGTAGCCGGATTCGCGACTCCGGGAATGCGCGTGGATGTGCTCATCTCGGGTGTCCCCCCCGGCGCCGTCAACACGGACCAGGGACCGAAGGTCGCAACACTTCTACAGAACATCCAGGTTTTATCGGCCGGCACAGACATTCAGAAAGACGAGGAGGGGAAGCCGAAACCGGTTCAGGTTGTCAATCTCCTAGTAACGCCGGAGCAGGCGGAGTCCTTAAGCCTGGCCAGCAACCAGACCAAGATTCAGCTCGTACTGCGGAATCCGTTGGATACTCAGATTTCCCAACCGGCGGGGATCGCTATGGCGAATCTCTTCGGCGACAAGAATGCACCTCCCAGACCCTCGGGGGTCCAGCGCAGCGCGCCAACCACGCCCCGCGTCTATGTAATTCAGGTCTTGAACGGATCGAAGAAAACCGAGCAAAAATTTGCATCCGGCGAGGAAAAGCCGTGAGAACGACGACTGTCATCACCATCGCTTGTCTCGGTGCCATGTGCCTAGGAGTTTCTTCGGGGCCTGGACTTTACGCACAGGTTCCGGGACCTCGCCCTCAAACTGCTGATGGGAGCAGCCAGGACTCCTCGAACGATCTCTTCGTCGGAGTGGGCAAATCAGTGTTGGTCGATAGTGCGCGGCCCATCCAGCGGATCTCCGTGGGCCTGGGCGAATTTGCCGAAGCCTCCGCGGTAAGCCCAACCGAGGTTTTGGTTAACGGCAAAGCCCCTGGAGACACGAGTCTGATCATCTGGGACGCCGGCGGAGGGCGGCTATTCTTCAACGTGCGGGTGGGCGCCAGCACCTACGCCGCAAGCGACCGAATGGAGGCGCTCCGTCGAGAACTCAGAGCGGAGCTTCCCGGGCAAACGGTGAAGGTCAGCGCCGAGAACGGCCTCATTTTCCTTCGGGGAACCGTCAAGGATCTCAACAGCTCTAACCGGGCGGTTCAGATAGCGGCCACCGCCGGCAAGGTTATCAACCTGCTCTATGTTGAGGTGCCTCCCTCAGAGCGGCAGATTCTTCTCAAGGTGCGTTTCGCCAGTGTCGACCGCAGCCTGGAAAAGAATCTTTGCATAAATATCTTCAGCACCGGAGCCGCCAACACCATCGGCAGCATTTCGACAGGACAGTGCTCGCCACCATCGGTAAGCCTTCCGAGCACAGGAGCTCCTGCTTTAGCCACGATATCGAATGGACTGAACCTCTCTATCTTCCGCCCGGACCTGAATCTGGGCGTTACCATCCAGGCCCTGGAGACGATGGGCTTGGTACAGGTTCTTGCGGAGCCCAACGTGATCGCACAGAACGGCAAAGAGGCCAGCTTTCTCGCGGGCGGGGAATATCCGTACCCGGTCGTGCAGGGAGTCTCGGGCACCGCCGCCGGAGCGGTTACGATTCAATTCAAGGAATACGGAATTCGTCTGAACTTTATTCCCACCATCACCCCGCGGGGCACCATCCATCTCCAGGTCGCTCCCGAAGTCAGTGCGCTGGATTTCACCAATGCCGTGGAAGTATCGGGATTTAACGTTCCCGCCATTAGTGTCCGGCGAGTGCAGACGGAAGTTGAGCTGGGAGTGGGACAAAGCTTTGCCATCGGCGGCTTGCTCGACAACAACGAGACCAGAACCTTTGAGAAGATCCCATTCCTGGGCGACATTCCAATCCTGGGCAAGTTCTTTCAGTCCATTCAGAAGACCAAGAACAATAGCGAGCTGATAGTGATTGTGACGCCGGAGTTCGTCGATCCGATACCAGTCGGCGCGCCGTTGCCCCAGTTGAACTATCCGGACAAGTTCCTGCCGCCGAATTCCGACATTCCGATGCACAACCCGGAGAAGAAGACAGCGGACGGGACGGGCACTCCACCACAACCGCCAACGATGCCCGTAGAACAACTGATCCAGAGTATGCAGCCTGAGCAGCCACTGGTGATCGGAGCAGGCATGAACGCAGGGGCGGCCTCGACTGTTTCGACCCAGGCTCCACCATCAAACCCGACTCCGACTCTTACAACGGCGCCGCAATAAACTGCCGAGGGTTTGAACCCCGATTTTTTGGGGAGGTTCGTCCGCCGGGAGGTGTCGTTTCGCGGCTCGGCAGACCGGAAGGATCTGTACGTGATGAATCTGACTCGCTGGATACGTCTTGAGAAGTTGGATAGCCTGTGGCGGCGGCCGGAGAAGCCGGACGCGGATCTCAGGATTTCCAATTTGACCAGGCAGGTAGAACTCGCACGCCGCGTAGAAGTGGCCGACCATGGCGCGAAGCGGCGAAAAGGCTTGCTGGGGCGCGACCGGCTTCCTGCCGGCGAAGGCCTTTGGATCGTCCCCTGCGAGGCGGTCCATACCTTCGGAATGCGATTCGCGATCGACCTCGTTTACTTGGACCGCCACATGAGGGTGAAAAAGGTGAAGAGCAATGTTCCCCCGTGGCGGTTATCGGCGTGTCTTTCCGCCCACTCAGTGATCGAGCTTGCGTTGGGCACTGTGCACATGACGCAAACGAAGCCGGGTGACGTGCTCGAAATGTCAGATGCTTCTCCGCTGACTGATTCCCGGAGCAATTGCGATGCGTCCGGGCACGCTTCGGAGAATCCGGAGAGAACCGGGGCGTAGCTATGGCCATGTACCACAAGAAACTTCGCGTCATCGCCGAGTTCCCGGTCGTGGCCATCTGCACCATGGCGTTCGCGCTTACCCTCGTGGGCATTATCGGGTCGCTGATGGGACGCCACGCCGCCGGGTCACGCGACTTTGTGGAGTATTGGGCCGCGGGGCAACTGCTCGCGCATCACGCAAACCCGTACGACGGCGAAGCACTACTGCGTGTGGAACGCTCAGTAGGTTTCCCATCGGATCTTCCCGCCCAGATCATGGCTAACACCCCGTGGGCCCTTCCGCTAGTGCTCCCACTTGGCTTCCTAAGTCCAATGTCGGCAGAGCTGTTGTGGTTGCTCCTATTGCTGGCCGCTCTCATGGCTTCGGTGCGGATCGTCTGGATCATGCACGGCCGCCCAAATACGCAGGTGAATTTTCTCGGATATACGTTCGGACCAGCGCTCTTCTGCCTGCTCCTGGGTCAGATATCGATATTTTTGCTGCTCGGCGAGGTTCTCTTCCTGCATCTGCATCGATCCCGCCCGTTCCTGGCCGGAATTTCTCTGTGGCTGTGCATGCTGAAACCTCACTTGTTTCTGCCCTTCGGCGCCGTGCTGCTGGCGTGGGTCATCACAACGAAAGCCTATAGAGTCCTGGCCGGGATCACATTCTCCCTTGCTGTCACGACTGCGGTTGCTTTCATCATGGATCCGCATGTCTGGGCGCAATACCGCCAGATGATGGTTTCTGTCCGGATCGACCGTGTGCCAATTCCCTGTTTCAGCATTTTGCTGCGGCAGCACGTCTGGCCGCATACCTTGTGGGTGCAATGTCTCCCAGCGGTCTTCGGTTGCGTCTGGTCTCTTTTCTATTATCGTAAGCACCGCGACCACTGGGGCTGGTTGGCGTATGGCTCGCCGCTGCTACTCGTGTCGGTCCTGGCCGCACCCTACACCTGGTTTATCGATCAAGCCGTGGTAATACCGGCGCTGCTCCACGGTGCCTACGTCACCCGCTCGTGCAGTCTTGTGGCTCTGCTCGCATTGGCGAGCGCCACCATCGAGGTCCAATGGTTCCTGGGCGCTTCGGCCCTGCATTCGGTTTTCTTTTTGTGGACCACTCCCGCATGGCTCGCGTGGTATCTCTTTGCACGCAGGTCAGCCAGCCAATTGCCTGATCCACTTTCGGCCAATGATCCGCAAGAATGCCCGCGAGGCACCGGTCGGGGTTCTTCGTCCCCTTTGATCGAGATGGGGTGAGTCGAGAACAATACGCGATGAATGTCACAGCAGAGCCATTGTCACAAGTGGAGGCGCGGTCCGGCGCCAGGGTTACGCCGTTGCGGACGATCGCCGCGGCCTGCATGCTTGCCGTGGGCGTATGCATTCTTTGCGTTGCAATGAACAGTAATACTGCGGCGAACACCGACTTTATCTCCTATTGGGCGGCAGCCCAACAGCTTGTTCATCATGAGAATCCGTACGATGGAGCGGCTATCTCTCGGCTGGAAGATTCGGCCGAAGCTCACTTTGATCCGCCGTTATTGATGCGGAATCCGCCCTACGCATTCTTCCTGGTACTGCCGCTGGGATTCGTGGGAACAAAATTAGGCGCGATCGTGTGGTCAACGGCGATCATCGCCGCACTTATGACGTCGACCCGCTTGCTCTGGATGATGCATGGCCGCTCAGAGACGCGGATGCACCTGGTCGCTTACTGCTTCCCTCCGGTATTCGTGTGCATGCTCACCGGGCAGACAGGCGTATTTGTTTTGTTAGGGACTGTGCTGTTTTTGTATTTCCATGCGACAAGGCAATTTTTCTCGGGAGCGGCGCTTCTATTATGTGCGCTGAAGCCGCATCTCTTTGTTCCCTTTGGCGTGGTCTTGCTTGCATGGGTCGTGACCCGCAGGGCATATCCCGTTCTTGCCGGAGCCGCGGTGGCGCTGGCGGGCAGTTGCGCGCTGTCGTTTTGTTTTGACCCTGCCGCGTGGTCCCATTATCTTCACAGGGCGAGCGCGGAGAACATTCAGAACCAGTTCATTCCCACTGTAAGTCTGCTGTTCCGTATCGCCCTCAATGTCAACGCAGCGTGGCTTCAATTCCTCCCGGTGCTCGCAGGCAGTTTGTGGGCGATTTGGTATTTCGGGAAGAACCGCAGTGAATGGGATTGGATCGATCATGGCTCCTTGCTGTTGATGATTTCGATATTGGTCGCGCCTTACGCCTGGTTCACCGATCAGTGCGTGCTTTTCCCAGCGGTTCTGGCCGGCCTTTATCGAGCGGCGCATTCTGGTCGTCAAATGCTGCTGTTCGGGATTATCACCGGGGCCGCGATGCTCGAAGTGCTGTTCGGAGTTGGTGTAAATTCCGGACTCTATTATGTATGGATCGCACCGGCATGGCTCGCCTGGTACCTGTATGTCACCGAATACTCTGATCCGATACCGTGTGTCGACCGCAGGGCCGCGCCGTGATCGGACTCTTAGCCCTTTTCCTGGCACTGGTCTGGATGCTGAGAGATGAGAAGGACAAGACACGCCCGCTGCTCGTGTTTGCCCTGGTGCTCAACCTCTGCTACGGGTGGTTGTTGAGTGTCGTCATGGGAAAGGAGGATGGTCTGCTTCCATGGAAGTACGACCTCTTTCTCCTCCAACTGGACGCATCCCTGGGCATTTCAGCCGGGTCCATCGCGCTTTCATTACAGGGTTTCTGGCGAATTCCGCTCAATGTTACCTATCAGTTGATGGTTCCAATGATGATCTGCTGGTACTTTGTTACCCGGAATCGAAACCGCAGCGGATCTCTTGTTCTCGCGTATGTTTCCGAACTGGCTATGGGTCCGCTGCTCTATGCCATGCTTCCAGCGTGCGGGCCGGCTTATGCCTTCGGCTCCAATTGGCTTGACCCGCCGTTGGCGACTGCCCATCTGATTCGGTTTAGCGGGATGCCGAACGCATTTCCCTCTTTGCACTTAGGGACGGCTATGGTGTTCGTGCTTTACGCTGAAGGGAAACTGTGGCGCGGCATCTCGCTCGCGTTTCTTATCGGCACGGCGCTTGCGACGATTTCTACCGGAGAACACTATTTTATCGATCTCGTCGCAGGGCTTGCCTTCGGCTCTTTCGCGGCGAATGCAGGGTACCGCAGATTCTGGAGCGCATTGTTTTATCTGGGGATTGCGGTTTCCTGGTCGGCCGCCATCCGGTTTGCGTTCCCATTCCTGTTGGCCCATCCCGGCGTGGTGGGATCCTGCGCAGCGCTCACGGGAGCCCTGGCCATATTGGCTGTTCTCCGTGAATGGCGGCTCGATCCCCATCGCCGCCTTTCAGCTCGCCTGTGTGATAGCCCCAAGCCGCAGGCCTCGCCGAGCCAGATGCCGCCGAGCGTGGCCCACGCGGACTAGGACCGGCGGCGCTCCGGCCGTGCTGATCACGCTGCTTGTCTCTCGCCGGTCTTAAGCCATCTCTCGATGGGCGGCAAGGGGGCCATCTCCGCGATCCGTACACAGCGATTCAACTTCATATCGTGCGCTTTCACTTAGCGCAGCTTCCGTTCGAACTTATACCGCCGATTTGCATGGAGTAAGCGCGCAACCTAGGTGGCAGCGTTGATACCACTTAGGTGTTAGCGTCACTCCAACAGGTAACCATTTTAGGCGCGCCCGGAGGGGCTATCTATAACTCAATACAGCGGTTACTCGCCATCAAATTGATCGCGGCGTGTATACGCGGCGTATCTGCGGAACCTACTTTGTATACGGGTGTTCACACCTTTGCGCACGCCATCTCCTGCAACTCATTCATTTCCAATTGAACGGCGCCGATACCGAAAGTGGCTCCTCGCGTGCCATATGGTAAGCGTGCCCAGCCAGAGGCCGGGACAATAAAAAACACACGGGAGAGGAACTCAAAATGAAGGAAATGATTAATAAGCTGTCCGCTAAGATTCACTGTTTGGTTGCACGTGAAGAAGGTCAGGACCTGGTCGAATACGCCCTGGTTGTCGCTCTGATTGGTTTTGCAGCCGTCGCCGGTATGGGAACACTTGCCAACGACATCAACTCTGCCTTCTCCAACATCGGCGCGAAGCTTCTGACGACTGCTTAATTCCTGCTGCAGGTACGGGCAGCACACCAGTTGTTATTCCTTGCTTTGGGAGTACGCAGAGCATGCCAAGCCCCCGGCGTACTCTCCGTTGCAAAGGAATAAATAATTCACAGTTAATGGCCCTTGTTCATTACATGATCCGGGGGGGGAGGTAACACAAGTGAAGTACATTACCAAGCTGTCTGTCAGGATTCAGTGCCTGATGTTACAGGATGAAGGCCAGGATTTGGTTGAGTATGCCCTGGTCGTTGCTCTGATCGGTTTTGCAGCCGTCGCCGGCATGGGAACACTTGCCAACGACATCAACTCGGCCTTCTCCAATATCGGCGCGACTCTGCTCACTACTGCCTAGTCGCTCCGGCAGTAATTGTTGATCTTGCTTACCTCGTTGCACCGTTTGCCTTGGGCGGTGGCGTAGCTATGAATCTGGATAGCTGACGGTATCAAACACCGCCTCACCAACTTTTCTGTTCTTTACGGGAAAGATAAGTCGAGCAGGCCAGGGTGCTCAGACCTAAACCCAGGCATTAGGGGATATCTTCATGCTTCTATCGATCGTGATTCCGGTCCTGAACGAGGCGGAGACGGTTCCTCTGATGATCTCCCGCCTTCGCCAATCTCTCGGCGGACTGAAGTGGGAAGTCATTTTTGTAGATGATGGGAGCACCGATCAGACATGGAGCATTCTTGAGCGGACCGCGTTCGAAGATCCGCGCGTGAAACTGCTCCGCTTCAGCCGCAACTTTGGCCATCAGGCGGCCGTTACGGCAGGACTGGATTTCGCCAACGGAGATGCCGTCATCGTGATGGATGCGGATCTTCAGGATCCACCAGAACTATTGCCGCAGATGGTGGAGCTTTTCCGGCAGGGTTACGACGTTGTGTCGCCCAAGCGGATCTCCCGGGAAGAAGAGACCAGATTCAAGCGGTGGACCGCGAAGGTCTTCTATCGCATTTTGTCGCGCATGGCAGATCAGCCTCTCACTCCCGATGTTGGAGACTTTCGTCTCTTTAGTCGAAGAGCGGTATTAGCGATCCGCACGCTCCGTGAGCAACACAGGTACATGCGTGGCATCGCCGGATGGTTGGGTTTGAAGGAAGCTGTCATCCCGTTTGAGCGTCGCGGACGTGCAGCCGGCCACACCAACTACACTTTTTTCAGAATGCTCCGGTTCGCCTGGACCGGCGTCTCGTCGTTTTCAGCATTCCCGCTGCGAATCAGCATTGCCGCCGGATGTGTTCTTAGCTTTGCCGGATTCTTGTATCTGTCGAGAGTTGTATATCTGGCCCTTTTCACCTCAGCCCTTGTTCCTGGGTGGGCCTCGGTCGTCGCCCTCCAGTGCGCCTTCTCGGGGATGATCCTTTTGGCGCTGGGCGCCATTGGCGATTATGTCGCCAGAACCTACGAAGAAACGAAGAACCGACCTCTTTACGTCGTAACCGAGTGCTCTAACGTCCCCCTGCCTCAGAGGTCGCTGGCGCGCGCTGTCATCTTGGCCGAGCCGGACCCGTTGAGCGCTCTAGTAATGGACGACGCCGACCGGCTTCCTTTTGGAGCCGAAGATCCTTTGTCCCATCATCATCCACTAGCCGGCATGGGGGTATAGACCAACTCCATGCACATCCCCCGTCTATGATCCTGACTCCGGCTCCAGATCGCGGAACATCCTTGATGTTGATTGAGGGCGGCCTGACAGCGATTGCGGTTGCGGTCGCATTTTGTTGGCCCGAGTATCGGATCCAGATACTTTTCGCGGCTCGAACAGTTCTTTGGGAGACTGGCGCGTAGACGAAGTTTAGCGGTAGCAACCGTCGGCGCCACTGCACTCCTGCTGCGGCTGGCCATTCTTCCTCTATGTCCTGTACCCAATCCATTTATTCCGAATGATTTTAGCTTCCTGCTCGCGTCGGATACGTTTGCGTCCGGTAGACTGACCAACCCGACTCCCGCTATGTGGACGCATTTCGAAAGCATCCACATCACGATGAAGCCGTCGTATATGTCGATGTACTTTCCCGCCCAGGGCTTGGTTCTGGCAGCGGGCAAAGTACTGTTTGGACGTCCCTGGTTCGGTGTGTTGTGCGCCAGTGCAATGATGTGCGCCGCCATCTGCTGGATGCTGCAGGCGTGGCTGCCGCCCACCTGGGCCCTGCTCGGCGGAATGCTGGCGATCCTCCGCCTGGGGCTGTTCAGTTATTGGACCAATACCTACTCTGGTGGCGGTTCTATCGCGGCTCTCGGCGGTGCCCTGGTACTGGGTGCTCTACCGCGATTGATGAGAACGGGACGGCTTCGCTATGGCATGTTACTGGCGACGGGTCTGATACTGCTCGCCACGACGCGACCCTACGAAGGCATCCTTCTATGCATCCCTGTAGCAGCCGTTTTGGGCCGCTGGCTGATCCGCGGAAAGAATCGGCCGACGCCCGCCGCATTGCTGCGACTGGCCGCGGCGCCCATGGCGATGATCGTAGCTGCTGGCGCCTGGATGAGCTACTACAACTACCGCGCGTTCGGAAGCCCGTTGACCCCACCCTACTCCATCGATCGCGCCATCTACGCCATGGCGCCGTATTTCGTGTGGCAGTCACAGCGGCCTGAGCCCGTCTACCGGCACGCGGTGATGCGGCGCTTCTACTATGAGAAGGAACTCAGCGACTTCAGAAAGATCCATACTCCTTCTGGATTTCTCCCTCAGACTCTATACAAGTTGATGACCGGGGTGATGTTTTTTGCCGGTGTCGCCCTGCTCATTCCGCTCATCATGCTGCGGCGAGCGCTCATGGATCGCCGTATCCGCTTTCTGGTCGTTTGTGTCCTTGTGTTAACGGCCGGCATGCTGATCGAGATATTTCTCGTTCCTCACTATCTCGCGCCATTTACATCCGTGTTCTATGCGATCGGCCTGCAGGCTATGCGCCACTTACGGCTTTGGAACCCCGGCGGCCAGGCGGTCGGACTCGGGATACTACGGCTCACAGTGCTGTTGTGTGTCGTGCTGGCCGGGCTTCGGACATGGGCAGAGCCCCTTCATCTCAAACTTGCCCAATGGCCGGTGTCCCAATGGATAGACACTTGGTATGGCCCGGGCCCGTTTGGCGCTGAGCGAGCACGCATTGACGAACAACTCCAGCAATTGCCGGGAAAACAACTGGTGATCGTCAGATATCTTCCCAATCACGATCCCTACGATGAATGGGTCTACAACGCGGCAGACATCGAAGGCTCCAGGGTCATCTGGGCCCGGGAGACGAATTCCACGGACGATCGCGATCTTATCCGCTACTACAAAGACCGGCGAGTCTGGCTTGTACAGCCGGACCTTCAGCCAGCACAGATTTCTCCGTACACGCTGCCCCGGCAGCAAGGCGCTTCCTTGCAGTAATCAAATCGATTTCGGAAACAAAGAAAGACGCAATGAAGAGGTACTTATGATCAACGGAAAACGGATCGCGGTTGTGATGCCCGCGTATAACGCAGAGAGAACATTAGAAAAGACCGTTCTCGAGTTACCCGATGTGGTTGACATTAAGATTCTTGTCGACGATGCGAGCAACGACAATACTGCGATGCTTGCGGAGCACCTTGGAGTCCAGACTTTTGTCCATGATGCTAACTATGGCTATGGACGAAATCAGCAGACCTGTTACCGGGAAGCTCTAGCAGCGGGTGCTGACATCGTGGTCATGGTTCATCCCGATTATCAGTACACGCCGGCTCTTGTTGCGGCGATGGCAAGCATGGTCGCCAGCGGTGTCTATGACCTGGTTCTGGGTTCTCGCATTCTTGGGCAGAGGGGCCCTGAAGGGCGGGATGCCTCATTTACAAATACATCGCCAACCGTTTACTGACTGCATTTCAAAATCTGTTTCTTGGAGTGAAACTCTCCGAATACCATACCGGATTCCGAGCGTTTTCACGAGAACTGCTCCAGACTCTCCCGCTGCTCGAAAATTCTGACGACTTTGTATTCGACAATCAGATGATCGCTCAGTCCGTGATGTTCGGTTTCCGTATTGGCGAGATCTCCTGCCCAACGAGTTACTTTGAAGAAGCCTCTTCCATCAATTTCAGGCGCAGCGTGGAATACGGGATCGGTGTGCTGGCAACCACGGCGAATTTTGTGGCGCACAAGATGGGACTCCGTCACAGACCGATGTTCGATGCGACAGGCAGAAAAGTAACTTTGAGGTACTATTCGGGACTTTGCCTGGTCAACGGCAGCCGCCGGCGCGCGGAGTAACTGAACTGCAAGCGAGTTTTTTGACATCCGGGATTTCCCCGCTAGCACCAAAGCACACGATATGAGCGTTACTACATGCGATTCGACAGTGACGCAGGCGGCAACGGTGCCCACTGCTGTCGGAAAATACCGGGAATACCTGCCATATTTGATCTTTATTGTCGGCGTTAGCTTATATCTCCTGCCGATCATGCGGCTTGTGTTTGTCGGTTCGGATCAGGGGACACTTGTTGCCGGGGCCGCGCGGGTGGCCCACGGCCAGGTATTCGCACGGGATTTCTTTGAAGTGGTTGGGCCGGGCACCTTCTATTGGCTGGGGGGATTCTTCAAACTGTTCGGGGTGACCTATACAGCGGTATCCCTGTGTCTTTTTGTCACCTCCCTGGGAACGTTTCTGTCCATCTATTTCTTGTCGCAGCGCGTGTGCCCGCAACGCCAATTCCTACCCTGCATTTTGGTGATTGGTCTTTACTTCGGAGCTGCGTGGCCAGGAGTCAGCCATCATACCGATAGCAATTTCTTTGCATTGCTAGCGGTTGTCTGTGTCGTTAAATGGCAGGACACGCGCAAAGCCGGCCTGTTGCTCGCTGCGGGCATTTTGGCCGGTGTAACCATGAGCATTCATTGGCCCAAGGGCCTGAGCTTGATCGCTGCCGTTTTGCTGTGGCACCTTATCGAGCATCGGCGGAGTTCCGCCGCGTTGTCTGCGATCGGGCAAGTGCTGGCTGGCTTCTGCGCCGCCATCGTGGTCGTCCTGGGTTTTTTCTGGAGCCAGGGCGCGCTCCGCGACTTGATCTATGCGAACTTTATCTGGCCCTTCACTCACTATGGGACAGTAAATGCGTGCCCTTACGCGCAGGGGCTGATTACAAACTATTGGAATGTATGGACGGCCGGGAAAGAAACCTTCGGCTGGTTCGATGGGTTCGCTGCCATCCTGATCGCGCCCTTTCTGTTGGTCGCGGCGCTTCCGGTCATTTTATTGATCGCAGGTTTCCTGCAGCAGTGGAAGAGGATGAAGCCGGAGATACTCCTTTACTGGCTTTGTGGATGGGCTTTGTGGCTATCGGAGTTTCATCGCAGGGACATTTACCACCTGGTCCTCGGAGCGCCGCTGCTGATTATCATTTGCGTCTATCTTCTCGGCGAACGACGCGAAAGGATTGCCAAAGTAGCTTTGCAAGCTCTTACCATAAGCGCCTTTTGTTTATGCGCATTCAACTGGTTGCTCGTGTCTCTGGCGACGCACAAGGTGGCGACGCGTGTGGGCCCCGTAGCGATGTTCACGACAGATCCGGCAATCACGTTTCTGCAAGAGCACACCTCTCCTGGCGAGGAAATCTTCGCGTATCCATATTGTCCTATTTACTATTTTTTGTCCGACACGACGAATCCCACGCCCTATAGCATCCTGGTGTACAACTACAACACTCCGTCTCAATTTCAGGAGGTAGTTCGAACCCTGGAGCAGCGGCGGCCGAAGTACGTGATATGGAATACAACCTATGATCGAGACGCCGCTCGGGTCTTCCCTGCGGCGGTGCGCATACGACCTGACCAACTCATCGTCGAACCTTATCTGAAATCCCACTACAAGTTAGTAAAGGAAGAAGACCGCATCCGCATTATGGAGCGAATGAATGAAGACCATACAGACTGATGCTCAGGCTCGAGCGGAATTCGATGACTACGCCAGTTCGTACGCTGAATTGCTCGACGATCCGGCGAGGAATCGATTTGCGAAGGATCCTTTACATTTCCACCGCCGGAAATGGCTTCTGATCCAGAAACTCCTGAATCGCGCCGGCGTCAATGTTGCAACGCAGAGATGGCTGGATGTGGGCTGCGGTCGAGGAGAGTTGCTAGAACTGGGAGGCAGCAGCTTCGCGCAGGCGATTGGCTGCGATCCCTCCGCCCGCATGCTCTCTTCTCAGGCATCGATAGAGATGCGCAAACAGCCATCGCCCATAGAGTTGCCGTTTGCCGATGGCTCGGTCGATTTTGTCACAGCCGTATGCGTGTTTCACCATGTTCACGGCGAAGCCATGACCCGGTTGACCAACGAGATCAGACGGGTTCTGACCCCAGGAGGCATGTGCTGCGTTGTTGAACACAATCCGTGGAATCCGGTTACTCGGAGGATCGTGAAGAGGTGTCCGGTCGACGTCGATGCTGAGCTTCTCAATGCGACTGCGGCAAGAACGCTGTTGCAGGCTTCCGGACTTGAGCTGGTCAGTACAGACTACTTCCTCTATTTCCCGGAAAGCCTCTTCACTCGCTTCAGCTTACTGGAAAGCCTGCTGCATAAATTGCCTCTTGGTGGACAGTACGCTCTTCTTGCCCGACTGCCTTTGCAGCGAGGCCGAAGGGTTCGATCCGGAAAGGCCGGCCCCAGAGTCTCCAGGGAAAACCTGGTCCCAGATACTGCTGCTGACTAACCACCCTGCTTGCACCACAGCTAAGTACAGATAGGGTCGCGGTAAACATGGGTCCCAGAGTGACCTTTGTACTCTGTTCCGAAGACGGCTGTTAAGCAACAATCAATCGCAACTGGACTTCTGCTCAAAATGGCGGCTGAGCGGCATTCCAGATTCGGTGCAGGGATCGTCGGCGTTTGTGCTGAGAGACAATGCTGTAATTAGATAATTAGAGTAGTACCCAAAAGTGGGATAGCTGTGGAGCACACTTTTTGGTCTCATTTGTTCACTAGATGAGAGACCCGGTGCGGGTTCCTGCCGCGTTTCAAGGGCAGTCAGCCGAACCGATTGCCACTTATCGCTGAACAGCCCTGAGCCACTATCGGTCGCATGATAATCAACTAAAGCGCGGTTTGTGCGATGACCTTTTCTGGTCGCAGCCTGGGACGTCAGAGGAGAAGCAGGATGCGTTCGTCACGGGACGACGAAGAATGGATTCCAGATAGCGACCATGACCGGCACGCGGTGCTTGCCCAACTGGAGAGACTGATCGGGTCTCCTTCCGATATGGGATGGGTTCCAGAGACCGAAACGGATCGCCAGGCGGTGCTCGCCCAATTGGGAAGGCTTCTCGAAGATGCTCGCTTCAGATTCAGCCATCACTATCCCCGATTCCTCCGCTTCGTCGTCGAGGAGACCTTCCGTGGCTCCGCAGATCCTCTGACTGAGCGCGAAATTGGCACTAATGTTTTCGAACGAGCTGCCGATTACGACTTGAACTCCGACCCGATCGTCCGCGTTACAGCTGCGGAAATTCAAGATCGGATTATGCAGTACTACGCCCAGGAGGAGCACTGTGCGGAGTTGCACATCGAACTGCCCTACGGCTCCTATGTGCCAAGATTTCAATGGCCTAGCGCCCGCGTTGCGCGAGTTTCAGACCGCACCGTGACGGAGGCACCTCCGAAAGCGTCCATCAGTCCATCGAGAGAAACAAAGATCAAGCCCACCGAATCAGAGCCCTCAAGGGCGCGCAGACCCGTTGAGGTGGTCTGGGTCTTGGCGCTGATAATTCTGGGCCTCATCGCAGCCATCGCGTTTGGCGTGGCGACGAGATACCGCGCCGATACGGTGACTAGTTTCTGGCAATTTGGCGGAGAATATCCCTCCACTGTGATGGTTTGCATCCGCGAGGCCGAGACCGACGCCGCAAAGCTACGCTCCGGAATTAGTGGAAGTCCTTCAGCGGCCGCGGGGCAGGAAGGCGCGGTGCCGTATTCCGATGCCGTGGCTGCCACAAAGATCAGCTCTGCGATCACTTTAGCGGGCCTGACTCCCGTGCTTCGCCGGACAACCCTGACAAGCCTCAGCGACTTGCAGCAAGGACCTGTCGTGATGATCGGTGGCATAAACAACGACTGGACGCTCCGTCTGACCGAGAGCCTTCCGTTTCGATTTGTCAAACACGGCGATAGTGGCTCCTACGCGATTGTCGACGCCAGGAGTGCGACGGCACCGGTGTATGCTATCGATAATTCGCTGCCGTACTCCGCTCTTACGCAGGACTACGGCATCGTAGCCCGCTTTCTTAATCCGATCACCGAGCGGCCAACCGTTATCGTTGCCGGCTTGGGTTCCAACGGCACTGAGGCCGCAACGAGTCTAACGACCTCGAATTATCTCTTTAAGCAATTCGTGGCATCAGCCCCCAAGAACTGGCAAAAGCGAAATTTTGAGATACTACTAGCCACCACTCATGCAACCGACGGAAAGGTGGACTCACCCAGAATTCTCGCCGCACAGTATTGGTGACGTGTTATGCCTATAAGATTGGGCTCGCGCGCTCACACTCATTCTCACAGCCTGCCCTGCGATCTGCACTCGATGGCGCGCGCTGATTCCCCGATTGCCGGAAGGAGCCCGATTTAGAGGTAACCATGATCCTGTTGCTCTCCGGTACCCGGCATCTCACGGCTCATCAGATCGATAAGATATTTGTCGCTTTTGCAGTGCTTTGTCTCTGGGCCATCTTACACATGGTGATTCATGAGATCGGTCACATATTGGCGGCCTGGATGGTAGGCTCTGAGATCAAGCAGGTGGGTATGAACCTGTTAGGACCGTTTGTGCGACGCACGTCAGCGAAGACACCTGGGCGAAACGTATTCGTGGCGCTGGCGGGACCAGGAATCAACATCCTGACCTGGGTCGTGTTTACCATTTGCGGTTTACCGCATGCCTGGATCGCACTATACATCGGAGTGCTCAACCTACTTCCCCTGCCGCACTCTGACTTCATGAAGAGTGTGGAGTACCTGCAGAATAAACAATGAGCTAGCTGAAATAGACCAGTCCCGCTAAGCCCCGCCCACGAAGTTACATCTAAGGGCTAAATGGGGCGCATGTTCCGTAACGATGCCCGCACGGATTATGCCGGCATTACACTCCCAGGATCTGGTCCTCACATTCCCTTCGATCATTGCTCTTGAGCAACGACAAACTCCGCATTGGATGTCATCTTCAAAATGACTAATCCGGCATCCCGAACCAGCCTCAAAACCGAAATTGTTGCCTGAACTGATGAAGTCAGGGAATTCGCGGCAGTTCAAATTTCATGAAGGCCACGCCTCAGCAATCTTGATGGCTTCCGACTGAAATCGGACCTGTGCTTGCCCCTAGAGAAGGAAACGATTGCAGTAACGGGAGATCAAATTTGAACAAGATAATTCTGGCCGACAACCATACGATATTTCGCGCAGGAATGGCGAGATTTTTGAGTATGGAAGACGATTTCCGCATCGTCGGACAATGTGGGGAGGCGGAATCTCTTTATCGGCTTTTGGAAAACTTCAAGGGGGCAACTCTTCTATTCGCTTCCGCGCTGAAATTGAATATACCCAAATTGGTAGCGCGCGTTAATGCCCGGAACAGCCGGTGTATCGTGATTGCCGAGAGTAATGAGTTAACGAGCCCCTATCTTGCGGCCGGGGTGGATGGTGCAACCCATCGCTCTGTTTCTCGTCCAGCGCTAATCGACTGTGCACGCCGCGTCTGCCGTGGCGAGCGCGGTGTGCAAATTGCGTTGAAATCGGGCACGCAAGACGAAGATAGAATAGACAAGCGAGCCTTTAGCTTCCTAACCCCGAGAGAAATGAAGATAGTCGCGCTGATTACGCAAGGCCATAAGAACAAAGAAATCGCCGCAAGTCTGACGACGACCGAGCAGGTTATCAAGAACTATCTACGGGGAATCTACGCGAAGACCGGTGTATCTGGCCGGCTTGAGCTTGCGCTGTTTGCGATTCATCATCGCATGCGAGCCACAGCGGCGGCTGAAGCCCGATTCACCCTGCAGGACAGGACGACAACCGAAGAATTAAAGCTCAAGGGATAGGCAATTACTTCCGTAACTAGCGTTCGGGATGAAATGTGTGCAATTGTTTAATGCACTTCGCTAAGGAGTAAATGAGTAGCTGATCGAGTGCAACCAGGTTCCGGGCTTTTTACTATCAACTTAACGACTAATCCTTTGCCTTTGGTAGTTCTGCCGATGAATATAGAAGAACTTCGTGAACGGGTTGCATCACAGGACCGCCTGATTGCGGAAATACGAGACGTATTGTCCACGCCTGGCCTTCTGCAAAACCGTCGAGAGGAACTAGAACGCGTACTTCTCGACCTCGAGCACCACCAGCGCTCTGCAGTTCAAGCTTTGATCCTAGTCGACTATTAACTTCCATGGTAACGATTTCGCGTTGACATCGTAACCTAAAGCAA
>CAVTLP010000028.1:0-131622 GCA_963735555.1 uncultured Acidobacteriota bacterium
AAGCAGAAGCTGGATGCTGCGCAGATCGGTGCCCGTATCGAGAAGATGTGAAGCGAAGGAGTGCCTCAGCACGTGTGGGCTGAGCGGTTTAGAGATACCCAGTTGCTTGCGCAGCTTCTGACAAGTCACACGCACCGTGTTGGCCTTCAAAGGCTGACCCGGTTCCTCCCCGGGAAAGAGCCAGTCGGCGGGCTTGCGCCAGCGCCAGTAAAGGCGCAGCAACTCCAGCAGCCTGGGCGACAGCATGACCTGGCGGGGGAACTTGCCCTTGCCCTCGCGGATGTTGATGATCATCCGCTTGCTGTCAATGTCAGTGACCTTCAGATCCAGCGCTTCCTGACAGCGAAGTCCTGCGCTGTAGTACAGGGCCAGCAGTGCACGGTGCTTGGTGTTGGTTGTGGCATCAAGCAGAGCGCGGCCTCTCTTCCGGCTCCAGACCGTGGGCAGCTTGCGGCGTATCTTCGGCTTGATGATCTCCTGATCGAACCAGGTCTGCTTCAGCGTCCGTAAATAGAGGAACTTCAGCGCCGATCGGGCTCCCTGAATGGTTCCCCAGGCAAGCTTCCGTTCGTTGAGCAGATACAGCAGGAAAGTGCGAACATGTTCCGGGCCAAGCTGATCGGGTGACTTGTGGAAATACCTTGCGAACTCAGCAACGATCTCGGTGTAGCGACGAATCGTGCGTTCGGAAAAGTTGCGCAGCCGGAGATCCTCCTGCATGCGCTGGCGTAGATGTGTCATGGACACCTCCTTCGGTGTCCAACAATCTATCCAAATGCCACAGAAGCATAACCTCCCGCGCTAGCGGGTTAGTGCAAATCGCCAACTCACTCATTGACGAACCGATTAGTACTCATAAGTCTCAGTGCTGTATCTGGAGCGCCCCGCGCCGGCAGTGCGCAGTTGCATGCTCTCAGGGCAGGGCGCTTCGGATACAGCGACTTGAAGGAAGCCGTCCTCCGGGAAGGCTATGTACTTTGAATGGGGCCGAGCGGCTGCAAAGGTTTAAGGAAGTTGCTTTGACGGTTATGATCTGCAGGTTTGATGGCCGGATGGAGTCGAGAAGCGTCGCGCTGAGACGTCATGCAGCGGCTGAAGAGACTGCGGTCAGAGCGTTTCGGGGCCGATGAGACAAGGGATGTGCTTGCGTGCTGGAGCACGAGCTTAGGCCGAGGATGGGGATGAGGATGGGGATAGAGGTTCAAGCAGCGCACCGCAGCCAACCGCAGGATTACTGTGTTCGGGCTGAACTTGAAGGTGGTGAATAGAGCCGCCTGATACTTGCGAATCTCCTCCGGGCCAAGCTGATCGGGCCGGCGATGAAAGTACCGGCTGAAGTGCTGGACGCCGTGAAGGTAAGTGCGGATGGTGGTATCGGCGAAGTTGCGACGACGCAACTCCTCAAGCATGAGCTGACGTAGTTGGTTCACAGAGAATCCTCCTTCTCTGCGCACCAAGCTACCCCGGCAGCCTCAAATGTCGGCCCAGGAACACGCGCATGCGTCTGCCGGCGAAGCAGCTTCGTTCATGTCGGCTAGGCTCCTGTAATTCGGATATGCCCAATGCGGCCGAAGTGATGGTACTGCGACGGGACGGCTATACGGCTGCCGTGAAAGGCTCGAATGGCTTTGTCTGCATTGTCGAGCGATCATGGGCTAATACGACCGATGATCCACAGTTCTGGAATCCCAAAGTACGCGCCCCTCATTGCTTCAACGCACCCGCCGCGAGCACTTCTCTGCCGTTTTTTCTGATGAAGAGCAAACTGGTGCTGGCAGGAAAATCGAAGGCGGAGATCGCAGCGGCCATCGCGTCGGCACTGGATAAGAAGGAGCTGCCGCCGCTTGCGCCTGAGACGATGGTCTACATGATGTCGAAGCAGCAGTATCTCAACGATGACGGCAAGAGTTGGCATCCACATGTAATGTTTTATGCTTCGGGCGATGCCGGGAAAAGCTGGGGAGCCAATCTGCCTGGCTCACCGGTTATGGCGGCATATGACCCTGAACAACGGGTGACGACTTTCTTCGTTTTGACCGGCGAATGGTCTGACGGGACGCCGGGACCGCCAATTACGCACTGACCGCCCGGTGCTCTTCAACTTCTTCGAATGTCATCCTGAGCGGAGCGCCAAAGGCGCGGAGTCGAAGGACCTGCTTTATTCCAACGATGGACCGGCTGCCCTACTCAAGCCGTCGCTTCGTCGGCTTGAGTGGGGTAGTCTCGCACTCAACCACCCTCGCCGCCCCAAATCGTCCAAATGAGTGGCGTGCAGATCAGCGGGATCCAAACGCCGTACAGGGAAGAAGCTTCCCTCGCTTCAGCACCGCCTGAAGGCGAAGCAGCCCCCACACCCAACACTCCTGCGGAATCTCCTCTGCGAGAAACTTAGCCCACATCGCGCCCGCAGTGTTCGCAATCTAACTCGAACCTTGGTCGCGGCCCAGTTCTTTGCAGACTCCCCGGATTGAATGAACACATGGGCGTTTGAACTAACTCGCTGGCGCGAGGGACGCTGCGGCATGGACGTTTCCGGGGCGTTATTGGCTGTGTAAGGGTTGGGTCACAGGAGGTTTACCGTGACCCATCTTCGGCAGGTGATGCTGGATGAGCTCCAGCGTCGCAACTACTCTCAGAGCACTGCTCGTTGCTACATTCACGCGGTGGAGGACTTCGCGAAGTACTTCCATCGTTCGCCAGAGCGTCTTGGCCCGGAGCATATCCGGCAGTATCAGGCGTATCTGTTTCGCGAGCGCAAGCTTTCTGCAGGAACCATCGAAGGCCGCACTGCGGCGCTGCGATTTCTGTTCGTCAAGACGCTGCGCCGACCCTATCTTCCCGATCACATTCCTTTCCCCAAGCGTCAGAGGCGGCTGCCGACCATCCTCGATCAGCAAGAAGTGGCGCGGCTGATTGACTCTGCCGGGAACCTGATGCATCGCACCATGCTGATGATGCTGTATGCAACGGGCCTGCGCCGCGCAGAGCTGTGCCATCTCAAGGTCTTCGATATCGACAGCAAGCGCATGGTCATTCATGTTGCGCCAGGGCAAGGGCGGCCGTGACCGCGACGTGCTATTGACGCCGAAGTTGCTGGAGACTCTGCGTGAGTACTGGCGCTGGATGAAGCCTAAGACCTATCTCTTTCCAGGCACGGTGAAGGGCTGCCCGTGTCGTACTTCCACGTCGTCTTCACTCTGCCGCACGAGCTTTCCGCCCTTGCATTGCAGAACAAGCGACTGCTCTACGATCTGCTTTTTAGCGCCAGTGCCGCATCGCTGCTTGAACTTGCCCGCGATTCGAAGCACCTGGGAGCCGACATCGGCTTCCTCGGTGTGCTCCACACATGGGGACAGAACCTGCAACATCATCCCCACATCCACTACATCGTTCCTGCAGCAGGTCTTGCCCTCGATGGTTCCAGATGGATCGATTCCTCGCCCCGCTTCTTTCTGCCTGTCGCCGCTCTCAGTCGCGTCTTCCGCGGCAAGTTCGTCGATGGATTGAAACTGCTCTTCGCGCAGCAGAAACTCCAGTCCCACGGCTCACTCCAACATCTTGCCTCGCCCGAACGCTTCAGTCGCTTCACCCGGCAACTCTTCCAACAGGACTGGGTGGTCTACACCAAGCCACCGTTCGGCGGCGCCGAACATGTTCTCAACTACCTGGCCCGCTACACCCATCGCGTCGCCATCTCTAACCATCGACTCCTGGCCTTCGAAAACGAACACGTATCCTTCCGCTGGCGAGACTATGCACATGGCGGCAAGAAGAAGGTCATGACTGTTTCCGCCCATGAGTTCCTGCGCCGCTTCCTGCTTCACGTACTACCCGGCGGCCTGGTTCGCATCCGTCACTTCGGCTTCTTCGCCAACCGCAGACGAAGTGCAGCCATCGAACGCTGCCGCTCGCTGCTCGGCGTGAGTGCATCTGCCGATCTGCCAGAGATAACCAGACTGCGCTGTCCCGCCTGTTCCGGCACTATGCTGATCATGGAGCGACTCACCAGCAGCCAGCTGTATTTCCGCTCTTACCTCACCTGGTCCGCACAACGGAGGCGTGGCGATGACAGCTCCTGAGAGACTCGCGACTTACTGTGGTTCCATCGATCGTCTCCGCCATCGCGTCTCAGAACGCAATGCCGCCCTGCGCTCAACAACGAGCCTCAACACCCGCGCAATCGCTTCGAAGATGAAAATCACACCTGTATCCCACCCCTATGGAAGCTGTTCTCCGCTCGATCCATCGCGCCTCGCTCCCGAACAACCTTCGCACGGATGTTCGGCACCGATTGAAATCCCATAGGTAGATCACCGCGTCCCGCGCCCCAGCGACTTACTTCAAACGGCCCTATCGAAACTGCCCCGCCTGCAATAACGAGGCTCAATCCTGCCTCGTCTGTCGGGGCTCCGCCAACCCAAAAGGCATTTGAACAGAACGGCCGACGTTCAATCCGAACACGGACCGTGCATTTGCCGGCATCCGAATGGTTTCCCGTCCGGATCATCCGTAACTCGGAAATAGTCGAAATGAAACTCTACGGATTAGTAACGAGAAGTCTCAGTGTTGTATCTGGAGCGCCCCGCGCCGGCAGTGCGCAGTTGCATGCTCTCAGGGCAGGGCGCTTCGGATACAGCGACTTGAAGGAAGCCGTCCTCCGGGAAGGCTATGTACTTTGAATGGGGCCGAGCGGCTGCAAAGGTTTAAGGAAGTTGCTTTGACGGTTATGATCTGCAGGTTTGATGGCCGGATGGAGTCGAGAAGCGTCGCGCTGAGACGTCATGCAGCGGCTGAAGAGACTGCGGTCAGAGCGTTTCGGGGCCGATGAGACAAGGGATGTGCTTGCGTGCTGGAGCACGAGCTTAGGCCGAGGATGGGGATGAGGATGGGGATAGAGGTTCAAGCAGCGCACCGGTCAGATTGAGGTGGAGAGCGGAGCAGGAGTTGCGCGGCGGAGAACCGTTCAACGACGTGCATGGTGCCACCGCAGACTGGACAGTTCCATAGCGGGTCAGGCGGCTCCGGGGCAGGTGATGCCGGCGAAGCAGGCATGTTGTCTGCCCCGAGAAGCAGCTGGAAGCAGAGTGGCAGGAGTGTTGCGCGTCGCCGGTTGGCGAGGAAGCCGAAGTTGCGGATGCGGACGAAGCCGGGCGGTAGGAGGTGGAGCAGGAATCGGCGCAGGAACTCTTTGACCGCCAGAGTCATGAACCTCTTCTTGTTGCCGTGGGCGGAGTCGCGCCAGCGGAAGGTCACCTTACTCTCCGAGAGCGAGATCAGTCTGCTGTTGGAGATGGCGACGCGATGAGTGTAGTTGCCGAGATAGCGCAGCACATGTTCCGGGCCGCCGAAAGGCCGCTTGGAGTAGACGACCCAGTCGTGGCGGTACAGTACCCGCAGCCAGGCAGCAGCAAAGGCACGCGGCTGAGCAAGAGGCAGGAGGTTGCCGTGGAACTGGAGTGTGCCTCGATGGAATGCGTTGCGGAGTCCGGCTACGAACTTGCCGCGGAAGACGCGGCTGAGCACGCGGATGGGAAGAAAGAAGGATCGGCGGGCGGAGATCCATCTGGAGTGATCCGGTGCGAGGCCGCCGGCGGCAACTACGCAGTGGACATGGGGATGAAACTGCAAGCGCTGGTTCCAGCTGTGGAGCACGCTGAAGAAACCGATCTCCGCTCCAAGATGCCGGGGATCGCGAGCGACCTCAAGCAGGGTCTCAGCGCTGGCGTGGAAGAGCAGGTTGTAGATGAGCCGCTTGTTCTGTAAAGCGAGCGGGGCCAGTTCCGCGGCAGAGTGAATACGGCATGCACATAGCGGGTGGGCAGCAGTTCCCGTTCATGCGCCTTGAGCCAGCGTATGCGAGCGTTGCCCTGGCACCGTGGGCAATGCCTGTTTCGACACGAGTTGTACGAGATGGCAGTCGTATGTCCGCAGCCGGTGCAGCGATCGCGATGTCCACCCAGCGCGGCGGTGCGGCAGCGCACGATGGCCAGCAGCACTTTTCGGTGTTGCCAGTTGATCCACTTGCGGCTGTGTTCGATAAAAGACTGTCCCGCACAGCGAACAATGTCGGCCATCTCCAGCGGAGGCCGGCTCATGAGCTGTGCTTGTGTCCTCCTTGTCGAGAGAACGTGAGGGCATCGAGCGGGCTGGCAGTTGCTCTGAGATGCCGTTGGGACAGATGCAGATAGACGGTAGTTACTTCGAGGTCGCGATGTCCGAGCAGTATCTGGATGGTTCGCAGGTCGGCGCCGGCTTCAAGCAAGTGTGTCGCGAAGCAATGGCGCAAAGTGTGCGGATGGATGTGCCTGTTCTGAAGGCCAGCCCGTTCCGTGGCAATCTGGCAGGCAGTCCAGAGGACCTTGGTGGTGACAGGGTAACTTGCCGTGTGCCAGCGGTTGCCGGGAAAGAGCCACTCCTTGGGCTTGCGCCGGAGGCCGCGCCAATAAGTTCGCAACGCTTCGAGCAGCTTCGGACTGAGCATAACGTCGCGGTCCTTGCCACCCTTGCCTCCCCGGATATGAACCACCATCCGTTGGCTGTCGATGTCTCTGACCTTCAGATGCGCCGCTTCTGCGCGACGTGCGCCAGTGGCATAAAGCGTCATCAGCAGGATGCGATGAAACTGCGAGTCTGCCGCGTCGATCAGACGTGCGACCTCCTCCTGGCTGAGCACCTGCGGAAGGTGCCGCACCTTCTTCGGATAGGGCGTCTCGGCGATGCTCCAGCTGCGCTTCAACACGTGGATATAGAAGAAGCGCAAGGCAGCCAACCGCAGGATTACTGTGTTCGGGCTGAACTTGAAGGTGGTGAATAGAGCCGCCTGATACTTGCGAATCTCCTCCGGGCCAAGCTGATCGGGCCGGCGATGAAAGTACCGGCTGAAGTGCTGGACGCCGTGAAGGTAAGTGCGGATGGTGGTATCGGCGAAGTTGCGACGACGCAACTCCTCAAGCATGAGCTGACGTAGTTGGTTCACAGAGAATCCTCCTTCTCTGCGCACCAAGCTACCCCGGCAGCCTCAAATGTCGGCCCAGGAACACGCGCATGCGTATGCCGGCGAAGCGGCTTCGTTCATGTCGGCTAGGCGGAAGTAATCCACATTTCGCTCATAGAATTGGCCGTTGCTCGCTCGGCATCAGTGGATAGTTCCCCGGCTCTCCCGCCTGTCAAGCCCAGCCCAAAGGAATCTTGCCTCAATCCACACAAAACACAATGGTTAGCTTGCGAAAATCCTGGCCGACCAATACCCTCAACCTGATAAAATTGAATTAGTACGGACTCACTAAAAAGGCGCGGCCCACCAGCCGCGCCTTTGCTTTGTTGGGTTCACTCGCTCGCTTGTCTCTTAATCTCTAATCCCTGATCTCAGAATCAGTTACACGGAGTTCCAATGAAATGAAACGGTTACGAGATTCGCCCGACTTCGTGTCCTGTAAGTCCTGCCGCAACAAACGGTTACAAGTTTCCTCAATGGAATGAAACGGTTACAAACTTGACAGAATAAGTAACATGGAATGAAACGGTTACAAAGTGAATAAAACCGGGGGGGGGAGGGGGTCCCCCCCTGCAAATACGCTGTCTAAAGCGGGTAACGACCCTTATCGATAGCGGCCTGGGCAATGGTCCGGCTGAGGGAAATGGTATCCGCCGGCTCGTGCTTTACCAGTCGCCGGAAGATCGCTAGTTGCGTCCGAAGCATGTCCCCTTCCGCAACCGCAGCGAGAACCTGGCGCGCGGCAGCCTCGATGATGTGAAATGCATTTGCGGCATAGAGCTGGGTCATCGCTCGGGCAAGCTCTGCCTGCGGAGCCCCGGCAGCAGCAAGCTTGCGCGCCCGGACAAGCGCCGAGTCGAAGGCATAGACCTCCATGATGATGTCCGCCAGGGCGGCCATGACCTCCTGCTGGTCGGCGAGGGCGTTCATGTACTTCTGGCTCGCCGCGCCGGACGCGAAGAGAGCAAGCTTCTTGGCGTTGGCCAGCATCTGGGCCTCGCGGGCGAGCGGATCATCGGTGCCGTCGTCGACGCTGAGAATGACGGCGGAGACATGAGCTCGTCCATAAGCTGCTTGATCGCGGCCAGCAGGGGAAGCTGGCCGGTCATGGCGCGCTTCATCAGGAAGCCGGTGATGATGAGGCGGTTGATTTCGTTGGTGCCTTCAAAAATCCGGTTGATGCGGGAGTCGCGATAGGCGCGCTCCGCCGGATACTCCTCGACGTACCCGTATCCGGCGTAGATCTGCACGATGTGGTCGACGACGGTGTCGAGCATCTCCGAGCCCCAGACTTTGAGGATGGAGCACTCGACCGCGTACTCCTCGATGCGCTTCTGGATCTCGCGCGAGTTGTGGGCCGTCATCGGGATGCTGGCGAGCGCGGCGTCGATCATGCCCACCGTTCGATAGGTCATGACTTCGCCGACGTAGATGCGCGTGGTCGAATCGGCGATCTTCTGCTGGATGAGGCCGAACTCGGAGATCGACTTGCCGAAGGCCTTGCGCTCCTTGGCGTAGTGGATGCCGTTGGCCAGCGAGGTGCGCGAGCCGCCTACGCAGGCCGCTCCCAGCTTGAAGCGCCCAATGTTGAGGATGTTGAAGGCGATGTGGTGGCCCTTGCCGGCTTCGCCGAGCAGGTTTTCGGCGGGGATTGGCAGTCGGAGAGGATGAGCGGGCAGGTAGACGATCCGCGGATGCCGAGCTTGTGCTCTTCTGCGCCGATCGGTGAGGCCGGGCGTGTTGCGCTCGATGAGGAACGCTGACATTTTCGCCTTAGCCGGGTCCGGATCAGCGGGGTCCGCAATTTTGGCGAAGACCGTATAGAGGTCGGCGAAGCCTGCGTTGGTGATCCACATCTTTTCGCCGTTCAGGATGTAGTGATCTGCCGTCATCGGAGAGCACGGCGCGGGCGCGGATGTTCATCGCGTCGGAGCCGGATGAAGCTTCGGACAGCGCGTAGGCGGCGATCCATTCACCGCTCGCCAGCCGCGGCAGGTACTTCTCCTTCTGCGCGTCGGTCCCGTACCAGACGATGGGCAGCGTGCCGATGCCGACATGCGCGCTGAAGGCGACGGAGAAGCTGGCGAGCACCGACATGCGGTCGGCGATGATCGCGGAGGTGACCTTGTCCATGGCGAGGCCGCCGTAGTCTTCGGGGATATCGACCGCCATCAGGCCGAGGTCGCCGGCCTTTTTCAGCAGGCCGCGGGTCACGTCGAAGTGCTTGGCTTCGATCTCGTCGGCGGCGGGCAGGACTTCATTCGCGGCGAACTTGCGCGGCGGTTTCGGCGATCTGGCGCTGCTCGTCGGTGAAGTCTTCGGGCGTGAAAATGTCGGAGGGTTGGCGCTCTTCGATCAGGAAGCTGCCGCCGGTGACGGCTTTGGCGGGAGCGGAGGTGGTAGCGGTGGCCATGGAAATACTCCTATGCAACGGGATATCCTACGCCGTTTTGATGGATTTAGGATTGCACTCGCGTTGTCTGCCAGCTGTTAGTTCAGGCTCTCAAACACCCCCGCCGCCCCCATACCGCCGCCGACGCACATCGTCACCAATCCATAGCGCAGCTTGCGGCGCTTGAGCTCGTGCAAAATTGTCGCTGTGAGCTTGGCTCCCGTACAGCCGAGCGGATGACCGAGCGCGACAGCTCCGCCGTTGACGTTGACCTTGGCGGGGTCAAGTGCGGCCTGCTGGATCACCGCCAGAGCCTGTGCCGCGAAGGCCTCGTTGAGCTCGATTAAATCGATCTGATCAAGGGTCAGCCCCGCCAGCTTGAGCGCTTTGGGAATCGCGTAGACCGGGCCGATACCCATGATCTCCGGCGGACACCCTGCCGTCGCAAAGCTGATAAAGCGTCCGAGCGGCTGAATGCCCAATTCCTTCGCGCGTTGGGAGGATATGACCACCGCAGCCGCGGCCCCATCCGAGGTCTGCGACGAGTTCCCTGCCGTCACCGTGCCTTTGGCGTGAAATACCAGCTTCAATCTCGCCAGCGCTTCGGGCGATGTATCGGCGCGCGGGCCTTCGTCCGTGGCAAATTCCGCTGTTCGCACATCCGGCTTGGCAGCCTCGCCATTCGATGTAGTGTTTGTCACCGTGACGGGCACGATTTCTTCATGGAATTTTCCAGCAGCCATGGCAGCGAGGGCTTTCTGGTGGCTTCCCAAAGCGAATTCGTCGGCCTGCTCGCGGCTGACGCCGTACTTCTTCGCAAGATTCTCCGCCGTAAGTCCCATCGACAAGTAAGCGTCGGTGTAGTGCTCGATGAGCCACGGGTTCGCACTGAGTTTGTTGCCGCCCGAAGGAATCATGCTCATGGATTCTGTTCCGCCGGCGAGAGCGGCATGGGCGCGACCGGAGCGGATCGAGTCGGCGGCAAGCGCAATGGCCTGAAGGCCGGAGGAGCAGAAGCGGTTGATGGTCATCGCCGAAACCTCGACCGGCAGACCGGCACGCAGGCTGGCAATGCGCGCGACGTTCGTTCCCTGCTCGGCCTCGGGCATCGCGCAGCCGAGGATGACATCCTCGATCTCTTTGGGATCGAGCGCGGGCACGCGGTTGAGCGCGCCTCGAATGGCGGTAGCGGCGAGATCGTCCGGGCGTGTGGTGGCGAGCGTTCCCTTGGGGGCCTTGCCGACAGCAGTACGGACGGCGGCGGCGATAAAGACTTCAGTCATGATGAGATTCCTGTCGCATTCGATGATACTCAAGCGCCCAGGAAGTGGCCAAGCCTCTAGGGACTTTCAAGCGTAATCCAGGACCCATTCTGGAAGTAGTGCGTAGCTGAGGACTTCTCGACAAACGCGTCTTCGATTCCATCGTGATCGAGATCGCTGCGATTAGCGAACGGGCTGCTCCTGGCAACGGGGAACTGCGAGGGACGGCGCAATGCGATTCCCCATGCCGAACCGTAGGCGCCCAAAACCTCCGAGCCCAGCCATTCCGTGTCGCGCTGGTGGCGCAGCGCTATGGGAGCCGCGAACTGTGACTGAAAGAAGACATAAAGAGTGGAGGCTCCGTTCACCGAGCAGAGCACGGCCCAATCGTCACTTCCCTTCCGCTCCAGGGCTCCGTGAAAGACGTTCTCGGGCGCTTGCGCTTCGTAGGTTTGCGGAACCATGCATTTTCTTTGGTCGAGCTGCGCAACCACCGCTGGAGGCAGGCCGGGAAACGATGCCAGCGGAAGCAGGCGGATGCGGTAGACGACTTCGACTCCGCTAGGCAGGCGCACGCGCCCGGACTCGATCTGTTCGGCACCGGCACTCAATGTTTGAGCGGATGCTCCGCACACACCGGAGAACAGTACAAGAACGACGGCAAACTTTTTATGCGCAGTTGCCATCTTCAGTCCCACAAAACTTTGCCGGCGTCCGGACTTGGTGTAAGGCGCTCTCCATGACGGCCTCACTCATTCGTCAATTTCGATTGGCGATTCCAAGTTGCAGGAGAACCGCCGTCTCGATTTCCCGGATATCATCATCCGACAATTTGCCGAGCCGGCCTTTCAGCCGTAACTTGCTTGCAGTGGCAATCTGATCGGCCATGGCCTTGCGCTCTTCGCCGTTCAGCCGCACTCTCGCCTCTCCCGGGTATAGTTTTTGAACATTGGAGGTTATAGGAACCACGATCACCCGGTTCAGGACCGCATTTGCCAGATCGTTGCTCAATATCACGGCGGGACGAGTTTTCTGAATTTCTCCGCCGAGAGCGGAGTCAAACGCCACCCAATGCACCTCACCGCGCTTCGGATGAATCGCCAATCAGAGCCTCCGACCATTTCTCAGCTTCATCTTCCCGCTCGCTGTCCGCCGCCATTGCGCGATAGCCCTCCATCAGACTTTCTTCCTCACTCCTGCGGAGCTTCTGTACCGCTCGCAATACTTCGTCCTCCAACTCCTCCGGCACGATAAACCATGTCGGGTTGCCGCGTGACTGGGGATTGCCTTTGCTACTCTCGCTATCTCCATTCCAGCGCAAGCCAACGCGAGGCCTATCCTTCCATTCGAGCGTCGCTACGGACCAGCTTTGCGGCGTCGGGCCCTGGTCATAGATTACGCGGAGATCCTTTATCGCATTCTTTGGGGAAATAACGCTTTGAGGGTCGACGTATGCCATTGGATCACCTCCACGAAAGCAATCTTCTCATACGTACATACGTATGTCAATTCCTGAGCGGCCTGCCGGTTTGCAGGGTATGCGCAATGCGCTCCTGCGTTTTGCGCTCGCCGCACAGCGAGAGAAACGATTCGCGTTCGAGGTCGAGCAGATATTGTTCCGTCACCAGAGATCCCGGCGTAAGCGCGCCTCCACACAGAATGCGCGCGACGTGCGTTGCGACTGTAACGTCGTGGTCGCTGATGTACTCCGCCTGGCGCATGAGGTGAATACCAAGCTTCAGCGTAGGCAACACTCCTTCGCCCGGAACAGCGACGCTCCGCGGAGCTGGCGCGGTATAGCCCGTTTCGGCCAGATAGATGGCCGCTTCACGTGCATCGAGCAGCAGACGCTCGCGGTTCAGGGTGATCTGGTCGCCGGGCGCGAGCAGATCGAGCGCGCGGGCTTCGGCGGCAGAGGTCGAGACTTTGGCCATTGCGATGGTCTCAAATCGCTGGCGCAGCGCGTCCTGCAAATCGGCTGAGAGAGCAAAACGCACTGGCGCACCGGCATCGTCGATGCCCGACGATGCGCGCGCGGCGTCGATAGCGTGGAGAGCCATCTCCTTCGTCCCCCCGCCGCCCGGCACCAGGCCCACTCCAGTCTCGACTAGCCCCATGTAGAGCTCAGCGTGTGGCTGGCGTCGCGCAGCGTGCAGCGAGATCTCCGTCCCTCCGCCGAGGCACAAATTGAAAGGCGCGGCGACTACGGGTCGCGGGCAGAATTTGATCGACGCGGTCATGCGCTGGAAAGCGCGCACCGCAAGGCCGACCTCGTCCCAATCGCCCTCCTGAATGCCGAGAAGCAGCTGCATGAGATTAGCGCCCACGGAAAAGTCGCTGGCGTCTCCGCTGATGACGAAGCCGCGGAAATTACGGACATATTCGCTACCGGGATTGAGCGTCTGGGTAATGAGCGAGACGATGTCGTCGCCGATGGCATTCTTCTTCGAGTGCAGTTCAAGCAGCGCGATGTCTTCACCGATGTCGATGAGGGAACAACCGGGATTCTTGCGGATGACCTTGTTCGCCGACCGAAAGGTTGCGGCGCTCGCGACTCCTTCAGGCTGATGGATCGGCTTGTAACTCCGGGTTTCGGGATCGAAGGCGCTGCGGCCTTCTGCGACCTCTTCATACCACCTTGTTTTGCCGGCAGCGAGCAGCGCTTCCACCTGCGGGCTCACATGCTGACCAGCGGCGCGAAGCTGTGCGGTCGTTTCGGCCACTCCGGCGGCATCCCACATTTCGAATGGGCCCAGCTCCCAGTTGAACCCTGTGCGCATGGCGCGGTCGATGGAGGCGGCTGAATCCGCGATCTCCGGCAGGCAATCGGCGGCATAGTTCCAGATACCGGTGAGCAATGGAAAAAGAAAAGCAGCGGCTTTGTCCTTCTTTACATCGGCGGCCAGCACCAGGCGCAGGCGCTCCGGGAGCGACTCCGGCGTTTTTGGCCATCTCGACGGACGGAAACTTTGGCCGCCCTGCGGCGCGATATTCGAGCGTGTGCCAGTCAAGCGCGAGGCGATTGTTCCTGGGGTCCTTTGCCTGCGGGTCTTTCTTGTAGAAGCCCTGCCCGGATTTGTCTCCCAGCCAGCGGCGTTCGAGCATGGTCTCAATGAATTCCGGCAGCGTGGTCGCGCTGGCGTCGGTGCCGCGCGATTCGGCAAAATTCCGGGCAACGTGCGCGAGCACGTCGATGCCGACCATGTCCGCCAGGCGAAAGGTTCCGGTGCGCGGCCATCCGATCACGGAACCGGTCAGCGCGTCCACATCTTCGATCGTAAGATTCTGCTCCCGCATCAGTCGCACCGCGGTCAGCATGGAGAAGACACCGATGCGGTTAGCAATAAAGTTGGGCGTGTCTCGCGCGTAGACGATCGACTTGCCGAGGCGGCGATCGGCAAATGCTGCAATCGTAGAGATCGCTGTGGGATCGGCCTCAGGTGTCGGGATGATCTCCAGCAGGCGCATGTAACGCGGCGGGTTAAAGAAATGTGTGCCGAACCACCGGTGGCGGAATTCCGGTGTGGTATTCGCTGCAATCGACGCCACGGGGAGCCCGCTGGTATTGGTGGTAACAATCGAGGCCGGCCCAAGGTGCGGAATGATTTTCGCGAGCAGAGCCTGCTTGATGGCCAGGTCTTCGGTGACGGCCTCGATAATCCAGTCGCACTCTTTCAGTCCGGCCAGATCGTCTTCAAAATTGCCGGGCGTGATCAGGCGCGCGGATGCGGCATCGTAAAAGGCCGCAGGTTTCGCCTTGAGCAAGGCCGCCACTGCGCTGGTCGCGATGCTGCTACGGATCTTCGGATCAGAATTGTTCGGCGGAACAATGTCGAGCAGTAACACCGGCACCCCGGCATTCGCCAGATGCGCGGCAATGCGCGAGCCCATAGCCCCGGCTCCGAGGACCGCCGCACGGCGCAGCAGCGGAATTGCGGCGAGGAATGGAACCTTGGCGGCAGCGGCGGCGCTCATGTTTTTGTCCCCTGGTTAATCAAGATGCACGCCGGATAGCGCGGGTGAAAGTGTGGGCATATACGGGGGCAGAATACTCAGCGGCGCAGTGGAGGGTCAAGCGACTCCCGATGGCACGAGCGTTTGACGAAGATATAAATCGCTCCGGTAGCCTCAGAGCCATTCGTTCGCGGTGGCTTTGCATCTAACTATCTCACTGCGCTGCGGAGATCTCTTTCATGAAACTAATTCCTCGATTCATGCTGGCTTTAATTCATGTCCAGCGCATGGGCAATGGCTGCGCCTGCTCGCCCAAATCCTCCGGTTGCAGGCGCGGTGCGCATGCAGGTGCGCAACGCCCAGTTTCATGTGATGGACGGCGTAATGCTCAGCATCACTCGCCTGGACGCGTGGATGATTCCCAAGCCCGGCCAGTTAGTCTCCCTCGACAATAAAACATCGTTCACGCTGCAGATTCGGTCGGGTGAAACCCATCTGAAAGCGGAGGATCTGACCACCCTGACAAATGTGTACCTGCTGCCGCATGCCAAATCTCCAATCAAGAACCTCACGATTCGCTTCGATGGCGGAATGGTTGCCGTCAAAGGAGTCCTGCGCAAAGGTGTGGACGTGCCCTTCGAAGGAAAGGCCGCCCTTTCTCTCGCCAGCGACAGCGCTATTCGACTCCACTTTACCGAGTTGAAAGTGGCGGGAGTCGTGAAGAAGGGCCTTCTGGATTTTCTCGGCATCAAGCTCGACAAAGTAGCTCAACCGGAGAAGGAATCGCGGTTTTACATCGAGGGCGACGACATTATCCTGCCCATCGCGGCGTTGTTTCCTCCGCCGCGCATTGCCGGCAAACTGACCGCAGTGCGGATCGCGGGCGACGAGATGGTGCAGGTCTTCGGACCCGCCGGCGCGCCATTGCCGGCAGCACCGGATGGAGCGAAGAACTACATCTACTTTCACGGCGGCAGGATGAAATTCGGCAAGCTGACAATGGACGATGTGGATCTGGAGCTTGTCGATAAGGAACCGTCGGACCCCTTCGATTTCTCGCTCGACCACTACCAACAGCAGCTCAACGCCGGATACTCGAAGTCCCTGCCGAGCCTTGGGCTGGTGGTCTACATGCCCGACTACGCGGCGGTTGCTAAGAACACCAACTAAAGTTCGCCGCGACGTGGACACGCACTTTTTGCGTGATCAAATGCCGTCCGGAGGTTAAGCTGAGTGCGGTTGCGGAGAAACGGAGATGCCCAGGCAAGAGATCGACAGACCTGCGGGAGTAAGTATTGCGGCCATCGTGTTGGCTTCGATGGCCTGCCTCGGATTGCTGGCCGCAGCGCTGTCGATCGGCGCTCTCTTCCTCAAGCACAATCCAATCATCCCGAAGATTCCCACGGTCAGAATCTTCTTCGTGTGTTTCGACCTGCTGACGCTGGCCGTAGTCGTGTGGTGCTTTTGGACTGTAGTCGGGCTCTTTCAGCTGAAGCCGTGGGCGCGCTTTTCGATCATGGCCATCGGAGCCATGGACCTCTGTTTCTTCGCCATTCAAAGTGCGGGCCTGCTCGTCATCCGCGCTAAATACGATTTCAGCGGCCTGACAATTCCGAGCGGCTCGGCAACCCATCCCGTCCTGATCGACATTCCCTCGGCGCTGCTGGCCATGGCCGCCATCGATGCGGCGCTCGCGCTGGTAGGGCTCTGGTGGCTCGTCTATTTCAATACGCAGCATGTGCGGTTAGCCTTCGCCGGAGAGTCGCGCGCCAGGTTTGACACCCCGAATGTTGCCGGTTAGCGTCAAATCTGTGTGCGCACGTCTAAAGACTGCCGCGATTGATTCCAACCCTCACGAGGTTTCATGAAATTTCTATCTGCCGCGCGCTGGCTGGCGCTGGGATGCTGTCTGGCGATTGCCGCTCACGGTTTTGGCCAGGACATGGCCAGCCCCACCCATTTCCTCGCGGATTTTGAGAAGCGCGTCACCGTCAAAGTACTGCCGAACGGGCTCACACTGATCGTCTGCGAGCGCCCCGAAGCTCCCGTCTTTTCCTACTTCACGATTGTCGATGCGGGCGACGCGAACGATCCCGGCGGCCAGTCCGGACTGGCGCACATGTTCGAGCATCTGGCCTTCAAGGGCACAAAAGACATCGGCACGACCGACTACGCCGCCGAGAAAGTCGCGCTCGACAAGGTCGAAGCGGCCTACGCCGCGTATGACGCCGAATATCGCAAGCGGGTCGGGCAGGACCCGGCGAAATTGAAGCAGTTGCACGATGCCTTCCTCGCGGCGCAGAAGGACGCGCAGCAATATGTGATCCCGAATGAGTTTACGGAGATCGCTGAGGCCAACGGCGCCTCCGGCCTGAACGCGGAGACGAGCCTCGATGCAACGCAATACTTCTGGAGCATGCCTTCGAACCGCTTCGAGTTGTGGGCCTACATGGAGAGCGACCGTATCGCCAATCCCGTGCCGCGCGAGTTCTACAAGGAGCGCGACGTGGTCATGGAAGAGCGCCGCATGCGTATCGATTCCAACCCCATCGGCCGTATGGAGGAGCAGTTTCTGGCAGCTGCCTATGTCGCGCATCCCTACCACCGGCCCGGTGTGGGCTGGCAGAGCGAGTTGAGCCAGATCACGGCAACCGAAGCCGATGCTTTCCACAAGAAGTATTACGTCCCAGCCAACATCGTGATCGCGGTTGCGGGCGATGTGAAAGCAAGCCAGGTCATGCCGGTGCTGGAGAAGTATTTCGGCGCGATTCCAGCCGGGCCAAAGCCCGAGGAGATGACGACAGTCGAGCCTCCGCAAACTGCCGAAAAGTCGGTCGTCATCAAGGAGGCCACGCAGCCGTTGTACCTCGAGGGCTACCATCGCCCCGACTATCTCGATCCCGACGACGCGGTCTATGACGCGATCCAGGATATTTTCTCGAATGGGCGCACGTCGCGCCTCTATCGCTCACTGGTGCGCGACCAGCAGATCGCCGCCGTGGCCGAGGGTTTCAGCGGGTTTCCGGGTGACAAGTATCCGGGACTTTTCGCCTTCGCCGCCGTGCCCAACCAGGGACACACGCCGGAAGAGATGCGCACCGGCATCCATAAAGAGATCGAAAAATTGAAGACCAGCGACATAACCGATGAAGAGCTGGCCATGTTCAAGACCCGCGCCCGTGCCGACCTGCTACGCGGTCTGGGCGATAACCAGGGACTCGCCGAGCAGCTGGCCATCTATCAGCAGCGCTACGGCGACTGGCGGGAGCTCTTCAATCAATTGCAAAAAATCGATGCGGTAACCAAAGCGGACGTGCGCAGAGTGGCGAACAAGATCTTCGTCGAGAACAACCGGACGTACGCAATGATCGAGTTCGTCGAACCCAGGCAGCCGCAGCAGGCCCAGGCAGGTGCACGATGACCTCATCCCGTCGCTCGTCTCTTCTGGCCGCTACACTGCTATGCTGTGTCGGCTTCGCCATTTTCGCAGCAGCCGCAGACCGTCAGTCGTTCCGCCCGACGCAAAGGCTGCCCGTCAGCCCGAGCCGTGGACGAAAATCCCCATCCCGCCCCTCGCCCCGTTCACTCCCGTGCAGCCCAGGCGGATTGAGCTGAGCAACGGCATTGTGATTCTTCTCGAAGAAGACCATGAGCTGCCGTTCATCTACGGTTCCATCAACATGCGCGGCGGCGGGCGCGATGTACCGGCGGCGAAGACCGGCCTCATCGGCCTCTACGGCGAGACCTGGAGAACCAGCGGCACGCCAACCATGAACGGAGACAAGCTCGACGATCTGCTCGAAGCCAAGGCGGCAAAGGTGGAGACCGGCGGCGACATCGATTCCACATCCGTTTCCTGGTCGTGCCTGACGAAAGACGAAGACCAGGTTTTCGGCATCGCCGTCGACCTGCTCGAGCATCCGGCCTTCAGCGATGAAAAGCTGAAGCTTGGCCAAGCAGCAGGCGGTCGCCGGCATCATCAGAAGAAATGACGATGCCTCGGAAATCGCCGAGCGCGAAGCGGCCATGCTCGTCTATGGCAAGAACAGTCCGTATGCGCGCCAGGCAGAGATCTCGACCGTGATGGCCGTGACCGTCAACGATCTGAAGGCGTGGCACGACAAGACCGTGATCGCGAACAACATCATCATCTCCGTCGAAGGAGACTTCGATTCCTCCGTAATGGAAAAGAAACTGCGCGAGACCTTCGAAGGCCTACCGCGCGGGCCGCCTGGCCGAAGCCTTCGGGAGAGTTCCCCGGACCGGTGCCCGGCGTCTATTTCGTGAACAAGGCCGATGTAAACCAGAGCAACGTATGGATCGTGGGCCTGGGCACCGAGCGCGGCAATCCCGACTTACTACGCGCTGGCTGATGATGAACGAGATCTTTTCCGGCGGCTTCGGCTCGCGCCTCTTTCAGGAGGTGCGCACGAAGCTGGGTCTGGCCTATTCGGTAAGCGGCGGCTACGGCGCATCGTACGATCATCCGGGAATGTTCTACACCACCGCTTCGACCAAGAGCGAGAGCACGGTGAAGGCCACGCAGGCGATGCTCGACGAGATCACCAGGCTCAAAACGGAGCCCTTCACCGACGCGGAGTTAACAAGCGGCAAGGACCAGCTGCTCAACTCCTTCATCTTCCGTTACGACAGCAAGGAAAAGGTGCTGACCGAGGCCGTAACGCTCGAGTTCTATGGCTATCCCGCCGACTTCCTCGCCAAATATCGCGCCGGCATTGAAGCCGTGACCATTGCCGATCTGGAGCGTGTCGCGAAAAAATATATCGACCCCACGAAGATGGCCGTGCTGGTCGTGGGCAATGAATCGCAATTCGACACTCCTCTGACCGACCTCAAGATGGGTCGGCCGCATCCCATCGACATCACCATCCCCGCGCCCCCGGGAATGCAGCAGCAGATGGAAGGACCGGGAAACTGAGAGGCGGGGCGCAGGGCGCAGCAACCAGCGAATAACTCCTCCGGCACGGAGAATGACAAGTCTGCCGATTCAGAAGTCTGTGCCCTGAGCCCTGTGCTCTGATCCTTGTTTTTCTGTACCCTGTCCCTATGCAATTAGCAATTGTCATCATGGCCGGAGGCAAAGGCACGCGCCTCAAGTCGAAGCGCGCGAAGGTTCTGCACGAAATCGGCGGAAAAGCTCTGCTCAGGCACGTCATCGCCAGCGCCAGCCAGATCGTCGCGCCGCAGGATATCTACGTTGTGGTCGGCCACCAGGCGGCACTTGTCGAAACAGCAATGAAGGACACTGGCGTCCGCTTCATCCGTCAGGAAGAGCAGCGCGGAACCGGCCATGCCATCCAGACCACCGGGCCTGCCATGCGCGACTATCAGCAATTACTCGTTCTGTCCGGTGACGTGCCGCTTCTGAAATCCGAAACCATTGCCCGGCTGCGCGATTTTCACCTCGAGCAGCGAGCGGCAATGACCATACTGACCGCTGCTCCCGCCGACCCGAACGGCTATGGCCGCGTGCTCCGCAAGAAGGCCGACTCGCCTGAGGTGAAGGCGATCGTCGAGCAGAAAGCGCTCACCCCCGAGCAGCGCAGCGTGCGCGAGATCAATTCCGGCATCTACGCCTTCAAAACTGAGCCGCTCTTCGCGCATATCTCCGAGCTGAAGACCGACAACGCGCACGGCGAGTATTACCTGACGGATATGGCTGGTCTGCTGGTCGCCGCAGGCGAGCGGGTCGTGGCGCTGGAGGCCACCAACCCAACCGAAGTGCTTGGCGCCAATACCATCGCCGAAATGATGGACCTCGACCGCGAATTGCGCCTCGAAACCGCGCGCAAATTGATGGCCCAGGGCGTGACGATCCTCCGTCCCGAGACTACGGTCATCGATGCGGATGTAGAGGTCGGCGCCGACACTATCATCGAGCCCTTCGCGCAGCTGCTCGGCAAGACGAAGATCGGCGAAGACTGCCGCGTTCGCTCCTACTCCATCATCGAGAGCTCAACGCTCGCCGATGGCGTGCTGGTGCGGCAGGGCAGCATCATAGCCGACTCCTGCGTCGCAACGGGCGCTCTCATCGGCCCCTTCTCTCACCTTCGGCCAGAGAGCGATATCGGCGAGGGTGCGCACGTCGGCAACTTCGTCGAAACCAAGAAGTCGAAAATAGGCAAAGGCTCGAAGGCGAATCACCTCTCCTACCTGGGCAACTCCGAGATCGGCAGCGGGGTAAACGTTGGCGCCGGCACCATCACCTGCAACTACGACGGCGTAAGCAAGCACCTCACGGTCATCGGCGACAGCGTCTTCGTGGGCAGCGATACGACTCTCGTCGCGCCGATCGTGATCGGCGAAGGAGCTTACATCGCCGCCGGGTCGACCCTCACGGAAGACGTACCCGCAAATGCGCTGGCGTTCGGGCGGGCGCGCCAGATGACCAAGCCGGATTGGGCGAAGAATCGCCGCGGGAAACCCTCAAAGCCATGAAGCGAGTGCCGGTGAGCCGGCGCTAACAAATGATTTCACCCTGGCCCCTTCTTACCCTAAAGTGCCAATGTGGACTTAACTCTAAGGTACTCACTCATTTGTGCGATAAGCTGAATCGCCTGGATTTGTTAGGCTGCAATCCGGGAGCCCTTCATTGCCAACACCGGCCAGCCTGGAAAAAACATATCGGAACCATGCAACTGGGCTTGAATACACGGTGCCAGGCTTCCCTTTCGAGGGATGGCGTTCCTGCGCAGTCACCTGCAAAGGTGGGATTTCCCCAGCCTGGGCTTTAGCCTGCTTCCGTTCGTCCTGTGCCTTACCGTTCCTCGGCACCCATCGGCGAGCCGCACCTACGGACCTTCCGCATTGGTTCGCCACCTACCAGCACGGGTTTCTCCGTCGCGCCCTGGTCGGCGAGCTCTTCTCGCGGGTCGGCTTCCTCTCTTCGCGCAGGATCCATGGCATCGAGGTAGCGCACTTCGTTCTGATCTGCTCGCTGACTGCGCTGGCCTTTCGTCGCATACTCTTTGGGATCTCTGGCGGAACGCCGCTTCGCCGCCTTCCTGCTGGCCGCGCCTGCCTTCCTGCCGCACATGGCCTATATGGACGGCGAGCTCGACAACTTTCTCTACCTTGCACTTCCTCATCGGCGCCTTCGCGCTCGCCCGCCTCGGCAACCTCCTCGGCCTGGCCATCGCCACGGCGACCACCATCGTCGGCCTGCTCATCCATGAAGCCTTCGCCCTGATGTTCTACCCTTTGATCCTGGTGCTTGCCGCCGACCTCGTCCACCGCCGCCGTCTCAGCGTCCGGTGGGCCGCAGCCACTTCGCCCTGGTGCTCGGAGCTTCATGGCCATCATCCATTTCGGAAAGCTGCCCGGCGATCCGACGAATGGGTCACCGCTGCGCAGCAGCGCACGGATATACACGTCGACGGCACCGTCTTCCTCGTCCTGAGTGTTCCCTTCGCGATCAGCTCGACTTCGTCCGTCACCTCTACACTCCGAAGGTCGTCGGTTCTATCCTGCTCACGCTGGCTCTATCGTTCCCTACGGCATTGTTCTCTGGAGGCTTACCCGCACGGCATGCGTTTTCGCCGCTATTCCATCCTCCACTCCCGATGCCTCATGCTGGTCTTCGCTGCCCCGCTGGTGCTTTCGCTATTGGGACACGATGTGATGCGCTGGGTCTCAGCGCTGTGTATCAACGTTTCGCTGTATCTTCTGCTGGTCTACCGGTCCACCGCTCGCGTTGCGGATTCCCCCGACGTGCCCGACCTGCACAAAGTCGCTCACCGAATGGACGGGTATTCCTGCATATGCCGCTACTTTGCTTTATCTGCTGGCGCTGGGTCCCTGGGGCATTGCCGGCAACCGCCTCATGTCAAATGTGGGCTCTCTGCTCGGACGGTAAAAAGAGTTTAAAGCTCACGCTGCTTCGCGCTGGTCGGCCTTCGCCGCCGCCAGCGTTTGGCGCAGCCGTATGCGCGCCGAGAAAAGCGAGCGGTGCACCTTGGATTCGGGTATTTGCAGAAGCTGCGAGATCGCTGCCGGCGAATATCCTTCGACATCACGCAGCAGGAACAGAAGCCGTTCGGTCGCGGGCAAGGTCTGAATCGCTTCCTCTAAATCGGTGCGGCGAACGTTCTGGCCGGATAGATCCCAGTCGGAACGAGTCCGCGCGTGACGGAAGCGGCCGGCTCGTTTTCACCGAGGGGGAAGCGCTGCCGCAGCTCTTCGATCAGCGCAGCGTCTACGTGCTCGGCCTGCGGGACTGCCTCTGTGCGAAAAGCCTGAACAAAGGTCCCGGTCAATATCTCTTCGGCTTCCAGCTCGTTGCCGGTCATGTAAAAGCCCAGTGCAAAAACGCGATGACGATGGCTGTCGTAGACATCGCGCTGCACGTCCGCCTCCGGCCGCATCACCTGCCGGGGAGCTACAATACTCACTGGATTTTTATGAACGATCGCGTCGGATTCGAACAAGTCCGCCTCTGTATTCAATGTATACCAATTGATTACTTCGGGAAGCCGGGGGCCGAGGTTGAAATTTCGCACTTTGCTGAATTTCAACGACGTTATACCTTTAGAAGCATTAGTTCATAATTGGGTTGGCCAGCCTTTTGGCGAATTACAGCCCGTAGTGGAGACCGCGCCGGGAAGCGATCAGTTAAGGATCGATTTCTTTCCTGGCGATTGTAAGATCGAAAGCTGAACCCGGCTATCCGCCTTCCAGCAAGCTGAGCTGCAAGAGGTATCAAATCAGCAATCAAGCGAATCAGCATTCTCGTGGCGGAGAGAGATGGCGTCGGAACGAATCCTGATCGTCGATGACGAACCGTATGTGCGGACTGTTATGGCTGCCATGCTGGAGAAGTCGAACTATTCCACTGGTGCTGGCCGCGGATGGACTTGAGGCCATCCAGCACCTCGTGAATGATCCGCCTTACGATCTCATCCTGTCCGACATCATGATGAACGGCCTCGACGGCATGGGGTCTACTCGAGCGCGGCTCGCGAGGTCCAGCCCGACACGCCCATGGTCATGGTTACCGCCATTCATGACATAAGCGTCGCCATCTCCGCCATGCGCAAAGGGGCGTACGACTACCTGCTGAAGCCATTCGAGCGGGAGCAGTTGCTCACCACCGTGAGGCGAGCGCTCGAATACCGCCGCCTGGTGCAGCAGAACTCCGTATACCGCTACAACCTGGAGCAACTGGTGACTGCGCGCACCGAAATGCTTCGCCATGCCATGAACGACCTCGAACGCTCCTACGACATCACTCTCGAGGCGCTCGGCGACGCACTCGACCTGAAGGACGCCGAGACCGAGGGCCATTCCAAGCGCGTGACCGCATACACCATCGCCCTCTCGCGGGCCATGGACGTGTCGGCCGAGCAGATTCGCACCATGGCGCGCGGCGCCTTCCTGCACGACATCGGCAAGATGGCGATTCCCGACGCAATTCTGTTGAAAGCCGGCAAGCTCGACGGTCAGGAGCAGTCCATGATGCGCGAGCATTGCGCGCGTGGCTATCAGATGCTGCGCAAGATCCCTTTTTTGCACGATGCCGCTGAAATCGTATACAGCCACCAGGAGCACTTCGACGGCAGTGGATATCCGCGTGGATTGGTAGGCGATCAGATTCCGCTGGGCGCGCGTATTTTCGCAGTTGCCGACACTCTCGACGCCATCACCTCCGATCGGCCTTATCGCCACGCGAGATCGTTCGATGCCGCCCGCGAAGAAATTCAGCGCTGTTCCGGAACGCAGTTCGATCCGCGCGTGGTCAGGGTGTATCTGGAGATGCCGAATCGACTCTGGGAAGATTTGCGGAAGGAAATCAGCAATCATGGACGCTTCTCGCCGCTGTCATTCGCCGGCACGGTCGAAACCAGTGACGATTTCATCCAATAGAACTCGCTGACGAGTATGTAGAATGTGCTAACGGAGTGTGCTCTCAACCCCCACGGGAGGCGCAATGCCAATTCTAAGTAGGGACGATGTTCGCGAAAGACTGAAATTGCTGCCCGACTGGAAGGAAGATCAGGACGAGATCGTCCGGAAGGCAGAGTTTCCTGATTTCGTGGCTGCGATAAACTTCGTTAATGCCGTAGCCGGCAAGGCGGAAGCTGCCGGTCATCACCCGGACATCGATATCCGCTACAACAAGGTGCGCCTGGCGCTGGTTTCGCACGATGCCGGCGGCCTCACCCAACGGGATTTCGACCTGGCCGAATCCATCGAAGCCCTACTGACCTGACTTGTCTGCCAGGCGGGCCAATCTGCGCTGCCTTTGCTGCCGTTTCTGCTGCCCTGAAACTTTCCGTCAATATATGTCGTCTTCTCTACCAACGGTGCGATGAGGCGGCTCCGGCGTCTGCTTTCGCATCTCGGTTAGCGTTTTTCGGTTCCAGAAGGCAACCGCCAACCCGCCGAATGCGGCTGACCCGGCCAGCAACAATACGGTCTGCCAGAGCTTACGGCCGGGGGAACGGTTCGGGGATTCGGGCTGAGGAGCGATCGAGTCGGTTGAGTTGTGCGAGGTCATAATATTGAACTGGATGGGGTTAGAGGATGCATTGAGGGACCCAGGGTCCCGTGTCCCAAAGAATGACAAAATGACGAGCAGACGGCAACTATGGTCAATAGTCTGGGTTCAGAATAAATGAGACTTGTGCATTGCATGATTTCCGGGTACACTCAATGGAGTTTGAACTGCAAGTTAGATGCATAGGGCTTGCGAGGCGACTACCAAAAAAAAGTAGCTTCCTAGAGTCAGTATGTGCATCGAATGAGTAGAGGCAAAACAGTCAGGTTGCGTTGAGCGGGGCTCCCGATCTGATTTAGCGAGTTTTTTTACAAGTTGCGTCACTGGCCTCCCGGCACGGACAATTTACCGTTCGTGCCGCCTTTTTTTTGCGCGCTGGCCGCATGATCCCACTACAAGGTTCAATGATCTCCCCATCTCCCGGACGCAGCCGAGATCGGTATACCATGGTCCAGGTATACGATGGTCGTGGAGAGGTGCGAATGAAGCAGGTTCTTCTGAGTCTGGCGTTGGGATTGGCGACAGTCGCCGGATATGCCCAATGGTCCAATCCGGCCGACGATATTCCGGCCTACCATCCCGCTCCGCCGGCCCACGGAGCAGAGCTCCCCGCCGTGCTGTCGGGCAGCCAACTCACCGGCCCGTACTTCCGCTATCCGTGGCAAGTGAAAGTGTACCAGCAGGCGGCGAAGGTGCCGAATGTGCTGTATCAGCTTCCCTGCTACTGCCGCTGCGACAAGGCCCTGGGACACACCAGCCTGCACAGCTGCTTCGAGGGCACACACGGCTCAATCTGCACCACCTGCGCAAAGGAGGGCGCGTACGCCTATAAGATGACGCAGCTCGGCAAAACGCCGAAGCAGATCCGAGATGGCATCGAGCGCAAGGAATACGAACAGATCGACCTCGACCAGCTCGGCGGTTCCTAGGCAAGGCTGCAGCAGCCGTCAGCGGTCGCTTCCCTGCTGTACCATATCGGACCCAGGAGGCGTATCGGCCCCCGATGGAAGCGGTGCATACTGATGAAGGATATCAACCACTCGTTTGTACAGGCGGTTCCGCACGTCGTAGCGTTCTGAGGCGCTCGTAACATAGCGCACGACCAGATCGACTCCCGATGCGGCAGGCCGCAGATTTACCGAAGGGGTGGCGCTGAATTGGCTCAGACCGCTTCGCCGCAGTGCTTGCTTCCATTCTTCTTCGGCACGCCTTGCATCTTTTTCGGTTTCCTCGACAACTGCTTTGTGGATCAGTTCCACCACCGCATAGGTGTCGCTTGATGCCGGAACGCTGACCGAGATCTCATCCCACAGCCACTGGCCGACAGTGGAGAAGTTGAAATACTGCCCGCTGATGGCGAAATTATTGAGGATAGTAACCCGGCGTCCGGTCGGATGCCCTTTGTCTGTCCAGTTGCCGGTTTCGAGCATCGTCGTGCGGAAGAGACCGATCTCGATCACTTCGCCTCCAACGCCGTTGATCTCCACCCAGTCGCCGACGCGAATGCCGTTCTTGCCCATCAGAATGAACCACCCAAGGAAAGCCAGGATGAAAGCCTGCAGAGCGACCGTGAGTCCGGCGGTAGCGAGACCCAGGATTGTGGTCATCTGCGCTGGCACGCCGAAGATGACGAGCAGGATGAGCAGAAGGCCCAGGAACTGCACGCCGAGTTCCGTAAGCGTGCGCAGTGTGCGCATGCGCCGCCCATCAAGCGTGGGACGATCCATGAAGCGGCGCACAAGCTCGTTGCACAGAATGACGCCAATGAGGATAACGGCGATCAGCGAGAGCGACTGCAGGATAAGATGCAGCAGGATCCTGTGCTGCAGAAGCACCTGGTCCGCCCACTTGCCGTAAACGGCAGCGAGCTGCTGCTGCGTCTGAATCCGGTCGTCATAAATGCTGAGAAGCTGGCGCTGTTGGCTCTTCGCTCGCAGGCTGACAAGTCTCGACTCGGTATCCGGTGTTGCGCTGGACGCAGCCGAGGTTATATTGGCCTGCGTTTCCAGGGCATTGTGCTGAGCGGTAAGGCTGGAGGCGTCCGACTGCGCCTGCCGCCTTGCCTGCTCAATCAGCTGGTATCGGCTTCGTTGCGCGAACCAGGCTCCGATGCGTCCCGCCAGTGTGGCGTATCGCCGCGCCGAGATGACCGCGATCTGTCCCTGATCGCCAAACTGCGCTTCGTATTTGCTCGTAGCCGCCTGGTGCGCCGCGAGCTCCTGTTGGATTTTAGCGCGCTGATCGCCGGACGCACGGGCTAAATCCTGCTGCGCATCCGCGAGTTCGTCCTGATCGAGAGCCAGCTGCGCCTTGGCAATCTCCAGATCGTCGGTGCCGGATGGCGCCTGGTTGAGGTTCATCTTCGCCGCGGCAGATGTGTTAGCCGCAATCAGGCTCTGCACTCGCGCCTGATCTTCCTTTACCGTCTCCTGGAACTGCGCGACTTTCTGGGACTGCGCCAGCGCCTCGCCGGTAAGGGTCATTCGCTGAGCGGCAGCCTGGCGCAGCGCCGTCGCGAACGCCTGATCCACTTCGTGGTCGGCCAGACGCTCAGCCTCGCGCGCATACTGGCGCTCTTCGGCGCTCACTGCGAGCGGCGTGAGAGCCCGAGCAGTCAACCAGGGACTCTGATCTACGATGCCCTTCTGGGCGCCAGCGCTATTCCAGGACTTGTTCTGCTGGTAGAGGAAAGGAAGGTGCGCCATGGCGTCCCGGGTCGTCCACGAGAATGCAATGCAAAGGACCAGGACCGCAACCAGGACGAGGAGAACCACAAGTCTGGTCCTGCTGGGAGCACGACGGCGTGGAGCACTCGCTGAAGGGTTGGGGGAGAGTTGAGTGACCATGGATAGATTGTTACAGCTAAATGTTTCAGGAGATACCTGAACGAGTGGTGCCTGCCAACATCGGGATTGCAAGCCGGGGCAGCAAAGGCGCCGCCCTGTATTGAGATGCAGAGTGCCCTGGAGGCGCTTGTCAGTTTGAGCTCAGGCCCAGTGCTGTTGGATGCTTCGGCTGGTACAAACCGACCTCCGCCGCCGCTGGGAAGCCGAATCTTGGTAATTGAACCCCATCTGACTTCCTGCGCCTCTGAACACACGATCCCCTTCTTTGCGAGCGCCTTGATCTCGGCATTCAGATCGTCACACATGAGATAGAGTTCGCAGGTGCTGCTGTCGCTGCCGGGATGAAAAGCAGCTTCCGCTGGAGGCAGAGCGAAAATCAGCCATCCGTGACCCGCGTCCACGGATGCAAATCCGAGGACATCCCGGAAGAACGCGCGGTCGGCCTCCGCGTCCTTGCTGTACAGGATTACGTGCGCACCGGAGATCACAATTTCTGCCGCTGCCTCCCGCCAAATATCGCTCTGGTTCCGGTCGCGAATTCCCCTTAAGGAGTTACTACGGGTTCGCCTGTAATAGCCTGGCCCATTTTGATCACAAGCCGCTCGAGATTCCGCTCGCCGAGCATGTCCTCGGTGAAAGCTCCGTTTGCCTGAATGATCCGTGCAATGCAGCCCGTCCATCCTGTTTGGTGGCTCGCACCGATACCGGCGCCGTTGTCGCCGTGGAAGTACTCGTAGAAAAGGATGTTGTCTCGCCAATGCGGGTCGGTCTGGAATTTCTCCGTGCCGCCAAACACCGGCCTGCGTCCCGAGCCGTCGCGAACAAATGTACTAATGAGGCGCTCGGCCAGCATCTGCCCGACCTCGAACAATGTCAGCTGTTTCCCCGAACCGGTAGGGCATTCCACCTTGAAGGAGTCACCATAATAAGCGCCCAGCCGCACGAGGGAAAGGTAAAGCAGGAAGTTAACCGGCATCCACACCGGTCCTCTCCAGTTGGAGTTCCCGCCGAACATCCCGCTGTCAGAGTCGCCGGGCAGATAAGCAACGCGATACTCCTGGCCGCTAAGGCCGAAAACAAAGGGATGGTCCTGGTGGTAGCGCGACAGCGCGCGGATGCCATGCGGACCTAAGAACTCGTTCTCATCGAGCATCTTCGCGAGAATGCGGCGCAGTTTGTCTTCGTTCACAGTGGCGAGCATGCGTCTGCCCGCCAGGCCCGGCGTGGCCGGCATGTGAAGGTTTACCGCGAGTTCGGGGTGGCTCTCTAAAAACTCCTCGATACGCTTTCGGGCTGTTGGCATCTTTTCAAGCGTGCCATCCTCGAAGATCGCCACCGCCGCCAGCGGCAAAAGGCCGACCATGGATCGCACCTTCAAACGGAAAGCCTGGCCATTGGGCAGACGAAGCACATCGTAGAAGAAACCATCCTCTTCGTCCCACATCTTGTCCTGACGTTCGCCCATCCGGTCCATCGCCCCGGCAATCCACATGGTGTGTTCGAAGAACTTGACGACGAATTCCTCAAAGGCCGGGTAATGCTGCGCGAGTTCCACTGCGATGCGCAGCATCTGCTGGCTGAAGAAGACCATCCACGCGGTCCCGTCAGCCTGCTCCAGATATCCGCCTGTAGGCAGCGGCGAGCTGCGGTCGAACACACCGATGTTGTCCAGACCGAGGAATCCGCCCTCAAACACGTTGTTTCCTGAACGGTCCTTGCGGTTGAGCCACCAGGTGAAGTTGACCAGGAGTTTGGAGAACGCGTAGACGAGAAACGCCAGGTCTCCCTGACCGTCGTTTCGCTCCTTGTCCGTCATGTAAATCTGCATGGTGGCATACGCATGCACCGGCGGATTGACGTCGCCGAAGTTCCACTCATAGGCCGGCATTTGCCCGTTGGGGTGAAGATAATCGTTGCGCAGTATCAGGTCGAGTTGCGACTTCGCAAAATCCGAGTCCACCTGCTGGAACGCCAGCATGTGAAAGGCCAGGTCCCAAGACGCATACCACGGGTATTCCCACTTGTCCGGCATCGAAATGATGTCGTCATTGTCCATGTGGAACCACTCGCTGTTGCGCACCTTGCTGCGCACCTCGGGCGATGACCATGGACCGACATTGTGTTCCTTCAGCCACTTGCTGAGATCGTAGTAGAAATACTGCTTGCTCCAGAGCATGCCGGCCAGCGCCTGTCGCATCACCATGGCGCGATCCGGGTCGGCCATGACTTTGGGCGGCGTGACACTTTCGTAGAATTCATCCGCCTCCTTAAGGCGCGTGGCGAAGATTTCGTCGAAGTCCTGGAAGGGACTTTCCGGCTGGCCCTGAATGGGCTGCGTCAGACGCAGGCGCACAACCTGGGTTTCGCCGGGGCCGACGTTCAGGATGTAATGCGGGCACGCCTTGGTCCCTAGCCCGGCCGGGTTCACCGCCTGCGTATTACCGCTCACGACGAAGTCGTTGATGCCATCCTTGACGTAAGCAGAAGCGTTCTGTTCGCCGAAAAGTCTCGCCTTGTTGGTCTCGTTCTCGGTGAACAGCAAAGGAGCATCGCCCTCGCAGTACAGCTTGTAGTCGGGGAAGTTTTCATGGGAGACCGGTTCAGTATGATGAGCCGAGATCACGGTCGCGCCCTTAATCTGCCCAGCTGCCAGTATGGGTTTGACGCCGCCCTCCACTGCCCACGACCATGTATTGCGGAACCACAGCGTCGGCAACAGATGCAGCGTGGCCGCCTCGGGTCCACGGTTTGCAACGCTGATCCTTATGCACAGATCGTCCGGTCCCGCCTTGGCGTATTCAACAAAGACGTCGAAGTAACGGTCTTCGTTGAAGACGCCGGTGTCGAGCAACTCATACTCCAGCGCCGCGCGGCCGCGATGACGGTTTGTCTCGATGAGATCCCCATACGGATACGCCGCGTGCGGGTACTTATAGAGATATTTCATGTAGGAGTGCGTAGGCGTGCTGTCCAGATAGAAGTAGTACTCTTTGACGTCCTCGCCGTGATTGCCTTCGCTGTTCGTCAGCCCAAAGAGCCGCTCCTTCAGGATCGGGTCCTTGCCGTTCCACAGAGCCAGCGCAAAACAGAGAATCTGGTGATCGTCGGAAATGCCCGCCAGACCGTCTTCACCCCAGCGATACGCCCGCGACCTCGCCTGATCGTGAGTGAAGTAGTTCCAGGCGTTCCCGTCCTCGCTGTAGTCTTCACGCACGGTTCCCCATTGCCGTTCACTCAGATAGGGACCCCATTTCTTCCATGGTTGTTCTTTCGAGCGAGCTTCATCCAGTCTGCGTTTTTCGTTTGTCATCGATCGATCCCCCATTGGCATTCGCCCGAAATGAGACGTCGTAATTGCGCGGGCAAGGCAGAAGTCATTATTCCCCGATCCTACCCGAAACTGCAACAACGAGCGATTAACGGCGATGCAGGGTCGAATCAGTTCCCCTGACTGTGATTTCCTGTCTGTGCTTTCTCGATGACGCTGACCAGAGCAGTCAGGCGAGTTGGGTCGACGTCGCTGATGGCAGTCACTTCGAGCCCAGTCGAAGGCCGCTCAGCGAATCTCTGAAAGGCACGTCTCATCGAGGATGCGTCCCAGCGGAGTGCAGGCGATCGCCGGACGAAGGGGCGTTTCCTGTTACCAATCGTCCAGATTGTGATCTCTTCCCGAGTGGCCTCACACGTTGAGTCGATTTGAGGCAGCGACTCGACCGTACCAATATCCAGAGTCTTTTATCGTGCGTTTCTGGTTTCGGAAATCTGTGTAGATCAATCCATATCGTTCCGTGTAGCCCTCTGCCCATTGAAAGTTGTCGAGCAATGTCCAGGCGTGGAAGGCGCGGACACGGGCTCCGTCGGCGATTGCGCGAGCAAGTTCCGCAAGCGTTTCTCGGTACCACTGGATGCGGCGGCCATCTGGAATGCTGCCATGTGCTTCTTCATCTGGACCATCGAGATAGCTGCAGCCGCTCTCTGTGATTTCAATGATGGGATGGTTGTACTCCCTTGAGATTTGAGTCACAAGATCGTACATCCCGCGTGGCCACACTTCCAGACCGGCATCGGTAAGCGGACCCTCTGTGGGCATCGCAGCACGGATGCGTGTGTACGGATCGCGTCCGCCAGGTGAATTGTTCTCGATCTCGGTGCCGCTGAAATTACCTCCGCTCTCAAATTTCTCCTTGCTCGCGTCGGATACGATACGGCGTGTGTAGTAGTGCAAACCGACCCAGTCCAGCGGAGCATAGAGCAGTTTTTCGTCGCCTGCCTTGAAGCCCATCACGTCGTAGGGCGGCTCTCCAACAAAGGCTTTGGGATAGCGGCCACTCATGGCCGCCTCCAGGAAGAAGACATTATTCATGGCGTGGTACCGGGCGGCGGCGGCGCGGTCGTCATCCGAGTCCGTCTTTGGGTACGCGGGAGCCATCTCGTAAGCGCTTCCTACCGTTGCTTTCGGAGAGACGGCTTTTATCGCGCGGTGAGCCTCCGCCTGAGCAAGTGCCAGCGTGTGAGCCGCCTTCAGGAAATCGCTGAAGCTTGTTCGGCAAGGCGGAAATGCACCAGCCGCGTATCCCATGAAGGCAATGGCCCAGGGCATGTTGAAGGGTGCCCAAACCGTAATGCGGTCACCGAGATGCTTGGCGAGGATACCGGCGTAGTCGGCGAAATAGTTGGCCAACTCCCTGTTCGGCCAGCCACCGCGATCTTCGAGGGCTTGCGGAAGATCCCAGTGATACATGGTGCACCATGGACGGATTCCAGCTGCGAGAAGAGCATCGACGAAGCGGCTGTAGTGATCCACTCCCTTCATGTTTGGGGTTCCGATTCCGGTTGGCTGAATCCGTGGCCACGAAATTGAAAATCGATAGCTCTTCTGATTAAGACGTTTGGCCAGTGCTATGTCTTGTGGGTAGAGGTGGTACTGATCGCAGGCGACGTCGCCTGTCACGCTCCTCTCACTTTCCCAGGCGTATGAGTAAATTTGTCCCAGATCGATTCGCCTTTGCCATCCTCATTCCAGGCGCCTTCGTTCTGATAGGACGCTGTTGCAACTCCCCAAAGGAAACCTTCGGGGAATCGCGCTTCTTTGATTAACGAGTCAGATACAGCTCCGGGCGTCTGATTTGCGGAGGCTGGTTGGCGGCATAGCTACGCCAGGGATTGAGTGCAACGCCCGCGGTTGCGGCCAGAGAGCGAGCTGCGAATTGACGACGGTCCATCAAAAGCTCCTCGTTGCGGAATGATGTCGTGCAAAAGCCTGCCTTGTCCATGACTATCGCACATCAGTAACGGGATGTCGGCGAGTGTTCAGAAATGTGACCGTGAGCTTTGTTTTCAACAACGCCAACCGGCCTCATCGTCTTAGCGAGAAGCATCCAGCGGCTTTTCGCTGTAAGCAGCAACTGGCCGCAACCCCATCATTTCAAAGAGCAACGAACTGGCCGACAATTTCGGCCGATTCGATAAAATAGAAGTAGAGACTAGAATTCCCCAAAGGACCGCCCGAACCGGCGGCTTTTTCATTTGTGCCCAAGCTTCAGCTACGAGGAACTGGAGAAATTCGCAGCCAGTCTCATTCGAACGATAACTTGAGAGAAGCAGGCGCAGCGCCGCTTGCAGGATCAGTTAAATAGCCTGATTACAATCAGATAGCGATCCAGTCCAAAGTTAAGTCCCGGAGAATCAATGAGATGGAGAAAACTATCGCAGTACGTCAGAATGTCGTCTGGAATCAATAAGATAGATCAAGTAATCTGATTACAATCAGATAGCCGCACAGTACAAAATTAAGTCTCAAAGAATCAATCAGATGAAGAAAATGAGGCAGAATGATTGGACTGGGGGAGGGGGTACCCCCAAGATGACCACTACTGCAGACAGGAGTAAGATAAAGAGAGTTGCAAGGTATCGACCCCAGGCTCAACGGGGTTCCCGCACGATGGGGGCGTCACGGTTTCGACGGGATCGCTTGCGGCAAAGAGGCATGCCGGGGTGTGGGCACCCGTAATCGCTCGCAAAATGATAATTGCCGATCATCAACTGGCATACGCAGCTTAATTAATTAAGTTGCCGTCCCCCGCAGGCTTCGCCTGTGGGCTTCGAAGGGACGTCGCACAGCAGGCTGGTTCTTATGGCTGGGTACGGGCTATAAGGACGAGATCCACGGACTAGCGATGCGCGCATCTTGTCGGTTCTGAGCGCGCAAAGCGAAACCTCCGGAACTCGACTGAGCATGGAGCCTCTCTTTGTTGACAACGATTTCGGACGCGGGTTCGACTCCCGCCGCCTCCACCATATTTCTTAGATTGACAGTTTGCAGGGATGGGAACTGCGGATGGCGTTAGACAATGCCACTGGCTTGCATAGTATGGCTCGCAGTGGCATCTCTGTCGTGCCTAAGGCTTGCTGTGAATGGCACGGGCTTTCGACACGAAGACCAGCAAGGGCGCGGCTACAATCGCATACTTGCCATATCGTTCGATCAGTTCGCGACGACTCTGAGTCTCCGGCGAATTGCCAGATTCGGGGGAAGACCGAGGCGTCGTATCCTGGCTCGCAGATGGTTTCTCTTCATTACGATCGATCATGATTCCGGTTGAATCTCCTTTTTCTTAATAATGACTATTATGGAGCAGTGACGCTGGGGGAAGTACTGGATCCATATTTGCTGGCGCCGTCTGGAGTATAGGTGGCGTGGAGCGTGTGTCCAGCGGTGAGGGACAGTCCGGTATACGGCACCGAGATCTGGGTCCCGTCTAACAGGACACCTGTATTGTTGCTGAAGCAGTTGGAGACGACGACATCCGGCGTACCGTCGAGGTCGAGATCGCCGACCGCGGCCGAGTACGGGTTATTGCCAACTTTGAACGGGCTGAGCACGGAGTAGGTTCCACCGGAGCTTCCCAACGCCAGGTTGACCGTGCCATCCGTGTAGTTCGACACGACCAGGTCCTGAATGCCGTCCCCATTGAGATCGGCAAAATTCACATCGTCCGGTCCCTTGCCAACCTTAACGATCGTCTGTGTACCGAATGCGCCGCTGCCGTTGCTCTTCATCACGCTGACGCTGTTGTCCTTGTAGTTGGCGACCGCCAGTAGCAGGCTGCTCCCGCTGCCGTTGATGGCCAACGCCTGCGGGCCGGACCCCGCCCCGCTGCCCACGCTTTTCGTGGTGGCAGTAAATGTGCCGTTCTGGTTGTTCAAAAGGGTAGTGACCGTTCCGTCCGAGTAGTTGGCCACAGCTAGGTCGGAATAACCGTCGTCGTTGAAGTCGCCCGCGCGAATGGCTTCCGGAACGCGCCCGACGTTGATCGGTGGATTCTGCAATGTGAGGCCGCCGCTCCCAGTGCCTAAGAGAATGCTGACGGTGTTGTTATAGGTGTTGGCGGTAGCCACGTCGAGTTTGCCGTCATGGTTAAAGTCGCCAGCGGTTAGCGAGGTAGGAGTGTTGGTCGAGGTGCCGACGGTGTAAAACGCCGGACTCTGGAAAGTTCCGTTGCCGTTGCCCACCAACACCGCAATTTGATTGACATTGAAGCTGCCGACGATCAGATCCACCGCACTGCTGCTTGTGCCGCTGCCCAGACTGGCGGCATGAACCTCTGCCGGACCGAATCCCGACGCAATCAGGTAGCTCGTGGCCGCCTGGAAGGTGCCGTCGCCATTGCCCAGCTGCACTGTCACCGAATCCGTGTTGTAGAGCGAGGTAATCAGGTCGAGGATTCCGTCACCGTTGACGTCGGCCAGCTCAGTCCAGCACGGAAGTGTGTTTGTCCCGGTGCTCGTAGTCACTTGCGTGGTCAGGGCCGTCGCGGCCGTAGAAGTATTGAGCGTCACCGGAGCCGTGACGGGATTGCCCGACGTCACATCCGTGAAGGCAAGCTGACCGCTGGGCGCCGTGAAGCCAAAGCCGAAGACATCGATCGTCGCGGCCGTTGCGGTCAGCGATGCAATCGTCGTCTGCGACTTGCCAAGGTTGATCAGCTGAAAGGTGTTCAGGGCGGAGCCGGAACTGGCCTGCACGTTGTAAGGACCGCCAGGGACGCCGTTGGCTGTCATCGTTCCGGAGTTTGCCTGCCCGAGGCTATTGGTGGTTGCGCTGATGGTAGTCGATGCGTTGGAGAAGGCGAGGCTGGCAGTAAGCCCCGTGGGTGCGCTGAAGGTTACCGTCACACCGGACAGCAAGTTTCCGCCCGAATCGGTCACCGTGGCGACCAACGGGTTCAAGAACGCTGTGCGAATCGTCGCGCTTTGGCCGCTCCCACTGGTCAGCGCGATGTTCATCGGGAGACCGGGAGTGTTAGTCAGGTTGAAGGTCGCCGATACGCTTCCCGCCGCCGCGGTAACAGTATAGGAGCCCGCCCTGCTATTGGCGGTGACACCCGCGCTGGCGATGCCGGATCCGTTGGTCGCGATCTGGATCGTGCCGGTGGAGTTGGAGAACGTCCCGCTCTGTCCGTTGCCTCCGGGGTTGGCGGTAAAGTTCACGTTGTATGAGGGGATGACCACTGAGTTGGCGTCCTTCACCGTCGCAGATAGAGCCGTAGTGAACGCAGTGTTTATTGTGGCCGACTGGTTGTTACCGCCACTGATGGTCACGCTGGCCGGCACCTGGATTACGGTTACGGTGTCAGTTCCCGACGCGGCGGTACCCAAACTGGTATGGGTGAGGTCGCCTCCACCATACGCTTTCGCCGTGTTGCTTACCGAGACCGGGGAAGTGGCCGGCACGTTCACGGTGAGGTTGATGACCGAATTACCCCCGCCGGCTATTCCCCCCGTAGATGTGCAGGTGACTGTGCTCGGGCCACTGCAACTCCAGCCCGTTCCCACAAAGGAATTGAGCGTGTAGCCGGTGGGCAGCGTGTCCGACACCGTGATCGTGCCGTAGGTCATGCTGCTTACCGGTGCCGTGTTGGATACAGTGATATTCCACTGCGCGGTCTGGCCCTGCGTGAAGTTCCCGGTATGGCTCTTCGCAACCGACAGCACTGGAGCAGGCAAAATGGTGATCATGTCGGTACTGGAAGTTGTGGGAGTCGCTCCGCCACCGCTCACCGAGACCTGATTCGTGACAGGCGTGGTGCTCGCCGTCGGGCTTACGTTCACGTCGATCGTCAGTTCGGGGTAACTGCTGCCCTGGGCCACGGTGGAGTCGTTCGTGCAGGTCACCGTTTGTCCTGTCGCCGAGCAGCTCCAGCCCGTGCCGGAGCCGCTCGCATAAGAGAAGGCCGAGTTCAGCGTATCGGTGACGGTCAACGGATTCTTGCCGCCCGTCGGGTCGCCCGTGGAGCCGGTTCCGTTGTTCTTAATGTCGACTGTGAAAGGCACGCCCTGCTGGCCCTGAGTGACACTGCCGGTAGCGGGAATGGTCACCTGCACCGCTGGCAGATTCTGAGTAAGGCTGACGCACCAGCCGCCCGTAAGGTAGCTCGCCTCGCCGCCTCCAGTGGGGCCGCCGTCATTCAGGTAGAGGCTCCAGGTCCCGTTTCCGTTATAGGTGCTGGAAGTGGTGCCGCCAAAAACTCCCGCCGCACTCGCGTTGCCCAGAATGCTGGTCCCGGCGGTTGCAGCCTTGTTGGTCGGAGTGAATGGATTCGAAGGCAGCGGCGGTCCCACCGGCGGGCTGGCGCAATTGGGTGCGTTGGGCGGGCATTGCGGGTACGTGATGGCGGTGCTAAGGGGCGGGACGGAGTTGTAGCTCGTCGGCTTGAACGTACCAGCGGACGTGAGATTCCCGCTGCTGCCTTCCGGGATATTGCTTCCCGCTAAGTCGGAGAAGGTAAGGTTGAACGGCGACGGAGCGTTGGAGACGTTGCTGCCCGTCAGTGAGAAGAAGTCGAGGTTGTTGCCGCCCGGGCCAACGAGCAAGGAGAGGAGATCGCCCTGATCTTTGGTGCTGAACCCGTTCAATCTGACGGTCACGGCATTCACCGTGCCGGGCAGGTTCGTTACAAATATATTTGACGGATACGGCGCAGCTGCGCCGGCGTCGGCGCCCAGCCCCGGAGCCGTAATTGGGCCGGAATTGCAGTAAGTGTACGGCCCCGCTCCCGAACCCGAGGCGGGAATAATGGTGGCTTGGTCGATGCGCTGGTCGTATTTCCCGGTACTGATGCCGAACTCGGTTCCGGTATTGGTCCCGCTGTACGTGGCGACGATCTGATGCGTGCCTTCAGCCAGTGTTGTGTTCAGCGTCGCCACGCCATTCGTAACCGTGCCCGAACCAAGGTTGGTGCTGCCGTCGACGAAGGTAACCGTGCCTGCGTTCACCGTCAATCCCGAGCTGTCGGTAACGGAAACGTTGGCTGTGAGGGTTACGCTGGCCTTAGTTGCAGGCGGAGTGAACGAAGCCGGATTCGGCGATCCGCTGACGGAGGTCGCGGTGGGATGCGCGTTCGCCTGCATCGTGAAATTCAGGCACCAGGAACCGATTGTTCCGGCGGCGCCGGGCTCGATTACCCGCGTGTCGGAAAACAGGCTCCAGGTATTATTCGCGCCCTGTCCTCCGAACTCCGTTGTGAAAGTGGCCGAACCGGTGGGAGCCGCCGTGGAGAACGTCGCCGGCGCCGGAGAGGGGAAGTTATCCGGATTGGACGAACCTATATCGCTCCAATTGTCGGTTGCCAGACAGGTGGAGCAGGCTGGTGCGGCGAACGGGGGGATCTGCGCCGTGCCCATGTCCGACATCGTGAGAGAGCCGCTGGTGAAGGGATTGCCCGCCCAGGAGAGAAACTGGAACGCGTTGCCGGAACTCCCCAGGCCAGTCGTGTTGGAGCCTGGCGCCTGCAGCAGAAAGCCCAGGTTTGCCAGCTCCGTGCCATTTTGCAAACTAATGTTGTTGAGGCTCACGGTGACGCTCTCGATGGTGCCCTGGAGCTGAGAAAAACCGGTGCCTAGAGCCAGCAGCGAGGGATAGGGTGTCCCGGAGCCGCTGTTGCTAAGCTTGACCGGACCGTTGCAGAAGGTGGCGCCGGATGGATTGTACGGATGATTCGTGGTTAATACCGTTGCGGTCGATGATGTGCTTCCCAGGAAACCGGAAGTGCCGCTATATACCGCCGAAATACTGCGGGGGCCCTCTTCGGTACCCGGAAACGTCACGATCGTCTGCGCCTGCTCCGGAACCATTGACGGGAATCGCCGAGGCGAGAACGGTGCCGCTGCCGGCACTTGTACCGGTGCTGTCGTAGAAAGTCACGGTGCCCCCGCCCGGGTTTGGGCTGACAGTAGCGGTGAGCGTTACCGAGGTGGCTGTGGTGGCATCGCCATTGACATTGCTACTCGTATAGACAAGCGACGTCGAGCCATTCGGATTGGCCGAAACGGATGTTGTGGTCGCGGTGGAAGCGGACTCGGTAAAAGAGATGGACCATGATCCGAGCGTTCCGGATGGCGTGAATCCCGAAGGCGACTGGTTGGCTATATACAGCGTCCAGGTGCCATTCAGAAGACTGCTATTCGAACCGAAAGAGCTATTGAAGTTGAAGGAGCCGCAGGTGACGTTGAGAGGGGTGCAAAGACTGCTGCCAATACCCGCAGAATTGTAAGTCGAAGGGCCGGGTGAGTTGAAGGTGTCCTGTGCGGGAAAGTAGTCTGTAGGCAGGTACGTGCCTGAGAGCGCGCTGGGGCAAGTGCCGCCTAAGTAGGGAACCATGCCGCTAACGTTGTCCGTACCCGTCGCTCCGGTATCGGCAAGCGTAAAACTGGCGTTTGCCGAGTCGCAGGTGCCCGAGAAAAAGTCTAAAGGCGTCAGACCCGAGCCGCTGGGAGGCACCAGCACCATCGCTACGCTGTTCAGATTCGTGACGTTAAGATTGTTCAAGTTCAGTTTGATGGCGGTTATCGTGCCCGTGAGGCCGCTGACGACGGCGGTGGAACCTATCGAAGCCCCAAAGGTGCTGCTGACGGTGATTCCACTCGATGAGGTGCATGTCGTCACGCTACCTGTAGTCGTGCACGCGGCCCGAGCCTGCGCGGGCAGCAGCATTGCGGCCACAGCGAGGATAAAAAGGCCAGACCTCCGGAGCGCTGAGCGCAGCGGCGTCACAGGGAGAGCGTAGGACGACATTGGGGCACCTCTCGTTGTAGGCCATTGGCGGGTTCAAAAAAACACCATTGGCGAGTGATCGATAACGGTTGAGGGCTCGTCGGCCAGGAAATGGAAAGTCAGGCTTATCGCCTCTCGCCGTAGACAGAACATCTGGAACGTTGGCTGCGCGCGCTCTCACTCTGGAGCAGCGACGTCAACAGGATTCAGTGACCGCAAGCTCTGGACCCGGGAGACCCTACACTTATCGCGCCGACGCTTGCAAATGTCAACAGGTTTTCTATCTCCACTTTTTACCGGACCCAATCAGAAATTACAGGAAACAGGAAATTAACTAATAGATTTGGAGAATCGTTAACTTATCAGAAGAAACCCAACGCCGGCCAAGTCAACTTCCGGTTCAGCGCCGATGAATATTCAGAAAATCTTTTCAGAGACCGAAAAATACCTAACCCCCACTAATATCTCTTGCGCGGCGGAGCGTAACAGTGGTATTAGTGTTGGGCTGTCTTCTTGCTTACCCGTCAACATCGGAAAATTTGAAGGAGGGATTCCCCGCATGAGTCAGCCCTATGTCGGTGAGATACGCATGTTCGGAGGCAACTTCGCTCCAGCAGGCTGGATGTTCTGCGAGGGGCAACTGCTCCCCATCTCCGAATATGAGACCCTCTTCAACCTCATCGGCACCACGTACGGCGGCGACGGCCAAAGCACCTTCGCCCTGCCCGACCTGAGAGGCCGGCTTCCGATCCATATGGGGTCGGGGTTCGTGCAGTCTCAGACTGGTGGTGTTGAAACGGTCACCCTGACGACGAGTCAAATACCCGCCCACACTCACACCGTCTCCGCCACAACGAATTCGAATACTGCTTCCCTTCCAGGCGGCAATTTCCTGGCCTCCGGGCCCGACATCTACGATCAGAACAAACCCGGGACTAACACTATGGCCGCAGCGATTGGACCCGCCGGAGGAAGCCAGCCACATGACAATTTCCAGCCATATCTGTGCGTGAGTTTCATCCTCTCGCTTTACGGAGTATTCCCGAGTCAGACTTAACCTGGCGACAAGGAGAACAAGACGTGGCCACACCATACTTATCCGAGATTAGGATTCTCAGCTTCGGCTTTCCACCCAAAGGCTGGGCGCTCTGTAACGGGCAGCTCCTGCCAATCAATCAGAACCAGGCCCTATTCTCGCTGCTCGGAACCACCTATGGCGGAGACGGCCGCGTGAATTTCGGCTTGCCGAATCTGCAGGGCCGCACCCCTATGCATGTGGGCGACGGACATACTCTTGGGGAGCTGGGCGGTGAGCAGAATCACACGCTCTCGATTGCCGAGATCCCCGCGCACACCCATTCCTGGGGCGCCACAAACACCGCCGCGAACGCACCGAATCCGACCTCTAATCTGCTGGGCAGCGCGCCCGAATACGACGGCTCCGGCAGCAATCTCACGCCCATGTACCCGGGCGTGCTGTCGACTGTCGGGGGAAGCCAGCCGCATCCGAATATGCAGCCATACCTCACGCTGAACTTCTGTATAGCACTACAGGGAATATTCCCTAGCCAGAACTAGCCCCAAGGAGCAAGCGACATGGCAGATCCGTTTGTAGCAGAAATAAGGATATTCCCGTTCAACTTCGCGCCCAAGGGGTGGGCCCTTTGCAACGGCCAGCTTATGTCCATCTCCCAGAACACGGCGCTTTTCTCTCTGCTTGGGACCATCTACGGCGGAGACGGGAAAAGTAACTTTGCGCTTCCCAATCTCCAGGGCAGCGCTCCGATGCATCCTGGCCAGGGCCCGGGCCTGTCCCTGCACGATCTTGGCGAAACGGGCGGCTCGGATACGGTCACACTGCTAACCTCCGAGATGCCGTTTCACACTCATAACATCAATTGCCTCGACGGGGCCAGAGTTGCTGGACAGTCAGGCCAGCCGGGCAATGCAATTCTTGTAAAGACAGGGGGCGCGCCGGCGAATGCCTACAGCTCTGGCGCCTCGCAGAATCAAACCATGGCCGCGGGTATGGTGGTTCCGGTGGGCGGCAGTCAACCGCACAACAATCTGATGCCATATCTAACACTCAACTTCTGCATCGCCCTGCAGGGTGTTTTCCCGCCGCGCGGTTAGCGTAGTTTCTCAGCCAGAGAACGGTTTGAAGGCCGACATTCCCGAATACAAATGCGGTTGCAGCAATCTCGCTCCTGCGGCCATTCGGAATGCGATTGATGACTGGCGACGGCGTGTAGACTCCGAGACATGCCAACGTTAGATTGTCGCCTCCGACCGCCGAGCGCAGTCTCTGCTGCGTTGACCCTCCTGCCTTCTTAGGGCTATAACGTTTCGGGGCTTGCAAGCGCCCAATTTGCGCTCCACGCGCATGATTTTTTCGTCAGCGTCCAGGAGCCAGCATCGGAAGCCTGGATGGGAGGGTAGACGACGATGATCCCGCCGGCCTTTGAGTATCTCCGACCGAAAACTATTCCCGAAGCCATCGGCCTTCTGCAGCAGTATGGAGACGAAGCCAAGATTCTGAGCGGTGGGCAGAGCCTCATTCCCATGATGAAGTTCAGGCTCGCGCGCCCTGGCTACCTCATCGACATCAACCGAATCCCCGGATTGTCCTACATCAGGGAAGAGGACGGCTATCTGAAGATCGGCGGTCTTACCCGCGAGGCCGATCTGGAAAGCTCTCCTCTGATTCACTCGAAGTACCCCATCATTCTCGACACCGCCCGCGTCATCGCTGACCCTCAGGTTCGGAATATGGCCACACTGGCCGGCAACCTGGCGCATGGCGATCCAGCGAACGATCATCCGGCTACGATGCTGGCGCTGGGGGCGCAGGTGGTTGCAGTCGGGTCACAGGGCGAGAGAGTGCTGCCCATCGAAAGCTTCTTCGTCACCCTGTTCACAACCGAGCTCCACCCTGACGAGATCGTGAGCGAGATCCGCATACCCGTGCCGCCGCCGCGCAGCGGGGGCGCTTACCTGAAGCTGGAGCGGAAAGTCGGAGACTTCGCCACCGCTGGAGTGGCCGCTCAGGTGACTGTGGACGACGCAGGAATCTGCCAACAGGCTGGTATCGGACTGACCAACGTTGGCGCGACACCCATAAATGCCCGCAAGGCCGAAGACTCTCTGCGAGGAAACAAGCTGGACGAGGCCAACATCGCCCGGGCGGCGCAGCTGGCGGCCGACGAAGCGCAACCCAGCTCCGATCTGCGAGGACCAGCGGAATACAAGAGAGGTTTAGTGAAGGAATTAACCCGCCGCACACTGGCTCGCGCATCCGAGCGCGCGGCCAAATAAAAATTTGAAGGGACGGCAGAGTATTCTGACATGGCAACGAAACAATTGGTTCAAATCAAAGTAAATGGCCGTGATCGCGAGGCCATGGTCGAACCCAGGCTCTTGCTGGTCCACTTCATTCGCGGAATTCCCGGACTGACTGGCACTCACGTCGGGTGCGACACCACCCATTGTGGCGCGTGCACCGTCCTGCTCGATGGAAAGACCGTCAAATCATGCACCATGTTTGCCATTCAGGCCGATGGCTGCGAACTGCTCACCGTGGAGGGCCTGATGCAGAACGGCAAGCTTCATCCGCTGCAGGAAGGCTTCAAGGAAGAGCATGGCCTGCAATGCGGCTTCTGCACGCCGGGCATGCTGATGTCGTCCTATGCCCTGCTCAACAAAAACGCGCATCCCAGCGAGGAGGACATACGCTGGGGAATCTCCGGGAATCTCTGCCGCTGTACCGGCTACCAGAACATTGTGAAGGCCATACAGTTCGCCGCCGCCAAGATGGAGCAGGGAGGTAAAGATGATCTGCCGAACATCGCCTGAAATCGGTGGCATGGGCCATTCCATCAAGCGCAAGGAGGATCTGCGCTTTATTCAGGGCAAGGGCAACTATGTGGACGACGTGAACCTGCCCGACATGGTCTATGGACACATGGTTCGTAGCCCCTATGCGCATGCCCGCCTCAAAAGCGTGAACACTGAGAAGGCCAAACAGCTTCCAGGCGTTCTAGCCGTAATTACAGGCGAGGATCTGGCCAAAGCAAACCTTGCCTGGATGCCCACCCTCTTCTTCGATAAGCAAATGGTGCTGGCTACCGGAAAAGTGCTCTTCCAGTCGCAGGAAGTGGCCTTCGTCGTCGCCGAGGATCCATACATCGCTGCCGACGCCGCCGAGTTGGTCGAAGTCGACTATGAAGAGCTGCCCGTGCTGGTCGATCCGCACAAGGCGCTCGATCCCGGAGCGCCCATCCTGCGCGAAGATCGCGAAGACAAGAGCAACCACATATTCCACTGGGAGGTGGGCGACAGGGCGGCCACCGAGAAGGCTCTGGCAGAAGCGGAGGTCAAGGCGAAAGTGCATGCGGTCTTCCAGCGCTGTCATCCGTCGCCGCTCGAAACCTGCGGCTGCGTCGCCGACCACAACGCCGCGACCGGACGGATCACCATTTATCTCACCTCGCAGGCTCCGCACGCCCATCGCACGCTCTTCTCGATCGTTGGCGGCATTCCGGAAAACAACATCCGCGTTATCTCGCCGGACATCGGCGGCGGCTTCGGCAACAAGGTTCCCATTTATCCCGGATATGTCTGCGCGGTTGTCGCGTCCCTTACCCTTGGACGCCCGGTGAAATGGATTGAGACGCGCTCCGAGAATCTCCAGTCCACCGGATTCGCGCGCGACTACCACATGACGGCCGAGCTCGCCGCCACCAAGGATGGCAAGATCCAGGCCATGCGCGTAAAGACTCTGGCTGACCATGGAGCCTTCAACGCCGCCGCTCAGCCCACCAAGTTTCCCGCCGGCCTGTTCAGCATCTGTACCGGCGCCTACGACTATCCCACGGCTTTTTGCGAGGTCGACGGGGTTTACACCAACAAGGCGCCCGGAGGCATCGCTTACCGCTGCTCATTCCGCGTGACGGAGGCCGCCTATCTCATCGAGAGAGTAGTCGATGTCCTCGCACAGGAGTTGAAGGTCGATCCCGTCGAGTTGCGGCGAAAGAACTTCATTCCTCCGGAAAAATTTCCCTACAAATCGCCTCTCGGCTGGTCGTACGACAGCGGAGACTACGACGGCGCAATGAAAATCGCCCTGGACATGGTCGGCTACGACGCGCTGAGGAAAGAACAGCAGGAGAAGCGTGCCCGCGGCGAACTGATGGGCATCGGCATCTCCAGCTTCGTGGAAATTGTCGGCGCAGGGCCTTCTCATACCTTCGACATTGCCGGTATCAAGATGTTCGACAGCTGCGAGATTCGCATTCATCCCACCGGCAAGGCCATGTGCCGCATGGGAACCAAGAGCCAGGGGCAGGGCCACGAGACTACCTACGCGCAGATCGTCGCCCAGGAGTTGGGTATCCCCGCAGCCGACGTGACCGTAGAGGAAGGCGACACCGACACCGCTCCCTACGGTCTGGGCACGTACGCCAGCCGCAGCACGCCTGTTTCCGGCGCAGCAACCGCCGTAGCGGCGCGCAAGATCCGCGACAAGGCAAAAAAGATCGCAGCCCATCTGCTCGAATGCAGCGAAGAGGATCTGGACTGGGAGCCCGGTAAATTCTTCGTCAAAGGCGCGCCCAGCAAAGCCAAGACCATTCAGGACATTGCCTTCGCCGCATATACCAATTTCCCGGAGGGCATGGAAGCCGGCCTCGAAGCGGTGGACTATTACGATCCACCCAACCTCACTTTTCCGTTTGGCACCTATATCTGCGTGGTCGACATCGACAAGGGCACCGGCGAGGTCAAAGTGCGCCGGTTCGTGGCCGTAGACGACTGCGGCAACATCATCAACCCCATGATCGTCGAAGGCCAGATCCATGGCGGATTGACCGAGGGCCTCGCCATTGCCTTCATGCAGCAGATCGACTACGACGAGAACGGGAACGTGCAGGGGGGAAGCTTCATGGACTACCTTCTGCCGACCGCTGTCGAAACTCCTCACTGGGAGACGGGCAAGACCTGCACGCCTTCGCCGCACCATCCGTTCGGCGCCAAGGGCGTCGGTGAGTCGCCGAACGTGGGTTCCCCCGCAGCCTTCGTGAATGCCGTTGTCGACGCGCTCTCCCATCTCGGCGTGAAGCACATCGACATGCCAATCGCGCCGTGGAAGGTCTGGAACATCCTCAAGGAGAAAGGCGTGGTCAACTAGAGCTATGGCGATGCAGATCGAAAAGACCTTTCAGGTGAAAGAGCCGATCGACCAGGTCTGGAGCCTGCTCAGCGATCCCCGCAGAGTCGCCACCTGCGTGCCCGGTGCAAAGATAACGGAGCAGGTGGACGAGAAGACCTACAAAGGCACAATCAGCGTGAAGGTAGGCCCGAGCGCAACAGACTATAAAGGAGAGCTGGAGATCGTCCGCCTCGACCCGGAGAACCACGAGATCGAAATTCTCGGCAAAGGACAGGACGTGAGGGGCCGCGGCAGCGCGTCGATGAAGATGACAGGCAAACTGCGTTCCCTCGAAGATGGCGGCACGGAGGTCACGAGCGTTTCCGAGGTGAACGTAGTCGGCATCCTCGCGCAGATGGGATCGCGGGTGATCAGCGAAGTCTCCAACATCATGTTCGGGCAATTTGTTAAGAACTTCCAGGCACAGCTGCAGCAACCTGCTCATGCAGCCGCGGCTGAGGCCAAGCCCATCAACGCCGCTTCGCTGGCATGGGCTGCGGCAAAAGGAGCGCTTCACCGCCAGTCCTGAAGTCAGCGTAGATCATCATGCCAGCCTTACCAGCCCAGCCTGAGGACGAGCCTGTCAGACACCCCGATCCTCTCATGGACCCGGACACTCTCATGCGCAGCTTCGAGCGCCTGGGTTACATTGCAGACCGCCCCTTAGCCACAGCGGTTTATCTCATCACCAGGCTGCACAAGCCTCTTCTCATCGAAGGCCACGCCGGTCTGGGCAAGACCGAAGTGGCCAAGGTTCTGGCGTCGCTGCTGGGGACTGAACTCATCCGCCTGCAGTGCTATGAAGGCCTGGACGTCAGTTCCTCGGTCTACGAGTGGAATTATCAGAAGCAGTTGCTGGCCATCAAAATTCAGGAGGGAACGGGTCAGACGGTCGAAGAGAAGGAGAGACACATCTTCAGTCGCGAGTTTCTGCTCGAACGCCCGCTGCTCAAATCCATCCTCGCGCAGGACGCGTCGCCCGTCCTCCTCATAGATGAGATCGACCGCGCCGATGAGGCCTTCGAGGCATTCCTACTCGAGCTGCTCTCCGATTTCCAGATCAGCGTCCCCGAGATGGGTACTATCCAGGCGGGTCACATCCCCTATGTCATCCTTACCTCCAACCGCACCCGGGAGTTGAGCGATGCGCTGAAGCGGCGATGCCTTTATCACTGGATCGACTACCCGAGCCTCGAGAAAGAGATGAGGATTGTGCGTGCCAGGCTACCCGGGATCGAAGCGGAGCTAAGTAAGCAGATAGTCAGGTTCGTTCAGGGTGTGCGGGGGCTAGATCTTGAGAAGCCGCCCGGAGTGGCGGAGACGTTAGACTGCGCTCAGGCCGTGGTTTCTCTGGGAAAGCACCATCTGGATACCCAAGCGATCGAGGACACCCTTGGCTGCGTGGCGAAATCCATGGAAGATGTCACCAGGCTCAGGGCCGCAGGAATCGACAGACTCATGTCGCAGAGCTTGCAGGGGTAGTGGGAGGGCACAATGCGTCCGGAACGATCCGACCGCCTGGCCGCCTCTATCATCGCGTTCTGCCGCTTCGCCAGAACTCGCGGAGTTGCCGCCCACCCAGGCCAGACAATCACGGCGCTAGAGGCAGTCAAAACAATTAATCCCGCAGACCGGCAATCCTTTGCCTCTGCATTGCAGGCGGCACTCTGCTCCAACCACGAAGAGTGGAACCTGTTCCCGGATCTCTTCCAGGAGTTCTGGGGAGAATCGCACTCCCGGCCGCGATCCGCTTCAGGCGAGCACAAGGGACCTCGCAGGAAAAGCGGACACGGCCCCGAAACCGGCTCTACGGTTTTCCTCGATCAACCCGGGAACGAGACTGCTTCGCGAGAGAGCGACGACAGAGCAGTCTACGGCGCGAGCGCACAGCGGCGGCTGAAGAAGGTCGACTTCTCTGAAGTCCCGTGCGACGACCTGCCCGCTCTCGAAGAGCTCTCCCTGCGCCTATTGCGTCGGATGGGCCGGCGGCTCTCGCGAAGACTCACCATCAGCAACCTTGCCGGCCGAGTCGATCTCCGCAGAACCATCCGCCGAAGCATCGCCCACGGTGGCGATCCCCTCGTCCTGGCTTACAAATCACACAAGCCGAGAAAGAACAGGCTGATAATCTTTCTCGACATCAGCGGCTCGATGAATTTCTACAGTCTGTTCCTGGTGCGGTTTGCCTATGCCCTGCAGGCCCATTTTCGGCGTGTGGACACATTTCTCTTCAGCACTGATATCGTCGAGATCACCGATCTACTCCGCCCCCGGCACCTGTCCGAGGCACTGCGGCGACTCTCGCAGCGAGCCGCGGGCTGGTCGGGCGGCACAAAGATCGGCGAGTCGCTCCGCCAGTTCAACCAACGCTACGGAAGGAAGCTGCTTTCGCGCGATACCGTCTTCATCATCCTCAGCGACGGATGGGATACCGGAGAGCCGGAAGTGCTTGCGGCACAGATGCGAGCCGCCAAACGCCGCGCGCAAAGAATTCTCTGGCTCAATCCGCTGCTTGGACTGAAGGACTATCAGCCTATTACGCGGGGAATGGCCGCCGCGCTTCCTTATGTGGATGTTTTTGCACCGGCGCATAATCTGGAGAGCCTTCTCGCATTGGAGAGACACTTGTAGCAGGGAGGATGCCGGATGTTCGACGAATTTCTGAAAAAGGCCGACGAACTGGTCATGATCGGTGAATCATTCGCCACAGCGACCGTCGTACGCTTTGAAGCACCGATCTCCGGCAAGCCTGGAGATAAGGCGATTATCTTTGCCGACGGAGAGGTTTGGGGTTGGATTGGTGGAGGTTGTGCGAAGCCCGCAGTGGTTAAGGAAGCGCTGAAGGCTCTCAGGGATGGCCGGCCCCGGTTGGTCCGCATCAGCCCATCGTCCTCAGAAGCAGAAGGAGTCGTCGCCTACAACATGACATGCCACAGCGGTGGCACACTGGATGTCTATATCGAACCCGTTCTTCCGAAGCCGCACATTCTGATCATGGGCCGCTCTCCGGTTGGGCGGACTCTGGCCAGGCTCGGCAAAATGATCCACTATACCGTCTCCGTAGCCGCTCCAAACGCGAATCAGGAGAGCTATCCGGAAGCGGATCGGGTGCGAGCAGATCTGAATCTGAGCGATGTGAAAGTCGGGCCTCAGACCTTTATCGTTGTGTCCACTCAGGGAGAGTGCGATGAGGAGGCGCTTGAAAATGCGCTCCACACGGACGCTTCTTATGTGGCATTCGTCGCCAGCAAAGTGAAGGCGGCGAAGGTCCTTCAGTACCTGAGCGAACGCGGAATCAGCGCAGTAAGGCTAAGGCAGGTGAAGGCTCCGGCAGGAATAAACATCGGGGCGGGATCGCCAGAAGAAATCGCGGTCAGCATCCTTGCTGAGATTGTTCAACTGAACAGGAGCAAAGTGTCCAAGCAACCCGACGTCCTGGTACAGCCTGCGGGGAAGCAGAAAGCTAAAGACCCGGTCTGCGGAATGACAGTCGACCCAGGTAAATCGAATTATAAGTCAGAGCTTGACGGCAGAACATTTTACTTCTGTTGCGCTGGTTGTAAACAGACATTCGACAGACAGCCGGATAAGTATGCGCTCGCGAACCTTCCCAGATAAGCAGTGCAGCGAGCGCTTCGGTCATCTCGATGGCTACGACACTCAGATAGACCACTTGGCCTGCCTCCGAGTCTAAAGGCTCCCGAGCTGGTTACAGCGCAGCCTCAAGTTAAAAGCGGACCATTGATGACTTTCGCCTTATTTTCGCCTATGCTGTGATGGTACCCATATGGCCATGGCAGCAAATCTTCGCGCCCAGATTGAAGCCACGCTCTCAGGTCGCATCCCTGCCGCGTTCTCTCTCAAGATCAAGCAATCGCCGGAACTCTTTGCCACGGGCATAGCAACAGCAGACACTATGCTTGAAGGCGGGATACCACGCGGGAGCATTACAGAAATCAGTGGGGCAGCTTCAACAGGACGAACCTCGTTTGTGCTGTCTGTCATCTCCAGCGTCACTCAATCGGAGGCGGCGTGTGCCTGGGTCGATGCGCACGATGCGTTGTCGCCTCAATCAGCAGCGGCTGCCGGCATCGTCTTAGCAAGGCTTCTCTGGCTTCGCACTAAACCCATGAGCACCGAACAGCGACATGTAACGCCAGTCCAAAGAATCTCGCTATCGACGACATCCAAACGGCAATCCGTACATCACGGTGGAGGCAGTCCACACCCACGTAACGAGACGCGAGGAATGGACAGCGCAGTCGCTCAGCTCCTCAAAGGTGAATGCGGTCTGCTACGCGATAAGACAATTGGCACGACGGGTAGGAGCAATCGCCCATTGAGTGAGCCGAGATGCGCCGAACCATTGCCGCAAGTGCAACGAGATGAGCAGGTGGCCTATGATCGGCTGCCCGCGAGACGCGGCGAATACTTTCTGAACGCTTTAGCGAAAGAGAAGCGGGCAGAATCTCAGCCTCGCAGCTTAACGGTCAGCAAGCGCCAGCGCCTGGCATCTGAGAAGCCCTGGCCGCGCCTGGAACAAGCGCTCAAGGCCACCGATCTGCTACTGCAAGCTGGTGGCTTTGCTGCCATCGTGCTCGATATGAGCGACGTGCTTCCTCAGCACGCCATGCGGATTCCATTAGCGACTTGGTATCGCTTTCGGCTTGCAGCAGAGCAAGCGCGTACAGCGTTGATACTGCTCACACAATCTCCGTGCGCCGGCAGTTGCGCAGCACTCGTGTTGCGCTGTGAGCCTGCCAGCGTCAAACCTTGGAGCGTCAACGGCGAGGTGTCACTCTTTGAGAGCCAACATTACACGCTGATACGAGAGCGCAACCGCAATGAAGGCTCTGCATCTGCGCAGAAAAAGACACCCGCAAGGGCAGAGTGGCAGGCTGAAACAGAATGGGTGAGGTTGGGCTGAATGTACGCCGCTCTGCACACACCGGATTTTCATGTGCAGGCCGTAGCGCATCAGCAGCCGGAACTGCGTAAGCTGGCCGTGGCATTGCTCGACGGAGAGCTACCGCTGGAAACGGTCTACGCCACGAATCGAGCCGCCCGCAGACTAGGCATTCAAGCTGGCATGAGCCGCTTGCAGGCGGAGTCTTTTGCTGGTGCAGTGGTCATCCTTCGCAGGCAGGAGTCCGAGAACACGGCGCAGGAAATTCTTCACACAGTGGCGTGTTTCTTCTCGCCACGGATTGAAGCGGTCAAAGCTCACCCCGGTACATACGTCCTCGATATCCAAGGCATGAATAGTTTGTTTGGTGATGCTTTTCAACTCGCCAACAAACTGCGCCACAAGGTCATGACAGCGGGCTTTCTCGCAAATATCGCCGTGTCACAGAACTTCTATGCCGCTGTATCTCTGGCTCGTGGAAGAACAGGGGTCTCGATTGTTCCACCTGAGAATGAAGCGAAAGCACTGGGGACTCTTCCTTTGCAAGTATTGGACCTTGAGCCGGAGCAGGAAGAGACGTTTACCTCGTGGGGAATCCTTACCCTGGCAGGACTCGCTAGACTGCCTGAAGCCGATCTAATAGCTCGCATGGGGCAGGCCGGGAAGCGCCTGCACTCACTCGCTCGCGGTGAATGGCCGCATTTAATGTTTCCCCTTGAGCCAGGTTTCGAGTCTGAGCTGGTTGAGAAAATCGAGCTGGATCATCCTGTCGAGATGCTGGAACCATTGTTGTTCTTACTCGCACGAATGATCGACCAGCTTGCTATGCGAGTACTTTCTCATTCGCGTGCTATCGCTTCGCTGCAAGTCATCCTGAAACTCGAACGTAATGCAGACGGACAGTTCCATACTCATCCACGCATCGTCCGACCAGCATTGCCGCTACAAGATGCACGCACGCTGCTCAAACTGGTGCAGCTTGATCTTGAGACCCATCCGCCACAAGCAGCGATTGTCGCAATGGAGCTTCGCGCACAGTCTGCAAAACCTCACCGCGCCCAGCACGGCCTGTTCCTTCCGCAAACCACTGAGCCTGGACGCCTGGAGGTATTGCTTGCACGTCTCCGCAAACTGCTCGGCGATGAGCGCGTAGGCTCGCCTGAGCTACTAGACCAGCATCGCCCTGATGCGTTCCGCATGGCTGCCTTCTCTCCACCGCCTCCGAAGCTCAGAGAGATGAAGCCTGCGTCCACGCCAGCGGCATTGCGTGTATTCAGGCCGCCGCAAGCAATCGGTGTTTCATTGAACGGAGTGTCCCCAACACGAGTGTTCTGGAATGGGCGGAGGTATGCAGTCACAGAGCTAGCTGGCCCCTGGCATCTAAGCGGCCAATGGTGGTCGGAAGCGAACTGGAACCGGGAAGAGTGGGATGTGAAGCTGGCGAGTGACGGCACAGAGCAGACGTGCCGGATCGCGCGTGCCCCTAGCTCGAATTGCTGGTATATGCATGGGACCTATGACTGATTACGTCGAATTTCACGCACGTTCTGCTTTCAGCTTTCTTGAGGGGGCTTCCCTGCCTGAATCCCTCATGGCGCGCGCTGCCGATCTGGGGATGCCAGCAATGGCTCTGTTAGATCGCAATGGCGTGTATGGGGCACCACGGTTTCACACGACTGCTCAAAAGCTCGGAATCAGAGCGCACATCGGAGCGGAGATAGCCGTCTGCGATCTGGGACAGCGATTAAAGCCGCCTGCGTATCTCCCCCATCAGCACCCTATAGAACCTGTGCGTCTGCCTCTGCTGGTGAAATCCCGTACTGGATACCAGAATCTTTGCCGTCTGATCACACTCTACAAGATGCGTGAAAACACGAAGGCAGAGGGCGCTGCAATGCAGAGAGATGTGGAGCACTACAGCAATGGTTTGGTGTGTCTCACCGGAGGCGGTGAAGGCCCACTCGCCGCTGCGTTGTCGAATGGCGGATATGACGCCGCATTGAAGACGGTCGACAATCTGGTGAGCCTCTTTGGCCAACGTAATGTTTACGTCGAGTTGCAGCGACACTTCAACCGCGAGGAAGAGCATCGAAACCGTGCCGCCGTCAGCATCGCACGATCGTTAAACCTGCCCTGCTGGCGACAGGTGGAGTCAATCACGCCACAGCATACGAGCGTGAAGTGATGGATGTATTTACATGCATCCGGCACAAGAAAACACTCGACACCGCAGGCCGGCTTCTAGCCGTGAACGCAGAACGGCATCTGCGCTCTGCCGACGAGATGAAGCAGCTTTTCTATGACTACCCCGACGCGATTGCCAATACTCGACGAGCTATCGTCTCGCCTGCGATTCGAGATGAACGATCTTGGGTATGAGTTTCCAAAATATCCCGTTCCCGATGGACAGACGATGGACTCATTTCTGCGTCAATGGGTCAGCGAGGGGATACGCTCTCGTTATCTACCGAAGAACGATATGGCCCTCTACAGGAGAGCACAGAAGCAGGCAGAGCGTGAGTTGCGCCTGATAGAGCAGCTAGGGCTCGCAGGCTATTTCCTGATCGTTTGGGATATCGTGCAGTTCTGTAAGAACAATGGCATGCTGGTGCAAGGCAGAGGCTCCGCCGCGAATAGCGTCGTCTGCTACGCGCTCGAAATCACCGCGATTGATCCGGTAGGGATGGGATTGCTGTTTGAGCGATTCCTTTCAGAAGAGCGCGGCGAGTGGCCGGACATTGATCTTGACTTACCCAGCGACACGGAGCGGGAGCGGGCCATTCAATACGTCTACCAGCGTTACGGTGAGCTTGGCGCGGCCATGACCGCAAACGTGACTACGTATCGCGGAAAGTCAGCCTCCCGCGAAGCAGGTAAGGCGCTTGGTTTCGATAAAGACACGCTGGACAGGCTGACGGCACTGGTGGGCGCGTGGGAGTGGAAAGGACCGAACGATACACTCGAAAACAGCTTTCGTGCAGCATCCTTTGACGTTCAACATCCACGGATTGCGAAATACCTGGAGCTTTGTCAGAGGATGCAGGACTTGCCGCGAAACCTGAGCCAACATTCTGGCGGCATGGTGATCTGCCAGGGTCATCTCGATTCCGTTGTCCCCATAGAGCGAGCTTCCATGCCCGGTCGTACAGTCGTGCAGTGGGATAAGGAAGACTGTGCGGATATGAAAATCATCAAGGTTGATCTGCTCGGCCTGGGGATGATGGCAGTGATGAAAGACTGCCTTGATCTCGTTCCACGGTGTTACGGTAAGCCTCTCGATCTGGCGCAACTGCCCCATGACGATGAGGTCTATAAGACGCTGCAACGGGCAGACACCGTGGGCATGTTCCAAGTCGAGAGTCGAGCGCAGATGTCCGCCCTTCCACGCAATCGCCCTGAAAAGTTCTATGACCTCGTGGTGCAAGTGGCCATCATCCGACCCGGTCCTATCGTTGGCAAGATGATGAATCCCTACATGCTACGCCGACAAAGGAAACAGGCAATCACGTACCCCCATCCCCTGCTCATCCCCGTGCTGGAGCGCACGCTGGGAGTGCCTTTGTTTCAAGAGCAGTTAATTCGTATAGCTATGGTGGTAGCAAACTTCACTGGCGGTGAGGCAGAGGAGTTACGCCGTGCAGTCGGAATGCGCCGTTCCCGCGACAAAATGAAAGCACTGGAAGTGAAGCTGCGTAAAGGCATGACGGAGAACAACGTCCCACCTGAGGCTCAGGAGCAAATTGTTCAAGCCATCAGTTCATTCGCCCTGTATGGATTCCCTGAAAGCCACGCTGCCAGTTTCGCGTTGATCGCTTATGCCAGCGCATACATCAAGCAACATTACTTGGCTGCGTTCACTTGCGCCATGCTCAACAACCAGCCGATGGGCTTCTACTCATCTGCTACGCTCATCAGCGATGCGAAGCGCCACGGCCTTAAGGTCCTTCCCATAGATGTGCAGCATTCAGATTGGCTTTGTACACTTGAGAAGTTGAATAACGCCGAATATAGCAAATACTCTGACCCCTTCGCTCTGAGGCTCGGTTTTCGATATGCCAGAGGGTTGCGCAAGCAGACGGGAGAAGCAATTACTCGCGTTAGAGAGACAGATGGTCCGTTCGCTTCAGAATACGATTTGCAGCGACGTGTGCCGGAGATACGCAAAGCTGAATTAACCTTGCTGGCCAGGGCTGGCGCTCTGAATTGGACGGGAGAAAAGCATCATCGCCGGACTGCGCTTTGGCATGCAGAACGAGCAGGGCAGAGCGGCGGGCCGCTCTTTGAGAATGTCCCCGATACTTACGAAACCGACGCAACGGCGCCGCTCGCTCGCCATGAACACAGAGGAACGACTGGTGGCGGACTACAAAAGCACCGGGTTCACTGTCGGACCGCACCCGATGTCGTATCATCGCGCGAGCCTCAGCGGCATGGGCATCACGAAAGCCGCCGATCTGGCCACGATGCAGAATGGCATTTACGCGCGGATTGCCGGATGTGTGATTGCCCGTCAACGGCCCGGAACTGCCAGTGGCTTTGTGTTCCTCAGCCTTGAGGATGAAAGCGGCTTATCGAACGCAATCATTCATCCCGATCTGTACGAGCGTAACAAAGTAGTCGTGACAACCGGCAAGATTCTGCTGGTAGAAGGCACACTGCAAAATCAGGATGGCGTGGTGTCCGTAAAGGCTTCCGCTGTGAAATCGCTCGCTGTGAGTGCGGTTGACATTCGGTCGCATGATTTTCATTGATTTGGTGGCCCCATCGGTTCGATCCGAATATTGGGAAAAACCTCATTCTATGCGCCCAACACACGACCGCCGATTGTTATCCATTGCGGATGGAAATCAGATCTCGCTTTGACCGCTAACGGAAAGAGAAGGACGAGGCCGACGAACAGCCATAACTTCCCCAAGAAATACCCGATCCTGATGACGGCGCTGGCCACGATTACCGGAATGCTGCCCCTGACGCTGGGACTTGGAGCCGGGTCGCAGATGTTGCAGCTGCTGGCGATTGCGGAGTACTTCCTGTACCCGGCAGGGACTACTTCCTTAACCGGGGACCTGGAATAAAGCCCACGACATGAACAAGGCGGACTTCGCCGCCCTGTTCGTCGAGCTTACTGCTGCGAACGCTTAGCGGCTGATGACCATGACTACAAAGCTGCCGGGCAGGATGCTGGGGCGCGGACGTGGATTATCGGGAGTCGCGGCAGGGCGAGGGCCAAAGTCGGCGGTGACGACGTAAATCTTGCCGGAGGCCTCGTCAAGCGTCATGGTGCGGGCACCGCGTTTCGTGGACAATGTCTGAAGCACCTTATATGAGTCCGGTGAATCTTCGTGGACCACGGACAGCGTCCCTTCGCCATTCGAGCTGAACGCTAGCTGATACTTCGCATCGAAGCCGGCCGCGTCAGGACCTTCGCCGATGGCTGGAGTGGCGACTACCTTTCCGCTGTTGGCATCGACCACCGCCATCTTTTTTCCGTCACAGACGGCAAAGAGTCGTGCGTGTTCCCTGTCAATCGCCAGGCCGGATGGCCCTTCGCACGGCGCGATCGGCCACGCCGCGAGCACCGTATGCGATTTGGCGTCGATGTGGACGATCTGGCTGAGGTCTTCGATGTTGTCATAGACTGAGCCTTTGCCGTCGGCCACGGGAAACTCCGGCTTGCCGGGAAGCGCCACCGTGGCCACCACCTTATGCGTAGAGCCGTCGATGACGGTGACGTTTTTACTGCGTCCGTTGAAGGCCCACACCGTCTGCGTGACGGGCTCGAAGACAATGCCATCGGGATTGGTCCCGGCGGGAACGCGGTCAACGATGGCGTTGCTCTTGCGATCGAACACCACAACCTCGTTTGCGCCCCCGTCGGTGATGTATCCGAATTTACCTGAGGTGTCGAAGGCCACGCCGTGCGTGCCTTTGAGTCCGGTGATGTCGCTCTGCACCTTGCCCGTACCAGTGTCTATCGCGAGGACATGATTGCCGTGTGTAACGTACAGCAGCTTGCTCTTGGGATCGACAGCGAGGTAATCCCAGCCCGAGTCTCCACCGACCTTCCATTGATCGGTGACGCGATATGGTTCCTGGGCAATTGTGGTGCGGGCCATCATGGACAGGGCGAAACCGGCTGCCAGTAGATATATCCAACGCGACTTAGAACCTTTTCTCACACTTTCCTCCATGCCGGATGCGGGAGACTCCTACCAGGCGGCATATGAAATTCTACAGGCCATTGCTGAAGACAGCCGGAAGACGAGTCGGGTGGCCGCCGGCCGAGATTTTGCGGAGGATTACACCGCACACGTATCGAATTGGCCATTAGCTCTATTGGCGCAGCTTATATGAGCTTTTGCTCTGGATCGAACATTAAGTTTTGTTCATTCAATAAATTTTTACATGTCAGCAATGCCAGCGCTCCGGGCACTCAATTAAGTTCTGTTCCGGAGGTAACAATGAAGAAAACGCTCGCTTTACTCTCCCTGGCTGCGGTCTGTTTGACAGGCACAGCACTTGCCCAAGATGATTCCTGGCACAAAGACGATGATCACGGCAATCAGCGGAACGGCGTTCGCCGAGTCCTGCTGATCAGCATAGACGGTATGCACGCTGTCGATTTCGCGAACTGCGCGAACGGCATCAGCACCGTCAACAACGGCCAACCCTATTGCCCGGCCCTTGCCGCTCTCGGCAAGACCGGCATTAACTACGTCTCCGCCAGCACCTCGAAGCCGTCGGATTCCTTCCCCGGACTGACCGCGATCGTTACCGGCGGAAGTCCGGCCCTGACCGGCGTCTACTACGACGTCGCTTATGCCCGGAACTATGACGCTCCTGCGAAGACCACCGGCAACGGCGTCGCGATGGGACCCTGCACTCCTAACGGACCGCCGACGGGCACCACGACCGAGTATGAAGAAGGTATCGACATCGACCAGACGCTGTTGAACGGCGGCGCGCCCGGCGCGGCTCCAACTGACGGCGGCCTCGCCTCTATCGATACCCAGAGACTGCCCCGCGACCCAAGCAAGGGCTGCGCTCCTGTTTTCCCGTGGGAGTTCGTCCGCGCCAACAGCATCTTCAGCGTCATTCACAAGGCTGGCGGATACGCGGCTTGGTCCGACAAGCACCCCGCGTACGCGTCTGTAGCCTCCGGTGGTGGCCCCTGGGTGCTCGACGATTTTTATGCACCCGAGATCAACTCCAATGTTGTCGGTCTGCCCGGCGTCACGACGCCGACGGGGGTGTCGTGCGCCTCGGTCCTCGATCCGGGTTCTGACACGTCGGCGTGGACCAACAGCTTCCAGAACATTCAGTGCTACGACACCTTGAAGGTCGACGCGATCCTCAACGAGATCGATGGGAAGAACCACCTCGGCACCAAGAAAACCGAAGTGCCGACCATCTTCGGCATGAATTTTCAGTCGGTTAGCGTGGGCCAGAAGCTCAATGAGAAGAGCAATGGGGTGAGGGGCGGATATCTGGATGCCACCGGCACACCCAGCGCGGCCCTGCTGGGCGAAATCAAGTTCGTCGACGCCTCGATAGGGGCATTCGTCAGCGAACTGAAGGCGAAGGGTCTTTACGACAAGACGCTGATCGTGATCACCGCCAAGCACGGCCAGAACCCCATCGATCCCACTCGCTACGTGCCTCAACTCGCCAATGGCACTTCGCCGGCGACCCTGCTTTCCAATGCGGGCTATATTCCCGACTCTGAATCCACCAACAACCCTACCGGCATCGGACCAACCGAAGACGACGTTTCGCTGATCTGGCTGAAGAGCTCTTCCGATACTGACGCGGCCGTCACAATCCTTGAAAACAATGCATCCGCCACCACCGGAATTGCGCTCGGGCAGATCTTCTATGGCTCGTCCCTGGCGATTAACTTCAACGATCCAACGGTAGATCCGCGCACGCCGGACATCATCGTGGTCCCGAACGTCGGCGTTGTTTACACTGGCAGCACCAAGAAGCAGGAGGAGCACGGCGGATTCGCTCATGACGACACGAATGCCATGCTGCTGCTGTCCAAGCCGGGCTTCCAGCCTGCGACGGTCCACGCCGCAGTGGGCACCGCGCAGGTCGCGCCTACCATCCTGAAGGCACTAGGGATCGATCCCTCGGCCCTCGATGCCGTCCGTATGGAGGGAACCAGCGTTCTTCCTGCGGTCCAATTCAAGTAGCCCGCCGCAAGGGCGGTCAACCGATAGCGGACGCTCTCATGGGCGTCCGCTGTTTTGTTGCCCCCGGAGAATCCTTATCCGCCTGCGATCACAGCTGACTGTAGGCGGCATTTCCCTGCTTGCGAATCGGTAGCGGGACAGCACACCGGATTTGAAGATTGCAACAGCAGAGTTACGGCTTACGCACGACCCGATGTTGTTTCATTGGGTCTTAAAGGTTATGTACGTTCCCGAGAGCCGATTTCCTCCCACGTCGTAGAGATAGGCTGCGTATCCTATGTACATATAGTAGGTTGCGCCGCCTCCGGTAAGGTTCGAATTAGGCGTCAACGTGGCCGTCTTGTAGTCGGCCGAGAATGTGATGGTAGCTGGCACCACGGTGCTCGAGGCAGTCTCCAACAAGAAGCTGTTATTCGGGTCGAATGAGGCCGGATCCATAGGCTCGCTGAATACGACCTGGATCGTGGTATTGCCTGGTACGCTCGTCACCCCGTTCGTTGGGCTCGTCGATACTATCGTGGGCGTAATCAGCTCGGCTCCCGTTCCCGTAGTGAATGACACGGACGAGAAGGTGGACTGAGCGTTGCCGGTAATGTCCACGACTCCGGTTACGTTGATGGTGTACACCGTGCCGGGGGCCAGAGGCACCAACGGCAGCAGCCGCACTCCCTTGTCGCCGTCGAACAGCGAGGTGACGGTCGGGACGATCGTACTGCCCTGCTTTAAGGTCACACCACTGAGAGAAGTGCCGGAGATGGGTTCGTTGAACAGGATGTCCACGGGCGCATTGATGCCCACGCCTGTGAAGCCGCTGGGTGGATTCACCTGCTGCACAGCCGGGCCGGTCGTGTCTATCGCAGCTCCGGCGTAGAAGCCGCTCGCGCAGAAGTTCTGCTGCGGGTTCCCCGAGAGGTCCGTGATGTAGTAGCTGCAGAGTTCAAATTGATGGCCCGCAGTGAGGTTGGCACTTGGCTTCAGGAAGACGGTGGTCAGGTCGGCGCTGAAGCTGATCGTGGTAGCCACATAGCCTGACGTGTAGTCGTACAGGAACACGTCAGTGAGCACGCCACCGGGATTGACGGAACCCGGATCTATCGGCTCGTCGAATTGCATGGCGAAGACAGCGTTGGTGCCGACCGTCTGACCGTTTTGGACGCTGCTGTTAATCACGTAGGGCGCGACGAAATCGGCGCCCGCCATAGTGGTGAAATGGGTGGTCTGGCTGGCGACCGGCACTCCGGCCTGGCTGGTGACGCCGTTGATCGCAATTGCCATCTGCGTGCTGACCGGCAGCGGGGCCTGCGGAGTGATGGTAACGCGGGTGTAGTTCGAGCTGAAGGCGATGCTCGATGGCACTTCAGTGGTCGAGCCCGCCATCAGCGCGATGGTGCTGCCGGTCACCGAAATCGGATTGATGGCCTTGTTGAAGTTCGCGGAAACCAAGGCGTTGGTGCCGATATTGATAGCCGAGTTCGGGGGAGCAAGCGAAACAATCGTGGGTGCAGCTGTATCCGTCGCCGTGCCCGCGGTGAAGGTCACCTCGTAGGCCTGCACCTTTACCCCGTCGGTGTTGGTCACGTAGCCGCCATAACTGACGTAGGCGAAGTACTGCGACCCGGCAACCAGGTTGCTCGTGGGCTTGATGTTGATCACCTGGCCGTTGCCCGACAGCGACAACGTGGGGGTCAGGAACTTCCCGGTGCTGTACTCGTAGAGCACCACATTCGTGCTGTTGATGGTGCTGGCCAGCAGTGGCTGGTTATAGGCGATCTGGATGACGGCATTCAGCGGCACATTGGTTGCGCTCGGGAACGGGTTGACCGCCTGCACAACGGCCGCCGTGTTGGTCGGCGATCCAGCCACCGTGAACTGTCCTGAGAAGCTCGACAGAGAGTTGCCGTAAATATCCTGGGCGGTCGAATCAAGGAAGGCCTGGACCGTTGCGCCGGCGTTAAAGGGTGAGGCGGGCGTGAATTCGATGCTCTGTCCATTGCTGCCTACGTTAGAGGTACCCAAGACGATCGCTCCGTTTTGTGAAATATGCAGAGCACCGGCGAGGGTGCCAGCATTCATGGGAGTGTTAGTAAACAGGGTGATGACCGTGTTGGCGGGGACTCCGGTCGCGCCGTTTCCGGGGCGCATGCTCGTTACATACGGCGCCGCATTTGGAACCGGCGGCGTAGTAGTGAACTGGCTGGTGGTGTTGGCCAACGCGTTTCCGGACAGGTCCGTAATCAGGCTTGTGGCCGTCACGGTGAGGGTAGCGCCGGCGGGGAGAGTTGAGCCGTTATAGTTGAGGACGACCGTGCGGTTGTCAGGAGAAATGGAGGTGGCCGGGTTGACGGGCACGTCTCCATTCAGCAAGTTGACGCTGCTGGAAGTGATGGTGGTCGGGTTGATCGACTCGGAGAAGGTCAACACGATCTGCGCATTGAGCCCGACGTTGGTAGTGCCGTTGGCCGGCGAGATGGTCACTGTGGGCTTTGTGGTGTCCACCGTGTTGGCAGTCGTAAACGTGCCGGCGCTGCTATAAGCGGGATTGCCCGCCTCGTCCGTTAGCCCGTATACGTACATGCCCACTACCGTGTTTGCCGGATACGGGGTAGAGGGCGTAAAGGTCACCGTTTTGCCACTCACGCTGAAGCTCCCGGCCACATACTCAGCGCCGCAGGCATGGAAGCAGACTTCAACGCTCTGAGGCTTCACCGAGGCCGGATTGATCAGGTTGCTCATGGTAAATGTGACTGGGCTGGTCACCGACACATTGGTAGCGCCGTTCAGCGGGCTGGTAGAAAGCAGCGTGAACGACCCGCTGCCGTATGCGCCGGAACCCGTCGTGAATGTGCTCGTAAAGGCCGTGACGGCATTGCCTTCGACGTCGTTAAAGCCGCCAACCGACACCTTATAGACGGTGGAAGCGGTCAGCGTCGCGGCGGGCACAAAGGTGAGGGTGACACCGTCACTCGCCAGCGTCACCGTTCCAGCGATGGCGCTGCCGCCTGACGGTGTGACCGTGATGGAGCTGTTGGTCACTGTCGTGGGATCGATGTCGTCACTCATCACCGCGATGACCTGCGCGTTTTGTGGCACCCCTGTTTGTGTGTTCGCCGGACTGATCGTGCTCACCGAAGCGTGGGTCGTGTCCGAACTGAAGCCGGTAACGAAGTAGCCCTGATACGCGTTGCCGTAGTTGCCCGCAACGTCGTAGTAGTACGCGCCGTAGCCCACAAAGAGGTAGTACCCGGTATTCGGCTGCAGTGCCGATGCGGGGGTGATTGTCGCCGTCAGCCGGTCCGCAGACATGCTGACGGTGGCCGGTACGTACTGCCGGGTGACGTTGTTATACAACTCGACGGAACCCTGGTTGTACAACTCGTTGGAACTGCTGACAACACTGAGCGGATTGAGGCGCTCGCTGAAGAGAATGTGCGGTGTCACGTTGGTGCCGACGCCAGTCGCGCCGTTCGGCGGATCTACAACTGTTACGGACGGATGGAGCAAGTTGAAGGTCGGACCAGTCGTAAAGGTATGTGTAACCGTACCTGTCATTCGATTGCCAGCCGTGTCTTCGACTCCCGTAATCGTTATCGCGTAGGTGGCGTTGGAGGCCAGTAACGGCAGCTTCGGCGTCAGAGTCAGCAATTGATTGGCGTCGCTGAACGACGGCGTGACCGCGACTCGGTTGCCGCCAGTCGTCAGCGTGATCTGGCCGATGCTCGTCGGCTGAACTGGCTCGCTGAACAGAATCTGGATTGGCGCGTTCACCGGGACCAGGGTCTCGGTATTCTCCGGGCTGGTATTCACCACTGTCGGCGGGATGGTATTGGTGGTGTAAGACGCTGTAAAGCAGATAGCAAAGTTTTGCTGAGGATTGCCGGAGAGATCGGTCATGTAATAGCTCTCCAGGCAATATTGAGTTCCAACGTTTAGCGCGGTCGTGGGCACGATGAAAATCGTAGACTGGTCGGCGCTCCACGAGACCGAGGATGGGACGCCACTGGGATATGGGCCACCGTAAAGGTTGACGTAAGCAGGAACGTAGCTGCCAATGTCCATGGGTTCGCTGAATGTCAAGCTGAACACGGAGTTCACTGGAACGTTGGTTTGGCCGCTTTGGACGCTGCTGCTGGTCACGTAGGGCGCGACGAAGTTCGGCCCGGCCGCAGTGGTGAAATGAGTGGTCTGGCTGGCGACCGGCACTCCGGCCTGGCTGGTGACGCCGTTGATCGCGATCGCCATCTGCGTGCTGGCCGGCAGCGGGGCCTGCGGAGTGATGGAAACTCGGGTGTAGTTTGAGCTGAAGGCGATGCTCGATGGCACTTCAGTGGTCGAGCCCGCTGTCAGCGCGATGGTGCTGCCGGTCACCGATATCGGATTGATGGCCTTGTTGAAGTTCGCGGAAACCAAGGCGTTGGTGCCGATATTGATGGCCGAGTTCGGAGGAGCGAGCGAAACAATCGTGGGTGCAGCGGTATCCGTCGCCGTACCCGCGGTGAAGGTCACCTCGTAGGCCTGCACCTTTACCCCGTCGGTGTTGGTCACGTAGCCGCCATAACTGACGTAGGCGAAGTACTGCGACCCGGCAATCAGGTTGCTCGTGGGCTTGATGTTGATCACCTGGCCGTTGGCCGACAGCGACAATGTAGGGGTCAGGAACTTGCCCGTGCTGTACTCGTAGAGCACCACATTCGTGCTGTTGATGGTGCTGGCCAGCAGTGGCTGGTTATAGGCGATCTGGATGACGGCATTCAGCGGCACATTGGTTGCGCTCGGGAACGGGTTGACCGCCTGAACAACGGCCGCCGTGTTGGTCGGCGATCCAGCCACCGTGAACTGTCCCGAGAAGCTCGACAACGCAACACCGTCTGCACTGAGTGCGGCTGGCTCCAGGAAAACCTGAATAAGATCGCCCGGGTTAAATGGGGCGCTCGGCGTAAACTCGATTGCCTGTCCGTTGCTGAACAGGTTCACCGACCCTGATATCACCGCTCCGTTATCGGTGACATGTAGCGCGCCGGTAACGGTTGCGGGATTCATCGCAGTATTGGTAAAGAGCGTCACTACCGAGTCGGCAGGGATATTCGTTGCACCATTGCCGGGACGCATCTGGACCACATAAGGTGCGCTGCCGGAGAGCTGCGGGGTCAAGGTGAACTGACTCGAGGTATTCGCCAGCGGGTTGCCCGATAGATCCTGAATTCCGCTAGTCAGTTCGATGGTGATTGTCGCGCCCCCTGGGAGCGTTGAGCCGTTGTAGTTGATGACAATAGTGCGGTTATCCGGCGATATGGTGTAGTTATAGCCGAGCGCAGTATCGCCGTTGAACAACGCCAGCGTATTTGGAGTAATGGTCGCCGGGTTGATCGACTCGGAGAAGGTCAGCACGATCTGGGCGTTGAGCCCGACGTTGGTAGTACCGTTGGCCGGCGAGATAGTGACTGTGGGATGTGTGGTGTCCACCGTGTTGGCAGTCGTAAACGTGCCGGCGCTGGCATAAGCCGGATTGGCCGCCTCGTCCGTCAGGCCGTATATGTACATGCCCATCACCGTGTTGGCCGGATACGGGCTGAGTGGCGTAAAGGTCACCGTACTGCCGCTCACTTGGAGCTTCCGGCCACATACTGGCCGCCGCAGGCATGGAAGCAGACCTCCACGCTCTGCGGATTTACCGAGGCGGCATTGATCAGGTGGCTCATCGTGAACGTGACCGGGCTGGTCACCGATACGTTGGTGGCGCCATTCAGCGGACTGGTCGAAAGCAGGGTGAACGACCCGCTGCCGTATGCGCCGGAACCTGTCGTGAATGTGCTGGTAAAGGCGGTGACCGCATTGCCGTCGATGTCGGCAAAGCCGCCCACCGACACCTTATAGACGGTGGAAGCGGTCAGCGTTGCGGCGGGCGCAAAAGTGAGAGTGAGACCGTTGCTGGCTAGCGTGACCGTTCCCGCGATGGCACTCCCGCCTGAGGGCGTAACGGTAATGGAGCTGCTGGTCACTGTCGTGGGATCGATATTGTTACTCATCACCGCGTTGATCTGCGCGTTTTGCGGCACCCCTGTTTGTGTGTTCGCCGGACTGATCGTGCTCACCGTGAGGGGGCTTGTGACGGCAGCTGTCCCTGTATAGAAGTACGACTCAAAGCAGGAGCCTTGCTTGCCGGCAATGTTGGTGTAGCCGCACAGGTACATGAGGTACTGGCTATTCGGCGAAAGCGGCACGCTGGGCGACAGGGTCGCAGATTGATTGTCTGCCGAAACCGTCACGGTCACGGGGATAATGAGGCTGGGGCCGCTAACATTCGGAAATTGAAGTGTGATGGCACTGGGGATGGTCAACGGGTTAATCGGCTCGTTGAACGTCAGGCGCGGCTTGACGTTCAGACCAACTCCAAACGTGCCGTTCGGTGGATCGACGAGCGTTACGGATGGAGTCGTCGTGTCGTGGCGTCGCCCCGGTCGTGAATGTGAAACTCCCGGGATTCATAAGCGGATTCTCGGCAACGTCCGTAATCTGGTTCGTGACGGCGATGGTGTAGACGGTGGAGGGATTGAGAGCCGCTACCGGAGTGAAAGTCAGCAGGGTGTTCCCGTTGGATAGCGCGATCGCTCCAGGGAGCGGCGTGCCACCCTGTTGCAGTTGCAGGCCGGTCGTTGCACTAATCACGCTGATCGGCTCATTGAACTGAGCCACCACCAGCGAATTCAAGGGAGCGCCGGTCGCGTTTTTCTGCGGGCTCAACCCCAGCAGCTGCGGGCCCTGCGTTTGCGGACCGAATCCAGTCGTGAATTCAAAGAATGCACCAGTGAAATTATTTTGCGTTATGTCGAGAATGCCCGATGTCAGATAAACGTAGTACAAGCGACCGGCACTAAATGGCGTCTGTGGCACGAAGGACGCCGTAAACCCGGAAGGATCCACTTGCAACATGCCCGGCCAGGTCTTCCCTGACACGGAATCAACGAGGTAGAACGTCTGAGGCGTTAATGAGGCGGGGTCCACTTGCCGACTGAACTGCACCATGAAAGCTGCGTTTGTTGGGACATTGGTCGCGCCATTCGCAGGACTCGTGAGTGTGGCGTTCCCTGTGGCCGAGGTGGTCGTGAGCCCCGTAGTAAACGTGCTCTGGAACACTTGCGTCATCTGGATACCGGATGCACCCTTTACGCCCTGGGCAACTACGGTATAGGTGGTCGACGAAGAGAGGGGTTGAGTCGGAGAAAAAACGAGTGACAGGGCGTCGTTCGAGAGCGTGACCGTACCGCCGATAGGCAGGTTCCCTTGGAACAGCTGGATCGTACCGGGGACAGCGGCCGTACCCCCGCAGCAGGTACGCAGCAGGTACGCCTGCAAAACCTGAGCGGCAAACGCTGCGTTCGTGGAGGAGAAGCTTGATCCCGCAGGCAACATGGCATTGATGGCGGTCTGCGCGGCGGTTAGAGTAGCGGGCGTCTGCAGCGGCTCGCTAAAGCGTACGACGATTACGCCGTTGGTCGGATAACCTGTTGTGCCGTTGGCTGGGAATACATTCGAGACAGTCGGAGGAACCAGGGTGGGGATCAGCGGATCCAGACCCTGCTGGTAGGCTTGCAGATAAGTAAGGCCATCTGGGGCGACTTGGCTGGCGCCCCCTGCGTTCAAGGGGCTCAGACCAAAGAAGAGCGCCCAGCCGTCCGGGATGCCGTCACCAGTCGTGGAGGCTTTTAGGGGATTCGAAGTGATCGCCGTTTCATAAAGGTTAGTCAGGCCATCGCCATCCGTATCGGCCGAAGGGTTGGTGGAAAGTACGGTGAGAGTATTATTCGGACCGGAGATCTGGCTGGAACTCCCGGCGGCCGTCGCAGCCACAAGACCGAACGATCCAATCGCAGTCGAGGAGAGGTTGAGAGTCATTGACGCCGATGTTCCGTCCGCACTGATGGAAACATTGGACGCCGCGATTGCCGCGGGAACGAATGCCGGGACAAAGGAAAACGCGGCCCCGGTGAGATTAGCGCCAGTAACCTGAAAAGAGCTGACTGTGCCGCCCTGGAGCGCGGAGGCTGGGCTGACAGAGGTAATGACCGGATTCTGAAGTATCGTGAAATTGGTGGTGGTGGTCGCCGTAGCTGAGGCCACGGTCACCGAGATCGGGCCGGTGGTGGCACCTGACGGAACAGTGACCGTTAGAGTGGTGGTCGTCGCAACAGTGACAGTTGCCGCTGTGCCGTTAAATTTGACAACATTGGAACTCGATGTCGTGCTGAAGCCTTGTCCCTGAATCGTTACGGTCGTGCCGATACCGCCCTGTTGAGGCGTGAAGTTGAAGATGGCGAGCCCGTTAACCGACGAAAGCGTCGAATCGGTGATGGAAACTATGTTCCCGATGGCGTCGTATGCGTAGGTTGTAACGTTGCCGTTGGGATCGACGACTTTTATCAGTTGGCCATTGACGTCATAGGAAGCTTTTAATGTCTCGACGGTTTGGCCGCGCAGGTCGACGGCGAGCGCTACCAACAGCGCTGCAGTTACTAGAACCGTCAAAAAGCCCTGGCGCAGTCTTAGCATAATTTCCTTGCCCGGCTATTCACGCTAGAGCTACCGAACGAGTCATTTGACCCGAATCAGGTAGAAGATAACACCGATAGCCAACACTAATACCCCTACAATAACCGCCCAAAATTGTCGCCCTGCAATTTTTTCCGATACCACAACCTCATCTTCAGCCGAAACAAAACTTAACAATGACTTCCTATAGGTTCTCAAAAGCAAAAAGTAGGGAAGAGCCACCATAACTGAATAAATCCCCAGAAAAATGGCCCCACTCCGAAGGAATTGCGCAACCGACCTGACCGATGCATTGCCCAGCTCCACTAACCACCCGACTGTCAAAAGCAGACTGACTAACTGCAGTAACAATTCGGCAAAGTAATACATCTTCAAAAAAGCTCTGACCTTCAGTTCCTCAGACTCTGACCTTACAAGGTATCCCCGATAGCGACTATCCACGGGAAAAGTAACTACTCGGCCAGCTTTTTCGTCCCGGAACAACCTGCCTACAATCGTGTCAAGGAGACCCATTCGTATCTTCTTCTCGCCCCAATCCAATCCCTCTCAGATATCCTTCTTCCTTCCAGTTGAATAAGATCTTTGCGAGTTACGCGCTTCTTTTCGTTATCCTCCGGTAGTCGTTAAGTCATTCCAGTTCGTCGCTCTTTCCGAATCCCACCCGAACCGCCAGGTAAAGTGGTCATGGGCCGCGTGGACATGCAGGCTGCGGCGGCTGATTGCAATTCTGTTGACAATTAAGGACAAGAGCCGCGCCTCCGGCGTTACATATCAGTTGGGCCGCAATCTTGGCACCCGCTCCAGCAAAGAAGCCTCCGATTCCGGCGGTGGCACCAGTGGCGAGCGCGGCGGCGGCGATAAATGCAATGTTGCAAGATACTACGTAAACTGCTCCCCATGCGGTGCAACGTTGCTGACAAGTCAATTCCTGGCCAGTTGGATCGTTCCGGTTAAGAGGATTGTTCGCCGCATACTCGTAAAGAAGCGTGCTGCCGCCTCCAAAACCGAGGGGATCCTCGCTGATAAATCTGCCGTTGCACGCGTAATAGCGCGTCCTGTAGTAATACAAGCCCGCTGTTACCGGAACCCGGCCCGTGTACTGGAATGGATATGTACTCGTTGTTGTAGTCTTACCGAACGGCTCGTAGGTAAACGAAGATACAAGCTTTCCGTTTTGGTCTACAGTGGCCACTGTACTGTTCGAGGCATCCGCCAAGGCATACTCTACTAACCCGCTGGAATGAGTCACCGCAAGATTCTGGTCGATGCGCCTTCCAGTGAGAGCCAATACGTTGTCTCCGTTGCTTCTGCCGATGTAAGCGACATTTGTCAGGTCGTCAAGAACGAAATTCTGCGTCAGGTTCAGAATTGGGCCGGCATCTGTCTGCTGAATCAGGTTAGTGGAGAAATCGTAGGTAAAAGTCGTTTTCTGGCCGTTGGGAGCAGAAATAGAAGTTAGTCGGTGCCTTGAATCCCAAGCATAAGTTGTTGTGCCGGTGCTGTCGGTCGAGGAAATGAGGGCGCCATTATCATCGTAAGCATAAGAAGTACCGCCGCTCGCGGTGAGCCGGTTATATGGGTCGAAATTATTTGCGACTGCGGCCGGCTGGGTGGAACTCGCGCCGTAGGTGGTTCGATTAATGGCGGGGTCGTAGGCATAGGTCAGCGGAATGTTTATGCCTTGACCTCCAGAGTGTGTGATCGAAAGGAGATGCGCCGCTGCATCGTAGGTGTATTGGGATGACACGCCATTGAGGCGTGCCGTACTCGTTTGGTTATTCCGCGCGTCATATGCGAGGGTTGCAGACGCAGCAGTTTGCGATGCAGTAAGGAAATTGCCTGCCGCATCGTAGGTGTATTTTGTCGCTTGTTGGCCGGAGACCTGAGATGCAGTAATCCTGCCCGCGGCATCATAAGTGTAGTAAGTGGTGCCAAACTGCGTCGAGGCACTCGTGGCGCGACCGTCTGCATCATAAGCAAAGTCAAACGTACCTCCGACTGAGTCCACTGCCTCAACCAGGCGTCCCCTCGCGTCGTAAGATCGCTTCACCGTGCTCCCATCCTGGTAGTTCTCAGCTGTCACGCGATTCAGCGCGTCATAGGTGAAAGTGTCAGTCTGACCATCGCGGTCCACATACTTCACCAGGTTCCCGTTGAAGTCATAGGTGCCGGTCTGAACCTTGCCACGGGGATCGGTCGAAGTCAGGGGTCGATTTAGCCCGTCATAGGTGAAGGATGTCTTATTTCCTGATTCGTCTATTAACGAGAGCATGTTTCCGACAGCGTCATAAGTGAACTTAACCAGGCCACCCTTTGGATCTGTATGCGTCAGGCGACGATCCAGTGGATCGTAGGTGACCGTGTTCGTATTCCCCAGACCATCCGCCATCTGAGTAAGCCGGGAAACCGCGTCGTGAGTGATTTGGGTCTTGTTGCCGGCCGGGTCTACCCAGCCGCTCGTGTTTCCGAATGAGTCGTACGACGTAGTCGATGTCCTTCCCAGCGGATCCGTTGTCTGCACGATTTGGCCAAAAGTGGAGTATGTGTAGGAAGTGGTATTGCCATTAGGGTCCGTCTGCGAAAGTTTATTGCCGCTCGCGTCGTAGGTGTACTTGGTAGTGTGGCCCAGAGGGTCGGTAATCGAGGTAACCTGTGAGAACACCGGATCATAGGTGTATTTCGTCGTATTCCCGAGGCTGTCTGTCCTCGTCAAGATGTTGCCCTGCGAGTCGAAAGTGTATGTCAGATCCCCAGCGGTCGGATCCCCGCAGACCGGACAGTGCCCCGCTCCTGAAATCGACGAGACTGCATTGTTCTGCTGCATACTGTGCCCGAATACCCGCACCTGTCCAGTCGCGTCGGTCACATTTAGCAGGTTCTGGCTGGGGTCAAAGCGGTAGCTTGTCTGATTGCCCAGTGCATCCGTAACTACTGTTAGCAAAACCGGACTGGTGGGAACCATCGAATTCAACAGGGTGTACGCGAAATTGAGCACTCCGCCGTCAGCCTGTACCTGTTGAATCACTCGACCGTTGCTGTCATACGTGTCCTGCATAGCCACGACACCGCGAGCATCAGTAATCTTAAGCAGGTTGTTTGAAGTATCGTAGGCGTAGGTGGTTACTCCTCCTGCCGCGTTGGTCACCGTAGCCAGAGTCCCCTGGCTATTGTAGGTGTATTGGACCGTTCGGCCGATCGGGTCGGTGATCTGGGTAATGCGATTATTTGCGTCGTAGGTCAGCGTTAGCGCTCGGCCTACAGGGTCCACAATCTGAGTAATCTGACTTGGTTGGGCGCTGTTGCCTCGAACCAGCGTGATTGCGTTGCCATTCCGGTCGGTGATCGTATTGAGGAAGGCGAGCAACGCTCCCTGCGAAGACGTCGAGAACTGATATACGATGCCGTTCTTCCATCTCAGATTGTATGTGCCGCTCGACGGAATGGTAATCTGACTGCCGATCAGAGAAGGAACGGTGCTGTTTGTGAAAGTGTTGGTGCCCGTTTCCGTATATACGAATTGGTTCCCATCGGGCATCACCAAAGTGAGACACTGGCAGGTGCCTTTGATGAAATTGTCTGTACCCAGAACATAACCATAGTTGTGATTGGTTCCGATTCCAAAAGGTCCCATATTGTTATCCATGGAACGGAACACACGATTGATCGTAATTGATCCTCGCTCTCCATTAACGACAATATCCGTGGCTCTTACAACCTGAAGGCCCGACGAGAGATCGACCGGGTCTCCAGCTTCCGGCCCACCGCCACCACCACCTCCGCCGCCATCGCCACCACCGCCGCCGGCGCAGCAAGCACTACCGCATGGTCCTGGGCCGGTCGGGGGTGGAGGTGGAGGCATCGGTCCGTGCCAGTCGAAGTGGACCAGGCCAAAGCGATGGCCCGGGTGGACGGGGTCCGCGTCCGGAATAAATCTAGTTCCGTCCTTTGAAACTGTCCCCGTGCCATACGGCACCATATAACCGTGGGTGGGATCGAGCGTAGCAAGGGTTGCGGCCGATCCGGAGGGATAATTCAGAGGGTTCGGGTAGGTTATGGCGACAGGCTGACTGGCCATCGCGTTCGCCGGCTGAAAGGCAACGATGAAGGTCGTCAGCATACCGTTGGTCGCCATCTGATCGGGCAGCCGATCTACCGGTATATCAATGCCGACAAGCGGAAATGGATTGGGCTTGGTCCCGTCATCCAGTGAGAATGTCGTCCCCGCATAGACAGTGACTTGCAGGCCGGGAATACTCTGGAAGGTGAAGGTCTGATCTACTGAAGAGTTTTGTTGAACCTGTTTTATCTCAGCGTTGTCGATTCTAGGCAGATGGATAAGAACGGGCGATGAAACGACCTGGCCGGAGATAAGCGTGTAAGAGAGATTAACCCCAGCATATTTTCCTGCCGGCGACGTGGCCGTGCTGCCATCGTAGGAAATGAGTTGAGGGCCGATGCAAGCCGATGAGAGATTGGTCAGAGAGAAATTGCCCCCTCCGTCCGAGGTTGTCTGGCCCGAACATCCCGTAGCATTCCCTTTGTCGGTAACTCCCAGGAACTTGATCGTTACTCCAGCGATCGGCTCCTGCTGGACGTCATCGACAACTGTGCGTCCAAGGAAGGTAGTACTGACCGCCGCAACCTGAAGTGAGGCACTTGCTGTCTGAGTAACCGATTGGCCTTGAATCGTCGCAGATCCGGTGACCTTCAGCGTGGAAGTCGCCACAGCTTGGCCGGCCGGTGCAGAGATTGTAAGCACTGAGTTCTGACCGACGGCGATTGAGGTTGGCTTGAAGCTCGCCGTTACTCCGCTGGGCAAACCTTGCACGGATAGGCTCGCCAATCCGTCAAAGCCGGTGGAGCTGCTGATCGTAGCAACGAACGTCGTGGACTGGCCTTGTATCAGTTTGCCCGTTCCCGGTGTCACCTGAAGCGTGAAGTTCGAAGAGGTGGTGACAGTCAAGGTCCCGCTCGATTTGCCACTTTGAGCGCCGACAGTCACCCCAATCTGCCCGGTGGCTGCTCCGGCCGGAATCACGAAGGAAAGACTGGTCGGAGTAAATGTATCTACCGGCGCGTTCAGCGAGCCACCGCCCTGTTGGCTCAATATGATCTGGGGAGTTGGGGTGTTCGTCCCTTTGAAGTTGGTCCCGGTGACGGTAATCAGAGTTCCAATCGCGCCGGACGACGGCGTGAATCCCGAGATTGTCGGAGGTGGCAGAGCCTGGGCGATGGATGCCGTGGTCATCGCCGTGTTCGACCCACCGCTGGTGTCGGTCACCTTCAGCGACACCGTATAGGTTCCCGCCGCGCTGTAGCTGTGTGTCGGGCTGACTCCCGTGCCCGTCGTGCTGTCCCCGAAGTTCCACGCGTAGGTTAGAGTCTGACCCGAAGGAGCTGTCGACTTCGACCCGTCGAAAGTGACGGCCTGGCCCGCCGTTCCGTTGTATGGGCCCCCCGCATTGGCAATGAGGGCGGTGACGGTACTCGTAGGCGCGAAGTAGCTGGAGATATCGAGGATGAGGTTGGTAGGGTTGTAGGCGAAGGCGTCGATGCTGCCATTGGTGGTCGGCACAATGGCCATGTTCGACGTAATCGCTCCGTCATCCGCGTTCAGCGTCGAGACGTTCGGTTGCGTCGCTCCTGCCGGCCAGAGTGTCAGATAATTCAGCGCTCCAGGAGGCACCACCGTCGCATTCAGCACATACCCCTGCGCGGTCGCAGGCGGAGCACACGTGCTGCCCTCTACATTCACCGTCTTCGTGCCGCTGAAAGCCGTAGGACGCGTGTCAATCACGCGGCAGGGCGTGACCGTATACAGCGACAAACCTCCCGTGGCCGGCGGCGCAAAGTAGCCGTCCACATCCAGGATCACGTCGGCATCGTCATAAACAAAGACGGAGATTTCTCCGCTGCTGCCCGCTGGCACGATGGCCGCATTAGCGGTGACTGCACCGGTGGAAGAGTTCAGCGTTGAGACGTTGGGCTGCGTCTGCCCTGTCGGCCAGGTGGTCAAATAGTTCAGCGTCTTGTGTGGCACCGCCGTCACGTTCAGCGAATAGGCCTTGGCCGTGGAAGGAATATTGCAGGCGCTGGACTGCACGGGGAAGGCTCGCCCGGCGGCGCCTCCGGAAAGGAAGGGTCCTCCAAGTGGCCCTGTGGCTCCCCGGGTATCGGCAACGCGGCAGGGTGCGAGCGGATAGAAAGCCAAAGCCGAGGCTGTCCCTGCAGGCACGAAGTAGCCATCGATGTCCAGGATCACCTGTGTCGGGTCGCTGACGAAGACGCTGACGCCGCCGTTGGTGCCCGCCGGGGTGATAGCGGCGTTGGCCTTGACGCGCCCGTCGGAGTTCAGCGTCGACACGTTGGGCTGCGTCTGTCCAGTTGGCCATAAAGTCAGGTAATTAAGGAATCCGTCCGGAACGACGGTGACATTCAGCGAGTAGGCGACAGCCGTCGAAGGAATGCCGCAGGCGCTTTGCGGGATGTCAAATTCACGGATGGCTCCCTTGCCTGGTTCCGGACCGCCGAAAGGCCCGGCCGGGTTCCGCGTGTCCGCTACTCGGCAGGGTGTGACCGCCACGAACTGCAGAGGGCTTGCAGATGACGAGTTCTGTGCAAAACCGCTGGCAGCCAAAACGAGAAACGCGAGGACCGTCAGAGTCCTCGCGTAGAAATGAAACTCAACCCGCTTCGATCTGTCTTTCGAAAAGCCTGGGTTCGAACCTATTCGTCCTAATCTCGCTGATATCCCGCGCCGCAACGGCGAACCCTCTTGCATATAATCCCCGGTAATTAGGAAGAACGGCTTCAATGGCCAGATGCGAAACGCCCTACGGACACCTGATACGCACAAGCCTGAGATTGCAAAATGAACAACGGAGTCAGCGCGAACACTCCGCGAGGTGTAGTGCTCAGATCATCGCCAAATTCTTGCTCTTAACCTTCAAAATGGTCGAGGCCAAACAAGTGAACCCAGATTTAATCGGTGAATCAAAGGCTTCGCAGTCAGTTGGGGGATCTTCGGCGACAGCCTACCTCCGCGAAAATGACACGACCAGGAAAGACATGTCAAGTTATATATGAACACGGCCTCAACGAGCCCCCAAGAAATGCGCAATTTATTGCCATGGCAACGCTGCTTTTTCCGCGGTAGTCTCATCCGGCTGCGTTTTGTATCAACGCCAATCGCGTGCGCTCTCCGATGGTGGTGACTACTCACTTATAATCTCCCCCTCACCCTAAGAGGGCGAGGGGGAGATTGGCCATGATCGATTAGTTGGGAATAGAGTGGAAGCCCTCTATCGGCAAGCAGCCCCGATTCGAGAGACGCAGCCTCCTGAGAGCACGCCCTGTGCGAGATCGCTAGCCGCCCTAGCCAGAGATCTGGAAAATCAACTCACAACAACGGCGAGACGTTGGGATTGCGCCAACTTTGCCTCGGTCTCATCCCAGTTGCGCCAACCCTGCTTTCCGCCGCATCCATTGATGAAGTGCAGAAAGCAAGGGTGAAGCGAAGGCGAGGCAGGGTCGAGTGAGTAGGTTGTATCCACCCGATAAGAGGATGGACCTGCCAACGCTCGCTCGAAAGCGGCCATGCCACGCATTCCATCGACAATGTAGTTGTATTTCGGCGGGAGGGTTTGCTGGTCCTGAAGCCCGAACTTCCAGACGGTTGCGATCAGCGTCCCCTGGTCACGCGTCTTCCATAGGGGATCCTCGAAGATCGCACGAGTGTAGGTGTGCCATGTATCCAGAAAGTCCAAGGATCCTGAGTCGAAAAGAAAGACGCCGCCGTTCCAATGCTGCCAGTCCGGGTCCGAGACCTCGACTTCGAACTTGGACGCGATCGCCTGCCGTAAATGATCGCAGTTGCCACGAACACAGGAACAGCGCACAGCATATCGGCTGAATGTGGGCAGACGCGTATGATCAGCCGCGAAAGTAACAGGGCCCTGCTTTCGTTGGAATATCCGGTCCACTCCGCTATGGACAGCGACGACATCGCTGTCGAGATAGCAGCAGATTCGCTCTGCATCGCCGACAATGCGATGCAAGCCCGTCTTCATCAGTATGCTTGCCTGGTGGTTGTCGAAACGCTCAGGGACGTCAATTCGGATGACCTGGTCGTGCTCGATTTTTCGGTCATATCGGGCGGCAACAACCAGGATGTCCTGTTTCGAAAAATGCTTAAGGAAGCGCAGTGAAAGGTTCACCTGCTCGATGTGCTCATCCCCTGTGACCGCGTATACGAACAAGTTCGCGGGGCGCTTCATCGTCTGACAGCCCTCTGGATCAAAGCATTGAAAATGGCCACAATCTCCGACTCCATACGCATCTCCTAGTAGAGCAGCGTCTCCACAGCACACATCGCCTGCTCCCCGGTTATGATCCTACTGTCCTGGATTACGGTTCGATGGCTGAGACCGTTGCTGCCACAGATAGACTCAGGCACGCTATGGGGTCCGTTTGCCACCTCGCTTCCGAGAAGGTGAATGGAACACTCTTTGGGCTCGTCATACCATGCTGGCGAGTGCTGAATCCATATGCCCACCGTGGGCAGATCGCGCTTGGCCATGCTCAGGTGAAAGGGTCCGGTAGGCACTCCAATACTCAGGGAGGCGAGCTTCACAAGGGCCTTCATGATCATCCCAAAGGGGATGCTTTCGTAGCTTGCAGTTCCGAACAATTCAGCGTAGCTGAAGCAATTGGTGGCCTTCGATCGCACCGTATGGTCTCCATCGTAGAGGCGATCTTCCATGGCAAGGAATATCCATCGGCGATCCTTTTTCAAGAGCAGGCGCATGAACTGGCGACACTCTTCTGCCTCTCGCCGCTGGCGGGGAGGGAGATCCTCACGCCAGCGGTGGCCCCAGTTCTTGCCGGTGGAGGTGTAACCGTTTCTGGCCAGGATGCATAGCTTCTTTCCGCCGCCAAATCCCGCGAAATTTCTCAAGCGCGCCTCGGCCCAGCGAACGATCCACGGCGCAACGTCAAAGTTAATGCAGTTAATAAGTGGTATGCCCGATTCGAGCACCGGAATGCTGGAGCGCGGAACGATATGGCGAGCCAGGTTCCGCGCTTTTGAATGGTACGGGTAGGCCTTGTTGCCGAAGGTTTCCGGATAACTCGTCCATAACAGCGTGGTAATTTTGTTCTCGCGACACACCTCATAAATCGACAGAGGCAGGGAAACGCTCTGATTCCCTCCATCGATGTGGTTGTAAACCAGTCCAAGGTTGCGGTTGCGAAGAGATTCTCCATCGCCGGCATGCACTGCCGGCGGCCCTCCCACAAAAATAGGAGTGACGTATTCACTCCCATCCATAATCGAGAGATAGTCGTCGCCGAATCGCGTTATCCAATAACGGTTTGACGGCTCAAGGAGCGGCAGAACATAACCCAGGCCCACGAGGTCGCCGAAGCCGTGCGGCCAATAGATAAGTACGTTTTCTCCACGTATTGAGGCAAAATCGCCGCAATCATGTGTGCAAAGCCGCATTGACCGCGTCTTGACATGGATCTCCCCATTCGGACCGTTCATAAGTGATCCTGCGGCACGAAGACCGGCTGTTCGCGAAGTCCCAACATGCTCCTGGACAAACCTGCGCTTTCCGCGATGGTTCTACGAGCCACTTCTATCTCACTGGCCGAGAGATAGTTGAGCAAGGCCCCGTCAAAGTATCTTTGGATTGATCGGATCACATCGGGCGTGCTAATCATGTGCATGCAATGCGGTAAGTCACCCACAACATCCACGCAGATCTTATCTGCTGAATCACTCGGGGAGCTATCCCCCATAGCACGAGTGCGATGTCTGCCGCATCCCGCGGTATCGCAGCAGGCCAGTGCGCCTATCGTATGCAGGAACTGGTGCGTGGGATAGCGTTGCCACTGCGTGGATTGTCCGCCGCCTGCAATCACCACGCACGCCCGATTGGGTGAGTTATGTTTTGTCTCCACGGCGGAAGAAAGATGCATGAGTAAATTGAGAGGACAGAGTACCCCCTGGGCATGGTGAATCAGCCGAATAAGCTGGCGCAAATCTGTCTTGCCTCTTAAATCGACGACGCCACTCAACTCTGGGTGGTGGTCTCCGCGCGCGCCAACCTGAACGAAGAGAATTCGGTCACGGAACGCGTCAACGACAACTTGAAAACGTTCCTGCTCCCACCACTTGATTGTCTTTTCAAAAGTGCCTCCGGCACTTACTACCCAGAACGGAATTTCGGCTCCTGTAAGTTCCTGCACCTGAGACATCCATGATTTCTCCTGCTGCGACAGGTACAGATCGCCCCGAAACAAGGTGGGCTTGATCTCGACATTCAGAAGACTGCCAAGGTTTCTCAGAAACCCATGTATGAAGTGGAAAGGCGGATGGGCACTCCGCTGAGTGAGCGGAGAGTTGCAATCGATCTGCTCAACACCTGGATCGCGTAGATCAAGGCACTTAATGTGCGGGTTATTGCGCCACAACTCCGGATAGCGAGTACAAACATCAGTTTGAAACTGACCCGGGCAGGAGGCGTGCAGGTCACGCACCGCTGCTGTCAGCATGAGAATCGTGCTTGCACTGTGATCGCAATTCAGGATGACTCGGCGCATCGTCATTACATCGCAAAGGATTGTGCAATCGGTTGGCGTATCGTGGGCTTGGCCGCACAAAACTCCTCGGGCGTGAGATAGGCAAGACGGCCACCGTCAAAGTGCATCTGGATTCCGCGGATAACATCTTCCGCAGAGATCATGTGCATACACCGTGGCATTCCCTGCACGACGTTCAAGCAGAGATTTCTGGGCAAGTCTTTTTCGCTGCCATCCCCGAGAGGAAGAGTTCTGGCCTTCCAGCACCCACCCCTTTCACAGCATGGAAGCGCTCCGACAGTATGCAGGAATTGGTGATGCGGGTAGGCCTCCCATTGTGGTGGTTCGCGCCCGCCGGCGATCACAATGCAGGGCCTCGTTTGCCCGTCGGCTGCCTTCGTCTCAACAGCTGCGGCAAGGTGCATCAGAAATGTCACGCCGCAGACAACGCCCCTGGAGTGATACACCAGCCTTACTAATTGACGAACATCCGTGAGACCGCGTAGGTCGATCACCCCTCGCAAGGGTGGATGATAGTGGTGCAGTTCCCCGACCTGCACAAACTGGACCTTTCCGTAAAAGTGATCGACAACCTCTTGGTACCGGTCGCTGGCCCACCATTTGGCCGTAAAGTCATACTTACCTCCGGCCGCAATCACCCAGTACGGAATCTCCTTCATGGTGCGTTCCTGAACCTGGGATATCCATCTTTTTTCCTGTTGATGAAGGTACACATCGCCAGCGCATTTTTGTGGAGTGATCTGCAAAGACAGTTTGTCGTTGAGGTATTCAGTGAAGGACTGAACAAAGTGATAGGGCGACTCGTTGCTGCGGTGGATGAGTGGATAGTTGCATCGCACCGCCGTCACTTCGGGGTCGTCTTCCCGTAACGGGGTGATCAGTGGATTATGCTGCCAAAGCTGATCTACGCTGGTTCGTACGTCGGTCAGGAACTCCCCCGGATAGGAGGCGTGCAAATCCCGCACGGTCGCGGTCAGCATCAGAATGTCGCCGGGACTCTGATGATTCTTGAGGATAAGCTTGCGCATCGATGTACAAGGCCCTGTCCGCAATCTCTTTCAGGTGAAATGTTCCGTTCTAGCGCAGCGTGGGATGGTTTTCAATGACCGCGCGCGCCAAAGTCTCTAAATCGTTAAATTCCGCATAAGGAAGATAGCGCGTACGGAATTTGTTGTTCGTTTGCTTCACGACGGATATCCGCTTCCCGTTCACCGCGAGAGCGCTCGCTGCTCCGGTTGTCGAAATAACAAAGGGAACATTCTTATGCCGTAGTGTTCGGCGCTGGGTTGCCTCGGGCATCTGGTTTCCTCCTTTGGATGGGGGCATCCGGACTGCATGGAAGCAGCCCGGATGATTGGATGCAACTGACCTGTCGTGTCCGCTCCCGGCTAGTCCGTGTCGTACTTATAACCCAGAGTCAGAGAGTTCACCAAGTCGGCCGGCGTTCGCGTGTCGGCTGCCGTGTTCCATGGGAACAGTGCATCCGTCAGATTGTGTCCGACCGGGCCTCCGCTCACCGGAAGATAGCCCTTTCCTAATCCACCCGCTTTGGCAGTTTGCCACAAGTTCCAGAGCCGGTCCACATTGCAGTGGTGCAGGAAGAATACAGGATCGTTGGGAGAAGTTGCCGGCTCCATGCTGCCCCCCACCCACACGTGGACCAGATTGTGCATGCCATATGGATTCCAGCCTTCCGCGGCGTTTCGATAGCCAGTCACCTTTTGACTGCTGCTGAAGTCCGTCGTGTCGTAAGGAGTAAGCGCCTGCGTCGCGGTCACGTTTGCCGGCGTAGGCAATGTCTTGATGCTCCCTCCCAGAAGAGCGGTTCCGCGCCCCAGAGTTCGCGTCAGGACACCCACCGGCAGAATCGCGCCGGTATCGGGATTCATTTCCACGGTTGTCCACGTGCCACCGCTCGCTTTGGAACGGAATGGACCAGTGGTGACTTGATTGGCCTTCGTCGAATCTCCATCCCCTCCCATCAGAGTAGGCGACCAGATCGGTGAAGTTCCGGGTGTAAGAGCGGAGTCGGCGGCCCAGTTCCAATAGGGCATCGCAAAATCAGGCTCTCCCATTTCCACCGACAAGTCCTTCTCCAAACGAAGAACCAGCTCACGGTGCCATGGGAAAAACGCAGGTCCGCTGTGGGCTGCATTGCGATACATCATCTGCGTCGCCATCGGATCGGGATCGCCGGCGGCAGGCGGCGGATCTCCCGGTGCCGGGGTAATGTGCATCATGGCGTTGAAGTGCGTAGTTACATAGCTGTCGTATTTGCCCTTTGCTTTGAGCGAAAGTAACGCATTTACAAACGTGGTTTGCTGAGCTGTCGTTAGGGTCAGCACGTTCTTGCGAATTCGGACGGCTAATCCTGACGAACTGCTCCCACTCGACCCCGACGAAACGCTGCTCCTCGAGGAAGAACTCGGCTTGGATGAACCGGACGGACTCGCGGAAGCCAGGCTGGAAGCGCTCGGCTTCGTGGAGCCCGAAGATGACGAACTCAAAGAGCTTGGTTTCGAGGAGCTGGATGAACTAGGCAAACTGGGCTTAGAAGAACCCGAAGAGCTAGACGAACTTGGTTTTGAAGAACCCGAAGATGACGAGCTGGAAGAACTCGACTTCGGAGAGCTAGACGAGCTGAAAGAACTCGGCTTGGACGAACTCGAGGAGCTGGAAGCGCTCGGCTTCGAGGAGCTGGAGGAGCTGGAAGAACTCGGTTTCGAGGAGCTCGAAGAGCTGGAGGAACTCGGTTTGGAAGAACTCGAAGAGGACGAGCTGGAGGAGCTCGGCTTCGACGAACTGGAGGAGCTGGAAGAACTCGGTTTCGAGGAGCTCGAAGAGCTGGAGGAACTAGGTTTGGAAGAACTCGAAGAGGACGAGCTGGAGGAGCTCGGCTTCGACGAACTGGAGGAGCTGGAAGAACTCGGTTTCGAGGAGCTCGAAGAGCTGGAGGAAGAACTAGGCTTGGAACTCGAGGATGACGAACTGGAGCTAGGCTTCGAGGAACTGGAGGAGCTGGGCTTCACAGAACTCAAACTTGGCTTCCCGGTGCCCGAACTTTGTCTTCCCGAGCTCTTGCTGGAGCTGGAACCCGAGCTGTCGCCCGAGCTATCACCGCTGCTATCTCCGGAACTGTCTCCAGAGCTGTCGCCTGAGCTATCGCCACTACTGTCGCCGGAGCTGTCACCGGAACTATCTCCACTGCTGTCGCCAGAGCTATCGCCGGAACTGTCTCCAGAGCTATCGCCGGAACTGCTGTCTCCAGAGCTATCGCCCGAGCTGTCCCCGGAACTGCTGTCTCCGGAGCTGTCTCCGGAACTGTCGCCGCTGCTGTCGCCAGAGCTATCTCCGGAACTGTCGCCGGAGCTGTCGCCGCTACTGTCGCCAGAGCTATCGCCGGAACTGCTATCACCCGAGCTATCCCCGGAACTGCTATCTCCGGAGCTATCCCCGGAACTGCTATCACCGGAGCTATCCCCGGAACTGCTATCTCCGGAGCTACTATCACCAGAACTATCACCAGAGCTGCTGTCTCCAGAGCTGTCGCCGCTACTGTCGCCGGAGCTATCACCGGAACTGCTATCCCCGGAGCTACTATCACCGGAACTATCTCCAGAGCTGCTGTCGCCAGAGCTGTCGCCGCTACTGTCGCCAGAGCTATCGCCGGAACTGCTATCCCCGGAGCTACTATCACCCGAACTACTATCGCCGGAACTGTCTCCGGAACTGCTGTCACCAGAGCTGCTGTCGCCAGAACTATCGCCGGAGCTATCCCCTGAACTACTATCACCCGAACTACTATCGCCGGAACTGCTATCACCCGAGCTGCTGTCCCCGGAACTGCTGTCGCCGGAGCTGTCGCCAGAGCTGCTATCACCCGAACTATCACCCGAACTGTCGCCAGAGCTGCTGTACGCCTCGTCGTGGGGGCTGACCAGCCGCTCCTGGATCTTGGGCAGATTCAGCGCGATGGCAGCTACCGCCCCGGAGGGCGTCACCGTCACCCTGGGCTGGTCCTTCGCCAGCAACGGCGGATCCCCCTCGTCATAAGTCGGATCGAGGGTCACCGTGAGCGAGGTGGCAAACTCGGTCGTCTCGCTGATCCTGCATATCACCGACGACTCGCCGCGCAGAGCTTCGATCAACTCCCGCAGATCGTCGTCGTACATCCTTACCGAGCCGTTGGTCGCGTAGAGGAGACGGCTGGCCGGATTGGGAGTGCCGGCGTGGATCACCAGCACGTGGCGGCCGTTCTGGTCGGCGATCGCCGCCTGGCCGCGCACCGGCTCCAGGGCGATCATGCCGAAGCGGCCGAACAGGGTCGCGTCGTAGGCGGTGCCGCGCCCGGTGCGCACGATGCCGCGCAGGCGATACTCGCCCGTCGGCGTGTCTCCGTAGGGCTGCAGCGGAGAGCGCGTGGGGTTCCGGTGCTCGCTGGCCGCGAAGTCGTTCGCACGCCCGCACACCGAATACGGGCCCGCCAGCTTGCGCCCGGCGTCGTCCTTCAGAATCAGGCGACCCACACGGTTCCGGTCCGACGCCAGAATGATTTCAATCGTAGGCATGAGTGCTTTCCTCTCCTGTTTTCACCAGCTCATCATGCGAGCAGGGAGCGGTACTGGTCTACCATCCGGTTCATTGAGAAACGCTGTCTTACTGTTGACTCGCTCGCTCGACCGAGGGAATCGGCTAAATCGGGGCGAGTCAGAAGGATCTCGATTTTGTCAGCCATGTCCCGAGGGTCTGTATTTGAGACAACAAAACCATCGACCCCGCTCTGGATCAGCTCCCGGCTCGAAGGTGAAGCCGTCGCGACCACGGGAGTTCCTGCCGCCATAGCTTCCAGCACAGCGTTTGAGCACCCCTCTTCACTGAACGCCGACACGAATACGCGGAAAGATCTCAAATGCGGTGCTACGTCGCGAACGGCGTCTACAAACTGAACATTCTTCAGTCCCAGGCGTGCTGCGCGGTTTAGAAGCGAGTCCTTATACTTTCGGTGACTATTCTGGGCCTCACCTACGATCGTCAAGGATGCGGCGCCGAGTCTGTCCGCTACGATCGCAAAACTGTCCAGGAGAAACTCAATCCTGTTCTCCGGGGCAAGGCGCCCGCAGGTCCCTACACGCATTGTGGTATCGGCCAGCCTGTCTGTTGTCGAAAGGCGAACCGCGGGTACGCCATTGGGTATTACAACCACCTTGTCTTTCCAGCCGTTCAGGGCGGGATTGGCCGTGCCGGCGTTGGACTTGCAAACAAAGGAATCAAGCCGCGCAACATAATCGGTCGTTGAGTAGGAAATTCGCCGCTGAAAGGCCAGGGTTTCGTCGAGTTCCCTGAAGAGGAGCGAACCTGGGCTCACGTCGATAATTCGGACACTCGTGCACGCCAGGATCTTGCTGACCAGTAACTTTACGCAGGCATCCGCATTCCAGAAACACACTGTGCGAACGTTCAAGCTGTCTACTACGTTCAGCACACGTTCCGCCGTGTCCACAACGTGTGCTGGCTTCTCGAATGTAATCACGCGAACTGCCGCTTGACTCAGCTCTTCCAGATAGAACCTGGCGTGAATCGCGCCCAGGACACACACCGAGACGTTTTCCTTTTGAGGCATGTTGACCAGAAGGTTCGTGAGGGATCGCTGAGCTCCGCCCATGTTCAGGTTGTTGGTAACGAATAGTACTCCGGAACGAGGACGGCGCTTGTCCACACCATAGCTTCCCAATGATGACCAGAGGCGCGGGATAAGATCGGAATAAGCAGGCATCTCGGCGACGGTGTGCACTGTTCGCGATAGCTTCGATAAAGCATCCACGTATGCCGCAATGTCCGACGAATCCTGCACCAGGACGGATCCGTCTACAAGCGCCTCGGAGTTACCTCCTGCGTTGGCTGCCACTACCGGGCATCCCCATTGCTGCGCCTCAAGCAAAGCAATGCTGAGTCCTTCAAAAACGCTGGTGTTGAGATAGACGTCGAAGGCGGAGTAATAGGGATCGATGTTGTCGGCAGCCCCGACCAGTAAAACATCTTCCTGTAGGCCCAACTCCTCGATCAACTTGCAGACAACTTCGAACGTGAGACGGCCGTAGCCATAGTCGTGATCCCACGAACCGACGATCATCAGCTTCGCGTCGCGTACCTTTCGGAGTTCCGCCAACACCCGGATTGCCCGTGGATAGGCCTTCTGCGCCTTGAAACAGCCGACCATCCCGATGAGAAATGTATCGTCGGCAATGCCGTGGCGCTTTCTCACCTCAACACGATTTCTCCGGACATCCTCTTGTCTGAACCATCGCTGCAGCTCATGACGAATGGTAACGACAGGCACCTGGCACCCGCTCTGACGGAGCTCATTCGCAACGGAATCGGACACAGCCACAACAAAAGGGTTGTTTGATGTTGGATAAGACTCGGCCGGATCCTGCCACCCGTCCCTGGCGTTGTGGATCACGGGAACGGTTTGTACTCCAGCCTCCCATAGGATTTGGAGATCTTTTGCAGCAATGAGATGCGTGAAGAGAAGGTTCGTGCCCGAGCGCAGCACGTGCTCGGCTGTCTCTCGAAGCTTAGCTTCCCGATAGCTTGCCTTCCAACGGTGTATTCCAAACAATCCCGCGGCGCTCACCGGGTACTGCAATCCGACATCCTTTAAGACGAATAATGTTCCTCTTGTAGCGCGTGATTGCAGCGTGGAGATGGTTTCATGAACAATGCGTTCGGCTCCCCCCAGCGCAAGACTCGCGATCATGATATTCACGCACGTCATTGGGAATCGACCCTTAAAGACTGTACCTCTCGTAAAGTTTCGCCAACGTTGTAAAAGGTCTCGCGTGATTTTTGTCCGGGACCTCCCCGGTCATTTTCTGCCCTTTATAGAAGCCGCCGGTAGAGCTCAACGTCTTCCAGCATTCGTGCAGCCAGTGAATTACATAGAAATTATCTGGAATAGGCGCATCCCGCTCAATGAAATCCCTGACGTGATCGTTCCAAAGATCCGCATTGCTTATGTCTTTCCGTATGAAGCGGGATAACCCCAACTCATGGACAGTCTCGCTCAGTGCGCGATTCCCAAAGTGCCAGTCGCCGTCTTCACGCACGTCGCGGGCAGCCCGGTCATAAGTTATCTCCATTAATTTGCTCCTCGGTGGACACTTCATAACATTCCCCACAGCGCCTAGCCGATGACTGCGAAACAAATAAGGTTCGGCAAAATCGAGCGGTTTGAGACACGTCACATCCATATCGACCCAGTATCCTCCGTACTCGTAGAGGAGCTTGTAACGAAACAGATCGGAGAACCCTGCACAACTACCGCTTCCTACCCCGCACTCTGCGTCTATCGTCGATCGCTTGAATACGCAATCCGCCGGAAGTATCTCAGCCGCATCCCTTAACCGCACCCCTCGCGGTAATTGGCAACGAATATCAGAGTAGGTCCAAAGATTGAAATCGTGCCCCTGGTCGACGAAGGAGCAGAGGGTCAGCAACTCCAGCCTGGAGAGGTTGGACCCTATCCACAGGCCGTGGACAGTGCGGTTCGATTCATGCATTGGAACCGTCCCCCAGAAGGGAGGAATGGCTGACTTTCAAGTTCGCAAGAAGCCTAGAAGAGGGGTCTGGCATTGTCAATCGCTAAATCATCCACTTGGACCTCTATTTCACCAACCTTTCACAACAAAACAACTCCGGCGGAATGAGCTTGCAACCATTCCCACTCCCTCGCGACGCCAAGTTCGAGAGGAACCCTCGGTTCATATCCCAGGCACCGTTGCGCCTCCGAAATATCTGCTTCCGTTTCATAGGGATCGCCCCGTTGCGTCTCGCAATACTGACGCGGTATGCGGCGCCCTGTAGCCTCTTCGATGATGGCCAGGCAGTCATTAAGCGTGGTAGGACGGCCGCCGCTGATGTTGTAAATCGCAGCGTGGCTGGATTCGTTCATCGCCGAAACGGAGGCGTTGACCACATCGTCCACATAGGTAAATGCGCGCCGCTGCGAGCCATCGCCAAAAATGCGGATCGGCGTTTGCGTTATTGCCGCATTCAGGAACTTATAGATAGCCATATCCGGACGTTGACGGGGCCCGTAAACCGTGAAGTATCTCAGGATAGTTACAGGCAGGGAGTACTCCGAGCTGTAGGCAAGACACACCCCTTCTGCGGCGAGTTTGGTGGCTCCATAAGGTGAAAGAGGACGAGGGATCGAACGCTCCGTTACCGGCCCGGATGCCTGCCCATAGATAGACGACGAAGAGGCGAAGATAAGTCGGCGGACATCGCAGTTGACTATAAGCTCAAGCAGCCTTTGCGTCGCAAGTATGTTACTCGTTACATAAGTCTCGAAAGAAGTCGACCAACTCGACCGAACCCCCGGCTGCCCGGCCAGGTGGAAAGCGAAGTCTATGTGCGCGGGTAAGGTGCCTGCTGGGATATCATTCAGGTCTTTCTCATGAAATATGAATGCTTTGGATGAGAGAAGAGCGGAGAGATTTTCCCGTTTCGAGTCCGGGGAATAATAATCGTTTAGGTTGTCGACACCGATTACAAAATACCCTTTCGCGAGCAGCGCCTCCGCAACCTGCGATCCAATGAATCCGGCTACTCCCGTCACAAGACACACGCCCAACTCCGTGTGCCGACCGTTTCCAGTTGAGTCGCGTGCGGAGTTCGGTATCTTCAAGATAGCCTCCTGATCCGTGTCGATATCATTGAGGTGACGATGGGATTGGTCTGTCTTTACGGGTTCTTACACGTTCAGCCATTCCAAAAAAATGGTGACAGTAAGCTTGCGATCGTATCTTGCATACAGAAAAGGTTAATCATAATTCTTCCTGCGTGCCTTTTCGTTGCCACTCCAATAGTTATTCAGACTTTGTGTTTGCGCTGCCGCATAACGGTGCAGCCCCTCGAGTAGCTGTATCTCTCTCCGTGACAACTCCGGGTGCCAGATATCCAGGATGACGACAGTTCGCATCTGGTCTGTATGGTTCCACGCTTCATGCTGATAGTAGTCGTCAAACACGAGACACTGGCCCTCCTCCCAGTGGCGCACCTCTTCGCCCACCTTGATGGCGCAGTCTCCGCCCGGAACCTGTATTCCAAGATGACAGCGTAATCTCATATTGGTCGGGCCACGGTGGGCCTGAATGGCAGTGTGAGGGCTCATTCGCGACACATACATTAATCCCGCGAGCGTTCTTACCGTGTCGTGGCGTTCAATGATCCGGGTGATCGTGGGACATAGGTTGCAGTTCTCCTGGTTCTTTCGACCGCGCTCATAAAGCATAAGGACCTGCCATGACCCTGACCGCTTAATGCTCTTCTCGCTCTCCGGATGGAAGGAACCGTCATCCAGCGCAAGGACCTCCTGGCGGATCTGTTCGAAGTTAGCCTCGAGATCGACAACAATCGGAAAGGTCTCCGCGTTAAAAAAGGGACGCGACGGCAACGAAGGGTAATGAAACATCCTCGGATTCGCCGTATTGTTCGCAAATAAGCTCATGTATTGGTGGAAGCGCGCGTCTGACGGAGGCGGTGTGAGAATCTCCTGCTCAGGGCGAGGGGACGATGTCGCCACCGTTGTGATTGGCCCGGTGCTTAAAGCGCTCTCATGATGATCAAACCTTTCAGTCAGAGAGGTGAATCGCCGACTCAGCGAAGCAGAAAAGGCGCGGCCGGGCGTTTCGGCTGCCAGCCTCTCCAGGGCACAGACGAGCCAGATCCATTCTGAAAGGGTGAGCCTCTTATCCCATGCAACGCCAATCGCCGAGAGCTGCTTCCTGGCCTGCGATGTCAGTTCCAGGGTCGACCACAGATCTCCTGCCTGCAATGTCAGGTAAGCGCGCCAAATCGTCGGCTCGGCCCAGACCGGACAAAAACTCGACGAAAGCACTAGCTTCTGAGCAGCTTCGCTTCTATCTCCCGCCTTAAGGGCTTCCAGGCCGCTCGTATAAGCCGCTCGAGCGTCTTGCTCGTGATCGCGAGAGAGGTGCAGACGGTCAGACGTCAAAAACGCTGGCGGCGATACAGCCGCGGAGAGGTGCCTGGCCATCGAGCCTAGCCGTTCGAGCCATATCCCCGGGCTGCCGTCGGCAGCTTGTGCCTGCTCCGCTTCGTTGGCCATGTGGATTAACAGTAAGGAATCGATGTCTTCTTGATTCAGCTTTTCATTGACACTCCCGGCATTCGAGCGCAGTGCGAGCGTGGCTCCGCGATCCGTTGCTGTCGACCTTCGGTCCAATGCGGTGAATAGCTCCTGTCGAGGCAGAGTGCAGAACAAAAAGACGGTGCGCTCGGCCCGTTCACCAAGAAAGGATCTGACCGAAGCTCGCTCGCTCAGAGGGATCAGCTGAGTTTTGTAAACATCCGTCGCATAAACACTATGAAGGGCGCCGGCATTCTGGATCCAGACAGGCTGCGACCATCGCGCGAGTATCCTCCGGGTATTGAGCAAATGCTGACAAAGCGACTTGGTATGGGCATGGCCCAGCCTGTCCGCTCCCATGCGATGGAGATAGGCCTTTACCTCTTGATGCTGTGGCCCTGGGGCGCCGGTGGTGAGCGAATCCGCCCGTTCGGAGGGCGACAATAGTGTCGTCGACATCGATCCTCCAGCAGCCATGCGCGGATCGCAGCGGCTGCCGCTTTTAAGTCAGCGGAGTACAGGTTTTGAGGCCGGAATCCTGTCGCCAAACCGGAATTGTTGACAGTTCAGACCGGGTCATTCTGGATTAGGAATACGGACTGTGCTCAGCAGGACGTGAGTTGCCAAAATAGTACATTTGGCAGGAAAGTCAAGTACTTTCTTCCAAACCCGATTTGGCGACGTTTGCGGGATTTCAGGCCACGAAACTCCCCACGACAGGCTGGCATTCAGGCGTAAAAGCCAACGACGGTGATCACACCTACGAGTTTCGCTCGCCGAAAAACGTACGTACCTGGCGAAATCTCATACTCGCCAGGCGCTCGACCGGACGACACTCGCGTGGATTAAGAACTTCTCTGACCATGGCCAGCTTTGGGGGGAGCAACCGCCTTCTTACGGACACTCTGAAAGCACGCGGACCCCGGCAACCATCCAACTTCACGAGCGGGCGATTCGCTTCGGGATTGCGCTTGTTATCCTGGGCATTGTCTCAACAAGTATTAGCACTGCGGCGGCTTCGGCACGACGAAACTCCGACGGTCGCGCAATGGCCACTGAATCGGCAGGTCTGCCACAAGAGTTGACGACATGATATTCAATCGTTTTAATGCAACTGCCCTTGTTTCACGATTGGCGGTGGCTTATTTGTGCCGCACAATGCATAATCGGGGACGCATTGGTTTGAGGATGAACTTCAAAAGAAATGCCCGGACGTAAATCGACATCCACACGCGTGACCCTTCTCGATGTGGCACGCAAAAGCGGCTTTTCGCCGTCCACTGTTTCCATTGTGCTGAGCGAGGCCCCGCTCTCGCGTTACGTCGCTGCGAAGACGAAGGAGCGTATTCAGAAGACGGCCAAAGCGCTTGGCTACCGCCCCGATGTTTTTGCGCGCTCGCTGCGTAGCCGCCGCAGCAACACGGTTGGGGTGCTGGTCTTTGACATCTCCGATCCTTTCTGCGTGCTGATTCTACGCGGCATTGAGAAAGCGCTTCACCCAACGCCCTATCTGCCGATCCTGATGGATGCGCATAACGAACGGAAGCAGTTTGAGGGCTACCTTGACCTGTTGATGGAGCGGCGCGTGGAAGGCCTGATTGTCGTGGCGAACTGGCTCTTCGACGAGGGCGGCCTCTTGGCGGGCCTGAAGGAAAAGGACATGCCAACGGTCGTCGTGGGTCGCGATCTTTCCGAGAAGGGTATCGGTTCCGTAATTGTCAATAACGAGGCTGGCGGATACGAGGCAATGCGGCACATGTATGAGCTTGGCCACAGGCGTATCGCGGTAATCAGGGGCCCGCAGAAGCTCAGCGACAGCAACCGCCGCTGGAGCGGGATTCAGCGATTCGCTTCGGAGCAAGGTCTGAAGCTCGAACCGCGCCTGGTTCGCGAACTGCCCGAAGCGATGGATCCCATATCAGGCTTTGAAGGTGGGGTTCGGCTTACGGAGGAGCTCATTCGCTCTCGGATGAAATTTACAGCGCTTGTGGCCTTTGACGACCTGACCGCGTTAGGCGCGCTGCGGGCCCTGTCCTATGCTGGACGCACCGCGCCGCGGGACTGCTCGATCATCGGTTTCGACGATGTCCCGCTGGCCGCATTGAGTACGCCGGGGATCACGACCATTCGCCAACCGATGGAGGAGATGGGCACTGTGGCGACTCGCCGCCTGCTGGATGTTCTGCGGGACACCGGCGAACGTCGCGAAGTCTCACCAGATCTTCATCTTCTGCCCCCATCACTGGTGCTGCGCGATTCAACTGCGCGCCTCGCGAATTGACTTTAGACGATGGCTATTGCTGGGCGGCATCTTGAGCGTCCGCGGACTGGTCGCCGGACGGGTCCTGTTGCAGGCGATCGTTAAATGACTTGAGCAAGTTGGCGGCGGTGTCGAATTCCTGATGCGCCTTCGCGGGTTGGCCGAGGCGCGTCAGGACCTGGCCTCGGGTGTAATGCACGCTGGCACTGTGCGGAGCCAGCGCTTCGGCATGATCCAGCATTTCCAGAGCCTCCTGGTATCGGCTGGCCTCGCGGTAGAGCTTGGCGAGACCGAAATACGAATTAACCAGCGTGTTATTGCGCTCGATCGCCTGCCGATAGCAGCGCTCGGCCTTGTCTGGTTGATCGAGCCGAGCATACAGAATGCCGAGATCCTCGTAGCTGTAGGCGAAGTCCGGTTCGATGGCCACGTCCTTTTGCAGCTCCGCTTCGGCCATGGGATAGGAACGTTGTTCAAGGTAGGTGCGGCCCAGAAAGTAGTGCACGAGAGGAAGATCCGGCCGAGCGGCGGCGGCGGCGTGAAACTCGTCCAGCGCCTTGCTGGTCTCGTTCTCGGCCAACCATGCTTTGCCGACATACAAGTGGAACTCCGGCGTATTCTGGCCGATCGCCAGCATCTGGTCAAAGGCCTGCTTCTGTAGCGCGGAGTTTGAGGACTTGCTGGCCGCGATGCTCAACACATAGAGGTAATTCAGGTTGGCCGACTCTTTCGCCCAAAGTGGCGCGAGAGTATCGGTGGCTTCTTTGTACTTATTCGTAAAGAAATAGCAAAGCCCCAGAAGATATCTTGCTTGCAGCGATTCGGGCGCCTGCTGCAGGGCGACGGAAAATGCTCCGATGGCAGTGGCAAAATCGTTCTTCCGGTAATAGGCAAGCCCGATGTTCAAACGAATCCCCGACTCGTCCGGAGAGAGGGATGCCGCTTTATGCAGTTCGACCAGCGCATCATCCCAGCGCTTTTCCCGCATATAGACGACGCCGAGATTGACATAGGCGGCACTCGAATTTGGGTCCAGCGCGATCACTCGGCGAAACTTTTCCTCGGCGAGTGAAAGCTGACCTCGCTGCATGGCCTCCTTTCCTTCGCGGAAGATAGCCGCTGGGTTGGCCTCCGAGGCAACGGGGTTTTGCGCGGAGCCGGGCTCTGGAAACAGCGATAGCGCAGGATGAATAGTCTCAGGATGTCGAGCTGCGCTACACGTACTCCACAGCAGCCCCTGCGATAAGCAGAGGAGCAGTAGCCAGCGGCCTTTATCTCGAATATTCAACGGTTTTGGGGCCTTCCTTAAGCAGTTTACCGGTGGAACGATACTCTATGTGCCCACTCCCAAAGCATGGTCCCAGGGCGAGTCAAGAGGTAGAAAAACTTTCCCTTGACAAGATATTAAAACGTTTTAATAATTCCGCATTACTCTCTTGGAGGCTGTGTCCCCTATGCGTCGCGAGAATTGTCCCGTAGAGAATCCCCAATCGTATGCTCTTCGCCGCATTCAACCGAACGGAGGCAGGAAGCCCATGGCCGCGTCGCCAAAACAAATTCTTCGCTACCTGCTGGCCGTGCTGTGCCTCGCGCTGCCGTGTTCGCTGTTCGCCCAACAATCCGGCACGATCAACGGCCAGGTAACGGATGAAACAGGCGGCGCAATCCCCAATGCACAGGTAACGGTAACCGATACGGGGCAAGGAACGGTCTTCAAGGGCACCACGAATAGCGCCGGCGAATACGCGGTACCGGCCCTTGGGGCAGGCACTTATACCTTGCAGGTAACGGCACCGGGATTCCAGAAGTTCCAGGCCACCGGTATTGTGCTGCGCGTGTCGCACACGGAAAGAGTCGACGCTAAGCTTACGGTGGGGACGGTGAATGAGGAGGTGAAGGTAAGCGGCAGCGAACTAGGCACTGTGCAGACGGAGTCTCCCGAGATATCCTTCACCATCACCGGACAGCAGATCACCCAGCTGGTACTGAATGGCCGCAACTTTACCCAGTTGGTCACGCTTTCTCCCGGTGTCATTAGCTAGACCGGACAGGATGAGGGCGAGACCGGCGTTGCCGGCAGCGTGGAATACAGCGTGAATGGCGGCCGCGCTGAGTACAACAACTGGGAACTCGACGGCGCAAGCATCATGGATAACGGCAGCAATGCCACCCTCAACGTTTATCCAGACGTGGACGCCATCGCGGAAACTGAGGTGCTGACCTCCAACTACGGCGCGCAGTACGGCCGGAACGCTTCCGGCACGATCCTGGCGCAGACTAAATCCGGAACCGACCATTTCCACGGCGATGTTTTTGAATTCCTGCGGAACAACATCTTCAATGCGCGAAACTACTTTGAGACCACGGTGCCGGAATACAAGAAGAACGACTTCGGATTCACAATCGGCGGCCCAGTCTTCATACCAAAGATTTACAATCCAGCCCAGAAGAAGACATTCTTCTTTTACTCGCAGGAATGGCGCAGAGAGGTCGTGCCGGATACCGTATACAACCAGGCAGTACCGTCGACTGCGGAACGCACCGGCAACTTCTCGGATCATTGCCCTGACCAAAATGGCAGCTTTCTCAATTGTCCAAAGACCGCTGATGGAAGCTACTATCCCAACAACCAGGTTCCCGTTAACTCCAATGGCCAGGCGCTGCTCGTTTTAATACCAGAGGCTAACCTTGGTTCCGGAGCATCCTCGGTATATCAGGACTCGCCTGCGCAATTCACAACGAACCGCGAAGAGCTCTTCCGTATCGACGAGGTTGTTAACGACAAGTGGCGCGGCTTTTACCGGTTTATCTATGATTCATGGGCTACGGTCAGTTCCTCACCGACCTTCCAGGCCAATGCGTTTCCGACCGTGCAAAACAGCTTTGCCGGACCGGGTATCGACATGGTGGCTAATCTCACCTACGCTGCTTCTCCCTCCCTCGTAAACGAGTTCGTCGCTGACTACACGACGGACCACATCACTCTCACCAACATCACGCCGGGTATAGGGCGTGAGAACTTCACTCCGGGCGGCTTCTTCAACAACGGCTACGGAGGGGTATTGCCTTCCATCACACTGAGCGGTGGTACTGCCTATAGCGGCGGCTTCTCCGTCGGTACCGGATACTTCCCCTGGAAGAATTCCAATCCCACGTACAGCTACCGCGACGGTCTTACCAAGACCCTGCGCAAGCAGACCCTGATTTTCGGCGCCAGCTTTCATCGCCGCGCAGAAGAATGAGCCGAGCGTCGGAAACAATCAGGGCTCTTTCACCTTCAGCACCTCATCCGCGGTGACCACCGGCAATGCCTTCGCCGATTTGCTGACGGGCAACATCGGCCAGTTCTCTCAGACCTCTGCCCAACCCAAGTACTACAACCGCTATAAAATCGTCGAGCCCTACTTCCAGGACAACTGGCGAGTGAACCCGAAGCTGACGCTCAATCTAGGCCTGCGCGTGAGTATGTTCGGGACTTACAAGGACATCAGCAACCAGTCCGGCAACTTTGAGCCCGCGACTTGGAGCGCAGCGGCGGCACCGACTATCGACGAAGACGGATCTATTACGACACAGCCGGGGGCCATCGTTCCCGGGTCTGGCAACATTTTTAACGGGTTGGTCCAGTGCGGCCGCTACGGAGTCTCTCCGGGCTGCATGTCAGGTCACCTTTTCAATCCTGCGCCGCGTGTCGGCTTTGCCTATGATCTGCTCGGCAATGGAAAAGTCTCCATCCGCGGCGGCTACGGCATTTTCTTCGAGCACACCAACGGAAACGAGAGCAACTCCGAGGCGCTGGAAGGTACGGCGCCGGTGGTACAAACTCCCAACCAATTTAACCTTGGCCCCACCGCCAGCAATCCAACGTCCGGCTACGATCAGATCGGTGGAGCAGGGCTGCAATTCCCGCTCAGCATGGCGGCTATTCCCACCCATGCCATCTGGCCCTATGTCCAGCAATTCAACCTCGCCGTACAGGGCGAGTTGCCCAGCCACATCGTCGCGCAAGTGGCCTATGTCGGGAGCCTCGGAAGGCACCTGCCCGTTCGCACAGAGTACAACCAGCTTCAGCCGCTCTCACCAGCGCTTAACCCATACGGCCCCGGTCAGGCGATTTCCACCGCCGATTGCAACAGCGTGAGCGGCACCGCCGCGGCTGGCTATACCGGTATGGTGGGTAGTCAACCGGTAAGTGGTGCAGTTGCGACCCATCTGGCAATCGCCTGCGGAGTCTCCGCTGACCCGTCTCGTCCTTTCTACGGCATCAGCGGAATCACGCATATCAGCAACATCGGCAAGTCGACATACGACGCGCTACAGGTTGGAGTCAGCAGGTATTTCGGTCACCTGAATGGAAGTCTGGCCTATACCTATGGCCACTCGATCGACGATGGCTCCGACGGATCGGTCACCGAAATTGTCAATTCCTACAACCCGCAAGGCAGCTGGGCGAGTTCAAACTTCGACGAGCGGCACGTGCTGGAATTGAGCCTGGTCTATGACCTTCCGTTCTTCACGCAGCCTGGATTGCTGCATACACTCCTGGGAGGATGGCAGATCTCCGACCTCACGAGCTTCCAGTCAGGAATGCCCTTCAGTATCGTGAACACGCAGAACTCCGACAATGCCGGAACTGGCAATACGGTCAGCAGCAATGGCCAGAGTCTGGTCGTTGCCTCTGCGGGCTCCGTGCAGTCTTATCCCGATATCGTAGGGCCAATCCACGGCAAGGTCGCAATCAAGCATCCAGCCGGGGTGCAGGGACCGCGCCTCTTCAACAGCGATGCCTTCGCCGCTCCGCAAGGGCTTACCTATGGCGACGCTGGTCGCAATGTTCTCTCCTTCCCTCATCGGACAAACTTCGATATGGGCCTCTTCAAGACCTTCGCCGTTCACGAAGGGATGAACTTCGAGTTTCGCGCCGAGGCTTTCAACGTCTTCAATCACACGCAGTTCAGCCAGCTTGATAACACCGCCTGCTACGGCGCAGACAACTGCTCAACCTCAACGTTTCTTACAGCAACAGCGGCGCACAATCCACGCATACTGCAACTGGCCGCGAAATTTGTCTTTTAATCCAGCGATCGCTATGCGTCCCACGATTTGCCAGCCGATGGAGGCAATGGGTAGCGTGGCGACTCACCGTCACCCACGGCGCGGCTCCTGGCGCACACGAGCCGCGCATGATGCAGCCAAGATTCATGATGCAGCCAGGATTGATGTTCAACTTCCAGGTGAGTCGAGCTGGCGCTGACGCGAACAGGGCAAAGTACACCACCGGCTTGTCCGCTTCGGCACAGGCTGCTTGATCCTGTTGCCGTTCCACTGAGGAATTTTTGATGCCTGCCGAGTCCACCGTAAGCACCAGCAAGGTTACGCTAAGGCGCAGCCTTGGCTATTGGGACCTCGTGCTCTACGGCATCATCCTCATTCAGCCCACTGCTCCCATGCCAAGCTTCGGGGTGATCTATAACGAGGCGCACGGCCATGTCGTGACAGCCATTCTGTGCGCAATGGTGGCCATGCTGTTCACATCTGTCAGCTATGGCCGCATGGCGCGTATGTATCCGCAGGGCGGCTCAGCATTCATGTATGTGAGTCGCGAACTGCACCCCAGTCTTGGCTATCTGACGGGCTGGTGCATGGCCATGGATTACATCCTGAATCCGCTGATCTGCACGATCTGGTGCAGCAAAGCGGCCGAGAACTTTCTTCCCGAGGTCCCGTATATCGCGTGGGCGATTTTCTTTGCGGCGCTGTTCACTCTGTTGAACCTGAACGGCGTAGAGACCTCCGCGCGGATCAACACTATGATGGCTGCAGCACTGGGCGTCGTCATTGTCCTGGTGGTGATTTCCATCACGCGATACCTGTTGCATCTTCCTCAACAGCCCGCGTCGTTTTACACCACGCCGTTCTATGACCGCTCGACGTTTTCTTCGTCAGCGCTATTTCGAGGAACGTCGATTGCGGTGCTCACCTATATTGGCTTCGACGGCATCTCCACGCTGACCGACGAGGCAAAGAATCCGCAACACAGCATCCCCAGGGCCATCGTCGCCACATGCCTCATCACGGGTGTGCTGGCTTCGATTGAGGTCTATCTCGCCCAACTGGTCTGGCCTCGCGGAGCGGCATTTCCTGATGTTGACACCGCGTATGTGCATATTGCCGGGCGCGCCGGCGGCCCTATTATGTTCGCCATAGTGAATGGAGCGCTGCTGCTGGCCACGATCGGCTCCGGTATGGCATCCCAGCTCGGCGCCGCACGTCTGCTGCTGGCCATGGGACAGGACGGGGCCATCCCCAGGCGCTTCTTCGGTGCGGTACATCCAAAGAACCGCATCCCCCGAAACAACGTGCTGATGATTGGGGCGATTTGCCTCGCGGGCGCATTGCTTTTCAGTTATCAGCTTGGGGCGGAACTGTTGAACTTCGGGGCTCTGCTGGCATTCATGGGCGTCAACGTTTCCTCCGCTGTTCTTGGATGGCGGCAGGGCCGGGCATCGCAGTGGTTTCCCATCCTGCTTTCTCTGCTGGGATTCGCGGTCTGCTTCTTCATCTGGATAAGCCTGAGTACACCAGCCCGCATCGCTGGAACGGCGTGGGCCTTATTTGGCGTGGCTTTTTGGATTCTGTACGGACGAAAGGCGAAGGTGCGCGGTTGAATCGCTTCGACGTGACTCTTGCCGGCGAGGCGAATCTCGACTTGATGTTCTATGGCCTGCCAGACGATCTGCCGCCAGATCGCGAATTGATCGCCAACGGCATGTCACTCACCTTGGGCGGATCGCCGGCCATTACCGCGCACAATCTCGCGGCACTGGGCAGTCGGACCGGCTTCATCACTGTGGCATCCGACGATCTTTTCGGATCGATGTGCATGCGCGACCTGGGAGCGGCGGGCGTCGATCTCTCCCGCATCGCCCGGCGAAACGAGGCCGCGAACACTGGAGTCAGCGTCTTGCTGCAGCATCGCAATTCGCGCCGTACCCTCACTTATCCGGGCAACACTCTCGACCTGCGGTTCGAAGATCTGGACCTCGACTATCTTGCCGACTCTCGCCATTTCCATCTTTCGTCATATTTCTTACAGGAGGGGCTCCGCAAGGATGTGCCGCGTCTCTTCGCACATCTCAAGCGGGCCGGCCTCACGATTTCCGTCGACCCGAACGACGACCCCCTCGGACTCTGGGGAGACTCCTTTCTCGAAATTCTGAAGCACGTCGATGTGTTCATGCCGAACGAGCGCGAGGTGTGCGAGATGATGCGCGAGTCCAATGTCGAACGGGCGATTCCGAAACTGGCGGATATGGTTCCCCTGCTGGTGGTAAAGCGCGGCGCACGCGGTGCGATGGCATTCGAGAGCGGCCGCCACTGTGAATCGGAAGCAATCCCCGTCGACTCCGTGGACGCCGTCGGCGCGGGAGATAGCTTCAACGCGGGCTTCCTGCACGGCTTCGTAAAGGGCTGGCCTCTGACCCGTTGCCTGCACTTTGGCAACCTGACCGGCGCGTTTTCAACCACTGCGCCGGGGGGCGTGCAGGCGTTTCGCGATCGTGGGCAGCTCGATGAATTTCTGTCGAGGTACGTGGCGATTGGCGCAAGCGTTCCGGCAACGCCAGCAAAGAGTTAGGCTCATACGCGGTCAGCTGGCTGTGGCTCGACTCCTGGACCGTCCAGCCCGTAAACTGAATTGCGGTCAGGAGCGATATGGAAGCCAACGAAGCGCAGGAACTTAAGGAGCAAAGCGAAGAAGCCAAGAAGGATGCCAGCCTGCGTCCGGTGAGTTTTACCATGAGCGTACTGGCAGTGCTGGTTGCTGTTACCACTGTGCTGGGCCATCGTACCCACACGGAAGCCGTACTCGACCAGGCGCGCGCCAGTGACCAGTGGAACCTGTACCAGGCGAAGAAGAACCGGCAATACAACACCGAGCTCACCGCCGATCTGCTGACGCGCCCTGCCCATCCGGGATGCGGCCGCCGCAAACAAGGTGACGGACGGCTATAAATCCCACCTGGAAAAATGGAATGAAGACCTCGCCGAGGAAGACAAAAAAGCCAAGGAGTTCGAAGGTGAGGTACGAAAAGCCGAGCGCCATGCTAATCGCTTTGACCTGGGCGAGGCGCTGCTCGAAATCGGATTGGTTATCACGTCGATCACCCTCCTCACACGCCAGCGAGCGTACTGGGGGTTGGGCATGGCCTTTGGAATCGCGGGTCTCTCCGTGGCAGCATGGGCATTCTTCATCCGATAGCCGTCCGATTCCCGGAAGCACGCAAGAGCGAGTCAACCGTTTGCTCCGTCGTATAAGCTTTACGGGAAAGGATCGCTGCCCCTCCATGAAATCCCTCCTTCGCCGAGCCGTATTTACCGGATTTCTGACCCTGATCTGCTGCGCCCAGCTACGCGCGCAGGAGATTACGCCGGTCATCACTGTCGACCACGGCCCGAATACAGCCGCGCAACAGCAGAAACACTACGTGGTCATGGTTTCGCTCGACGGATTTCGCTACGACTATCCAAAGAAGTACGGCGCGAAGCACCTGCTTGCCATCGGCGCAAAGGGCGCCAGCGCGCCCGACGGAATGATTCCGTCTTATCCGTCGCTGACTTTCCCAAACCATTACACGCTGGTCACGGGTCTGTATCCGGAGCACCACGGGATCGTCGCTAACAGTTTTTATGATCCCGATCGCAAGCAGACCTACTCTTATCGTGACCAGAAAACTGTCGCGGACGGTTCCTGGTATGGCGGTGTACCGTTGTGGTCGCTGGCCGAGAAGCAAGGGATGCGCAGCGCCTGCTTTTTCTGGCCGGGCTCAGAGGCCGAGATCGCAGGCGAGCGCCCCAGTTACTATCTCCATTTTGACAACAAGGTCGACGATAATAAGAGGATCGATCAGGTAGTGGCGTGGTTGAAGCTACCGCCGGATCAGCGTCCTCACTTCCTCACGCTCTACTACTCTGACGTTGACCATGCCGGACATGAGCACGGGCCCAACAGCCCGCAAGTGGCGGATGCGGTCAGGCACGTCGACGAGCTGATCGGCCGCCTTGAAAAAGAACTCGACGGACTGCACCTGCCCATCGATCTCATCGTCGTCGCCGATCACGGCATGGAGCGCGTTCAGGGCGACTGGATCACCCTGGATAAGTACGTTGCGCTCGACAATTTCCCTACGGTCGGTTCCCTGCTCTATCCCCCCACCGAAGCCGATGCCGAGCGCGTCTATAAGAAGCTCAGAGCCGCTGACGCTGGCTTTCTCGTTTACCGCCGCGCCCAGGTGGCAGCCGAACTGCACTACAACAGCAACCCGCGCGAGGGAGATCCTGTGGTGATCGCCAAGGGCCCGTACATGGTCCGCGCGAGTGTGCCGCCTTCCGACCGCCCGGACTACCTTCCCACAGGCGAGCACGGCTACAACCCCTATGAGATGACCTCGATGCGCGCCATCTTCTTCGCCGAGGGACCTGACATTCGTCCGCGAAGCACCGTGAAGCCCTTCGAAAACATCAATGTCTTTCCCCTTGTCGTAAGAATTCTTGGCCTTGAAAGCCCGAAAGTCGACGGCAGCCTCAACGTGCTCTCTGGCATCCTTGACCCCTCGCTCAACGATGAGGCCCAGCGCTAGCGATGGCGTACTTTCTTGGCTTCGACGCCGGAGGCACCAAGACCACCTGTGCACTCGCTGACGACACACGATTACTTGTCCGCGATGTTGGCGGAAGCATCAAGCCATTGCGTGTGACCATCGAGCAGGCTCAGCAAAACCTGGCTGCTTTGCTCAACGAAATAGCGAAGCAAAGCGGTGTCAATCTCAGCAGAATATCCGCGTCCTGCATCGGCGCTGCGGGCGCGCGTCTGCCGCAAACCGATGGCTGGATGCGCCAGATCCTCTCGCAATGCGCGAGCGGCGAGGTTGTTGTCTGCGGCGATGAAGAGATTGCGCTCGATGCAGCCTTTCCTGGAGCGGCCGGGGTCCTTGCCATGGCCGGAACGGGATCGAATGTGATGGGCCGTACCAGGCAGGGCGAAATGCTCAACGTGGGAGGCTGGGGTCCGGCGCTCGGCGACCAGGCCTCAGGCCATTGGATCGGGGTCCAGGCGCTGCGCTCCGCATGCCGTGCGCGCGACTTCGGACAACCATCGCTCATTCTGGACCGCGTGATCCGGCACTGGTCTGCTAACAGCCTGGATGAGGTCGTCGATATCGGTAATCGCACACCTCCGCCGGATTTTTCCCAGCTCGCGCCGATTGTCGTCGAGTGCGCAGAGCAAGGAGACGCCGTGGCCTTGAATGTGCTGGAACTGGGTGGCCGAATTTTGGGTGAAGACGCAGTCGAGGCCTTCCGTCACGTCCGGAATCTCGACCCCGATGCGCCTGTCCCCGGGATTGCCTTCACCGGCAGCATCCTCGAAAAAGTCCGCTTCGTCCGGCAGAGCATGGTCGACACCATCCGGCGCAGCTTGCCAAGCGTCCATATCATGCCCGAAGCAGTGGATCCGATTCAGGGGGCGCTGTGGCGGGCTCGACAGGCGGTCAAGGATTAACTACGGCGCGCCCGCACAGAATCGTCTCCACCACTTCATTTCTGGCGGAAAGCACAGTGATATCCGCTGCGCGCCCTACCGCCAAGCGAGCCTGCTTCGTCCTCGAATCCTGTCATACGCGCAGGGTTGCGGCTGGCGAGCTTTGACAAATCGTCGATGGTGGCGCCGGTGAACTCAGCAAAGTTGCGCACGGCACGATCGAGGGTCAGGGTGCTGCCGGCGAGAGTGTCCTCACCGATGATGCACTTGCCGTTGATCACCCGCACATCCAGTTCGCCAAGCTTATAGTTGCCGTCGGGCATACCCGCTGCGGACATCGCGTCGGTAATCAGGATCGCCCGCTCAGAGCCTTTCGACTTCCAATAAATGCGCACGGCATCGGGATGGACATGCAGACCGTCGCAGATCAGTTCGGCAAAAAGCTCGTCGTTCGCGAGTACCTCTCCGACCAGGCCGGGATTGCGATGATCGAATTGCCGCATGGCATTGAAGGTGTGAGTCGCAGTGACTGCGCCCGCGCGAATTCCGGCTCGGGCTGCTGCTGTATCGGCATCGCTGTGTCCCATGCTGACGCGCACGCCCAAGGCCGCTGCATGCGCGATCACTTCTTCGGCATTGGGTAACTCAGGAGCGATCGTCATGAGCCGGATCTTTCCCTCTGCGGCCTGCCACAAGCGATCGAACAACGCTACCGATGGAGTGAGCAACAGGCTCGCGGGGTGAGCGCCCTTCTTGTGCGGCGAAAGAAACGGTCCTTCGATGTGGATTCCGAGCGGCCGCGCACCGTCTATGTCGTGCCCGATCAGGGCGACCATTGCGGCAAGCGACTTCAGAGTCGCGTCCATGGGCGCCGTAACCGTGGTCGCCAGATACGCGCCCACTCCGTGCTCCGCAAGAAATTTTCCAATCGTCGAAAACGCCTTCGGAGTCCCCTCCATCACGTCGTGACCGGCACTGCCGTGGATATGAATGTCGAAGTAGGCCGGAACCAGCGTGCAACCGGCAAAATTCAAATGCTCGCCCACGGGCAAGTCGGCACTCGCACGCGAATCCATTCGCGCAATCACGCCATCTTCAATAACAACCACAGGGTTTGCTATCGATTGCTCTGAGGAAATCAGCCGATCGGCTGTAATCACGGTTCTCATCTTCAAATCTTCTCGCCACCCAACGGTCAACGGTCGCTGGTAATCCCGTCAAGTCAAAATCTACACTGAATCGAGATGAACACTCCCCGCATTGGGTTTCACCTTTCGACCGCGGGCGGCGTCTTCAAGGCCGCCGAACGCGCCCATGAAATCGGCGCAAACACCTTTCAGATATTTTCTTCCAGTCCTCGCATGTGGCGATCGGCGCGCATCGATGCTGATCATGCGCGGCAGTTGCAGGAGCTGCGACAAAAATATGACTGCACGCCGCTGGTGATTCACACCAGCTATCTGGTTAACCTGTCCAGCCAGTCCCAGGAGGTCCGTAAGAAATCTGTAGCTGCCTTCCGGGGAGAAATCGAGCGCGCCCTGGCCCTTGGCGCCGAATATCTTGTGCTTCATCCCGGCTCCTGGCGCGGCCTCACGCGTGAAGAAGGCCTGGCGCTGGCCGCGGAGTCTATTGCCGAAGCAATCAATGGCTTCGACCTCGATGGGGTCGATTTTCGTATCCTTATTGAGAACACCGCCGGAGCGGAATTTTCGCTCGGCAGCAGTTTCGAGCAGGTTGCCGAACTCGTCGCGCGTCTCAAACCGATTGCCCCAGTAGGAGCCTGTCTCGATACCTGCCACTGCCACGTTGCCGGATACGACCTTGTCAGTCCTGAGGGATACGAAGAGACGGTGTGTCTCATCGAGGCAACCATCGGCTTTGCGAATGTCCGCGTGTGGCACACGAATGACGCGAAGGCAGCGCGCGGATCGAAGCTCGACCGCCATCAGCAGATCGGCCTGGGCACCATCGGACTTGAACCATTTCGCCGTCTGCTCAACGACAAGCGTTTCCGCCACTGCGCCTTCATCGCCGAGGTGCCTGCCGACGAACCGGGGGACGACGCGAAGAACGTCCAGTTATTACGCAGCTTGGTGGCGACTCCGGCCAAGACTGCCCGCAGTAAGCGATAAATCATAGCCGACTCAGATCCGGGGCTTGGTCGTCGCCCCCTTCATGTCGGCCCGCCCCAGCCATGTCACGGCGCCAAACGCGCCCAGCCACGAGCCGGCCGCGGCAAATACGACATACACCGGATTCCCGGTATAGCTGATGACGGCGAAGGCGGAGAGCAGATACCAGACGCTGCTCCAACTTGCCGCCAGAAATTTGCGGCGAGCACCTACCGCCGCGGTAAAAAGCACATAGACCGCGTCGGTGCCGGCAGTCGACGCCATTACCCCCAACGCGATCATCGGATTCGGTGTATGCAGTGTCACGGCACGCTCCCATTTACAATCAAGACTGACATGTCCGCGAACAAAATAACTACTACGACCGCATCAGCGGCCCCAGCGGAACCGTCTCCGCGCGAACCCCGCTATACCCCTGCCGAAATTGAGCCGCGCTGGCAGCAGCGCTGGGCCGAGCAACCCGATCTCTACGGCGCCGAACCGGCGAACAGCGGCAAGCCCAAGTATTACGTGCTCGAGATGCTGCCCTATCCTTCGGGCCAGCTGCACATGGGCCATGTGCGCAACTACGCCATCGGCGACGCGCTCGCGCGCTACATGTGGATGCAGGGCCACAACGTGCTCCACCCCATGGGATGGGACGCCTTTGGCCTGCCGGCGGAGAACGCGGCGATCAAGAACAACACGCCGCCGCGCGAGTGGACGCTGTCACAACATCGCCGCCATGAAGCGGCAGATGGACCGTATTGGCCTGAGCTACGACTGGGCGCAACGAAGTCACCACCTGCCTGCCCGATTATTACCGGTGGAATCAGTGGTTCTTCATCCGCATGTTCGAGCGCGGGCTGGCATACCGCAAAAAGAGCAAGGTCAACTGGTGCCCGAAATGCTGCACCGTGCTCGCCAACGAGCAGGTCGTCAACGGCCGCTGCTGGCGGCACGAAGACACCATCGTCGAGCAGCGCGATCTGGAGCAATGGTTCCTGCGCATCACCGACTACGCGCAGGAATTGCTCGACGACCTGGATAAGCTCGAGCAGCTGGCCGGAAAAAGTCCGCACCATGCAGCGGAACTGGATCGGCCGCAGCGAAGGCGCGGAGGTCAACTTTGCGGTCGAGGACGCGACCGATGCGCCGCGATGACGAGACACGCCAGATGCGGCGCAAACGGCACGACTGTCCTGCCAGCGGCGGAGGACGTCAGAAGCCTCCCGCAATAAAGTCACCGTCTTCACGACGCGCATCGACACGATCTACGGTGCAACCAGCGTCCAGCTTGCGCCCGAGCACCCGCTCGTCAAGGAGTTCGCCGCGGTCGAACCCGGGCTTGCGGAGATGAGGTCTCAGCGCCTTTTCGACCAGCAGAAGAGTGCGCGTGAAGCCGGCGACATCGGGAGCCATCGAGAAACATGGCGTCTTCACCGGCCACTACGCAATCAACCCGTTCAACGGCGAGCGCTTGCCGATCTGGGTTGCCAACTACATCCTGCTCGACTACGGCACCGGCGCCATCATGTCGGTGCCGGCGCATGACGAGCGCGACTACGACTTCGCAAGGAAGTACGGCCATCGAAATGCGCATCGTCATCCTGCCGCGTCGCAGGGAGTGATGCTGCACGGCGAACCGAAGCAGGAACCCATGCTGCCCTATACCGCCGAGGACAGCCTGCTGATCAATTCCGGCGAGTTCAACTGCTCGGCAACCAGGAAGCGCAGCAGAAGATGGCTGCCTTTGCCGAAGAAAAAGGCTTCGGCAAGGCCGACGGTTACCTATCGCCTGAAGGACTGGGGCATCAGCCGGCAACGCTACTGGGGCACGCCCATTCCGATGCTTTACTGCGAGAAAGACGGCATCGTTCCCGTGCCGGACGATCAGCTGCCGGTCCTGTTACCCGAGAATGTCGAGATCACGCAGGAAGGCGGCTCGCCTCTCGGCGCGGTTGCCGGAATTCGTGAACGCCACGTGTCCAAAATGCGGAGGCCCCGCGCGCCGCGAGACCGACACGATGGACACCTTCGTCGACTCGTCCTGGTATTTCTACCGCTACACCAGCGCGAAGGACGACAAGGCTCCATTCGATACCGCCGCGGTTACATATTGGTTCCCCATCGACCAGTACATCGGCGGAGTCGAGCACGCGATTCTGCATCTCATCTACTCGCGTTTCTGGACGAAGGTGATGCGCGACCTCGGCCTCGATCCAGAACGATGAGCCCGTCGAGCGCCTGTTCACGCAGGGCATGGTCATCAAGAACGGCGCCAAGATGTCGAAGTCAAAGGGCAACGTCGTTTCGCCCGACGACATGATCGCCCGCTACGGCGCCGACGCAGCGCGTGCTACTCGCTCTTTGCCGCTCCGCCGGACCGCGACCTCGATTGGCAGGAGGACGGAGTCGCCGGCGTCAGCCGCTTCCTGGGCCGCGTATTTCGCTTGGTCATGAGATACGCGGACCGCGGCCGCATCCAGAGCGCAGACTCAGTATCGTCCGCAGCCGCTATGGAACATCGTAGGCACTGCTTCGCGCAAGCTGCACCAGACCATCCGCAAAATTACCGAGGACTTCGCTGGACGCTGGCACTTCAACACCTGAATCGCGGCGATTATGGAGCTGGTCAACACGCTGACGGCGGCTGAACCCGCATCAGCCAAAGGCGAAGTCGCCGACGTCGTACTCGCAGGCATTCTGCGCGACCTTGTCCTGTTGCTCGCGCCGTTCGCTCCTTACCTCGCCTTTGAGCTGTGGGAGCAGATCTTGGCCAACAGGACAACCTGCTGCGCGCTCCCTGGCCGAAATACGATGAAGCTCTCGCCCGCGAGGATGAAATCGAGATTCCCGTCCAGATCAACGGCAAGTTGCGCGCCGTAGTCCGTTGCCGCCGACGCCGACGAGGAGACGCTCGCGCGATGCCGCAATGGCTGACGAGAAGATGCAGGCCGCGACTCGCGGTAAGACGATCGTCAAGGTCATCATCGTGCCGGGCAAGCTGGTCAACATCGTGGTGAAGTAACGAATGGCAGTCGACAGGACGGTCGGGGCACGCAATCGTTCGTTCACGTTCTGAGCGAGTGCTGGTCGCGTCCTTCTCTGCTCGCACTTGAAGTGCTCTGGCGCTGGCTTTTCGGCGTGCCGCTTCTCGTGCTGATCGCCTACGAAGGCGTGCACGTCTACGCCGCGATGTCGAGCCAGACTCGTAGCCGCAGGCATTGACCAGTTCTCGATTGCTCGACCCGATGCGCGCCGCCGAAATCGCCTCCGCTGCTATACGCCATTGTCGCGCCCCCCGATCGTTCGCACGTGGCGCTCTGGCTCGCTGCCGCTCGCCGCCCTCGCGTGGGCCGTCGTCTCCGGCATCGGACGCAATCCCGTCCTGCGGCGCTATGATCCCTCGCTGCCGCAACGCCCCTGCACGCTTATCGTTCTGCAACTGCTGCGCGTCGCTGTTCCTCGGGGGCAGCTTTGCCGGTTCTGGTTTGCGCGATTCAATGGGCGGCAAACTATGCGCTTTCCGGAGACGAGCCGAATCTCGTCGTCTACTGCGCGCTCGTGATCTGCCTGTCTTGGGAATCTTCACATCTGTGGGCTCTTGTGAGCTGGGTCTTCTCCATCGCGCCGCTGCTCGTGCTGCTTGAAGACTGCGGGATCGGCGTCGAGCCTCCTCCGCAGCCTCCGTCTCGGCCCGCTCACCGGCAAGCTGGTTGAGGTCAATCTGATCATGGGCATCATCAAGCTCGCGCTGGTCGTGCTGGCCATGGTCTTCTCAGCAATTCCGACTGCCCTTCGCATCGGTCATGGAGGGTCCGCCGCTCTATACCTGGTGGGTGCTTCGTCAGCATCGCTCTATCTCGTCGCATCCGACTTCTTTCAGGTCGCACGACTGGTGGCCTTTGTTCAGTTTTGGCGTAGCATACGCCGTTCGCCGGGCGAGCATACGCCCCTCGCGCAGCATCGCATTCGACGTCAAGTAAACTAGCTTCGTGGACACCTCCTCGATCGTCATCCTCGACTTCGGCTCCCAGTACACACAACTCATCGCGCGCCGCATCCGTGAGCAGAACGTCTTCTCCGTCGTCCTGCCCTGCACCGCCTCCATCGACGAGATTCGTGCGCAAAATCCGATTGGCCTGATCCTTTCCGGAGGCCCCTGTTCGGTCTACGACGCGGATGCGCCGAACGCCGACCCCGCGATTCTCGCGCTCGACCTGCCTGTGCTCGGCATCTGCTACGGACTGCAGTTCATCACCCACCATCTCGGCGGCAAAGTTCGCCCGGCGGACAAGCGCGAGTACGGCCACGCTGAGGTATCTGTCGTCGACTCCGCCACGCCTCTCTTCGATGCCATCCCGATGTCGATCAATGTCTGGATGTCGCACGGCGACGAGGCGATCGAGCTGCCGCCCGGTTTTCACCTGACGGCGAAGACCTCGAATGCCGTCGCCGGCATTGCCAATCCCGAGCGCAAGCATCTGGGCGGTGCAGTTCCACCCGGAGGTCCATCACACGAAGCAGGGCACGGCGCTGCTGCGGAACTTTCTTTTCAACATCTGCAAGGCCAGAGCCCGACTGGACCCCGCGAACACTTCATCCAGTCCACCGTTGCTGCGATCCGCGAAAAAGTCGGAGACGGACATGCCATCTGCGCGCTCTCCGGCGGAGTCGATTCCTCAGTCGCCGCCGTGCTCGTCCATCGCGCGATTGGCGACAGGCTGACCTGCGTCTTCGTCAACAACGGAGTTCTGCGCAAGAACGAGTTCTTCAAGGTGCAGGAGAACCTGCGCGAAAAGCTCGGACTCAATCTGGTCGCCGTCGATGCCAGCGCACGCTTCCTCGCCAAGCTCGCCGGCGTCACTGATCCTGAGACCAAACGCAAGATCATCGGCAACGAATTCATCGCCGTCTTCGACGACGAGGCGCATCGCATCGCGAAAAAGACGGGCGGCGTGGACTGGCTTGTGCAGGGCACGCTTTATCCTGACGTGATCGAGTCCTCGTCCGTCAAAGGCCCATCGCAGACCATCAAGAGCCATCACAACGTCGGCGGCCTGCCCGAGACAATGAAGCTCAAGCTCATCGAGCCGCTGCGCGATCTCTTCAAAGACGAAGTCCGCCGCATCGGCCGCGATCTCAAAATGCCGGAGGATATTCTCCAGCGCCAGCCCTTCCCTGGCCCCGGCCTCGCCGTGCGCATCCTCGGCGAGATCACGCCCGAGCGTGTTGCGCTGCTGCAGGAGGCCGACGACATCGTCGTCACGGAGATCAAGAACGCCGGACTCTATCAGCAGATCTGGCAATCCTTCGCCGTGCTGCTGCCGGTTAAGAGCGTCGGCGTCATGGGCGACCAGCGCACCTATGCCTACACCTGCGCCATCCGCGCCGTCCACTCCGAAGACGGCATGACGGCGGACTGGGTACCGCTGCCCTACGACGTGCTGAAGACGATCTCCAGCCGCATCGTCAACGAGGTGCGCGGCATCAACCGCGTCGTCTACGACATCACGTCGAAGCCCCCGGGCACGATCGAGTGGGAGTAGGAGCGGTGTCAATGCTTAAGCCGCCTGCGCACGCCGCGCATACCGCGAGAATGCAAACGTCGCCAGCCCAAGCACAATCATCATCCCTAGCCACGCGACCTGCATCATGGAGCCGATCATGTCTTTCCGGTTCTCCACTTCCTCCAGAGAGCGCCCGGCTAGCACAAATCCCGCGTGATTGCCTCCGATCCGGCGTATCACGGTCGCGATACGCACCCCACGCCGCGGCTGCCAGGTGAGTACATCCACCTGGTGCTGCCTAACGTACTCCAGGACGCCCGAAGGCGGCAGCGGCGTCGCGCCATTCAGAGTTAAGGAAGAGGCCAGCGGCTGGCCTGCATTGTCGAAGACAATCATGAAGGGGGACAGACTGCGCTGCGGATCGATCTTGCGATCGCCCACAATGGAGGCTGCATCCGCGCCTTGTTCCAGTTGCGCCACTGCATCGCTAGTCAACTGCTTCTGCGGATCGTCGGCTCCCATCCGCAGCACCTGTTGCACCGTGATGCAAATCGTTAAGGCAAGCATGGTGCCTATTACCCCCAAGAGCACCGCCTGAAACACAATCGACCGTTCCGCAAGCTTCTCGCGCAGCATCACCAGATTCTCCCTTACTATGGAATCCACCAGATCCACCCAGACCCGCCACAGCAGCTTTCGCCGATTGACCGCCGGATCCATCAGCGCATCCTCAAGTGCCCGCACCATGCCCTCGCAATACTTTCGCCGAAAGCGGACGGGATATGCCCACAAACAGAACCCATATAGCCGCAACCACCCGCGCTGCTTCATGCCTCTCCTCCCGCCGTCTGGATACCTCTGCGTTGGGCCACGCTCTGCATCCGGCTCAGCCGCGCAACCTCCGCGCCCAACACCTTGCGCCCCAGCCGGGTGATCCGGTAATACCGTCGCCGCTCATCGTCCGTGAAGCCCGTCTCCTCCACCAGTCCGCTTGCCATCATGCGATCCAGCGAACCGTACAGCGTGCCCGACCCCATCGCCAGCGCCCCTCCGTCGGGCTCAGAGACGTCCTTCATGATCGCGTAACCATGCTTCTCGCCACCTGCCAGCGCAAGCAGAATCGCGTACACAGATGCGGTCAGGGGCGTATAGGTTTTGCTCGATTCTTTCGCCAAGCTTCCCTCCGATTGAGCCAGCATACATCGACAACAGATATATCCGCAACAGTAATATTTAATCTTCGGGTAGGTCGGCAAAGCCTACCCCAAATCTCCCTCTGGTATCCTTCCTCATCATTGATTTCACCCACGAACTCCACATTTTAAGGATGCTTGTGATGCCTCGACTTCGCAGTCCGCTGGCTCTTCTCGCTGTTCTTGTATCGACCGGCACCCTCCTCGCACAGACCACCATCGGCGCCTCTTTTGCGCGAGACCCAAAACAGCCCATCGACGAGTCCTACACGCAGCACATCAAGCAATACACAACGGAGTCCTACTTCAACTCCCCGCTCACCGACTATCTTCCTGCTTCGAAGACCGTTCCCACGCCGGCCACGGTCCTCGGCGATGTGTCAGGTGCGCCGGACATCCTGCCTTACGCCGAGGACGTCTACAAGTACTTCCGTCTGCTCGAGAAGAGCACGCCGCGCGTCAAGGTCTTCTCCATCGGCCACAGCGAAGAGGGCCGCGAGATGATCGCCGCTGCCATCGCCGACGAGTCGCTGCTGGCGAAGATGCCGGAAAACGATGCTCGCCTCGCGAAACTGGCCGATCCACGGACGATCAATATGGATGACGCCCAGGCCGCGACGCTCGTGAAGGCCTCGTTCCCGATTTACTACATCACCGGAACCATCCACTCGCCGGAGACCGGCGCGCCCACTGCGCTCATGGAACTGGCCTACCGCCTGGCCGTCGACGACTCGCCCTACATCCAGTACATCCGCTCGCACATGGTCGTGTTGATAACGCCAGTCGTGGAGGTCGATGGCCGCGATCGCATGGTGGATATCTACAAATGGCACCTTGCCCACCCAGACCAGCAGTGGCCGCATCTCGTTTACTGGGGACACTACGTCGCCCACGACAACAATCGCGACGCCATGGGCATGACGCTCGACCTTACCCGCAACGTGCTCGATACCAACCTCAAGTTTCATGCACAGGTTCTGCACGACCTGCACGAGTCCGTGCCCTTCCTCTACGACAACACTGTCGGCGACGGACCCTACAATGCCTGGGTCGACCCGCTGCTCAACGGCGAGTGGCAGATGCTCGGCTGGAACAACATCGAGCAGATGACTGCCTTCGGGATGCCCGGTGTCTTCACGCACGGCGACTTCGATACCTGGAGTCCCGGCTACCTGATGTTCCTCGCCGCCATGCACAACGGCATCAGCCGCCTGTACGAGACCTTCGGCAACGGAGGCGCAGACACCGAAAAGCGCATCCTCGATCCAGAGGAGTATGCGCGCACCTGGTACAAGCCCAATCCGCCTCTGCCTGTGGTGACCTGGTCGCAACGCAACAACAACAACTACGAGCAGACGGCTCTGCTTTCGACCATTTCCTTCTTCGCGCAGAACGCCCAGCAGTTCCTTGCAGAACTACTACACCAAGAGCAAGCGTTCTGTACTTAAGCCGCAAAGCGCTGGACCGGCTGCTTACGTGCTCAACGAGTCTTCATCGAGCCGACAGGCGGAGCTGCTGCACACGCTCGCGCTCCAGCATGTCGAGATCAGCCGTCTCGAGGAGCCGTTCACCTTCACTCCTCCCGCGAAACCGGAGAAGGCTGACAAAGACAAAGCCGATAAGGACAAGTCAGAAAAATCGGAGGCCCCGAAGCCGGAAACCTCCCCCGTCGGCAGCTACGTCATCCGTATGGACCAGCCCTACTCCCGGATCGCCGATGCCCTGCTCGACCGGCAGTACTGGGCTCCGGATGACCCGCAGAAGCATCCCTACGACGACACCGGCTGGTCCTTCGGCGATCTCTTCCACGTCAAGACGGTTCGCGTAACTGACGCTGCCATCCTCAAGGTCAAGATGGAGCCCGTTGCCGATCCCTCCGCGGACTTCGGCAAGGTTACGGGGAGCGCTGGCGTTTACGCCGTGAACAACTCGTCGGAGGTGTCTCTGCTCGGCCTGCGGTACACGCTGAAGGACGCGACGGTCTCGGTGGCTGATCAGCCGTTTGATGCAGAGGGGCACCACTTCGAAGCCGGCTCACTGCTCATCCAGAATGCGGATGCCGCCAAGGTCAAGTCCGCAATTGCTGACGCCGGACTCAATGCTGTCACGCTTGGCGGCGGTGCCATCGGCTCGACACACATGTCGCCCCCATGCCGCGCATCGCCTTCATGCATACGTGGCTGGGCACGCAGACCGAGGGGTGGTGGCGGCTGGCCTTCGACAAGGCGCATGTCCCCTACGACTACATCAGCACGCAGACCGTCGCCCAGACCGCCGACCTGCGGTCGAAGTATGACGTGATCATCTTCGCGCCTGTGGGACGGGCTTCCACGCAGCAGGTCATCAGCGGTATGCCGATGTGGGGCAATCCACTGCCGTGGGAGAAGACCGATCTCACGCCCAACCTGGGCCGGATCGATTCCACGCCCGACATGCGTCCAGGCCTCACCTTCGCCGGTGTCGATCACCTGAAGGACTTCATCACCAAGGGCGGTCTGTTTATCACCTCGGAAGACACGGCGCAGTTTGCCATTGAGCTCGGTCTCGCGCCGGGAGTCTTCGTCGCGCCGCGCGGCAACGTTCGCGTGGTGGGCAGCGTGCTTGCGGCGGTGTTCGTGGATAAGTCGAGCCCTGTCGCCAATGGGTATGGGACGGATCTGGGCGTCTACAGCGCGGATGGTATGGCTTTCACCGTGGCAATATGGCCGTCAACCGCCATATCCTCACGGAGAAGGATTTCAAACGGCCGACCGGGCGCGGGGGGCCGGGTGACGACGACATTCCCGAGGACCGACCTTATACGGCGGCTCCTGAGCTGCCCTCGCCCAAGCCGTGGGAGCCGACTCCGCTCAACGAGGAGGAGGCGCGGAACAACGTCTACCTCATTCCGGAGCAGCATCGGCCGCAGGTCATCCTGCGCTTCAACTCGGGCAAACGGCTTCTGCTGTCCGGCCTGCTCGACGGCGGGTCGGCCATCGAGGAGAAGCCGATTGTAGTGGACGCTCACCTTGGCGAAGGGAACGTGCTGCTCTTCGCCAACAATCCGGTATATCGCGGAGAGACGCTGGGCAGCTATGCGCTGGTCTTCAACGCCATCCTCAACTTCGACCGGCTGAGTAAGCCGGTGAGCAAGTAGTTCCGTTTTGGGAATCCAGGGGAGGGGTACCCCCCCTCCCCCTTTACTGACCCTTTTCGTGGTAGTTGATTCATTTCATTGGGTTTAGCTGAGGCGTTAGCCTGTAATTAATTCATAATAAGGTACTTACATCTATGTAACGGAAAACAAACCACTCATAGCCCGTCGTTGATAACACAGGTCTTACGATCTCGTCATTGATTCCGGATGTCTTACTGAGGTCGCTCGGTGCCTGGGAGAAAAAAGGCCCGGCTGCGGTGGCGGCCGGGCTTTTTCGTCTCTACTTCAAGTGTAGCAATTCCAGAAAATTTGTCGGCCAAAATTCTTGAGGCTTCGGGCTCTAAAACAAAAGGGCTTGATCCGAGCAGATCGGGATCGCTTAGAAATTCTCCATCATCCACACATTGCTGTTCTGGGAAAAGGCAGGCATCGCCAGGTGGCGGCCATCCGGTGACGGTATCGCCCAGGTCATACTCGCACCTTTCGGTTCCCAGAGCACGCGTGCTTTGCCGTGGAGGTCGACTCGAAGAACAACGCAACTTGGTTGCAGGCTCGACATGAAGAACCCAGCGCCATCTGCGGTCCAATCCAGAGCCACCAGGCTATTCCAGCCTTGGACGATGATCTGATGATCGGCATGCGTCTGCAGGGAGAGCACATGAATCTCTGCTGTCGACTTCTTGAGAACGGCGATCCTGGTGCCGTCCGGGGAAAGCGCCCATCCATAATCCTTATTAAGATCATCGATCCTGAACCGCGCCAACTCGCGCCCACGTCCGAGCATTGGATCGAAACTCGTGAAAATTAACTGGTCTCTATCCTTAATGGCAACAGCGCATAGCCTAGAGGGAGCTTGAGCACAGCGAGGCGTATCGTACATAGCCGCTTTCAAAATCAGTTGCGGAGTGCCCCCGGCCATCGGGACCCTCAGCAATTCGAATGTGTCTCCGAGGGAATAGTCAGAGGGATAGGGAGCGTATACAAGCCACTTACCATCCGGGCTTACCCGCGGAAAGATAGTTCCCAAACCATTCGAAGGAATCTCTGTCAAAATGGGACTGGCTTGGTCACCGTTAAGCGGTTGTCGATAGAATCCCCATTTGCCATCTCTATTCGACACGAAGATGACTGCCTGACTGTCTACGGTCCACCCCGCTGGAAATTCCTGACCCTCTATCAGGGTAAGGTGCTTCGGCGGGGTAATTCCGATGGCGCCTGGCAGGAGATCCGCGACGTAAACGCTGTACTCGCTGGTTCGCTTCAAGAACACGAGTTGCTTCCCATCAGCCGTGGCTGAAGTCGACCCAATGCCGAATCCGGTGTCATGAGTCAGCGGTGTCGGCTTTGTAAATGCCCCAGTAGCGGAGTCCAACCACGCTACCCAGTAATTGCATGTATCGCCTTTTACACCGGGCTCTCCAAGCACAAGAAGGATGCGTCCATCGCGCAACCAGCTGACGCTCCGGAGTCTGGCGTCGGAAAACAACGTGGCAGCTGTTCCGCCTTTGAGATCTCGTGTTTCAAGGGCTGACTTGAGACTTCCCCGAGACGGGGAGAGCTTGATGTACAGCAAACGGGCGCCATCCGGCGACCATTCGACATGCGAGAACCAATTGTTCTCTCCCGCATCAGCCAACTTTCGCGGACTCTCGCCTCCAATGCCCATGAGCCACATCTCGCGCTCGTTGGCGGTGGTGAATGTAACCAGGGAGGCGTCCGGAGAAACGGACCACGCGAGGGCATCTTTGCGAAGTATTCGAAGGATCCCGCCCACGACCGATGCCTGCCAGGTGCTCGGGCGTTCTCCAGTGCCAAAAGCAACCGCCAGAAAGCGCGTGCTGTCGGGGAGCCAGTGGATTCCCCAATGGATGTAGCTCTTTCCATATTCCAGCGGTTGCGGAATGTCATGCACTTCGCCGGTCTGCATCAGCCTGACATGGAGCCCCGACACGTCGGTGAAGGCGAGATATTTGCCGTCTCCCGAAATTGCGACGCCGGTGATCGGGTTGTCGCTCGAATTCCTGGTGAGCTGCTGTTCTTTGATTTCAGGCTTCGCAGAGGGTCGCAATTGGAGCCACAAGAAGATAGCAAGCGCCGCCGACAATAAGAAGACTCCACCAACCAGGACGCGCCGCCGGAGCGCAGACCGAGTCATGGATTGAGATCGTGGCAGGGCAGGCGCGGATGAAATTGCTTCGTGCTCATCCGTAGATCGGGCTGTGACGATGGGCGGAGGAGCGACTTCTGCCGCATCGAGGAGATCGGCTGAAGGTGTTACCCGCTCTCGAGGCGACCGCGCAACAGCTTTGCTGTCGATGAGAATTGGACCCTGAGGAGCGCCCGCGGCTGTCCTGTGGCTATCCTCAACTGCAGCGATGAATCGATAGCCCTGCTTGGGAAGAGTCTCGATGAATCGCGGATTCTCGGTGTCGTCCTTAAGCGCTCCGCGAATCTGGTTGATTGCGAAATTGATGCTGCGTTCAAAATCGACGAAAGTGTCCGCGTCCCAGACACGCTCGCGAATCTCCTCGCGGGATACAACCTGTCCGGCACGTTCCACAAGCATCAGAAGAACCGCGAATTGCTGCGGCTGAAGCTTGACGACGTTGCCGCGCTTGCGCAGTTCGCGATTGGCCACATCAAGTTCGAAAGCGCCGAAGCGAATCGTACGCAGCCGGGATCCTGGTGAGGCCATGCAAATACCGCCTACTTCCGAGTAGTTGCATGGTACGCCCTATTCCTCACAGTAAGTAGTGGTTTCCACGGCGGTTACTTACTAACTCTTTCCTAACACAGCAATAATCGCGCGGCCATTGCTCTTTCCGAGCGTTGAGAATACTTTCCTCCCAACCTGAACCAAGGGAGTGGAGGATAGCGCCGAGAGGAAACTGCTTATCGCATCGCAGTATCCGCTCCGCTCATACAAGTTCATACTGTGCTTAACGGCGATTCCGCTTCGGGTCGTACCGCTCAAGTTCACAACGAGGCGAAGTGGAGAAGCACATGAAGATCCGCATACGGATGTGTACACCCGCAGTGTGTCTGGTCGCCGCATTGGCGATGCCGCCTGGAATATTCGCGCAAGAAAACAATGCTCTGAACCACAAAGCAAAGCACCACACCTACAAGCTGATTGACCTGGGCACGTTCGGAGGGCCGAATAGCTTTGTGAACGGCCCGCTTGTACCAAACATTAGCGACAGCGGGACCTATGGAGGAGGAGCCGAAACATCGATCCCCGATCCGTATGCACCAAACTGCTCGGACGGAGACTGCCTTGTTATACATGCGCAGAGATGGCGCAACGGAGTCGTGACCGATCTGGGCACTCTGCCGGGAACCGATCTTAACAGCGGAGCCGGCTGGGTAAGTGCAAACGGGATCATTGTTGGAGGATCGCAGAACGGTCTAATTGATCCGCTGCTGGGGGTACCGGAGAATCGTGGAGTGATCTGGACCAGGAACGGTAAAATAACCGACCTGGGAACGCTAGAAGGCGGAAACGAGACCTTCGCGGCCACTGTTAATAACCGGGGACAGGTGGCTGGATGGGCCGCAAATACGGTCCCCGATTCCTTCTCATTGGGCTGCATCTCCGCCTGCTTCACCACCCAGACGCGTGGATTTGTGTGGCAGGACGGAGTCATGCGTGACCTCGGTACCCTGGGCGGTCCAGACGCGTTGACACAGGCGATAAACGAACGCGGACAGATCATTGGGACCTCTTACATCAGCTCGATCCCGAACGCCGGTTCCGGAATTCCAACCATCCACCCGTTCATTTGGGAAGATGACCGCATGGTGGATATTGGCACCCTCGGCGGCACGTTCGGCGGCGCCAGCTTCATAAACAACCGAGGCGAGGTCGTGGGCACCTCAAACTTAGCCGGAGACCAAACGCAACACCCGTACTTGTGGGACCGCGGATCGCTGAAGGACCTGGGCACTCTGGGAGGAGACAACGGACAAGCCATCTGGATCAACGATGCCGGGGAAGTGGTCGGCGAGGCGGACTTACCAGGGTCGCAGACACACGATGGATTTCTCTGGAAGAACGGCGTCATGACTGATTTGGGAAACCTTGGCCTGACAAGCTTCGCGTTTGCTATTAATTCTGAGGGTCAGATTGTGGGTCATTCGAAGATCGATGACGGAACTTTCCGCGCCTTTATTTGGGAGCGGGGCGGCCCCATGGTCGACCTGAATATGCTCGTCTCCCCCGCCTCTGACCTCGTACTCGCCGACCCTTACTCCATTAACGATCGCGGGGAGATTGCCGTCACAGGATTCCTACCCAACGGCGATGAACATGCGGTGATACTGATACCGAATGGCGATTGCGATGATGCTATGAAGCGAGAATTACCGCGAGCCAGAAGCACCTCGCGGAGTCAGCGCGAGCCAATTCAACTGCCAGAGCAACTATTGGAAACGGTGAAGCAGAAGGTGCACCAATCCATTCACTGCGTTATCGATTCGCGCGGAAATATCACATCCCCGGCCAACACACCGTACCGCTGAATTAGTTCAGGATCTTTGCCTCACTCGCCGGAGCGGAATGGCACCTCAGTCGCCGTCCGCTCCGGCTTGTGATCACCGGGCTCACAACCAATCGTTCTTGCGGAAAAGATAAAGAAATACGAACGGGAGGCTGATCATCAACAGCATTGCCAGGACGAACGTAATCGGCTCCTTAAACCCGGGGATAGTGTCCGCGAAGTTCATCCCGAAGAAACTGGTAATCACGGTCAGGGGCAGCGTAACAACGCTGATGATGGCCAGCGTCTTCATGATCCTGTTCAGCCGATTGTTGATGCTCGACATGTAGATGTCGCGGCAGCCCATCAACAGGTCTCGATAGATGTCGATCGTCTCGACCTCGCGGTTCAGATGATCGAGAACGTCTCTGAAATAAATCCGGGACATCTGGCCCATGAAAGCCACCTCTCCACGGGTTAGTTGGCCGAGAATATCCCGCTGCTGCGTCATAATGCGGCGAAGCTGGAGCAACTCAGTCTTCTGGTTGGAGATCGTCACCAGGAAGTCATGCGGCGGATTCTCAGTCGCCTGCTCCTCGAGCTTATCGAGCATTTCCTGAAAATCGTCAATAATCGAGTGATATTTGTCCACCAGGTGATCGATCAGCTCATAGAGCAGAACATCTGTTCCCCACTTCAGTCTGGCTTCAGGATCGCTATGAACCCGGGCAAACATCGCATTGACGGACGCCATCGGCTCTTCGTGAATGGTGACCAGGTATCTCTCCGAAAAGAAGATGTCGAGTTCAGTGGTCTGGAAGAGGCGCTCGGGATCCGGGTCGAGGTCGGGCCCGTGAATGACCAGAAAAAAATACTCGGTCTTGAGGCTATCCCCCACCATGGCATAGCTCTCCAGCTTTGGCCTCTGAACCTCGTGGACAACGTCCTCGATGGCGAGGGGATGAAAACCGAAGAGATCCTTGAGAAGCGCGTATTCGGATTCCACAGGAGCGCAGAAGTCCACCCAGAATTGAGCGGAGGGGTCGTGAAAGGCGACAGCAAGAGCCGCCGAATCGGTCGCGGTCTCCACGCGGCCATCGCCAAATCTTATGCAGGCGTTCAGCATGCTCCCATGTGTACCAAAGAAAGATGACAGTTAGGGCAAATCTTCGGCGCGGCGCATCGATTTGTGTCGGTAACCGCCCGGGAGCCTGCGCTCCCCCTTAGCCGCGCAGGCTGGCTGGGGGAATGTTTACGGCGGAAAGCTCGTCGTATGCCGCCTGCGGTAGTTCCAGTCCGGCTGCGGCGATATTTTCTTCGAGGTGCTTGACCGACGACGTGCCTGGAATGGGCAGAATCACCTTTGACCTCTTAAGCAGCCACGCCAGAGCCACCTGGAGCGGAGTTGCCTTGAGATTCCTGGCGGCCTTTTGGATGGCATCATGCGCCTCTTTTGCCTGGCCGAGCGGGGCCCAGGGCATGAAGGCAATGCTGTTCTGTTCGCAATAATCGACGATGAAGTCGGACTCGCGGTCGGCGAAACTGTAGCGGTTCTGCACCGAGACGATGGGCACGATCTTGCGGGCGCGCTCGATGTGTTCGCGGGTGACGTTGGAGAGCGCGACGTGGCGGATTTTGCCCTGCTCGCGCAACTGGGCCAGCGCGCCCACGGAGGCCTCGAAGGAGACGGCGGGGTCGGGTATGTGAAGTTGGTAAATATCGATCCGGTCAAGGCGCAGGCGCTTCAGGCTGCCTTCCAGCGCCTGAACGAGATGTTTGGGGCTGGCGTTATGGGTCCACTGGCCGGGCCCAACACGTTCCCATCCACCCTTCGTGGCGATGACGAGGCCAGCCGGATATGGATATAGCGCCTCAGCAATCAGCTCCTCAGAAATATAGGGGCCGTAGGAGTCGGCGGTGTCGATGAGGTTGACGCCCAGCTCAACGGCTCGCCGCAACGTCGCGAGCGCGGCCGCCTTGTCGGCGGGAGGCCCCCAGATGCCGGCACCGGTGATGCGCATGGCTCCGTAGCCGAGACGGTTGACGGTGAGTTCGCCCCCGATGGTGAAGGTGCCAGCGGCCGCTGCGGTGATGACCTGGGTTTCGCTCATGGGAATCACTCCTGATACGTGAGGAAATTTTGTCGGCTAGGCCTCTCCTATAGAGGGGGAGCAAAATGGCAAGGCTCCACGCCAAGTGAGATGACGATTTTGAGGATGGAGATTCAGGAAACCGGGTTTCGCGGTCACCGCGCTCGCAATGTCTTCATTCTTCCTAAACATTTAGAATGAAAGCTGCACATTCAAACCCCAAGCCCGCGGACCAGACCGCGGCAGGAAAGACACCCCACACGCAATGCATCGCTGGTCCCGGCTCTTTATCCCCACTCTTCGCGAGGCTCCGGCGGACGCCGAAGTCGCCAGTCATAAATTCCTTCTCCGCTCAGGATATATTCGCCAACTAGGCGCGGGTATTTACTCGTATCTCTTTCTCGGCCAGCGGTCGATCAACAAGATTACCGCCATAGTGCGCGAGGAAATGGACAAGATCGGGCAGGAGTTTCTGCTGCCGACCATCCATCCTTCCGATCTGTGGGAAGAGAGCGGGCGCTGGACGGCTATGGGCCAGAACATGTTTCGCCTGCAGGACCGCAAGGGTGCGTGGTTGTGCCTGGGGATGACGCACGAAGAAGTCATGACAGATATCGCGCGTAAGGAGCTGCGCAGTTACAAGCAGCTTCCGCAGATCTGGTACCAGATCCAGACGAAGTTTCGCGATGAGCCGCGGCCGAAGGCGGGGCTGCTGCGGGTAAGGCAGTTCATCATGAAGGACAGCTATTCGTTCGATCTGAATGAGGCCGGGCTCGATGAGAGTTACAACAAGCACGATCCAGGCGTACCGCGCGATCTTTACGCGCAGCGGGCTGAGCTTTGTGGCGGTCGAGGCGGATTCGGGGGCGATGGGCGGATCGCAGTCGCAGGAGTTCATGGTCTACACGGACGCGGGCGAGGACCTGATCGTGAGCTGTCCGAACGGCGACTACGCGGCGAATCTCGACAAGGCGACGTCGCGGCTGGAGCCGGTGACGGAGCTGGAACCGACGGGCGATGGGAAGCCGGAGCTGGTACACACTCCGGGGAAGGCTTCGATTGCGGATGTGGCGGAGTTCTTCGGGATGTCTGCCGGCACAGGACATCAAGACCGTGGCGTACATGGCCGAAGTTCGCGACGGCAAAGAGGTGAAGTGGGAGCCGGTGGTGGCGTTTCTGCGCGGCGATCACAGCGTGAACGAGACGAAGCTGCTGGGGCTGGTGAAGGCGACCGAGCTGCGTCCGATGCAGGCGGAGGAGCTGGAGAAATATTTCAACGGGCCGGCGGGATATCTGGGGCCGATCGGGCTTCGCGTCGCCAAGAGTTTACATGACGGCGGAGTCAATGTGATTCTCGACAAAGGCCTTGAAGGGCGCGAGAACATGGTGGCAGGGGCGAACAAGCTGGATTACCACTTCCGCAATGTGACGCCGGGGCGCGACTTCGGGTGGACTGTCGCGGCGGATATCCGCAATGTGGAGGCGGGCGAGGGATGCCCGGTGTGCGGGGCTCCGCTGAAGATTGGGAAGGCCGTCGAGGTCGGGCACATCTTCAAGCTCGGGCAGCGATACACGGAGGGCATGGGCTCGCGCGTGCTCGATCCGAACGGCAAGGAAGTGATCGCCGATCATGGGCTGCTATGGGATCGGGATCGAGCGCATCCTGACGGCGTCGATCGAGCAGAATAATGACGCGAACGGATTCTGGCTGCCTCCCGCGATTGCTCCGTTCGATGTGGTGGTGACGATTACGAATGTCTCCGACCAGAATCTGCTGGCCGCCGGGACAGGGATCGCCGAGTCGCTGGAAGCCGCCGGCTTCGACGTGCTGCTGGATGACCGCGACGAGCGGGCCGGGGTCAAGTTCAAGGATGCGGACCTGGTCGGCATCCCCTACCGGGTGAATGTCGGCAAGAAGGCCGCCGAGGGTAAGGTGGAGCTGGTTACGCGCGGGACTGCGTCGAGCGAAGATGTGGCGATCGAGGAGGTAGCTGAGCGCATTGAGGGTTAAGACGGGTCGTGCTTGAGCTGCAGAACCCAGGTCCGAGAATCCGGACCTGGGGCACCCAGATTGTCACTTACCGATCGAGAATCCGGGCCAGGCGTCTGCACTGAAAGCTGCATCTGAACGTCTTAAGTAAAGTGACCAACCGTTCCCCTCGGTGTTGCCGGAGAGTCTCGCGCCTGAAACAATTAAAATAAGAAAGAGACGTACGATTTGGCTGTAAAAATTAAATTCGCCGGCCCCGCCGCCGGGCCATCCGCGCTTGGCCGCAAGCTGCTTCTGGTAGCCGGCCTCGCTGTCGCGGGTGTCTTCCTCATCTTCGCCTGCGTCTTCGGCTTCTACTACTTCAAGTACCAGCGGATTGTCGACGAGCGCCTGGAGAAGCCGCTCTTCACGGCCACGGCAAAAATTTACGGAGCTCCCGCTGAGTTGCGGCCCGGGCAGAAGTTCACCGTCGAGTACATCGCCCAGCAGTTGCGCACCGCGGGATATTCGAGCGACGGCGACGGGAAGAATGCGCCCATCGGATCCTATTCAGCCGGTCCGGAGAGCATCACCATACGCCCCGGAGCCCAGTCGTATCACGCCCCGGAAAGCGCAACCATTACCTTAGATAATGGGGCTATCTCACAGATTACAGGCGACAAGGGCCAGCAGTTGGCTGCCTATGAACTGGAGCCGCTGCTCATCACGGATCTCTCTGACGCGAACCGCAGCAAGAGACGTCTCATCACCTACGACGAGCTGCCCCGCAATGTCGTCGGCGCGGTCACGGCCATTGAGGACCGCCGCTTCTTTAACCACGGCGGCGTCGATTACATCCGGCTGCTCGGCGCGCTGCGCAACGATCTCAGCCATCGGCACACTTACATGGAGGGCGGCTCCACGCTGACGATGCAGCTGGCGCGCGGCTTCTTCCTGACCCCGGAAAAGCGCTTCAAACGGAAGTTCCTTGAGATTGTCATCACCTTCCAGCTGGAGCACCGCTTCTCGAAGCAAAAGATCTTCGAGATGTATGCCAACCAGGTGCCTCTGGGGCAGCGCGGCAGCTTCTCGATCAACGGCTTTGGAGAGGCCGCACAAGCTTATTTCGGCAAAGACGTCCGGCAGCTCACTCTGCCCGAGAGCGCCCTGCTCGCCGGGCTGATCCAGAGCCCGAGCCGTCTGAATCCCTATCGGCACCCGGAGCGGGCCACGGCGCGCCGCAACCTCGTACTCGACTCGATGGTCGAGACCGGCGCGATCACCAAAGACGAAGCCGAACAGGCTAAGGCGGCGCCGCTCAACGTTGTCCCCGGAGCCGTCGACGCGGGCGAAGCGCCTTACTTCGTCGATCTGGTACGCGAACAGCTTGCGCAGCGGCTGGGCGGAGGCGAGTACAACCAACAGGGTCTGCGCATCTATACCTCGCTCGATCCTCAGCTGCAGAGCGCGGCCACCGAGGCGGTCGAAGAGGGCATGAAGGGCGTCGACAAGCAGGTGGAAGCGCTGCACGAGCGCCGCGTGAAGGAGGGAGACAATTCGCCGATTATCTATCCTCAGGTAGCGCTGATCGCGCTGAACCCGCACACCGGCCAGGTGCTGGCGCTGGTCGGCGGACGCAACTACGGACAGAGCCAGTTCAACCACGCCGTCTCGCACCGGCCCACGGGATCCATCTTCAAGCCGTTTGTCTATGCAGCGGCCTTTAACACCAGCCTCGCCGGTTCGCAGCTCAACGGTCCAGACGGCACCAGCGCCACGTTCACGCCGGTGACGATTCTCAAGGACGAGCAGACGACGTTTACCTTTGCCGGAGACCAGACCTACTCGCCGCGCAATTTTGAAGGCCAATACCGCGGAGAAGTCACGGCCCGCGAAGCGCTCATGCACTCTCTGAACAACGCCACCATCGAATTGGCTTCGATGGTGGGCTACAACAACGTCGCGTCGCTGGCCCGGGATGCCGGTATCAAGTCGGCTCGCGGCACACCGGCCATGGCCATTGGAGCGTACGACGCCACGCCGCTCGATATGTCGGGTGCGTATACCGTCTTCGCCAACAGCGGCGTCAAGATCGACCCGTGGATGCTTGCCTCAGTGCGCAGCAGCAACGGCGACGTGATGAACGACTACACGCCGGCCACCAAGCCAGTGCTCGATCCGCGCGCGGCCTATCTCACCGTCAGCCTGATGCAGAACGTCCTCAACGGCGGAACGGGCTCCGTGGTTCGGCGTCTCGGCTTCACCGCCCCGGCCGCGGGCAAGACCGGAACCTCGCACGATGCATGGTTTGCCGGCTTCACCAGCAACCTCATCTGCGTGGTGTGGGTGGGCAACGACGACTACAGCGACATCAAGATCGAAGGCGCGCATGCCGCCGCGCCCATCTGGGCCGAGTTCATGAAGCGTGCCGTGGCCCTGCCCCAGTACTCCGATACCCGGGACTTCGTTCCGCCCTCGGGCGTTGTGCAGGTCCGTCTCGACAAGGCGACCAACCTGCTGGCGGACGCGAGTTGCCCTGACGACTACTTACGCGACCTTCCTGGACGGAACCCAGCCCACGGATACCTGCGACCACGCAGGCGGCGATCAGCGCAACCTCTTCCAAAGGATCTTCGGCCTGGGCGAGAAGCCTTCGACGCCGGCCCAGGTGCCGACTACCCAGGCTGTACCGCCGTCCACTGCACCGGCTTCTCCTACCGCGCCCGCAAGCACCTCGGCGACTGCGCAGACCCAGGAGGGCCAGGAGGCCGAGCAGACCAAGAAAAAGCGCGGATTCTTCAGCCGGATATTCGGCGGCAAGAAAGACGATACAACCGAGCAGCACCCGCCGCAGCAGAATCCTCCGCCGCCGCCCGAGTAGCTATTGTCGTATCTATTGGCCGGGGCTGGCGTAGTAACCGGTGCGATGACGGACTGTGTATGGCTCTTTGACCAGCGGCGGCCTGGTGACGGTCACCGAGATCGTCCGAAACGATGAGTCGCTCACGCGACGGCTGGGATAGTAGCCGAGCAGGTATTGTGTGCGCAGGTCTTGGGAGACCTTCTTGAAGGCCAGCTCCAGATTTCCCTCGTCAGCATAGTAGTACTTGCCGCCTGTCTCTTCGGAGAGGGTAATCAGAGCATGTTCGCCACCGGTTTCGCGTCCGGCGTCGGCCACAATTGGCAGATCGATGATGCTGATACACCATCACCTCGCCGCGCCGGGCCTGCTCCAGCGCCTGCGAATAATCGACCCCCTTCTTGGTGTTGCCACCGTCTGAAATGACCACCAGCACCTTGCGCCCCCGGCGCTGCGCAAGGCTCTGCGAAGCGAGATAGATCGCATCGTAGAGCGCAGTGGCCGGACCCAGGGAGAGATTCTCAAGCCCCGAGTCGATGCGGCGCACGTTGTTCGTGAAAGGAACGACCTCGCGCACGTCAGAGTTGAAATCCATCAGGTCGAGCTGATCCACCGGCCGGATAAGCGCGTGGACAAAGTTGTGCGCTGCGGTCTTCTCGATCGCACAGATCCTTGTGCGTGCTGCCGCTGGTGTCGATGGCCAGAACGACCGAAAGCGGCATTCCCGTATCGCGCTCGAAGTAGGCGATCTTCTGCGGACGGCCGTCTTCGCTAAGGCAGAAGTCGTCCTGCGTAAGTCCTGGGACCGGCGCTCCGGTTGCATCGGTCACATTGACGAAGACATTCACCAGGCGCACATCGACGCGGATCGGCGGCGGCTCCTGCGACCACAGTACAGTGGGGGCGGCGAGGATGACAAAGGCGAGTAGAAAGCGGAGGCTCACTTCGAAATCTCCACCGGAAAGGGCTCGCCATCGGCCCAGACGGCTCCGTCTTCGAAGTGCTCTTTCTTCCAGATGGGCACCGTCTTCTTGAGTGTGTCAATGAGCCAGCGACAGGCGTCGAAGGCGGCTGCACCGGTGGGCCGACGCTACGGCGATCAATACGCTGCTTTCTCCTACTTCGATCCGGCCCAGGCGATGCACTATGGCAACATCGCGGACGGCGAAGTCGGCCAGGGCCTGGGCCGCCAGCATGTCGCATCTGGGCGAGCGCCATCTCCTCGTAGGCCTCGTAGACGAGATACAGGGTGCGGCGGCCGCGCGTGTTGTTGCGCACCATGCCGTCGAAGATAACCAGCGCTCCGTCTTCGGGCCGCTCCAGGCCGGTGACCGTCGTGTGCGCGTCGATGCGCTGGTGGACGAGAGAGACATGCGGCGAGTGGTCCAGCGCGCCACCGCTCACTGGCGGAAGCAGCGCCACTTCGTCGCCGTCTTCCAAAAGATGCGAGACAGTTACATATTCGCGATTGACAGCGACCGCGATGGAAGCCCAGAGGGCATCGCTCGCCCGCGGAGTGCTGCCGGTAGTGGTCGAGCAATAGCTCGCGACGGTCGCGCCGCCGGGAAGGTCGAGTTCACCGGGTTGTGCGGGAATCACGTCTTTAAGGACGCCGAAGAAGAGGACACGTACACGCATGCTGTCTAAAGAATACCCATTCCTTAGACGGAGCAGCGCGGGAGGCGGCTCCGGACAGGACGCCGGATTCCTTTTGATTTTGCTGACAAGTGTCACTTCGGTACCGGGCGGGAGCGGCGGTAGACTGCGAGAGTCGAGACAGGAGGAATCTGTGACCAACCCCGTCACTTTGCCAGTGGTTTCCGCCGGGCCTGTGGGAGCGAAAGAGCGCATTCAGTCGATCGACGTAATGCGCGGCGTCGCCCTGCTGGGGATTCTGGTGATGAATATCCAGGACTTCTCGATGATCGGCCAGGCCTACATGAATCCGACGGCTTATGGCGATCTGCATGGGCTGAACTACGCGGTCTGGTATGTGTGCATGCTGTTTGCTGACCTGAAATTCATGTCGATCTTCTCGATGCTCTTTGGCGCAGGCGTTTACCTGATGACCAGCCGGATCGAGGCCTCGGGACGGCGGCCGGGGCCGATCCACTACCGGCGCATGGGTTGGCTGGCGCTCTTCGGCTGCCTGCATGGGTATCTGCTGTGGACGGGAGACATCCTCTTCACGTATGCGCTGGGCGGCATGGTCGCGTATCTCGTCGCGGAAATGGCTGCCGAGGACGCTGATCATCTCCGGGCTGTTGTTTACGGCGGTGTCTTCGGTGCTGTTTGTCGGTAGTTATGCGTCGATGCCGTACTGGCCGAAGAAAAACGTCGACCAGATGCGCGAGGACATGTGGATGCCGTCGCAGGCGAAGCTTGAGAAAGATCTCGCGGTACACCGCGCCGGCTGGCTGGGCGAAGAGAAGGAACGCGCGAATGAGAACCTGGGCAATCAGATCCAGGGGAACATCTTCCTGGCCTTCTGGCGGGCGTATGGGCTGATGCTGGTGGGCATCGGCCTGTTCAAGCTGGGGGTATTCAGCGCCAAGGCTCCGACGAGGGTTTACCTCTGGTTCATTGCGCTCGGGCTCGGTGTGGGCATTCCGATCATTGCGTTCGGCGTGCACCAGGAGTTTGCCCATCACTGGGATCTCCGCAAGAGCTTTTTCCTCGACTTCCAGTACAACTACTGGGCGAGCCTGCTGGTCTGCCTGTTCTGGATCGGCCTGGTGATGCTGATCTGCCAGAAGGGATGGTTGCCGGGTGCGCGGCGGAGGGTTGGAGCAGTGGGAAGGATGGCCTTCACCAACTACCTGACACACACGATCGTCTGCACATTTCTGTTCTACGGCTGGGGATTGGGGCTCTTTGGCAAGGTAAGCCGCACAGACCAGTTCGGGATTGTGCTGGCGATCTGGGCCACACAGCTGATTATTTCGCCCTGGTGGCTCGACCGCTTCCAGTTCGGGCCTTTCGAGTGGATCTGGCGCTCGCTGACTTACTGGAAGCTACAGCCGATGCGGAAACAGGCGGCGGTTCCGGCGATTCCTGCACCGGCGGAAGCATAGCGAAGAGATCGTCTTCGGCGGGATACCAGAGACGCTGGTCCTGCACGCGGAGGAAGGGCGTCAGCTTATGTGGCTCGCTGCGGCTTTTCCCATGCGCGTCGTAGTAGATATGCTCGACGGGAATGCCGCGGACGGTGAGATCGTCGGCGACCAGCGAGCGGTGACAGCGCCACGGCACGGCTTCGGCGCACATGAGAGTCATGCGTTCGTGGGGGTTGCCAGTCGAGCAGATTCGTTGACGGCGGTGGCGAACTCCGGCGGTCTGCATATAGTCGGCGTATCCGCGAAAGCTCGTATTGCGCCAGCCGTTGTTGACGGAATCCTTGCGTGCGTGACGCAGTCCGCCGAGAGTCCCGGTGCCAGCGATATTCGATGCCGGCATCGGCGAGAGAACGCGAGAGATTTTCCTGCGCGAACTGCGGATTGTGACGGGATTTGGGGATGGTGCGGATGTCGGCCAGCGTTTGCACGCCGTTCTCGCGCAGGATGGCGAGAAATGTGTCGATGGGCAGCGTGGAGTGGCCGATGGTGAGCATGGGGAAGTTATCAGTTGCCAGTTGTCATCCCCAGTTACCGTTACTGAGACGGGGATTGAAGACTAGAACTGGAGACTGAAGGCGCCAGCGTTAGAATACGGCCATGAGCACCATTCTCGAAATCCCGATCCCGAAGGTGCCGAACACGGTGGTGATCGATCCGCCGCTCACGGACGAGGAGTTCGAGCGGATGTGCATGGCCAGCGAGATGGTGAAGCTGGAACGAACGAAGGAAGGCAAGATCGTAGTGAATCCACCGGCAGGCGGAAGTAGCAGTAAGAGAAACGTAGAAGTAGTTTTTCAACTGGAGACATGGGCTAGAAAACGACCGGAAAAGAGGCGATGTATTTGGGCCTGATAGCGGCTTCTTTTTGCCTGATGGGGCAATGCTTGGTCCTGACGCCGCTTTTGTGACGGCCGAGCAGATGCGTGGGGTGACCGCTGAAGAAAAGGAACACTTTTTTCATCTGACTCCAGTTTTTGTCATCGAGGTTCTGTCCCGTTCCGACAGCCTTCGAGCGACTAAAGAGAAGATGGAGGAGTGGATGGCCAATGGCGCAAACTGGGATGGCTGATCGATCCGCGCAAGCGGCAAGTGCACATTTACGAGCCCGGGGAAACAGCCCGCGTAGAGAGCGGCAGAGAAGGTCGCGGGAAGCGGCCCGGTTGATGGATTTGTGCTGGATCTGACTGCCGGTGTGGGAGTGCTTACGAGGACTAGGATTCAGGGATCAGGAAAAAGTACAAGCCGCACAGCTGGTTTGCCGCGCGGCTTTCACTTCTTAAGCCTGAGCTTTCTCAGGCATCAGCGTGCTCAAGAACTTCTTCCCTTACCTGCTCGTCCTTCTTCTCGTCCGCGTCTGTTTTCGGCAGAGCAACGGCGAGCACGTCTTCGATCCGGCTGGCGTAGTGGATGTTCACGCCCGTCGATCTGCTCCGGCATCAGGTCTTCCTCTACATTCTGCCGGTTTTCGGCAGGCAGGATCACGTCTTTCACACCGGCGCGCTTGGCGGCAAGGAACTTCTCCTTGATGCCGCCGACGGGCAGAACATTTCCGCTGAGCGTGATCTCGCCGGTCATGGCCGTCAGCGGACGAACCGGCTTGTCGGTCAGCAGCGAGACCAGCACCGTCGCCATCGTCACGCCAGCCGAGGGCCGTCCTTGGGGATGGCGCCCGCCGGCACGTGGATGTGAATATCGGTGTCGTTGGTGAAGTCCTCCGTCAGGCCGAGCGACAGCTGCATTCGAGCGGACCCAGGTGAGCGCGGCCTGCATGGATTCCTGCATGACCTCGCCGATCTGGCCGGTCATCTTGAAGCCGCCCTTGCCCTTCATGCGGTTGGCCTCGATGAAGAGGATGTCGCCGCCGGCCGGCGTCCAGGCAAGGCCAACCGCTACGCCGGCACGCTTGGTGCGCTCGGCAATCTCGGTATCCACCCGCACCTTGATGCCGCCCAGGAACTCGTGGATGATCTCGCGGGTGACGACCAGTTTTTCGGTCTTGCCTTCGGCGATGCGGCGCGCCTGCTTGCGGCAGACGGTGCCGATGAGCTGCTCGAGTTTGCGAACACCCGCCTCGCGCGTGTAGTGGCGCACGATGTAGCCGATCGCGTCCGCGAGGGAACTCGATGTTGTCCGGCTGGATGCCGTTCTCCTTGATCTGCCGCGGGATGAGGTAGCGGAACGCGATGTGCGACTTCTCCTCTTCGGTGTAGCCCTGGAGCTCGATGATCTCCATGCGGTCGAGCAGCGGCGCCGGGATCGGGTCGAGCTGGTTCGCGGTGCAGATGAAGAGCACCTTCGACAGATCGAACGGCTGATCGAGATAGTTGTCGCGGAAGGTGTTGTTCTGTTCCGGGTCGAGCGATCTCGAGCAGCGCGGACGATGGATCGCCGCGGAAATCGCGGCCCAGCTTGTCGATCTCGTCCAGCATGAAGACGGGATCGTTGGTGCCGGCGCGGCGCAGGTTCTGGATGATCTGGCCGGGCAGGGCTCCGATGTAGGTGCGGCGATGTCCGCGAATCTCGGCCTCGTCGTGCATGCCGCCGAGCGAAATGCGCTGGAACTTACGGTCTGAGCGCGCGCGCGATCGAGCGGCCGAGCGAGGTCTTGCCGACGCCCGGAGGTCCGACAAAGCAGAGGATCGGTCCCTTCATGTCCGGCTTGAGACGGCGCACGGCAGAGGTAGTCCAGGATGCGGTCCTTGACCTTCTTCAGGTCGTAGTGGTCCTCATCGAGGATCTCGCTTGCCCTTGACGATGTCGACTTCGCTACCCGAGGACTTCGACCACGGCAGTACGGCGAGCCACTCGATGTAGTTGCGCGTGAGCGAGTAGTCGGCGGCCATGGGCGACATGCGCGAGAGCCGGTTCAGCTCCTTGAGCGCCTCTTTCTTCGTCTCCTCCGGCATGCCGGCGGCTTCGATCTTCTCGCGCAGCTCCTCGATGTCCTTCTGGCCCTCGTCGGTGTCGCCGAGCTCCTTCTGGATGGCCTTCATCTGCTCGCGCAGATAGTAGTCGCGCTGCGATTGCTGCACCTGGTCCTGCACCTCGGACTGGATCTTGTTGCGCAGCTGCTGGACTTCGAGCTCCTTGGCAAGGTGCTTGTTGATACGCTCCAGGCGCGCGGTGACATCGGGGGTCTCGAGCAGCTCCTGCTTGTCGGTCGTCGACAGGAACGGCAGAGACGACGCGATGAAGTCGACCAGCCGGCCGGGCTCTTCGATGTTCATAGCGATGGTCTGCAGCTCGTCGGACAAGCGTCGGCGAGGAGGTGACGATCTGCTGGAACTCGGACAGGACGTTGCGCTGCAGAGCTTCGATCTCGGGGCCCTTTTGGGGCGGGACCTCCGGGACCGGCTCGACCGACTGCCGTCATGAACGGCTCGATCTGCGAGAACATGCCCAGCTTCACGCGCTCCGTGCCTTCGGTGAAGACGAAGAGGCTCTGGTTCGGCATCTTGACGACCTTGTGGACGGTCGCCAGCGTGCCATAGGCATGCAGGTCGCTGGGTTGGGGCGAATCCATGCGCGCGTCGCGCTGGGCGACCACCACGATGGTCTTCTCGTCTCCGAGCGACTGGATCAGCTGGATGGAGCTTTCGCGGCCCACGGTCAGCGGCAGATACGGCGTGGGGAAACAAGGACGGTATCGCGCACGGGGAGCACGGGGACAGAATTGCCGCCGCCATTTTCGTCGCGCCGCTTGGGAGTACTTGGGTGAATTTCACTTAGGAAATC
>CAVTLP010000029.1:0-130613 GCA_963735555.1 uncultured Acidobacteriota bacterium
ATCGAGCTGAAATTCCCGGACAATGCGAGTCAATTCCTTCTTCAGGAAATCAAGATACTCGCGGCAGCCCAGACACACCTGGTACACAGGGCTTTCCCATCCGGAAGGCTGGAGCGTCTGGTCTTTCCCGTCGACTTGCGCGACCCACAGCTTCGGAATGAGGTGCCGACGATCCGACTGTCCACCACGTTCGGCCCCACCCACAAGCCCGAACTTCATCCCTGCTTCATGTACACGGTGCGAGATGCTGGCGAGACCGATGGGATATTTCTGTCGATCATCTGTATAGTGGCCAAGTCCGCATCCCCAGTCGCCAGTCCCTTCTTTGACGAACCCAGATACCAGGAGGCATCCATGTTAAAGACGTCCACGCCGAGTTTGGCGGCAAAGTCCACTTCGTGCAGCAGATGCTTCCTCGACTCCCTCCGCCTCGGTTGCCCAAAAGTCGTACACAATCCACGGGTAGTTCTGCAGAGGATCAGGGAAGACGTGCTGCTGCATGTAATGCCGCGCGGTGAGGAACGCCTGTTCGAGGTCGCCGTGGGACAAGCCCAGAAATACTCGTGGTGCAGAGAGCCGTTCGCCGGGTGACATATCGTAGGTCAGATCGGCGACATCTACGCTGAGCCATGTTCCATCGCCGTCCCTCTCGATGCGGTAACGCCAGCCGCGCTCCCACTCGATTCCTATCAGGAGAAACTCCTCTTTGCCGACAGCCTCCAGGAGCAACAGTCCGCCATATTCGGGCGCATTCCAACGTCCTCCAGACAGTGCCACTGGGCCGTTGACAGGGATCGATTCCAGACCGATACTCGTTACGGCGGACAGCGTGAACCTGCAGAGGTCCAAGGTCGTCCCGCAACGCGAAACGGAAGGGACCGAATGCCGTGATGCCCGTGACCGGGGTCTTCAAAGCATTGTGAAATTCAGCATTGAACTTCGAGAATAGGAAAGCCGGTAAGGGCCTGCAGCGCGATGTTCGCACTGAACGCCTATTGTCGGCCTGAGAAGTAAATTCGAAGTGATCACCGGCAACCTGGCGCGTGCGTGCGCCGGGCGATGACGTCCATCTCTGAGGATAGTCTCCCCAGTCGCCGTAAACACCGGCTCGATCGGGGTTCCGGCGCGGACCCATTCAAAGCCGCGTCTTCGGGTTCCGCAGCGAGCGGAGTTGCGCAGCGCCGCCCCCCGGCTGGGAAATGCAGAGTGAGCGAGAGCCCCTCGGAGATGAATGTCACATCTTCGGCGGCCCCTGCCCAGGTGGTTTGCGCGGCAAGCGTCGAGAACAGCAGGCCGCTGCCTGCAAATTGGAGAAACTCGCGCCGATTCATGCCGAACGGTTTTGGCGGAATCGGCATACTTGCTCCCGGCATCGGTGAACTCAACAAAGCGTCTTCGATTGCGAAGCTCATCGCCAGCCTAACGCGACTGCATTGCCTACGCATCTAGGTGCGCTCGCGAATTGACGCAAAATAAGGCTACCCGAGCACATCAAACCGCTCACGGACCGAACATCCGAGCGGGCGATGGCGGTGAAACGTTCAGCGTTTCGCTGGAGTTAACTACTGGTTACAAGTGAGACCTGCCTCGACGATTTGCCAAGGCAGGCCTTGTCGACCGGGGAGGGCAAAGCTTCAGAAGGTCAACTGGGCTCCAATCTGCATACGCCGCTTGAAGTCCACAATGCCAGTGATTTGTCCTGCCGTGCTGGTGTCAACACTGGAGTTGGGATTTGTCGAGATTGGTATGGTTGAACGCGTTGAACACATCCCACTTGAGGTCCAGGTGAACCTTTTCAGCGAATGCAAAAGTCTTTTGCAAGCGATAGATCGGCGGAGGAGAAGCGTGGGCCCAATAAGATATTGCGGCCCGAATCACCGTAGACGTACGACGCAGGCACTGTAAAGGCCGTCGGGTTGAACCACTGGAATCGATTTGGATTAGAGACTCTTGGGTTCCCAATGCTATTTGGTCTCAGGCCTATGGTGGAATTCAGAGAGGCACTATTGTCAAGCGTCGGAGTAAAGTAGAAACCGCCTTCAAAGTTATAAATTCCACTGAGTGTCCAGCCTCCGATCAAGGCCTCCGCCGTGCGGTTCAAATCGCCTGCAAATGCCTTGCCACTGCCGAATGGAAGATTCCAGACGGCCGCGGTCACCCAGGAAAAGGGACGTACGAAATCCGAATTTCCGTAGTTGCTTGCAAAGTTAAATATATTTTGAGGACCGAAGGTTCCTTCATCAAGCGATTTGGCCCATGTGAAATTACTCAACAAGTTGAAGGCACTCCCGAAGCGCTTTTGAACAGAGGCCTGCAACGAGTTGTAATTGCTTTTCGAGATCCGGGTAGCCGCTGAGCTGGTTGTTCCGCTGAGTTCGCCCAGTAGTCCATCCGAACTTAGAGAAATAAGGCCGCCGCGGATTGAAATCCCCAGGTCCGGGAATGGGGGCATTCACATCAACGTTGTCCCACAGGTGACGGCCGATGTTTCCCACGTAGGCAACTGTGAGGGTAAAGTCACGTGCAAACAACTGCTCCCATGTCACATTCCATCCGTCGGTGTAACTGTGAGGATAGTTTCCAGTACCGGGGAAGATTTGACTGAAACCATTGGGAAGGGGAATCAACCCGTTGGCAGGATAAGGAGGAAGGGGGGCAGGCAGACCGGGGCCCTGATCGAGCGTGAAGGGCAGCGGCGAATACGGGGTCGCCGGACTAAATGATTGACTCTGCTTGATCGGCCAGCAGCAGCCTTCTGTGCCAAAGGCCGCCCCATATGGGTTGAGGAAGTAGCTGCGGCCGTATCCACCGCGAAGGACCGTGGTGTTTGTCAACCGATACGACGCTCCGACACGCGGCGAAAACTCCGTCTTCAGGGTCGTAACACCGGCATACTTACCGGCTAAGTTGGTCAACTCTACATTGCCCGTATTCAAGTTCAAATTTCCAACACTCTGCCCGTCGGGCGTGTAGATCGGCGTGGTGTAGTCCCATCGCAGCCCTATCATGAGGTTGAACTTTGGCGTGACCTTCCAGGTATCTTCACCGTAGAAGGAAAGTCTCCACTGCTTTTCCTGCGGCTGAACCAGCGTTATGTCCCTGCCAAAGCTATCGCTGAGGCCGAGTAGAAAGCTCGCCATGCCCAGCCCTGAGTTCGGCACGTCCGCATCACCGGTAATATTCTGAGAGAAATCGAAAGATCCACGACCACTGACATCAGTCCGGATCCCGTAGAACTTATGGAAATCCCCGCCAAATTTGAAGGCATGGCGGCCCATTGTTTTGGTCCAGGTGTCGTAAAACTCTAAATTAGTTTCGTGCTCAAAGAACGGCAGCCCTATATCTCCCATGGTGAAACCACTCGTTGGTCCGCCAACCGCCAGCGTCGGCAACCCGCTTGTGTAGACAGTGCCGAGGTTGATATCTGGAATGCCTACCTTGGTCGCGGTGTCAAATGCCGCATCCAGTTGTAGTTCCGAGATGACGATTCGCGAAAAGGCGAAACGGAAGTCTTGCTGCAAAGTTGGAGAAAACGTGCGCTGATAGTTAGCCATCGCGCTATAGACGTCGTCATTCGAGTCTCCCGAGTTCGGGACGCCACCCAGCGGTGGACCACCTCCCAGGACGCCGAATACGTTGTTGGTCAGGAAGTGCGCTTGAAAGTAGCTGAACTTCCCAAAAAGGAGGGTCTTGGGAGAGATGAAATAGTCTATACGCGCATCAACCTGGTTCTGGTCGAAGATTCCCGGACGGGAAATCGTGTAGTTGTTGTCTGCTACATTCGGGTTCGTCGGCGCCGGCAACGAGGGCCAGAAGATTTGTCGTGGCCGGACTGATGCGATCGGGGCAAATCTATGTTGAGAACGCCGTTGCACGAGAACTGCGTTCGCCCGGTTCCGTCAGGATTGCCGGTGGTCGGGTCATAGATTGGATTGGTGTGTGCAACCGAACTAAAATCTCCAATACGAAATGGGGCGATCGGAGACGTGTAGAGACTGGAAGTTGAGAGATTGTTCCGCATTCCCTGGTAATCGCTAAAGAAGAATAGCTTGTCCTTTCAGGATTGGGCCCCCAATGCTGCCGCCGAACTGATTCCAGACGTTGCCAGGCACGCCATTGGGCTGGCTAAAGGAATCTGCAGCAAAAAAGCCGGCGGTGCGGTAATAATAGAATGCTGATCCATGGAAATTATTCGTGCCTGATTTAGTAGTGGTCTGAAAGAGTCCACCACTAACACCTCCGTATTCGGCGTCGTAGTTGCTCGTTGTGAACTTCACTTCCTGGACGGAGGCATTCGTGGGCACGAGGAGAGAGTAACCCTGGATCACCTCGTCATTGTCAACGCCATCCAGTATGTGGGAGTTGTTATTCGGCTGGCCTCCGTTGATATTCACGTTAAAGTCTTCGCCTGAATTTTCCGGATGAAGGTCGAGCTGACCACCCGGCATAGACACCCCTGGCGCTAGAAGTGTCAGCCGGGTGACGTTGTTGCCGAAAGTGGGGAGATTGTTAATTTGGTCCGCTTGAATACGTTAAGCTGACTTCTACAGAATCGGTCTGAAGAATAGGGGCCTCGACCGGTAACGGTCACTGTGGCGGTTGCGGCACCGATTGTTAACGTGGCGTCTATGGGAACGGCTGTTCCGGCCTCGACCGTGACATCCTGCCTGACATATTTTTCGAAGCCGGCCTTTGTGACAGTGATCGAATATGTTCCTGGCAGGAGACTGGGGAATCGATATAGCCCAACAAGGTTCGTAGTGGTCTGATCGGTCACGGCGGTGGCCGTGTTTGTCGCCTCCACTGATGCGTCAGTAAGAACGGCGCCGGAGGGATCCTTCACATACCCTGTTATGGCCCCAGTGACAGCTGTTTGCGCGTGCAATGTGCCAACGGATACGAGGAACAGCACTGCTATCAAGACTACGAGTCGATTTACGGACGCATTCATCATTGGTCTCCTTTTTTGAAGGCGTGCTCTTTCGAGTTGGACCCCCCGCTAGTTGTGCCCGCATTATGTTTGCGCCGTTGAGTCCAAGGACGACCGGGTTGCCAGGAACGCTGAAGTAAAGGGGGCGCAGATGCGGTGCAATACCCTAGCGTCGCGAAAGTTACTCCAGCAGCCAGGCAAGTGTCAACAGAATTTTGTCAACACTACTGTCGACAATGATGCCACTGTCCGGTTCTGGCCAGATCGGCCCATACGGCCCGCGCCGCCAGGTTCTAAGAGTCGTAACCATCAGGTCGCCTTTCAATCCAGGGGGAGACGATCATTTCGGAGAGGGCTCTTATCCCCGCGGCAAGGGAGTCGCCTGACCTGGTGTTCTCTGCTCGTTCGCATCCCCAACAAGTCCTTGAATGAGATCTCGTCTGAACGCGGGCGCGTTTTTGGAAGTGAATTCTTACAGTTGCCGAGGACTGCTCGCTCCTGCTCAGATTAATTAACGGGAGTGAAAGTCGCTGTCTTCGGGCAAGCGGCATGTATAATCGACGATTCAATGCCAACCTCGAAGTCAAAATCTGAGAAGCGGAGCCGCGATCTTCCTGCAACCCAGCGGGTTGAAGCACATCTCCGAAAGGCGATATTTGCAGGCAAATTGCGGCCCAGGCAGAGAATCATTGAGGGAGATCTCGCCGACGAGCTGAGCGTGAGCCGAGGGCCGGTTCGCGAGGCGCTACTGCGCTTGGAGCGCGATGGTCTGGTGGTGACTACCTCGAGACGAGGAACATTTATACGCGATATTGCCCCGGCCGAAATTGGCGTCATTTTTCGGATGCGCGCCAAATTGGAAAGCCTGTGTGTGCTCTACATGCGTGAAAACACATCGATTCACCCGCAAGAGCTGCTAAAGGAGCCGCTAATGAAGCTGAAGGCAGCGGTTGCAAAGAACAGCGAAGAGCAGTTTTTTCATGCCGATATGGAACTGCATCGCACGATCTGGAAAGCTGCCGATCAGCCGATGCTGTACCGGACCCTGAATTCAATGATGAATCCTTACATTTTCATTATTGCGCGCGCCTATTCATCTCGAATTCCTCTGTCTGTCCGTCGCGATAATCATGAGGATTATGTCCGGCTGGTCCTGAAGACCCCCAAATCGCGTGTCGAGAAGGAAGTCGAAGGATATTTCGAGAAGCTGTATGTCAGGGTGTTTAAAACCGGCTCGCCGCCTGCATTCGACGCCGACCACTGGGCGCATGACGAGTTATCGCGGCACTTCAACCACTAGGCCACCGGTCTTGTTGCGCAGAACGCTCGATTCCAATGACAGCGCCCGGCTCTTACACCCAGGGATGTTTCGCGCTTGATCGTCGAGCAAGTGGTCCGTGGCGATCATTGCTTCCGGCAGACACGATTTCCTCCTGATTCCCAAACTTGCTGCATATAGGCTGTAATGATGTAAACAAGTTTGTTGACAGAATCACACTTGGATGCTCCAATAGCGGCGATCGCTTGTCAGCCATCTACGAATCCCTGGCGCCGACTTAACACCGCAAGGTGACCGTCTTCGAGCCGGGTTGGGAAGAGAATATTGAATTCACCCGTCGTGCAAGCACTCTTACTGGTTGTCATCGCTGCGATTATGAATGCTGCGTATGTGCTGCCGATGAAGCTGAATAAGAAGTGGCAATGGGAGCACTCCTGGTTCGCTTTTTCGATGCTCGGTGTTCCGCTGGTCCCTACCCTGATCGCCATGGCCACGGTGCCCCATCTCTGGTCCACATATTCATCCGTTTCTTTCAAGATCCTGGTCTTAATGGCACTCTTCGGCGCTGGCTGGGGGGTCGCATTAGTCTTTACGGGCCTGTCCTTGAAACGCCTGGGCCTGGCAATCACCTTCGCGGTCAGCCTGGGAACTTCCGCAGCGGTCGGCGCACTCACGCCCCTGGTCGCCCAGCACTCCGATCGCCTGATGACGCGTCAAGGCGGGCTGATTTTCTTGGGCGTTCTCATCATCCTGGTCGGCGTAGGCCTGTGTGGGCTTGCGGGCTACCGGAGGGAGCGAAAGACTCAGCAGGATAGACCCGTTCCACGCGAGGGTTACCATCGCGGGCTATTGCTGGCTTTTCTTTCCGGAATATTGGGTTCCATGCTGAATCTTGGACTCGCATTCGGTGGCAGCATTCAGCGCGCGGCGCAAGAACACGGAGCCAGTGTGGCCATGATGTCTAACGCCGTCTGGCTTCCATGCCTCTACGCGGGGTGTGTTCCCGGAGTGATCTATTGCTATTACCTCATGAGGCAGGGGAAAAACCTTGGCCGACTCGCACTGGCGGGGACATGGTATTACTGGCCTGTCTCCGCCAGCATGGGCTTTTTGTGGTTTGGCAGCATCATTCTCTACAGCATTTCAACTGTGAAGCTAGGAGCTCTGGGGCCTGTCATTGGATGGCCGCTCTTTCTTGGCGCCATTGTTATAGCCAGCACGGTGCTGGGAGTAGCCACGGGCGAATGGGCAAACACCGGCAAGACTCCGATCAAGATCATGATCCTCGGCGTGAGTTGCCTGGTGCTCGCAATTGCAATTCTCGGCTATGCCAGCAATATCGATATGACGAGAAGCGAAAGCACCCTTCGTTTTACGTCACCAGACCCGCTCTCCGAATTGACGAATGATCCTTTCTCGCATGGAGTCTTGAACAATGAATATTGAGCCCACAGCTATGAGTAAACTGTTTGATCTTAGCGGACGCGTCGCATTGATTACCGGTGCCGGCGTTGGCTTTGGCGAGGCCATCGCGCTCGGATTTGCGGACTATGGTTGCGATATCGCGGCCTCTGATCTCAATATCGATAATCCGCAGCGGACCGCAGACAAGGTACGCCAAAAGGGTAGGCGTGCCATTGCACTGAAGGCGAATGTTGCTGCTCCTCAGGACGTGACTGCGATGGTAGACGAGACAGTTCGCGAACTTGGCGGAGTGGACATTCTCGTAAATTGCGCAGGCATTCCTCAGCATGATCCCGCCGAGCTTACTCCACTCGACACGTGGGATCGCGTTCTCAACATCAACCTGCGGGGAACGTTCCTATGCTGTCAGGCTGCAGCCCGCGTCATGTTGCAAAAGGGTAGCGGCGTCATCGTCAATTTCTCGTCGATTGCCGGAGTGGTTGGAGTGGGTCGGGGCGCGAATGCTTATTGCGCCAGCAAGGGAGGCGTAAATGCCTTAACCAAGCAACTGGCACTCGAATGGGCTGACAGAGGAATTCGCGTGAATGCCATCGCCCCTTGCCAGTTTCGTACCCCAGGGTTGATCGATGTGATGGCCGATAGGCAATTTGATGCGGACAAGTTGATGCAAACTTGGGTTTCCAATATTCCGCTGGGGCGAGTCGGTGAGCCGGAGGAAATTGTCGGGCCGGCGTTATTCCTTGCGTCGAACGCATCCTCTATGGTCACGGGTGTGATTCTGCCCGTTGATGGAGGCTACCTGGCGCGATGACCGCTATGAATCTCGAAGCAATCTTTCACGGCTCTTGCTCGCGACGCACCGAACACCGCGGTTGAGATCCCTATTTTTCCTCGTAATCGTTGTTGAACCTGGCTGCGGTGTGAGACAGCGGTTCAAGTCCCCACATGCTGAACGAATGTCAACAAAAGTGTTGACTCTACCGAAGCCTAGTAGTTAGTATCTTGCGTGCAGCAGTAGGAACTCAGTGTTCTGTATGTGGCGCCACGACATTCACAATACTTGAGCACATGCTCTGCGCTGGCATCGAGAACGTTGTTATGTGATGCCGATCGCCGATTAAAGGTTAGCAACGTGTTATGGAACTTTTTCCCAACACCTACCAAATTCGGTCGCTTGTTGGAGATCGCAATCTATTCCAGTATTTGTTTGTAGGCGAGAAGATAGTTCTGCTGGACACCGGCGCATCGTATACCCCAAACGAAACCATCCTCCCGTTCTTCGGCAAGCCGGGATTGAGCCCTCTCGATTGACGATGGCAATCAATACTCACGCCGATGCAGATCATCACGGAGGAAACGCATCTTTGAAGGAGGCTGCAGGCGGAGTAATGTTGGGATGCGGCGAGCGCGACCGGGCGATCATCGAGGATCCCGACCGGCTCTTCGCTACGCGATATGACCAGTGGATCCCCGATCACGGCGTGGGCCTTGGCTTGAATCCCGAGGCGACCGCCTGGGTGAGAAAGATGGTAGGGCTGCCGCAGCGGATCGATCTCACATTTTGTGGTGGCGAACACATTGCTATCGACGAGAAGCGTTCGCTCAGAATCCTTCACGTTCCAGGACACAGCGATGGGCACCTGGCCATTTATGACCCTGTCAATCGAGCAATCTTTGTGGGCGATGCGCTACATGGTAGATATTGCCCTGCCGCAGGCGGCGAAGCCTCCTTGCCGCCTGCGTATTATTCAGTGCTTGCGTACCTGGGCACTCTGCAGTTCCTGGAAGCGTTGGATATTGAATGGATCTATTCCGGCCACTGGCCTACGTTTCACGCATCGCAAGTGTCGGAGTTTCTAGTGGAGTCCAGAAGGTTTGTCGATAGCGCGGCGTCTTTAGTGTGGCGTGCGCTCGAGCGGCACAAGGAAGGCGTGACACTGAGCCTTTGCATAGAGGAATGCGGACCGGCATTGGGCAATTGGCCGGCGAACAATCAATGGTTATTGATGTATCCGATGCACGGCCATCTTCTGTATTTGGAGCAGCAAGGATTAATAACAAGAGTAAGCGGCGAAAAGCTCGTTCGCTGGAAAATAGCGGCTTGAACCGTGGAGACGATACATGACATCGAACTCGTCGAGTGAGTTGAAGCTTGAGCGGATCGTACAGATCGGAATTGTTGTACCTGATCTGGATAAGACGACGCGGCTGCTTAGCTCTTTGTTTGGCATTGGCCCCTTTCGCTCGGTGGTGTGGCCCAACCGTCCCGAATCCAAGTATGAGTATCGAGACGTAGAGGAGCACATTCTAATAAGTCAGGCCTTTGTCCAATTGGGGCAAGTGGAGATCGAGTTAATTCAGCCCCTCGAAGGGGAACGCAATGCGTATAAGCAGTTCCTCGATGAAACAGGCGGCGGCATCCACCATGTTCTGTTCGAAGTAAAGGATATTGATCCGGTTCTTCAAACATTGGCGCAATCAGGAGTGACCGTACTGCAGTCTGGAACCGGGATTCGGCCAGGCACACGGTGGGCTCTCCTGGATACGCAGGAACTGCTGGGATTTCTTGTGGAGTTGCGCCATCGTCCGGGCGAGTCGGATGGCGCCTCTCTCTCCTGATCACGCTCCATAACCTCTGGGCCCCATAAATACGTACTCTTCATTGCTAAGCTTGAAGGATCATGCAGAAGACACACTCAAACCGCTTGCGAACTGCGATCGTCGGCTGCGGAAAGGTTGCCGACACCCACGCGCTTGCTTATCGAGAACTGCCAAACTCAGAGTTTGTCGCGGCATGCAGCAATTCGCCGCAGCGGACACAGGCATTCGCCGCCAAGTGGGGGGTGAAGGGTTATGCAGACCTCGCGGAGATGTTGGATCGAGAAAAGGTAGATGTGTTGTCGGTTTGCACTCCGCATCCACAGCACCCTTCGGCAGTCGAGATAGCCGCTGCTTCAGGCGTTCACTCGATTGTCGAAAAGCCGCTGGCCGTTGATCTCGTTTCTTGCAATCGGGCGATCGCCGCAACCCGCGCCGCTGGCGTCAAGCTCGGCGTCATCAGCCAGCGTCGCTGGTATGAGCCCGTTCGAAGGATGAAAGACGCCATTGACGCCGGAAAGCTCGATAAGCCGGTTCTCATTCTCGTACAGATGCTTGGCTGGCGCGAGCCTTCCTACTACCTTTCCGATCCGTGGCGTGGCACCTGGTCCGGCGAGGGCGGCGGGGTCGCAGTAAGTCAGGCCCCTCACTATCTCGATCTACTCAGCTGGTTCATGGGTCCGGCGATCGAACTGCATGGATATTGGGACAACTACAACCATCCCAGCATAGAAGTGGATGACACCGTGGTCGCTTCTATCCGATTTCAAAATGGGGGAATGGGTTCGATCGTCCTCAGCAATTCGCAGCGTCCCGGCCTCTTTGGGAAAATTCACGTTCATGGCTCTTCGGGCAGTTCGGTGGGCGCAGAAATCGACAGTGGATCGCCATTTATTTCAGGTGTTACAGCGACAACGGACCCGCCTTTTAACGACATTTGGACCATACCTGGCGAAGAAAGCAAGCTCGAGCTTTGGAATCGCGAAGATCGTACGCGCCCCTGGGATGTGATGACTCACTACCATAAGATGCAACTGGCGGACTTCCTTGATGCCGTGTCAGAAGACAGGGAGCCCATGGTGGGAGCCGAGGACGGGCGTCGAGTAGTTGAGTTATTCACTGCTATCTATCGTTCACAACTCGAACACGCGTCCCAGCGTTTGCCGCTGCCGCAATGAACCCCGTGGAGGCCTTAACTATGGCGAAACCAAGTCTCGCGAGACAAGTCGATCACGAACTACTTCTCAACGCCTACAGACAGATGCTCGAGCTAAGACTGTTTGAGCTCAAGGTGCAAGAGCTATATCGTAACGCGCGACTTCCCGGATTTGTACATTTGTACGTTGGCGAGGAGGCCGTAGCTGTCGGTGTGTGCATGAACCTCGTAAACAAAGACCTGGTGTTCAGCACTCATCGCGGTCACGGACACGCGCTGGCGAAAGGGGTGCCTGCCGATGTGGTGCTGGCCGAACTATGGGGCAAGGTGACGGGAAGTTCCGGTGGGCGAGGCGGGAGCATGCACATGTATGCGCCCGAGTGGGGCTTCATGGGTACGAATGGAATTGTAGGCGCTCCCATCCCTCTGGCAACGGGCGGAGCCCTGAGCGCCAAGCTGCGCCGGAACGGCCAGGTAGTCGTCAGTTTCTTTGGCGAAGGCGCAGTAAACAGTGGCTCGTTTCACGAAGCAGTAAATATGGGCACCGTGTGGGATCTCCCGGTCATATACGTCTGCGAGAACAATTTGTATGCCACGGAAATGGCATTTTCGCGCGCAACCAAGAACACCAGCGTAGCCAGGCGCGCGGAGTCTTATGGCCTTCCAGGAGTAGAAGTCGACGGTCAGGATGTCCTTGGCTGTTCACCGTGTAGCAAAGACAGCGATCGACCGCGCTCGCGCAGGTGAAGGTCCCACCTTAATCGAGTGTAAGACCTATCGGTACGTTGGCCACCACGAAGGCGATCCCGGAACTGACTATCGTACTCGCGAAGAGGTTCAGCATTGGAAAGAACAGGACCCTCTAAAACGCGCCCGCAAATTATTGATTGAAGCCGCACTTGCGGATGAGACCGAATTGCAGGCGGTGGATCAGGAAGTGGAACGTCTTATCGATCAAGCGGTGGAATTCGCCGAAAAGAGTCCAGAGCCATCACCGGATTCTGTAGATGAGCATGTGTTTTGACCGAGGAGAGGCGAGGCATGTCAGAGCAAGGTCGCACAATCACATATACGGATGCTGGAGTCGAAGCCCTACGCGAAGAGATGCGCAGGGATGAAAGTATTGTCTACATAGGACAAGGGATCGGTCCCCGCGGAGGAAATTTCCGGCAAACACGGGGCCTTTGGAAAGAATTTGGAGATGACCGTCTGCGGGACACAGGCATCTGCGAATTGGGTGCGACCGGCGTAGCGATCGGCGCCGCCATGGCCGGCACGCGGACAATCGTAGACGAAGTCTTTCTTGACTTTGCCCTCGAAGCCATCACTCAGATTATTCAGCAAGCTGCGAATATTTCGTATATGTCGAATGGCAAGATCAAGGCGCCTGTCCTGATTCGAGGAGCCATGGGATCTGTGCGTAGTGCCGGGGCGCATCACTCGCATACTTTTTATAACTGGTTTGCCAATACACCAGGACTCAAAGTTGTGCTGCCATCCACACCCTACGACGTCAAAGGGCTTTTCAAGACAGCTCTTCGAGAGCCGGGGCCCGTCGTTTTCATCGAACACAAATCTCTCTATAACACCAAAGGTATTGTGCCGGAAGAGGAGTACCTAATTCCGTTAGGTGATGCTCATACTGTGCGCGAAGGACAGGATTTAACCATAATAGCGATGTCCCGCATGGTCGATCTCGCAGTCAAGGCCGCGGATTTGCTGGCGGAGCAAGGCATCTCGGCCGAAGTAATCGATCCACGCAGCATCGTTCCGCTGGATCGTCAAAAGATCACAGAATCCATCAAAAAGACTGGGCGACTTATGGTCATCGATGAGTCCCCATCATATTGCAGTTTTGCTGCGGAGCTTCTGGCAATTGCAGTAGAAGATTGCTTCGACGAGATGCACGTCACCCCGAAGCGAATCTGTTCGTTACCAGTTCCGAATCCATTCAGTCCGGTTCTCGAAAATCAGATGATTCCGTCTGTCGACCGCATTGTCAACGAAGCTCACCTGATGATGAATCAATAAGGAGAAGTCTTCACTATGGCGTACAAGATTGTCATGCCTCAGCTGGGCCTCACCATGGAAGAAGGCGCGGTAACAAGTTGGCTGAAAAAGCCGGGTGAGTGGGTTGAGAAGGGAGATGCCTTGTTTACTGTTGAAACCGACAAAGTAGAAATGGAAGTCGAGTCAATGGGAAGGGGATACCTCTCAGAAAGCGAGGTCGCCCTTGGTCAAACGGTAAAGGTGGGCACCTTGATAGCGATGCTGAACGACAACCCCTAGATAGACAACCCCTAGATCGACGCTCGCTTCTTCACCGCATCGGGACGAGTGAGCACTGCTTCACTCAGTTCGACGCCCAGGCCAGGACCGGGAGGTAGGGGCAGCCCCCCATGTGCCTCGGGCACTAGCGATCGAGTCACCAATCCTTCATATTCTTCGAGATAGTGACGCCGGACGCTTTCAAGAATGTACAGGTTGGTGACGTTGGCTGCCAGATGTGCCGACGCAAAATGCAATATGGGACCACCGCAGTTGTGCGGTGCGATGGGAAGATAATAGGTCTCCGCCATGGTGGCGATCTTCTTTGCTTCGGAGAGGCCTCCACACCAGGAGATGTCGGGCATGATGATCTGGGCGGAACGGTTTTCCAGAACCTCACGAAATCCCCAACGCGTCATCAGCCGTTCGCTCAGGCAAAGCGGCAGATCGGTGGAACGCGCCAACTCAGCATAAGATGCCGGATTATCCTGCGGCAGCATCTCTTCCAGCCACATGGGCTGATATGTTTTCAAGGCCGCCGCAATCTTGATGGCACAGGGCAGGTTCCAGAAGCCGTGAAATTCCACTGCCACGTCGATGCTATCGCCGAATTCCTCGCGGATAAGGGCCAAGGGTCCGATGGCGCGCTTCATCTGTTCAGCGGAAATATAATTTCCGGCTGTCTCTTTGGCGATCGGATCAAACGGCCAGATCTTCATGGCCCGGATGTTGCTGTTGAGAAGTTCCCTGGCAAGCTGGACAGGTTCGCGAAGGAAATCCACCCTGTCATAGCAGGTGTTGTAGATGCGGATGAATTGTCGCGATGCGCCGCCCAGCAGCTTGTAGACCGGTTGACCCGTGGCCTTGCCGAGCAGATCCCACAGCGCGATGTCGACCGCGCTGATGGCCCGCATCTCCGCGCCCCCCCAACCGCTGTAAGAGACGGCGAGAAACATATCCGCCCACAGGCGATCGATCTCACTCGGATCTCGCCCCAGTAGCACCGAAGCAAGACGGGTGTGGACGACAGCAGCTTCCGCTTCGGCATTCGGATAGCTCTCTCCGAGGCCGATCAGTCCTTCGTCAGTGTGAATCCGCACCCAGAGGTATTGAATAGCGCCGACATGAACCGTGACGCCCTTGGGCAGGTAGATTGTCTCGATGGCAGTGATTTTCATGAGGACTTGTGAGAGCCATCACATTATTCAAGAGGAATGGTGTAACGGTCAACATGATTGTTGACAATTGTGCTGTGTAAGCCATAGCTTGTGCATGGCCGCGGCAATGTCACGAAGCACACTTCGTAATATTGTCTTGGCCAGTGCTTTGTCGCCGGTCACTCGTCTTGCCAAAAGCGTTTTTGATCGAAAATTGACCTGTCTTGTAGTCTCCGGCAATTGGCCTCCAAACACGGGGACTCTCGGATGGTATCGTAAGTTGGCGGGAAGCCGATTCGTCCTATCCAAATCGAGAATTTTGGATTATCGGTGCGCCACAAGGTTTCTACTAAACTCAAGCAGGTTGGATCGATATGGCCCAAGAACTCAAGTTGCAAGGGCGAAGAGCATTAGTAACCGGCTCCGACACCGGAATCGGACGCGAGATTGCGTTGGAATTTGCGCGCCAGGGGGCCGATGTCGTCTTCCACTACGTCCACAACGACGCTTTTCCAGAGGCGGCCGTAGAGGAAGCCAAGTCATGTGGGCGCAGGGCCACGGCATTTCAAGCAGATTTTGACGACTTAGAGCAAGTCACAGCCCTTGCAGATCAGGCCGTTGAGTTTCTCGGCAGCATCAATTGTCTGGTTAACAATGCCGGCGTCACCATGAACCGGCCTTTTCTCAAAGTCACACCAGAACAATTCGACAAAATGTTCAACATCAATTTTCGCGGACAGTACTTTCTCACGCAAAAGATTGTGGAGGATATGCAGCGTCAGGATGGCGGCGTCATTTGTAACATGTCCTCCGTCCATGGACTCCAGGGTGTACCGGAGCACTCCGTTTACGCAGCCACGAAGGGCGCCATCATCGCATACACGCGATCGTTAGCGGTGGAGTTAGCCCATAAAGGCATTCGCGTAAATGCGATCGCTCCGGGATGGATCACGGTCGAGAACTATTTCAAATGCATCCCTGGATTCACCGAGGAGATCGCCGCGGAGACCGGATATAGGGCAATCCCCGTCGCGCGCTGTGGCGAACCTCGGGACATCGCCAAACTGGCTGTCTTTCTGTGCTCAGACGATGCCTCGTTCATCATTGGGCAAACCATCGTCGCTGACGGAGGAACGACCGCGCTCATGTCCTTGGTTTCCGACTTCCGAAAAGAGTCTACGAATACATTTGGCAGAGGATATATCCCAGGGGTGTAGTCAGGAGATTATGCTTCAAGACCTTATCGCGACCTTGAAAGCGGTTGGTAAGCCAACCGAGCTTTACGAAACTAACGATGGCACACGCCTGCTGATTTTGCCTTATGGCGGAAGGATTCTCGGAGCTTTCGCGCCCGGCAGCGATGAAAACTTCCTTTGGACAAATACTGCGCTAAATAGCATCGACTCTGCGCGAGCTTACTATGCGAGTGACGACTGGCAGAATTCCGGCGGTGATCGAACCTGGCTTGCGCCGGAAGTTGATTTCTTCTTCCCTGCTTTTCCGAACATCGATATCGCTGGCTATTGGCAACCCCGTGCCCTCGATCCCGGAAATTATGAGGTTGCCAGGACGGACGATGGCGTCAAACTGACCAATCGACTTAGCATTGAGGGTTTTCAGTCCCAAAAAAAAGCGGATCTGGAAATCACGAAGTCGGTTTCAACCGCACTCAATCCTTTGCGCCACGATGCCGCAATTCAGACCGGCGCAGTCGAATATGCGGGGCACACTCTTCTCACCTCTCTAAGGATCCTCGGTCCGAATCCGGGAGATGCTCCGCTGGTTGGCCTCTGGAGCCTCACGCAGATGCCGCACCGGGGGGAGCTTTACATTCCGACTTATTTCAAGAGCGAGCCAAGAATTTACTTCGGCATGGTTGATGCTCCTCCCGACGAGCTCGTAGTCGGTGATCATCTCATTCGCTTCAAAATGCGCGCAGCCGGCGAACATAAGATCGGAATACGTGCTCTGGCAACTACAGGCCGCGTTGGATACATGTATTCCACCGGTAGCGAGCAAGCCCTCATCATTCGAAATTTTTATGTCAATCCTTCCGGCGAGTATGCCGACGTCCCCTGGACGGAGCCTCACGACAGGGGCTACTCAACCCAGGCGTGCAGTGTAAATAGCAAATGGGGAATGTTCAGTGAGTTGGAGTATCACGTTCCGGCCATTGGAGGTGAAACGGGCCTGGATCTCATTGAAGACCGGTCACAACTCTGGGCCTTTCGCGGACCAGCTGAAGATATTTTGAGAATCGCCCGGACACTGTTGTCAAATGAGATCGCATGACCTTGAGCCTATAAGTTGCAAGCGACGACTTCACGTCATGTGAAATCGAACTCACTTAGCGCTGACAGACACTTAGAGGAGGGCCGAGGGTTCGTTCGGTTCAACGTCGCGCTCCGGGGCGCCGTCTGTACGAATGAGCATTGTTGCGCCACGGCGAAGCGCTCCGGGATGCCGTGATTCGCGCCACTGCATGTAGGCAAAGCCGGCAAGGAGTCCTGCGAGAAACAGGTAGGGAGTCAGGCTGTAGGGCCAGGCGGGTTTCGGGTAGACGGTGACAAAGAGGACTGGGATCAGAGCCAGGGTCGCGATCCATGGGGCCACTACGTGTTGCCAGACAGTAAATCTGGCTCGCTGTTCGCGGCGCATATAGCTCGTCAAGGCCAGGTTCGCCATAGCGTAGAGGATGATGACCGCGAGCGTGGCTATTGTTTCGAGAAAACCGAAGATGGTCTCGGGCTGCAGCAAAAAGCCCACCAGCAGGATTGCCGCCATGCCGGATATCTGCACAAATGCGATCGCGACTGTAGGTGTCCGATGGGTGGGATGGATATACCCGAAACTGGCAGGGAGCGTGCCCGCCCGGCCCATGGTGTACATCACACGAGATGCAGCATTGGTGCAGGCAAGACCGACGCCGACGGCGCTGTTGACGATCGCGAGCACGACCAACCACCAGCCGGCACCCCATAGCGCATGGCCAAGAACGTAATACGGATTGGGGTTGGAGGCGAAGGCAGCCATGTCGCCGGTGCCCCAGCCAATTGCACTTGCATACGAAGTAAGGATGTAGAAGATTCCGATACTACCCAGGGAGAGCATAATCGCCTGGGAGATAAACCTGGCAGGGCGGCGGGCTTCCTGGGCGAGCGGTGCCGGTGCCTCGAAACCGCTGAGCGCGAGGATCGAAAACACCATCCCGGCCAGGATGCCTCCGAAGTGATGCGGCGATGAAGAGGGCTTGAACGGCGCAAGATATGTGGAACCCGGCCCTGGATGGATCAGGAAGGTGATCGCGAGCGCTAACATGATCAGCAGTTCGATCCCGCCCAGGAGCGCTGTAATCCGAGCCGACAACTGGATGCCGTGGTGAGTGAGCGCCCAGATAAGGGCAGTTGTCGCCAGGGCCATAGACCACCATGGAATGTTCACATGGAACTGCTTTTGCAACATGTCCGAGATAAGGTAGCCAAGGAAACCCGTGCTTCCAGCCGCTCCGAGGATCTCGTAGATCAGGTAGCTCCAGGTGGCCATGAAGCCGCTGCGGCTGCCGAGCCCACGCGTGGCGAAAGAATAGTAGCCTCCGCTCGACGGCATGTACCGGGAGAACTGGGACACGGTGTTCCCTATAAAGAAGCAGACCACGGTGGAGAGCAGGAACGAAAGCGGCATGACCGGTCCTGCCTGAAGGGCAATGATGGGGAAAGTGAATATGATGTTGGCCGCCGGCGCGATGTGCGTGACACCCTGGAAGACCAGTTCTGAAAGACCGAGCGAGTTCGCGCAGAAGCTGAGGATCTGCGTCGGGATGAGTCGGTCTCAGCGGTCACCTGGAAATCTCCTTCAATAAACAATACAGGAGAAAAGCGCGCCCTTTGCTCTGCTTAACGTCACGATGATCCCGAGCGATTCCTGCGCGAAATCGGCGCTCGATCAGCATCGACTCACGGGATCGGAGAAATTGCTAGGTCTCCAATGCGATGACGGTATTGGGCGACAGGAAAAACGGAGGCACAATGGCGCACGTATTTGAGAGCGGCAAGACTTCTTCCGGTAATTCAATGCCGAGCACGTCCCTCATAAACGACCGTCTCTTCTGGCATCGGTCGTAGCAATCCGGAGCGGATTCTTTCAGCTTCGCTCTTAGCTCCGCGTCGGCAATCACGAGGCCGTCTTCCATGCGGGTGGAGAAATATTTGCTGGATTGCGGGATGACGTCGACCTGGATAGCCATGCCCGAGGCCACCGGAATCTGAGAGTCCCGGATAAAACGGCGAACTCATCCACTCATCCAGGTGAATCAGATGGCCAGGGTTGAGGTAGATTCCAAATTTATCGAAAGGCAGGCGATCCTGAATCAGTTCGTAGACACTGTGTCCCGGAGTACCCAACTTCATCAATCCGAACCATTCGCTCATGGCTTCGAAATAGGGCCCGGCAAAAGATGGGACGTAGTCTGAGGCTGAATCAGGCAGGTCCGCGGCGCTCTTGGCAATCCAGCCGGCGCGGCAGATATTGCTGCCCCAGTAGGCAACGTTGAATGCAAGAGGTTGGCCCCAGCGAATCAGCTCGCCGCTTGGTCCGCAAAGGCCGTAGCTGGCGTTGCGACCGGTGACAAACGTGACGTGGCAGCTCAGAGGATCTCCATTCAGGCGGCCGGATTCGACCACCGAATGATCGGTCATTCCTTCCCGCAGGGCAAAGATCATGCGCTTAACCGACTCCGCAGCCTGCCCATTGGTGTACTCGAAATAGGCAATTTCGAAGGGAGTGCACTTTGCGCGCAGGCCATAGCCGGGGTGCATCAATAAGTCGGTGGCGTTGACGACGTTTTCCGGGCCTGCCAGCTCCCGAAGGGTGTCGGCGATGTAGGACGGTATGTCGAGCGCATGAGCCAGCGTCCGGGTGCTCGTCGTTGGAAAAATACTTATATCCGACGGCGCCCACAATTGCGGTCGGAGCGATGCCTTCGTCCGCGAGGATCTCGCGCAGGGCGCGGCTCCGGTCGCGCGGTTGACCCAACAGAGAAAAGGACTGGAAACGCTCATGACGCATTCGCCCCGCGGCATGCAGGGAGCTGATAGCCCAGATACGCCTCGCACTCGTTTCCCACAAGGATGAGCGGCGTCGCCGTCCTGCCGACGATAAGCAGAGCCTCTTCGAAACGGGGATCGAACCCGGTGAGATAAGCCAAATTGGCGAAATGCTCGCGGTCACCATAAACGACGGTATGTGTGATTTTTAGTTCTTCCATTCTGGCTCGCAGGTTGCCGATTCTTGCTTCGAGCTCGGACGTCGATGGCGGCGGCGGGCAAGCAACCAGGCCGAATTCGGGCCAGTCGATTTCGATCAAGCGATGTCTCCGCGAGTTGGAGGCCATACCGATTCGTCTCCTTTCCCTTTCCACTGTGGACGAACGAAGAACGGAGCACAAGGGGATTTCGTACCACCCGCCGTTGCTCGAGTCACGCTAAGAAAGCAGTTTGAGACCTGTGCCTCGCGAAAGTAGCGGTCTGGCGCAGAATCGATCAGAGCGGCGAATCATCCCGTTAGCATGCGAGGCCATCGACTCGCCATATGTTTTGGGCATATTCGCGAATCGAGCGGTCGGAGGAAAATTTTCCCATCCTGGCCGCATTGAGAATCGCCATCCTGGACCAGGCCTCTTGGTCGCGATAGGTTTCGCTTACTCGATCCTGACAATCAACATACGACTGGTAATCAGCAAACAGGAGGTACGGATCGTGATTGAGTAGCTGATCTAGACAGGGGACGGAAAAGACCGCGATCGCCGTGTGAGAACCTACCTGAACCAAGACCGTCGATTACTTTGCGGAGGAATGGGTTGGATTCATAGATGGAACGCGGATGATACCCCTCTGAAAGCCTGGACTTCACCTGGTCCGCAGTAAGACCGAAGAGGAAGAAATTTTCTTGGCCTACGGCATCCCTCATCTCAACGTTTGCGCCGTCAAGAGTTCCGATCGTGAGCGCTCCATTCATCGCAAACTTCATATTCCCTGTTCCGGAGGCTTCTTTCCCCGCGGTCGATATTTGCTCGCTGAGATCAGCGGCGGGATAGACCTTCTGTCCGAATGTAACGTTGTAATCGGGAAGGAACACCACCTTCAAACGGTTCTTTACATCGGGATCGTTGTTGACGATCTCGCCGACGGAATTGATGAGTTTGATGATCAGTTTGGCCATGGCGTAGCCGGGCGCGGCTTTACCGCCAAATAGGAACGTCCGCGGCACCATCTCCAGGTCGGGATTTTGCTTGAGGCGGAAATAGAGCGTAAGGATGTGGAGGACGTTCAGATGCTGTCTTTTGTACTCGTGGATTCGCTTGACCTGAACGTCGAACATCGAGCCGGGATCTACCGAAACGCCTGTTTTCTCCAGTATGTAGCGCGACAGCCGTGCCTTGACGTCGTGCTGCACCTGGCGCCATTCCCCGCGAAAGGCTGCGTCTTCGGCATAGGATTCGAGCTGCCTGAGATCGTCGAGGTTCCCGATCCAATCGTCTCCTAAGATCCGGGACATTAAGGCAGATTGCTCCGGATTGCTCACCGCGAGCCACCGCCGCGGCGTTACTCCATTCGTCACGTTGATGAATTTCTCGGGCCACAATTCGTAGAAATCGCGGAGCACGTCCTTCTTTAGCAGCTCGGTGTGCAATTCGGCCACGCCATTCACGTGGTGACTTCCAACACACGCGAGGTTAGCCATCCGCACGAATCTCTCACCATGCTCGTCGATGAGTGACATCCGCGAAACCCTTTCCGAATCGCCCGCAAAATGGCTGCGTACAACATCCAGAAATCGAGCATTGATTTCGTAAATGATTTCGAGATGCCGCGGAAGAATCGAGGCAAACAGCGTCAGGGGCCAACGCTCCAATGCCTCCGGGAGCAGCGTGTGATTGGTATAGCTGAAGGTCTGAGACGTGATATTCCAGGCCTCTTCCCAGCCCAACCCGTGCTCGTCCACTAGCAGTCTCATAAGTTCCGCGACACCGATGGACGGATGGGTGTCATTGAGTTGAATCGCCCACTTCTCATGAAAGGTTTCAATCGAACGCCCCACACGCAAATGGAGCCGGATCATGTCCTGTAAGGCGCATGAGGTGAAGAAGTACTGTTGCTGGAGACGAAGCTCTTTGCCCTGAATCTCTTCGTCATTCGGATACAGGACTTTAGTGATATTCTCCGCAAACACTTTGCCCGCAACGGCGCCCTGGTAGTCGCCACTATTAAAGCGATCGAAGTAGAACGACTCGGGAGACTCAGATCTCCACAGTCGCAAATCGTTGGCTATGCCTGAGCGATACCCCAAAATTGGAGTGTCGTAAGGAATGCCTCGAACGATAGAAGCCGGCACCCAGCGCACAGTGTATTTTCCGTTCGCGTTGATCCAGGTCTCGGTGTGACCACCGTAGCCAACGTCAACCCCTTCGTGTGGCCTTCGGATCTCCCAGGGATTTCCATATCGAAGCCAATAATCGGTGAGCTCGATCTGCCAGCCGTCCTGGATTTTCTGCTGGAAGATTCCGAACTGGTACCGGATGCCGTATCCAATCGCTGGAATTCCCAACGTTGCCATCGAATCCAGATAGCATGCGGCCAGACGTCCCAGGCCGCCATTGCCAAGGCCCGGTTCGCGCTCCTGATCCACAATCCGATCAAGGTCCCGGCCCAATTCCGAAATAGCTTGCCGAATAGGGCCTTCCAGTTGGAGGTTGAGGAGATTGTTTGCCAGATGCGGCCCCAACAGAAACTCGGCGGACAGGTAGCACACTACTCGGACGTCCTGCTTCTTGTAGCATTCCACGGTCGAGAACCATCTCGCCAGGATGCGATCCCGTACCGTGTAAGCGACTGCGATGAAAAACTCCTGATCGCTCGCAGCCTCCTGCGACTTTCCCACCAGGTAGAAGAGGTTATCCAGTATGGCCCGTCTCAAGGCCTCCACACTGATTGCAGTGCGATCGTCCTCGATCTCTACGATTAGCGTCTGGGATGTTATCTCCTGCATAATGCCCTCATTGTCCGGTGTGATCGTATTCGTTCATCTGTGCAGGCAGAGCAAACGGCCCCGCAGGATACCCGCAAAACATCCATACTAAAGACACCCGCCTTTAAAGGGCTATGTGCTCACCTTTGATTCCCAGGACACCCGTGCTTTAGGCATTCGCGCGCGTCGTCGTGAGATCCATCAGTGTTTGATGGGTACCGATTCTCTCGGGACCTTTCGCTCCATCCTCTGGACGCAACTGCGAATACGTGCCGTCCGATTGCAGGATCCATGCCTGCCTTCCGTCGCGCAGGCAGATATCGAGAACCTCCCACAGCCTTTCCTTCGCGTGGGAGGCGAGCACCGGCGTAACTACTTCTATCCTTTTGGACAGATTGCGAAACATCCAGTCCGCCGACCCGATGAAGAAGTCGCCATCGGTGGGATCTTCGGTGCCGTTTGCGAAATGAAAGATGCGGGAGTGTTCCAGGAAACGACCGATGATAGAACGAACTCGTATAGTCTCGGTTTGGCCGGGCACTCCGGGGCGAAGGCAGCAAAAGCCGCGGATGATCAGGTCGATGGGCACACCGGCACTCGATGCCTTGCACAGGGCTTCGATCATATCCGGGTCTTCCAGCTGGTTCATCTTGGCCACAATCCGGGCCGGCCTTCCCGCGCGTTTGTGTTCGATCTCGCGCTCGATCAATGCCAGCAACCTGGGCCGCATGGTCACCGGCGCCACTAAGAGCGAGGAACAACCGGGGACATGCGCATGGCCGGTGAGATAGTGGAAGAGATTGACCACGTCCTGGGTGAGCAGGGGATCGCAGGTAAACAAGCCAAAATCGGCATAGAGACGAGCGGTCTTGACATGGTAGTTACCTGTGCCGATATGCGCATAGCACTGCAGGTGACCGGCTTCTTTTCGGACGACAAGGGCAGTCTTGGCGTGAGTCTTGAGTCCGCCTATGCCGAAGGTGACGTGAGCGCCTACGCGCTCGAGTTCCGCCGCCCAGTGCAGATTGCGCTCTTCGTCAAAGCGCGCCTTGATCTCCATCACGCATGCGACTTGCTTTCCCTGCTCTGCCGCGCGGACAAGCGATTTCACAAACGGTGTATCGTCGCCAATCCGGTAAGCGGTCATCTTGATCGAGACCGTTTGCGGGTCGTCGGCAGCGGAACTGATGAAGTGTTCCACGCTCGCATCGAAGCTCTCGTATGGATGGTGAACGAGGATGTCTCCGGACTTGATCGCGGCAAAAATTGAGCTGCCGGGATCGATCGCCGGAGGCTGAAGCGGAGTCCAGGGCGAATCGCGAAGCTCGGATGGAACCGAGATTCCCATAAGCTGAAACAGCGTCGTGTAGTCTACCTCCTCTGCCATGTCGTACAGGTCGACCGAAGACAGATCGAACCGCGCACGTAGCATTTCCTTGATGGCTGGATCGGCGCCCGGCCCGAATTCGAGACGAACCACCGGTTCGTAGCGACGCTGCCGCACCTGTTCTTCTACCAGATCCCTGAGCGCCGCATCCGTCTCATCGTCCATCTCAACTTCGGCGTCGCGTGTCAGCCGCACAACCGTGATTGCCGTGATCGCCATCCCGTTGTAAAGCCGTTCGACGTTTCCGCGAATGACCTCATGCAATGGAACCAGCAATTGTTCATCTGCTTTTATATCTGTCTTCAGCGATACCCACTGTTTTAGATCTCCCGGAATTTTTAACCGGCCATGTATCGATTCGGCGTGGTCGAGATCGCGTACGCGGAACACCAGGGAGGTTGACAGGTTTGAAAGAAATGGAAACGGATGAGCAGGATCGATAACCAGCGGAGTGAGGGCGGGAGACACATCGAGGTCGAAATAGCGGCTCGCCTCCTCCTGTTGACCCGGTGTCAGGTCATCCCAGCGTCGGATCGCGATGCCGTGCTCAGCCAGACCTGGAACGATCGTTTCGCGGTAGCACTTTGCCTGCTTGTCGAGCATTGGCATCACTTTGTCCCTGATCTGCTGCAGCAGTGCGTGCTCGCCATCGGTTTTGCCTGTTCGAAGCACTTCCGCGCGCTTCATGAAAAATTCGTCCAGGTTCGAGGTGAAGATCGCCAGGAATTTTGCCCTTTCAAGCAGAGGCGTGCGCTCATCCAGGGCCTCCGCGAGCACTCGCTCGTTAAAGTCCAGCCAGCTCAAATCGCGGTCGATCCAAACGTCGGACAGCGTCTGAGGCAGTTGCTCGTTTAAGACTCCTCTATCGCCAATCGACGCCAAGGTGGCAGTGCTCACGGCAACTCTCCTGATGTAAAGTAATTCGCGGCTTGGGTGTCCGATTCTACGGCGAGCGCCCCATCCGGATCATGAACAGACTGTTTCAATTACAAATTTTCGTATTTGCGCAGCGGGCGCGGGGTTCTGAAATGTGCTGCACGCCACGGCTCGAGAATCACTACCATTCGCCCCGAATGGGCATCATACAGATTTTGGCTGTATACATAGCTATGACCTTTCTGCGCCGTGTAGTAATGCTCTCTCACAGCCCCAGGTTTGGCCGTTATCCAGGAGCCAGATGGGCGAATTGCGCCTTTGGGGCGATTCAAGCGTCCATCGCTTTGCTGGTGCTGTTGTCCGCTGGCGCATCCATCGCGCGCCTTCGCGGTGAATCCTGACCTGGACAAGGTGCTGACTGGGCTCGCGCCAGAATATTCAGAGATTTGGACTACCGCGTGACCGGGCGAATCACACGGGTGGAAGGTGATGGCAAGCGCACGAGCTACAAGTTTGTCGGCAAGGCTCACTGGTTTCCCGATGGTCTGCGTCTGCTATCCGTGATCTCGGGGCCAGGCTCAGAGAAGACAAGCCTTCTTCTGCACATGACCGTGAGCGGGCACTTGACCATCGAGGCGGTACTTCCCGGCGAGAAGACCGCCAGCACGTTGCCATTCGAACATTGGAACGACCCACTCGTGGGAACAGACTTCTCCTACGAAGACATGGTAGAGAGTTGGTTCTTCTGGAAGAATCAGGAACTCCTGCCGCCGGCGAAATATGGCGCACGGGATTGCTTTGTCCTTAAGAGCACGCCCGGCCCTCAGGAGCGAACCCACTATGATTCGGTGACATCGTCGATTGACCGCAGCATTTTGTTCCCTGTGCATGCGGTGAAGACGCTTCACGGGACGGGACAGCAGAAGGAATTCATTTACTATGGCCTGCGGCAGATCGACGGCGCCTGGTCTGCATCGCAGGTGGAGGCAAAGCAGTCGAGGCAAGCCCGGCTCCTCGATGATGGTAATCGAAGGCGGCTCGGGAAAGGCAAATCTTTCACTCAAGGACTTTGATCTTGGCCCGTCCGGCGCTCAAGGAAAGAAAGCGAAATAAATCGAATCGCTTAAGGGGCTGTTGCGAAGTCCTGGTTGCCACCGATCATCCACGGCATTCGCCGTCACGGGGTGAGCTCCTCTTCAGACGTTACCGGAGCCCCATATAAACCAAAGGGCCACCAATTCCAGTCGCCGGCAAGTTGCAACAGTGCCGGCCCGACAACCATCCGCACGACGGTAGCGTCGATGAACACCGCCACGGCGAGCGTAAAGCCGAGCATCTGAACGACCAGAAAGCTTCCCACGGTGAATGCGGTGAAGACGGCAATCATAATTGCCGCGGCGCTGGTGATGAGCCCGGCCGTCCGCGCCAGGCCCTCGATCACCGCTGATCTCTCGGACAAACCGCGCCGCCGTTCTTCGAGGACTCGGGCGACCAGGAAGACCTCATAGTCCATGCTCAATCCGAAGACGATGGCAAACGCGAGAATCGGCACGATCGGGAATACGGAGCCGGTCGCTCCGTGGAGCCCAAACAGTCTGCTACCGTGGCCTTGCTGAAAAACGAGAACTAACGCGCCAAAGGAGGCGCCAACCGAGAGCAGATTGAGCAGGATTGCTTTGAGAGCCGCAAATAGAGAACGCAGTCCGATCAGGAGAGCCAGCAGGCTCCCCAATACGACGCCAATAATCACCTTCGGCAGGCGCTCCTTCACTACTGAGTCATAATCTGCATTGAGCCCGGGAATGCCGCCAACCCGCAGCACGGCGCCGGGAACGCCGGTTATCGCCGCGACATCGGAGGAACGCACCTCTCGCACCCATCGTATCTGTTCGTTGGGCGAAAGAGTGGCGGTGGGCAGCAACTCAATCAGGGTGCCTTGGCCATCGCTGCGCAGAAAGCTCTTGCGGATTGCCTCGGGCACTCCGTCGACAGCATCCGCGGTCTCAGACATTCCCGTGAGGGTCGGAAGAGATAAGACCTCTTGCGCTCTGGGATCGCTCTGGAAGCTCTTGGTCAAGCGGCTGACGGCCTGCCAGCCAGCCGGCGAGAGCGGGGGAGACTGCGGCGGCAACTCCAGGATCACTCGGAGGGACTGCACAATACCCGACCGCCCCATGCCTTGAAGGGTGTGCAGGGCTTTCACCGACTGGGCTGCGGCCGGGAGCGAGTCACGGTCAGGAAGCCCGACAGAGATTTTGCGTGCCTGGAAAGCAAGGACCAGTAGCGGAATCCCAGCGACAAGCAGAGCGGCCCAGGGCCGGCGGGTTACCATGCCGCCCCACCGCGCCCACCGCTCACTCGCCGCGCACGGCGTCCGTCGGCGCTTTGAATCGTCTGCAGGGAAGACGGATTCTGGCGGCATTGATGCGATGCCCCAGCAGGCCAAGCACCCAGGGCAGAATGAACGTACACAGCATGACACTCAAAACGGTTACCAGCAGGCCGGCTACCCCGATCGAGCGCAGTTCGCTGATCGGCACAGTCAGCAGCGCTGAAAATCCGATTGCAACCGTCGTGGCCGAGACGATCAGCGTCCCCCCCGCTTGCCCGGCAGCAATGTCGGCAGCGCAGCCGGGGTCATATCCCGTCGGCCAATGCTTCGCGAAACCGGCTCACCATCAGCAATGCATAGTCGATGCCCAGGCCAAGGCCGAGCATCGTCGCCAGATTCTGCACCAGGATCGATAGATGCATATAAGGCGAAAGTAGCGCAGCCGCGCCCAGCGCCATCGAGATGGAGAGCACCCCGACTCCCAGCGGCAATAGCGCGGCCACAAGACTGCCGAAAGCCAGCAACAGCAGCAGGAGCGTTACCGGCATCGCTCGTTCTTCAGCATGGTTGACGTCATCTGCACTGACCTTGCGAAGATCGAAGTTCAGTGGCGTTTCACCTGTAATCCCCAGCTTGATATTGGGGTATTGCGACCTGAGCTGACCCTCCATCCAGTCTGCTTTTTCCCTCAGCCTGGGGACCAGCGCCTCGACAGATTCGTCGTGCGGGTCCAATCCGACGAGGATCAAGGCCCCGCCATTGTTGTCCCCGGTGAACATAGGGTCCGGCCAATCCACACTCGAGATGGCGCCCGACACTCCGGGCACACTGCGCAGTGAACTGGTTAAGAAGCCCAATGCATCTGCGCCTTTTGCTGAATCCGGGTCGGGAATACCGCTGATCACCAGAACAACGCGGTTGGCGTACGGAGACTGGAAACGCTGCGCCAGTTCCTGGTCAACTTTTTCGGATTCTCCGCCCTTGATGTGAACAGCCGTCTCCAGGCGACGTTCGACCTTGTAGGAAAAGGGCAGCAGCGTGAGCGCCATGACAAACCCCGACATCGCCAACCAGAATCGGCGGCGAGCGGCACCACGGCCAGTCTTCAAGCTTGGCATTACCATGCAAGATCTACGTCGTTTTCTGGTTTGTCTGAGAGCAAGGAACGACGTCGGTTATTGGAAACATCCATAATATAAATATAGGGTCAAAACTGGATATTTATTTGCGGTACGGCTTGAACTTAATTGACGGAGAGCCGTCGAATTGGATCGATCGGCCACAATCTCCACAGATATCTCTCACTGGGCGGTTGCTTCCAACTGACGAGCGGGACCAAAAAATCGAGTTACGAATCCGGGCAATCCTCTATCACTATAAGCTCATTTGCGCTTGGTCGAAGGCGGTGCAACGGATTCGCGTATCTTCAACTGCGTTTCAAGAACAAGGTGCCGCGGCGGACCAACGTCGCCGGCCATCCGATCCAGGAGAATGCCCGCCGCAGTCGCGCCGAGCTGATATCCGGACTGCGATACGGATGACAGCGACGGACTGATGAGCTCGGCGAAATCCAGATCGTCAAAGCCCATTACCGAAACGTCGGCCGGGCAACGCAGACCCAGTTCACGGATTGCCTGTATGACGCCAAGCGCAATCATATCGTTGCCTGCGAAGATAGCCGTCGGGCACGGCAGCATCCTGAGGATCAATCTCGCCTTCGTGTGACCTCCAGAGCGATCGAAGTTCGTCTCCTGAATGTACTCCGGGCCGACGGTCAGCTTTGCCTCGGCGAGCGCGCGGCGAAAGCCTGCGATTCTCTCTTGCGCATTCGTTAAATGGAGAGGGCCGATAATCGCAGCCAGCCGGCGGTGTCCCACCTGGAGCAAATGCCTGGTCGCAGCGTACGCTCCCTGCTCATTGGCGACGGTTACGCTGTCGCCATTCCATTTTTTGGGCAGGCGATCCACGCAAACTACCGCGGTTCCGGCCCGGCGATATCGTTCGGCCTGGACGGTCAGGTCGCTAAAACTGGAAGGAATGACAATCAGGCCGGACGGAAGATAGGTTCGCAGTTCATTCAGGTGCGCCAACTCCTTGGCGTGGTCATTGTCCGTGTTGCAGAGTACAAGGCGGTAGCCATTGGAGAATGCGACGTCTTCCGCGCCGCGTACGACTGCGGGAAAAAATGGATTCGTCACATCGGGGATGACCATCCCCAGCATGTTGGTCTTGTCGCGACGCAGCCCGCGCGCGAGCTGGCTGGGCTGGTAGCCGAGAGCTTCCACCGCTTCGAGAACACGGCGTCGAAGCGGCTCCCGGACGCGGGCAGAATCATTCAGAACATGAGAAACGGTGCCGAGGGAGACCCCCGCCATGTCCGCTATCTGTTTCATGTTCGGCATACAATCCGTCTCCAATGGCGCCTTAGGCTCAATCACTGACCCACAGCAATGCTATCGGTCGCATCCTCATGTTCCTGAAAGCATTCAAACATGAAGACCCTAATCCGTGTGGCCGAAATCCCTGCCGGAGCTGCCAAGAAAGCCCCCTATTGACAGAAGTACGCGGACAAATGTACAGTTTGCGACTGTATTTTGAAAGCTTTCAAAACGTCCGCAGGACTTCGGGAGGTGCCACTTGAAACGAAGCATTCAAGCGTGTCTGGGAATAATGTGTCTGCGTTCTGCTTTGCTGTGCGCCAGGCTGGGCGCAGTTTGCCCAACGCGGCGGCATAGAAGGGTTTGTCCTCGACAATTCAGGCGCTGCGATCGTCGGCGCAAACCTCACCCTCACTGATTTGGCCCAGAACCAGACGAGGCAGGCCGTTACGGATGGGACGGGACATTATGCCTTCAGCGATCTGCCCGCCGGCCAGTATGTCTTGAGTGCGGAGCGGCAGGGATTCGCGACCACAAAATCGGAAGCCGTCGACGTCAACATTGGGCGCAACACCCGCTACGATTTCAAATTAAAGCCGGGATCCGTCTCGGAATCCGTCACCGTCGCCAGCAGTACCGTGACTCTGGAGACTGGACACGCGGAGCTCACCACGAATGTCTCCGAACGACAAATTGAGCAGCTACCCCTGAATGGCCGCAATTTTACTTCCATCGCAGCGCTGGTGCCCGGTGTGGCTACTTCCCCTCAGTTGAATGTCAACCCGGGGGGCACGTATTCGGTAGGCGCGCAATTCGCCTCCGGCGGTGTCTTCTTTACGACCGGCGGCCTCATCGAGGGGGCGCGCGACAACGGATTCTATGTCAACGGCGTGAACATCACCGACAACTATGAGAGCAGCATCAGCTATGAGCCCTCCGTGGAAGCTCTGGCCGAAGGAACCATCCAGGTGGCCGATCTCTCCGCTTCCAATGGGCACGACATTTCAACCCTGAGCATGCAGACCAAGGCCGGGACGAGCGCCTTTCACGGGCAGGTATATGAGTATCTGGAAAATAGCGCGATGAATGCCGTAAATCCCTTCGACAAGGCCGAGTCGGAGCTGGTTTTGGGCACGCCCGCCATCAAGCCGTCGTTGGTACGGAATCAGTTTGGCGGCGGAGTGGGTGGACCGGTTTACATACCCAGGGTGCTTACCTTTCTGAAAGACAAGCTATTCTTTTTCGCCAACTACGAAAGATTCACCGAGAGTGACGGATCGGAGCCTGTCTATACGTCGGTCCCGTCGGCCGCGGAGCGCATGGGAGACTTCAGCGAGTTGCTGACTGGACCAAGCCCTTTGCAGCTCTACAATCCCTTCTACACCACTTACGACGCGAATGGGTACAGTACCAGGCCACCCATTCCAGGCAACCGCCTCGACCTCGCTACCCAGCCCAACGGAGCCCCGCTCGTTGATCCCGGCTCCGCTCCTTTGTTGGATATTTATCCGCTGCCGAATGTGTCGAACACGCCGAGCTACTTGCCAAACTATGCGACGACTCAGCATCTGGGCTTCTCGGTGTATCACTGGGATAGCCGCTTCGACGCCCGGGTCACTTCTAAGGACAATGTATTTGTAACCTGGTCTCAATCCCACGGGACCAATAACAATTCGGGAAACCTGACACCGTCGCAACTATACATCTCCGACGTTGACGACAAGGCGTATCTGGTCACCGTCAACTACGCTCACGTCTTCTCGCCAAAGTTGACGAATGAATTTATCTTCGGCATCGGTGACGGCGCATTGCAGACGGTTTCACCGAGCGAAATCGCATACTTTAACAGCGACAGCAATCCATTCAATAAGATTTTTCAGAACACGGGGCCAGGGATCACGCACGGCGTTCTCGCGATGGATGTATACAACTACGCGAGCCCCGGTTTCAACGAAGTCTTCCGCGCTGAAAATCAGACCTTCCAGATTTCAGACAACGTGGATCTGGTGCACGGGCGGCACAGCATCGCTGCCGGATTGAATTACTTCAGGAAGGGTGAGTACGACTGGGATTTCATCCGCTTTACGACCTTCGGGGAGGGATCGTACAACGCCGGCTTCCCGCGCCAGGAATTTAGCTCCGGCGGCTATAACCAGAACTACGATGGCGGGGATGGAATGGCCGACCTGGTGATGGGTATTCCCCAGGTCATTCACCAGCGTTATAACTTCGTGGGCGGAAATGCCACCTCACCGGAACTGAATGTCGTTTTCCCTTATTGGGGCATGTATGTAAACGACAAGTTTCAGGCGAGTCCAAAGTTGACCATCTCCGCGGGCCTCCGTTATGACCTCAACATTCCACTTTTCGCTCGAAACAATCTCTGCTGCGCCATCTACAACCCCACAAATGACGGCGGCATTCTCAAAATACCCGGAATCGCTGCGGGCGTGCCGCAACACTTCCTGTCCCCCACAAAGTTGGACTTCGCTCCGCGTGTGAGCATCTCCTACAGCCCGAATCCCCGCATGGTGATACGAGCCGGCTATGGGATCTTTTACGACGTGGGTGCGACCCAGATCTCCGGGGCAATCGGGAACGCCCTGAATGGCATACCGGGATATTTCATTGGCGATGAAATCTCCAATGTCACCATGGGTGTGCCGAGCGACACTCCCGCGCTCCAGCTTCCGCAAATCTTTCAGACATCGCCCAACCTTGCGCCCGGAGAATATCCGGTCAGCACCGGCACCGGCGAGGGATACTTTGGCGATGGCGTGGAGCAGGCCATTTATTACTACGATCAGAAATCCGCCAGTCTCCCTTACTATCAGCGGTACATCGCCGACGTTCAGCAGCAGATAAGTGCGCACGATTCCTTCACACTCTCCTACATCGGGGCACAGGGACGTAAAGGATCAAACTACATCAATGTGAATCTTCCGCCCTATGCCACAGGCTGGCCCACCATCAACGCCTTCAACGCGGCGCGCCCCAACAATGCCGGCAGATTCAGCGACATCTATGTCCAGCGTCCCACATTGAACTCCTACTACAACGCCGGAATAGTGCAATACCAGCATGTGTTCAGCCACGGCTTCCAGTTCATGAGCAACTACACATTTGCAAAGACAGTGTCGGACTATCCATGGATCAACAACCTCGCAGCGAACGGACAGGGTGGCTATTCCGGGTTCCAGTATCCCAATCTGTTTAACCGTGGCGAGTCCACCCTTTCTCATCGCCATCGTTTCGTCTATTCGGGCATATGGCAACCTGTCTACGGACAATCATGGTCCCCCTGGGCGAGGATTCCACTTACGGGATGGCAACTTTCGGGAATCGGAACGATTGAATCCGGCGACGCTCTGACCATTTCAAACGTCGAGACAACGGCGGCAGACTATGCGGGATTGGATGAGTTGTTTGTCCAGGGCAATCCAAACCTCGGCCACAGTCAGAAGAACTTCTTCAATGAGTTCAACACTCAGCAATTCAGCCTGCCTCCGAATGGCGTGCGCGGGAACTCAGGACTGGGCACGGTGCGCGGCCCCGGACAGAACAACGTCGATCTTTCTCTTGCGAAGACCTTTCAGATCCATGAAAGGTTCAGCGCAAAGTTCCGCGCCGATGCATACAACGCCTTTAACCACACGCAATGGAATGGAGCACAAACCACCTATCCTTACGCGGGAGTTGGAAATTACGGAAATGTTCCCTTCGGGCAGGCGACCGGTGCCCGTGAGGCTCGCATTCTCCAGGTTGGGCTAAAGCTGGCCTTCTAAGCGGTAAGAACGTATTGTTCGGGGATGAACTAGACCTTCCAGGGAGCCCGCTTTGTACCAGCCGGAGACGTATGCCATTGCTCTTTCGTTCATGGTCCTCAGCATGTTCTGTTGGGGATCATGGGCCAACACGGTGAAGCTTTGTCCCGGGTATCGCTTTCAATTGTTTTATTGGGACTATGTGATCGGGTTGTTTGTCGGAGCACTTGCGTGGGGTCTTACTTTGGGAACGGCGGGGTCGACTGGCCGTCCGTTTTTGCAGGATCTGGCGGCAATCCCGCACTCTAATCTCCTGTTCGCGTTGCTTGGCGGGATCATCTTCAACGTGGCGAATCTTCTACTTGTGGCCGCAATCGAGATTGCAGGTCTTGCGGTGGCATTTCCGGTAGGGATCGGCCTCGCTCTGGTGGTCGGCGCAGTGAGCAGCTACATTCTGTCGCCGAATGGCAATCCGCTGATGCTCTTCGGCGGAATCGTATTGGTGGTTGCGGCGATCGTGTGTGACGCGGTCGCCTACAGGCTGCGCGAACGCGAACGTCTTGCGATGAGCCGTCGAGGTGTCGTCATCAGTCTGGTTTCCGGGCTGCTGATGGGAAGCTTCTATCCATTCGTTTCCCGCTCCATGAGCGGCACCGACGCCCCGGGCCCGTATCGGTGTCTTCGTTTTGTGTGGGCGTCGGTCTATGCGCGATTCCGTTCAATTATCTGTTGATGCGCAAGCCGCTCGACGCACAGGCCCCGGTCACATGAGCGGTTATTCCGCCGCACCCTTTCGGTGGCACCTCTGGGGAGTCATTGGCGGCGCAATCTGGTGTACGGGTGCAGTATTCAACTTCGTTGCGTCCCGCGCGCACATTGTGGGACCGGCTGTCTCCTATTCGATTGGTCAGGGCGCGACGATGATTTCCGCGTGCTGGGGTGTCTTTATCTGGCGCGAATTTTCATCCGCTCCGGTGCGCGCAAAGACGTATCTCTTCTGGATGTTTGTGCTGTTTCTGTGCGGGCTGACGTTGGTTGCACTGGCTCCTATTTTTTAGCCGAGGAGGATTGTGCGCAGGTCTCGTATGTCAAAGCGCAAGCCAATTGTGGTGGTAGGAAGCATCAACATGGATCTCGTGACGCGGGCAGAACGCATTCCGGTTACCGGTGAAACGGTTTCGGGAATTGAGTTCCAGACTCACCCTGGTGGCAAAGGGGCGAATCAAGCGGTTGCGGTGGCTCGCCTGGGTTACCCCGTAAGCATGATTGGAAGAGTTGGCAGCGATGTCTTTGGGATGGAGCTGCGCGAGCATCTTCGAATGCCGGCATCGACGTATCAGCGGTCGCAGACCACGCAAGGAAGCTCTGGCGTAGCAGTAATCATCGTTTCCCCCTCCGGAGACAATATCATTGTGCTCACCCCCGGCGCGAATGCGGCGCTATCCCCCGCGGACATCGACGCTAACCTCGACATGATTCGCGTTGCGGGCCTGGTGCTCACGCAGCTCGAAATTCCTCTTGGAGACCGTCGAGCATCTTGCCGGTGTTTGTTCGCGCGAAGACATCCCGCTGATGCTTGATCCGGCGCCGGCGCGTGAGCTGCCCGCGGCAATCCTCATGCGGACGCGTTGGTTTACCCCCAATGAAACGGAAGCGGCATTCTATTCAGCGAGCGATTCCCTTCCCGCTCTCCGCGAGAAATCGCGCAACGCGCTGCTTGCCCACGGACCGAAGGCGGTTACGTTGAAGCTGGGAGCCACGGCGTATTTCTGGCAGATCGCCGAGGCCTGGAGCAACAGGTCGATGCCTTTCCGGTACGCGCGGTCGATACTACCGCCGCCGGAGATGCCTTCAACGGAGCATTCGCCACTGCGCTCATGCTCGGCAACAATCCGATCGAGAGTGCCAGATTTGCCGCTGCCGCTGCGGCAGTGTCCGTGACCCGGTCTGGCGCTCAATCATCCATGCCTTCTCTGGCAGAAGTGCAGCGGATGCTCGACGGGGAAATGGTCCTGATGCGGCGGAAGAGGCGGCGAGATGGATCGAGGTGCATCGGCCGCACATGGCAAAGTCTGTGCTTCTGGCGGCCGGCCTTCTACTTTCCGCAGCGGTGCTTGTCTCCGGCGAGTTGGCCTTCACCGCGGGGACGCCCCCTCTCCTTCTGACAAGCCCGGGCGAAACATCTGACCTGCCGTGGTATGTCACTACAGCGGCCATCCACCGCATGATGCTCAAGCCGACGACGAAATACTGGCGCTTCGAGCATCTTTCGTTGACCGCGAACGAAGCCGCCAATCAACTGAAGGAATCTGCGTGATGATGGCGTGACGGCGATTGAGGTCTTTGCACCCGAGGAGGGCGGCAACAGCTATGACGGACTCGATGCAAAGAACCGTTTCCGCCTGGACCCTGGTTTGGGAAGCATCGACGATTTTCGCAATCTTGTAAGACTCGCGCATTCGTTCGGTATGCATGTCATCACTTTCCAGAATCTGGGCTATGGCAGTCTCGATTCAGATCAGTTCCTGAAAGCGGCGGATGACGAGCGCGCGGGAAGAGCGAGCATTGAGACCGGCTTTTACTATTGGAGTGAGCACGCCGACGCGCCTGTGCCTGCAGCGAGTAACAGCTACTTCTTCGTTCGTCCCTCTCTCCCTGGCTACAACCCGACAAAGAATGAGTTCTGGCAGTGGAGCGATCGCGCCCGGAAATACTACTGGACTCGCTGGCCCGGCGTTGATGCCCAGGGGAATCCGATTCATCTGCCGCAGTACAACTGGACCGGCGACGCCTGGCCCGGGGAAGCCGCGCACATAATTCGTTTCTGGTTGAGCACCGGAATTGATGGCATGGTTCTCGATGCGGTGAACTGGTATGCGGGCATGGACTGGCAGAAGAACGCAGAGTTCTTTCGGATCCACTCAAGGGAAAGTTTTCTCAGCCCGAAGGCGGAGGAGCCTTCCACTCGGACGATCCGGTGGGATGGATCACAGAAGGGGTTACACCAATCTGTTCGACTATGGGCTGGGAATCTGGTGGGAGCCGGAAATAATCCGCTCGAACAGGCAGTACGCGACGCGAAACCACAACTTCTGGAACAGGCTCTGCGCAACTATCACGATCCGGTCGTCGCTGCGGGCGGCACTCTGTACTTTCCGGTTCCGAATCTGAAGGATCCGGAACTGCAGACCTTCACAGAGGCTCTGCTGGTCGGCTCGGGCGACATGCTGTGTTACTGCGCGGTTGCTGACAGCATTACCCGCCCTGCGGCAGGCGTACCAAAGCTGTTGCAATTCAAATCCACCCACCCGGCCCTCTTCCAGAACAGCACACGACGCAGGATCCCAACCAGTGAAGATGACCGCATCTACGCAATTCTCCGGGAATCCGCCGATCATGCTGAGCGTTTGCTGCTGGTCTTCAACTTCAGCGCGTTGCCAACACAAGTCCAGGTCGATACGGGAGCTATCCGAGCGGCCCGGTACGTCGACATAGAGAGCCACACGGAATCGAACGTCGCGCTGGCGGCCTTAGCGTGGCATTGCCCGCGCATGGCTACCGCATCTTCGAGTCTCGTGACATAGGCGTGCCCAAGTAACGCCCCACATATTTGCAACAGGAGTAGTTACGAATGATCAGGATTAACTGAATTACCGGCCAGCGGCAATCCTCTTATAGCCTTAGTGTCGATGGACCCTTCATCGCCGCGCGCAGGATACAAAGTACCGGCCCGCGGTCAGCAGATTCCGTCGCCGGAGTGCCTGACGCTTCGCGGCGCCTGGGAGGGCGGATACACTCCCTGCACCGATGTCGACGCATCAGCAATGGCTGAATGACATCACGCACTGGCGCATGGAGCGCCGGATCCGCACCGGCTACAACGATGCGCGCTATCGCATGCCGGCTCTGCTCTGGACGCAATCGAGCTTCATCCAGCCGCAGATGATGGTTCAGGATCGCTATTTCTACGATCCGGTCGCGCACAAATATACCGTCGACCGTTATCTCGACGATCTTGAAAAGCGCTACGGCGGCATCGACGCCGTGCTGATCTGGCCGACCTATCCAAACATGGGCATCGACGACCGCAACCAGCACGACATGATCCGCTCTATGCCCGGCGGATTGACCGGCGTGCAGTCAGATGGTGGCAGACTTCCATCGCCGCGGCGTGCGCGTCCTCTTTCCCATGATGATGTGGGACCAGGGAACGCGCGATCCGGGCAAGTCCTGGCCCGACGCGATCGCCGAAACCATGAAAGAGATCGATGCCGATGGAATCAACGGCGACACGCAGGACGGAGTTCCGCTGGCCTTCTCCGAAGCCTCGGACAAGGTGGGACACACATTGGCCTTTGAGCCGGAAGGCAGTCCTTCCGACGAAGCGCTCGCGTGGAACGTGATGACGTGGGGGCAATATTCCTTTCCCTTTGTTCCCCAGGTCGACAAGTACAAGTGGCTCGAATCGCGCCACATGGTCAACATCTCGCATCGCTGGGCGCGCAACAAGACCGACGACCTGCAATTCGCCTTCTTCAACGGCGTCGGCTGGGAGAGCTGGGAAAATATCTGGGGCATCTGGAATGGGATTACGCCTCGCGACGGCGAAGCCACGCGCCGCATGGCCACGATTGAGCGCGGAGTCGCTCCCTTTCTCATCAGTCCCGCATGGGAGCCCTTCTATCCCACGCATCTCTACGGCGTCTTTGCCAGCCGCTGGCCGCTCGGCGACCAGACGCTGTGGACCATCGTCAATCGCAATGAATACGACGTCTCCGGTCGTCAAATGTCCGTCGCTGCAGAGAGCGGCATGCGCTATTTCGATCTCTACCACGGTGAAGAGTTGAAGCCCCAACACGCAGGGAAATGAAGACGTCCTCGTCTTCCCGATCGAGGCGCATGGATTCGGCGCCGTTCTCGCCACCAGGAGCGCGCCTGACGCGAAGATTCAGGACCTGATGACGCGCATGAAGACGATGACTGCGACGCCGCTCTCTGCTTATTCCGATCAGTGGAAGACCATACCGCAGCAACTGGTCGTGATAGCGCCGACCAAACCTTCGCCCGCAGCTCCCGAAGACATGGTGAAGATTCCCGCCGGCGACTACATCTTCCGGGTGCAGGGAATCGAGATCGAAGGCTTCAACGATGTTGGAGTCGATGTGCAGTATCCATGGGAGGACTCTGCGCGCCGCTTCCACGAGCATCGCATGCATATCGACGCATTTTACATGGACAAATATCCGGTAACCAATGCGGAATTCAAGAAGTTCCTCGACGCAACGCACTACCGCCCGGCCGACGATCTGAATTTTCTGCGCGACTGGAAAAACGGAAACTATCCCGACGGCTGGGCGAAAAAGCCAGTCACATGGGTCTCCCTCGAGGATGCTCGCGCCTACGCCTCCTGGGCGGGCAAGCGGTTGCCGCACGAATGGGAATGGCAATATGCGGCGCAGGGAGGCGACGCGAATCGCGCTCTACCCCTGGGGCAATACCTGGGAAGCGAACAATGTTCCCGTGCCCGACAAAGGCCGCGCCCTAACTGCGCCGGATGACGTCGAAGCGCATCCAACCGGGGCAAGCCCATTTGGCGTCATCGACATGGTGGGCAATGTCTGGCAATGGACCGACGAGTACGTCGACGACCACACCCGGGGAGGCATCCTTCGTGGTGGAAGTCATTACCAGCCGCAGGGGTCGATCTGGTATTTCCCTCAGGCCTATCGCAACGACCAGCACGGCAAGCTGCTGCTTGATGGCGCCGAGCTATGACCGCTCCGGAGCTCTGGGCTTTCGCTGCGTGCAGGATGCCCAATAGATATCCAGTCTCTCTGTCCCAAAAGCGGAAATCCCCATGCATTTCTCTCGCCACGCAAACCTTGCGGTGATACTCTACGCTGACAAAACAGGCTGCCCGGCCCCTTGAAGTTGCAGTGGACATACCCCAAGACAGCCCTGCTCAAAGGAGAAACTCGTGACTCGAAGACTTAGTTTGATTTTCGTGGCAATCGCTCTGGTTTCAATCGTGGCAATAGATTCGCAGGCGCAGTACACCTCAACCCATCATGTGCGCGAGGCCGTTCGCAGTGGCCAGGCGCAGCTCGTCGGTCGGCTTCCCGGAGGCCAGATCATGACCCTCAACATTGTTCTGCCCCTGCGCGACCAGGCCGGGCTGACCCGTTTTCTTGAAGAGCTCTACGATCCGAACAGCTTCAACTACCGCCAGTACCTCACCGTCTCGGAGTTCACCGAAAGGTTTGGTCCCAGCCAGGAAGAGTATGAAGCGGTGCTTCACTTCGCGAAGATGAACGGCCTTACCGTCTTTGGCGGATCGCGCGATGGTATGGATGTGCACGTCAAAGCTCCCGTTTCGGCGATTGAGAGCGCTTTCCACGTAAGCATGAGCACCTACCGGCACCCGACCGAGAACCGCATTTTCTACGCGCCCGACCGCGAGCCCACGACCACTCTGCCGTTCCATCTCTGGGCACGTCTCCGGTTTGGACAACTACTCCATCCCGCATCCCCTGTTCGTTAAGAAGAGCGACTACGCGAAGGCCCACGGTGTCGACGCCAAAGCGGTCGTCAGCCATGCCACGACCGGCTCCGGCCCCTCGGCTTCCTTCTTGGGCAGCGATATGCGCGCCGCCTATTACGGCGGAACGGCCCTCACCGGCGCCGGCCAGAACCTGGGACTGCTCGAATATTTGGGCACCGATCTGGCCGACCTGAACACCTATTTCACGAATGTTGACCAGACCAACAATGTGCCGATCACTCTGCTCTCGACGGACGGCACCAGCACGTCCTGCGTGTACAGCGGGCCGGCGGCGACTGTGACGACACCGAGCAGACGCTCGACATGACGCAGGCTATCGGGATGGCTCCGGGACTGGCGAGCCTGGTAATGTACGTCGGATCGACGCGATACCGCGATCATCAGCGCGATGACGACGCACAGCCCGCTGCCCACCACCATCGGCTGTTCGTGGGGCTGGACACCGGCCGATCCGACCACGCTCGATCCTTACTTCCAGAAGATGGCGGCGCAGGGGCAGAACTTCTTTGCCGCCTCCGGTGACAGCTCCACCTGGTCGAGGAGAAACGAGGCCTGGCCGGCGGACGATGCCTACGTGGTTTCGGTCGGCGGCACTGACCTGACCACGGCCAGCGCGGGCGGCGCGTGGACGTCGGAAACAGCCTGGGTCGATAGCGGCGGCGGCATCTCCCCCTCTCCGGAGAAGATCGCGATTCCCTCGTGGCAGCAGCTCTCCGGCGTAATCAACTCCAGCAACAAGGGTTCGACCACCTTGCGCAATGGCCCGGATGTCTCGGCCAACGCGAATTTCACCTTCTATGTCTGCGCCGATCAGACCACCTGCACGGCGAACTCGTACGGCGGCACCAGCTTCGCCGCTCCCATGTGGGCCGGCTATATTGCGCTGGTCAATCAGAAACTGGCGGCGAGGGCAAAGCGCCCATCGGCTTCATCAACCCAACTATCTACGCGCAGAACGTTACGTCCAGCTACGGCACGGACTTTCACGACATCACCAGTGGCAAGTCCGGCAGCTATTCTGCAGTGACCGGATACGACCTGGTGACCGGATGGGGCAGTCCGCAACCGGCGCTGATCACTGCCCTGGCTCCCTAGCGGGCTGAGGTAACTTATCAAGGACTGCAAGGGGCTGTCGGAGATCGGAACCCAGCCCCGCAGCCTTCTTTCCGCCTGTCAATCCAGAAAGGCTGCACCCTCTCGTAACCCACTGATTGCAATGGCCTGATCCCGAAACAAAACTGGCCGGCAATTATCACCGAACCGCTATAATAGAAGTAAGAGAACAAAAGGCCCGGTTGCCGCTCGCAGCCGGGTCTTTTCCTTTTTGTGGAAAATCCAGGCAGATTGCCCAGTAGAGAATAACTCATGCCTAACCAAAAGTTGTGGTTACGATAACCCCGTTGTCGGCTACTTTCTTCCCCCTGATGTATGCTGGCCACTCATTCTCAGCTCGGGCCTCATTCCATTCAGTGGGGATTATGTGATGCAGATTTACCGTGCGTTGATCGTGTTCTGCTTTTCCGCTACGCTTTGCCACGCTCAAGCGACAAAAACAAAAACAGACCAGGCGTTGCTCAATGAAGCGCGGGGAAAATATGACGCTGCGTTCAACACGAACTTGCTGTCCTTCCATTGTGATGTCGATTTCAGTTGGAAGGAGCACTTCACTGAGGCGCCGCGCGTAGGAGATGAAGGGACAGACGAGGAAATCGAAAAGTTCATTCAGCCGCTCCAGAACCGCGTCATAGTGACGCGACAGATGGCTGCCCTCTCCGCCGGACTCTCCAAGGACGAATTGAACAAGCTTCCCCATCGCGGTATGGCCGTGGGTCTGCTGGCGCACGCGGTGGAGAAGAGTCTCACTGCCTGGTTAGCCGCAAGTATGCTCGCCTTGCTTCCGACTCCCGATATGCCGGTTTCCTTCGAGCAATCCCCGTCTGGCTACAAACTTACCTTCAAGATAGAGACCTTAGATACCGAGATGGTTCTCGCTCCCGATATGCGCCTGCAGAGCGCTAGCGTGAAACGACCTCACTCCGACCATTTCGAGAGATCTTTCGAAACATCTTTCGAGTCTGGGCCGCAGGGCTTTCTTTTGACCTCATTCACCACAGATGAAGACGGGAAATTTGAGCCGGGCAACCGCATCATCATCACCTACACCTACCAGACCGTAGATGGTGTGCAGTTGCCCGAGCACGTGGTCCTAAACAGAGAAAGTCACCATGAGGTGTGGCGATATACACTGAGCGGCTGCATCGTAAAGACCAGCAAATGAGTCAACGATTGCCGATCAGCCCCCCGTCGTTTACAAGAGTGAGTCGCGGCGCGCATGACTTTACCATAAATCATAGAAACAAAGGTAGATACTCGGGTTCATATTTGCAAGTACCCTGGAATCAATTAAGTAGCAAAGAAGGTCTTAAATTAAGCCATTTAGAATCAATTAATTGCAGAATTTACGGGGCTTAACGGGGGGGTGGGGGTGTACCCCGGCCGCTCACACAAGGCTCAGCAACGATCGGATTTAAGCAGTCAGCAGGATTGCCCGGCCAAGGGCTCCCGTGATCTGGTCCTGGCTTTCGAGGGCTACCATCCGCGCAACCCCGTTCAGGCCGCGGAGGTGATCCGCGAAGGCCCAGGCAAGGTCACGTGCGCGGCAGATATCCCAGAACGCGAGGATGCGGCCGATCTTTCCCGTGTCCTGGGCCAGCTCTCCCAGAATGCCCGTCGCCAGCACCTGGAGTGCGGCCGGCATCACCGCCTTCAGCAGTCCGTTAACCGCCTCATAGTCGGAGTGCTGGGGGCTGTCGAGATCGGGGACAACGTTCAGGAGAGCATCCGTTTCAAGAAGAGCCAGCGCCAGGTCGTGATTGATATGAGCGTTCATGCCCGCCATCGCGAACTGGATGCGATCGATTCCCGTTCGATACTCGGCCTCGAAGAGTGCCTCCCAGGCGCTTGGCGTCGAAGGCGAATTGCTGAGTGAGTCGGCAATCGCCCTGAAGTAGAAGCTCGCGAAGACCACGTCGAGGCGCGTGAGCCATACCGGATCGCGCCATCCACCCGCCGGAGGCTGCTCATCCACCTGCTGCGTGACCATCATGTAGAGGCGGTTGAACCACTTCAGGCCGTCGCTGCCTGGCAGGAGCTGGTCGATGCTCTGCATGGTGAGCAGGACATCGTCGATCGTGACCGGGGCGGCACCGCTCACGATCTCATATAACGCCCGGTCGGCGGGAGCAACGGTCACTGGCTTCCTTGCTTTCGTTTCTATTTGCCGCTCTGAGGCTGCTGGCCGGAACTGCTGCCGCTCCCCATCGGAATGTAGTTCTTGTACTGCGTATCGACGATCCCTAGGTTGCGCGCCAGTCCCAGCTTGGATTGGTTGAACTGATACACGCTGCGGACGTATTGGTTCTGGGCCTGCGCAAGCGTGGATTGTGCCTGGACCACCGGCAGGTTGTCATCGACTCCCGCCTGGAAGCGGTCGGTGGTCTGCTCAAGGGTTTTGGTCGCCAGTTCCACATTGCTGCGCGAGACGCGTACGAGTTCGGCGGCCGATTGCAGGTCGAACAGGCTGTCGCGCAACTGCTGGTCGATCTTGCTGGTGAGATCGTTGAACTCCGAGCGAAGCTCGTCGAGCTGTGCGACGGCTACCTCGCGATCGCCGCGGAACTTCGCCTCCTGAAAGATGGGTACTGTGAGGCTTCCCTCCGCCATGAAGGTCCCGTGATAGATGAGCCCGGAGACGCCGGTGACGCCATAATTACCCCTGAACGACAGGCTCGGGAAGCGCTCATGCTTGGCGGCCTGCCGTTCCAGCCTCGCGGCAAGGATCTGCTGCCTCAGCTGCTGATAGTCCTGGCGGCTGGCGTAGGCCTGGCGCTTAGCCTCCTCGATGGTGACGGCGGCCAGGTCGGCATAGGGGGTGGCATCGGTGAGCTGAATCTCCTGCCCCGGAGGAAGACCGATCTGCCGATTTAGCGCGATCTTGGCTTTCTTGAAATCGTTCTCGGACTGAATGAGCGAGAGCTGCTGGGTCTGGTATTGCACGCGGGCGCGCAACTCATCAAGGTTCGCCGCCGTTCCAGCCTTGTGCTCCTCCTGCGCCTGGTAGAGCAGCGTCTCATCGGTCTTGAGCAGCGCCGCGGCATAATCGACCTGCGAGGACGCGGCCAGCGCCTGCAGGTAGGCCGTGCCCACATTCAGCACCACCAGACCGCGCGACGATTGCGAGCCGTAGAAGGCGGCTCTCTGGTTCGCCTTGGCTGCCTTCCACACATCCCACCCGGCCAAGGTGAAGAGGGCTTGTGAGAGGTTCACCTGGCCGATGGTCGAATCGACCTTGACGACATATGGAAAGTAGGGGGCCTCAGCCGGTGGAACGCCGAACTGAACCAGTACTCCCGGACTGAACCCGGCCGCCCTCAGGTTGTACTGATGCAGCCCCGTCTCGCCATGCAGCGAAAGGTTGGGCAATAGCGCGTTGGCCAGTTGTAATTTCTGAGCTTCAGCCGATTTTTCGTTCAGGTGCGCGAGCGTGAGGGCAAGATTATTCTCGATGCCGAGACGAATGGCGTCGTCGAGTGAGAGAGGTTTGACGCCGGGAGTCGCGGCGACCGCCTGCACGCTACCGGCATACGGATTCTGGGCAGAGTTATTTGGATTGGCCTGGGCCACCGCAAACGCGCAAAACAGGCTGGCGGATAGTCCAGCCAGAACAATCCGAGGCACAGCAATCTTCCAGCTTTTCAATCGTTCTAAGGAAATCCTTGTACGCACAACTCATTAGAGTTTCACAGAGGCCGGCAGTTGCCAAAAGATTTCCTTCCAAATAATGGTTGCCGGTGGAGAAACCCCCACGCGCTCCATAGGCAGGAGGCACCAGGATACAGCGTAGACTTATCCAATAGATTCAGCTAGATACGCTCATCCAACTTTAGAAACAGTTAACTAGGCAGTAAAGGGAGGCAAACACGTTGCCAAACTTAAGCAACAGGAGAATGAGAACGGTCATCGTAATTGGCGAGGGCAAGCCCTTATCGCAACATTTGAAGCCCCGTTATCCGTACAACGATGAGCCACTTCTCCAACCCGCTTTCTGTGCCCCTATCCCTGGCAAAGGTGTTGCTCCTGGAAAACGATCTTGCCTCGGCCCACGCCGTGCGCGACGGGATTCGGCGGGCGGGTTTGACCGTGATTCTCGAAACTGCGGCAACCCGCGAGGAGTTCTTGTCCCGATTGCGTGGCGGTCCAATCGATCTGATTTTGGCTGCCAGCACAGGAATGCGGGGGTTGACTGTCGCTGAGATGCTGGAATACGCCGGAAATGCGAACAGCCGCGTTCCGCTCGTGCTGATTGGGAAGGATGGCGAAGAACCGGAGGCACTTCAGGCCCTTCGGGATGGTGTTTCCGACTATGTGCGGCTGACCCAACTGGGACGGCTACCCGCGATCATCGAACGCGCATTGCGTGAACAACGCGACAGTGAAAAGCACAGCCGGGTGCAGCGTGAATTGGACCGCGCGGCAGATGTGCTGCGCGAAAATCAGAAGCTCCTGACGCTCGGACGGCTGGCGGCGTCAATAGCGCACGAGATCAACAATCCGTTGGAGTCGATCATGAACCTGCTCTACCTGATGGAGATCGATGCTTCGCCGGAGCAGTCCAGGGAATACCTGAAGATGGCTCAACGAGAGTTGAATCGCGTTGTCCAGATCAGCAAACAGACGCTGACTTTTTCTCGCGAGACGAGCGCGCCGGTACGTCTGCAGTTGGCCGAGTCGATCGAGGAAGTCCTGGTGCTCTATGGACGCAGGATTACCGACAAAAGCCTGCGCATCGTTCGACAGTATGAATCATCGGAGACGGTAACCGCATTCCCGGGAGAGATGCGGCAGGTACTGTCGAATCTAATTGCCAACGCGATCGAGGCGTCTGAGAAGAACGGGAGGGTGGTGCTTCGAATTCGCGATGCGCGCAAGTGGTCCGATCGGGGAGTCCGCGGGCTGCGCTTCTCAGTTGCCGACAACGGGTCGGGAATTTCGCCTGAAGCGCGCAAACGTCTGGGCGAGCCCTTCTTTACGACCAAGGGCCACGCTGGCACAGGGCTCGGTCTATGGGTTACGCGCTCCATCCTGAGCCGCTACGGCGGCAGTCTTCAGGTGCACTCCTCGAATTCAGAAGAACGGCATGGCACCGTCTTTAGCATGTTCTTACCCACAAATATGCGACCTCTGGCAGTTGTGTTCGGTGGAGGGGGTCACAGCGCCACGGCTGGCCGAGAGCATGCCGCACCCAGCCCACGACTCCGAAGCTCCGAAATAGGCCTGGTAGACGGGAGCCAGTTGCGGGCGAGCGGCCACTAAGCCCTTTAGCGCCAAATTTTTCCTGCGTACGTGAACCTTTGCATAAGAGAAAGAGGCTTGGCCATGTTCAATTTAAGTTCATCGCTTCGAAGCGTACGAGCCCCGGTGCTGGTTCTGGTGTTGGTGACGGCCATTGTTTCGGGATGCAAATCGAAGCAGGAGCAGGCACTGAATCAGGCCAGGAAGCAAGCGGTCGCCACCGGACAGCCGCAGCAGGTAGTCGCGGTTGACAAGACCGGTACGACTACGACAACGGTGGTGCAGCCCCCTGCGACCGGACAACCCAGCGGGGCGATAACTACGACAGTGACTCCACCTTCAATTGGGTCGCCTGTCCCGGCGCCTTCGGGACCGGCGGTCTCAGCCGTGCCGCAACCGCCTCCGGCTCCAGTCAGCGTAAGCATCCCGGCTGGTACAACTCTGACCATCCGGATCGATCAGCACATCAGCGTTAAAACGAGTCACGCGGGGGACACGTTTACGGGCGAGGTGGTGAATCCGGTACTGGCTGGCGACAGCGGTGTGCTGGTACCGAAGGGCGCGCAGGTGGGCGGCGTGGTGGATGTGGCGCATCGACGGGGACACTTCAAAGGCCGGTCGCTGCTCGAGCTTCGCTTGACATCACTGACTCTCGATGGCAGGCAATACTCGCTGACAACCCGGGATCTATCGCGTACCAAGAAGGGCAAGGGTAAACGATCTGCGGCCTTGATTGCCGGAGGATCGGGCCTTGGCATGCTGGTGGGAGGCGTTGCGACAGGTGGCGTGGGCCTTCTGGTGGGCGGCCTGGTTGGTGGCGGAGTTGGAACCGCCGCCGCTGGATTGACCGGCAACCGGGACATCGAGATACCGGCCGAATCGATTGTGAGTTTCAAGCTCGCAGGCGACCTTCTGATTCAGCCGGCGCAGTAGTCAAACAGATCGGAACGATCGTCAGGGCATTAGCCTTGTCCCTCATTCCTCTTCGTCTTCGTGCTGCGGCCGTTTGGCGTTCGCCAGAATCTTCTCGGCGATGGGCTGGGGCACGACATCATAATGATCCATCTCCATATGAAAGCTGCCGCGGCCCTGGGTTATTGCCGTGAGGCTCAGGCCGTAGGTCAGCATTTCCGCCATGGGCACCTCTGCGCGAACCACCGTGGTTGCTCCGCGACTTTCCATGCCCTGCACGCGTCCGCGGCGCTGGTTGAGGTCGCCCATGAGCGCGCCGGCGAACTCCTCCGGCCCTTCAATTTCGACGCGCATGATCGGCTCAAGCAGCGCGGGTTTAGCCTGCTCCATGCATTTTCGGAAAGCAATTCGACCGGCCATTTTGAAAGACAGCTCGTTGGAGTCAACATCGTGATAACTGCCGTCATAAAGGGTGACGCGGAAGTCCACAACAGGATAGCCGGCGAGGTGTCCACGCGCCGCCGATTCCTGAATACCCTTCTCGACGGCGGGAATGAAATTGCGTGGAATGGCTCCGCCAAAAATATCGTTAACAAACTCGAAGCCGGCGCCTCGTTCGAGGGGCTCGATGCGAATCTTGCAGTCGCCGAACTGACCATGCCCACCGGTCTGCTTCTTATGACGCCCGTGCGCATCGGCCCGTCCTCGGATGGTCTCGCGATAGGGAACCTTAGGTGACTTGAGCGTAACCTCGGTATGGTAACGGCGGCGAAGTTTTGAGACGATGGCTTCGATGTGCGGTTGACCTGCGCCGGCGATGAGGAACTCGTTGGTTTGCGGGTCGCGGAAGAACCGGACGAGGAGATCTTCCTCCATAAGCTTATGAACGGCGGGCGCCAGTTTGTCTTCGTCGGCGCGGGTCTTTGGCTCAATGGCATAAGTCATCGCCGCTTCCGGCAGGGCAACCGGGTCGAAGAAGATTTCGTGCCCCTTATCGCCGAGAGTGTCGCCGGTCAATGTATCTCGGAGTTTGGCCACCGCACCCAGGTCGCCGGCGTGAAGTTCGGTCACCGGCACGGCGGTGTGGCCCTGCATGATCGAGAGGTGCGCAAGTCGTTCCACAGCGCGACGCGCATAATTTGTCACTGAGGCGTCGTTCTTTACGACTCCGGAAAATACTTTAAAAAAAGTGATGCGTCCGGCGAAGGGGTCGGTCATGGTCTTGTAGACGTAGAGGGACACAGGCTCCTTGTCGTCGACTTTGCGCATGACGATTTCCGGAGATCCGTCGCCTTCGACCGCAGGGCCGTTGGCTGCGTGTCCATTCGCCGAGACGGCTTGCAGAACGGCGCGCGCTGCGACGGGCGCACGCTCAATGGGTGCGGGGGCATAAACCTTGAGAAAGTCGAGCAGGTGATCGGTCGCAATGTTGGCGAGGCCGCTGGTGAAAAGAACCGGGAAGATACGGTCTTCACGGATGGCTTCGTGGAGCGCGGTGATCAGGTGCTGCTCGGCAATGGTGCCTTCGGCGAAGTACTCTTCCATGAGCTCGTCTTTGCCTTCAGCCACCAGCTCCACCAGAGTTTCATGAGCGGCCTTGGCGGCTGCTTCCATGTGGGCCGGAACTTCTCCGATCTTGCCCTGCCCATCGCCATTGGGCGAGTAATAGAAGGCTTCCATGGTGACCAGGTCGACGATGCCCTCGAAGCCTTTGCCATTGGCAATGGGGAGCTGCACCGGTATCACAGTACGCCCGAAACGTGCACGGAGCGCCTCCAGGGTGGGCTCGACGGCGGCTGCGGCGCGGGGGTGATCCATCTGGTTGAGCACCACAACGCGAGGCAGGTTAAATTCGTCGGCATACTTCCAGACGCGGTCAGTCATGGCTTCGACGCCACAGGGCGTGTTCACGACAACCAGAGCTGCTTCCACGGGAAGCATGGCGGACTTGGCTTCATGCACGAACATGTGAAAGCCGGGTGTGTCGACAAGATTGACCTTGACCCCATTCCATTCGGCGAAGGCGACCGCATTCTGCATCGTTGTCCGGCGCGCAACTTCTTCGTCGTCATAGGCTGTAACGGCGCTACCATCCTCGACGCGGCCTAACATAGGCGTCATTTTGGCGGCATGCAGCAGCGCGGAAACCAATGTGGTTTTGCCGCTGTGCGCATGCCCGGCTACAGCCACGTTGCGGATCTCACTTCCCTGATACGACTTCATAAGAATGCTCCTCGAAAAAATGGGCGCGCCTGGTAGACAGACGCGAATGGCGGCGATGGGGCTCAGTGCAAAATGGGACAGGGGCTCTCTGCGCGCGGGGAAACGGTGCAGGCGTCGCGTGGGGCGTCTTGATTGCGCTGCTGCCGGGTCTGCCAACCTCATGCTTCATGGAAGGCGCTCGCTGGAGGGCGGGATTTCGCTACGGGGAAGGACCCGGGCCTCCAAGAGTTATGGATGCTAGCACGAGGTTTGGATTGACATCAAATGGAAGCTGCAGAAGCGCACAGTGTCACTGGTAGCGTTCGGTGGCGAGTGCGAAGGCAAACGCGGATGAAGCCGCCGATGGCGATCTTTATACTGGAAAGCAGCAATGACAAACTTTCTTCCAGTACACGAGCAGTTAGATTTGCTCGAAAAGGGCGCTGCGGAAATCATTCGCGTCTCCGAACTCAAGGAGCGGCTCGAGAAGTCACGGCAGACGGGCGTGCCGCTGCGCGTGAAGGCCGGTTTCGATCCGACCGCGCCGGACCTGCACCTTGGTCACACAGTCGTGATGCGCAAACTGAAACACTTTCAGGATCTCGGTCACCAGGTCATTTTTCTGATTGGCGATTTTACCTCGCTGATTGGTGACCCAAGCGGTCGTTCTGCAACACGAAAAGTGCTCACTCGCGAAGAGATCAACGAGAATGCGAAAACGTACACGGATCAGGTTTTTCGCATCCTCAACCGCGACAAGACCGAGGTACGGTTTAATTCGGAATGGCTGGGCAAGTTGGGCTTTGAGGGCATGATCCAGCTCGCCCAGAAGTTCACCGTCTCGCAGATGCTGGAGCGCGATGAGTTCCACACCCGCTTTCAAAACGAGCAGCCCATTTCGCTCCACGAAATCCTCTATCCGCTGGCGATGGCGTACGACTCGGTGGCACTGAAGGCCGATGTTGAGTTGGGCGGCACAGACCAGAAATTCAATCTGCTCACCGGGCGTGAGCTGCAGCGAGATTTCGGCCAGCAGCCTCAAATCGTGCTGATGACCCCGATCATCGAAGGTCTGGACGGCGTGCAGAAAATGTCGAAGTCGCTGAACAACGCAATCGGCATTCATGAGCCGCCCCAGGAGATGTACGGCAAGCTCATGTCGATCTCGGACGAACTGATGTGGCGCTACTGGACGCTGCTTACGGATCTGCGCCAGAGCGAGATCGACGCCATGCGGGCCGAGGTAGCCGCGGGCAAGCTGCATCCCATGGAAGCGAAGAAGCGCCTGGCTCGCACTATCGTCGCCGGATTCCATTCAGAAGAAGCCGCACGCGCAGCCGATGAGAACTGGGCGCGGCAGTTCCAAGAGAAGAGCGATGACGTGGAGGGATTGGAGGAGGTGCGCGTTGCCGCTGCCGAACTCGGTCGTGACATGGATGGGCGCGTCCGCCTGTCCGAAATTGCTTCCCACGTCGGGCTCACCGGATCAGCAACAGAGGCTGATCGCAAAGTAAAAGAAGGCGCGGTGCGGATAGATGGCGAGGTCTTCAGGCAATCCCATATCGGGTTGAACGGCACGACTCGATTGACCCTTCGCGTCGGCAAACGGGCAAAAATCGCGCTGATCGGAATCTCCTAAAACCGCATCTCTTCAATCCGCCCCGTGTCGAAATCGCTGTACCTCACCCACTTCGTCCGAATGAGAAATACGCGAAGACTTCACAGGCGATCACCATTACAACTGCGAGGCCGGCAAATGAAGCGTTTAGAGGATCGCTTCCAGTCGGAGGCAATTCCAGCGTCCAACTTTGTGGAGCGTGAACCTGGCGCGGTACATCGAAGGCAGATATGTCGCGTGCCGCGCTCTGTTTCGAGTTCCTTTTGCTGTTTGTCGCGATTCCGCTTGGTTACCGCTTCTCTCCTCGACCCATCCCGGCGCTCCCGGTCCTGTGGCTGGCTGCGCTCTATTGTTATTGGATCCTGCGCCGCGACCCGGCGTTTTCGCCGGCCTTGCTCTGGAACCTGCGGCCTGCCGCCGCTCAACTGCCGTCGATCATCGCTTGCTTTTTGATTGCCGCCGCCGTGGTCTGGCTCGCGGTCGGCTGATGGCCCCCGAGCTTCTCTTCAGTTTTGTGCGAACCCGACCCGGCTTGTGGGCCCTCGTAATGATCCTCTACCCGGTGCTCTCCGTATACCCGCAAGGCATCATCTACCGAAGCTTTCTGATGCACCGCTATGCTTCACTTCTACCGCCAGGACTGGCGTCGATCGTCATCAGCGCAGCTGCATTCGCGTTCATGCACATCATTTTCCGCAATCCTCTGGCCGTGGTCCTCACGTTTTTTGGGGGTCTGCTGTTTGCATGGAGATACGCCACCACCGGAAGTCTGTTCACTTCGGCCCTGGAACACGCGCTATACGGCTGCTGGCTCTTCACAATTGGCCTGGGCCAATACCTCTACCACGGACGCATCGCATTAGATGATCTCGTAGATGATCTCGAAACCGAGGACCGCGCCGTCTGGTTTAGCGATCACCCAACCTTGATCCCGTGTTCGCCGACGACCGTGAACACCGACAGGAGATTGGTGGTCCCGAGAAGCTGGCGAACTTGTTGGCCAAGGTTGACCAGTTCTAAGGTGCAGCCAGCCGAGCGAGCGGAGACGTAGAGTCGAACCAGCGTGCCGAGCCCTGTGCTGTCCATGCGGGCAAGGTCGGAAAGGTCCAGCACGATTCGTTTCGTATCCGGGATCAGTTGCCTGACCCGGATATAAAGAATATCGCTCACACCTGCCATTAATTTGCCATGGCATCGCACCACGGCAGAGTTGCCGGCACGATCAATGTCAAGCGTAAGGAAATTCGCAGCTTTGTCGGGCATGGGTGGCATCGAGGGCTGAAATTCGGTCAGACAACTACGACTTCTGCGCGGCCACTGAGGTCACTGTGATGGTATCGCCATCGACGGTGCCCTTGATGGTCACGTTCTGGCCTGCCAGGCCCTTGACAGCATCGTCTTCGCCTTTCAGTTTGTAGACCTTGCCGTCGCTGACCAGGACCGCAGCCGCCCCGCGCGCGATGCAACCCTTCACGCACTTGGTGGCGGACGCGCCGGGCGCGGAATGCGATGCCGCGCATTGTGCCTCACTGATGAAACCATTGATGGTTTGTGCCGACTGGGCGGAGAGCACGGAGGCTGATATCGCCAGTAGCGACGCTGCTGCCAGATTCTTCATAGACATGCCGGGACTCCTCATTGATCTACACGGATTCGACCATACCACCGGACCATGGAGGCAGTCCAAGTCCACCACGAAGAACCTTTCCCTATGTGAAAATCCGATCGCCAACAGCAAATCGTCTCTTAGCTAACCGAACCTTGATACCCGCTTTTTAGCTGCCCTTACGTTTCTAGAAGAAAGTCCGGCGCCACGGTATTCTCATAAAGCGAGTGGTCGCGCGTCACCACGGTCAATCCGCTGGGGTTGACAAAGTATTTCCGCTTGTCCTCGCTCTGGTCGTATCCAATGACCGTGCCCTCCGGGAGCTGCACGTCGCGGTCGATGATGGCCCGCCGGATGCGGCAATGCCGCCCAATGTTCACGTGCGAAAACACAATACTCGAATCGAGCTCCGAATATGAGTTGACGCGAACATCCTGCGACAGCACGCTGTTGCGCACGACAGAGCCTGAAATGATGCATCCTGCCGACACGATAGAGTTGATCGCCATGCCCGTCCGCCCTGGCTCCCCGAAGACGAACTTTGCCGGAGGATACTGCCGCACCCTCGTACGGATCGGCCAGTTGCTGTCGTAAAGGTTGAAAACCGGCGAAACCGAGCCCACATCCATGTTGGCGTCAAAATAGGCGTCCAGCGTGCCGACATCTCTCCAGTAGAGGGCCCGCTGCTTGTTCTCATCGACGAAGTTGTAGGCGCGCATTTTGTATTTGCCCAGAATGTTGGGGAGGATGTTGTGCCCGAAATCGTGTTTTGAAGAAGGGTCCTCTGCATCCTGCATCAGCGCCGGCAGCAGAACATCCGTGTTGAACAGATAGATGCCCATCGACACATCGACCATGTTCGGATTGAAGGGCGACCGGATGTCCGTCGTCTTGGGCTTTTCCTTGAAGCCAACGATGTCGCCGTTCCTCGCAACTTCCACCACGCCGAAGCTTGCTACCTCCGAGGGATCGACCGGCAGGGTGGCAAGCGTCACATCCGCTCCCGACTCGACATGCTGATCCAGCATCTTCCCGTAATGCATCTTGTAGATGTGGTCGCCGGAGAGAATGAGTACGCGCTTGGGCTGCTCCGACCCAATCGAATAGATATTCTGGTACACCGCATCGGCCGTGCCCATATACCAGTTCGAACTCACCCGCTGCATGGGGGGAAGAATCTCGATGAACTCGCCCAGCTCCTGCGCCACAACGCTCGTCCAGCCCTCGCGAATATGCCGATTCAGCGATAGCGCCTTGTACTGCGTCAGGATGTACACGTGGCGCAGATCCGAGTTGATGCAGTTGGAAAGAGTTATATCGATAATGCGGTAGTTGCCGCCGAAAGGAACCGCCGGCTTTGCCCGATCTCGCGTCAGAGGAAACAACCGCTCCCCTGCTCCTCCTGCAAGCAATACGCCGAGTGTGTCTCTCATTTCCCTGGTTGCACCTTCATCGCCTCTCCGCCTCCGAAGTCACAGCAGCAGAGACCTCGCGCTGCCCTCTCGCGGAGACGAGCGGATACTAACACAACCCGCCCGGCGAGAACATGAAGTCCTCGCTATTTGTGCCCCTCGTGCTCTTCGATTGCGATGCGAAGCGACTTCAGGAAGTTCAGATCCTGTGTCGTGAACGTCTTATCCCCGCCTGGCTTCTCCTCGTTCGAGGCTTCCAGCGCCGCCACAGGTTGCTGCTCCAGCTCATTCAGTCCGATCGTTGCCTCCAGCATCAGCAATACATCGAACCCCTGCTTGCGAATGTCCTTCACCACTCCGGCGATATGTTCCGACTCGGAAACGCTTTCATGGATAGCTTCGCCCAGTTGCTGTACCAGGTTGCGTAGTTTTTGGTTCAAGGATTCGCTCCGTTTCCGCCCCACTCGTGCCGAGGCGCTTTTTAGCAGGTTTGTCTTACATTACTTCTGATGATCGACGGAGGCAATCTGAATCAGGACGCGACTGCTACACTTTATTCATGGAACCGGACCGTTTTGGCCGAAAATTGGGCATCGGTGTCCGTGTCGCCTCTGGCATGCTCCGCGATCGTGCCGCGCAAACCGCTCATTCCATGCAGAAAGAAGCTCCCGTATACGTGGAGCGCGCAGCGCAGCAGAAGGTTGAACAAGGCCGCGCTGCCGGTCGCGGCGCGCGAAAATTCGGCCAGGCCGTCTGGGGGCCTTTCGCCCACGCGAGCGGAGTTCTCTGGCTCGAGGTCACCGGCCTCTTCTTCGCTCTCTTCGGTCTCTTCTTCGCCCAAAGCGCTTACAAGCTGCGCCACGCCTGGTTTACCGGAGCCGAGCACACACGTTTCATGCTGTATCTCGCCGTCACCGTCGTATTTTTTTACTTCACCTTCAGCTCGTTCTATCGCGCGCGCCAGAAGGAGAGGAAGCGCAAGGCGCAGTAGCCGTCCTGCACCCCGCATAAGTCCGCGATGCCCACCATGCAGCCCAAACCCGTCTACACTGCCGCTGACCTCGACACCCTCGGCTTTGATCCCGAGCGCGACCTCGGCTTCCCCGGCGAGTTTCCCTTCACGCGCGGCATCCAGCCGACCATGTACCGCGGACGCCTCTGGACCATGCGCCAGTACGCCGGCATGGGCGACGCGGAAGAGAGCAATCGCCGTTACAAATTCCTCATCGCCAATGGAACGGCAGGGCTTTCGGTAGCCTTCGATCTCCCTACGCAGATCGGCTACGATTCCGACGATCCCATGGCGCTCGGCGAAGTCGGCAAGGTAGGAGTGGCGATCGACTCCATCGAAGACATGGAACGACTCTTCGACGGCATCCCGCTCGACAAAATTTCTACCTCGATGACCATCAACGCGACCGCGAGTATCTTGCTCGCCCTCTATGTCGCCGTGGCCCGGCGCACCGGAGCCGACGTGAAGAAGCTCTCCGGCACCGTCCAGAACGACATTCTCAAGGAGTACATCGCACGCGGGACCTACATCTATCCCATCCGCGACGCCATGCGCATCATTACGGATATGTTTGCCTGGGCCAACGAGCACACGCCCGAATGGAACCCCATCTCCATCTCCGGCTACCACATGCGCGAGGCCGGATCGACCGCGGCGCAGGAGGTCGCCTTCACCCTCGGCAACGGCATCGCCTACGTGCAGGCCGCCGTTGATGCGGGCCTCGACATCGACCGATTCGCGCCAAGGCTCTCCTTCTTTTTCAACGCGCACAACAATTTCTTCGAGGAGGTCGCCAAGTTCCGCTGCGCGCGGCGGCTGTGGGCGGGAATCATGCGCGATCACTTCGGCGCGAAGAATCCTCGCTCATGGATGCTGCGCTTCCACACCCAGACCGCCGGCTCGACGCTCACCGCGCAGCAGCCCGAGAACAACATCGTCCGCACCGCCATCCAGGCTCTTTCTGCCGTTCTGGGCGGCACGCAGTCGCTGCACACCAATGGCTATGACGAAGCCCTGGCGTTGCCCACCGAAGAAGCGGCGCGCATCGCCCTGCGCACCCAGCAGATCATTGCCAGCGAGTCGGGAGTGGCGCAGACCGTCGATCCCTTTGCCGGGTCATATTTCGTCGAGAGCCTCACCACCGGGATCGAGCAGCAGGCCCGCGTCTACCTTGATCGCATCTCCTCCCTCGGCGGCATGTTGCGCGCCATCGAGCGCGGCTGGGTCCAGCAGGAGATCCAGAACGCCGCCTATGAATACCAGCGCGCCGTCGATACAGGAGAAGCCGTCGTCGTCGGCGTCAACCGCTTCACCCGCGAAGAAGAGCCAGACATTTCCCTCCAGCGCATCGATGAATCCCTCGAGCGCAGACAGGTCGAGCGCCTCCGCGCCCTCCGCGCCCGGCGCGATCCCGCCCGCTGGCAGTTGTCACTCGACTTAGTGAAAGATCACGCCCGCAGCGGAGCCAACCTGATGCCCGCGATCCTCGACGCCGTCGAAAGCTACGCCACTGTTGGCGAAATCGCCTCGGCCATGCGGGAGGTCTTCGGCGAATATCAGGAATCGGTGGTGATTTAAGGTGTGAACTGAGATCTAGCTTTCAGATCTCATGACCCAGAACCATTCTTGGTCAAGGACACTTGCCGAGTAGCAGTGCCCTAGTTCACTGCCACCGTCACTGTCTGCAGAGTTGAGGGCACCACGTGATGCGTCACGTCGTGGAAGCCTGCATGGGTACACATTGACTCGATCTCGCGTTGAGAGTAAGCGTCCCCCGCCTGGGTCGTGGTGAGCATGGTCAAGGCGAACCTGCCGGCGCCCGCAGGCGTGACGCGATCATCGTTGACAGCCATTTCCAGGATCGCCATCTTCGCCCCAGGTTTCAGGGCGGCACGAATCTTTTCGAGCAGGGCGATGTTGGTCGGAATGTCGAAGTGATGGATGAAATTGGTGACCAGCACGACGTCATAGCCGGACCCGTAATCGGAGGAGAAGGCGCTGCCTTCGATTGCATGCCAGCGGTCCGCGACCCCAAACTTGACAGCGTTCTCGTGGGCCACTGCGAGGACATTCTTCCAATCCAGAGCGTAGATTTCAGCGGCCTGGTTATGTTGGGCGATGGTGAGCCCGAACATTCCATGACCAGCGGCAATATCGAGGACCCGAATCGGGCCATGGCCGGCGGTGAGCTGTGCGATCAATTGGGCAGAGGGCCGCGTCATGGCCGCCATCCCACGCGCAAAGTCGATCCAGACCGGATTGTCGTCGCTCACTGAGCCTTCGGCCGGCAGAATGGTTCCGCCCTTGCGTACGGCGTCAGTGACATTTGCCAAGCCAGTTTCCATGAACGGATGAAACAGGAATGACACCATGCCCCCCATGTAGGCGGGTGAACTCTCGACCAGGAAGAGTTCCGAATCCGGGGTCAAAGCGTAGCCATGCTCGTTCTTTGTAAGGAATCCGACGATGGTCAGGAAATCGCAAAGGACACGCAAGCCCTTGGCGGAGGCGCCGCATACCGGCGCGAGAGCCTCCGGTGTGCGCAAGCCGGAAGCGATGGCCGTGAAAACTTTCAGCTCAATACCGGCGCGCAGCGCGGAGGTCTGCTGGTGCGCCTGGAGCGTCTCGAAGACGAGCATCGGAGAGGGTGAGTGAGTTGCCATTCGCGCATCTTACGCTGCACTAAGGTAAATAGAAAACAGCTTTGTCAATGCCACTCTATTCGCAGAAGACGCCTACCTTGACCGTCTGCTTCTTGCGGTCGAAGTCATTCATGTCCACATACCTCTTGGCAAAATGCTTCTCCTTCCACAGCACCACGAGTCTTACGTTCTGAGTCGCACGTACAAGGAAGCGGAGTGTTAAGTTGGCAATGACGTTCGGGGAGGGCGAGATTCATGCAGGATCTGAAATACGCTTTTCGTCAGTTACGGAATGCGTGGGGATTTGCCGCTCTTGCGGTGGTTACTTTGGCACTGGGCGTGGGCGCGAACACGGCGATGTTTACCGTTGTAGAGAGCGTGATGCTGCGGCCGCTGCCCTATCTGCATTCTGACCGCCTGCTGTACATCGCCCCCGGCGGCGCATCGGGATTCACCAGCACTTCGTACCTGAACTACCGTGATATTCGCGACCAGACGCAGAAGATGGCGGCGGTGGCCGGCTATTCCGATGACATCAGCGTAGTGGAAGGCAAGGATGGGTCGGTCAGTGTGGTTGCGCCTCGCGTGACGACGAACATCTTCGACATGCTCGGCGCCCAGCCGCGGCTGGGCCGGACCTTCACCGTCGCCGAAGGACAGCCGGGAGGACCGCAGGTGGCCCTCCTGTCTGAAGGGCTGTGGCGCCAGAGCTTCAACGCTGATCCCGGCATCCTGGGGCGCGCGATTAAAATCGGCGGCCTGTCACGCACGGTGGTAGGCGTGATGCCCGAGAGCTTCCGTTTTCCCAATGAGATCGGCTCCGGAATAGACAAAGGAGTCTGGCTTCCCTTGCAACCGACTGAAGAGATGTTGAACGGCCGCGGCTACAACTTCTTCAGCATCGTGGGGCAGATGCGCCCTGGTGTAACTCTGGCACAGGCGCAACAGGATCTGGATGCGATAGCCCGGCGGATCCATCAGGGCGATCCGAGCGGTACCGAGGGGCTCACCTTCCATGCGACGCGTTACCAGGAGCTGCTGACCGGAGATGTGCGCCCCGTCTTTCTTGCGCTGGTGGGGGCTCTGGCACTCGTGTTGTTGATTGCCTGCGCAAACGTGGCTAACCTGCTCATTGCCCGCTGCCTGGGCCGCAAGCAGGAGTTCGCCGTGCGTGCCGCTCTGGGCGCAAGCCGCGGAAGGCTGGTCCGCCAACTTCTCATGGAGGGCGCCGTTTTGAGCGTCCTGGGTTGCGGCCTCGGACTGGTGCTGGCTGCTGCGGCACTCACCGGGATTCGCAAGCTTCCTGAAGACACCATTCCGCTGGCGAATGCCATCGCGGTTCACTGGACGGTTGTACTGATCCTGGCGGCGATTGCGACGCTGACCACGATACTTTCCTCGCTGTTGCCGGCTCTGTTGGTCGCGAACACCGATCCGCAGCCTGCCCTTCAAGCGGCATCGCGCGGCATTGGAGGCCGCTCTATAAGCGGAAGGCTGAGCGGCTTGCTGGTAGCAGGGGAAGTCGCACTCTCGACGCTGTTGCTGATCGGCACGGGATTGCTCTTTCACACCTTATGGAACCTCGAACACGCGCAGCTTGGCTTCGATGTGACTCGCGTCACCACGTTTACGGCCATGCCGGCCGATGCTGCTGGCTTCTCGGGCATGGCGGTTTCAACCGATACGGAGCATGCCCCGGCGTCAGTGGCGACGACTGTTTATGCCCCCTCACTCGAACGTATCAAGGCGCTGCCGGGCATGCGGTATGCCGCTGTAGCGACCGCGCCTCCGCTCTCCGGAGTGGATATGCACACCAGCTTTGAAATTGTCGGACATCCTACCCCGGCGGGACATCATCCGGGTGCCCGCATGACCGCGGCCAGCGAAGACTATGCGCTTGCCATGGGAACGCCGGTGCTGCGCGGGCGAATGATCGATGCACACGATACGGCGAGCGCTCCGCCGGTGGTCGTCATCAATGAAACGCTGGCAAAGAAATATTTTGCCGGCAAGGATCCGTTAGGACAAAAAATCGATCTGGGCGGTAAAGATACCGGAATGCTTACGCCCTTTACCATCGTCGGTGTGCTGGCCGATCAGGCCGATCACAAGGTGGGCGGCGACGTGGAGCCGTTCATTCTCCTGCCCTACCAACAAGTGCCGACAACATCTCTCTTCTATCAGGCGCTGTTAAAGACGCTGGTCAGCTTTGTAGTGAAGACGCGAGGCAGCGCCTCCGTGGCCGGCGAGATGCGCGCAGTCTTCAAGCAGACCGCCCCGGACTTTGCACTCGACAACTTCCAGACGATGCAGGAGGCGGTGGACTCGAACACCTTCAGCCAGCGCCTGGGACTCTATCTCAACGCTTCGTTTGCCGGCCTCGCAATCGTGATGGTGATCGCCGGACTTTACGGAGTGCTGGCGCAGCTTGTCAGCTACCGCCGCCGGGAGATCGGCGTCCGCATGGCATTGGGAGCGACACGCCAGGGCGTGGCGGCCATGGTTTTGCGGCAAGGGGGTGTGCTTATCGGCCTGGGTTTGGCGGTGGGCCTGGTGTTGTCGGTCTTCGCGGGCCAATTCGTTAAAAGCTTCCTCTACAACGTGAAGCCCGTCGACATCGGCACATATCTCGGAGTGGCGCTGGTGCTGCTCATTATCGGCTCCATCGCGTCGTTGATCCCGGCGCACACGGCCTCGACCATTGAACCGATGGAAGCGTTGCGCGAAGATTAAGCTTGGCCTGCGCCGTATGCTGGCCAGTAAAGAGATCTGCGAACTTTGTTTACCGACGTAAGTTGGTCGTGGTGTCGAGCATCGGTCCTGACGGCGAGCTCAATCGGCTCTGATGGGATTGCCATTTCGCCACCAATCTCCGTCACTTAAGAAAGTTGCTTTTGGGGGCAGACGGCATGCTCGCCTGCGGCTCCCAATCAAAATCCAATCTGGGACCCAGATCTCTGCGCGCTGGCTGTACCAAGATAGTTGGCCGAGAATTTCCCCAAAATCTCTACAATAGAAATAGGGACTGATATCTGAGAGCTGTCCCATTTCCCCATTGATCGATAAACCAATTCGGAATCGTGCCACTAAGTCATTCATAATCAATTATATATACGTATCTACCATGAAATCTATTAGTTGCCCCGATGCCCGATTGTTAAACCCAATGAAATGAATTAGGTACCCGGAGATAGCGGGAGAGGGAGGGGGGAGGGGGGAGGGGTACTAGCCGGAAGTGCAGTATCCGGACACCATGATCGTGCGCACCATCAGGAGTCACGGCCATTTCCGCTGGAACCAGCAAGATGTCTTTCTTTCTGAGGTGTTGTGGGGCGAGCCAGTGGGACTGCTGCCCGTCGAGGATGAAACCTATACCGTCCACTTCGCGCACCTGCCCCTGGCCCGTTTCGACGGCCGAACCTGTAAACTGTCCCCGCTGCCCAAAAGCAGCCCGGCAAAAAACAAAAACCTTTCTGATAAGGAAAAACTGTCAGATATGTGCCCGGTCTAAAATGTCAGCGATCTCCCCGGCCGTTCACGCAGACAACCCGCACCTTGATCTTTTGCTTTTACGGTCGAGGTCGTCCAGATCGACTTCACTGTCAGGTCGCTGAGCTGGTCGACAATCTCCCCCAGATTCTCCGGCCTGATCCCTGCCATATCGACGGGAATCCCCTGGTCGTGCGGCGCGTCCCGGGAGCCTCCAGCGTTGAGCCTGAAGAGGTGTCCGATACAGAGACTGCATCGGCCCACTCCCTCGTTTTCCTGTATTCTGGCCACTTCACTGCGCTGAAGAAGCTGCCGGAGTCTCCCACGGAACCGGAGCCGTGTTACTTGCGTATGAATTGCCATGAGTTGTGCTGGGGCAATGACGTGGGAGATGGACGGGTTCCGGGTGATCCGGACGCGGCCGAGGACTGGAGCAATCACTCCGGGACTGCGTCCTGTGTCTCAGATGCATCCGGGTTCGGAGCAGGGGTCGGGCCCGGGTGCTACACAGCGGCTGGGCTCGGGGCCGGGGCAATGGGGTGCTGCATCGGGATGGGCGTCGCATGCCGGCGCGCAGGGCAAAGGCAGAGGCACGAGGAGCAGAGAGAGTATTGGAAGCCGACTGGCAGATTGTCGTGCAGCGGTGCCTGGATGGCGACTCCGTGGCCTGGGCGGAGCTGGTGAAGGCGCATCATCGCCGCATTTACGCTCTCTGCTACCGCTTTACCGGCTCGCCGCATGACGCTGAGGACCTCACCCAGGACGTCTTCATCAAGGTTTACGGAAATTTGACCACCTTCGATCTGAACCGCGGCAGTTTTCAGACCTGGCTCACGACACTCGCACGTAATCTGTTGGTCGATCATTTTCGTAGAACAAAACAGCAGCGCGTGACAGACTCGATGGACGCGGGGTGGGACGAGTCGGAGGAGCTTCCTCTGGCGGATCGATTGGCGGCGACGGGTCCTACACAACATGACCGTGCGGCGCAGAAAGAGATCGCCCGGATGGTGCAGGAAGCGCTGACAAAGATTTCACCCGAGTTGAGAGAAGCAGTAATTCTTCGTGACTTGCAAGACATGGACTACAAAGAGATAGCTCAGGTTCTGCACATCCCAGAAGGTACGGTGAAGTCGCGTATCAGCCGGGGGCGGGCGGAACTGGCAAGGCTGCTCGAACGTAACAAGGGACAGGTGGTTTAGATGTCAGAGCGCAATCCATTTGAACAGCAGCCGAAGGGCCCCGAAGGAGTACACCGGGCCGGACGGGAACTCCGCTGCGAGGAGTGGGAAGCCCTGTTGGCGGATGCTCTGGACGGCGTAATGCCGCCCGCCGATAGCGCGACCTTCGAGGCGCACAGCCATGACTGTACAGCCTGCGCGGGGCTGCTGGCGCAATCCCGCCAGGGGCAGGAATGGATGCGCTTCCTGAACATCGAGCCGGAGATGCCGGGCGACCTGATGGAGCGCATTCTGAGCCGGACAAGCGGCGCAGTGGCGGATCGTCCGCTGGCCGTGTATGGAGCGCCGATCGCGGCGGGCCCAATGTGCTGGCCATGCCGCGGCGAAGGTTTGTGTGGGATACGCGCCTGATGATGACGGCGGCGATGGCCTTTTTCTCGATCGCGCTGACGCTGAATCTGGCGGGCGTGCGGTTGACCGACCTGCGCCTGGCGGATCTGACCCCGGCGAGCCTGGAAAACAATCTGACACGGCAGTTCTACGGCGCGAAGAGCCAGATGGTGCGCTACTACGACAACCTGCGCTTTGTATACGAAGTGGAGTCCAAGATGCGCGAGCTGCGGCGCGATGAAGATACGCAGCGGCCAGCCACTACCCAGCCGAGCGCTCAGCCAAAACAGGAGACGCCCGCGCCGCAGGGTACTCAGCCGACCGGCGGCTCGCCCGGCAATCGTCACAAGAACGGCGGAAAGCTCGAATCCGCGCCGGGTGTGCCCCAGCCGGATGTGATTTTCGGACAGAAAGATGCTGGCCAGCGAAAAGTGGTCCAGCGAGACCGGATTCGGCAAGACGGAAACCTGCAAAACGGCGGCATCCTGCCCGGGCGCCGGCGAGGTCCGGAATAAAGAAAAAGAAGAGGTAGATACTTCGGTCGCTTTCCTGCGAGACCAGGCGGAAAGGAGCTTGGCATGAATTGCGTAAACCATCCGGATATTGCTGTAGCAGCTTATTGCCAGAATTGCGGAAAGGCCCTGTGCGCCCAGTGCGTGCGGCCGGTTTCCGGTGTGATTTATTGTGAGCAGTGCCTTGCGGCGAAACTGGGAATGGGCGGCGGGGGCTACACGGTGCCCGGCGCTGCGGCCTACACCGCTTCAGGAGCGACGGCCGGCGGTGTGAACTACGCCGTGGGTGGTGTGATTCCGCCCAGCGGACCCAACCCCGGAACAGCGACCATCCTCGGAATTATTCCCGGCGTGGGCGCGATGTACAATGGCCAGTTCGTAAAGGCGCTGGTCCACGTGCTGGTCTTCGTGGTGCTGATTGGGATTACGGATAATCATGGCATTTTCGGGCTGTTTATCGCAGCCTGGGTGATGTACCAGGTCTTCGATGCGCGCCAGACGGCGATCGCTCGCCGCGATGGACTGCCGCTGCCCGATCCTTTCGGGCTGAATGAGCTCGGAGCGAAGCTTGGTATTCCGAATTCCAATGTGACGCCATCGGCGACGCAGACATACACGGCGACGCCTCCGCGTGCCTCCGCCAGCTGCAGGGTATGTCGCCTCCCGCCGATTACGCCACGCAATATCCACCTTATACCGCTGTCCCGCCAGTTCCTCCGGCCGGCGTAGTCCCTCCTCCGGATGTCGATCCGTACGCGCCCATGCCGCGCCGCGAGCCGATCGGCGCGATCGTGCTGATCGGACTGGGGCTGCTGTTCCTCTTCAACACGCTTGGCATCTTCGGCTTCGACTGGTTTCACCACACCTGGCCGCTGCTCATCATCGGCCTCGGCGCGTGGCTGTTGTATCGGCGTACGCGCGGAGTTCCTCCCCCGCCTCCCCCTCCAGCGCCACCTGTGCCGCCACCCTCGGGAGGAACACTATGAACCCATACCTGTTTATCCATCGCATCAAGGGACCGGCGATGCTTCTGGTCTTCGGCATCACAGCTCTGCTCAATGAGTGGGACATCATTTCCTATGGCCGGAGCTGGCCGCTCTATCTGATCGTGCTCGGCGTGCTCCAGCTCGCGGAGCGCGCGGCGTGGTCTCAGTGGCAGCAGCAACAGGTTGCGCAGGGACAATACGCACAGGGACAATACGCAGCCCAGGGCGCGGGATCGGTTGTAAACACGCCAGCTTCGTCGTCGCTGGTGATATCGCCTCCGGATCTGCCCTCCGATCCCAACCGGCGCTACGATTCCGGCGAGGGGAGGTAGCGACATGGCAGCCAATCCTCCACCCTATCCCCCTCCCTATTCTGACCGGGACGCACGACGACAGGCGCGCGACTTTGCGCGGGCGCAGCGCGACCAGCTCCGGGCACAGCGCCACTACTGGAGACACTGGTACGGCTACAGGCGTTCGTCGATTGTTGGCCCGTGCATTCTGCTGACGATTGGCATTCTCGCGCTGCTGCTCGAAACCGGACACCTGAGCGCAGCCGGGTTTTGGAGCTGGTATGCGCGCTGGTGGCCAGTGCTGCTGATTGGCGTAGGCGTGGTTTCGCTCGGCGAGTATTTCTGGGATCGGAACAATCCGTATGCGGGCCGGCGCTCGGTCGGCGGCGTGGTGGTTCTCATCCTGCTTCTCGCCACGGTAGGCTGGGGCTCGAACGAAGGCCGCTGGTGGGGGCCGTTCAGCCACCAGTTCAACGACAATGGCGACGACTTCTTCTCGATGATGGGGGAGGAGCACGACAACGATGTCCAGATAGATCAGGAGATTCCCTCGAACGCGAACGTGAATATCCAGAATCCTCGCGGCGACGTGACGGTCACGACATCGACCGATGGAGAGATGCACCTGCGGGCTCACCAGATCGTTCATTCCTCGGACAAGGACGCAGAGAAGCTGTTCGATGAGGTGAAACCGAAAATCGTTACGTCCACCTCAGGCGCGGTGATCACGGTTCCCAGCCGCAACGGAGCGCGCGTCGATCTGACCGTGCAACTTCCAGAGAAGTCACTCGCAGTCATCAATGCCGGTCACGGCGATGTGACGGTCGATGGTCTTAAGGGAAATGTGGATGTGACCTCCGGCCGTGGCGACGTGAAGCTCGACAGCATTGGCGGCGATGTGCACGCGCGCATGAACCACGGGGATTTCTCGGCGCACCAGGTGGACGGGCATGCGTTCGTCGATGGCCACGCGGACGATGTGACGCTCTCCGAGGTCAAGGGTCAAGTGGTGCTCGATGGCGAGTTCTTCGGCGACACCCACCTTGAGCAGGTAGGCTCGACGGTTCACTTTCACACCACGCGAACAGACCTGGACATCCCGAAACTAGGCGGCGACCTGACCATGGACTCGAGCGACCTGACCGCCAATCAGGCGTCGGGACCGGTGCGCATCGTCACGCGCTCGAAGAATATCGAGTTGTCCCAGGTCGCCGGCGACACGCACATTGAGAACAGCGATGGCGATGTGAACGTGGTGGCTTCGGCCCCGCTGGGCAATGTCCAGATCACGAATCGGACCGGCGGCCTGACGCTGACCGTGCCGGAAAATTCGAGCTTCACCGTAAACGCCAGCACTACGGAAAACGATGAGCTCGAAGCTGACTTTCCGCTACAGGCAATGACCAGTGGCGACCGGCGCACCCTTCAAGGCACGGTGGGACACGGCGGCGTGAAGCTAGACCTCAGCACGACTCACGGAAATCTGCAACTGAAGAAGGGCTCGGAGGCGCGTGCCGAGGCACCTGAGAAACCGGAACGGCCCGAGAAGCCAGCGCAAAGTCGGCACCTGAAGGCTCCGCCGGGACCTCCCGCGCAACCTGCCGTGCAGTAGTCAGGCGCTCACTTCGGGCATTCGCTCCAAGCGCTCCTTCACGATCGATTCGATGCGCGCTAGCACCTCTTCGAGTGTGAGCGCCGTGGAATCTATGATTACGGCGTCGGACGCGGGCCGCAACGGCGAGTCTTTCCGGTTGCGGTCGCGCTCATCGCGTTCACGCAATTCTCTGGAGATCGCCGAGATGCCTTCCGACGCGGCGGCAATTGTGACGGGGCCGCTGGCCTGCTCGTAACGGCGCTGGCTGCGCGCCTCGGGTGAGGCGTCGAGAAAGAACTTGAGGTCGGCATCGGGAAAAACAACGGTGCCTATATCACGGCCCTCCATCACCACTCCGCCAGCCTTGCCCATCTCGCGTTGCAAATCGACCATCAAGCCGCGGATGGCGGGATGTACGCTGACCCGCGAGGCGGCCTGCGTTACTTCCGAATTGCGAATGCGCTCGGTTACATCGGCCCCATCAAGCATAACGCGATTTCCCGCTGGCCCCGGCTCAAGAACGATCTCGGTAGATGCGGCCAGCCGTTCGAGGCTCGCAGCGTCGCCGGGATCGACCCTATACTCGAGCGCCTTGAGGGCAAAGGCGCGATACATGGCGCCTGTTTCCAGATTCAGCAAGCCGAAATGAGCGGCGAGGTGTTTGGCTACGGTGCTTTTGCCGGCGCCTGCCGGCCCATCGATGGCAATGATCAGGCGTCGTCCACTCATTCGGAGCTTTTCTTACCCTCGTCCTTTCGCTTCTTGAAGGGCGGCCGTGCGCCACCGGGCTTTGGTCCGGATTTGAACCCAGGTTTCCCTGCTCCATATTTCTTTCCCCCCGGATGTGCTGCTCCAAATTTCGGCCCCCCGAATTTCGGCTTCCCAAATGCCGGCTTCGCCGATTTTGAGAAACCGGAAGGCTTCGGCTTCCATCCACTGGTGCGTTTGGCCGGAGCCCGACTTCGACCCGCGCTTCGACCTTCGCTCCCCGGAGAGGCCGACCGATCATCTCGGCCTGTCTTAGCAGGCTTGTCCCTGAAGAAAGGGCGCTTTTCCCCGTCCCGTTTCTTTGCCTCCCAAGGTTTGCCCGCGCCGTAAGAACGTCCTCCGCGATTGGTCCCCGCAGGGCGCGCGGGGCGATCGGACCCGGTCGCTCGATCGTAAGGACGAGGGGTGCGCGGCCGATCCGATGCTTCATCGCGACGCGGGCGGAAAGGACGGTCTCCGGACGCGGGACGCGGTCTGTCACCACTAAATTTCTGCCCACTGAATTTCTTCGGCGGAAACTTCCCGCCTGCGCCAAACTTCTTCGGTGGAAACTTTCCGCCACCTGCCCGGAAGCTGGGACGGCCCGACCCTGGCCTGAGTTCTCCGCTCGATGTGCGTTCGCTGGTGCGGGGGCTGCTCTCCCTTCGAGGCGGACGAGCCCCGGCTGCGCCGCGCTCTCCATAGGGCCTGGCCGGCTTGTCGAAAGGCCGTTTCTCGAAGGGTTTACTGGTGAAGGACTTCCGCTCTCCGCCTTCCTGCTTGCGATAGGTAGGACGTTCGCCTCCCGGGCCAGACCTGCCCTCTGGGCGCGGCGGTCCGCCGGTATTCGCGCCAAACTGCTTGCGCCGCGGCGGATAGTTGCCCTGGGAATCGGCGCCCCTGCGCAAAGGGCGATCGCTGCTCCGTCCTGCTCCGCCAGGTCTCGCGCCGCCGCCCACCGCAAAACGCTCTCGCGATGGACCCGTGCGGGGACGGTCGCCAGTGCGGTCGCGGCCAAACGACGGACGACGTTCCGGACCTCGTGTCTCCCTCGGTGTTCGCTCGAATGGCGGCCGCTCGAAACGCGGGCGCTGTGCAGCCTCGGGCGCCGCTGCAGCTGGCTCCGGGTCGGCAAACTCGGGCAGCGATCCGGCGACATGGAACATGGTCTGCGTTCCAACAGGAATTATCGAAACCTGGCGTGTGGCCGCGAGTCCATTCACCACTTCGCGCACCTTCGAACGCGAGGTGAGGGGCGAAAGGAAGGTCTCCACTTCGTCGGGCGTGGCCGCCAGCACCGATTCGAGATAGAGCGACACCAGCGCGGAGAGTGCCGTAGTTTGCGCAATCTTGTTGGCCGCGTTCAACGCGTCGGAGAAACGTGTCTGCGTTAGCTCCCATCGTGTCGGTTCATTGACCGCGTACACCGGAATGACGCGGAGCGCGCTCCACAGTTCCATGAGCCCGCGCAGTACCGCGGCCTCGGTCAATTCGCGTCCAAGCGCGGCCTGGATCTCGGTCGTTTCAAGCGATGCATCTTTTTCCAGGAGCTTCCAAATCTCGGCCACCAGCGGCGAGGCCTTGGCGGGCACTACCTTCCAGCTGCGGCCGCCGCGCAGGCTGAAAATATAGGGGAAGGCATCGCGCGTCGCCAGGAAATCCGGCTGTTCGGAGAGAGTGCCGAATAGATTCAACGGAATCACGGCTCCATCTTCAATCAGCCTGATCATCAGACTGCTGGCGTTCTCAATGGCCGCGGGCGCAGGCGTTTCGCTCGGACCTCCGCTGCAGGCTTCCACAAAAGAAGGCGCAGGCGCAAGAAACTGGTTGCGGCGCGGCAGAAAGAGGCACAGTCCTGTCGTGTTGAGCCATGCTGCCGCGTCTTCGAGTGTGAGGACGGGACTCGATTTTTGCCGCCAACGCTCGGCGCGCTCTGCTTGTAACTGTTCGGCTGTCAAAGAGACCTTCTTCTTGTCCAGCGGAGAAACGAGGCTGAATTTGCTGCGCTAAATTCGGTGAAAAGCCCGCTGGATGTCTTTCCAAGAATACCGTAAAGCGATGGGACGCCCATGTGGGCAGCTTGTGGGATGCTCGGTGCGCGCAAGTTCGGCGAGCAGCCACTCCATGCGCCGGGTGTCGAGCGGCATATTGATCTTGATGGCCGAATGGCAGGCGATAGACGCCGCAATGCGTGTGCGAAGCGTGCCCAGGTTCTCCGATTGGGCCGGATTTCCCGCCTGCTCCAGCACCTCCATGAGCATGCGTTCCATGCGGGGGCCTTCGAGGCCAGTCGGTGCGGCTTTGATCGCCAGCGTGTGCGGACCAAAGGGTTCGACCTCAAAGCCATTGCGCTCCAGCTCCTGCGCGATGCCGGCAAAGAGTACCATCTGATGCGGCTGCAAATCGACGAGCATGGGCATAAGCAGGCGCTGCCGCTCCACACGCTCCACTTCCCGCTCGCGAAGGATCTTCTCAAAGAGCACGCGCTCGTGGGCGACGTGCTGGTCGACGATCCACAGGCCCTCGTCGTTGACGGCGAGGATAAACGACTCGCGCAACTGCCCCAGCGGTTTGAGCGAGGCGAGCGAGTTCAGATTCGCGGGCTCTCCGCCGTCTGGCAGTGTCTCTGCATCCCATTTGGGCTCGCAATCGTGCGAAGCGGAGTTTGCCACAGCCTGCTCAGCAGACGTGATTGAGAAAGGAAGCTTCACCTCTTCCGGATCCAGCGCGGGCCCGGCCAGCGTGAAGGGCACAGCGTCGTCCGCTCTAACCGGCTCGGAATCCTTCACGATCTCTGGCGCACTCTCATCCGGAATCGGCGAAGTGGAGGGCTGCAACCCCGTCGCATGGGAGTGCGAGCTAAGCGCGGCGAGAAATCCAGCAGTAGGCCGAGCTTTAATGAGCGTGTTGCGTATGCTGTCACGGACGAAGTCGTGAATGAAAGTCTGCTGACGAAAGCGCACTTCCGTTTTCGACGGATGTACATTGACATCTACTTCGTGCGGCGGCATTTCGAGAAACATCAGAATGACCGGAAACGATGGGGGCGGAATAATGTTGCGATAGGCTTCGCTGACCGCGTGCAGGATCAGCCGGTCGCGGATGAGACGCTGGTTCACGAAAACGTAGATCGAGTTCCGATTGAGTTTTTGCAGTTCGGGCTTGGAGATGAAGCCGCTGACTCGCAAAAATCCCGGGTCGGGCGGCTGATAATCTTCCTCGCGCTTCCAAGGCGGCGGTTCAGGCAGGCCGGCGCGATCGAACCTCGTCTCCGCGGCGAGAGAGACCAGCTGATCGAGCGTATCTTTCCCGAAGACCTGAAAGATTCGCTCCGAGACCTTCGCTACAGGAGGCGCGATCAGCAGCGCATTCGTCGCCGAGTGCAGCTCGAAGTGCTTCCCGGGATGTGCCAGCGCGTAATGTGTAACTAATGCTGTTACGTGTGATAGCTCCGTGCTTTCTGCCTTTAGAAATTTGCGCCGGGCCGGCGTGTTGAAGAAGAGATCACGAACGGCAATCATAGTTCCCGCGGGCAGTCCGGCGTCCTCCACGCGAAAGATTTTTCCGCCCACGATTTCAAGATGAGTCCCGCTGGACTCGGCGGCCGCGCGGGTTTCAAGCTCCAGCCGTGAGATTGACGCGATGGATGGCAGCGCTTCGCCGCGAAAGCCCAGAGTGGCGATCGACAGCAGATCGTCGCTGGAGCGGATTTTCGACGTGGCATGTCGCTCGAAGGCCAGCAGCGCATCGTCCCGAACCATGCCAATGCCGTTGTCTACAATGCGGATGAGCTTGCGTCCACCTGCCTCGACCTCGACCAGGATGCGGGTGGCACCGGCATCGAGTGCGTTTTCCAGCAGCTCCTTGACCACGGAAGCCGGACGGTCGACCACCTCGCCCGCGGCAATCTGGTTCGCCACCTGATCGGAGAGTATGTGGATTCGGCCCATCTTCCAATCTTATAGACCGAACCTCAAGGCTCGACTCGTCACAACCCGAGATCGTGCAAACGGTCGCCGAGCACGTGCAGGCGCAGGAAGTTTGTCGAGCCGGTCTTGGTTCTCGTTCCGGCAACGATGCCCAGGATGTCCTGCGGAGAAACGTAGCCTGCGGATTCGAGCAGTTCCTCAGCCATATCCACCATCTCTTCCGCGGTGTGGGCCCTCGTGCATCGAACCGACTGCACGCCCCACAGAAGACACATGCGGTTGATGACTACGTCAATGCTGGAGAGAGCGTAGATGGGCGGTTTGGGGCGATATTTTGAAAGCTGGCGGGCAGTCGTGCCGGTTTCGGTAAAAACTGCGATCGCTTTCAGATCCAGATCCATCGCCGCGTGCGCCATCGACTCACAAATCGTCTCGGCGACCGAGAGCCGGAGGTTGCTCGGCCTCCCATCGTGAGGCGACGGTGCCTCGAGGATCTCCGACTCCGATTCGACGACAATTCTCGCCATCATTTTGACTGCTTCCACTGGATACTTCCCGGCTGCGCTCTCGCCTGACAGCATGACCGCGTCGGTGCCGTCGTAGATGGCGTTGGCCACGTCGCTGGCTTCGGCGCGCGTGGGCCGCGGATTTTCGATCATCGACTCCAGCATCTGAGTCGCGGTAATCACCGGCTTGCGGTGTTCGGAAGCACGGCGGATCACCAGCTTCTGAATCGCGGGAACTTTCTCCGGCGGCATTTCGACACCCAGATCGCCGCGGGCCACCATCACCCCGTCAGTAACTTCGAGAATCTCTTCCAGATGTTCGATGGCCTGAGGTTTCTCGAGCTTGGCAATCACCCAGGTGTCGGCGCCCAGATCGGCGATGCGCTGCTTCACCAGCCGCACGTCATCGGCTGTCCGAACAAAAGACACCGCGATCGCGTCGACTCCGTTCTTGATCGCGAATTCGAGGTCGGCTTCGTCCTTCTCGGTGAGCGACGGCACACGCACGGCGATGCCGGGCAGATTAATGCCCTTGTTCTCCCCGAGTACGCCGCCGTTGATCACCACGCACTCCACATCCTCGCCCTTCACTGCAAGGACGCGCAGTTCGATAAGCCCGTCGGAGAGCAGGATGCGCGCTCCCGCCTCAAGATTTTCGGCGAGGGTGGGAAAGGTGGTGGAAATCACCGTGGGCGTGCCGGCAACATCGCGGGGGGTAATGGTGAGATGCTGACCGGTCTCAAGTTGGATGGACTTGCGGTCCTGCAGGCGCCCCGTACGGATCTTTGGCCCTTGCAGATCGCCCAGGATGCAGATGTTCTTGCGCTCCTCCCGCGCCACTTTCCGGACCATTTCGATCAGTTCCAGCTTCTGAGGATGGGTGCCGTGCGAGAAGTTCAGGCGCGCGACATCCAGACCGGCACGGACCAGCTCGCGAAAGGTTGATTCATTGTTCGAAGCAGGGCCCAGAGTGACGACAATCTTGGCCCTGCGTGCAATTTTCCCCGGTGCGAGATTCGAACCGGCAAGCGTAACGTTCATCCATCCCCCAACTGCGTTGTGCTTCTTTTCACGTTAATGAAAACATGTTCATTCTAACTCGCGGCAGGGATTCAGGGTCGTCACACAGCCTGGCGGGGGAGAATCGTAACGTTGTTTTCATCATCCTGGTGCGCGGCCGGTGGAGAGATGGGATAGACAAGGGCGTTGAATTCCGCGCCGATCAGAATGCTGAAGGAGACCATGTAGAGCCAGATGAGAGTGGCCACCCCGGCTCCGAGGGAGCCATAGACGACCGAGTAGTCGGCGTAGCGCGTGAGGTACCACCCATAGATCAGCGTGGCGAGGAACCAGGTTACGGTGGCCAGCAGGCTACCCGGGACGACCTGGCCCCAGGGACGCTTGCGCGGCGTACCGAAGTGGTAGATAACCCCCAGGACAACTACGCTAGTCAGCGTGGCAATGATCCAGCGGATGATGCGCCACACCAACAGTACATACAAGCGCAGCTGGTGGTCGGCATTGTCGATCATCCAGTGCTCGATACTGTGCCCGAAGGCCACCAGCACGGTGGCAAAGATCAGGGGCACCACCGTGGCAGGCACAAGGGCCAGGGCAACGGCGCGCTCGCGCCAGAAGCCCCACTCGCCGCTGGGCAGCAGATAGGCGCTGCGGAAGCCTGCCATGAGCGTCAGCAGCACGTCCATGGCGGCGACAGTGGTGATGAGCGAGGAGGTCCAGATCAGCCGAACGGAGCGAGCATGATTGGTCTGGAAGTAGGCCTGCACCAGCGACATCGTGTCCGGCGGCAGGATCTGGCTGAAGGCATTGCGGATGTCGCTGCGCACGGTGTCGGTCTCAGGGGTGAGAGCCAGGACCGTGGTGACGACCAGCAAGGCCGGAAAGACGCTGAGGATCGCCGAGTAAGCGGCGGCCTTGGCGTTCGTGAAGGCTCCATGACTGAAGGCTCTCCACATGGCTCGCCGAAGGTGATCCAAGGTACGCAGCATCATCTCTGAGACCAAAGTATCTCTCCGCTATTTATAGCCCTGAATGCGGTGCGGTACCTATCTGAGAAATGCCTTGACGGACGAGCACGCGGCTCTCAGCGCTTTGGCTTCCATTGATTCAGGAAGGCGGTGACGGAGGCCGGGTCCATCTTGCGCATGGCCTCGAACTCGCCGCTCTTCTGGCTGTAGAGCAGGCGCCCATGCTGCGTCGAGGACGGCCAGGGCGGGAACTCCCCGCTTGAGCGGGATGTCATACTTCGCCGCGACGTCAGTGTTCTTGTCCATCTGACCGATGTCGACATGGACGAGGACGAAGTTTTCCTCCAGCAGCGCGAGGTTGGGGGGTTGGTGGAAGTAGATGTCCAGCACCTGACAGTCGCCGCACCAGTTTCCGCCGAAGTCCAGGATGATGCGCTTGTGCGCCTTGAGGGCTGTGCCGGTTGCCTGGGCAATATCCGCATGAGCGTCGGCGGTGGCGGAGTAAATCACCCGGGCCTGCGCCAGGGCGGAGAGTCCGGCAAGAGTAAAGAGGACCGCTACGAGAGCTGTTCTGGCAACGCGCGACATGGATAACGCTCCTGATGTCTGACGGAGACATTATCTCTTATTCGGGCGTTCCTGTTTTGGGAATGCCCGCTCGGCTGGCTTGAACGGCCGGGGAGATCGCTGACATTTTAGACCGGGCACATATCTGACAGTTTTTCCTTATCAGAAAGGTTTTTGTTTTTTGCCGGGCTGCTTTTGGGCAGCGGGGACAGTTTACAGGTTCGGCCGTCGAAACGGGCCAGGGGCAGGTGCGCGAAGTGGACGGTATAGGTTTCATCCTCGACGGGCAGCAGTCCCACTGGCTCGCCCCACAACACCTCAGAAAGAAAGACATCTTGCTGGTTCCAGCGGAAATGGCCGTGACTCCTGATGGTGCGCACGATCATGGTGTCCGGATACTGCACTTCCGGCACCCTGGCGGGATAAGGGCGCGGCGAAGGTCGATACACACTGGCCGGAGTCTGCATGCCCAGCGCCTCATGCGGTCGCACCTGGTTGTACTGCTGACGAAACCGATCCAGTTCGCGCTGCTGGGCACGCCGGTCCTCGGCCGGGCGCAGTTCCTGCTTGAGGGTGCGATGCATGCGTTCGTGACGGCCGTTCTGCTCGGGATGGCCGGCCGCGATACGCTCCGGCACGATCCCCAGCTTGATCCACCACACCGCCAGCCGCGACAGGCCGCCCAGCGCCGCGGAGGCGAAGGGCGCGCCGTTGTCGGTGCGGATCGCCTCCGGCAGGCCGTGCTCGCGGAAGGCCGCCTCGAAGATGGCCCGCACCCGCTCGCTATCGGTCTTCTCCACCGCCTGCGAGCGCAGCAGATAACGGCTGAAGGCATCACTGATGGTCAACGGATCGATACGCGCTCCGTCGCCGGTGCGGAACCAGCCCTTGAAGTCGGCGCACCAGACACGGTTCGACTCCACCGCATGTGCGAGGGGTTCGCTGTAGGGCTCGGTCCTGCGCCGCTTGCGCCGCGCCACCACCAGCCCCGCGCGCTTCACCATCGCGCCCATCGTGCTCCTGGCCGGCCACGCCCGTCCCGGCTGGTCCCGCTCCAGGATCCGCTTTAACTTCCGCGGCCCCCACGTCATGTGCGCCTGCCGCAACTCCAGCACCGCTTCTTCGATCTCGCCCGGCGTCTGGTTGGGATGGCGCTGTGGCGCCCGGTTTACCTCCACCAGCCCGCCCACTCCGTACGCCCGATAGCGCCGCAACCACACATACCCGGTCTCCCGCGCGATCCCGTACCGGTGGCACAGCTCCCTCATCGTGTGCTCATCTCGTTCATACTCAAAGACGAACCGCAGCTTCTCTTCCATTACACTGCTCGCTCTCCAGGCCATGATGAGGTTCTAACCGCCCATCACTCCCTCAACGCAGTGTCAGCTATCTCCCCGGTCCAATCTGTCAGCTATCTCCCCGGTCTGTACCGGCTCACCTACCCCCCTCCCCCCCAATTTCGTTCCCATTTTGTAATCGTTTGAAATGGCTGGACTTAAGGGATACGTCGGCTGTATCTACCCTCGAATGAATATCTTACGTCTTGATTCACAACTCTAAAGGACTTAGCGAGCGTAACTGCACCGATTTCAGGGCGACGAATTCAGGCTATGGCGTAGATGATTGATACGATGGTACTTGCCCAAAAATAATTGATTCTAAATGGCTTGTCGCAGATCGTTTATCTTAAAACCAAAGCCCGACTGCGATGGCAGCCGGGCCTTTTTGTTTCTATTTCCATTATAGCGGGTTGAGGGAAATTCTCAGCCAACGTTCTTCCTGGTTTGGGCCGGCGCTTGCTAGCCGCCTGACGCGTTATCAGATTGACTATTGACCCTCGCGTGACTTGATCGCCGCCGCTATCTTGGCCTTGATGGCATCCAGGTTGAAGGTGGCCGGATCCTGCATCGGCGGGAACTCGATGGCCGTTTGCGCGAGTTTTCCTACCGTTTGCTGGACGACGACGAAGCGCCAGAACTCGCGCGCCATGAAGTCATTCATGTAGCCGCCCCCCATATCGTTCAGAGTCTCGCCGCGGATAGACGACGTGCGCTCGAACGGATCCTGCCGGATGTTCGTTATCGTAGGCATGTCCGTTTCGACCTTTTCCCCTGGCCAGCCATAGGGTTGCTGGAGGAACTGGAACTTGAAGTCATCGATGCGAAGCGCTCCGAGGTGTGGACCAGCGAAGTAAAACAGCTCATGGCGGGCCGACGGTCCCGTACCCTCCAGGACGGCCATTTGGTCATAGCCATCCAGGTGGTTCTTGTACGTACGGTCACCCAGCTGTACTCCCTTGAGCAATTGATTGGTGATGTCGGGATTGCCGGCAGCGTGCGCGAGCGTGGGAAGCCAATCAAGACCGGAAAAAATACCGTTCTCAACCGAGCCCGGCTTGACGTGACCTGGCCAGCGGATGATGGCAGGAACGCGGAAGCCACCTTCGAATGATGTTCCCTTGGTGCCTTTGAACGGCGTCATGCCGCCATCCGGCCAGGTGAAGACTTCGGCGCCATTGTCCGTGGTGAAGATGACGATGGTGTTGTCGGTTTCGCCGATATCTTCAATGTGCTGGAGGATCTGGCCGATGCTCTCGTCCATCTGCGCCATACCCGCTTCTTCGAGCCCATAATTATCCGTTGCGTTCATCATCGCCTGGTACTTGGGCGGCAGGTAGGTGAAGACGTGCATGCGGGTGGTGTTGTGCCATATGAAGAAGGGCTTGCCGTCTGCCTTGGCCTTGTCCATGGCCGCAGTTGTCTTGCCGACCAAGACGTCGTCAAAGGTCTCCATGTCGTACTTGGCGGGGCGACCCTTTTGCCAGTTCTGCATATCGGTCATGTTCGGGAACGGCGCCAGCGGGCCCTCGTCGACGACTTTCTGCTTTCCGACCGCTCCCCATCGTGGCTCGACAGTGGGGTCATCCGTAGCGCTCGCCGTGCAATGCACGATATCGCGCGGCCCGGTCTTGTCGATCCAGTCCTGCGGGTAGTCGAACCAATACGGATCTGACATGGCGTCAAGGTGATAGAGGTAGCCGAAGAACTCGTCGAAGCCATGCACGCACGGCAGGAATTTATTCAGGTCGCCGAGGTGGTTCTTACCGTACTGATAGGTCTCATAGCCTTGGGCTTTGAGTACCGTGGCAAGAGTCACGGCCTGAGCAGGCAAGCCTACGTCTGCACCCGCCTGGCCCACAGTGGTCAGGCCGGTGCGGAGAGGTATTTCGCCGGTGATGAAGTTCGCACGGCCGGCCGTGCAACTGGCCTCCGCATAGTAATCGGTAAACATCATGCCCTGTGCCGCGAGCTTGTCGAGGTGCGGCGTTTTGCCGGACATGATGCCGCGGTGGTAGGCACCGATGTTGAACCAGCCGACATCGTCACCCATGATGACGATAATGTTAGGTTTCTTTGCCCCGGCTGCCTGCGCATGTCCGGTCGCCGCATTGGCTGTTACGCCCACGAGCAAAAAGCTCGAGACGGCAAGCGCTCCCAGCGCCAGTTTGAGAAACTTTGCTCCAAATTTCAATGGATGCCTCCTTGACGGTAATAATGGTTCAGCCTCCGCGATCGGGCAGCGGTAGAGCGTGGATTCTCATATCAACCCAGAATTCTAAGGTCGACCGGGCGTTAAACATTTCTGACGATGCGAATCCTACGCGTACGATCCGCCTCACTCTACGAGTAAAACTCCTAGTACAGCAGCTAATCTTTACTAGGAGGCTCGGATCGAGACTATCCCGCGTGGGCTACTTCATCATGAGGAGCCGCGCCGGAGATGCCTCTCTAAACCGCGCAGAGCACCACGGCCTGGCGCAAAGCGGTGACGGGGTCAATGGTGGGGAGAAATTCGTGGGCCACGTATCCGGAATAGCTGGTGCCGGCGATGGCCTTCATGACGGCGTCGTACTGGATCTCCTGATTGTGATCGAGCTGGTGGCGGCCGGGGACGCCGCCGGTGTGGAAGTGTCCGAGGTAGTCGATGTTGGCGGTGATGGTGGCGATGAGATCCCCTTCCATGATCTGCATGTGGTAGATGTCGTAGAGCAGCTTGACGTGCGGCGAGTTGACTTCGTGCATCACGGCCGCGCCCCAGGCGGTGCGATCGGCCATGTAGTCCTTGTGGTTCACCTTGCTGTTGAGCAGCTCCAGACAGATGGTGACGTTGTTGTCTTCGGCGATCTTCTTCACGCGATTCAGGCCAATTACGGTGTTGCGCGCGCCCTCTTCGTCCGACATGCCCTTGCGGTTTCCCGAGAAGGTGATGACGTTGGGCACGCCGGCCTTCGCGGCCAGCGGGATGTTCTTGCGGAAGGCGGCCTCGATCGCGGCGTGATTCTCGACGCGGTTCATGGACTCAGCGATGGTGCCGCCTCCGGCATAGCCCATGGTGCAGATAAGGCCGTGACGGCGGCGGGATCTCCCACTCATCGACTTCGAGAAGGTCTATGCCTTTCAGACCGATTTCCGCGCCAACCGAACAGAGTTGATCGACGGACATCTCCTTGTAGCACCAGCGGCAGGCGGATTGCTTGATCCGGCTGCTGGATACGGCGGCCGGGACCTGGGAGAGTGAGGGATCTGCCATAGCCGAAGAAGCTGCCGAGGGCGAGAGAAGCTGCCACGCCCGATTTCAGTCCGTTCTCAAAGAATTTTCGCCGGGAATAATGCATTGTCATCCTTTTGTGATCTCTAGTCTTTGTGATCTCTAGTCTGGCGGAGCCGGGTTGGGTGCAGTGAAGGGCGAGCAGCACGGCTTTTCGACCGGCGCGAACTCCATCAACTCCAAACGCGTTTCGTCGGGATCGAAGAGATTGTACTGCCACTTGCCGTCTTTCCCGATCTGCATGGGCGAGTGCTCGATTGTCCAGCCTGCCTTCGGAGCTGAGGGTTGTCACCGCCTTCTCCATGTTCACTACGCCGATCGACAAGTGATTGAGCACGCCGAGCTGCTTCTGCATGACCTGAGCGGAAGCCCCGGGAGGAAGCGGGCTGAGCATGTACTCCAGCCAGTCGTGGCCGTCGGGCACCTGCTGCGAAACCCAGTCGATCGCGGTCGGGCTTCATGCCGCCGAACCAGTAAGGCTTGAAGCCGAGAATGTCGAGGTAGAACTTGTTCGCGGCATCGCGGCTGTGGATGCTCATGCCGACGTGGATAACGCGGTGGCCGATGGGGTTCGCTCCGGTCATCGCGAGGGGAGTCGCCGGGGGTTGCACGAATCCCACGACGTTGCCCTCCGGGTCCTTGACGTGAAACCACAGGCTGCCGTCGGAGCCGTGTTCGACGCTCGCGGGCACCTCGACCTGGTGCGCGGCAAGATATTTGCGCAGCGCCTCGGCGTCGGCGGTGATGTAGGCAAGATGGTCGAGGCGGGTAGTGGCGTCTCCGGGAGGCAGCGGCAGGACCTCGACAAACTGCGTCGGATTCACATAGTAGCGGACGCCGTTGGGGTTCTCCGGGTCAGGGGCCTTGAGCAGGCCGATATCGTGGACGTAATACTTCTCGGCTGCCTCGGGATGGCTGGTGTAGACGGCGATGTGCGAGATGCCGGTGATTGGCGGCCGCGCCTGGGCAACGGCGGTCAGCGTCAAGAGACAAGAAGAGACAGCGGCGAGGATGATTCTGATGTGTCGCGGCATAGGGCATAACCAAGATACGCCCTGACCATGCCGAGGTAAATCGTTTCGTCGGTGCACAAGCGCGCAGCTACGGCGCCAGCCACGGTACTATGGTGGCCAGACCCATGAAGAAGAAGCGAAGGGCGTCCAAGGGAAAGCTGTCTCCGAATGTGCTGCGAGCGCTGCTGGCGGTCTATCTGCTGGCGAGCCTGGGATATTGGCTCGCGGGCGTCCTGGACCTGTGGCAGATCCGCGTGCACTGGGACCAGCGCGTCGAGGCGCCATTCCGCTTCGACCTTGACACCCGTATTGTCGAGAGCGTTGAGCCGGAAGCCAAGGCCGCCGGATTGAATAAGGGCGACAGGATCGATGGCCTGAACGGCGGCGGATATACAGGGCTGGCTCAGTGGAGCGAGATTCTGTCCGACGGCCATCCTGGCGATACGCTCGACGTGGAATTCGCGCGGCCGGACGGTTCACGAAAAACCGGGACCATCACCATGCGAGCATGCGCCGTACTTCTACGGCAGCACGTCGGCAGTGATGGTGTACTGGGAGGAATTTCTCCTTGCGGGCCTGATGCCGCTGACCTGCCTGGGCATGGGCTACTGGGTGGTTCTGGCGCGACCGCTGGATCGAAATGCCTGGCTGCTGCTCGTCCTGCTGACCTTTCCCAGCGCTCTGGTTGTGAACACCGGCCTGGCAACGGGCGTCTCTCTTTTCCTGCGCGGCTTGTGGTACCAGGTTATGCAGGTCCTGGTCTCGCCGGCTCTCCTTCTCTTTGGCGTCTACTTTCCTGAACGCTCCCGCATCGACGCGCGCGCGCCATGGCTGAAGTGGATCATTCTTGGCCCTTTGCTGGCGTGCCTGTGCATTCTGTTGCCCGCGGTGTTCGCAGACTATTACTCGGGCGGCGATGGTCCTCTGCTGACCAAGATCGGGAACGATGCGGGCAAGCTGCTTAATTTTCTGAATCTGCTTTGCGTCATCTTCTTCCTGGTTCTCACGGTGGACAAGCTGCGCTCCGCTTCGACCGAAGACGCTCGCCGGCGTCTGCGCGTGCTGACCGCCGGAACCGGCGTGGGTGTGGGTGCGCTGCTGATCGTCTTCGTCCTGTTGCCGCACTTCGGCATCAATGATCAGGACCGCCAGCACTACTGGGTTCGGTATCTGGGCGCGGGGCTGTTCATGATCGCACCGCTCACGCTCGCGTACGTGGTGCTGGTGCAGCGCGCGATGGACGTGCGTGTGATTCTGCGCATGGGCACGCGCTATCTGATGGCCAAGGCGTTCTTCTTCATTCTGCAGGTGGTGCTGATAACGATTGCCATCTGGCGGCTTCTGCTGCCGGCGCTGCGCAAGAAACAGCCCGAGGTATCCGATTTTCTGGGAGCGCTGGCGGTCCTTGTCGCTGGTGCTGGCGCTGCGCTTCGGCGTCCGCAAGAAACTGCAGCTGTGGCTGGACCGCAAGTTCTTTCGCGAGGCCTACGACGCGGAAGTGGTGCTGAACGAGCTCTCGGATGAGGTTCGCCGCTTTACGGAGACCGCTCCGCTGCTGGAAACCGTGGCCCGGCGCGTGGCCGAAACCCTGCACATCAACCAGGTGGCGATGCTGCTGCGACGCGGCGAGAGCTTCCAGTTGCAGCAGTCGATTGGAGTGACCGTCGACGGCACGCTTACGCTGCCCGGCGCAGGCCTCCGCGGTGCGTTATCTGACCTCTACCAACGAGCCGGCACGGCTCTACCGCGACGATCCCGACGCCTGGTACCTGATGGCGGGAACCAGCGAGCGTCATGTGCTTGACGTGGTGAACGCGGAATTGCTGCTGCCGTTGCCGGGCCGGAATCGCCTGATGGGCATGATGGCGCTGGGCCCCAAGCGCTCCGAGGCCGCCTACACGCCGGCGGATCTGCATCTGCTGCATACCGTGGCGACGCAGACGGGTTTGGCGATTGAAGTCGCCGAGCTGGCGCACTCGCTGGCCACCGAGGCAGCGCAGCGCGAGCGCGTGAATCGCGAGATGGAAATCGCGCGCGAAGTGCAGGAACGGCTGTTTCCGCAGGAAATGCCTGTTCTTCCCGGAGCCACGCTTGCCGGCCATTGCCGCCCTGCGCTCGGAGTCGGCGGCGACTACTACGACGTCTTCGACCTCGGCGAAGGGCGCACCGGACTGGCAGTGGGCGACGTGAGCGGAAAGGGGATATCCGCAGCCCTGCTGATGGCCAGCCTGCGAGCCTCGCTGCGCGGCGTGACCCTCGACAACCCTCGCGACTTCGCCAACCTCATGGATAAGGTCAATCGCCTGGTCTTTGAGGCCTCGGCTTCGAACCGCTACGCCACTTTTTTCTTCGCGGCGTTTGATCCGATGACGCGCAGGCTTGAATGCGTGAACGCCGGGCACAATCCGCCTATCCTGCTGCGAACCGGACTGGACGGCAAAACGGAGACGCTGCGCCTGGAAGCGGATGGGCCCGTAGTGGGTCTGTTGCCGCTTGCTCCTTACACGGAGCAGGCGATGACTCTGATGCCCGGCGATCTGCTGCTGCTTTACACCGACGGCATCAGCGAAGCCATGACCCACGACGACGAAGAGTGGGGCGAAGAGCGGTTGATCGAGGCCGCAGAGAAGGTGAAACACAAACTCGCCGACGAAATTCTGCGCGACCTGTTCGACGCGGCCGACGCCTTCACTGCGGGCGCTCCGCAGCACGACGATATGACGCTGCTGGTGTTAAAGCTGGAGGGATGATGTTTCACGTAAGACGGAAAACGCTGGCATGGCTGCTGAGCATCGCGCTCACCGGACCGGGATTTACCGCCTGCGCACAGGATCAGAAAGTTCCTAAAGTCGCGCCGCGCGCAGCCGACACACTCGTTATGCTGCCCGATGGATCCACCGTCCATGTTGAGCTGGCCAAGACCGAAGCCGAGCGCAACTTTGGATTGATGGAACGCACCTCGCTGCCCCAGGGACGCGGCATGCTCTTCATCCACGACGAGCCGGGGCAATACCCTTACTGGATGTACGACTGCAAGATCAGCCTCGACATTATATGGATGGATCAGGGCCATCGCATCGTCGAGATGTCTCCGAACACGCCGCCCTGCAAGGGCAAGTCCGCTACCTGCCCGAACTACGGCGGTCACGCCACCTCGTTGTACGCACTGGAACTACCAGCGGGTTCGATCAAGGCGCACCAGCTGGCGGTCGGCCAGGTGGTGAACTTCAATGTGCAGCAAAAAAGGTAGAGACGCATGACGATCTCGAAAAAATCGAAGCATCCCGGCTCTGAAGATCGTTTTCAGAGCGAAGTGCACAGCAGTTCGAGGCGGCAGGTTCTCGCCCTTGCCGGGGCAGCGGCCGTCGCATGGATGGCTCCTCCACTTCAGGTCTTTGGTGAAAAAGAAAACATGGTGATGATTCACATGTTTGCCTTTCGCTGGAAGGCCGCCGCCACTGAGGAAGAGAAGAATCGGGCAATCGCGGAAATATCGGCGTTTCGGGGGAAGATTCCCGGTTTGCTCGAAGTCTATGTGGGCACTAACGTTTCGCCTCGCGGGGCAGGTTATGAGACGGGCGGGGTAATGAAATTCACCGACGCCACTGCCCTCGCAAGCTATACCGTTCATCCAGCGCACAAGGCATTGCTCGCGTGGCTCTTGCCTCTCATCGATCCGATCGAAGTCGATTTTTCGGCCTGATCCGAGACCGCTTAGTTCCCGCCTGTAACCGCAATCGTCTGCGAAGCCAGATTCCATCCGCGCAAGGTGAGTTGAGGCTTTGCGCCGCCTGCCGCCGTCTCCGGATAGGCAATATCGATTTCGCGCGTCTCACCGGGAAGCAGAGAAATGTAGTTGTCGCTCAGGTAAGCGGGCAGAATCCGCGCGCCGTCACCCGCATTCAGCAGCGTCAGCTTGTTCTCGAGCGCCACCGTCGCGCCGCTGTTCTTAAGCTGCACGGTGATGTGGTTCTCTCCAGCTTCTCTTCCGGATAACGTAGCTGTAACTGTTACATTTGCAGGCGGCAGCGTGTCGAGCGCGCGGTAGTCTTCACTCTTCGCCGCCAGCCAGTAGAAATTTCGGGAGAGCGTTTCGCCACTCGCGGACTTCAGTTCGAGTTTTACCAGGGCCACGCCGTTCGCCAGCAGCGGCGCCAAGTCAAGGTGGAAGGCATTGGTTTCGTATCCGCAGCCGGCTCTGCGGAGCCTGCTGGTGCAGCAGAGATTTGTTGTCGAGCGAATAGACATCCGCGGTGATGGTCGCGTTGGCGAGCGGAGAATTCGTTGTGTTGATCAGTTCCACGTCGTAGGTCGCGAGATCGAGCTGGACATGCAACGGCTCGCAGGCCTTCATCGTCCCGTAGAATGACGCCTGCGTGTCGTAGTCGGAAGTGAGAATCTGCCACATGGTGCTGGGCCACGCGGGCTGCGTCATCCACAGCATGCGGCCGCTGTTCGGAGCCCACAGGTGCGCGTTCATGCCTTCGAAGATGGCGCGATGATTCACGTAATTCAGCATCTGCGCCTTGCGGTCGAAGTCGTCAAGGCCGGTCGCCGCGCCGAACTCAGTCTGGATCTCATCCATGAAGGGTTTGGTCTTTCCGTTTCCGCTGGCGTGCCAATCGTGATACGCCCAAACGTCGTCGATGGGCCACTGGTCGGCCTTGGGAACCCATGCGCGGAAAGATTCGAGCGTAGACATGGACGGTGTGCCCGTCTCCACCGAGAAGCCGCGATTGAGAAATGTGTAGTAGAGCTTCGGGTCCTGATAGCTATAGGGCCCGCTGCCCTGCAGGTTGATCTGGTTCGAGCTGGGGAAGTAGTAGCGCGTGCCGTCGAGCGTGGCGATCAGATGGATGAGCCCCTCGTTGAGGATGGGCTGCGGCACGCCCTCGTTGCGTCCGCACCAAACCAGGATGGATGGATGGCTGCGATAGCGCGAAATCACGTCGGCGGCGTTCTTCAGAAACAGGTCCGGGTCCTGCGCTTCAATGTTGTAGTTCTGGGTCGACTCCCAGAAATCGTTCCAGACCAGCATGCCGTACTCATCGGCAAGATCGTAGAAGACGTCCTCGGTGCTCTGCCCTACCCAGTTCCGGATGATGTCCAGGTGCGCGTCGCGGTTCAGGCGGAAGTAAGGTTCGAGTCTTTCGCGCGAAACGCGCTTACGCGCGTCATCCATGCCCCAGTTGCCGCCGCGACACGCGATGCGCACACCGTTGACGCGCACCACCAGATACGGGCGCGGCTCCGTTGTTCGATGGGGGTCGTCGAGCATGCGAATGGCGGCCGATTTTTCGCCGCCCGGCGCAAGCGACGCAACCCAGGAGTGCCAATTCTCGCGCCACGCCTCGGGCAGGAAAGGCGGAGGCGGATCGGCAGCGGGAATTTCACGCATGCCCTCGTGCGTTACATCGACAGGCACAGGATCGCGCCGCCGCTCGCTTCGCCGGCGCGTACTCCACGCGGCGCAGATGCCCGGCGCTGTCGAGCAGACTGAGCTCGTAGGTGATTTCACGAATGCCGAAGCGCAGTTGTTTCGTATCTGAGAGATCGCGGCCAGCGGTTACAGAAATCTTCAGGTGATAAAGCTCGGGCTTGCCGTAGCCATTGGGCCACCAAAGGCGAGGATTCTGCACTGTGAGCTGCGTGAATTCGGCTGGCGCAAGCTTTACGGTGTTCTCGCCGGGGGCGAGCGTGACGTCTTTTGTAACTGTGACGCCTTCAAATGCCGCTGTGAGCGTGGCCTTTGTGGGAGTATCCGATACGTTCGTAAGCGGGACACTGATTTCGACATTGGCCTTCGTCGTATCGGGCAGCGGCAGAGTCGTCACGACCTGCGGATCGCCGATCTTTACGGTATTTGTAGCCGTAATAGTTACAGGCTGCCAGATACCGGTGTCGCGGTCTCGAATCGCCGGAATCCAGTCCCATCCTTCGGTGGCGACGAAGGTCGGGCCGTCGAGACACATCAGGCCGCCATTCTCGCCCGGGCCGCCCTTAATCGACTGCTCCTGCGGAATACCCGGATGCGGCGGAGGAGAGACGCGCACGGCGAGAACATTTGTCTGTCCCGGCTTGAGAATGCCGGTCACATCGAAGTTGCCGCGAATGAACGCGCCGGTAATCGTGCCCAGCGATTGCCCGTTGAGCCACACCAGCCGCCTGGTAGTTGATGCCGTGGAAGGTGAGCGTGAGGCGTTTGCCGCCAACGCCGGAAGGGCCCTTGAATTCCGTCCGGTACCAGTAGTCCTGCTTGTTCAGGCTCTCCGGAATGGCCATGTTGTTGAGGCCGTAGTCGGGATCGGGATAGACGCCGCGATCGACCAGCGTCGTCAGCACCGTGCCCGGCACCGTCGCCACATACCAGTTCTTCGCGCTGAAGCTCTTCGCGGAAATCGCCGCTCCATCGGCCTGCACCCTGGGAGCCTCGCTGAGCATCCAGCCGTTCACCGCCCACTGGTTGTCGCCATCGGGTTGCAGCGCCTCGCGCGCAGGCGGCAGAGGCTTTGCGACCGGCGCCGAGAATGGAGCCTTGCTGTGCGGCATCTGCGCGGCATCCTGCGGGGCACGATAGCCGGCCTGTCCGCGTGTCTGCACCGGCCAGGACTTCGAGCCCTCTTCGTACTCCACCACCGAGGCATCGCTGCCCTTGCCGAATATCTGCGCAAGCGCATCGCTCGGTAGCGCTTCGCGCAGCAGAGTAAAGCCGGCAATCCTGCCGCCGAAGTGTCCCCAGCCGGGCGCAGGCAAGGGCGGCTGGCGCCATGCCGAGGACTCCGCTGACGCTGCCGAGCACCAGGTTGCCGCTTGCCACCTGCGCGCCATCGCTGTAAAGCCGGAACCGCTCGCCGTCAAAGGTCGCCGCGATCATGTGCCACTTTCCCGGACCCAGCGATGCAGGCGCTTCCAGGCTGTTGCCTTTGCCGCCCCAGAGAATCAGTTTGCCCGGAGCTACACCCAAGTAGCGCGCATACTCGTCTTCAGGTTTTCCGAGACCCGCGACCAGCATGGGCTTCGCGGCAACCTCATCGGCGTTCACCCAGGCGTAGAGCGTCCAGGGCGAATCGGCCAGCAGCACGGTGTCATTCTCGGTGAGCTTCTTATTCACACCTTCACCGTCGGGCAGGAAGACGCCGTTGTAAGGCCCATAGAACGCAGGATCATTGGTGATCTGGGCGCGCGCCGGTGCAGCAAGACAAAGAAAACTGACGGCCATACCAAGTAAAACGATTGATTTGCGCATGATTTGTTTGAGTTTAGTATCCACCGCAACAATGTACACGCGCCGTCGCCGCGCCGCACATCTCGCGCTCTTGAAGGACGGACCGGGGACCACTGATAGACTAGAACTGCATGATCCTCCCGTTTGTCCGCGAGTTATTGGCGGATCTGGAGCACTCACCCGCTTTTGAACAGGCACGAAGGCACCTCGCCCTCGCCCGTGGGCGTCGTCGTGTCTCTGGACTGACCTCGACCGCCCGCGCCTTCTATCTCCCGCTGTTTGCCCGCGCGGCCAATGCTCCCGTCGTGATTGTCGTCGCCGATAACAAGGCCGCCGACTCGCTGCAGGTTGCCTTGCGCGCCGGATGCGAGCTGACCGGAGCTATTGCTCCAGACCGCGTGTCTCAAGCTGCCCGCGCATGATGTGCTGCCCTTCGAGAATCTTTCGCCGCACCCGGAAATCCAGGAGCAGCGCGCCGCCACGTTATGGAAGATGGCCACCGGCGCCGCGTCGATCGTGATCGCTCCGGTTGAAGCCGCAGCGATGAAGTTCTTTCCGCGGCATTATCTACGCGAACCTCGCGCGCATCGCTGCGCCGCGGCGAAGAGGTCGATGTCGAGACGCTGCATCACACACCTGACCAGCGTCGGATACAGCGCGCATGGATATCGTCGAGATGCCGGGCCAGTACACGCGGCGCGGAGGCATCCTCGATGTCTACTCGCCGGAAGTCGATCGCCCGGTGCGCGTCGAATTTTTCGGCGACGAGATCGATACCATCCGCAAGTTCGATCCTGAGACGCAGCGCTCGTCGACGCCTCTTGACGAAGCAGTGCTACTGCCGCTGACCGAAACACCGGTCACCGAGCGCCTGCTGGCCGCCGTGCACGCGCGATTGAGCGGTGCGCGCATTGAATCCGACGGACGACCCGGATCTGGTAGCCGAGGCCGTCGCGGCGGGCGGCGTCAGCGTCTTTCCGGGCTGGGAATTTTTCTGCCGGAGTCGCCGGAGCGCGACACAACGCTGCTCGACCTGTTTCCGCGCTACAGTGCTTTTCGTCGAAGAACCGGCGATGATCAGGAACCAGATCGACCGCTGGTGGAACAAGGTTGAGCAGCGCCACGAGCGCAGTCGAGCATCGGCTCGCTGATTCGAACCGCAAGATATTTACATCCGGCCGGAAGCTGCTCCAGGCACAGCTGTCGTCACATCCCGGCATCGATATCGATCAACTCGGCGCGGTCGACGTGCTCGAAGAAGACGACGACGCTCGGCGAGATTGACTTCCACTCGCGGCCCACGCTGCGTTTTCACGGCTCGATTCCGGCGTTCGTCGAGCAGGTGCGCATCGCTCATGCAGCAGGAAACGCGCATGCTGCTCGTCGCTCCAAACCAGGGCGAGGTGGAGCGGCTGGCAAGCCTGCTGCGCGAGTACGAGCTGCCTTACCGCCTCGGCAGCCGCATCCAGCACGCGGGCAGCGAAAACATCTACGACGAGTCGAGCTATCTGGCCGGCGATCTACGCACGCCGATCCTGGTGCGCAGCCCGCTCGCCAACGGCGTAAGCCTGCCCGAAGCGAATCTGGTCCTCTTCGGCGCAAATGATTTCTCCGACGAAGCCGACGTAACCGCGCGTCCCGCGCCGCAGAAATCGAAGACAGCGGCCTTCGTTTCCGACTTCCGCGATCTCACCGTCGGCGATTACGTCGTGCACGTCGAGCACGGCATCGCCCGCTACATGGGCCTCAAGGAGATCGCGCAGGACGGCGTCACGATCGAATTCATGATCCTCGAGTTCGCCGAGCAGGCTCGCCTCTATGTGCCGCTCACGCGACTCGACCTGATCCAGAAATACCGTTCGACCGAAGCCGGGCCCGCGCCCGATGCTCAACCGCTCGGCTCGCAGCAATGGGCCAAGACCAAGGCGCGCGTGCAAGAAGGCCATGCAGGACATGGCCGACGAGCTGCTGAAGCTCTACGCGCAGCGCAAGGCAGCGCAGGGCCACGCCTTTCCGCCGGACAACGAATTCCAGCGCGAGTTTGAAGACGCCTTCGATTACAACGAGACCGACGATCAGCTCTCGGCCATCAACGACATCAAGCGCGACATGGAATCGCACGATGCCGATGGACCGCCTGCTCTGCGGCGACGTCGGCTACGGCAAGACCGAAGTCGCCATGCGCGCCGCCTTCAAAGCGGTGCAGGACGGCAAGCAGGTGGCGGTGCTTACGCCGACCACGGTGCTCAGCTTCCAGCACTTCGAGACATTCAAAGAGCGCTTCAAGCAGTTTCCCATCACCGTCGAGATGATCTCGCGCTTCCGCACGCCAGAAGGAACAGAAGCTCATCCTCGAGCGGGTGGAGGCCGGGCAAGGTCGATATCCTGATCGGCACGCATCGCCTGCTCTCGAAGGACATCAAGTTCCACGATCTCGGCCTGCTGGTCGTCGACGAAGAGCAGCGCTTCGGCGTGCGTCACAAAGAGCGGCTGAAGCAGATGCGCCGCGAGATCGACGTGCTCGCCATGTCAGCCACGCCGATCCCGCGCACGCTGCACATGTCGCTGGTCGGCCTGCGCGACATGAGCGTGATCGAAACGCCGCCGAAGGACCGCATGGCCATTCAGACGGTCGTCGCCAAGTTCGACGAGAAGCTGATTCGCTCCGCGGTCGAGGTCGAGCTGGAGCGCGGCGGCCAGATCTACTTCGTCCACAACCGCGTCGAGACGATCTACGAGCTCGCCGCGAAGATTCAGGAGCTGGTGCCGGCTGCGCGCATCACCGTTGGCCACGGGCAGATGGGCGAGGGCGAGCTCGAAAAGGTCATGCTCAGCTTCATGCACCACGAGCACGACGTGCTGGTCGCGACCACGATCATCGAGAACGGTCTCGACATCCCGCTCGCGAACACGATCATCATCAATCGCGCCGACCGCCACGGCTTGTCGGAGCTCTATCAGCTGCGCGGACGCGTCGGCCGGTCGAATCGCCGCGCCTACGCTTATCTGCTGATTCCGCCGGAGCAGGAGCTGACCGAGGTCGCACGGCGACGGCTGGCGGCGCTGAAGGAGTTCTCCGACCTCGGCGCGGGCTTCAAGATCGCCGCGCTCGACCTTGAACTGCGCGGCGCCGGCAACATGCTGGGCGGCGAGCAGAGCGGGCACATCGAAGCCGTCGGCTTTGAAATGTACACCAGCATGCTCGAAGAGGCCGTCGCGCAAGCTGAAGGGTGAGGAGCGCGTCGAGGTGCCCACAACGCAGCTGAGTCTGGGCATTGCTTGCGTATCGATGAGAGCTACATCGCGGAAGAGAACCAACGCCTGCGCATGTACAAGCGCATCGCCGGAGTGCAGACCGAAAGCGCCATCGCCGATGTTCGCGCGGAACTCGAAGACCGCTACGGCCCGGTGCCCGAGAGTGTGCGCCACCTGCTCGATGCCGCCCTGCTGCGCATCGAATGCGAGCGCATTGGCGTGGCGCAGATCGATCGCAAGCGCGATCAGCTGCACATTCGCTTCAGCGAGAAGCGCCGGATCGATCCGGGCCGCCTGATGAAGCTGGTTGCCAAAAACGCCAAACGCGGCGCACAGTTTACTCCGCAGGGCGTGCTGCGCTATCCTCTAACGTCGCACCAAGCCCGATGACGTTCTGACGGAAATACGCGCCCTTCTCGATCAGCTGGCGCGTGACCGAGCTGGCAGTACAATAAGTATCTGTATGAGTTACAAATAAAAGCGAGGCCGAATGAAGCGCCGATTTCTGACAACTGTATTCCTTTCATCGTGCTGATTTCGGAGGCTGGATGACACGCAACCTGCACGCCAGGACCGCAGGCCTCTCCGGATGTCGCTGCGGAGTTCCGTGAGCTGGCGAGCGACTATTTTCGAGCAGGTCTACTTTCAAGTTTTCGCCATCGGTCGGCACACTGGCCGGACTGCATCAGTACGATTCGATAGCTTGAAGATTACAGCCGTGCGGGCGTCGAGCCGCAAATCGCCGACTCTCAAGAGCTTCGAGAGTGAAGTTCGATGGCGTATCTGAAGCCGGCCTTGACGCAGAGTCACGCAGGCCGACCTGGCCATGGTGCGGGACAACATTCGCGGCACGCTGCTCGAGCTTGAAACCATCCGTCCGTGGGAGAAGAACCCCGACACCTATTCGAGCGGTATCGCGAACAGCGCATTCGTACTCATGGAGCGAAAATTCGCCCCCGCCGACGATCGCCTGCGCTCGCTGATTGCCCGCGAAAAGCAGATGCCCGCTGTCTTTGTCGCGGCGCGGCAGAATCTGAAGAACCCGCCGCGCATCTACACCGAGATCGCGCTCGAGCAGTTGCCCGGACATCATCAGCTTCTTCGAGAACGATGTGCCCGAAGCGTTCACAGATGCCAAGGATCCCGCCGTCAAGGCCGAGTTCCAGAAGACGAATGCCGCTGTGATCGCGTCGCTGCACGACTATGAGCATTGGCTCAAAACCGATCTGCTGCCGCGCTCCAAGGGCGACTTTCGCATTGGCGCCGACACCTTCTCGAAGAAGCTGCTCTACGACGAGATGGTTGATACGCCGCTCGACGAAGCTGCTCGACAATCGCCTACGCCGACCTGCACAAGAACCAGGCTGAGTTTGAGCGTGTCGCGAAAGAGGTGGATCGCGTCGAAGACTCCGAAGGAAGTGCTCGCTGAGCTGGCCAGCATCCATCCAGCTCCCGACCAGCTGCTGCCCACGTTTCACGAACACGTTCGACGGACTGATCCCTTCATCCGCCAAAGCACATCATCACGATTCCATCCGACGTACGGCCAACGCTCGAAGAGACACCGCCCTTCATGCGGGCCACGACGCAGGCATCGATGGATTCTCCGGGTCCTTTCGAGACGAATTCGACCACGGCCTACTTCAACGTCACGCTTGCCGGAAAAGGACTGGACGGCGGAGCATATCGCCGAGCACATGGCCGCCTTCAACGTCGGCACGATCATCAGCACATCGGTACACGAGGCGTATCCCGGCCACTACGTGCAGTTTCTCTGGATGAACCACGCCGACCTGAGCCAGGTGCGCAAGCTCGATCGACTGCGAATACCAACGTCGAGGGCTGGGCCCACTACTGTGAACAGATGATGCTCGACGCAGGGTTATGGACAGCCAGGTGCAGGCGCGAAAGACGAGCGCGAGTCGCAAAGCTGATTCGCCTGGGCCAGCTGCAGGATGCACTGCTGCGCGATGCCCGATTCATCGTGGGCATCAAAATGCACACCGGAGAGATGAGCTTCGATCAGGCGGTCGACTTCTTCGTCAAGGACGGCTACCAGTCGCATTCGGTCGGCACGATCGAGACGAAGCGCGGGACCTCCGACCCGACCTATCTCTACTACACTCTGGGCAAGCTCCAGATCATGAAGCTGCGCAGCGGATCTTGAAAAGAAGCAGGGCTCGGATTTTTCGCTGCAGAAATTTCATGACGACTTTATGCGCCAAGGCGGCGCACCCATCAAAATCGTGCGACAGGCATTGTTGGCGACGACTCGCCAACGCTCTGAGACGCATCAAAGCTGCGATCATATTTCGGTGCCGCATTTCCACTGTCACACTGAGTGCAAACATCTCGACCGATCTGAAAGATCAGCAAGGACACCGCAAATGAACAACGAAGGTACGCAAAGCAGTATTCCCCGCAGCAGGTTTTGGAACACGCTTCCTGCCAGCCACAAAGCCATCCCCAAGGAGATGCTCGCGCTGGTCGACAAGCCGATCATTCAGTACGGCGTTGAGGAGGCCCTGGCTGCTGGGTCGAGCAGATCATCATCGTCACAGGCGCGCGGCAAGTCGGCCATCGAAGACCACTTCGACGTGAGCTATGAGCTGGAAGTCGACGCTTGAAAAGCGCGGCAAGAAAGAGCTGCTCGACGTCAGCCGCAAGGTTTCCAACATGGCTGACCTCGCCTATGTGCGGCAGAAAGAAGCCAAGCGGCCTCGGCCACGCCGTGCTGATGGCAAAAGATCTGGTAGGCGACGAGCCTTTCGCCGTCATCCTGCCGGACGACTGTGATCGATGCGCCCGTGCCCTGCCTGAAGCAGATGATCGATGTTTTCGATCAAGTACAGGGCTTCTGTTCTTGCGACGCAGGTCGTCGAGGGGCCGGCCATCTCGGCGTACGGCGTGCTCGACGGCTCGCCGCTGGCGGACAATCCGCGAGTCATCGAAGCGCGAGGCATGGTTGAAAAGCCGAAGTTTGAAGATGCGCCGTCAAAGAATGCGATCATCGGCCGCTACATTCTCACGCCGAAAATCTTTGAGCTGCTGGAAAATATCACTCCCGGTGCGGGCGGCGAGCTGCAGCTCACGGATGGCATCAAGGGTCTGCTCGAAAACTGAAAAAGTCTACGGATACAATTTCGAAGGAATTCGTCACGATGCCGGTGACAAATTAGGTATGCTGAAAGCGACGGTCGATTTCGCGCTCAAACGCGACGATCTCGGACCGCAGTTTCGCGAATATCTGAAGTCGCTGTCGTTGTGATTATCCCTCTGGCCCTTGCTTGAGCTTAGAACAGCATGCCCCGGCGCGGCAGCGGCAGGTTAAAGTGCTCGTATGCTAACCGCGTCGCCACACGTCCCCGTGGCGTGCGGTCGAGAAATCCGCGCTGGATCAGAAATGGCTCATACACTTCTTCGAGCGCGTCCTCTTCCTCGGCCAGCGAGGCCGCGAGCGTGTTCAGGCCCACCGGGCCGCCGTCGTACTTCTCGATGATGGTCATCAGCAGCCGCCGGTCGAGCTCGTCAAAGCCATGCGCATCCACTTCGAGCATCTTCAGCGCATGCTCGGCGGTGGCGCGATCAATCACCCCCGTACCGCGCACCTGCGCGTAGTCGCGCACGCGCCGGAGCAGGCGGTTGGCGATGCGAGGGGTGCCTCGCGAGCGCATGGCGATCTCCGCCGCGCCATCCCGGTCGATGGGAACGCCCAGCACCTCCGCCGACCGTTCGACCACAAAGCGCAGATCGTCGTCAGAATAGAACTCCAGGCGCAGCAGGATGCCGAAGCGCGAGCGCAGCGGAGACGAGATGCAGTCCCGGACGCGTCGTCGCGGCAACAAAGGTGAAGGGCTTGATGTCCATCACGTGCGTGCGCGCTGCCGGACCCTGGCCGATGATGATATCCAGCTTGTAGTCTTCGAGGGCCGTGTAGAGCTTCTCCTCAAGCACAGGCTGCAGGCGATGAATCTCATCCAGAAACAATACCTGCCGCTCGCGCACATTGGTCAGGATCGCAGTCAGATCGCCCTGAATCTGCAGCGCCGGCCCCGAAGTCTGCTGGAAGCCTACATTCAACTCGTTCGCGATGATGGTCGCGAGCGTCGTCTTACCCAGTCCGGGGGGCCCGAAAAGCAGTACGTGATCGAGCGCTTCGCCGCGCGACCTGGCGGCCTCAAGCGCGATGGCCAGCAGCTCCTTGGCCTTCTCCTGGCCGATAAATTCCTGCAGCCGCCGCGGACGCAGCTTCAACTCAAACGAGCTTTCGTCGTCGGCGCGCGCCGCGCTTACCAACCGTTCCGGATCGTCTTTGTGCACAGCCATTTCACTCGGAGTCTACCGGGTGAGGTGGCGGGAAGCAATGTGCGATCATGGGAGCCGGACACGCAAGATTTTCCCGGACCCCATTCTCCCCCTTTGGTGGTTTGCATCTCACCAGAAGTCTTTCCCGAAGGGTGATACATGTCTGCTGGTCGCTCGCTGGCTCTGCGTTCTGTCGGCCAATCCTTTTCGGCCATCGGCCTGCTGGTGGCGCTTGCGCCCGCTATTACCCAGGCTCAGTCGCTACCGGCGACGCGCATGACACCTCAGTTTGAGACTTCTACCGCCGGCGCAGAGTCACGGGTCGATTCGTACCAGCCAGTCGCTGTTAACACGGAGCGCGCCCGCTCGGAGTCCTATTTCGCGGACGCACCTCGCGCGGTCGCCGAGACCGACGGCGAATTTCCTTCCGCGCCCATCCGACTCGATCTAACGCCTTTCCTGGCTCGCCTCGGGCAGGCTGCTGAAAGTTCGCGCGCTGCGACGTCGATTCAGGGAGAAGAGCACTACCACTGGAAGGGCCTGCTATTGCAATCGCTCGGTTTCATCGCGGTTGAAAATACCTTTCGCCTGATGACCGACCAAACCTTTCGCCAGCTTACTGCCGACAAACCCTACTGGCACGATTACATCGCCTCGCTCAAACAGTGGAATATGCGCCGCTGGAGCGACGGCGATGACTTCCTGGTCGACGATATCGGCCATCCTATGCAGGGCGGAGTCTCGTCCTTCATCGAGATTCAGAACGACCCTCGCGCCCGGATGCTTCAGATAAGCTCTTCTCCCGCTTACTGGAAAAGCCGCTTCATGGGGATGATGTGGGCCACCGTCTACAGCACCCAACAGAAGATCGGACCGTTGGGTGAGGCCGCGCTGGGCAGCGACGGCGGCGAGACCTATGTTCCAGGTTGCAAGTATCCCTGCCCCAGTTACAAACCCGGCGTGACGAAGTACACCAACAACACAGGCTGGACCGACTTCATTATGACGCCTGTTGTCGGTACCCTCTGGGTGCTCATGGAAGACTCGATCGATCGCTTTATCAACGATCCGGTACAGAACGCGCATCCCACCGCACTCTTTCCGAAGATCATGCGCGGCGGTCTCAACCCCTGCCGCACCATGGCCAACGCCCTGCGCCTCAAGACTCCCTGGTATCGCGACTTTCAACATCCCGACGAAGCCGGTACGCCGTCGGTTCACTTTATTCGCGATGGCGAAGAGGCAGTAAAAAGCCTGCCGCGCTTTGAAATCTTTCCGCACTTCAATGCGCTGTCGCTCGCTGTCAATACGGCGCATTGCGCTCCCTGCCGCAGAGTGACCACCGGGGGAGGCGTGGGATTTTCCTATCGCATCACGCGCTGGCTGGACTTCGATTCCGACCTGAACCGTCAGCCCGATGCCAGCCCGATGCCCTCGGACCGGGCTGGGGGCAGTGCGTTCAGCGGCACCTTCGGCTTTCGCTCCGGTATCCAGACGCCTCGCTTTGCGTTGAAGGCTGCAATCCGTCCAGGCTTCGTCACTTATGACCGCGCTTATCTCGACCAGCCCAACCGGATACCGGCTGGCATCGGTGTCGGGACCGGTGATTGTGCCGCCGGTGACTGCGACGCCGGAAATCGGCCGCATCACCCACTTTGTCACGGCTCTTTCCATCAACGCAGACTATGTGCTCACCCGCCACTTCGCCCTGCGCGCCGCATTTGGCAACACTCCAGTGCGGTACAAGACCGACTATCTGGACCGGCCTCCGGGGCGCGGGTCTCCGCCCTACATTTACTTCATCTCGCCGAACATTTACGCGACCAATGAGAATTGGACTTACCAAGCTGGGCCGGTCTTGCGGTTTTGAATGGCCGTGGGTCAGTTTGATCTGAGCGTGAAGTTACCTATAACCCGACTTTCGAGGCATTTCGGGATTACTTCCAAGGCTCCCGTCAACCAGAATCCACTCCGCGCTAAGGCCGATTAATCTCTTATGGCCTAACTTCCTCAGTGTGCATTTCCGTTGTTTACTTGCGGAGCAATTTCTCGAAGCAGTTCCTGCTGCTGCTCGGGCTTGAGCTGGAGCAACCCCGCGCCTGTTAAAAACGTTAACAACTGTTGGCTCTTCTCCGGCGGTGCTGAAAGAACCTTGAGGACCAGTTCTGCCTGTACGTCTTGTTTCCTCTGCTGCTGCTGGGAAATGCCGACAATAGCGACTGCGACAGCAACCAGCAAGGTCGCGAGCGAGACTGCCCACGGCCCATACAAGAGCTGGTGCACGTGATCCGCTTGCCGGAACTTGAATTTGTAATCCGCCAAATTCAGATCAGCCTGAATCCTGGTCGACAACTTCAAGAGGTCGTCGGAATCGAACTTAACGTTGTCCAGATCCTCAGCAAAGTCCCTAGCCAAATCGGCGCATCTATCCTCATAGGTTTTCACCTTCGCACTTGGTTCCACAGTTGCGCTTTGCAAGTTAAGCCTCCTTCAGGCAGCGGGTTCCCGCTTATGTTGTGGCTCGCTAGGTTTCCAAGGAAGACCGCCAACAGCGAGCCGGACATTGCCTCGATCATAGCCCTTCGAGATGTCATCTTCGTTGCGACTTGCGTGATTCGGGCGCATCGTCGGCAAGTCGCAAGCAAATCCTGCACCCACAATCCCAAGTCGCTGTCGTTGGTCCCTGCAAAACGGGGTTATAGGTAACTGCAACCTTGGTAGAAACTTAAATTGACCCACCACCGAATTTTAGCCGTCACCGTGCGAGCAGGGGTAAGCTGGCGATGCTCAACGCCGCCTGGGCCAGCAGCAGTCCTCCGGTGATCCAGAGAAACCAGCGGCGGTAGCGCGTCTCCAGGACATCGGCAAAGACGCCTCCCACAAATGCCAGCAGAAAAGGCAGAGCCCACAGCCACGTCTCTGTATTGATTCCCGTCGTTACAAGGACTAGCAACAGGACTGCCACGATCAGCGGCGCGGTGTTGCCAAAGTAGCGCGAGCGGCGCATCGCCAGATAGAGGCCCAGAGCACCCACCGCTGCAATCGTCAGCCCGGCATTCTGGAGTGCCGTAAAAAACATTCGCGCCGGTTCGAGCGAGAGGCCGACCTTCGCCACCTCGCTGCGAAAGACGTAGCTGAACGCATCCGGCCGGAAGGTATACGACGCGAAGAGAATCAGCATCGCACCCAGCACCCACACAATCAGCAGCGTGGGCAGATAGGAGCGCTTGCCCTCGGCCAGATATGCCATGAAGCAAAGCGTCAGCAGCAGGGCCAGCACGAAGGCCGAGATATGCGCCGCCGCCGTGAATCCCATGACCACTGTCAGCAGGACGATGCGCGGCCGCCACTTCTTCCGCGGGCCCTGCATCGCGTGCGAAACGCCAATCGCCGTATAGACCGCCGCAAAGAGGCCGAATGCCGCCCAGATCTCATTGTTCGGGTAAGTCGCCGCCGCGATCACCGGAGGCGCGAAGCAATAGAGCGCCAGGGCGATGTATCCGCCGGTGTTGCCGTAGAGGCGCCGCGTGACCCACCACAGGCAGGCTCCCAGCATGAGGGCGGCAAAAACAAAGGGCAGCCCTAGCAGCAGATTGATGTGCGCTACTTCATGGCGCATCTCCCAGGTTGAAGTCGTCGATGCCTGGCCGGCGAAGATGCGCACCAGCGTGAGCGGCAAACCGGCGGCACGATACGCGAGCGTCCCGTCATGGATATTTCCGCAGCTCGTGAAGTATCCCGCCAGCGGGGAAGGCTTCTCCCAGATCTCGCGGCCACAGCGCGCGTACTGGTAGTCCGATTCGGTGAGCCCCCGGTGCGCGATCACCCACAGGCACTGCGCCAGCAGAATGAGCAGCAGGAGCGCGGCAATCTGTTGCGGCCGGTTGAAGCGGAATTTGCGCAGGCGGTGTCGGGTCGGGGGCATCGTTCAGGGAGGGTCTGTGCGGTCCATCGTAAGTGTAACCGCAGAAAGGTCGAGGCCAGACAGCGCGAGGGTTATCTCCCCAAAGGCGCCCTAATGAAAAGTTAGGGCCAAACTTTTAATTACGAGCTTCGTAATGAAAAGTTTTTACATTAGTGTTCCCAGGGACATCGGGCCTGAAAATCGAGACACTTCGATGCCTGATTCACTCCGCTTCAACTGCTTTTGCCGGCGCCGCGATTGGGTGCCCCCGCAAACCGCTGAATCCATTGACCCAAACCCCATTGCCGAGGACTAACTAATGCAGTATCATAGATTTAGGTCGATCCACACCCTCGGGCGTTCCTTAAAGATTCTGGGTTCGAAAGCTAAATCCAGCGCCTGACTTGTGCGAAGGCCCCAATTATCTATGGCAGACGATCAGAACCCTCAGCTTCCCCTCGGCGACAACGGCGGTGACGGCAAAGGCGACCCAACGGGCGCCGCCAGCATTATCCCCATCAATATTGAAGACGAGATGCGCCGCTCGTATCTCGAATACTCGATGTCGGTCATCATCGGGCGCGCTCTGCCCGATGTGCGCGACGGCTTCAAGCCCGTGCATCGCCGCGTGCTCTACACCATGCACGAGATGGGGCTGCAGCATAACAAGAAGTACACCAAGAGCGCCAAGATCGTCGGCCAGGCGATGGGTGTCTACCATCCGCACGGCGACGCGCCCATCTACGACACGCTGGTGCGTATGGCGCAGCCCTTCAGCCTGCGCTATCCCATGGTCGATGGCCAGGGAAACTTCGGCTCGGTCGATGGCGATCCTCCGGCGGCCATGCGGTATACCGAAGCCGCATGACGCGCGTAGCCGGCGAGATGCTGGCCGATATCGAGCAGGAGACCGTCGACTTCACGCCGAACTACGACGAGTCGACGCTCGAACCCCTGTGCCTGCCCACGCGCATTCCCAACCTCATCGTCAACGGGTCGAGCGGCATCGCGGTCGGCATGGCGACGAACATTCCGCCCCACAATCTGACGGAAGTCGTCAACGCTGCCATCGAGATGGTGAACAATCCCAACGCCGGCCTGATCGAAGTGCTCAAGCACGTGCAGGGACCGGACTTCCCGACCGGCGGCTTCATTTACGGACGCAGCGGCATCGCCCAGGCTTACAAGACCGGACGCGGCACGTTTCCTGATGCGCGCCAAGGCCGCCGTCGAGAACATGACGCAGGGCCGGCAGTCGATCATCGTCAGCGAGATTCCCTACCAGGTCAACAAGAACACGCTCATCGAGCGCATCGCCGATCTGGTCAACGACAAGGTCATCGACGACATCTCCGACGTGCGCGACGAGAGCGACCGCGACGGCATGCGCATCGTCATCGAGCTGAAGCGCGGCGCTGAAGCGCAGATCGTCCTCAACCAGCTCTACAAGCACTCGCAGATGCAGGAGAGCTTCTCGATGATCTTCCTGGCCGTCGTCAACGGCCAGCCGCGCGAGCTGCCGCTGCATGAGGCGATCCGCCACTTTATCGATCACCGCGTCGACGTGGTACGCCGCCGCACCGCATTCCTGCTGCGCAAAGCACGCGAGCGCGAGCACATTCTGCTCGGCTACCAGATCGCCCTCGATCATCTCGACAACGTCATCAAGATCATTCGCGGATCGTCTTCCCGGGTCGATGCCAGCGAGAATCTCTTCCAGTTCTTCTCCGGCAAGACGATCACGGTCCGCGACCAGGCGCTCGCCGGCGTCAAGCTCGATCCCGCACGCTACGCCATCGATCCGGCAACGCTCATCTCGCCGACGCTGACGCTGAGCTACCGCCAGATCGACGCGATCCTCGAACTGCAGCTCTATCGCCTCACCCAGCTCTCGATCGACGAGCTGCTCAAGGAACTCGGCCTGGTCGCGACAACATCGCCGAGTACGAATCGATTCTCGGCTTCGGAGAAGAAGCTACGCGCGGTCATCGTCAAGGAGCTTGAAGCCGTCCGCAAGGACTACGGCGACGAGCGCCGCACGCAGATTCTCGACGAAACCGCCGAGCTGCAGCTGGAAGACCTCATCGCCGACGAACAGGTCGCGGTCACGGTCTCGCATTCCGGGCTATCTCAAGCGCACCCCGATCTCCACCTACCGCCAGCAGCGCCGCGGAGGCACAGGGCCGGCTGGGCATGAAGACGCGCGAGGAAGACTTCGTCTCGCAGCTCATCATCGATTCGACGCATGCTTACCTGCTCTGCTTCACCAACACGGGCCGCGTTTACTGGCTCAAGGTCTATGAGATTCCCGACGTCGGCGCGGCAGGCAAGGGCAAGTCCATGGCCAGCCTGCTGAACCTGCAGCCGGGCGAGACCGTCCGCACCATTCTGCCGGTGCGCAACCTCGAAGAAGAAGGCAAGTTCATCTTCTTCGCCACGCGCAACGGCACGGTGAAGAAGACGCCGCTCAAGGACTTCTCCAACGTCATGGCGCGCGGCATCATCGCCATCGGCATCGATACCGATGACGAGCTCATCGGCGTCGCGCATCACCGACGGCAACCAGGTCGTCTTCCTCGCCACGCACGAAGGCATGGCCATTCGCTTCGACGAGAACGACGTCCGCTCCATGGGCCGCCCGGCCTACGGCGTGCGCGGCATCGATCTCGGCGAAGAAGGATTACGTTGTCGGCGTCGCCGTCACTCCCAAGGAACGCAGGAAGGATGGCGAAGGAGCCAATTGCGCCTGCCTGATCCTCTCCGTCACCGAGAACGGCTTCGGCAAGCGCACCGATGTCGACGAGTACCGCCTGCAGACGCGCGGCGGCAAGGGCGTCATCAACGTCAAGACCACGGCCCGCAACGGCAAGGTCAGCTCCATTCAACTGGTCGATGAGACCTCGGAGCTGATGGTCATCAGCCAGTACGGCAAGATCATCCGCATCGACACCAAGACCGTCCGCGCCGCGGGCCGCTCCACGCAGGGCGTCAAGCTGCTTTATCTCGAAGAAGAGGACAAGGTAGCCGCCGCGGTCGTCATTCCGCCGGAAGAAGCGAAGATCGAGCCGGAAAACGGCACGTTACTTCAGTAGCCGCAGGCGCCGCTGCAGTCAACCGGCATCACAACCCACAGAGGGGCGCTGGAGACAGCGCCCTTTTTGTTTATCCGACCGCCGACCCGCTCCGTTCGGCGTGGGACAAAGGCTCCGACGAATCGTCGCTACTTGTCCTTTGGAGGCTTCGGCGGGCAGCGCGCGTCATAGATCGCCTGCATCTGCTTCAGCTTGAGAACGCCGTAGAACACGGTTATCACCATGGCGACGACCAACAGGCCCGCGAACCTTCTTTCCCAAAAATACTCGCCCTCGCGGTTGGCGATGTAGCTGGCCGTGATCAAGCCAAGGATGCCGGCGTTAATGATCCAGTTCACGGGCTTCGGCACGATGAAGCCCACAGTGCCGAACCCAGCAAGCTGGTAAAGCATGAATGGCAGAATGGCTATCATCGGCAGCAGTTCGGAAGCACCCAGAGAGATATCGACAGCACCGGGGGCCAGGTCGTGCAACAGCCGGCTGTGCGCCAGTTCATGGAACAGTGACGGGATTGCACACAAGAATGGCACAACGGCAAGCAGTTCGAGCACCAGCGACCCACTCCAGGTGCCAACTTTGGACGAAGCATCGGCGCCCGCGCCAGATGATTCCGCGCCAATGTACAGGCCGCCGACGATGGCCGCGGCGCTGGACAGCATCAGCAGCTCCACGGTGATGCCAAAACTCACCGGTTCGCCCGCCTTGAGCAGCAGCAGGGCCATGAAACCGGGAAGGTAGAACATGATGCGCACCAGCCGGGCCCAAACACGTGCGTCGCGCTCCGGCGGCAAAATCGGGAGCGCAAGTCCATCGGCTCCGATTGTTGCTCTATCTTTTGACATTCTGCATCCTCGAAATGAAGTTCCTGATCAAGGCTCGGCTACGACAAACATCCTGCACTCATTCAGCTGACCAGTATTTCAGATCGATGGACGTGAGTGAACTCATAAAAGTACCAGGCGCGTGGGAATAGCGACAAAGAATTGAACTCAGACTGGTCGCCAGGCTAGCATTCGTGAGAACCGGGGACAATTAGCTTTACCAGCGCCTGCTCCATGGGGCCGCACCGACGAGAGAGCCATTCACAATTTCGCTCATGTGATCCTGTAGTATTCAAACCTGCAGCCTTTATCCCTCTCGCACCAAGGAGAAACGCATGCCTACAGCCGTTGAATCCGTAAACCTCGCCGACGCGCGCCGCATCATCGCCGCCGCCGAAAAAAAAGCCGCCGAGATCGGCCAGCCCATGAACATCGCCGTCGCCGACGCGGGCGGCAATCTCGTCGCCCACGTCCGTATGGACGGCGCGTGGATCGGCTCGGTCGACATCTCGATCAAGAAGGCCTACACCTCGCGCGCCTTCGATATCGCCACCAAAGACCTCGCGCCTCACTCGCAGTCCGGCAGCCAGTTCTTCGGTATCCACGCCTCGAACGACGGCAAGATCATGATCTTCGCTGGCGGCATTCCGCTCAAGAAGGACGGTAAGGTCATCGGGGCCATTGGCGTCAGCGGAGGGTCCGGCGAGCAGGATCATGCCGTCGCCGAAGCGGGCGCGGCTGCACTCTAACGAGCCGGCGCGGCAGCTTCAGTCCACCGCGACCCGCTGACGCGCACTGTCCCGCAAGCGATTACGAGCACCTACGAGACTGTTACGAAACTCTATGCTCGGACGACGCTCATCGAGGCGGCTACATCCGAGTAGCTGACAAACTGCCAATAAAATCGCGGGAAGAAAGTCGCGACGTGGGTTGGAGTCGCGCACTCCACACGAGTCCAGGCTTGTTGGAGGTTGAGGTGCTGTGTCATAGAGCACATCCTTAGCGGTAAATGGGTTGTAAGCTGCTCCCACGGGAGTGAGCAGTGAAAGAACCCAATGCGATCACGAAGTGGCTTGACAGTCCTGTCGCGCACATTGCGACGGCCAGCTTCATCGCCGCCGGAATGATTGCGGCGATGATGGTGAAGCTGCTGTTGCACGATCCGCACATGCTCAATATCGTCCTGCTGGTCGCCATCGCAGGCGCGAGCGTTCCATTGCTTATCTCCCTGGTACAACAAGTCTTCAAAGGCAACTTCAGCGTCGATATTCTCGCGCTGCTGTCGATTGTGACCTCTCTGGTGCTTGGGGAGTATTGGGTGGCGGCCATCGTGGTCCTGATGCTCTCCGGCGGTCAGGCGCTAGAGGGCTTTGCCACACGACGCGCCTCTTCTGTCCTGAACGCCCTGGCAAAGCGAATGCCGCAGACCGCGCACAGAGCTGGTACTGCCGTGGAGGACGTATCTATCGACACGATTGTCGTCGGCGACGAACTCCTCATCTATCCCCATGAGATCTGCCCTGTCGATGGGCTCGTCGTCAGCGGTCAAGGCAGCATGGATGAGTCTTATCTCACAGGCGAGCCATTCCTGATCGCAAAAGCGCCAGGGACGAATGTGCTTTCCGGCTCCATCAACGGTAATGTGGCACTGACGATCCGAGCGATGAAGATCGCCAGCGACTCACGCTACGCAAAGATCGTGGAAGTGCTCCATGCTTCGGAAGAGAACCGGCCACAGATACAGCGACTCGGCGACAGGCTTGGCTCCTGGTATACGCCGATGGCCATCACAATTGCGTTGGCAAGCTGGTACTTCAGCGGCCACTCGGAGCGATTCCTCGCCGTATTGGTCATCGCAACGCCATGTCCGCTGCTGATTTCGATCCCGGTAGCGATCATCGGTGCTATTTCTGTGGGTGCCAGGCTGGGCATCATCATCAAGGACCCATCCATCCTCGAAAAGATGGACACCTGCCACACTCTGATCGTCGACAAGACTGGCACGCTGACCTACGGCAAGCCGACTGTCACATCCATTGATTGCTTCGGCGGGACGACACGCGAGACGGCGCTGCAGTATGTGGCGAGCCTTGAGCGCTACTCGAAACATCCCCTCGCAAGCGCCGTGCTGGCTGCCGCAGAGAAGGACAAGCTGGAACTGCTCGGTGTCGAGAATGTGTCGGAAGCGCCTGGGACCGGTCTCACGGGTCTGGTTGCGGGACGACAGGTCACAGTAACGGGGCGCGGCAGGCTATCCCCCGAAAACCTGTCAGCGATGCCTCCCGTCTCGCCTGGCCTGGAGTGCGTCTTCCTCCTCGATAACAAACTAGCGGGCGTTGTCCACTTTCAGGACGAACCTCGTAGAGAGAGTCAGTCCTTTCTCAGTCATCTCGACTCTAAGCACTCTATCTCCAAGATCATCCTGCTCTCAGGCGACCGGGCTGCCGAGGTCGCTCTCTTCGCCGCGCGCATGGGCATTACGGAGGCCTACGGCGGCAAGAGCCCTGAGGAGAAGGTAGAACTCGTACGCGAGACTACGCTGCAAGGGAGAACGCTCTACATCGGGGATGGAATCAACGACGCGCCCGCGATGATGGCTGCCACGGCTGGAATCGCATTGGGCGTCAACAGCGACATCACCTCCGAAGCAGCCGGTGCGGTGATCCTTCAGTCGTCACTGGTTAGCGTCGACCAGTTGATGCACATCGGTCGCAGGATGCGAGGCATTGCGCTGGTTTCCGCAGTTGGCGGCATGGGGCTCAGTCTTATCGGCATGGCTGCCGCGTCCTTCGGCCTGATTACCCCCATTGAGGGAGCCGTTGCTCAAGAGGTTATCGATCTTTTATCCATCCTCAACTCGTTGCGCATGATTCTGCCGACGGGCTCGCTTACGGACTTTGAAGCATCTCCAGAGGGCATAGAAAAATTTATTGGGGACTGAGCAATCCAACACTGCGAAAGGGGTGCTCGGACCGTTGTTCTGCTCGACCTGGGAGTTCGCGGGTCACGGGCAACCCGGAAGTTTCCCCCGGGCGCTCTCCCGCGCGAGCCAGGCTCGCTCAGGCAGCCCGCATGAAATCCAGCGCGCGGCTCAGATAGCTCTTCAGTTCCTTGCGCCCGACGACGGCATCGAGAAAGCCGTGAGACAGCAGAAACTCCGAGCGCTGAAAGCCCTCGGGCAACTTCTGCCGGATCGTCTGCTCGATCACCCGCGGTCCGGCAAAGCCGATCAGTGCGCCCGGCTCGGCAATATTAAGATCGCCGAGCATGGCGAAGCTGGCCGTCACTCCGCCGGTCGTCGGATCGGTCAGGACGCGAAATAAACGGAACCTTCGCTTCATCCAGCCGAGCCAGGGCCGTCGAAATCTTGGCCAGCTGCATCAGGCTCACGATGCCTTCCATCATGCGCGCCCCGCCCGACGCGGCGACTATCAGCAGCGGTTGCCGTGTGTCATGCGCGCGATCCACGGCCCGGGCAATCGTTTCGCCCACCACGGCGCCCATACTGCCGCCGATAAAGCTGTACTCCATCACGCTCAGTACCTACGCGATGCTCTCCCAACAGCCCCAGCGCATTCACAATGGCGTCGTTCGTCCCGTGTCCGCCTGGGGCCTTGGAAAGCCGGCTCTTGTAGGCCTCAGATCGGTGAAATCCAGAGGGTCGGTCGATTTCGACTCGAGGTCCACCAGCGTCATAGCCTGGTTCGAGCAGCATCTCCACGCGCTCTCGTGCTCCCATCCTGAAGTGGTAGCCGCACTTGGGCACAGACCATGAGATTCGCTTCGAGATCGGCTCGAAAGATCACCGCCTCGCACGATTCGCACTTGATCCAGAGCCCCTCCGTGCGCACTGACTTCCCGCCCGATCCCTCGATCCTGTGTATCATCCCGCCGAAACCAACGACGTCCTTACGCTCTCAATCAAATCCGTCTGCCAGACCCAGCTCACGGTCTTGCACCGGTCCGCACTCCTCAGTACTCTATCCCGCGCTGGGCCAGAATGCCCTTCTGATAGGCGTGCTTTACTTCGCGCATCTCGGTCACCGTATCGGCCATCTCCACCAGTGAAGGATGCGCGTTCCGCCGGTAAGATCACGTGCACCATCTCCGGCCGGGCTTTAGTGCCTCCACCACCTTCTCCGGATCGAGCATCTCGTAGCTAATCGCGTAATTGATCTCGTCCAGCACCACCATGTCCCACTCGCCGGAAAGAATCGCCTGCTTCGCGCCTCCTTCCAGCACTCCTCCACCATCCGTATGTCCTCCGGATCGGTCTCCGCCCCACCCATCTTCACAAACCCGCGGCCCATCTGCTTCATCACGAAGTTGCCGCCAAAGGCCTCGACCGCGTCCAGCTCGCCGTAGTGCCAGGAGCCCTTCAGAAACTGCAGCATCAGCACCCGCATCCCGTTGCCGACCGCGCGCAGAGCCGTCCCCATCGCCGCCGTGCTCTTACCTTTTCCCGGCCCCGTATTGATCAGGACCAGTCCCCGCCGCGACTCCGTAGACTCCACTCTGTCTCCCAACTCCGATATTGGGTGCCCTTAGCCGCCTCTGTGGTAGGGATGCCCAGCAAGGATTGTAAATGCCCGATAGACCTGTTCGCTCAGCACCACCCGAGCCAGCTCGTGCGCCAGCGTCATCGGCCCGAGAGACAAAAGTATTCCCGCCCGCGCCCGCTCCTCGTCCGACCAGCCATCCGCCGGCCCGACCGCGAAGACAATCCGTTGCTGACCCTCATCGCGCTGCCGCCTGAGCCACCGCGCCAGCTCTTCCGACGAGAATGCCTTCCCCTGTACGTCCAACAGCACCAGCACAGACCCCATCCGTGACCGCTGCTTCTCGATCGACTCGAAGAATGCCTCGCTCGTTTTGAAGACCAGCCGTCTCAGTCGGAGCATACGCCGCCATGCGGCTCACATACTCCGCCACCAGGGCATCGAAGTGCTCACTCCGCGCCCGCCCTGCAATCGATGCAATCGTAACTTTCACTGAGTCAGTCTACGCAAACCAATCCACCTGTGCTCCAGCATCGCCGCTTCGAGTAACATCGGAGATCAGCCCTGACCCGGCAGGGTCGCGAAATGGGAGCGGAGCTTGTCAACAGCCTCAAACAGCAGCCGACGGATCAAGCTCTCCTTCTCCATCGCCACCGAAGCAGACGCACCCGAACTGGCCGCGCTGCACACCGCCGTCGCTGAAGATCTCACTCGCCGCCACGGGAAGGGACCCTGGTCTTCGGCGATGACGGAACGAGCTGCGCTTTTCGCCATGCGTCACTCGCGCGTACTGATCGCCCTGAGGGGCAAAAAGATCGTTGGAACCCTGAACCTCCAGACCAAAAAACCCTGGGCCATCGATGTCTCCTACTTCACGCCGGTAAAGAAAGCACTCTATCTCGTCAGCATGGCGGTTCTTCCCGCCATGCAGCACCGTGGCATCGGCCAGATGCTTATCAAGGAAGCGGCGAAACAGGTTCGTGCGTGGCCGGCCGACGCCATCCGTCTCGACGCCTTCGATGCCGACGCCGGCGCCGGAGCCTTCTACGCGAAATGCGGCCTCCACGAAAGCGGCCGCACGATCTACCGCAACGCGCCTCTCATCTACTTCGAGCTGGTCCTGTCAGAACGGGCCGGAGAGTGAGTCAGATACACGGGCGCAGGGGACTTCGAAAATGAAAGGGCAGCAATCCCAGGTTTGGAATTGCTGCCCGACCTCTTGCTGCTATTTAGTGATTCGACTTCCGTCGAGTTAAGGCGTCGCGCCGATAGTGTAGGTGGCCGTGACCACTGCGCTGCTGGGGGAGCCTGGCACGATGGCGATAGCCTTGATGGTCTGCGAATGTCCCACGTAAATGGGCTCCCAGTAGTTCCCCGAGGACGCGGTGGGCGTGCTTCCATCCGTGGTGTAGTGGATGGTCGCGCCCGCCGTTGCAACCGCGAGCTTCACCGCCTGCGGCGGTCCATAGGCTCCGCCGGGCTCACTGAAGGTGGGCGCGGCGACACCCGAGGCGGCAATGGTGTAGGCTGCCGTGGCTATTGCGCTGGTGGAACTGCTCGCGGCTGACGAGCCAGTGCCAGTTGTGGTGGAAGCTACCGCGATCGCCTCGATGGTCTCCGATGACGATACGGTGATAGGACCGGTGTACTTCGTTGAGGATGTGGTCGGTATCGTGCCGTTGGTTGTGTAGTAGATCGTTGCGCCGGATGTAGCATCACTGATGGTCACCGTCTGCGCCGTGGTGTAGGTCGCGGGCGCGACGCTGAACGTCGGCGTTGCTGTGGTATGGCTTGCGCTGGAAACAAAATTCCATGTAAGGATTTTTTGCGTTGCGGTTAAATTCCCGGTAGAACCGGTAAACCCAACCAGAGCCGTGTTGTTCCCGACGACGGCAGGAATGTTGATGGCAAAGCTGGTTGTGTACAGCGCTTTCGTGACCGTATCGGTGATGGTCATCGTAAGAGTTGCGCCGTCATACACCATATGAACGGCCATCGTGTCGCCACTGTGAAGATTGATCGCCGTTGAACTTAGATCGGTGAGAGGAGTCGACGGTATCGCCCCGGCGGTGTAGATCCCGGTCGAACCATTCCCTTTCGTGCTGTACAGGTCGAACTTCACGGCAACGCTTGGGGTGATGTACTGATATCCCAGCCCGGGGCCCCATATTCCTTTCGCAGACGTACCCTGGTTCTGAATGGCGAAGGTGAAACCATTCGCCGTCGCATTCGTCAGCTGGAAGGTAAAGTCATTGGTGAATGCCTGCACGTTTGCGGGGATGTAATACCATGCCGATCCGGCGTTATTTGCCACGCCGTTGGTCAAGAGCAAAGCTGAACCGCTGAGTGCCGCAGAGCCGTTGAGAACCATCTGTCCCTGCGACGCCGCAAAGCCTCCACTGTAACTGACGTTCTGGACCTGGATGGTGTAAGTGGATGACGCGACGGGACTGTTCACGTAGAACGGGGCCACGCCGATCGCCTGAATGGTCTGCGACAGGCCTACAGTAATGGGGCCCGTGTACAACGTTGAGGACGTGGTCGGCGTGGTGCCGTCCGTCGTGTAATAAATGAGCGCGCCCTGTGTGGAATCAGAAATCGTCACAGTCTGTGGAGTGGAGTATGTTCCGGGGGCCAGTCCGTAGACGGGTGCTGCCGTCTGTGCTGCTCCTACGATCGTCCCCGACCCTGTCCAACTGAACACGGTCATCGAATACGGGGGGAGATTGTAGGGGACCGTTGCACTGATGCTGGCGGTAGTCGTCGTTGTCTTAACCGTGTTTGAGGTTTCGTTGTTGTCGGTGATGTTTGCCGACGTCAATTGGCTGACCTGCACCGTTCCCGACGGTGCATTGGGCCCCGAGAAGGTGACGGGCAAGGAGCTTGTAGCATTCAGGTTAAAAACAACCACGCTGTGTGAGGTTCCGCTCAGGAAGGCAAAGGATTGAATCTGATGGGCGCCGATCATCTGCACGCCTTCACTGCTTAGAAGCTGGTTCCATGTGGGATTTGCCCCGGTCTGCACGGTCGCCAGCATGCTTCCCTGAATGGCGGAGTTTGCCAGCGCTTCGCCCAGATACGTTGGGCGGCGCCAATTGTTCGTGCTCATGTCGATCACGACCCCGAAGAGCTGGAGGTTGTTTCCATTGTTGGCTGTGTTTCCCAGGCCTGGCAACTCGTAGACATTCTGCGTGTTGACCCCAAGTCTCATCATCTGCAGCATGTGATCCGCGAGTGCTACGCCAGCGCCCACGGAAGGAACGAACAGGTTGGATTCGGCTTGCGTGATTGTACCGGCATACGCGCCCAGATTCGTCTCGTAGACGCTGAGCTTTGTAGGAACGCTTGTGCCCGACGCCGAAGTCATCTGTTTCGCCGCGAAGGCAGCATTCTGGTAAACGGTGCCGCCCGGGCTGTCGAGCCATTCAGGCTCTGCAAACAAATTCTGGAACTGGCTCGTCGTCGATACGTTGTTGATTACGTCTGCGAGGTAGGGCGCAATACTGATCGAGTCGTGCTGAGTGCTGTAGTTCAGAATCGAATTGCTGTAGTTCGGACTGACTGACCAACCGCTCAGTACCAGATCGAACTTGTCGGGATCGAAACCGGGAGATTTTCGCGCGGCTCCGAAGACCTGGTTGGCCCACAGCGGGTAGGCCGGATAGGCCATAGCGTCGCCGGCAAACCCAGTGTTCCATGTTTCGTTTCCAAGTTCGATGTGGATGGTTGAGAAAACGGACGTCCAGGGTGCGACCTGGCCCTGCGCAACGCGAATCTTGCTATAGGTTGTCGATCCGGACCCGGTAAGGTAATCGACGAAATCGGCCATCTCCTGCGGGGTGGTCGCCGTCGGAATTGAGAGCCATGGATCGGCTCCAACCGCGGCGCAGAGCTGCAGGAACTCCGGGATGCCGTAGGGAAGTTGGGAGATGAGGCTGGAGCTCGTGAAGGCTCCTTCGCGGTAGCGGGCGAAAGGCACAGCGATCTGATCATACAGATCTGCTCCAATCTCCGAGGTCGTATTCATGCGAATCGTACCCGGCCGGAGCTCTTTCAGCGTATTCACCACATCGTCGCGAAAAGCGGTCGTGTTCGTCGGGTCAGAGTCCGTTTGCGTCAAGGACACGTCATCTAGCAGCACCGCCGCCTGCGCAACCTGAAACGCGAGCCGAACAGGTCCCACCGCGCTGCCATTTTCGTTGGCGGTGAAGGTCAGGGTATAGTCGGCCCAATTGGGACTAAGTGTGACGTTCTGGTTCAGAAAGTAACTCCATCCCGCAGTCAGACGCTCAACATTTACGTTCAGAATATTGTTGCCGCCCACACCTTTCGCGCGAAAGGTCACGCTAAAGTGCCCATTCATCTGAATGAACGAGCGGCCGTTTGTTGTGTCCCATCCGTGAACCACAGAGGCGGAATCGTTTGCCCCGGTCGCGGTGATTCGCAGCGCCTGCTTGCCTGGGGTCTCCGGCGATAAATCGGTCAGGTCCGTGGTCAGAGTCGCGGCGCCGGTGACACTTGTCTGCCAGCCGACCTGTGCGTTCCCAGGGAAACTATTGGTGACCGCCACATAGTCTCCCACTGCGAGGCCGAGACTCTTATCGAAGGTAACGATCTGCTGCCCGCAACCCGAGCACGATGTAGGAATCGCAACACTCGCAACGATATTTCCGGCCACCCCGGTCTGCGCACCCGAGACAACCAGATAGGTCCCGCCCGTCCAGAAGCCGCTGGGCTGGTGACTGTAGGTGTTCGTGTCCGTGCAGGAATTTGCAGCTACGACGACACAGTTCAGAATGCTCCGGTACTTCATGCCTTCGAAACCACTGTTACCAAAGACCAGATTTTTCAGCATCTGGCCCGAATCATAGGAGGTTTGGTCTCCAAGATTGATTCCCAACCGGGTGACAGAAGGCTGCACATACGCGTTCGAAATCTGAATGTTTGTTGGGGTTGTGGTCTGAGCAAAGCTATCAAGCGGAGCACTCAGGAATGCCGCAATAGAGAAGAGAAAGAAGATGGCGTACCGCGACTGTATGTACCTGGTCGACAAGTGCATGATTCACTCCAAGATGTAAAAAAACGGATATGAGCGAGGAACGGGCTTGTTACTTTTAGTTACTTATTGAGGGGAATGTTGGCTTAGTATACTAGGCCGTCCAGATCCCTTATAAAATTCTAATTTTTGAGTCCTTCTTCCCCGCCCGGATTAGCCTTCTGTAATTTTCGTAATCGGCAGAGAAGAGCTCAAGGATGAGCCGATAGTAACTAAAGCAAATAGTTTTTTATTACTGTAAACCATTACCATCAAAACGTCCCCCTAAAATTCGATGAAAAACGCAGGCTTCCTCCTGAACGGAGAGGCAGAAATTTCCTTACGTCTTCCTGAAGAACTCCCTCGTTCGAGCCAGATTGGTTTCGAGATTGAAAGCCGAATCGTAGCGCCATTAATCGCAAGCGTACCGATCCGCTGCTTTCCAGGCTATCGCTTGCGAAAGCAGGAGGGGCTTACAGACCTATTGTGTCTAACAAGAGGCATTTTGGAAAGATCTTAGTATGTCGGTAACTGTTACTTTTGGTATCTGAGAGTAGCTTCTGATGTCCTGAAGCCCGCCAGAAAACTGGTGGCCGTTCATTACACCCGTAAAATTTACGCCTTTCTTTACATGATCGAGGCATTTCTACTCAGCGCTGAATGTTGACCGCGATTGTTACTGCGAGGCTGGCTCGGACGCGGCTGAAGCGTTAAGGGTGTAGGTTACCGCTGTTACCTCGCTCCCGGTATGCCCCCTGGATACCGCGATCGCTTCGACGGTCTGTGTCGAGTTCACTGTGACCGGACCGATGTAGCGTGTAGAAGACCTGGTGGGCGTTGTGCCGTCAGTGGTGTAGTAGATCACCGCGCCGGCCATATCATCCGTGATCGTCACTGTCTGTGCGGAGGCATAGGTTCCACCCGCGACACTGAAGGTCGGTGTAGCTGCGGCGATGGGCGCGGGACTTCCCGAACCGGTCCAGCTCAATACAGTCATCGAATAGGGAGGCAGCACATAAGGCACCGAGGCCCTGATATTGGCGGAGGTCGTCGTTGTCTCCACCGTATCCGAGGTTTCGTTGTTGTCGGTGATGTTTGCCGACGTCAACTGACTGACTTGCACTGTTCCTCTCGGCCCATTCGGCCCCGAAAAAATGACGGGCAGCGAACGCGTGACACTAAGGTTGAAAAGAACCACGCTGTGCGAAGTCCCACTCAAGAACGCAAACGACTGAATTGCGTGTGCTCCGCTTAACATCACGCCATCGGTGCTGAGCGATTGGTTCCAGGTGGGATTCGTACCGGTCTGCACTGTCGCGAGCATGTCTCCCTGGATTGCCGTATTGGCGAGCGCTTCGGCGAGGAACGAAGGTCTGCGGAGGTTGGTCGGGCCCATGTCGATAACCATGCCGAACACCTGCACCGTATTTCCATTTGAGCCTCTGTTCGCAAAACCCGGCAGCTCATAGGTCATCTGAGTGGAGACGCCAAGCCTCATCATCTGCAGCATGTGATCGGCGAGCGCGATGCCGGCGCCCACAGAAGGAACAAGCTGGTCCGATTGCGCCTGCGTGATGGTTCCGCTGAGTGTGCTCAAATTCACTTCATAGACATTGGTCTTTGTCGGGCGCGAGACGCCTGGCGCGGCTGTCATCAGGTCAGACGCGTGCGCGATGGTCTGGTAGACAGAACCGCCCGGACTGTCCAGCCATTCAGGTTCGGCAAACAAGGCCTGGAACAAGCTCAGCATGGAGCCCTTGTTCACCTTGTCCGCGATGTAGGGCGCGATGCTGATCGAGTCCTGCTGCGTGCCGTACTTGAGCAACGTTCTGTTGTAGCCCGGATTGGCGGCCCATCCGCTCAGCACCAGATCGAACTTACCGGCATCGAAGCCGGGAGAATTCCGCGCAGATCCGAAGACCTGGTTGGCCCACAGCGGATAGGCCGGATAAGCCATCGTGTCACCGGCAAATGCGTTGTTCCACGTTTCGTTTCCGAGTTCGATGTGGATGGTGGAGAAGACCGATGTCCAGGGTGCGGACTGACCCTCGGCAACGCGGGTCGCGCTATACGGGGTCGATCCGGAGCCCTCAAGGTAGTCCATGAAATCCGCCATCTCCTGCGGCGTCGTCGCCGTGGGAATCGAGAGCCATGGATCGGCTCCAACAGCGGCGCAGAGCTCAAGGAACTCCGGGATCCCGTACGGAATGTTGGATTGGACGGCGGAGTTGGTGAATGCACCTTCGCGGTAGCGGGCAAAAGGCGGGGCGATCTGATCGTAGAGATCAGCTCCAATCGCTGCGGAGGTATTCATGCGCAGCACTCCCGGCTGCAGCTCTTTCAGTGCATTCACAACCTCGTCTCGAAACGCAGTCGTATTCGCCGGGTCGGAATCGATCCGAATCAGCGAAACATCGTCGATCAGCATCGCCGATTGGGCGATCGTGAATATGAGCTGCAGATGTCCAATTTCGCTTCCGTCCTCATCTGCGGGGAAGTCCAGATCGTAGTCCGCCCAATCGGGTGTCAAGGTGACGGTCTGCTGAAGAAATGCCGCCTCACTGGTCTGGCGGCTTACCTCCACACTCACTTGATTACTGCCGCCCATACCCTTCGCGCGAAAGCTCAGGCGATAGCTTCCATTCATCTGCAGGAAAGTGTGACCATCCGTTGTGTCCCATCGCCTGACAAGCAATGCCGCATCATTTGCCCCAGTGGCTGTCATCTGGAGCGCCTGCGTACCTGGGGTCTCCGGCGACAGATCAGTGAGTTCCGTAGTCACTGTGGCATCACCCGAGGTGCTCGTCGCCCAGTTGACCTGCCCGTTTCCAGGGAAACTGTTCGTGACAACGACATAATCCCCCGCCGCCAGAGGAACACTCCTGTCGAAAGTGACTTGCTGCTGCCCGCAGGGCGTTACCGAGCAGCTCGGAATGTAATTTGACACGCTTCCGGCGATGTTCCCCGCAACGCCGGACTGGCTACCGGAGATCACCTGGTAGGTCCCACCTGTCCAGAAATCGCCAGGCTGGTGACTGTAAATATTCGCGTCCGTGCAGGTTGTATCCGTGACCGCCACACAATTGAGAATGCTGCGGTACTTCATGCCTTCGAACCCGCTGTTTCCGAAAATCAGGTTCTTCATCATCTGGCCGGAGTCGTAGGAGGTCTGGTCGCCCAGATTGATTCCCAGCCGGGTGACAGAGGGCTGCACGACCGTGCCGACGATCTGAATGTCGGTCAGTTGCGTCCTCTGGGCAACGCTATCGCGCGCCGCGCTCAGAAATGCGAGTAGAAACAAGGAAGAAAAAATGACATACTTCGACTGCTGATGCCTGGTCGACGCGCTCATAATCTGGCTCCTGTGCGAAAAATGGAGCAGCGCTGAGGAATAGGCCTGTTACTCTAAGTTACTTGCTTTGCGAACTCTGGTTGATTCGACGTAGTCGGCCAAAATTTCAATGAATCTGCTTTCGGTGTCCACCCCTCCCCTCCCGGACCAGCCTCATGCAGTGTGGCCCATTCAGGTAAGTGCTCCAGAAGACTGGAGTGAGTATTCTTGTTTCTGGACTCTAGAGTCATGCCATCCACTCCAAAAATTCGTATGGCTTACTTTCTTAGCCGGTATCCGGCTATTTCCCACACGTTCTTTCTGAAGGAAATTCTTGGCTTGCGCGAAATTGGCTTCGAGATCGAGACAGCCTCCGTGAATCCCCCGGACCGGCCGATTTCCAAACTGCCGGCGCAAGAAGCAGAAGAGGCCCGCAGAACCTATTATCTAAAACGAACTGGTGTCTGGGGGGCTTTGCGCACTTTAGTAACGATTACGTTTTCGCGTCCAAAAGTAATCTTCCGTGGATTGAGAGCCGCGGCCGGTCTCGGCCGATGGGATCTATCTCTCAGAATCTTCGCACTCTTTTATGTGGTCGAGGCATTTCTGCTCGGCCTCTGGATGCACCGGCGGGGCCTTCGTCATCTTCATGTGCACTTCGGCGGGGCCGTCTCGACCGTGGCCATGCTGGCAGCCGATGCCTGGGAATTCGACTACTCCATGACTATCCATGGTCCCGAAGAGTTCTATGAAGCTGAGCAGTGTTATCTTCCCCGCAAGATAGAGCGGGCGAAGTTCATCTTCTGCATCAGCGACTTTTGCCGCAGCCAGCTGATGAAGTACTCTCACCCGGATCACTGGAGCAAAATGCATGTAGTCCGGCTCGGCGTCGACACGGAAGAATTCAGGCCGGCCCCGCACGAGGCAAGGCTACCCTTACAGATTGTGTGTGTCGGCCGCCTGGTGGCTGCCAAAGGGCAGCATATCCTCCTCCAGGCATTCTCTCTCGTACGCTCCAAGGGCCACGCGGTACACCTCACCTATATTGGTGACGGGCCGGAGCACGCCAGCCTGGAACGCGAGGTTGCGGAACTTCAACTCGGCGAAGATGTCACCTTCCGCGGAGCTCTCAACCACGATCAGACCCGCGAACAGATCGCCAGAGCCGACATTTTTGCGCTGGCAAGCTTCGCGGAGGGTATTCCCGTTGCCTTAATGGAAGCCATGGCCATGGGTATCCCCTGTGTCAGTACCAGCGTGGCTGGCATCCCTGAGTTGATCCGGGATAAGGTAGATGGCCTGCTGGTGCCGCCCTCTTCGGTAGAGTCATTTGCCGCAGCGATCGAGTCGCTTATTCTAGACCGTGCTTTGAGAGAGCGGCTCGGCGCCTCCGGCCGCGCCCACGTGGTCGAGCACTATAACCTGCCTGTTAATCTGAAGTTGCTGGCATCCAATTTCGAGCTTTGCCTCATCTGAAAGAACCTGCAGGATACATGCCAATTCTCGACTCTTCGGGCGATCCGGTCGATATTTCGATCGTGATCGTCTCGTTTAATACACGGAATGTCCTGCGCGAGTGCCTCCAATCGATCGAGCGCGAGTCCGCCGGACTTCGCGTCGAGATTCTGGTGGTGGATAACCATTCCTCTGACGGCTCGCCGGATATGGTCGAGAAGGAATTCCCCAACGTCCGGCTCTTTCGCAGCGAAGTGAACCTGGGATTCGCATCCGCGAACAATGTCGCGCTCGAGGTCGCGCGCGGGCGTTATTCGGTGTTGCTCAACTCCGATGCTTTTCTTTGTCCCAATGCCCTTACCCTGGCTGTACAACACATGGATCAGCGACCCTCCGTGGGCCTGGCGGGGGCACGGCTTGTGGGGCGGGACAATTCATGGCAGCCATCGGCGCGCATGTTCCCTTCCATCCTGACGGATTTTTTCGTGCTGACGGGATTGGCCAGCAGGTTTCCCAAGTCGCGACTCTTCGGCAGCTTTGACAGGACATGGGCCGATCCAATGGTGCCGGCGCAGACGGATTGGGTTCCCGGCGCGTTCTCGATCATTCGCGTCGAAGCCCTGACGAAGGCAGGCATCTTCGATCCTGAGTTCTTTCTCTATTCCGAAGAGGTCGATCTGTGCCGGCGAATTCGCGACGCCGGATTCGAAATCTGGTACTGGCCCGATATCGTCGTGATTCACATCGGAGGCGAGTCGTCACGCCAGGTCAAGTCCTTAGAGATGTCCTCGGCCGGCGCACAACTTGTGCTCTGGCGGATGCGCAGCACGCTGCTCTACTACCGCAAGCATCACGGCTCTGCGGCGTGGCGCGCCAAAATGCTGGAACTCGGGCTCTACCATCTCACTGTGTTACGGAATCGTTTCAGCGGCGACCAGCGGCGGCAGGCACGCGCGAGGGAATATCGTAATCTCATTGCGCTTATGAAGCAGGCGTGGAAAGACACTCAGGGCGGCCGCATCTCGCCACCGCGGCCCTGGTGAAGTGGAGCATAATCCATTTGAGGCAACCGCGCGATCAATCGGAAGGGACGGCATGAAGCGTAACCTTAAATTTCTGCTCAGTCACGTCCTGTCCTTTATCCTGCGTGTTACGCGCGGCTTGCGGAAAGATCTAACTCGCCTCTATGCGCATGCGGCCCTCTCCGCTGACCTCACGACGACACTGCCGGCGTCGACTGTCATCGAGGGCAAAGCTTTCGTTGACGGGACCCGCAACATCCGCTTTGGAGAGAACGTACTTCTCTACGCTGGCCTGCATCTTGAAACACAGGAAGACGCGTGGATTGACATCGGCGACAGTGTGGTCATCTCCCGCGGAGCGCATATTGTCGCCATGGCAGGCATCTCGATCGGCGCCGGCAGCATGATCGGCGAATACGCCAGCATCCGCGACGCCAACCATCAGCGTACTGAGGAACGCAGCTTCAGAGAATCGGGCCACACCGCGAAGCCAATCGTTATCGGCAAAGAAGTCTGGATCGGGCGCAGTGTCACGGTGCTGGGCGGAGTCACGATCGGCGACAACGCGACGGTCGGCGCAAACGCCGTCGTGACACGGGACGTCGCGCCCGGTTCGACGGTGGCCGGAGTACCGGCCGTTCCGATCGGGCTGCGCAAGGTCGACGGATAGGGCTCCATCGCTCTCACCCGATCGGGATTCATCGATCCATCGATCCATCGATCCATCAATCCATCGATCGATTCGTCCTCTTCGTGCCGCCATCGACGCATCTTCTCCGCCGTCGTGCGCGAGCTTTCGAGTGCAAACGCGTGGTATACACTTGACCCATCCGCCGAGCAACGACAACCTGAGGAAACCTTGCGTTATCTGCTGGTCACACACATTCCTTTCGCCCGGCAAGGCACATCGGCGGTGATGGACCGCCTGTGGGCTGAGGACCTGAGGGGACTGGTCGCATCGGTCGGACCGGTGACCATCGCAGCGCCTGAGCTGGCCAGGGTCGAGGATATCCAGGGATGGGGTCCAGCAACGGACTCAGTGTCGAAGGCTGACGGCTTTGAATTCCTTGGGCTGCCGGTCCACCGAGGCAGGGCAGATGTAACCTTTGCCCGGCGGGTTCGGTCTGCCCTGCGGCCCGCAGTCAACAACAGCGATCTGATCCATTCCTCGAACCTCTTTCCGCCCTACACCCCGCTCTGGTTCGGACACGATCTTGCGGTTCAGCTTAACAAGAAGACGTTGTTTGTCGTAGCCGAGGATTTCTACGACATGCTCAACTGGGAATGGGTCCGGACTGAGAAAAATGCCCTGCAGAAGCTGCGCCGCCGGAGAGACCTGAACCACCTTGACCGCGAGGTGCGAAAGCGCGTCGCCAATGCCTCGCTCAGCTTCCTCCACACACCGGCCGCCGTTACACGCTATCGCGAATATGCGGCCAACGCCGTGCAAATCCGGCAGCCGGTCCATGAAAAAGAAGATGTCATTGACGCGGAGACATTCAAGGCAAGATGCGCCGAGATACGGAGCAACGCGCCGTTGCGCCTCATTGACGCGAGCCGGATGGAGTCGCTCAAAGGTATCGATTTCATCGTACGCGCGATATCGATCCTGCAGCAGAGAAACATCCCCGTGCATGCGACGGTGTACGGGAAAGGGGGCAAATTAGAGTCGCTCAAGCTCCTGGCGCAGAAACTGGCCATCACCGAAAGCATCGAGTTTCCCGGTACCGTGAAGCCAGGTCCCCAGCTTCGCCAAGCCCTTGCGGGCGCGCATGTTTTTCTCATGCCCCATCTCACCACAGATTTCGGGAGAGCCTTTTTCGACGCAATGGCCGGCGGTCTTCCGGTGATCGCGTTCCGCTCCGCGGCAAGCCAGGACACAGTACGCCACCAGGTGGATGGCCTGATCACACCGAACGCCGACGCCGAGGGTCTGGCCGACGGTATCGCGCAATTCCATAAAGATCGAGAGTTACTGGTTCGCGCGGCAGAAGCGGCACGGGAACGAGCTCTGTTGAACACAAAGAGCTTCTGGAATAACCTGCGCGCGGAGATGATTCGAGAACTCTTCTAGTTATTCCGATCCGGCTCTGAACTTCTCGATCACTCGTAGCAGAAGACCACGCTCCCAGCAGGACGCGAGGCTCGTACACCCTCAGGATGATGCCCTAATTCGTGTAAGTCCAGGTGAGGATAGTCTGGGTCGCCGACAGACTGCCAGTGCCCCCGGTGAACCCGACGTAGGCAACGTTGCCACCGACTGTTGCCGGTATGTTGATCGCAAAGCTGGTCGAATATACCGCCTTGGTCACGGTATCGGTGATCGTCATCGCCAGAGTGGTGCCGTTGTACACCATATGCACGGCCATCGTATCTCCACTGTGCAGGTTGATGCCCGTGGAACTCAAATCGATGGACGGAACCGACGGCATAGCCCCGTTCGTGAACAGGCCCGTTGAATCGGCACCTTCTCCGCCGTTGTTGAACAGGTCGAACTTCACGGCCACGCTTGTTGGAATGTACTCGTACCCGAGTCCTGCACCAAAAATCCCGTACGCGGCCGTACCCTGGCCCTGAACAGTGAAAGTGATTCCATCTGCCGCCGCGTTTGTCAGTTGGAAAGTGAAGTCTGTAGTGAAGGATTGAACATTTACGGGAGCGCCATACCACGCTGTGCCCGCCTGGCTTTGGCCGCCATTGGTCAGCTGCAGGCCTGAGCCGTTCAACTGCGCGGTGCCTTTCAGAACCATCTGCCCTGCCGCAAAACCTCCGCTGAAGTTGATGCTCGAGGCTGCGGCCTGAATGGTGTAAGCTGCTGTTCCCACGGCGCTGTTGGTGTAGCCCGAAGCAGCCGCAATCGCCTTGATGGTCTGCGTCGAACTTACGGAGATCGGAGTGCCGGTGTACTTCGTCGATGCGGTAGTCGGCGTGATTCCGTTAGTTGTGTAGTAGATGGTCGCGCCCGATACGGCATCGCTGAGGGAGACCGACTGCGCCGTCGTATAGATCCCGCCTGCGGGCGAAAACGTCGGCGTCGCCAAGACCGGAGCAATCGTGTAAAGGCTTGCGTTTTCCGGACTCGTGGTATAGCCCGTGGCCATGGCGATCGCCTTGATCACTTCCGTCGCGCTTACGGTAACGGAGCTCGTGTAGACTGCCGAGGATGTGGTCGGATTGGTTCCGTCGGTCGTATAGTAAATCGTCGCACCCGGTGTAGTATCGCTGATAGCCACCGATTGGGCGGTCGTGTAGGTCCCTTGCGGGGGTGAAACACCGGCTGAGCCGCGGCAATGGTGTAGGTAGCCGACGCCACCGCGCTGTTGGTATAGCCCGTGGCTACTGCGATCGCCTCCAGCGTCTCCGTCGAGCTGACCGTAATTGCGGCCGGTGTACTTGGTCGAGGAGGTGGTCGGCGTCGTGCCGTTGGTCGTGTAGTAGATGGTCACGCCCGATGAGCTATCGCTGATGGTCACCGACTGCGCCGTGGTGTAAGCACCCGCGGCGGGCGAGAAGGTCGGCGTCGCCAGAACTGAACTTATGGTGTAGGCCGCCGTGGCGACCGCGCTGTTGGTGAAGCCCGTGGCGACTGCGATCGCCTCCAGCGTCTCCGTCGAGCTGACAGTAATCGTGTGCCGGTGTACTTGGTCGATGAGGTGGTCGGCGTAGTGCCGTTGGTCGTGTAGTAGATGGTCGCGCCCGACGAGCCATCGCTGATGGTCACCGACTGCGCCGTGGTGTAGGTACCGGCGGCGGGCGAGAAGGTCGGCGTGGCAACACCGGAGCGATGGTATAGGCAGCCGACGCGACCGCGCTGTTGGTGAAGCCCGTGGCGACTGCGATCGCCTCCAGCGTCTCCGTCGAGCTCACCGTAATTGCTGCGCCGGTGTACTTGGTCGATGACGTGGTCGGCGTGGTGCCGTTGGTCGTGTAGTAGATCGTCGCGCCGGACGTAGCATCGCTGAGAGCTCACCGACTGCGCCGTGGTGTAGGTCCCGGCGGCGGGCGAGAAGGTCGGCGTGGCAGCACGGAAGCGATGGTGTAGGCAGCCGACGCGACCGCGCTGTTGGTGTAGCCGGTGGCGACTGCGATCGCCTCCAGCGTCTCCGTCGAGCTCACCGTGATCGCGTGCCCGTATACTTGGTCGAGGACGTGGTCGGCGTCGTGCCGTTGGTCGTGTAGTAGATCGTCGCGCCCGACGTGCTATCGGAGATAGTCACCGACTGCGCCGAGGTGTAGGTACCGGCGGCGGGCGAGAACGTCGGCGTGGCAGCACGGTAGCGATGGTGTAGGCCGCCGACGCGACCGCGCTGTTGGTGTAGCCCGTGGCGACCGCGATCGCCTCCAGCGTCTCCGTCGAGCTCACCGTAATCGCTGTGCCCGTGTACTTGGTCGAGGACGTGGTCGGCGTAGTGCCGTTGGTCGTGTAGTAGATCGTCGCGCCGGACGTGCCATCGCAGATGGTCACCGACTGCGCCGTGGTGTAGGTCCCAGCGGCGGGCGAGAACGTCGGTGTCGGCAGCAGTGGAGCGATGGTGTAGGCCGCCGACGCCACCGCGCTGTTGGTGTAGCCGGAGGCTACCGCGATTGCCTCCAGAGTCTCCGTCGAGCTCACCGTAATCGCGTGCCGGTGTACTTCGTCGAGGACGTGGTCGGCGTAGTTCCGTTGGTCGTGTAGTAGATCGTCGCACCCGACGAGCTGTCGGTGATGGTCACCGACTGCGCCGTCGTATAGGTTCCCGCGGCAGGCGAGAACGTCGGGGTCGGCAGCACGGCGCCAGGAGTATAAGTCCAGGTAAGTATTTTCTGCGATGAAGTCAAACCGCCGGTGCCACCGGTAAAGCCGACATAGGCTGTATTGCCGCCGACGGTTGCCGGAATGTTGATCGCAAAGCTCGTTGAATATGTTGCCTGTGTCACGGTATCGGTGATCGTCATCGCCAGGCTGGCACCGTTGTAGACCAACTGCACGGACATCGTGTCATCACTGTGCAGGTTGATACCGGTAGAACTCAAATCGATTGCTGGAACGGTGGGTGCGGCGCCATTGGTGTAGATACCGGTCGAATCCGGCCCCTCGCCCGCGCTATTGAAGAGATCGAACTTCACTGCCACGCTGGTAGGAATGTACTCATACCCGAGACCCGTGCCATAAATTCCCAATGCGGCCGTGCCCTGGTTCTGGATCGCAAAGGTGATTCCGTCCGCCGCCGGATTCGATAGCTGGAAGGTGAAAGTTGTAGAAAAGGATTGAACATTCACCGGCGTTGCAAACCACGCCGTGCCCTCCTGGTTGAGCCCGCCGCTGGTCAGCTGCAGACGGGAATCGTCCAAGGCCGTACTGCCGTTAAAGATCATCTGCCCCTGCGAATTGGCGAAACCCTGGCTAAAGTTGATTCCGCCGCTGCCCACGGGTTGAATCGTGTAGGTCGCGCTGCTGACGTTGCTGTTGCTGTAGCCCGAGGCGACAGCAATCGCATTGAGGGTCTCGGTCGCGCTCACCGTAATGGCGGTACCCGCATACTTCGTCGATGACGTGGTCGGCGTGCTTCCGTCTGTCGTGTAGTAAATGGTCGCGCCCGTTGTGACGTCGCTGATCGTGACCGACTGCGCAACGGTATAGGTTCCTGCAACTGGAGAGAAAGTCGGTGCGCTAGCCTGCGTGATGTTTGTATAGGTCGCCGAGGCTACAGGACTGACAAGGTAGCCGCTGGCGCTGGCAACCGCATTGATGGTCTCTGTCGCGCTTACCGTGATTGCGCCCGTGTACAGCGTCGAAGATGCAGTCGGCGTGGTTCCGTTTGTGGTGTAGTAGATCGTCGCGCCCGGCGTGCTATCGGTGATGGTTATCGACGCGCTGCCATTGAAGGACTCTGTCCCGGGCGTCAGGACCGGTGTCGCCGCCTGTTGCGTTCCAGCAAGCAGCCCATAGACGCTCACCTGGTTTGCCGTACCCACATAGACTTTGCCGTTCGCGATCGTTGGCACAGTGAACTTGACCGCCGGACCCGCATTGTCACGCGAGGCGTTCGTGCTGCTGGAGTACAAAGTCGTCGCTACGTTGCTGGCATTGTGCGCCGCCAGGATGGCTGCTCCGCTTGTCGAGTAGGCGGAGGCATCGATCGTCCACACAATCCCCTGAGTGGCGCCGTTCGCGGAGATCGCGGGAGTGGCACCCGGCCAGGCATACGACTCCGAGGATCTCGCCGGGGTGGTGGACAATTTGCTGTTGGCCAGCGGGGATCCGATCAGATTATCTATTTGCCCGGCATAGTAGACCGTTCCGTTCCAGTAAGCAGGGGGCTACTCCAGGCGCCGAAGGACGCGATAAGATTGGTTTCCTGCACTACATTGTCGGTCGTGTTGTAGCCGCCCAGGTTCTCGCGGTTGAGTACAACGGTATTGCCAGCCTTGCCCGTCTGGACCAGCAGATTCGGATAGCTGCCGGTAGTCTGGGTGGGCAGCACCATCAGACCGCCCGCAGCCACATCATTGTCCGATCCATCGAGAGACGCCTGATTGGAAGGCGTGAACTCATCCTGAATCGTTGGCACGCCGTTGCTCAAGTCCAGCCGTAGAATGCTGTCCCCGAAATCCATCGTTCCGTTATAAGGGGTGGTCGCGGTGTAGTCGCCATTGCCAGTCGGCACAAACATGCGGCCGTAGGGCAGGGTCGACGGATTCAACTGATCGGCTGCCAGACCGGCGCCCGACATCCAGAATCCGGCTCCTACGCCGTTCGGAGAGGCGTTGAAAACTCCGGTCTGGACCAGGGTGCTGGCGTTATAGCCGAGAATCCAGCCGTGCCAAGGGCCGTTGTCGCCGTGGGCGGCAAACCCTACATAGACGATCCCGTTGAGCAGCAACAGCGCCGGCCTCTGGTTCTCCCACATCGGATCGAAGGTGAGCTTACCGCTCACGCTTCCGTTTCCGGTTCCGTTGACTGTGGCCGTAATCACCACTGGGCCATTGAATTTTTCGCTGCCCGTGGTTACGTCCAGCGCGTGGAGCCGCTGCACGGCTTTCCCGCCTTCCAAAGACTTGCTCACTACATAAAGCGTTTTGCTGGAGGAATCGATCACCGGAGTGCCAGTGATTCCAACCACAGGTGTAATGTCCGCGGAGAGCTCAGAAGCGGGAAAGGCGGTCGCGCCGGCCGCAGCGCCGTGGGCCGCGGTGAGCAGCGATGCCTGCCACAACGGGCTCGTGTTCGCGCCGCCATTGCTGTCCGCGTCAAACGCATAGACGCTGTCATTCTCTGTCGCAACAAAGACGACGTTGTGTTGCTGGCCTGCGATGGTGACGTTGGAAAGATAGAGCGGTTGAGCGAAGATGGCTCCGTCAACCGGCTGTGAGAACAGTTTGCCGAACTGCGTTGCGTTGACATTCGAGGTCGTCAGGATGGTTTCATTCAGGTTCTGCCCCGTGCGCCCAATGTCGTTATGCCAGGTGGTGACATTGGTCTGTGCATGAGAGGTCAGGATATTCAGGCCGCATAGAATGACCAGCGAAAAAATCAAAAGGGGTTTGCACTTCGGAGAGTGAACAACCGGAGACCGGAGGGCATTTCGAATGGTCGTAGTGAAACTCATCTAAGCGATCCTTTTTTCTGCTCTCGAGATCTACCCGGAGCCTCAATCTACCGCTATACCGTTCAGCTATTACTCTCGCATCAACGAGAATCAGCAACTCGAGCGCCACGTTCGGGAGACGCCTTCACCGCCCTGGTCACCGCCTGTCATTCAGGGCAAAAGAATTTTGCAAGTCTGGTAGCTGTCTGCCGCTCTCTTTGCAAATCCGCCGTGCCGCTATCGACGAGGCGAGGACTTCTCTAAGACCTGCGTCGATTGGTTAGAGTTTGTAGGGGGGACCTTTTGCTGTAGCTATGTTAATAGTATCCCGATCTACGTCATTTCTGCATGTACATCTTTTGGGTCGTAACCATGCAACTCGAACCAAAGTAATCATTTCGCTCTGGTTCACGCGATACTTCTCATATCGGCAGCGGCAGATGGAGAAATAGATGAATCCGGTGAAGCACCTCCTAAAACACTTTGTTGGGAGCTCTGCAGCTCTCTTCTTACTCACTTCTCTCTTTGCGCAGGAATTGCCACTGTCCCAGATTCAGTCACTCACTCCTGACCGCATTGTCGGCCAGCCCAGTTTGAACGGAGAACTTCTCCGGCAATTGCATTGGAGCAACGACGGCACCCGGCTCGCCTTCCTTCAATCTCCTGCGCCGCCGCCCCCGTCTCGATCCAAGACATCACGGCCGCCTTCTCCCGAGATCTGGTCGATCGATCCGGCGACCGGGCACCGGGCTTTGCTGGTATCCGGCGCGCAACTGGATCAGGTCCTGAAGGCAGCCAAAGCTGCCCAGCGATCGGACGACGATGACGATCATCCACCCGAAGCGCCGCAACTCACCGACTTCGCGTGGGCGCCCGGAGATCGCGCGCTCCTCCTGATTACACCCTTATCTCTGGCATGGATCGACCTCGACACCGGCCATGTGCGAACGCTCATCGCCGGCGCCGACGAGCTGAGCGATGCCAGGCTCTCTCCCGACGGACACCACGCCAGCTTCATCCGGGATCACGCGCTATGGTTGACCAGCACGGCTAACGGAACTACGCATCGACTTACTCCCTCCGGCTCCGACGACCTTCGCGAAGGCGAAGCCGACTGGCCTTACCACAACGAACTCGGTCTTCGGAGCGCATACTGGTGGTCGCCTGACTCCTCCCGGATCGCCTATCTCGAGACCGATGACCGCGCCACGAGCAAGTACACGCTTCGCACAGCGGATGGTCATGAGAGCGTCATTGCGTATCCGAAGCCGGGCGGACGGCTGCCAGTTGTGCGCATATTCGTCCAGCCGGTGAGCGGCGGTCCACGCCGCACCATCGATCCTGGCAGCGCAAAGGCAGGATATGTGCCGCGGTTGAGCTGGACTCCGGATTCCCGTCATCTGGCTGTGCAGCATCTCGCCCGCAACCAGAAGCTTCTCGACCTGCTCATCGTAGACATCGCGACTGGCCAATCGCGCGTTGTGCTATCGGAGAAGGACAGCTACTGGATCAATCTCGGCGGCGACCCGCGCTTCCTGCGGGATTCGCGGCGTTTCGTCTGGTCGAGCGAACGCGGCGGCTACCGTCATCTCTATCTCTATGACACCGACGGCCGCCAACTCGCCCAGCTCACCCATGGAGACTGGGAGGTGACTTCGCTCGACGGTGTGGACGAGGGAGCCGGACAGATCTACTCTGACGGGAACGCGGGAGAGCCCGCTGCAGCGGCAGGTGTATCGGGTTGGACTCGATGGCGCCGGGCTGACCAGCGTCACGCAGGAGAAGGGTACACACGAGGCTCTCTTCTCGCCCGACGCGCATCAGTTCGTCGATACGTACTCAAACTCATCCACGCCGCCGCGGCAGTGTACGCTCCGCGGCGATGGCACGAGGCTTGCCACGATCAACGAGGACGCGGTTCCGGCGCTTGCTACGTACAAGCTGCCTCCGGTCGAATTCCTTACCGTGAAGACGCACATGGGAGAGGAGCTCAACGCGCTGACGATCCGTCCGCCGGAGTTTGACGAGGCTCGGAAATATCCACTCATCGTCTACGTAGCAGGTGGACCTGGCGAGCAGGTAGTACGCGACGTATGGGGCGGCGACACCTTTCTGTGGCTGCGCATGATGGCACAGAAGGGTTACATGATCTATGCGCAGGATAACCGCGGCACAGCGGGTCGCGGGCACCTGTTCGAGGAGCCTCTGCATCTGCGCTTCTCCTCGCAGGAGATGGCCGATCAGCGTGACGCGGTCCGCTACCTTCGCTCGCTGCCCTATGTCGACCCGGCGCGCGTGGGCATATATGGATGGGGCTACGGCGGATTCCTCGCACTGCATGGCATGCTCGACCTTCCTGTCGCTTACAAGGCCGGCATTGCCGGGGCTCCGATCACCGATTGGCAGCTCTACGATGCGGTCTTCGCCGAGCGCTATCTCGAGGACCCAATTCGTAACCTTGACGGTTACCTTTCTTCCAGCCCCACGGAGAATGCCAAGAACCTGAAGGGCGCGCTGCTGATCGTGCAGGGAATGATGGACGAGCAGGTGCATGTCGAGAACACGACGACGTTGCTGAACGAGTTCCTGGAGACGGCGAAGTATCCCTCGCTGATCCTTCTTCCCGATCATGGTCATGTCTTCGAGGATCGAGAGGGGAAGCTGGTGCTCTACCGAAGCATGACGGAGTTCTTCCTGAAGAACCTGTGATCGGGTGTCAGCGGAGATACTTTCTGTAGATCCTGAAGGTATCGACGAAGGCCAGGAGGAAATCGCCGGGCTTCACCTTCGATCCTCCGATGTCTTCCCAGATATCGAGAGTGAACTCGTAGATCGAATCGTGCAGCATGCGCAGATTCTTCTCTCTGGCATCGTCCAGCGCGAGGAATCGCGCAAGTATCTCGACGTCGAAGACCCAGCGCGAAATAAATGGCTGGCTCAAGATCCGCGGCAGCTCAGGCGTGACGCGAAAGATTTTCGCGCCGCACTGCGTGTCGTAGATGGGGAGCCGCAGCATGATGGAGACGATGGTCGCGAATACGCGGCCCAGGTAGTGCCGGCTCGCCCTGCGGTGCACGTGCCTGCCCAGCAGCCTGACCCGCGAACCGAAAACCATCTGAAAGTCGGGATGATCGATGAGCTTCTGCACCATTTCGGGGATGGTTTCGAGCGGAGTGGCCAGATCGGCATCCCAGAATCCGACGAAGCTGCTTCTGCCCTGTTCGATCGCGCGCAGCATTCCATCGCGGACAGCTTCACTCTTTCCTGCGTTCACCGGCTTGTTGAGCACATCGACGCTAGGTCCGCAGACGCGCTGCAGCCGTTCCAGGACCTCGAGCGTGTTGTCCTTGCTGCCGTCGTTGACGAAGAGAAGTCCGATCTCCGGCCGCGTATGAACGAACTCGACAAATTTCTCCGAGCGGAGACGGCGGGCTTCGTTGTAACAGGGAACAACGATTGTGCACCAGGTACTTTCTGCTGCAGGCGTGGCCTTATCTTCTGTCTCTGGCACGGTAACAGTGTAAGACAGCTGGTGAGGCGGGTAGCTGAGAAGCGGGTAGCTAAGGTCCGGGTAGCTAAGGTCCGGGTAGCTATCCCGCCTTAGCTGCGCGAAGGCGGGGCACCCAGTTCCGTTTCTGTTACTGTTCCTTCTTCTTCCGCGAGGGCGCGTTGCAGGTCTGGACGTTCGGCGATCTGGTCGCGGAAGTGTTCGGCCCAGTATTCGCTGGAGTGCTGCTGCATCTGCTGCTCCTCTTCCCATTCGGGGGTGCCGGGGCGGAGGCCTCCGGTGAGGTAGGGCTGGTAGGGGGGAGGCTCGATGCCGACGGCGAGGCGGCGGCGGCGCGGGCGGCGTATTGGGCTTCGTGGCGGCGGATGGCGTCTCCGAAGGTGTATTCGGCGACCGACCAGGGGCGGTTGAGGGGGTCGCGGCTGGCGGATCCGGAGAGCAGGGAGGCGGCTCGGGCGATGCGGGGTTTGGGGGTGATCCCACTCAAGCCAACACCGGGCTTGAATGGGCCACCGTCGTGGGGGGTCAGGGAACAGGGATCAGGGCTCAGGATGGCGGTGCTGGCGTGTTCGCTTCCCACTCTTATGGTCCCACTCAAGCCAACACCGGGCTTGAATGGGCCACCGTCGCTCTCGCCTGGTTCGGCGAGAAGCAGGTCCTTCGACTGCGCTTCGCTCCGCTCGGGATGACAATCCACGGGGTGTGCGCTTTGGCCGGGTAATTCTGTGCTCTGCGCGCTGTGCTCTGTGCTCTGTTCTGATTCCTGTTCTTCGCAGAGGCCGCACTGGCAGGCGGGGTGGTGTTCTTCGGGGGGCTGGTTGCGGTACTTCTCGGCGCAGAGCAGGCAGGGGCAGAGGCGGTGGTGGATGGGCTCGGCCTCGTTGGGTTCGAGGATCTCGACGGGCGGGGCGATCTCGTCTCCCTCGGGGGTGAGGATGACGCGGGTGACGGGGCGGGTGACGGGTGCGGATGGGGCCAGGGATGGAGTAGGTGGTCTCGGAGTCGTCGTCACTGGAGGAGCGGGACTGCGTGCGGGAACGGGAGGACGGGGCTGGGGCGGACTCGAGGAGGGGCGTCTTGCCGAGGTTGGTCTGGGCGACCTGCATGCCGTACATGAGGGCGGTGGCGGTGGAGCGGTCCATGAGTCCACGGGCGAGGTAGTCGAGGATGCGGTAGATGTTGATCTGGATGGAGGCGCGGTCTTCAGGGAACTCGAGTTCGAGCGGCGGGCAGACTTTCGGCTCGGGGACGAGCATGGTCCCGTGGTCGTAGGTCTGGGTTGGGGTGGTGATCTGGCTGCGGAGGCCGGAGCGGCGTTTCCAGTTGTGGAGGTCGCGGTGGTGGCGGCAGAAGCGCTGGCCGCGGAGGGCGGGTGCTCCGCACTGGTGGTTGGCGAGGATGTGACGGCAGGATTGGACCATCGGGTATACCCCTCCCCGGGGGTAAGGCTACTTACTAGAAAAGTCGAGAGTTAGAAGGCAGGTCAGGCGGAGCTACCAAGGAATCAATGAGTTACGACCATGTACAGGAAAAGACAGGAGTTAGCTGGTGAAGCGGACAGCGAAAGTACGATCAAGGAAGTGAGGAAGTGCACTTCCCCACTCAAAGCCAACATCGGGCTTTGAATGGGCCACCGTCCGTGTTCTGTGGTGCAAAAGCAAAAGGCGCAGCTGGTTCGCCGCGCCTCTTGCAAGTGATTACGTTCTAGCTTTATTTTACTAGACCAAGGGGAAATTCTCGGCCAATCGCAGTGGGATGGATGTGGTCTGGTTTCAGCGGCTTATAGACAGAAGTTACTTTCGGAAGGGTTGACACGCAGAGAGAGCACAGAGTTCAGAGCAAGCTCCGCGCCAATGTGTCGTCCCTATGGGACTCGGTCCCGATACTGACTTTCTCCCGGC